>JBCNQE010000012.1:0-174204 GCA_039592975.1 Ralstonia sp. | reverse complement strand
GCATTCGCAGGCTAAGCTCAATGCTGTCGCTAGACGGCTCAACGAACGTCCGCGCAAAACTCTAAACTTCGATACGCCAGCGGAACGATTCCATCAATACGTTGCATCGACCGGTTGAATCCGCAGCCACAAGAAGCCGTTCGATTTCTGTGTCGAAGCCATGGCCAACTGCTCATCGACGACTCCGAAGCCTATTTCCAATCCAACCTGTAGCCAAATTCGATAGTGTCAAAACGAGCTCAGAGGCAGCTGAATGTGCAACAGCAAAATGCTCGTACTGAAGATACAGTGCGGAAGGAGGCAGCCTATTGGAGAAGTCATGGTGTGCCAGCCGCACTTGCCAGGATAGGAGAGGCGCGCGGTATTCAGTGGGAGAGATCAATCATTTTGCGTCTCTTCATAGACTTTCCTGGCATGCCGACCTTTTGTGGCAACCTCGTTACACAGGACCAGCGCTTCATAGCCTTCGAAATCGATGTGACTGATGAAGTTCGAGTGGCGCAGTGGGAAGACGTCACCGGCACACTGAACTTCAATGAACACAACAAGGGCATAGGCATTGGGTACGGCGCGTTGGCTCTCAAGATCCTTCGTGAACTCAGTGCAGAGTCCGTTGATCGAGGCCAATTGGGGGCGGATCTACATCCGAAAGGCTGAGCGCCGGTTTCGCTGCGACCGGCCGCCTCAGATCGGCCATTCGACATAGGTGCCAGAATCATAGAGAATCCGTTTCGTCGAATCATTCTTTTCTGGTGGAATTCACTCGACCTATGTATTCCGTCGACCTGGAGTTACTAAGGCTTGATTTCGAGACCGCGACAATTAAGGTTCCTCGCAATGGCAACTACGATTGGATGAACGAGGACTGGATTGATACGCAGCAGCGAATTGAACTTGTCCAAGCAGAAAAATCGGCCACAGTCCTTTGTGAGACAGGACGGTTCGCAGAAAAAGGACCTCATTCACTTGAAATCCTTGTGCCTCACCTCTATGGCGAGAGCGAAGTTGTTGCGCACCTTCTGTCGAAACCCACTACGTCGGGATTACATGAAAGCGTAGTTCGACAAGCCGTGAGGGTCGACCTCTACTCGTGGGGAAAGCTCATCTCGTTAAACTGGGGGTTACTAGGTTACGCGCCAGGTGGTGTCCAGTATTGCCTGTTACCTACCGGCTTCCCAGCCGTTTCGGTAGGATTTCTCCAATTAGACTGGGCAAGTGCTCGAATTCGTCCGCTCTAATCATTAGCACAGAACATAACCGCGTCAGCTAGATTGCTGCCATCGGCCCTAGCTCTGCCATAGGCCATCGTCGTTAAACCGGCGGCACGTAGAATGCGCTTCCAATTACACCTAGGCGGAACCCGCCCTTCTCCCGATGAAACGCTTCCTGCTGCCAGTGGCCCTCTTCGCTGCGTCCACCGCGCTGCACGCCGCCGATCTGCCTGCAGCCATTGCAGCGCAGTTGCCAGCAGGTTACGGACCGATGGTGTTCCACACGGGGCCGCCAATCGAAGGCGGTCGGTCAAGCATGCTTGTCGTCGCCCACCGGCGCGACGACTCGGCGCAGAAACCGTCGCCGCGCCCGCTGCTGATCTTCGAGGAACAGGCAAGCGGCGAGTACCGGCTCTCCGCGCGCAACGATACGGTCGTGTTACGTGCTGACGAAGGCGGCCAATGCGATCCGTTCGAAGACGGCTACGAAGGGCTCGCGGTCAAGGGCAGTTACTTTACGGTGCAGAACGGCGTCGCATGCGGTGCGCACTGGACTGACTTCATCACGTTCCGCTATGACCGCGAGCGGCGCACATGGCTCTTCGATAGCGAGATTGTTACGTCCTCTGATCCACTCAGCGGCACGCCGGATAAGTCCACTGTGACGCGCGCGAACCGAACGAAGCCGGTCAGGTTCGACGCCTGGCGCCGTGCGCACTGAAGCAATCCGCACACCCAAGACGACAATTGCGACGGTTGTGCGATGAGCTGCGAGGCTTGATGTTTCGGCTGTATGACGGTGAGGCGGCGGGGAGCAATCCGGCGGACGCCGCGTTGTTGAGCAGTCATTCCTACGAGGTGACATATCAATATTCCAGGCTCAGAAATCATCGCGCGTGCGGAGGATGAGCTCAACTCCGGCGAAATTCGCACGGCGTTAGGGATACTGCGACCTCTGATTGACGAGGGCGATCCTGCAGCGCTGTTTCTGTATGCCCACTTTAGCCTCTGCGACACAGAGTCCGACGAACAGTTTGACGCTCGCCGACTTGGGATACTTCAGTGGTTGACTGACCTTGGATATGCCCCTGCCATTTACGAGCTGGGTATCTGCTATGAAATTGGTGATCTGGTTCCGCAGGATCCCTCGAAGGCTGCCGCTTTGCACAGACGCGCCGCTGAACTAGGCAACGCAAGGGCCAAGCTGGGTTACGGGCTTAACCTGTTCTACGGTTCAAATGGCACCGAGAAAAACCCGGAGCTCGGTCTAGCGTTCATCAGACAGGCTGCGGATGAGAATGTCGAGGGGGCCGAGGCTCGATGGAAGGACCTGAAAGCGGTATAGGGCTGTCGAGAAATTTTGACCGCATTCGGCCAGTCGCGGTCATTCGACATTGGATGCCAGGTGGGTGGCAAACGGACCAAGGATCGACCTCCGGTAGACTCGCGCTCTTCACAAATTTTCTGCGAAGTGATGGACATTCAGCTTTTGGTCATATGCGGGCTTACGTTTGTGATCCACGTCATCGCGACACTGGCTTACGCCGTGCGGATCGCTGGTGTTCGCACTCGCCGTATCGCCGTATCGTTCTCTCTCTTCGGAATCATTGCGCTTGTTTCCCGGACGGCGAATTCTTTTCAAGGTCCGTTCATCGCGAAACGAGTGGAGCTTGATATTGCTCGGCACTTGGAGCATGGCCTGCTCGGCGACTTTCGACTGTTCCTGATGACGGCCACAGTAGCGAGCGTTGTGGGCGCATTGCTAATCCCGACGTTCCAGCGTTATTTCAGTCGTGCCGTCGAACACTTCCAGGCCCATCGCTCGGTTCCCCGGCTGCTACTCCATATCTTCAGTCGTGGGGGCATCGGCTATATCCGGGATGGGGCAAGGCTCCCGTCTCGCCATAACGTCACCCAACTCGCAACAGGCGCCGGTGTTTCTTGGATTGTCATCGGGCTGAACGTCTTCGCGATGGCGATCTGGACAGTCGGTGTCTTTGCCTCGCTCTATGCCGGGTATCTGAAGCCGGAGTTGCGCGTGACATGTGCAAACCTGTCGTCGGTCATCAATGGTTTTGCGACCGTGGTACTGGCGGTGGTCATCGACCCACAAGTTTCGGTAATGACCGATGACGTTATCGAAGGCCGAATCTCCGAAAACAGCTTCCGGCGAGCAATCACCACGCTTGCCGGTGCGCGCGTTCTCGGAACGTTGTGTGCACAGGTAGTGCTCGTGCCAGCGGCATTTGTCATCGTGCGCATTGCGGAAGTCATCTAACGAGCACGCATCATCAGGAACCGCTTGAGTGGCCGAGATAGAGCGTTACGAACGTCCTTTGTGGGTAGTACCATCGCCGTCCGCTACCGGCCAATAGAAGCCCCTGAGGTGACAGCAACCTTTGGCGCGCACCCCTATCCAGCGCTGAGCGGCGCGCACACCTGCGACTTCACTTCGTGGAGCACGAAAGAGGTGTACACCTCTTTCACGTATGGAAGACCGTTTATGCGGTCCTTCGCGTACGTGCCATACGTGTTCAGGTCTTTCGACACTACGAGCAGCTGGTAATCAAAGTGGCCGGACACGCGGTAGCAGGCTAGTACTTCGGGCAAGGACAAAACTGCCTTCTCGAATTCGTCGAGGCGCGCGGTGTCGAGCTTTTCGAGCGAGAGAAAAACGAACGCGGTGATCGCATAGCCAAGGCTTTCGACATTCACCTTCGCGTGGTAGCCCGAGATTACGCCGCTCTCTTCCAGTTGTTTGACACGACGCCAGCAGGGCGACGGGGTCAGCGATACGCGATCGGCCAACTCCGCACTTGAGAGGCGGGCGTCCTCTTGGAGCGCGCGAAGTATTTGCAGGTCAACACGATCCATCCTTACCTTCGGGCCCATCTTCCTCTCTCCTGGGAAATAGAATGTTCATTGCAAAGCCGCCCGTCTTTGTGCATTGATTTTAGCAAAATCTCCTTCTGACAATGGAATAGCATTCCAATGGTCAGCGGTCGTCGCTGAGAGAAGATGGAGTTCCTGCTGTGAAGACGAATTGGATCAAGAAAGCACTGCTTGCTCAGCAGCAGTCGGTCGGCTGCTGGCTGACCTTGGGTAGTACCGCAGTGGCGGAGGCACTGGCGCACTGTGGTTTCGACTGGTTGTTGATTGACGTTGAGCACGCCCCCAATGACACACAGGACATTGCGTCGCAGTCGCGCGCTATCGATGCGGCCTGCGCGAACGGGGCTTCAGTCGATGTCGCCGTTCGTGTGACGTGGAATGACCCCGCTTTGGTCAAGCGCGCCATGGACTGCGGAGCCCAAACAATCGTCTTTCCCGCCATCGAGACCTTCGAGCAGGCACGGGCGGCAATCGCATCGACGCGTTTTCCTCTGGCCGACAACGGTGGCATTCGAGGTCTTGCAGGGTTAGTGCGAGCTGGCAAGTATGGGCTTGACCCCGAGTACGCCTTCGAAGCCAACAAACAGGCTTGTGCGGTTCTTCAGATCGAGACCGCCTTGGGGGTGGCAAACGTTGAGGAAATCGCCTCGCTTGATGGCGCCGATTGTCTCTTCATCGGCCCGGCTGATCTGTCGGCGAGTCTGGGTCATTTGGGCGACACAAAGCACCCTGTCGTCGTAGCAGCCATCGATCGCGTCATCGAAGTAGGGCGGCGCGCGGGGAAAGCGGTCGGCATCTTTGCCGGAAGCCCTCAGGAGGCGCAGTTCTACTGCTCGCGCGGCATTTCGATGATCTCGCTCCATTCCGATGTCGCGTGGCTCACAAAGGGCGCCTCACGTGCCCTGCAAGAGTTCCGGAGCGTCAATCATGTTTGACGCACATGTAGACGCGGTTTTCGACTCGAGGGCCCGGGAGGCGGTTCGAAATTTGCGCTCCTCCAAGATTCGAGAGGTCGCAAATGCTGGCATGGGTGCCAAGGACGTGCTTCCGTTTTGGTTTGGAGAGCCCGATAAGCCAACATCCGAGGCAGTGTGCGAGGTCGCCATCAAGAGCTTGCGCGACGGCGAAACGTTCTACGTGCAGACGCTGGGTCTGCCCGATCTGCGCGAGCGGATTGCCGAATACGTCAGTGAGCTGCGTGGTCCCCGTTCCGTGGGCAATATTGCGGTAACGAGCTCGGGGGTGTCGTCGTTGATGCTGGCAGTACAGGCCATCATCGAAAAGGACGACAGCGTGGTCGCCGTGACGCCGATCTGGCCGAATCTGGTGGAAATGCCCAAAATCCTGGGCGCTCACGTTACGACTGTCAGTCTCGACTTTCACCGCAACGGTTGGCAACTCGATCTCGACAAACTGTTGCAAGCACTCGTTCCTGGCACGAAGGCGCTTTTGCTCAATTCGCCCAACAATCCGACGGGGTGGGTGATTTCGCCGGCGGAGCGCGATGCCATCCTGGCCCATTGTCGCAAGCACGGCATTTGGATCATCGCCGACGACGTTTACGAACGCTATTACTTCGCCGGAAGAAGTGCGCGTCTTTTCTCGACAAGGCGGACCCGGATGAGCGCGTGATCAGCTGCAACTCGTTCTCCAAGACATGGCTAATGACCGGTTGGCGTGTCGGTTGGGCAGTCGTCCCACAGACGATACTCGCGGATTTCAGCAAGTTGATCGAATTCAGCAGCACCTGCACGCCTGGATTTGTCCAACGGGCAGCCGTACACGCTTTGACCCACGGGGAGCAGGACATTGCCAGAACGGTCGAGCGTCTTCAGAACGCGCGGGATCACCTGGCAGCGGGATTGGCAACGATCCCAGGTGTCTACGCGGGTCCGCCAGCAAGCGGCGCCATGTATTCGTTCTTTCAGGTTGAAGGGATGCGCGATAGCCTCGCTTTTGCCAGGCAGCTCGTGTCCGAAGCCGGGCTTGGCCTCGCTCCAGGCATCGCATTTGGCCCTGAAGGCGAAGGTTATCTTCGTTGGTGCTTCGCGAGCAGCCATGAGCGGCTGGATGAAGGGATCGCTCGATTGAAGAAGTATCTGGAAAGCGCGCCGCGACTCGGCTAGCCGCTCACTACTCGTAGCCAAAGTCGGCGGTGAGCTATTGGCCTGCGAGTGCGCGCTGATGGACTGCGGATTACGGTTTTCGACCATGGACGGGCAGACCGTAGAGAATTTCGCGCACGCCATGCGACCCCATGACCGTGGGACTGCCACCGTCCGGTCCCCATTACGATTCCCCGGCCACGTAGACGTCGTTTCCCGCGCATGACGTGCGGACCCTGACACTAGCATTTGGCTGCTGTTCGCTGGCCATTCCACATCGCCCGGGCGCCGCAGCCTTCCCCTAGAGAAAAGTGCGCCATAGTCAACCCAGACAGACTTTATTTCTATCCGACGGACTTTATTTTTACTGATCACAAGCCCCAAGCAAAGCCGGCCAGATCTCGCTACAATTTAATTGACGCATCAATCGTTGATGTATCATTTGTATCGTCATCCTGACGCCATGGCCGTCCACACTGCGCTCCCGCATTCCCATACCCAGGTCCTGCCGTTCAAGGAATCGCTGCTAGCGATGATCGGCATTTGCTTTGTCGTCGTGCTCGTTGCGTTTGACCAGACGGTGGTCGGCACGGCGTTGCCCACGGTGGTGGCCGAGCTCAAAGGCTTTGAGCTGTACGCGTGGGTGGCGACGTCGTATCTGCTGACGTCTGTCGTGACCGTGCCGATCTTTGGCCGGTTGGGTGATTTCTACGGGCGCAAGCCGTTTGTGATCGCGTCCATTGTCGTGTTCACGCTGGCCTCTGTGATGTGCGGAATGGCCGGCAGCATGACGTTTTTGGTGTGGTCGCGGGCACTGCAGGGTATCGGCGGGGGCATGCTGGTTGGCACGGCTTACGCCTGTATCCCCGATCTCTTCCCAGATGCGCGTGTGCGGTTGCGCTGGCAGGTGCTGCTGAGCGCGTCCTTCGGCATCGCCAATGCCATCGGCCCGACGCTGGGTGGGTGGATGACGCAGGCGTACGGTTGGCGCTCGGTGTTCTACGTGAACATTCCGTTTGGCGTGCTGGGGCTGTGGTTTGCGTGGCGCTTTTTGCCGCATCTGCGCCAGAACGCACATACCGGCCGTGGCGGAAAGATGCGACTGGATTGGCAGGGTGCGCTGCTGATTACGGTCGCTCTAGGCGCGCTGCAGCTGTTTGTGGAGTGGTTGCCGCGTCATGGCCTGTCGCTGCCGATGCTGGGTTGGCTCGTGCTGTCGGCTGCTGCCTTTGTCGCGCTCTGGTGGTGGGAGCAGCGTGCCGAACAGCCGCTGCTGCCGTTTGACATGCTGCGCAATCCGTCGCTGGCTGCGCTGTTCGTGCTGGCGCTGCTATCGGGCTTTTCGATGTTTGCGGTGCTGTTTTATGCGCCGCTGCTGTTCCAGGGCGGGTTCGACATGTCGCCGCAAGAGGCGGGGCTGGTCATCACGCCGCTGGTGGTGTGCATTACGCTGGGCAGCATCATCAATGGGCGCATCGTCACGCGCATTCCCAAGCCCAACAGCATGCTGTATGCCGGGTTTGCGCTGCTGACGCTGGCGCTGGCGGGCATGTCGGTATCGTCCAAATCGATGCCGCATGTGGTGTTGACGGGCTTGATGCTTGTGGCGGGCCTTGGGCTGGGTTTTGTGCTGCCCAACCTGACGGTGTTTGCCCAGCAGACGGCAGGGCGCGCGCACCTGGGGATTGCCACGGCGCTGCTGCAATCGCTGCGCATGGTGGGTGGCATGGTGGGCACCGCGCTGGTCGGCACGTTGGTGAGCGAGCGTTATGCCTCTGGCGTGGGTGATGCATTGCGTGCGGACCAAGCCACGCAATGGCTGCACCAGCTTGCTGATCCTGAAATTCTCATCGATCATGACGCGCAAACCGCGTTGCTTGCGCAACTGCATGCGGCCGGCCATGACGGCGCCGCGCTGCTGGAGGCGGCCCGGCACGTGTTGGTCGGCGCCATTCACATCGGCCTGATGGTGGCCACGGTGGTGGCACTCGTGGGCCTGTGGCGCGTGCGCCGGGTGCCGCCCGTGGTGTTGCATCATGTCGAGCCGGTGCAACAGCCTGAATAGGCGGGAAGGCGCCGGAGCGGTTAGGATGCGCGGTTCCCCAGCAATCTCAGCCCTGATCGATGACCACTGAACGCGAACGCTTCGCCGTCATGCACCAGTTTGGACGCACGTATCGTGCGTTCATGGCCGCCTTCGAGGCACATGTCGGCCAGCCGATTCCGCGCTGGCGCATTCTGCTTGCGCTGTATGACAACACCGGCGGCGGCCTGGCGCAGAAGCAACTGGCCGAGCGCCTGCAGATGGACCCCGGCGCGCTGACCCGCCAGCTCAAGGTGCTCGACCAGCTCGGCTGGATCGAACGCACCACCGACGCGCGCGACAACCGCCTGACCAACGTCTCGCTGTCAGACGCCGGTTCGGCCGTGGTGCTCGAATGCATGCCGCGCCGTATCGCCTTCCTCAACGCCACGCTCGATGGGCTGCCGGACGATCTCGTGCACGCACTGTCTGAAGCGCTGGCGCAGATTGAAACCCGCATTGCCGCAGTGCCGGTGCTTGCCGGCACCCCTGATGCCAAGAGCGCCGATCAGCGCGAAGACCGCTGACGCCTCCGGAGACACGCCATGCCCATGGTGATCAACAGCGCGCTGTACCGCAACGGCAAGCGCGAACGCGACCTCTCGGTCGAGGCCATCAGCGATATGCTGCACACCCCCGGCTCGTTTGTCTGGCTGGGCTTGCATGAGCCGGACAACGCGATGCTCGACCGCGTGCAGGAAGAATTCGGCCTGCACGATCTCGCCATTGAAGATGCACGCAACGCCCACCAACGCCCCAAGCTGGAGGTCTATGGCGAGACGCTGTTCATCGTGTTGAACACGGCGCAACTGGAGCAGGGCAACGTCATCTTTGGCGAGACGCACTTGTTTGTCGGCAAGGATTTTCTCGTCTCGGTGCGGCATGGGCCGTCGGCGTCGTATTCACCGGTGCGCGAGCGCTGCGAACGCACGCCGCAACTGCTCGCGAAGGGTGCGCCGTTTGCGCTGTATGCGGTGATGGACTTTGTGGTCGACAACTACCAGCCCGTGCTGGAGAGCCTGCAGGAAGCGTTCGAAGCCATTGAGAGCCGCATCTTTGGGGACTCGTTCGATCGCGCCTCCATTGAGCGGCTTTACACGCTCAAGCGCCAACTGTTGCGCCTGCGCAATGCGGCGCTGCCCGTGGAAGACATTGCCGGCCAGCTTGTGCGCCTGCACGAAGACGTGGTGCCCAAGGAGTTGCGCGCGTACTTTCGCGACATTGCCGACCACGCGCACCGCGTGGTGGGCGCGCTCGACGTGATTCGCGAAATGCTGACCACGGCCATCTCCGTGAACGTGGCGCTGGTGTCCGTAACGCAGAACGACATCGTGAAGCGGCTGGCGGGGTGGGGCGCGATTCTCGCCATCCCGACCGTGGTGTTCAGCAACTACGGCATGAACTTCAAGGGCATGCCGGAGCTGGAACATCCGGCCGGCTACCCCATCGTGCTGACGTGCACGGCGCTGGCCTGCGTGGCGTTGTACCGCAAGTTGCGTAAGTCCGGCTGGATCTAGGAGGCGTTGAGATGTCCCGCTGCTGCTGGGTCAATGACGACCCGCTGATGATCGAGTATCACGACACCGAGTGGGGCGTGCCCTCGCACGATGATCGCCACCTCTACGAAATGCTCATTCTGGAAGGCGCGCAGGCCGGATTGTCGTGGCAGACCATCCTGCGCAAGCGGGCGCGCTATCAGGAAGTGTTCGAGGGGTTTGACCCCGCACGCGTGGCGCGCTTTACGCCCGCGCGCATCGAAAAGCTGCTCGCCGATCCTGGCATCGTGCGGAATCGCGCCAAGGTGGAAGGCGCCGTCATCAACGCACGCAAGGTGCTGGAACTGCAGGAACAAGTGGGTTCGCTCGACGCTTTCCTGTGGGCGTTCGTTGATGGCAAGACCATCGTCAACCGCTGGGACAGCTACCGCGATGCGCCCGCTGCCACCGATGCGTCCAAGGCGATGAGCAAGGCGTTGGTCAAGCGTGGCTTCAAATTCGTCGGCCCCACCATCTGCTACGCCTTCATGCAGGCGACCGGGATGGTGGATGACCACGAGGCCGGGTGCTTTCGCGCCGGCAAGTCGAAGGCCAAGGCCAAATAGGCGCGGCTCACTCGCCTGCGTGCAGCGTGCGGTTGCGGCCGGCCAGGGTACCCGCCACGATCGCCGCCAGCGCAATCGCACTGAATAGCCAGCCCATCGCCGCCCAGCTGCCGGTCAGGTCGTGCAGGACGCCCATGAGGTACGGCCCCGCCGCAGCCAGGGTGTAGCCGATGCCCTGCGTCATGGCCGACAGGCTGACCGCCACGCGCGCATCGGCCGAGCGCAGCACGATCAGCGACAGCGCCACGCTGAAGTTACCGCCCTGGCCCAGCCCCAGCAGCACGGCCCACCACCACAGCGTGGAGAGTGGCGCATACAGGCAGCCGATCAGGCCGGCCCAGCACATCAGCATCATCAGCAGCACGGCGGGGCGCTGGTCTCGCCCCAGGCGCGCAACGAACGGCCCGCCCAGCGCGGTGATGAGCTGCACGAGGATCGACACCGCCACCACCATGCCCGATTGCAGCGCCGAAAGCCCCCGGTCTTGCAAAATGACCGGCAGCCAGCCGAACACGCAATACGCCAGCGACGATTGCAGCCCCATATACAGCGTCACCTGCCAAGCGATCGGCCGACGCCATAGCGATACCCGCTCGATGCGTGCCGCTGAACCTTTGCCGTGCGCGTGTCGCATATGCGGCCACCAGCCGATGCAGGCCAGCAGTGCAGGCAACGCCCAGAACGCCAGCGCAGGTTGCCACCCGCCCAGCCACGCCGACAGCGGGGCACTGGCGCCCGCTGCGACGGCTGCCCCAAAGCACAGCGCCATGGTGTAGACGCCGGTCATCAGATCCGCTTGCCGGCCGAAGTCTCGTTTGAGAATGCTCGGCAGCAGGATGCCCGTGACACCAATGCACGCGCCCGCCGCCACCGTGCCGATGAAGAGCGGCACTACGCCGCCCGCGCTGCGCAAGGCAATGCCCGCCGCCAACGCGATCAGCAAGCCGCCCACCGCACGTTCCGCGCCAAAGCGCCGGGCCAGCACGGCAGCCGCTGGTGCGAACACGCCCAGGCACAGCACGGGCAAGGTTGTCAGCAGACCCGCCGTGGCGCCCGATAACCCCGTACCCGCCGCCACTTGCTTGAGCACCGGCGACAGGCTCGATAGCGCGGGCCGCAGGTTGATGCCCACCAGCACCAAGCCGATCACCAACAGCGCGAGCGCCCCTGTCGAGCGATGCGGTTGGTGAGATACGGCAGAGGACGGCGGCGTAGCAGACATGGTGGGATGGGGTTGCGAACAGGCTGGCGATTGTAGAGCGTGCACCCGATAGGTGCGGACCACCTCAATCCCAATGATGCCGACGTAGTTATTGCGCGGCGCTGAGCCGCTTCGACAAGTCGGCCAGCACGTCGGCGGAGGGTGCGCCGCGTTCTGCGGCCAATGCCAGCGCGCGTCGTGTGAGAGCTGCATAGAGCGCCGCATGGTCGCCGCCGAGCGCATTCAGGGCGTGCACGTGCTTGTCGATGACGCTGCCGTCTCCGCGCGAAACGGGGCCGGCCAATGCGCCCGGCAAACCGCGTGCGCGGGCAGCCGCCAGCGTGCCGTCCACCAGCGGCCACATGGCAGCGACGGCCGCTTCGCGATCGATGCCGGCTGCGGCCCACAACGTGGCGGCTTCATGCAGCGCGCACAGCAGAAAGCTGGCGGCGTAGTTGGCGCCGGCGTGATACAGCGCGCGTTGTCCGGCTTGCACCATCAGCGGCGTACAGCCGAGCTGGATGGCGAAGTTGGCGAGCACGGCATCGTAAGGCGCATCGGCATCAATGGTGATGGATGCGCCGCGCAGCCGCTCGGCGTCATCCGGCAGGCCGGCAAAGAGGAAGAGGGGGTGGAAGCTGGCCGTCTGCGCACCGGCTTGCTCTGCGGCGGCCAGCAAGTCGCGCTCGCCCGCGCCGCTGCAGTGAATGACGAGCTGACCGGGCCGCCAGCGCACACCGGCAACGACCTCCGCAATGGCGTCGTCCGGCACGGTGATGAAGACCCAGTCTGCAGCGTCCGCTACGCCTTGGGCATCCTGTGCCCGGGCCTCGGTCGCTTGCGCCAACCAGGCGGCGGTTGCTGGTGTGCGGCTGGCGACCGCTACGGTACGCACGCCCACGCCATGCGCACGCATGGCTACAGCCCGCGCCAAGCGCCCCGCACCGATCCAGCCAAGCGAGACCGGAGATTCAATCGCAATGGAAGGCATGCCTACAACTCCTTGGTCAGAACCGGCCGGATCATAAGCCGGAGTGATGCTGGATATGCGCAATTAACCGCCAGGATTTTTCCCCAACCATAAGGCGAGCTTGCATGGGAACAGGGCGTGCTAGGTGACGAACAAGACCGTCGCCACAGCGCGCGGCGGCATACCGATACGAACGCCAGGAGGCCCCATGCTAAGCACCATTCTCATCATCGTTCTGATTCTGCTGCTGATTGGCGCGTTGCCGTCGTGGCCGTACAGCCGTAGTTGGGGCTACGGGCCGACGGGCGGGCTCGGCCTGATCGTGGTAATCGTCGTCATTCTTGTGCTGCTCGGCTATATCTGACGCAGAAGCGCTCGATTTTTGCCGAATGTGAAGGTTAGCTGAGCATCACGGTAGAGCAGGTGTCTTGCGAACGCTTGACTGGGCATAATTCCGGCTGCGTTCCCAAAGGACACCTCACATGAAGATTGGTCGACCCGCCGGGGAGCGATTGCCCGGCGGTCTTGCGCGACGTGCCTTGCCGCTTGCCGTGCCCTTGCTGGCGATGTTGTTGGCCGGTTGCGCGGTCGGGCCCGACTACACGGCGCCGCCACTCAGCAGCACCGAAGCTCCCGCCGGCTGGCATGCCACGCTGCCGCACCATGGCAGTCGTATGGCGCTGGCCCATTGGTGGGAGCAGTTTCACGACCCGGTGCTCACGCAACTGGTGGAGCAAGCTGATGCCACCAGCCCCACCATCGCTAAGGCGGTGGGCCGCGTGCGCGAGGCACGCGCTTCGGTTTCGACCAGCCAGGCAGGGCTGTTTCCGCAATTGAAGGGCAGCGGCTCGGCCACGCGCCAAGGCGGGTTTGGCGGCAGCCAGGTTGGCGCAGGCGCGGGCGGGCTCGGCGCCAGCGCAATCAACCCTACGCTGGGGTTGGGCACCATCACCACGCTTGCTGCGCAAGCCGATGCTTCATGGGAGATCGATCTGTTTGGCGGCAAGCGCCGCAGCCTGGAGGGCGCCGACGCGCGCCTGACGGCCAGCGAGGCCGATTGGCACGACGCCCGCGTATCTCTAGCGGCGGAGGTGGCCAACACCTATTTGCAACAGCGCCAATGTGAAGCGCTGGTTGGCATTGATGCAAGCACACTCGCGTCGCGCCAAGAAACGCTGCAGCTGACCGAGCGCAAGTTCCGCGCGGGCTTCATCGCACCCGCCGATTACGCGCAGGCCCAGGCCACCGTGGCCGATGCGGTGAATGTGCTCGAGGGCCAGCGCGCGCAATGCGCACAGGGCATCGACAAGCTCGTCACGCTCACAGGGCTGGACCACGACACGTTGAATGGCTTGCTCGCCAAGACCAATGCGCAGATTCCCGCGCCGCCGGATGCCAGCGTGCCGGATGTGCCGGCGCAGGTGTTGTCGCAGCGGCCTGACGTGGCGTCTGCGGAGCGTGCGGTGGCCGGCGCGAGCGCGGACATTGGCGTGGCGGTGGCGAGTCGTTTGCCATCGCTGACGCTGGCCGGGTCCATCGGCATCAATTCCTATCGGCTTGGCGGGCAATCGTTGACGACGAAGTCGTGGTCATTCGGGCCCGCCGTGTCGCTGCCCATCTTTGATGGCGGGGCGGGTGCGGCGCGTGTCGAAACGGCACGCGCGCGCTATGACCAAGCGCTCGCCAGCTATCGCGCCAAGGTGCGGCAGGCCGTGCAAGAAGTCGAAGACGCGCTGGTGCGTCTGGACGCCGCTGACCGCCGGGTCGATGCCGCCACCACGGCTGATGCGCAATACGCCAAGGTGCTGGATGCCGCCAGCGCGCGTTACCGCCTCGGCGCCGGCAGCCTGCTGCAGCTTGAAGACGTGCGGCGCACGGCGTTACAGGCGTCGCAATCGTTGGCAGCCGTTCGGCTTGAACGCGCGCAGGCGTGGGTGGCGCTGTACAAGGCGGCGGGCGGCGGCTGGCGCGAGGATGCCGCGGCGGATGCTTCCACGCGTACCCGACAAGACTCTTCTCAAGTTCCTGCGCCGGCCGCACAGCGCCCCGCGCACATCGGAAACGCTTCATGACAGGACAACGTGTTTGGAAGGCCGTAGCAGGGGCCGTATTTGCCGTAATGTTGGCCGGCATGCTCGTGGCGTGCGGCAAGGCGGCGCCCGAGGGCAAGCGCAAGGATCAGCCCGCGGCCAAGCCGGCGCTCGCCGTCAACGTGACGCAGACGGGGCAGCAGGTGTGGCCCCGCATCGCCACGGCCAGCGGCGCGGTGCAGCCATGGCAGGAAGCCAGCATTGGCGCAGAGGTGAACGGGCTGAAGCTGGCCGAGGTACTCGTCAACGTGGGCGATGTGGTCAAGCAAGGGCAATTGCTCGCGCGTCTGTCGGATGAAACCGTGCGTGCCGATGTGGCAGCGCAACGCGCCACGTTGGCGGAGGCCGAAGCGTCTGCTGCGCAGGCCGCCGGTGAAGCGCGCCGCGCGCACGAGCTGGACAAGAGCGGTGCCATCAGCCAGCAGGATCTCGTGCAATACGACACGCAGGCCAAGACGGCGGCCGCCAAGCTGGCCGCCGCCCGCGCGCAATTCGACAGCCAGCAGCTGCGCCTGCGCTATACGCGCGTGGTGGCGCCGGATGATGGTGTGATCAGTGCGCGTACGGCCACCGTCGGTGCGGTGGTGTCCTCCGGCACGGAGTTGTTCAAGCTGATCCGCAAGAACCGTCTGGAGTGGCGTGCGGAAATGCACGGCGACGTATTGCCGCGCGTGCAGCCCGGCCAGACCGTGCACTTGCGCCGTATGGACGGCGGCATCGTGAACGGCCGCGTGCGCCAGGTCGCCCCCACGGTCGACGCCAACACGCGCAATGGCCTCGTCTATGTCGATCTGCCGCCGGAAGCCGCAACCTCGGGCGTGAAGGCGGGTATGTACCTGTCGGGCGATGTGCAGTTGGGCGATGCGCCGGCCACGACCTTGCCCGAGACAGCCGTGTTCTCGCGCGATGGCTATGACTACGTCATGGTGGTGGCCCCGCAGGGGCGTGTGCGCCAGACCAAGGTGGCGCTTGGCCGCCGCCAGGGCGGTCTGGTCGAAATCATGCAGGGCATTGGCCCGAACGATGCCGTGGTCGCCGTGGGCGCGGCCTTCCTGAGCGATGGTGATCTTGTGCGTGTGGTGGCGCCTGGAGCAGCCGCTTCTGTGCCCGCTGCGTCTGCACCCGCAGCAGCAGGAGCCAAGCGATGAACTTCTCTGCCTGGGCGATCCGCAAGCCGATTCCGTCGATCCTGCTGTTCATCCTGATCTCGGTGGCGGGGCTGGTGGCATTCAAGATGCTGCCGATCCAGAATTTTCCGGATATCGACTTCCCCGCCGTGTCGGTGACGGCCAGCCTGCCCGGCGCCACGCCAACGCAGATGGAGACGGAGGTCACGCGCAAGATCGAAGACAGTATTGCGAGCATCGGCGCGATCAAGCACATCACGTCCACCATCAACGATGGCAGCTCGACGACGATGGTCGAGTTCGAGCTGGAAAAGGATGTGCAGGAGGCGGTGAACGACGTGCGTGATGCGGTCAGCCGCATTCGCGCGCAGTTGCCGTCCGACGTGCAGGAGCCCGTGATTTCTCGCGTGACGTTCGCCGGCTTGCCGGTGCTGACGTACGCCGTGGATGCGACCGACATGGATGCGGAGGACCTCTCCTGGTTTGTCGATAACACGGTCAACAAGCGGTTGTTGTCGGTGCACGGCGTAGCCAAGGTAACGCGCCAGGGCGGGGTGGACCGCGAGGTGCGGGTGCAGCTCGACCCTGTGCGCCTGCAGGCGTTGAACGTGACGGCGGCCGACATCAGCGCCCAGGTGCGCGGCATGCAGCAAGAGGCCCCGGGCGGTCGCGGCAATATCGGCGGTCAGGAGCAGGCAGTGCGCACGCTCGGCACCGTGAAGAGCGCACGCGAGCTGGCGCAGATGGACATCCCACTGTCGGATGGGCGCCGCATTCGCCTGTCGGACGTGGCTGACGTGCGCGACACGGCTGCCGAGCCGCGCCAGATGGCCTTGCTCGATGGCAAGCCGGTGGTGAGCTTCCAGGTGTTCCGCTCACGCGGTGCCAGTGAAATTTCGGTTGCGAAGGGTGTGCGTGCAGCGATTGCCAAGCTGCAGGCAGAACGCCCCAACGTGCACGTGACCGAGGTCTACAACATGGTCAAGCCCGTGGAGGATTCGTACAAGGCGTCGATGGACGCGCTGTATGAGGGCGCGATCCTGGCGGTGCTGGTGGTGTGGCTGTTTCTGCGCGATTGGCGGGCGACGTTTGTTTCCGCTGTGGCGCTGCCGTTGTCCATCATCCCGACCTTCGCGGCGATGGATATGCTCGGCTTTACGCTCAACGGCGTCACGCTGCTGGCGCTGACGCTGGTGGTCGGGATTCTCGTCGACGATGCCATCGTGGAAGTGGAAAACATCGTGCGCCACCTGCGCAACGGCAAGAAGCCGCTGGAAGCCGCGATGGAAGCGGCGCAGGAAATTGGCCTGGCGGTGATTGCCACCTCGCTCACGCTGGTGGCCGTGTTCCTGCCCACCGCGTTCATGGGTGGTATCTCGGGCAAGTTCTTCAAGCAGTTTGGGTGGACGGCCTCGCTGGCGGTGCTGGCCTCGCTGCTGGTGGCGCGGTTGCTGACGCCCATGATGGCCGCGTACATGCTCAAGCCGCAGGCCGAGACCAACCGCGACGGCTGGATCATGACGCGCTATCTGCAGGCCGCGCGCTGGTGCCTAGTGCATCCGTGGAAGACCGGCGGCATGGCGGCCGCGTTCTTCGTGGTGTCGGTCGCCATCATTGGGCTGATTCCCGCGACCTTCCTGCCGC
Source organism: Ralstonia sp. (assembly GCA_039592975.1). Classification (GTDB taxonomy): domain Bacteria; phylum Pseudomonadota; class Gammaproteobacteria; order Burkholderiales; family Burkholderiaceae; genus Ralstonia. Next base: position 156,780 of record JBCNQE010000012.1, on the reverse strand, counting down.
CCGAAGATTGGGCGCAATTGCAGATGACGGTGGAGAGCGCGCCCGGAAGCACCATCGCCCAGACGCGCGAGAACACCGAGCGCGTACGCAAGATCGTGATGCAGCACAAGGAAGTGCGGCGCGTGTACACCGCCATCGGCTCGGGCGTGATGGCTGGCGTGCCGGGTTCCAGCGGTGGCGAGGTGCGTACGGGCACGCTCACCATCTCGCTCACGGATCGGCATGATCGTCATCTCAAACAGCAAGAGGTGCAGCGCCAGTTGCGCGAGATGCTGGAGGGCGTGCCTGGGGTGCGCATTTCCTTTGGCGCCGTCGGTTCGGGCGAGCAGTTGCAGGTGGTATTGGCCGGCGATGACCCCGCCACGCTGCAGCAGGCCGCGCGCGATGTGATGCGCGACTTGCGTACCGTGCCGGGGTTGGGTGCGATTACCTCGTCGGCGAGTCTGCTGCGGCCGGAGATCGTTATCCGGCCGGACTTCGCGCGCGCGGCACAGCAAGGCGTCACGGCGGCTGCCATCGGCCAAGCCGTGCGCGTGGCCACTGCGGGCGACTACGACGTCAACCTGCCCAAGCTGAACTTGCCGGAACGGCAGGTGTACATCCGCGTTGAGCTGGACCCGAAAGCGCGCAACCAGATCGACACAATCCGCCAGCTGCGCGTGCCGGGCCGCAACGGTGCAGTGCCGCTGGAGAACATCGCGGATATCTCCATCGCCAGCGGCCCTGCGCAGATCGACCGCTACGACCGCAGCCGCAACGTCACGATCAGCGTGGGGCTGGAGGGCCGCGCGCTGGGCGACACCAACCAGGCCGTGGAGGCGTTGCCGTCCATCAAGAACCTGCCGCCGGGCGTGCACCGCATTGCCGCGGGCGATGTGGAGGGCATGCAGGAATTGTTTGGCGGATTCCTGCTCGCCATGTTTGCCGGCGTGTTGTGCGTGTATGCCGTGCTGGTGCTGCTGTTCCACGACTTCACGCAGCCGGTGACGATTCTGGCGGCGCTGCCGTTGTCGGTTGGCGGGGCGTTTGGCTTGCTGGCGCTGTTCGGCTTCAGCTTGTCATTGCCGGCGCTGATCGGCTTGCTGATGCTGATGGGCATCGTGACGAAGAACTCGATCCTGCTGGTCGAATACGCCATCGTCGCGCGGCGTGATCTGGGGATGTCGCGCACGGAGGCGATCATCGATGCATGTCATAAGCGCGCCCGCCCCATCGTCATGACGACGGTGGCAATGACGGCCGGGATGGTGCCGATGGCGCTCGGGCTGGAGGGCGATGCAGGCTTCCGTGCCCCAATGGCCGTCGCGGTGATTGGTGGTCTGCTGACCTCCACGCTGCTGAGCCTGCTGGTGGTGCCAGTGGTGTTCGAGAAGGTGGACGACATCAAGGAGTGGACGCTGCGGAAGCTGCGGGGTGCGCGCCATCACGAGCGTAACGAGCGTGAGCCGAAGGCGTCTTCGACGTTGTGATCCGGCATAGAAAAAACGCCAACCGACCCAAGCCGGTTGGCGTTTTTCTTTGCGCTGATTGGCGTTACACCGTAGCGCTCTCCGCGTGCACCGCCTTGCTGCCCGCGTGTTGCACGTTGGCATGCTTGGCACGCAAGCGGCGCGTGGCCTCCACCATGCCTTGCAGCGCCGCTTCCACCTCTGCCCAGCCGCGCGTCTTCAACCCACAGTCGGGGTTCACCCACAGGCGTTGCACGGGCACGACCTGCGCGGCCTTGTCGAGCAGCGCTTCCATCTCCTCCACACGTGGTACGCGCGGCGAGTGGATGTCGTACACGCCCGGGCCGATCTCGTTCGGGTAGGCAAACTCGCCAAACGCATCGAGCAGCTCCATGTTCGAGCGCGACGTCTCGATGGTGATCACGTCGGCATCCATCGACGCGATGGCGGGCAGGATGTCGTTGAACTCCGAATAGCACATATGCGTGTGGATCTGCGTGTCGTTGCGCACACCCGAGGCGGATACGCGGAAGGCGCGTGCTGCCCATTCCAGGTAGCTCGGTACGTCGGCGGCTCGCAGCGGCAGGCCTTCGCGGAAGGCGGGTTCATCGATCTGGATGGCGGCAATGCCGGCGGTTTCCAGGTCGCACACCTCATCGCGCAGGGCCAGGGCGATCTGCAGCGCGGTCTGCTCGCGCGGTTGGTCGTCGCGCACGAAGGACCACTGCAGCATCGTCACGGGGCCGGTCAGCATGCCCTTCATCGGCTTGGTCGTCAGGCTTTGCGCGTACTTGGACCACTCGACCGTCATCGGCTCGGGGCGATACACATCGCCGTAGATGACGGGTGGCTTGACGCAGCGCGAGCCATAGCTCTGCACCCAGCCGTTGGCGGTGAAGGCGTAGCCCCACAGCAGTTCGCCGAAGTATTCGACCATGTCGTTGCGCTCGGCTTCGCCGTGCACGAGCATGTCGAGGCCGAGGGCTTCCTGGCGGCGGACCACGTCGGCAATCTCGGCGCGCATGCGCTGCAGGTAGTCCAGCGCGGGCAATTCGCCGCGCTTGTGTTGGGCACGTGCCTGGCGGATCTCCGCCGTCTGCGGGAACGAGCCGATGGTGGTGGTCGGCAGTAACGGCAGGTTCAGGCGAGCCTGTTGGGCTTGTGCGCGAACCTGATACTCGGCTGCGCGCTCAGCATCTTCCGCGCGGATGGCCGCCACGCGCTTCTTCACGCCCGCGTTGTGCACGCGGCGCGATTCGGTGCGTGATGCAATGGCGGCGCGGTTCTCGTCGAGCGCCTTCTGGACGACAGCGGGCCCCTCGACCAATGCGCGCTTGAGCACGGCCAGTTCATCCAGCTTCTGGCGTGCAAAGGCCAGCCAGCCCTTGAGTTCATCATCGAGCTTGGTTTCGGCGGACAGGTCGACCGGCACATGCAGCAACGAGCAGCTCGGCGCCACCCACAGACGATCGCCAAAGGCTTCAGCCAGCGGCGCGAGGCGTTCGAGCGCACGCGCGAGGTCGGTGCGCCAGATGTTGCGGCCATCCACCACGCCCACCGAAAGAACCTTGTCAGAGGGCCACGGCGCGAAGCTGTCGAGTTGTTCCGGCGCCCGCACGAGATCCAGATGCACGCCCGCCACGGGTAGCGACTTGATCAGCGCAGCGTGATGCGAAGCGGCTTCAAAGTACGTAGCCAGCAGCAGCTTCGGGCCCTTCGCGGCGGCCAGCGTTTGATAGGCCGGGCCGAAGGCTTCCACCCAGGCGTTCGGCAGGTCAAGCACGAGAGCAGGCTCGTCGATTTGTACCCACTCCACGTTCAACGCGGCCAGGCGCTGGAGCACGGCCGTATAGGCCTGCAGCAATTGCGGCAGCAGCGCCAGTTTGTCAGCCAACCCATTGCGTGCCTTGGCCAGATGCAGGAACGTGACCGGCCCCACCAGCGCTACCTTCACGCGGTGCCCCAGCGCCTGAGCTTCGCGCACCTCGTCGAACAGCCATTCGGTGCCGGCACCGAAGCGCGAATCGGGCGTGAGTTCCGGCACGAGGTAGTGGTAGTTCGTGTCGAACCACTTCGTCATTTCCATGGCCGCGTGCTCGGCATTGCCGCGTGCCAGCACGAACGATTGCGCGAGCGTCAGTTGTGCCGCGTCGAAGCCATAGCGCGTGGGGATGGCACCCAGCAGGGCGGCGGTCTGCAGCACCTGGTCGTACCAGGCGAAGTCGCCCACGGTGACAAAGTCGAGCCCGGCGTCGCGCTGGTCCGCCCAGTGGCGCGCGCGCAGCGCACGGCCGGTGGCGCGCAGGTCGTCTTCAGTGGAGGTGCCCTTCCAGAACGATTCGAGGGCGAATTTCAGCTCGCGTTGCGCGCCGATGCGCGGGTAGCCGAGGGTGTGGATGGTCGTCATAGGGATCGCAGGAATGCGGTTCTGTTTTTGAGTCCTGCGATGATGGGCGACGATCGATCATGAATCCAATGATATTATTTTCGATAACGTTGAATGAAATTCATAGTTTGGAAATCGCATCGTCATGCTGGAAATTCGACATCTGCGCACCTTGATCGCCCTGGCCGATGGCGGCTCGGTGTCGCGTGCGGCTGAACGGCTGCATCTGACGCAATCGGCGCTGTCGCATCAGTTGCGCGCGCTGGAGTCGCATTACGGGCTGGCCGTCGTACGCCGCAAGGGGCAGACGGTGGAGCTGACCGAAGCCGGCGAGCGGCTGCTGGAACTCGCGCAGAAGGTCGTCGCCGACATCCAGACCGCCGAACGCGACCTGGAGCGCATCAAAGGCCGGGCGGCCGGCACGCTGCGCATCGCGCTGGAATGCCACACCTGCTTCGATTGGCTCATGCCTGTGATGGACGCCTTCCGCCAGCGCTGGCCCGAGGTGGAGATGGACCTCGTCTCCGGCTTCCACACCGATCCGCTCGCGCTGCTCAAGGATGGCCGCGCTGACGTCATCATCGGCTCCGACGCCAAGATGCGCCGCGGCGTGGTGTTCGCGCCGCTGTTCCGCTTCGAAATCCTGGCCGTGCTGCCGGTCGATCACCCGCTGCGCACCAAGAAGTGGCTGGAAGCGAAGGACTTTACCGACCAGACGCTCATTACCTATCCCGTGCCGGAAGAGCGCATTGATCTGATTCGCCAGGTGTTGACGCCCGCCGGCATCGCGTTCCATCGCCGCACAGCAGAGTTGACGATTGCCGTACTGCAGCTCGTCGCCAGCCGACGTGGGCTGGCCGCGCTGCCGAGCTGGGGCATCAAGAACTACGTCGACTACGAATACGTGGTCGCCAAGCGCGTCGGCAAGGAGGGCGTGTGGAGCGACCTCTACGCCGCCATGACGCGCGACTATGCGCAGGCGCCGTTTGCGCAGGATTTTATTGAGACGGCGAAGGCGATTTGTTTTGCGCAGCTGCCGGGGTTGATGCCGTTGGAGGCGTAGTCAGACCCGTTCTTTCTGCGGCAGGCGCGGCAACTTCCCTTGCAACCCTGCCTTCAAAAAATCCAGCAAATGCCGCGTCGCCAGCGTCCGATATCGGCTCGGCATCGCGAGCATATACAGCCGGCTGCCGAACACGCTGAACCGATATCCAGGCAGCACGCGCTTGACGTGCCCCTCGCGCAAATCATCGGCGACTGCGTAGTAGGGCAGGATGCCCAGCCCATTGCCCGCACGCACCGCCGCTTGCAGGAACAGGTAGTTGTCGGACGAGACGCCTGGGTCGAGCGTGACGATCGTGCGCTCCTCCCCCTGTTGCGCTGATAGCCGCAAGGGCTGCCCGACGGCCGGTGCGCTGACGATGGTGTGTTCGGTCAGTGCTTCCAGCGTCCTCGGCACGCCGTGCGCGGCGAGATAATCCGGCGCGGCGCACAGCACCCAATCCACTTCGTCGAGCAGTGTTGCCACGAGGGACTCCGACGGGTTGGACACGATGCGCAGTGCCACATCGACATCTTCGCCAATCAGGTCCGAGACACGGTTGTCGAACCGCACGTCGAGCCGGATGTCCGGATACGCGCGCTTGAACGCTACCAGCAGTGGGGATACCACCAAATGCCCCAGCCCCGTCGGCACCGACAGCCGCACGCTACCTTGCAGCGATTTGCCGAGCGACGACACCAGTGCATCGGCCGCCGCCATCTCACGCAGGATGCTGCGTCCGTGTTCATAGATGCCGGCGCCGACCTCCGTGGGCTCCACGCGGCGGGTGGTCCGGCGCAGCAGTTGCACGCCCAGCGTGCGCTCGAACGCTTTGAGCCGGTGGCTGACGTTGGAGCGCGTGGTCTGCAGCTTGCGCGCCGCCGCCGACAGGTTGCCCGCATCGACGATTTCCACGAACAGCTTGAGCGCGTTGAGGTCCATATAGCGGGCGCAATTGGTGAAGGCGATTCGACATTCTGTTGATAGGTGGCAGGATTGTCAAAACACACCAACCCGGTACCATCGACGGAAACATCCCACAGGAGCCAGCGACATGGCGCTCGACGACGAATCCTTCGGCCTGCTGCAGCAATCGGTGCAGCGCTTCATTGCGGAACGGCTGGTGCCGGCGGAAAACATCCTCGAAGAAGAGGACGAGGTGCCCGCCGATGTCGTTGCCGACATGAAGGAGATGGGCCTGTTCGGGCTGTCGATTCCGGAGGAGCACGGCGGTATCGGCCTGTCGATGGCGCAGGAATGCGAGGTGGTATATGACCTCGGGCACACGGCGTTTGCGTTTCGCTCGGTGTTTGGCACCAACGTGGGCATTGGCTCACAGGGCATCCTGATGGACGGTACGGATGCACAAAAGGCGGACTACCTGCCGCGCATCGCCAGTGGTGAGCTGATCATCTCGTTTGCGCTGACGGAGCCGGGCGCGGGTTCCGATGCGGCATCGCTGCAGACGCGCGCCACGCTGGACGGCGATCACTACGTCATCAACGGCACCAAGCGCTTCATCACCAATGCGCCGCGCGCCGGGGCCTTTACGCTGATGGCGCGCACCGGTGGCGAAGGCGCGGGCGGTATCTCCGCTTTCATCGTGCCGGCCGATACGCCGGGCATCACGCTCGGCAAGCCAGACAAGAAGATGGGCCAACGCGGCACCAAAACGTGCGATGTGGTGCTCGACAACGTGCGCGTGCCGGCGGCGAACATCATTGGCGGCGTGGCGGGGCAGGGCTTCAAGACGGCAATGAAGGTGCTGGACCGCGGCCGCTTGCATATCTCCGCGCTGGCGTGCGGGATGGCGCACCGGCTCATTACCGATGCGGTGGCCTATGCCAAGGAGCGCAAGCAGTTCGGCCAGCCCATCGCAGACTTCCAGTTGATCCAGGCCATGCTGGCCGACAGCCAGGCCGAGCTATACGCCGGCATGTCGATGGTGCGTGACTGCGCCCGCCGCTATGACGCAAAGCCCGTCGGCAAGCAGGACCACGAAGTCAGCATGCTGGCCTCGTGCACCAAGATGTTCTGCACCGAGATGGTCGGCCGGGTGGCGGACCGCGCCGTGCAGATCCATGGCGGCGCGGGCTACATTGCCGAGTACAAGGTCGAGCGTTTCTACCGCGACGTGCGCCTGCTGCGCCTGTACGAAGGCACCACGCAGATCCAGCAACTCATCATCGCCAAGAACCTGCTGCGCGACTGAGTTGGGCGGTTGATCCGCCCGTTTCCGTGACGCTTCCATGACGAACCCCTGGCCGTTGATGTGCGTCAACGGCCGGTTGGCTGCTTCGTCCACCATATTCGATGGTGGATGGGGCGGCCGGTATTGCCGGCACCCGTGCCCATGCCCGCTGACCCGAAGGGGAAGACCATGGAGCACCATGCCGAGGTGCTGAACGGTGGCCGATGGCTGCCGCATATTCCGCGTTGGCGAGATCTGTTTGCCGTGCTGCTCGTGCTTGGCATGGTGCTGCTGCTGGGTAACGGCGTACGGCAAATGGTGGGGCCGCTGGTGGTGGCCAGCCAGCCGGAGATTGCGCTCTCGCCCTTGGCGCTGCCGGGGTATGTGCTGCGCACAGTGATGCGCATGCTGGCCGCGCTGGCGTTGTCGCTGCTGTTCACCCTGACCTACGCAACGCTGGCGGCCAAAAGCCGGCGTGCCGAGATGGTGCTGATTCCGCTGCTGGACGTGCTGCAGTCGGTGCCGATTCTCGGCTATCTGTCTTTCACCGTGGTGTTCTTCATGGCGCTGTTTCCGGGCAACGTGCTGGGGGCAGAGCTGGCGGCCATCTTCGCCATCTTCACGAGCCAAGCCTGGAACATGGCCTTCTGCTTCTATCAGGCACTGCGCACCATCCCCACCGATCTGGACGAGGCCAGCCGAGGTTTTCGCGCGTCCGCCTGGCAGCGTTTCTGGCGGCTGGAAGTGCCGTTTGCCATGCCGGGGCTGGTCTGGAACATGATGATGTCGATGTCGGGCGGGTGGTTCTTTGTGGTGGCATCGGAGGCGATTGCGGTGGGCGATGTGCAGGTCGCGCTGCCGGGTGTCGGCGCGTATGTGGCGCGTGCGATTGCGCAACGGGATCTGGGCGCGGTTGGCTGGGCGATCCTTGCCATGGCCGTGGCGATCATGCTGGTCGACCAGTTGCTCTTCCGCCCGATGGTGACGTGGGCTGACAAGTTTCGCTTCGAGCAGACAGCCAGCCAGGTGGTGCCAAAAAGCTGGCTGCTGGATCTGTTCCACCGCTCCATCTGGATGCAGCAGTTGACGGCGCCGGTGGGCGTCGCCCTGCACAACGCCGCGCGGGCACGCCTACGTTGGGCGCCTGTGCCCATTGCTTGGACCGTATCCATTCCGCGCCGTCTGGGCGATGCGCTTTGGCTGGCGTTGTGTGCGGCCGGTGTGGGCTATGCCGCGATGGCGCTCTACCGCATGACCGGGCATGCCGTGTCATGGGCGGACGTGGCCGTCGTGGTACGCGCTGGCGTGTTCACACTCGCACGTGTGGTGGTGCTGATTGCGCTGGCTTCCGCCATCTGGGTACCGATTGGGGTGGCCGTGGGCCTCAGCCCGCGCTGGACAGCCCGGGTGCAGCCGGTGGCGCAGTTTCTGGCGGCGTTTCCGGCCAACCTGTTGTTTCCGGTGGCGGTGTTTCTGATCCTGCATTTCCGGCTCTCGCCCAATATCTGGCTCAGCCCGCTCATGATTCTGGGGACGCAGTGGTACATCCTCTTCAACGTTATCGCGGGGGCGGCGGCGTTCCCCAGTGACCTGCGTGAGACCGCCACCAGCTTCCGCATCCGCTCGCCCAACTGGTGGCGCAAGGTGATGCTGCCGGGCATCCTTCCCTACTACGTGACGGGCGCCATTACCGCATCGGGTGGCGCCTGGAATGCCAGCATCGTCGCAGAAGCCGTGAGCTGGGGCACCGTGCAATTGCATGCCGAAGGGCTGGGCACCTACGTCGCCCAAATGACGGCCACCGGCGACTACCCGCGCATTGCGCTTGGCATCGCGGTCATGTCGTTGATGGTGATTGCCACCAACCGCCTGGTGTGGCGGCCCCTGTATGCCTATGCGGAGCGCCGCATGCGGCTGGACTGAACGCCATGTCGAAACCCGCTTCTTCCGTCCCAATCATCGCGTTGAACGCGGTCTGCAAGTCGTTTGCCAAGCCCTCTGGCGAGCCGCTTGCCGTGCTGTCCGGTATCGACCTGACGGTGCACGACGGCGAGATCCTCGGCCTGCTGGGCCGCTCTGGCTCGGGCAAATCGACCTTGCTGCGCATCGCGGCAGGGCTGGTCGAGCCGACATCGGGCCAGGTGCGCTATTGCGGCCAGCCGCTTGTGGGCCCGGCGCAAGGCATTGCCGTGGTGTTTCAGACCTTTGCTCTCTATCCATGGCTGACGGTGCTCGACAACGTGGAGCTGGGTCTGGATGCGCTCAATCTGCCGCTGAATGAAGCGCGCAAGCGTGCAATGGCGGCCATTGAATTGATCGGCCTGGATGGCTTCGAGTCGGCGTTTCCACGCGAGCTGTCGGGCGGCATGCGGCAGCGGGTCGGCTTTGCGCGCGCACTGGTCAGCGAGCCGACGCTGCTGCTGATGGACGAGCCGTTCTCCGCCTTGGATGTGCTCACTGCCGAGACCCTGCGCACGGATTTTCTCGATCTATGGGCGCAGCGGCAGCTATCGACACGGGCGGTGCTGATGGTCACGCACAACATCGAAGAAGCGGTCTTGATGTGCGATCGCATCCTTGTGTTGGGTGCCCATCCAGGCCATATCGTGGCGGAAATCGAGGTGCCCTTGCCGCAGCCGCGCAATCGCCTGGATGCTGCATTCCAGAGCATCGTCAACGACATCTATGCCATCTTGACGGCGCGCCTGACTGAAACGCTGGATGCGCGGGCACAAGCGCGCAGTGGCTTGGCCATGCGCCTGCCGGCGGTGTCCGGCCACCAGATCGACGAGTTGATTGAAGCGTTGGCCGCACCCGCCAATGCCAATTGCGTGGAGCTGCCGAAGATTGCCGCGGCACTCATGTTGTCGCTGCATGATCTGTTTCCGATCGCCACCGCGCTGCATATGCTCGAGTTCGCCGAGCTGCACGGCGGTACGCTCAAGCTGACGGCCGCCGGCCGCGTTTTTGCGCAGAGCGACGACGCCGCACGCAAGCGGCTGTTCAACGAGCACCTCCAGCGGTTCGTGCCACTGGCCGCGCGCATCCTCGAAGTCCTGAAGGAGCGTGAGGGGCACCGCGCACCACGTGCCCGCTTCGCGCTCGAGCTGCAAGACCACCTCAATGCGGCCGATGCTGAAGCCAGCTTGCGTACGGCAATTGACTGGGGCCGCTACGCCGGCCTCTTCAATTACGACGATCGCACGCGCATGTTCAGCGCCGCCTGATGCGCCGGCGTGCGGGCTTGGTTCCCGCAAACGGTGGCGGGCTGGCTCTATATCCCTCGCTGGTTTGGCGCCACAATGGCCGCTTGTTTGCGTTGTCTACCGCCATTGTTTTGGAGTCTCGTCATGTACGTTCCCGCCCACTTCGATGAATCGCGCACCGAGGTGCTCCACACGCTGATCGCGCAGAACCCGTTCGGCTCACTGGTCACGCATGGCAAGAACGGGCTCGATGCGAACCACATTCCGTTTCTGCTGCTGCCGGAAGAGGGCAAGCTCGGTGTGCTGCACGCCCACGTGGCGCGCGCCAACCCGGTGTGGCAAGACGTGGCCAATGGCGATGAGGTGCTGGTCATCTTCCGCGCGGGTGACGCGTATATCTCGCCCACGTGGTATCCGAGCAAGCACGAAGCGCACAAGCAGGTGCCGACGTGGAACTACCGCGTGGCGCATGCGCACGGCCGCGTCACCGTCCGCGACGACGAGCGCTTCGTGCGTGGCGTGGTCGCACGCCTGACGCGCACGCACGAGGCCGCACAGCCGGTGCCGTGGAAGATGTCCGACGCACCGGCGGACTACACCGATTCGTTACTCAAGATGATTGTCGGCATCGAGATCGAAATCACGCGCCTGGAAGGGAAGCTCAAACTGGGTCAGAACCGGGAAACGCGGGATGCCCGTGGTGCTGGTGAGGCGCTCAAGGCGAACGGTCAGCATGTGATTGGCGATGCCATGCTGGCCGCGCTTGCGGCGAAAGCAGAGAACTAAAACGCGGGGAAGGGCTGCAGCGCGCAGCCTGACATCCGCACGACCGGCGGAGCAGGCTGCGTTGGGATCAGTTGGTCAAAGCCAACCGTGGAATTGGTACGCCAGCCAGCCGAGCGCGGCACCGCTGGGCAGATCCAGCACATAGTGTTGCTTGGTGAACAGGCAGCTCAGACCGATCAGCAGCGGAAACGCAAACGCAATCGGGCCGATCGTCGGCAGCGCAAACAGCGCCGTGAGCATGGCCACCGAGGTGTGCATGCTCGGGAAACAGTTCGATGCGGCATCAAACCGGCGGACGAATTGCAGGAAACGCTCGCTCAATCCTTTGCCCTGGTTCAATTCACGCCAGTGGTCCGGTGTTTCAACCGGAAAGACCACAAAGAACACCATCTGCATGAACAGCAGGACGATAAAGCTGATCGCCATACGCGTGAACGCTGCCGGGCTCGGTGCCAACAGGTTCAGGTACAGAATGGCCGGGTAATACAGGAAGCTATAGATCCAGGCCCAGAATGGCCAATACGGGATCGCTTCATCAATCGGGGAGTTGAAAGTGCGGGTGGGCCGCATTGGGTTGCGCTGGCACCAGAAGTAGAACTGGTAGGCACCCACGATCATGATCGCGCTAAGCGTCAGATTGATAATGTAGTCGGAGGTATGCATCGAGCGACGAGGTGTGACACGCCTGCAAGGTCAGTGATGCGCTTAACGGCAAGGCTCGTTTCAGCGTTTAAGGGCCGCGATTATGCATGACCAAGGGGAATTAGGCGAGCCGCTGCGTCGCTAATAGTATTAACGATTGATCATAATTGATGGTCATTAAAAAACCGCTGCGCAATGCATGCCAGCGGCTGTTGAGGCGGCCCCCGCCATGATTGGCAGGAGCCGGGTCGGCGGAGTTTCAATCGGGCTTTAGAGCTTTACTTCAGGTTGCGTGCCGGCAGCACTTCCCCGCGTACTTCACCAAAGCCGACGCGATAGCCATTGCCTTGGCACCAGCCGGTCATGATGACTTCGTCGCCGTCTTCCAGGAAGGTGCGCGTGGTGCCGTTGCCCAGGTCAAGCGGTTGCTTGCCGTTGACGGTCAACTCCAGCAGGCTGCCGTACGAATCGGGCGTGGTGCCGCTGATGGTGCCGGAGCCCATCAAGTCCCCCACGCGCACGTTGCAGCCGGAGACGGTGTGGTGCGCAAGCTGCTGCGCCATCGTCCAGTACATCGCGCGGAAGTTGGTGCGGGCGATGGTGGTGCGCTGGGCACCGTGCGGGCGCAGGGCGGTTTCCAGGGCGATGTCGTAGGCGTTGGGGTGGCTCTGGCGCAGGTATTCCAGCGGCTCGGGGGATTGCGCCGGGTTGGCCACGCGGAAGGGCTCCAGCGCTTCCATCGTCACGATCCATGGGGAGATGGATGTACCGAAGCCCTTCGAGTTGAACGGGCCGAGCGGCACGTATTCCCACTGCTGGATGTCGCGGGCGCTCCAGTCGTTGAGCAGCACGACGCCGAACATGTGATCGGGTGCGGCATCGACGGAAACCGGTTCGCCCAGCGCGCTCGGCTTGCCGACGATGAAGGCCATCTCCAGTTCGTAGTCCAGCTTGCGGCAGGCCGTGAAGATCGGGCGCGGCTGATCGGGAAGCTTGATCTGGCCCATCGGGCGGTGCAGCGGGGTGCCGCTCACCACCACCGAGCTGGCGCGGCCGTTGTAGCCGATGGGGATTTCCAGCCAGTTGGGCAGCAGCGCGTTTTCCGGGTCGCGGAACATGCGGCCGACGTTGGTGGCATGTTCCTTGGAAGAATAGAAATCCGTGTAGCCGGGGATGTCGATGGGCAGGTGCATCACGGCGTGGGATTGCGGCACGAGGGCGCGGGCGTGCAGCGTGGCGTTGTCGCGTACGTGGGTGTCGCTCACGCTGAACAGTGCCTGCAGCTTCTTGCGTGTTTCGTGCCACACGGGCTTGCCGAGGGCGATGAAGGTGTTGAGGGTGCCGGTGCGGAAGGTGCCGCGTGTGGATGCTGGCAGCAGGCCGGCGTCGTCCAGTGCGCCGAGGTCGATCACCTGGTCACCCAGGGCTACGCCGGCGCGCGGGGAGGGGTTTTCTTTGGTGGAGAAGATGCCGAAGGGGAGGTTCTCCAGCGGGAAGTGGGTGTCGGGGGTGTTGGCGGATTCTAGCCAGCTTAGTTGTCGGGTGGTCATGTCGGGGGCGTGGTTTGTTTGGGGCGGTTATCTCTTGACGCGGTCGGTGTATGCACTGTTTCACCCCCTGCCGGGGGCGACTCACTTTCTTTGTCTTGCCAAAGAAAGTAAGCAAAGAAAGGCGCGCCCGAGATGGCGACTTCCCCTTGAATTTATGTCGCAGAGAGGGGAAGGGGAAAACTCGCTTCGCTCAGACAGTTCCCCTTCCTTTTTCCTCTCTGCAACAGAAATTCAAGGCGCCATCTAGGGCAGGGTACGGCCACACCTTCTGGGTGCTTGCCTTGGCGCCAAGGCGAATTCGGTGTTAGCGCTTCGTCGGGTCGAAATGCTTTTTCAGGCCTTGCCAACATTCGAAGTACTTGGCTTGCAGTTGCGCGGATTCGGCTGCGAAGCGCGTGGGGCGGATCACCGCCGGCGTTTCGAACATGAAGGCCATGGTGGCGTCCACCTTGTGCGGCTGGGTGGTGTCGCTGTTGCTGGCTTTCTCGAACGTGTCGGCATCGGGGCCGTGGCCGCTCATGCAGTTGTGCAGGCTGGCGCCGCCGGGTACGAAGCCTTCGGCCTTGGCGTCGTACACGCCCTGGATCAGGCCCATGAATTCGCTGGCGATGTTGCGGTGGAACCAGGGTGGGCGGAACGTGTTTTCGGCGGCCAGCCAGCGCGGCGGGAAGATCACGAAGTCGATGGTGTCCACGCCCGGCACGGCGGAGGGGCTTTGCAGCACTAGGAAGATCGACGGGTCCGGGTGGTCGTAGCTGATCGAGCCGATGGTGTTGAACAGGCGCAGGTCGTATTTGTACGGCGCGAGGTTGCCGTGCCAGGCCACCACGTCCAGCGGGGAGTGGCCGATCTTCGCGGTCCACAGACTGCCCTGGAATTTGGCGACGAGTTCGAAATCGCCCTCGCGGTCTTCGTACCAGGCATGCGGGGTGAGGAAGTCGCGCGGGTTGGCCAGGCCGTTGGAGCCGATCACGCCCAGGTCCGGCAGGCGGAAGAGCGCGCCGAAGTTTTCGCAGATGTAGCCGCGGGCTTCACCGTCCGGCAGTTCGACGCGGAAGCGCACGCCGCGCGGGATGACCACAATTTCCAGCGGTTCGACGTCCACCACGCCCATCTCGGTCAGCAGGCGCAGGCGGCCTTGCTGGGGCACGATCAGCAGCTCGCCGTCGGCGTTGTAGAAGAAGCGGTCGGTCATGTCCGCGTTGGCGGCGTACAGGTGGATGCCGCAGCCGGTTTGCGCGTCGGGGCTGCCGTTGCCGGCGAAGGTGACGATGCCGTCGATGAAATCGGTGTCGGCGGCCGGTGCGGGCAGCGGGTCCCAGCGCAACTGGTTGGGCGAGGGCGGCACCTCGTTGAAGTTGCTATGGAAGCGGCTCTGTCCGATGGCCGCGAACGGCAGGTGCACGGCGCCGGGGCGGATGCGGTAGAACCACGAGCGGCGGTTATGCGCACGCGGCGCGGTGAAGGCGGTGCCGGAGATCTGCTCGGCATACAAGCCATACGGCGCCTTCTGTGGGGAGTTCTGGCCGTGCGGCAGTGCGCCGGGCAGGGCTTCTGTGGCGAACTCGTTGCCGAAGCCGCTCTGGTAAGCGGGGCGGTCCAGCGACGCGGGGGTGAATGCGTTCTTGGCCGTCGGGGCGAGCATGTTCATGGTGAAGTCCTCAGTTGGAGGGATGCGTCAAAAGAAAGCGTAGTCGTTAAGGGGCCACTAAGCGGGCCGGCGCGCAGCAAAGCGTGCGGCGTCCGCGCCACTGGCGGCCAGCGTGAGCATC
This sequence comes from Ralstonia sp., assembly GCA_039592975.1. Classification (GTDB taxonomy): domain Bacteria; phylum Pseudomonadota; class Gammaproteobacteria; order Burkholderiales; family Burkholderiaceae; genus Ralstonia. Next base: position 141,757 of record JBCNQE010000012.1, on the reverse strand, counting down.
AGCACCATGCCGAACGACACCAGCGCCGGCACCGCCGCTGCCTGGAACAGCGCTTGGCCCGTCCACTGCATGGCAATCAACTGTCCGCCGACCACCGGGCCGAGCACCGAGCCGATGCGGCCCACGCCGAGGCTCCAGCCAATGCCGGTCGCGCGCAGCGTGGTCGGGTAATACGTGGCGGCCAGTGCATTCACGGCCGGTTGCCCGCCGACGATGCAGAACCCGGCGATGAAGACGACCGCCACGAGCATCGGCAGCGCAGCTGCCACATGACCGATCATCGCGACCGTGGCGCAGGCGATCAGGAAGCACACGGCCAGCACGCGCACAAAGCCCAGGCGGTCGATCAGCCGGCCCAGCGTGAGCGTGCCGATCACGCCGCCCACTTGCAGTGCGGTCGCTACCAGCACGGCGGTATCCGTCGGGTAACCGGCTTCGCGGATCAACGTCGGCAGCCAGTTCGACAGGAAATACAGGTCGATCAGGTTCATGAAGTTGATGACCCACAGCACCAGCGTGACCTTGGCGCGGCCTTCGGTGAACAGCGCGGAGACCGGCATGCCGCGTGCGGGCGCTTCCGGCACCACGAACTGCGTTTGCGCATCCACCTGCAGCTGCGGGGCGAGCTTGCCGAGCCAGCGTGCGAGACGTTGATGGCGCGTCTGCGGATCACCTTTGAGAACAAGGTATTGCAGCGATTCGGGCAGCCACAGCACCATCATCGCGCCGATGACGAGCGGCACCAGCCCGCCCACCAGAAACACCGATTGCCAGCCAAAGCGCGACAGCAGCGCCGCACTCACGAACCCGCCCAGCGCCGCACCCACGGTAAAGCCGCACGACACCAGCATCATCCACGTCACGCGCGATCGTGCGGGACTGAACTCACCGGCCAACGCCATCGCGTTGGGCATGATGCAGCCCAGCCCCAGGCCGGTGATGAAGCGAAGCACGAGCAGCGCCTGCACCGTCTGCACCTGCGTGGTCGCCAGCATGCAAGCCGCAAAGAAGAACGTGGCGATGATCAGCACCGGACGCCGCCCGAAGCGGTCACCCAGCACGCCAAACACGAGCGAGCCGACCAGCATGCCAAACAGCCCTGCGCCGAACACCGGCCCGAGGCTCGCCTTGGTGATGCCCCAGTCCTTGATGATGGCCGGTGCCACGTAGCCCATGGCTTGCACGTCAAAGCCGTCGATGATCAGGCACAGCCCGCAGATGGCGAGCAGCAGGATCTGGAAGCCGCCGACCTTGCCTTGGTCAATCAGGCGGGCGAGGTCGATGGATGTGGCAGGCGCTGCAGGTGCAGCGGTGGCAGGGCGCATGGTGGTCTCCGGGTTCGGCGGCATCTGTCGGCCGCTCTGTCGTTCTGGTTTGGGTGACGCGTATTGTCCGGATTGGGTGAAAATTTGGAATATCAATGCGAGAATACATGCTATTGATATTGTGAATGTCGGGGCGCTGCCATGCTCAACCTGCGGGATGTGGACCTGAACCTGCTGGTGCTGTTTCAGGAAATCCTGCGCGAGAAGCGCATTTCGGTCGTGGCCGAGCGGTTGGGCCTGTCGCAGCCGGCGGTGAGCAACGCGCTGTCCCGCCTGCGCCAGACCTTCGACGACGAACTCTTTGTCCGCACCCCGCGCGGCATGATGCCGACCGCACTTGCTGAGCAATTGGCCGAACCGGTAGCGATGGCGCTCGACACGCTGCAGCGCGCCTTCGGCCAGCGCACGCACTTTGAGGCGGCCAGTTCCACACGCACCTTCACCATTGCCATGAGCGACGTCGGCGAGGTGTATTTCATGCCGGTGCTGGCGCAGCTCTGTGCCGAGCAGGCGCCCGGTGTGCGCATCGACACCCTGCGCGCGGGCGGGTTCGACATGAAGGCGGAGATGGAGGCGGGCGCCATTGATCTGGCCATCGGCGCGTTCGACGACCTATCCGGCGAGAGCGTGTTCCAGCGCCGCCTGTTCCAGCAGGACTACGTGACGATGTTCCGGCGGGGCCACGCACTATCGGAAGGCGAACTGACACTGGAGCGCTTTCGTGCGGCGTCGCATCTGGTGGTGGCGAGTTCGGCCAGCCCGTACAACGCCATTGGGCCGCTGCTCGATAAGGCGGGGATCACGCAATCGGCGCGCTTCTCGGTGCCGCATTTTGTGGCGGTGCCGTACATCGTCAGCACGACGGACTTGGTGGTGACGGTGCCGCGCAAGCTGGCTGAGCGTGCGGCACCGCCGTTCGGACTGCAGTTCGTGGCGCCGCCGCTCAAGCTGCCGGCGTTGCAGACGAATGTGTTCTGGCACCGGCGCTTTCATCAAGACGCCGGCAACCAGTGGCTGCGCAACCTTGTCGCGCAGCGCTTTGCAGAGCTGGAGGGGTAGGGGTCAGCCAGCGGCCACGGTGCGCTGGGCTTGCTCACCCAGGCCGGCGATGCCCAATCGCATGGTCTGCCCCGGCTTCAGGTAGATCGGGTTCGGCTTGATGCCCAGGCCCACGCCCGGCGGCGTGCCCGTCGAGATGACATCGCCCGGCTGCAGGCTCATGCAGCGGCTCAGGTACGCCACGAGCTGCGCTACGCCAAACACCATCGTGCGCGTGTTGCCGTTCTGGTAACGATGGCCGTCCACCTCCAGCCACAGGTCGAGCGCCTGCGGGTCGGGCACCTCGTCACGCGTCACGAGCCAGGGGCCCAGCGGGCCGAATGTGTCGAAGCCCTTGCCCTTGTCCCACTGGCCGCCGCGCTCGATCTGCCATTCGCGCTCGGAAACATCGTTGATGACGCAGTAGCCCGCCACGTAGTCGAGCGCATGGGCTTCGTCGATGTATTTGGCCGGCTTGCCGATGACCACGCCCAGCTCAACCTCCCAGTCGGTCTTGACGGAGCCGCGCGGGATTTCGACATCGTCGTTCGGGCCGCAGATGGCGCTGGTCCACTTGTTGAAGACCACGGGTTCGGTTGGCACGGGCAGGCCCGACTCCGCAGCGTGATCGGCATAGTTCAGCCCGATGCAGACGAACTTGCCGACACGCCCGACGCACGGGCCAATACGTGGTTGGCCGGTCACCGCGGGCAGCGTGGAGGGATCGATCTCGCGCAGCCTGGCGAGCGATGCGTCCGACAGCACGCTGCCGGCAATGTCGTCGACGATGCCCGACAGATTACGGATCGTGCCGGACGCATCGAGCAGGCCCGGTTTCTCTTGGCCCTGGGGGCCGAAGCGCAGCAGTTTCATGAAAGGTTCAGTTCGGTTGAGGGAAAGACATCACGGTATCAATTTGACCAGCCGCCGTCGATCAGGTGGGCCTGGCCTGTCGTGAAGGCGGCTTCATCAGAAGCCAGATAGGCGGCCAGCGCGGCAATCTCTTCAGGCTGCCCGAGGCGCCCCATCGGCTGGCGCGCCACGAAGGCGGCTTCGATTTCTGCGCGCGGTTTGCCTTGCGCGCGGGCCTGCTCATCAATGCGCTGCGCGAGCGATGGCGACACCACCGTGCCCGGGCAGATCGCATTGCAGCGGATGCCGCGCGCTACAAAGTCTGCCGCCACCGCCTTGGTCAGTCCAATCACCGCCGCCTTGGATGCGCCATATACGAAGCGATTCGGCACGCCCTTGATGCTCGACGCGGCGGACGACATGTTGATGATGCTGCCACTGCCACGCTCCAGCATCGCGGGCAGGAACGCGCGGATCGTGCGGTACATCGACTTGACGTTGAGATCGAACGAAAAGTCCCACGCCTCTTCATCGCACTCCAGCACCGAGCCCGCGTGCACAAAGCCGGCGCAGTTGAAGAGGATGTCGATGCCGCCAAGCTCCGCGGCCAGCGCATTCACTTGCTGGGTATCGCGCACGTCTAGCGGGTGTATCTCGATCGGGACTTCGAACGGCACATCGTTCAATGCGTCGATGCGCAGATCGGTGGCGATCACGCGGGCGCCCTCGCGGGCGAAACGCTCGGCGCAGGCACGGCCGATGCCCTGTGCGGCGGCGGTCACGAGAGCGGTTTTGCCGGCCAGGCGACCCTGCTGGCCTTGGAAAGCGGGAGTGGTCATCTCAGTCCTTGGGCAGCAGATAGGCCTGGCGCGCAAACAGGCGCCAACCGTCCGGGTGCTTCTTCCACACCTGCAGCACGCCGATGTGGGCGGTGCTGGTCTTGCCGTCGGGCAGATTGTTGACGGCGTCGAAAACGTGGCGCACCCAGGCGTTGTCGCCCTCCACCTTGACGGTCTGGTTGGTCAGCGCGATTGATTTGAACGCGTTCGTGCCGTCCAGCGTTTTGAGAAACGCCGCGTGGTCTTCCAGCTTGCCTGATGAATGGCCGTAGGTCAGGTCGCTTTCGATGAGCGTCTTGAGCGTGGCGCCGTCGCTGGCAACCATGGCGACGCGCATGCGTTCTACCGCCTGCGCGACTGTGTCGGCATCGGTGGCGGCGTGGGCGAGGGCGCTGCCCGCAACCAACGCAGCGGTCATGACAACACCCGCGGTGCGGCGGACGAACGTGTGCAACGGCATGGGGCTTCTCCTCTCTGGTCTTGTGTTGTGCACATCGCGTGTGTGCTCAGAAATGGGCTTCACGGTGCGCCGCGTGGGGCGGCATGTTCGCGGCTTCCGGCTCGGGTAATGGTGCGGCACGACCGACGCGCCGCACCCACATGGCGGTCAGAATCGGCACGACAATCGCCGTGACCAGGCACGCCGTGGCCACCAGCGCCGTCGCAGCCGGCACCATGGGTTTGAACCTGGGAATCATCTCGCCGATGATCGCCGGGTTGGCGACTGCCGCCCCGGCCGTGGACGAGGCCGCCAGCCCCGCTGCGCCATTGCCGCCAGCGACGAACTTGTCGGCGAGGATCAACGGCACGCCCGTCACGACGATCACCGTCAGGCCCAGCAGCAGACCGGGCAGGCCGCTCTTGGCAATCACGTGCAGGTCAATGCCGTTGCCCAGCGCAAAGCCGAAGAATGGAATGAGCGGATGCACGCAGCGGCCGAACAGCTCGCGCAGTTCGCTATCGAGATTGCCCAGCGTAAAGCCGACGAGGAAGGGCAGCACCGCGCCCACGAACAATCGAGGCTCGAACACCGCAATGCCCGTTGCGCCCAGGATGAGCATGCTGACGAGCGGCCCGGATTCGACCGACATCAGCACGAACGCGCCGGCTTCCTCCTTGGTGCCGTATTGCTGCATGACAGCGGCGTAGAGCCCGCCGTTGGTCATGTCCATCGACGTGGTGATCGCCAGCACTGACAGCCCGGCCAGGATGCCGGTCTTGATGCCCTCGTCGGGAATGAACTGCGCGGCCACCAGCGTGGCCAGCCATGCCACCGCAATCTTGGTGACGAGCAGGGTGCCGGACTTGCGCAGCACCACGCCCGTGGCATGCAGGTCGATGGTCGCGCCCATGCAGAAGAACCACACCGCCAGGATTGGCACCGTGCCGGTGATCAGGCCGTTGGTGAACGAGCCGAAGTACTTGCCGGCATCGGGTGCGAACGTGTGCACGCATGCACCCAGGAGCAGCGGCACGAGCATCAGCCCGCCCGGAATGCGGTCAATCGCCTTCTTGATCTTCACGTCTCCTCCGTGAGCGTCTGCGCGCCCGGTTGGTTTGAGTCAAGCTTGTGGGCTGACTATAGCGGAGATATGGAACGACGTTCCATGTTTTTTGATTTCGGAGGTCGATCGTTTACCCTAGCGCTCAAAAGTGCGCGATATTTCGTTGTCAGACTTGGGGTTGTGCCTGGAATCAAAAATATGGATCGTCGTTCCGGGTTTGCGATTTTTGTGCTTCAATCCAACCCACAACAGTCGGCGGTGCGGCAGACGTCGGTGCATCCCCACGGAGAAACGGCATGGAAGTACGGCAAGGTATTCACAGCGAACACGCAAAAACGCTCGACACGGCCGGCCTGCGAAAGCAGTTCCTGGTGGAGCAGGTGTTCGAGCGCGATGCGCTTCAACTCACCTACAGCCATATCGATCGGATCATCGTGGGCGGTGCGTGGCCGGCAACGCGGCCAGTGGAGGTGCCGGCATCGCTTGCCAAGTCGATGGGCGCGAGTCATCTGCTGGAGCGCCGCGAGCTGGGTGCGATCAACATCGGCGGCCCGGGCTGGGTAGAGGTGAGTGGCACGCGCCACGCCGTCGGCAATGAAGAGGCCATCTACATTGGGCAGGGCGGGCAGAACATCGTCTTCGGCAGCGACGATGCGGCCCGGCCCGCCAAGTTCTACATCAACTGCGCGCCCGCCCACACGGCGTATCCGACGCGCACGATCACCTTGGCGCAGGCGTCGCCCGAAACGCTGGGCGATCCGGCCACGAGCAACCGGCGCACGATCTACAAGTTCATCGTGCCGGACGTGCTGCCCACCTGCCAGCTCTCGATGGGCATGACCAAGCTCGCGCCCGGCAGCCTGTGGAACACCATGCCGTGCCACACGCACGAGCGCCGCATGGAGGTCTATTTCTACTTCAACCTGCCGGACAACGCGGCCGTCTTCCACATGCTCGGCGAGCCGCAGGAGACGCGCCACATCCTGGTCCACAACGAACAGGCCGTGATCTCGCCGAGCTGGTCAATCCACTCCGGCGTGGGCACGCAGGCGTACACCTTCATCTGGGGCATGGTCGGCGAGAACCAGGTGTTCCACGACATGGACCACATCGCCATTGCCGACCTGCGCTGACGCCATGCGGCTCGAAAACCCCTATCTTCAGAGCGCGAGCCTGTTCGATCTGACCGGCAAGGTCGCCATCGTCACCGGCAGCAACACGGGGCTGGGTGCGGGCATGGCGATTGCGCTGGCGGCCGCCGGTTGCGACATCGTCGGCGCCAACCGTTCCAGCCCGGCCGAGACCGCGTTGCGCGTGGAGGCAACCGGCCGCCGGTTCGTCGACGTGCGGGCCGATCTGTCGACGCTGGCGCCTATCGACACCATTGTCGAAGCGGCGATGGACACCTTTGGCCGTGTCGACATCCTCGTCAACAACGCGGGCATCATCCGCCGATGCGATGCGCTGGAGTTTTCCGAGGCCGATTGGGATGCCGTGATGGACGTCAACCTCAAGGGTGTGTTCTTCCTCTCGCAGGCGGTGGCGCGGAAGATTGTGCAAGGGGGCGGGCGCGGCAAGATCATCAACGTGGCGTCGATGCTGTCGTTCCAGGGCGGTATCCGCGTGCCGTCGTACACGGCGTCCAAAAGCGGTGTGCTGGGGTTGACGCGGCTGCTTGCCAACGAATGGGCGGCGCGCGGCATCAACGTCAACGCCATCGCACCCGGCTACATGGAAACCGACAACACGGCGCAACTGCGAGAAGACCCGCAGCGCAGCGAAGAGATCCTCGCGCGCATTCCGGCCGGGCGCTGGGGTGTGCCGGAGGACCTTGCCGGCGCGGCGGTTTTCCTCGCTTCAGCCGCGTCAGACTACGTGCATGGCCACACGCTCGCCGTCGATGGCGGCTGGCTGGCACGCTAGGCCGATGAGACGCGTTATGCTCTCGCCAGATTTCGATACGACGGAACCACGAGAGATGAAAGCCACGCCCCGGCAACGCAAGCCGGAAGACACCTCCGCCAATGAAGCCGCCGAGAGCGGTGCCGACAAGGCCGAATCCGTTTCGGCCGTCGACAAGGTGTTCACCATCCTGGGTGCGATGGGCGAGCTTGGCGCGGTTGGCCCCAGCGAGCTGTCGCAGCGGCTGGGCATGTCAAAGACGACTGTGCACCGCTTTCTGCAGACGCTCAAAAATCTGGGCTATGTCGCGCAGGAAGGTGACGCCGATCGCTACCGCCTGACCATCCGCCTGTTCGAGCTCGGCGCCAAGGCACTGGAAAATGTCGACCTCGTCCGCGAGGCCGACACCGAGATGCGCCGCATCGGCCAGCTCACGCGCGAAGCCGTGCACCTGGGTGCCTTTGACGAAGACGCCATCATCTACATCCACAAGATCGATGCCGATTACGGCCTGCGCATGCAGTCGCGCATCGGGCGACGCAACCCGCTGTACAGCACGGCCATCGGCAAGGTGTTGCTGGCGTACATGCCGCCGGAAGAGGCACGCGATGTGCTGTCGAAAGTCGAGTTCAAGAAATCCACGCAGAAGACGCTGGCTTCGGCCGAGGCGGTGCTCAGCATCCTGCCGCGTGTGCGCCAGCAAGGGTTTGGCGAAGACAACGAAGAGCAGGAGGATGGGCTGCTGTGCATTGCTGTGCCGGTGTTCGATCGCTTTGGCAGGGTGATTGCGGGCCTGTCGATCTCGTTCCCCACCATGCGCTGCGGCGCGGACACCAAGGCGCACTATGTTGCGCTGCTGCAGCAGGCTGGCGCGGCCATCTCGGGCCGCCTGGGATATCACCCGACCGAATGACCCGCCTGCACGATCGGCCGGTCCGTCCTATCCTCTGCGTTGCCTTTTGCATCTGAGCCTGTGCGCTCGGCAATTCATTCCTACCGTATTGGAGTCGATCACATGCGTTACAACCAACTGGGCCGGACGGGCCTGTTCGTATCGGAGCTGTGCCTGGGCACCATGACCTTTGGCGGTAACGATGGCATCTGGCAGCACATCGGCGATCTGCAGCAGGCCGATGCGGAGCGCCTGATCGGCCGCGCGATCGATGCTGGCATCAATTTCATCGATACCGCTGACGTGTACTCCAACGGTGTCGCCGAACAAATGACCGGCCAAGCGCTCAAGAACCTGAACGTGCCGCGCGACAGCGTGGTCGTCGCCACCAAGGTGTTCGGCCAGACCGGCGAAAGCGTGAACGCACGCGGCGCTTCGCGCTTTCACATCATGGACGGCATCAAGGCGAGCCTGAAGCGCCTGCAGCTCGACCATATCGATCTCTACCAGATTCACGGCTTCGACCCGGCCACGCCCATTGAAGAAACGGTGCGTGCGCTCGATACGCTCGTGCAGCATGGCCATGTGCGCTACGTGGGCGTATCGAACTGGGCTGCGTGGCAGATCGTCAAGGCACTGGGCATTGCCGAGCGCCTGGGTTGTGCGCGCTTTGAAAGCCTGCAGGCTTACTACACCATTGCCGGCCGAGACTTGGAGCGCGAGCTGGTGCCGATGCTCAAGAGCGAAGGCCTGGGCCTGATGGTGTGGAGCCCGTTGGCCGGCGGCCTGCTCAGCGGCAAGTACACGCGCGAGCAACACGGCGAGCAGGACAGCCGCCGCAACAAGTTCGACTTCCCGCCCGTGGATCAGGGGCGCGCCTATACCTGTATCGATGCGATGCGCGTGATGGCCGAATTGCGCAAGGTTTCTGTCGCGCAGATTGCGCTGGCATGGCTGCTGCATCAGCGCGCGGTGACCACGGTGATTGTCGGCGCCAAGAAAGTCGAACAACTCGATGACAACATCGCCGCGACCAAGGTTGAACTGACCGCAGAAGAGTTGGCGCAGCTCGACGAACTGAGCAAACTCCCCGCCGAATACCCGGGGTGGATGCTGGAGCGGCAAGGCGAGTACCGACGTGGCCAGCTTGCCGGGACGCGGCAGGCGGGGCGCTAGACCTGCCAGCCCCGTGCTTGCGGCGCTTCGGGCTGGCTTACTTGGTTGCTTGCTTCAGATACTCGATGACGTCAGCCCGTTCTTGCGGCTTCTTGAGCCCGGGAAATGCCATCTTCGTCCCGGGGATGTACTTCTTGGGATTCTCCAGGTACTCGAACAACGTGTCTGCCGTCCAGACCACACCTTTGCTCTTGTTCGCCTGGGTGTAGTTGTAGTTGCTGGGGAGTGTGCCGGCGGTTCTGCCAATCAAGCCATACAGGTTAGGGCCAGTCTTGTTGGCCCCTCCATTCGCAACGGTATGGCACTGCGCGCAGCGCTGCATGAACATCTTTTCTCCCCTGGAGGCGTTACCTGGAGGGATACTTTGCGCGATCGCAACGCAGGGCAGCAGACACACGGCAAGCATCAGCAATCTGTTTGTCGTATTCACGGCTTGGGCCTCCTCAAGGCTATTGGATGATCGCCAGACCGGTCAGGTAGGTGAAGCTGCCCGGCGCTGGCCCAACTGGCCCTCCGTCTCCAAAGTTGCTGATGACACTGCGGTTTCCGGTGAGCATGTCGACTTGAAACAGCATGCCTTGCCCTGTTGCGCCTGCATCCGGGTCCAGCACATAGACGGGAGGCAGTAAACCTAGAAGGCCAGTGCCTACGAGGACGGCGGTCGGTCCGGTACCTGTTTGCCCCTGTGCGCCATTTCCAAAGTCAGAAACGATGGCGCGCTGTGCGCCGGCAGACGTTGGCGCGCTGAACAGCGCGCCTTGAGCGCCGGTTCCCACAGCGTCATCCACCACGAACACCGACGGCAACAGGCCCAGTAAACCTGGGGCAAACGATGTGGCGTGCGGGTTCGAACCGAGGGGGCCTTGGGAACTGTTTCCAAAATCCTGCAGCCATGTTCGTTGCCCGTTCGTCTTGTTGACCGAGTACAGCCGCCCACGCCCCGCTGTGCCGCCGTGGACATCCGTCACATACAGGGTCCCTGACGTTGGGTCGGAGGAGATGCCTGTGAGGTAGGTGACCTCGCCAATGGGGGTATCTCCCTGGGCCGTATTGTTGAAGTCGCTGACGACTGTTCGAACTCCCGTTGATGGGTTGACGCGGAATACCGCGCCGTTGAAGGGGCCGTTGATCGGATCGGTGGTGTAGTAGTTGGGGTCAACCACGTAGATCTCGGGCTCCAGTATCCCGGGCACCACAGTCACGCCACTGGGGCCGGTTCCCAGGGGGCCTTGGTTGGGGTTGCCAAAGTCGCTGAGGATGGTGCGTTGGCCGGTGGCTGGGTCAACGCGGAAGAGCGCGCCCCTGTTGTCGGTGCCCACGGCGTCATCGATGACCAGCAAGCGCCTGCCGGTGTTTCCCCACGCAGGCAGGACTGCGACGCTGACCGGGTTCGTGCCCAGCGGACCTTGTTGCGCGTTACCGAAGTCAGATACCACCTGTCGGGTCCACGGCCCGAGCAGAAGGGGCGGGGATACGGCATACAACTGGCCGCGTGCTTGCGTTCCGCCAATGGCATCCAGAACGATCAGTGTTCCTGAGGGTATGTCGGCGGCGCGGGCTGTTTGGGGCGCGCCGATGATGACGGCGCAGGCCAGCCACGCAAATTCGGCAAGCGCACGGACCGCGCGCCGACGCAGAAAAGATGTCGTCATAGGTGCTCCAAGGCAGACCCGGCATGGAAAACAAACATAGTTTTCAGCAGGGCGAAAGCAAATAGACGATGTCTAATTCTGTAGTGAATGCATGCACCCGCCATGTCGCTGATATGACGGAAGCACTGGCGCAGCTCGACGAGCTGAGAAAACTCCCTGCTGATGCCCATGCTGGATGCTAGGCATTGCCGGTTGGCTCAAACCGGTCGCCTTTGAACACGCGGCGCGGGTTGCCGCGCTCCACCTGATGATGCAGCGCGCGCCGCTCCGCACGCTGCGCTGCGTTGGCCGCCGCGTCGTGGTCCGCCAGCTTGTGTGCGAGCAGCAGCACGGCCAGCCGCTTGTTGGCGTGCTGGCTGCGCTCCGTCTGCACCTTCACGCTGATGCCCGTGGCAAGGTGCGTTGCCCGCACGGCTGACTCCGTCTTGTTGACATGCTGCCCACCCGGTCCGGACGAACGCGTGGTTTCAAAACGGATTTCGCCCGGTAGCGTTTCTGACGGCACCGCACAGCGCGCCACCCCGAAGAACCAGTTCTTGCGCGCATGCCGTGGACGATAGGGGCTAGGGCACGTCCATTGGATCGTGCCTTCCCATGCCCGCGCGACCTCGTCTTCGGCATCGCCTTCCAGGCTGATTAACGCAGAGCGCAACGTTCCGGCGCGCTCGCCATCCTCGTGTTCCAGCAGTTCGAGCTGGACGCCCGCGTCTGCCGATTCGCGTTGCAGGCGCGCCAGCGCTTTCGCTACGGCCAGCTCGCATTCGGCCGGCCCTTGCGCAGAAGAGAATTGCAGTAACACCATCAGCAGCACTCCCCACGCGTCTTGTACGTCAGCACCGGGCGCAGGCGCGCGAGCACCTTCACCAGGCCAGCCTCCACCAGCGGCGCGATGACGCTGTCGATCGACTTGTACGCCTCGGGAGCCTCTTCGTAGATCAACTGCTTGTCTTCGCAGATGACGTGGCTGCCGAGCTTGGTGCGGTTGAGCTGCGCCGGCGTGAAGCGGCGGACGAGGCGGTCTTTGCACTCGCTGCGCATCCACTTGCGGCCCGCGCCGTGGGCGAGCGAGAACAACCCATGCTCGCTCGGGCGTGGCGATACCAGATAGCTGTAGTCCCCACGCGAACCGGGGATGACGACGACGCCCGCATCCGACGGCGTCGCGCCCTTGCGGTGCAGCCAGCCCTGTTCACCAAACACCGTGGCCGGTGCGACAAAGTTGTGATGCACGTCGAGCAGCGCTTTGCCTTGCGCGTGCAGCCGGTCCAGCATGCGCCGGGCGATCAACTCGCGGTTGGCCTTGGCAAAGTGCAGCGCCGTGTCGTGCCGCGCCAGGTAGGCCGCGCAAGCAGCGTCGTCCTGTGCGAGCCCGGCGTGCCCATACGCGCGCACCTGTTCTTCCAGGATGGCCTGGCCGAGCCCGCGCGAGCCGCTGTGCACGAGCAGCAGAAGCTGGCGCGGGTCCAGCGGCAGCGCCTCTGTGTCGTAAATCTCGTCGATGCGCTGCAGCTCGGCAAAGTGGTTGCCGCCGCCGATGGTCCCAAGCGCAGCATTGAAGCCGGTGCCTGCAGGCGCCAACGATGCTGCCAGTTCGCTCCAGCTTTCGTCGAGCAGCGTATCGATATTGCCGAGACGCTTTTCGAGCTTGTCGAGGCTGACCTTGTTGGCATCGAGATCCGTGGCCCACAGCGTCATGCCGCAGCCGATGTCGTTGCCGATCAGCGCAGGATACAGACGGCCCACCGAGAAGAACGCAGCGCCAACGGGGTAACCGCGACCGGGGTGCAGGTCTGGCATGCCCGCCACATGGCGCATACCGTCGAGTGCTTTGGTGGTTTGAAGTTGTTGGATCGCGTTGCCTTCGATCCAGGTGTCGTCCGAGGCGATCAGGGAGACGCCATCGAACAAATGCAAGATGCAATTGCCCATGAAAATTCCATATCAGGTCTGAAGAAACGTCTGATGTGGCAGGCCAGCGGCCGGGGCAATGCGAAGACGCTGTGAGCTACAGCGCGAGAGATTCGATCAACCCAGGCAAGGGCCTGCAAAGGGGAAGGCTTGGTGACGCATGATGTCTTTCCTCCTATGCAAAGTGATTGATCGGTAAGCGGGGCGGATACTAGCACCGCACTTTGCGCAGTCGCAAGTGCGAAGACGTATCAGTGTTGGATTGTTGAAACGCGCGAGCGCTCAAGTGGTGGTCGCAGGCAATGCCAATCGCGCAGCCGCCAGCGCCTCGCGCAGCACCGCCGTGTCGCCGATATGGTTGGCGAGCAGCAGGATGAGCTGCGCATTGAGCATCGCGCTCTGCGCGTCGCTGAGGTTGCGGTGCGCGTCGATCAGCGCTTCGTAAAAATCATCCGGGCGCGGCAGGTTCGGTTGGGTGTTCAGCGGCATGGCAGTCAGGCTGTGGCAGCAGCGCGTGATGGGGTTTCAGCGGAGGCGTGTCCACAAGCGTGAAGTAGGGCGGCCGTCAGCTTGGCTGGATCAAGCGTGCGCCAGCGCGCGCAGACGTGCTGGTCCGGGCGGATCAGGTAGGCCGTGCCGGAGCGTGCGTCATAGCGTTGTGCGACGAGTCCGTCGGCGTCCTCAAGCGCGGTTACGTTGGCGGAGACCGTGCCCATGCCGCCGGCCGGGAAGATGGCGACCGTTGGCAGCGGCAGCGCATCGACGTGTTCGCCTGCACGACAGAAGCGCAGTGCTGTGAAGCCGCTGCACAGGTGGCTGAGTAGCCAATCGGCGCGGCCATCGGCGTTGCGCACCGGCGCATCGAGTGCGACCGCACCCGGCACAAGCGCGCAAGCGAAGGGCTCTTCATCGGCGGTAGAAAGTGGCGAGCCTTCCAGCACCGTCGGCACCGATAGCCGGCCGCTGTTGACCAGCGTGCGCGCAAACGGGTAGTGCTTGGCGAGGCGCAGTGTGGCATCGCGGAAGAGTCGGCTCACTGCGCTCTTGGGGGTGATGAAATCGGTCGAGCGGGTGGAGTGGCGGATGTTGTCGTCGGCGGCGAATTCGCTCTCGCTCGCATAGGTGTCGAGCAGCGTGTCGGGCGCATCACCGTTGAGGACCATGCGCAGCTTCCACGCGAGGTTTTCTGCATCCTGCAAACCGCTGTTGGCGCCACGTGCGCCGAATGGCGAAACACGGTGCGCCGCATCGCCGATGAACAGCACGCGGCCGTGGCGGAAACGGTCCATGCGCTCGCACGAAAACGTGTAGACGCTGACCCATTCCAGCTCGAAATCGACGCCTTCCCCCAGCAGCGCGCGCACGCGCGGGATGACGCGCTCGGGCTGTTTCTCGGCCACGGGGTCGGCATCCCAGCCCAGTTGGAAATCGATGCGCCAGACGTTGTCGGGCTGATGGTGCAGCAGCACCGATTGGTTCGGGTGAAAGGGCGGATCGAACCAGAACCACCGCTCGCTCGGGAAGGGCGCATCCATCCGCACATCGGCGATCAGGAAGCGATCTTTGAACGTCTGCCCGTGGGCTTCGAGGCCCATCATGTGGCGCACGGGGCTGCGCGAGCCATCGGCGGCAACGACGTACTGCGCGCGCTGTGCATAGGTGCCATCGGGTGTTTCGATGGTGAGCGTGACGCCCTCCGCGTCCTGCGTGAGCCCCGTCACCTTGTTCTTCCAGCGCAGCTCGATGTTCGGCAGCGCCTGTGCGCGTTCCACGAGGAAGCCTTCCACGTAGTACTGCTGCAGGTTGATGAACGCCGGGCGGCGATGGCCGGTTTCGGGCAGCAGATCGAAGCTATAGAGCAGCTCGTTCTTCAGGTAGACCTTGCCGACGTTCCAGCTCACGCCCTTGTCGACCATGCTGTCGCCGCAGCCCAGGCGATCGAAAATTTCCAGCGACCGCTTGGAGAAGCAGATGGCGCGCGAGCCACTGGACAGCGTGCAGTCATCGTCGACAACGACAACGGGCACGCCTTGCTGCGCCAAGTCGATGGCCGTGGCCAAACCCACTGGCCCCGCACCGACGATGACGACGGGGCGGGATGCGGCCATCTCGTCGCCCTTGCCGGCCTGTTGCTCAGCACACGGCGCGTATGCGAAGACGCGGTTCTGGAAGTCGGGGTTCATGTCTCGCTCGTACCCAAGGGAAGAAGCAAATCAGCCTTGCAGTGCAGCCCACATTTCCTTGTCGCGTTCGGCCGTCCAGATGCGCGGGTGCTTGATGCCGCTGGCTTCATCAAAGGCGCGCGTCACGTCAAACGGCAGACAGTGTTCGTAGATGAAGACATTGCCGAACTTTGGGTCCATCGCCGCGCGGGTGTGGGCCATGGCGGCTTTCAGGTCCATCTTCTGTGCGACGGCTTCCTTGCCGCGTTGCAGCAGCGTCGACACGAAATCGCGCGTGTAAGCGAGGCCCTTGTCGACTTCGGCCGGGTTCAGCAGTGCGGGGCCGCGGCCCGGCACGAGCTTGTCGGCGCCGAGCGCGCGGAGCGCATCCAGTGTGGCGGGCCATTCTTCTAGTTGCGCATCGCCGCAGTAGCAGGCGGCGTCGTATTCCACCAGGTCGCCGGAGAACAGCACCTTCTGCGACGGAATCCACACCACGGTGTCGCCCTTCGTGTGGCCCGGGCCGAGGTGCAGGATCTTCACTTCCAGCTTGCCCAGGAAGAGCGTGAGTTCGCGTTCGAACACCAAGGTCGGCCAAGTCAGGCCGGGCACCGTTTCGACGCCCGCGAAGAGGCGCGGAAAGCGTTCGATCTCCGACTTCATATCCGCCTCACCGCGCTCGACGATCATCTCGTACGTGCCGCGGCTGGCGATGATGTTCTGTGCGCCTTCGGCAAAGTACGCCGACGCGCCCAGCACGCGCACCGCGTGGTAGTGCGACAGCACCACATGCTTGATCGGCTTGTCGGTGATGGCGCGGATGCGGGCGATCAGGTCTTGCGCCATCGCCGGCGTGGCGGTGGTGTCGACGATCAGCACCGAGTCGTCGCCGATGATGACGCCCGAGTTCGGATCGCCCTCGGCGGTGTAGGCGTAAGCGTTGGGGGAGAGCTGGGTGAAGGTGACTTGTTTGGCCTCGAGGTCGGCTTGCGAGGCGAAGGCTTTGGCCATTCTGTCACTCCTGGTGTAGTGGATTACGGTTTGGGGAATTGGTGTGCGGCGTCATCTCGCCTGAAAGCGTGGTTGGAGACACGCCGGTGTCGGGCGATGCACCTCGTCGCGAATGATAGATCGCGTAGTTTCCTTCTGCGCCTAGGGTATACGTTGATTATGATTAGATGCTGTGTTTATACAATGCGTAAAAACTAAACGTGGCCGCACAAGCGGCGCAGCATGCTACGCTCCCAGCACTTTGCCGGCCGAGCCCTAGCCCACACGCCCCGAGACATGGAGATCATTGAAGCCGAAGACGACCTGCCAGCCGATGGCGACGTGGAAGACGGGCGCGCCAGCCGCGACCGCTCGGGCATCCAGTCCATCGAAGTCGGCTCGCAATTGCTGGTGGCCTTGACGCGTGCGATGCGCGCCATGGCCCTGGGCGATCTGGCGCGCGCGGCAGGAATGCATCCGTCCAAGGCACACCGCTATTTGGTGAGCCTGCAACGTGTGGGGGTGGTCTCGCAAGACCCGTTGACGGGTCGCTATGAGCTTGGCCCGTTTGCATTGCGGCTTGGCTTGGCGAGCCTGAATCGCACCGATGCCATTGTCCGCACGCGGCCCCTGTTGGCTGGCCTGCGTGACCAGACAGGTCACACCATCGGCATTGCCGTCTGGAGCGACCGTGGCCCAACCGTCGTGCATTGGGAAAAGGCGGGCGGCGCCCCGGGTGTGAACCTGCGCATTGGCGATGTCATGCCGATGCTCAATTCCGCCACCGGCCGGCTGTTCGGCGCCTATCTGCCGATCGAACAGACCCTGCCATTGGTAGAGCGCGAATTGCACGCACGCGCCAGCGACGATCTCCCCGGGCTGCCGAAGTCGCTGACTGATTACTATCGCCTGTGCGAAAACATCCGTTCCGAAGGCGCATCGTGGGTGTCGGGCAGTCTGTTGCCGGGCGTGAGCGCGCTGTCGCTGCCGGTGTTTGGGGCGCACGGGCAACTGGCACTGGTGCTGATCGCCTTGAATCTGCATCCGCTGTTCCATGCCGAACGCGGCGGCGAGCTGGAGACGACGCTGCGCAACTTCGTGACGCAGCTTTCGGCCATGCTGCAAGTCCCCGCGCCTGAGCCACCCAAGGCAAACCGACGCGCAAAGCCGGCCCGTTAGGGTTGTCGCCAATTTCATCCTGTCGTAAGAAATTTACCATCTCGTAAATCGTGGCGCCCCCTCGCGTGGCAGCGAACTCCACGACGGCAACGAGCACTCAAAGAAGAAACGAGGCACTTCATGGACTTGTCGATTGCCGCCATCCTGGCGCAAGACGGCGTGACATCGGGCGCGATCTACGCGCTGCTGGCACTGGCGCTGGTGCTGGTGTTTTCCGTCACGCGCGTGATCTTCATCCCGCAGGGCGAGTTCGTGGCGTATGGCGCGCTCACGCTGGCGGCTATCCAGGCCAATAAGGCGCCGCTGTCGGCTTCCATGTTGGTTGCGCTGGGCGTGTTGACCTTCCTCGTGGAGATGGGCCGCACGCTGCTGCAACCCGAGTTGCGCCTGCATGCGTTGCGCACCGGGGTCATCTACGCCGGCAAATACCTAATCTTCCCGATCGCCGTGTATGCGGCGGCCAGCATGCTCACGCCGATGACGCTGCCGATGGCCGCACAGGTGGCGCTGGCGCTGCTGATCGTCATCCCCATGGGCCCGATGATCTATCGCCTTGCCTACGAGCCGCTGGCCGAGGCCAGCACGCTGGTGCTGCTGATCGTCTCGGTGGGTGTGCACTTTGCGATGGTGGGGCTGGGTCTCGTGATGTTCGGCGCAGAGGGCTCGCGCACGGATGCGTTTTCCGATGCGCGGTTCGACTTGGGCGCACTCACCGTGTCGGGCCAGAGCCTGTGGGTGGTGGCTGTGTCGGCGCTGATGATCGTGGCGCTGTATTTCTATTTCGGCCGCACGGTATCGGGCAAGGCGTTGCGTGCTACTGCGGTCAATCGCCTTGGGGCAAGGCTCGTCGGTATTGGGACCACGCAGGCCGGGCGTCTGGCCTTCACGCTGGCAGCGGCGCTGGGCGCGCTGTGCGGCATTCTGATCGCGCCCATCACCACGGTGTACTACGAGTCAGGCTTTCTGATTGGCCTGAAAGGCTTCGTGGGCGCCATCGTGGGCGGGCTGGTGAGCTATCCGGTGGCGGCGCTGGGCGCGCTGCTGGTGGGGCTGCTGGAGTCGTATTCATCGTTCTGGGCGTCGGCGTTCAAGGAGGTGATCGTGTTTACGCTCATCATTCCCGTGCTGCTGTGGCGGTCGCTCACCACCAAGCATGTCGAGGAAGAGGAATAAGCCGATGACCACGCTCACCAAATCTTCCGAGAACACTGCGCAGCGCGGTTGGCTTTCGCGCAACCGCGTGCTGACGGCGTTGTTCGTGGTCGTGCTGGCGTTGATTCCGCTGGTGCCAACCCCGGAGTTCTGGATCACGCTGCTGAACTACATCGGGCTCTATAGCCTTGTTGCGCTGGGCTTGGTGCTGCTTACGGGCGTTGGCGGCTTGACTTCGTTCGGGCAAGCCGCGTTCGTCGGCCTGGGCGCGTACAGCACGGCCTACCTGACGACGCAGTACGGGCTGTCACCCTGGATCGGTCTGCTCGCCGGGCTGGTGATCACGGTGGCCTGCGCTTACGTGATCGGCCTGATCACCATGCGCATGTCGGGCCACTACCTGCCGCTGGCGACGATTGCCTGGGGGCTGTCGCTGTTCTTCCTGTTCGGCAATCTGGAGTTTTTGGGCAAGTACGACGGGCTGAACGGCATTCCGGTGTTGAACCTGCTGGGCAAGCCGCTGCAGACCGGGCGTGAGATGTTCTACCTGATCTGGGCTGTCGTCGTTGTTGCCGTGCTGGCGGTGCAGAACCTGCTGAATTCGCGCCCCGGCCGCGCCATCCGCGCGCTCAAGGGCGGCGGTACGATGGCCGAAGCGATGGGGGTGAACACCGCGTGGATGAAGGTCGTGATCTTCGTGTTTGCGGCGGTGCTGGCATGCATCTCGGGCTTCCTCTATGCGCATTTGCAGCGCGCGGTGAACCCGACGCCGTTCGGTCTGAACTACGGCATCGAATATCTGTTCATGGCGGTGGTCGGTGGCGTGGGTCATGTGTGGGGCGCGGTGCTGGGTGCGGGCTTGCTGACCATCCTGAAGGACAGCCTGCAAAGCATCCTGCCGAAGCTGCTGGGCTCCAACGGCAACTTCGAGATCATCGTGTTTGGCGTGCTGCTTGTGCTGTTGCTGCAATACGCGCGTGATGGTGTGTGGCCGTTCATCCGCAAGCTGTTCCCGTCGGCGCCGACGGCCCGTGCGCCGGACAACGCGCCGGAACTCAGGCAGCGCAACAAGCCGCAGGCGGGCGAGCCGATCCTCGACGTGCGGGCTGCGCGCAAGGAGTTCGGTGGCCTGGTGGCGGTGAATGATGTCAGCTTCCAGGTGAAGGCCGGCGAGATCATCGGCCTGATCGGCCCCAATGGCGCAGGCAAATCCACCACGTTCAACCTCGTCACCGGTGTGCTGCCGGTCACGCGCGGTGAGGTGCTGTATCGCGGAGAACGCATCAGCGGCAAGCCTTCACGCGAGATCGTCAAGCGCGGCATCGGCCGCACCTTCCAGCACGTGCAATTGCTGTCGGGCATGACGGTGCTGGAGAACGTGGCGCTCGGCGCCCATCTGCGCGGGGACTTTGCCGCGCAGGGCGGCGTGCTCGCCAGCGTGGTCCGCATGAACCAGGCCGAAGAGCAAAAGCTGCTGTTCGAAGCGCGCCGCCAGTTGGAGCGCGTGGGCCTGGCCGATTGCATGTATCAGGAAGCCGGCAGTCTGGCGCTGGGTCAGCAACGCATTCTGGAAATCGCCCGCGCACTGTGCTGCGACCCCGCGCTGCTGCTGCTGGATGAACCCGCCGCCGGCCTGCGTTACAAGGAGAAGCAGGCCCTGGCCGCGCTGCTCACCAAACTGAAGGCCGAAGGCATGAGCGTGCTGCTGGTCGAGCACGACATGGATTTCGTTATGAACCTGACCGATCGGCTGGTGGTGATGGAGTTCGGTACCAAGATCGCCGAAGGGCTGCCGCAAGAGGTGCAGCAAAACCCGGCTGTGCTGGAAGCCTATCTGGGCGGCGTGGAATAAGGAGAGCGCGCATGTCAGTCATTCTGGAAGTGAGGGACCTGCACGTCCGCTACGGCAAGGTGGAAGCGCTGCATGGCGCCAACCTGAAGGTGGGGGCAGGCCAGATCGTCACCGTCATCGGCCCGAACGGCGCAGGCAAGTCGACCATGCTGGGTGCCATCATGGGCGCATTGCCGACTACCGGTTCTGCCAGCGGCGTGGTCTCCTACCTCAGTCACAACCTGACTGGGCTTCCGGTGGAAAAGCGCGTGGCGCGGGGCATGTGCCTGGTGCCGGAAAAGCGCGAGCTGTTCGCCACCATGAGCGTGGAAGACAACCTCGTGCTGGGTGCCTACCGCCGCAAGCGTGCGGGGGAGCGAAACTACCTGGACCAGATGGAAGTCGTCTACGACCTCTTCCCGCGCCTGAAGGAGCGCCGCGTGCAGGAAGCCGGCACGCTTTCCGGCGGCGAGCGCCAGATGCTGGCCGTAGGCCGCGCGTTGATGGCCAAGCCGCAGTTGCTGATGCTCGATGAGCCGAGCCTCGGCCTTGCGCCGCTCATCGTCAAAGAGATCTTCCACATCATCAGCGATCTGCGCAAAACCGGCGTGGCGACGCTGTTGATCGAGCAGAACGCACGCGCAGCGCTGCAAGTGGCCGACTACGGCTACGTGCTGGAAACCGGCGACATGACGCTGGAAGGTCCCGCGCACGAGTTGGCCGTCAACCCGCGGGTGATCGAGACCTACCTGGGGCTGGCGAAGAAAGCTGCCTGAGGATCAATCGTCGTCATCGTGGCGGCGGTGCTTCCAGTATTCGCGTTCGCGCCTGCGCTGTTCGCGCCACTGGTGCTCCTGCCATTTGCGCTCGCGCCAGTCGTCGCTGTAGTAACCGGGGGCGACCACCACCGGCTGCGGTTCGACATACACGGGTTGGGGCGCGTAGACCGGTGCGGGGGCATAGACGGGCGCCGGCGCATACACCGGGGCCGGTTCCACGTACACCGGCGCTGCTGGAATGCCGATGCCGATATCCACATTGACCCGCGCCAGCGCGGCCTGGGACGACAAGGCTGCGGTAATGGCCAGCGCGCATACCGCCAAAGTTTTCTGCATGGTGAAGCTCCTGAACGGAGCAGCACTGTAGTGGACTGGCGCCTGCGCGGTCTTACAAAAAATATACGGGCGTTACGAGATGTAACAAGGTGGCATCAAAGCGACGCCCGCTCCATCAATTCGGCATCGTTGCCGTAGATGGCGTGCAGCGTCGTCTGGTGTTCGCTGTCCATGGCGGCAGGCTGATAGCCGAGGCGGCGCCAGAACACATCCGCACCCTGCACGGCCACCAGGCGAGATTGATTCAGACCTTGCGCCACGGCGGCGGCCCGCGCGGCGGCATACAGCCGTTCGCCCAGGCGTTGCCCGCGGCCTGCCGGGGCGATGGCCATGTCGTGCACGAACCAGAGCACATCCGCTGTATCGGCCGTCGGCAACGGCACATGCAGCTTGGGCGGCGTCCATGCATGCCATGCATGTGAGAGCAGGTAACCGACGATGGTGTCCCCCTCCACCGCGACGAGGCACAGCGCAGGGCTGCGCGCCCACCGGCTGGCCAACGCGTCGCCCGGCTCAAGGAAGCCATCGCCGTAACACGCCTGCTGCACGGCCAAAATGCCCGGCAAATCCGTAGCGGCAATGGTTCGAATGGTGACTGTCGACATGGCGATGGCGGTGCACGAAACCGCCGAGTTTACCGGACGCGTCCCGCGCCTCATGCCGTTTGCGCATAACGTACGTGTGCTTTGCTATTCACGACGTGGCGCACGTATCCTGTCGGGACGTTCGCGGGGGCGCCGCGTCTCTCCATTCCTTTTGTTAGCATGTCCCGAATCATCTTTCTGAACGGCCAATACGTGCCGGCCGCCGAAGCCACCGTCTCCGTCATGGACCGCGGCTTCACCTTTGCCGATGGCATCTACGAAGTGACCGCCGTGGCGCGCGGCAAGCTCGTCGACAACGACGCGCACCTGGCCCGCCTGACGCGCTCGCTGTCCGAAATCGGCATCGACAACCCGTACACCGAGGCCGAATGGACCCGCGTGTGCGAAGAACTGGTGGCGCGCAACGGGCTGGAAGAGGGCGTGGTCTACATGCAGGTCACGCGTGGCGTGGCCGAGCGCGATTTCGGCATCCCCGCAGACATTACGCCGACGGCCGTGGCGTTCACGCAGGTCAAGACCATTGTCGATAGCCCGCTGGCCAAGAAGGGCGCGACCGTGGTGACGGTGCCCGACTTGCGTTGGAAGCGCTGCGACATCAAGAGCGTTGGCCTGTTGCCGCAGGTGATGGCCAAGCAGATCGCCGCACGCGCCGGTGCCCACGAGGCCTGGATGACCGATGGCGACCGCGTGACCGAGGGCGCGTCGTCCACTGCGTTCATCATCACGGCGGATAAGCGCCTGATTACGCGCCCGCTGTCCAATGCCGTGCTGCCGGGCATCACGCGCGTGTCGATCATGGCGCTGGCGCGCGAGCATGGCCTGACGCTGGAAGAGCGCACCTTTACCGTGCAGGAAGCCCAGCAGGCTGCCGAGGCGTTCTACACGAGCGCATCGACATTCGTGATGCCGGTGGCGTCTATTGATGGCGTGCAGATCGGCAACGGTCAGCCGGGTCCGCTCACGCGGGCGCTGCGCGTGCTGTATCTGCGTTTTGCTGGTGTCGATGTGGCTGAGCCAGTCGATCAGATGTGACGAAAGCGGTTGCACAGGCACGGTAAAATCGCCCGCTCAGTTTTTTGCAGCAAGGCGAGACACCATGAAAACAGGAGGCTGGCGCCGACAAGGCGCCATCGCGGCGACCATGTTGGCCGTCGCACTGTGGGCACCGATGCCCGTGTTTGCGCAAACCGTATCGCCGTCGGCCGCTGCGCCTGAACAGTCTGGCATCGATAGCCACTGGCGCCGCTTTGTAGGTGCAACGGGCGTGGTGTCCTACGTCGACAAGCAATCCCTCCACGCCGCAGCGGACATCGGCTCCAACACCAAGCACACCGTGCAGTTCCAACTACTGCGCAACGTGCTGCCCGACTTCACGATCAAAACGGCAGATGGCCAGCCGATCCGTTCATCGGTCAAGCAAGTGGTGCTCGACTGCGCGCAACGCACCTACACCGTGATCGCGCAGACGCTCTATCGCGCGCGCAACGCCAGCGGCAAGCCGCTCTACCAGATTCGCTATGGTGACGATGCGCAAAGTCGTTCGCTTCGCGAGGGCAGCGTGTTCGAGTGGATGGCCGGGCGCTTCTGTGCGGTGCCGCACCCCTAACGCTGCTCAGACCTGGGCGGCTTCTTCCGAATAGCCGGTGTTGTCGTCGTCTTCGCGCCCGCGTGCGTAGGGCTGCCGCTCCTGCTCAAGCTCTGGGTATCGGCGAGCTGCGAAATCGATAGTGGCCTCGTAGGACTCGAATTGATTCGACTCCGCGGCCACGCCATCGTTGACGAGAATCGCGTACCACTTCCCATACAGTGGTCCGTACACCACGACCTTGCTTTTCATTGTCCTGTCCCTGTCTTTTGTGTCGATGACCGGGCGTCGCCGTTTGCGCAACGCTGGCGGCTCGAACTGTCCGGGCGCCAGGTCGTGGCGCGCCGTCAGTTGGTTGGCGGACGATGATTGCAGCCAGATGCAATACGCGTCAACGTTTGCGTTGGACGCGATCTTCTAATTTGGCAACGTGCCAATTACGCGCGCTTGCTGCAGCGCAGCGGGTTCGTGGCCCGACTCCACGTAGTCGGCAAAGCGGCGGATGCAGTCGGCCACCCACTCGGGGCGACGCAGCGGCAACCAATGGCCAGCGTCGACTTCATGGCGCCAATAGTGCGAGACCCAGGCCTCCAGCGCACGAGTAACGGCGGGGCTCACATAGCGGTCGCGCGTTGGCACGATCAGTTGCACGGGCGCATGCGGTGCACGCGGTTGGGGCCGCGCCAGCCGCTCGCGAAAATTGGCGCGATACATCCGCAGGCCGTTGCACGCATCGCGCAAAAGCGATGGCCGTTGCGCCGCACCGCGTACGCCTTCCGTCTTGCGCAACCACCAGGGCCAAGCGCGC
Source organism: Ralstonia sp. (assembly GCA_039592975.1). Classification (GTDB taxonomy): domain Bacteria; phylum Pseudomonadota; class Gammaproteobacteria; order Burkholderiales; family Burkholderiaceae; genus Ralstonia. The sequence continues at coordinate 117,241 of JBCNQE010000012.1, read as the reverse complement.
GCCATTCCGAGCCGCCAAGACCATTCCGCCACCATCGGCAGGTGGAAATAACCGATGTACCAGGATTGCAGGCGCTGCTTCCATACCGCGCGCTTGGCTGCCCACGAGCCTGCATCCAGCTGGCTGTGCACCCAATGGCCGACGTGGTCCAGGCACGGCCCGGAGATCGATGTGTAGGACGCAATGCGCCCGCGCAGCCGGTCGGTGGTCACCGATTCCCAACTGTGGATGGAGCCCCAGTCGTGGCCGACCAGGTGAAAGCGCTCGTCCGGCAGTAGCGCGTCGACCACGGCGGCCAGGTCGTCGACGAACTGGGCGATGCGGTAAGCGTGGGTGTCCGCCGGAGCATCTGACAGGCCGGCGCCGCGCACATCGAAGGTGATGACGCGGCCATGGCTCGCTAGTGCATCGCGCACGCCATCCCAGACGGAACTGTCGTCCGGATACCCATGCACGAGGACGACGGCCGGACGCTGCCGTGCCGCTGCATCGTGGGGCAGCGTCAGGCGCGCATAGAGGCGGATGGCGCCGGAGCGCACCACATGCGACGAGCGTTCAAGTGTGTGCGGCGCGTTGCTGTTCAAGGCGGCGGAAGCGGCAGGGGCGGGCATCAGGGGGCTCCATGTCGATGCAAATGCGACATCGGTGAAGGGCATGCTACGGAGCGCGTTTGCCGTTTGCCAATGCGTGACTTTCCTAGCGTTGTGTCTGCGCACTGCGTCACATCCGGGGCATTAGTCGTTCCATGCCGGGTTGCCCTGCAGCAACGGAGCGCCGGTGGCAAATTCGGCAAGGTGTTCCAGCAAGGTGCGCACCTTGCGCGGCAACTGCTGCTGCGGCCAGACGGCATAGACGGGGCGCTGCGGCATACGCCACTCCGGTAACAGGCGCACCAGCCGGCCAGCCTGCAGCGCTTCATGGCAAAGCGTGTGTGGGCAATACAGCAATCCGAGCCCCGTTTCAGCCAGCGTGACAGCAAGCTCGATGTCGTTCAGGTCGCATCGGCCCTGGGGCTGCAGCTCGACGGTTTCTGCGCCATCGGGCGAAGTGAAGCGCCACGTAGAAAGCGGTGACGACACCAGCAGACGGTGCGCCTGAAGTTCACGCGGGTGCGCCGGCGCACCGTACTCGGCCACATAGGCGGGGGATGCCACCAACACCATCTCGATCACGCCCAGCCGGCGCTGCCGCAGCTTGGGGTCATCCTGCTGCCCGACGCGGATGGCGAGATCAGCACCGTGCCGCCATACGTCTTCATTGCGGTTGCTGAGCAGCAGCTCCAGGCGGATCTCGGGCCACGTTGCCATGAAGCTCGCATAGGCGGGGGCGAACAGCCCGCGTGACAGGTTGAGCGGTGCCAACACGCGCAGCGTCCCTTTGACCTGATTGAGGTCGTCATCGAGCGTGGCGGTGGTTTGCGCAAGCGCGGTCAGCAGCGGGCGGCACTGCTCGTAATAGAGCTGGCCTTCCGGCGTGGGCTTCAGGCTGCGGGCGCTACGCAATAGAAGCTGGCAGCCCAGCGCGGCTTCCAGCTTTTGCAGGCGCCGGGTGAGCGTGGCCGGCGGCAGGTTGGCATGGCGGGCAGCAGCCTGCAGGCTGCCGTGGTCCACGATGGAAACGAAGAGGGCCAAGTCGTCGAGCATGATTCCATTTTCGGAATTTAAGTTTCAGTAAACGTCTATAGTTTCTTGAAACGCGGTTGTCTAGCATACCGTTCATCACATTCGATGACTTTGCAGGAGAACCGCCATGTCCACGCTCGTTTCGACGCCCACGCGCCTTCGTGTCACGTTTGCTTGGTTGATGTCCGGCCTGATGTCGCTGTTGATGACGGGCTGGAGTGGTTGGATCAGCGCTGGCCTGAGCGCGGATTTTCTGGCGCGATGGGCACACGCCTTTGTGCTGGCGTGGCCGGCTGCGTTCACCATCGTGCTGATCGCAGCGCCCGCCGTGCAACGCCTGACGCAGCGCTTGGTGACGCCCTGACGCACCAAAAGAAAAGGCCCGCCAGGAGGGCGGCGGGCCGGAAGGTTGACAGCAGGAAAGACCGATCAAAATCGGTGTGACGCCAAGTTGGCAGCGTGCGGAAGTCCCGTTCGCAACGTCGCCAACCCTATCGCGCATGACGGTGCAGGCGCGGCAATCTTTGACTGGGCCCATGGCGCGGATTCCCCAATCACGCCCCAGGCCCAGCTTGCCGCGCATCACCCTCATGCGCGTCTACCTGACACCCGACCGACTCCGCCTTGTCTTGCACGGAGATCATTCGCCAAGCAGTGAGTGCACTGTATGGCCTCCCGGCTTTCGTCAAACTTTCGCGGGCGATCAGGACTTACCCGCACGCAACAGTGTGGTGAATGGCCGATCCGCCCCACTGGCAGAATGGCGTTTCTCCAACGCGACAACGGGGCCATGCCCATGCCTGCCGAGCTGCTGATCCGTCCCATCCGCCAAGACGACTTCACCTCCTGGAAACCGCTCTGGGACGGCTACAACGCTTTCTATGGCCGCGCGGGCGAAACCGCTTTGCCCGACGTCGTCACGCAGACGACGTGGCAGCGCTTCTTTGACGAAACCGAGCCCGTCTACGCGCTGGTGGCCGAGCGTGAGGGTGAGCTGCTCGGCATCGTGCACTTTCTCTACCACCGCAGCACCACGCAGATCGGCATGAGTTGCTATCTGCAAGACCTGTTCACCGTGCAGGCCGCACGCGGGCAGGGGGTGGGCCGGGCGTTGATCGAGGCGGTCTATCGTCGCGCGCAGGCGGACGGCCTGCCGCGCGTCTACTGGCAGACGCACGAAACCAACACGACGGCCATGCGCCTGTATGACGCAGTGGCGGACAAGTCGGGCTTCGTGGTCTATCGCAAGTTGTTCTAGAGCGTTGCAGCGGATCGTGCGCTTCGGCAAAGTGCCGTGCGATCTCGATATCGTGATGTGGGGCAGGTCGGCAGACTGAATACATGCCGTCTTGCAACCATGCAAGCGGCCAACCGAGCCCACAGGAGAGCCACCAATGTCCGCCAACGAAGCCCAATCGACCCGCCGCCCGATCCCGCCGTTTACGCTGGAATCCGCCACCGAGAAAGTCCGCCTGGCCGAAGATGGCTGGAACAGCCGCAACCCCGAGAAGGTCGCGCTGGCTTACACGCCCGACAGTCAATGGCGCAACCGCGCCGAGTTTGTGACTGGCCGCGAGCAGATCGTCGGCTTTCTCACGCGTAAGTGGCAGAAGGAACTCGACTATCGCTTGATCAAAGAGTTGTGGGCCTTTGGCGGCAATCGCATCGGCGTGCGCTTTGCCTATGAGTGGCACGACGATTCCGGCAACTGGTATCGCTCGTACGGCAACGAGAACTGGGAGTTTGACGCGCACGGTGTGATGCAGCGCCGTTATGCGTGCATCAATGACGCGCCGATCCAGGAGCATGAGCGCAAGTTCTTCTGGCCGCTGGGCCGTCGTCCGGATGATCACCCAGGTCTGTCGGACCTTGGCTTGTGATGCACTAACGCCCGGTCGTGCGCCGGGCGTTGCCAGTGTTGTGTCAGCCGTGCAGTGCGTCCAGTGCGCGGCGCTGCCAGCTTGATGGGCTGGCACCGGCCAGCCGCTTGAACACGGTCGAGAAGTGCGCCTGGTTCTGAAAACCGACCTCCAGCGCGATGTCCGCCAGAACGGCCTCGGCATGCATCAACAACGTCTTGGCCCGTTCGACGCGGCGGTGTAGCAGGTAGTCGTGCGGGCGCACGCCAGTGGCCGCACGGAATTGCGCGGCAAAGTGCATGCGCGTAAGGCCCGCGGCCCGCGCCACATCTTCCAACCGCACCGTTTGCCCCAGATTGGCTTCGATATACGCAGTGGCCAGCTTCAGGCGCCACAGCGGCAGCGGTGAAAGTGCGGGCCGTGTACGCGCCAATACTGCTGGGCGGCAATCGTCGGAGGGAGTGGGGGTAAGGCTTGGCACAGCGATGGGTTGGTTGATTCGCATGAGACAGGTCTGTCTACATCATTGAGTAGACAGGTCTGTCTGTCAAGACCATACTGCGCGAATCCCACGCAAGCAAAAGGCACATCGACATGGCCAAGGCCGCTGAAATCCTCTCCGCCCGCGAACGCATCATGGAAACGGCCGAGCGCCTGTTCCTGCAGGAGGGTTTTCGTGCCACGGGCATCGACCGGATCATCGCCGAGTCGGGTGTGGCGAAGATGTCGCTGTATCGGCATTTCCCGTCGAAAACCGATTTGATTGCCGCCTTTCTGGACGCCCGGCATGAAACCTGGATGGCGTGGTTCCAGGAAGAGGCTGAAGCCCGCATCGCCAAGCGCGCCAATCTGGATGTGCTGGCCGACGTGCTGGCGGCATGGTTTGCCACCGATACCTACCGCGGCTGTGCCTTTATCAACCTGGTGGCTGAGTCCGGCACCGAAACCGGTGATGCGCAGTTGATTGAGAAAGCCGTGGCACACAAGGCAGACCTGGGCGCCTATCTGGCTGAACTGGCGAAGCGCCTCGGCTACGCGCGTCCAAAGGCGATTGCCGAGGAAGCGCTGCTCTGCGTGGAAGGGATGATCGTCCGCTATCAGATGACGGGCGAGCGCTCCGTTGTGGATGCGGGGCGACGTCTGCTCGCGCGGTTGAAGTAGGCGCAGCGCCAAGACCTGCGCCAGGCGCGCCATCCGCCGGATCGGGTGGGTTCAGGCGCATCATTTCTCCACAAAACCATAGGGTAATCCCGCATCTGCGATTTCGAAGACGCGGTCTATAGTTGCACCTGTGTTCCAGATATTAACAGACGTTTCATAGGTAAAACAAGTGAAACGTGATGGAGTCGACAGAGATGCAACCGCAATACAACCCCGACCTCGCTCCGTGGGAGCCGATTTCTCCGAACAACGTCGCTGGCAAGGGCCGTGTTGAGCGCCCGGGTCAGGTCGCCAATCTGGTGTGGCAGACGCGCGCCGCCGAGCCGACGCCGTATGAGAACCAGCTGGGCGATTCGCTTGAGGTCGCGTTCCTCGGCGGCGCCAAGACGCCCGCCGACATCGTCGCTGTGCTGAACGAACGCGGCCCGCGCAACCCGGCGGGTGGCGACGCCTGGACGGAAGACGCCTTCCTGGCCGAGATGCGCCGCCTGGGCGCCTGACCCCAATACGATTCGACGCCGCACCCCCATCGAGGCGGCCCGGCGCAACCCCATCAAGCGAGGCAAGCAATGGAAGGCAACAAGGAAGCGCAGAAGGAAGCGCGCGTCAACACCGGTCTGCGCAATTACTGGTATCCGGTGGCCGCATCGTGGAACGTGAAGAACGCGCCGGTGGGCATCACCCGCCTGAGCCAGAACATCGTGCTGTGGCGCGACACCGCCGGCCAGGTGCATGCGCTGGAAGACCGCTGCCCGCACCGTGGCGCGCGCCTGTCGATGGGCTGGAATCTGGGCGACCACGTTGCCTGCTGGTACCACGGCGTGGAAGTGAATGGCGCCGGCACCGTGACGAGCGTGCCGGCCGTCGATAGCTGCCCAATGGAAGGCAAGACCTGCGTGCGCAGCTACCCCGTGCAAGAACGCGCCGGCGCCATCTTCCTGTGGTTTGGCGACAAGGCGCCGTCGGAATACGACGAGTCCGTCGGTACGCTGCGCCTGCCCGAAGAGCTGACCAGCGACGAGCACAGCCACTTCCTCTGCTTCGCGCACTGGAACGTCAACTACCGCTACGCCATCGACAACGTCATGGACCCGATGCACGGTGCCTACCTGCACGCCGTGTCGCACTCGATGGCCAGCGGCGAGAAGAAGGCCGTGATGGAAGTGCTGGAAACCGAGCACGGCATCATGTTCCAGAAGACCGGCCAGCGCGGCGTGAACTTCGATTGGACCGAGTTTGGCGAGACCGGCACGATGTGGCTGCGCCTGTCGATTCCGTATCAGCCGAAGGTGGGCCCGGGCGGCCCGTTCACCATCATCGGCATCACCACGCCGGTGGATGAGGAGCACTGCATCGTCTACTTCTGGCGCACCCGCCACGTGCAGGGTTGGGAGCGCGATGTGTGGCGCTTCCTGTATCGCAACCGCCTGGAAGGCCTGCACTGGGATGTGCTGGAGCAAGACCGCGTGGTGCTCGAATCGCTGGCACCCGAGGCGCGCGACCACGAAACGCTGTACCAGCACGACATCGGCATCACGCGCATCCGCCGCATTCTTGCGCGCCGCGCTGCCGCCGAATTGGCTGACGCGCCGGTCGCCATGCTCAAGCCCGTTCCTACGGAAGCCCAACATGCCTGAGCGCAACCCCGCTGCCGGACTGCTGGCTGGCCGCAAGGTGCTCGTCACGGGCGCCGCGCGCGGGCTGGGGCTGGCCTTCGCCAAGTCCATTGCCGAGGCCGGCGGTGCCGTCGCCATGGCCGACATCCTGGGTGAACGCGTGCAGGAAGAGGCCGCAGCACTGCGTGCGGCCGGCTTCCAGGCGTGCGGCTTTGCGCTGGATCTGGGCGACCCGATTTCGATTCAAGCCTGCGCTGCGTCGGCAGTCGATGCGCTCGGTGGCCTCGATGGTCTCGTCAACAACGCGGCCATCACCAACTCGGGCGGGCGCGATGCATCGTCCATCGACATCGACACCTGGGACCGCGTGATGAACGTCAACGTGCGCGGCACCTGGTTGATGACGACGGCGTGCCTGCCGGCGCTCAAGGCGTCGGGCCGCGGCGCCATCGTCAATCTGGCGTCGGACACGCCGCTGTGGGGCGCGCCCAACCTGCTGGCGTACGTGGCCAGCAAGAGCGCAATCATCGGCATGACCAAGTCCTTGGCGCGTGAATGCGGCGCGGACAGCATCACCGTCAACGCCGTCGCACCAGGCCTGACGCTGGTGGAAGCCACCGAATATGTGCCGGCGCACCGCCATGCGTTGTACCGAGACCAGCGTGCCATTTCGCGCGACCAGGTGCCCGACGACGTGTGCGGCGCCGTGCTGTTCGCGCTGTCCGACCTTTCCCGGTTCGTGACGGGCCAGACGCTGGCCGTCAACGGCGGCTTTGTCATGCAGTAACGCCTCCCCATCCTGCAACTACACACACCATTCAGAAGAGGATTTCGATGAGCGATCTCTCCGAACAACAGCAAGTGCAACGCACGTGGGACCGTCCTGAAGGCGCGTCGTTTGAAGACTGGATGAACAGCCGCGTAGCGCGGTTCGCCACCCGTCGTTACGACTGGGATGCCCTCAAGTTCCAGGCCGATTACGACCCGAAATACCGCCGCGCGCAAATGCGCTACCTGGGCACGGGCGGCACGGGCGTGGCCGCGGACACCAACACGGTGCCGTCGGAGCACTTCACGTTTTCGACCATGGTCATCCCGGCTGGTCACGAAGGCCCGTCGCATCTCCACACGGATGTGGAAGAGGTGTTCTTCGTCATCCGCGGCAAGCTCAAGCTGGTGCTGGAGAAAGACGGTGAACGCTTCGAGACCATCCTGACCGATCGCGATCTCGTCTCAGTGCCACCCGGCGTGTACCGCGAAGAAATCAACATCGGCGACGAAGACGCGCTGATGTGCGTGATGCTCGGCGCCAAGAAGCCGATTACGCCGACGTATCCGCCCGAGCATCCGCTCGCCAAGATCAAGCGTTGATGCCATGTGTGCGCAGGCTGTCATGTCTTCTCATCCGTTCCGCGTTGCCGATGCGCTGGCGTTGCTCGGCGCCGAGTTTGCCGAACGCGCCGTTGTGATCAGCGAGAAAGGCGATCGCGTCGGTTATCGGCAATGGGGCGAGCGCGGGCCGGTGGTGGTGCTGTTGCACGGCATCAGCTCCGGTGCGGCGTCATGGCTGCCTTGCGCGCAGTTGCTTTCGCAAAACACGCGTGTGTTTGCGTGGGATGCGCCGGGCTACGGCAACTCCACGCCGCTGGAGCGGCACGAACCGCGCGCGGCGGACTATGCGGCGCGGCTGCGCGCATGGCTTGCCGCGCTTCACATCAAGCCGGACGTGCTGGTCGGGCATTCCCTCGGCGCATTGATGGCATCGGCCTATGTGGCCGACGCACCGCCGGCGATGCAGCCGAAACACGTGTTGCTGCTGAACCCGGCACAGGGTTACGGCCAGCCGGGACACGAAGCCAAGTCCCGCAGCGTGCAAACACAGCGCCTGGCCACGCTAGACCAGCTCGGCATCGACGGGATGGCCGAATCGCGCCATGCACACCTGCTGCGCCCCGATGCCACCGGGGAAGAACGTGCCTGGGTGCGCTGGAACATGGCTCGCCTGAACGATGGTGGCTATCGCCAGGCCGTGGCAATGCTCAGCGGCGACGACATCGGCGCCTATCTGCGCAAGCGCCCGGCATCGACATCCGCGCAAATCGCCTGCGGTGACGTGGACGGCATCACGCCCCCGCAAGGCTGCCGGGCACTGGCCGATGCGTTTGGTCTGCCATTTGCGCTTGTGCCATCCGCCGGGCATGCCTCCTATATCGATGCGCCTGACGCGGTTGCAGGCTGGATCGAACATGCCGCTCTCTCTCAACTCCAAAACGCCTAAGCGCCAAGACGTATGAGCAACGACCTCATCCCAGAAGACGTGCAGGAAAAGTACATCGTGCCCGGGCTCGAACGCGGCCTGCGCCTGCTGTGCGAGTTCAGCCATAAAGACCGCGTGCTGTCCGCGCCCGAACTGGCCCGCCGGCTGAAAGTGCCGCGCTCCACGGTGTTTCGCCTGCTGACCACGCTTGAAGTGATGGGCTTTGTCGAGCGCGTGGACGGTGGCCGTGATTTCCGCCTCGGCATGGCCGTGCTGCGCCTGGGCTTTGAATACCTCGCCTCGCTGGAGCTGACCGAGCTGGGTCGCCCGCTGCTCGATCGCCTGCGCGATGACATTCACTACCCGTGCAACCTCGTCGTGCGCGACGGCCGCTCGATCGTGTATGTGGCGAAGTCGGTGGCGCCCACGCCGTTCACCAGCTCGGTGAATGTCGGTACGCGTCTGCCCGCACATGCCACGGTGCTGGGCCGCGTGCTGCTGGCTGATCTGTCGCTGGCCGAGTTGCGCCAGCTCTATCCCGAGCCGCAGCTGGAAGTGTTCTCAAGTAACACGCCGCGCACGGTGGAAGACCTGTTCGAAATGGTGCAGCGTGACCGTGAACACGGCTACGTGCTGGAAGAGGGCTTCTTTGAGGCCAACATCTCCACCATTGCCGCGCCGGTGCTCGACCGCGCCGGCAAGGTGGTGGCCGCACTCGGCACGACGATTCCGTCGCCGCGCATCGACCCCGCACAACTGGACCCGATGATCGAGAAGGTGCGCGCCGCCGCTGGCGAGCTGTCGTACCTGCTCGACTACCGCCCGGCTGCCGGCAAGGTCGTCAACCTGTTCCGGGAATAGTCATGCCGATGATTGATCTGACCGGCAAGGTGGCCGTGGTGACCGGGGGCTCTTCCGGCATCGGCCTGGCCACCGTTGAGTTGCTGCTGGAAGCCGGTGCCGCCGTGGCGCTGTGCGGCCGCAATGCCGAGCGTTTGGCCGCTGCGGGGCAAGGGCTGCGCAGCCGCTTTCCGGGCGCCAAGCTGTTCGCTGCCACGTGCGACGTGCTCGATGCCGCGCAGATGAACGCGTTTGCCGCTGCCGTGGAACAAGAACTCGGCCCCGTCGACATGCTGGTGAACAACGCCGGTCAGGGCCGCGTGTCCACCTTCGCCAATACGGAAGATGCCGCGTGGACGGAAGAGCTGCATCTGAAGTTCTTCTCCGTCATCCACCCGACGCGGGCGTTTCTGCCGCAACTGGAGCGCTCGGCGCACGGTGCCATCGTCTGCGTGAATTCGCTGCTGGCGCAGCAGCCGGAGCCGCACATGGTGGCCACCTCCGCCGCGCGTGCGGGTGTGCTGAACCTCGTGCGCTCAATGGCGACCGAGTTTGCGCCGAAGGGCGTGCGCGTGAACGGCATCCTGATCGGGCTGGTCGAGTCCGGTCAATGGCGCCGCCGCTTCGAGGCGCGCCCCGAAGAAGACCGCCACCTCGACTGGGCCGCGTGGACGCGCCGCCTGGCCGCGCAAAAGCACATTCCCCTGGGCCGTCTGGGCCTGCCTGAAGAGGCCGCCCGCGCCATTCTGTTCCTTGCCTCGCCGTTGTCTTCGTACACCACGGGCAGCCATATCGATATCTCCGGAGGACACTCCCGTCATGCGTAACGAAACACAACTGGTCACGGTGGGCCACGCGATTGCGGCCTTCTTGGAAGCCTGCGAGGTCAAGGCCGCCTTTGGCGTGATCTCCATCCACAACATGCCCATCCTTGATGCGATGGGCGAGCGCGACAAGATCCGCTTCATCATGGCGCGCGGCGAGGCGGGCGGCACCAACATGGCCGACGCATACGCGCGCACCACGGGCAGCCTGGGCGTGTGCTTCACCAGCACGGGCACGGCAGCAGGCAACGCAGCGGGCGCGATGGTCGAAGCCCTGACCGCCGGCACGCCGATGCTGCACATCACCGGCCAGATTGAAACGCCGTATCTGGACCAGAGCCTGGCGTACATCCACGAAGCGCCGGACCAGCTCACCATGCTCAAGGCCGTGTCGAAGGCCGCCTTCCGCGTGCGCAGCGCCGACACTGCCATCAGCACGATGAAGCTGGCCGTGCAGACCGCGCTCACGGCCCCCACTGGCCCGGTCAGCGTGGAGATTCCGATCGACATTCAGGCCGCGCTGATCCCGATGCCGGATGATCTGCGCCCGTTGCAGGTGCCGCAGCATGTGCCGTCTGCCCACGCACTGGATGAACTGGCCGAGCGCCTGTCGCGCGCACGCCGTCCGATGCTGTGGCTGGGCGGTGGCGCCCGCCATGCCGCCAAGCAGGTCAAGCGCCTGATGGACCTGGGCTTTGGCGTGGTGACCAGCACGCAGGGCCGCGGCATCGTGCCGGAAGACGATCCGCGTTCGCTGGGTGCCTTCAACCTGCACAAGCCGGTGGAAGCGTTCTACCAAACGTGCGACGCCATGCTCGTGGTTGGCTCGCGCCTGCGTGGCAACGAAACGCTCAAGTACGAACTGAAGCTGCCGCGCCCGCTGTACCGCATCGATGCCGATGCCTCCGCCGAAGGCCGCTGCTACGCCAGCGACTACTTCGTCTGCGGCGATTCGGCCCTCGCGCTGGATGGCCTGGCCGATCGTCTGGAAAAGAAGGTGCAGGTTGATACCGCATTTGCCGGTGACCTGCGCGCGGCACACGACAAGGCCGTCGTTGGCCTGGTGGATGGCCTGGGCCCGTATGCAGCGCTGGTGGAATCGCTGCAGGCAGCCGTGGGCCGCGAGTTCAACTGGGTGCGCGACGTCACGGTGTCGAACAGCACCTGGGGCAATCGCCAACTGCGCATCTTTGATTCGCGCGCTGGCGTGCACGCGCTGGGTGGCGGTATCGGCCAGGGCTTGGCGATGGGGATTGGTGCAGCCATCGGTTCGGCGGCAACCGCATCGGGCAAGAAGACCTTCTGTCTGGCAGGCGATGGCGGCTTCATCCTGAACCTCGGCGAGCTGGCCACGGCGGTGCAAGAACGCGCCGACCTCGTCATCGTGCTGATGAACGACAAGGGTTACGGCGTCATCAAGAACATCCAGGACGCGCAATACGGTGGCCGCCGCCACTACGTGGACCTTCACACGCCGGATTACGCGGCGCTCTCGCAGGCGTTGCAACTGCGTCACCGCCGCGTGTCGAATCTGGCCGACATCGGCGCTGCCTTGAACGAAGCCACCGCCGGTGAAGGCCCGTTCCTGTTGGAAATCGACATGCTTTCCATCGGCAGCTTCAAGACCATCTTTGCGGGCCCGCCGGTCAACCAGCAGGCCAAGGCAAGCCAGGCTGAACCCACCACGGTGGCGGCGTGAGCGCGCCATCGCATCGAACCCAGGAGCCCGACATGCTGCACGTTTCGATGGTCGGTTGTGGCGCGATCGGGCAGGGCGTTCTGGAACTGCTCAAGAGCGATCCCGACGTCTGCTTCGACACGGTGATCGTGCCTGAGCAAGCCATGGACAAGGCGCGCGAAGCCATCGCACCGCTCGCCCCGAATGCACGTGTGGCGACACATCTGTCTGCCGATGCGCGCCCGGACTTGCTCGTGGAGTGCGCCGGTCATGCCGCGCTGGGAGAGCACGTGGTGCCCGCATTGGAGCAGGGCATTGATTGCCTGGTGGTGTCGGTCGGCGCGCTGTCAGAGCCCGGCCTGGCAGAACGACTGGAGGCGGCGGCGCGGCGTGGCAATGCGCAGGTGCAATTGCTCTCGGGTGCCATCGGCGCCATTGATGCACTGGCTGCTGCGCGCGTTGGCGGGCTGGATGCCGTGGTCTACACCGGCCGCAAACCGCCGCGCGCCTGGAAAGACACACCGGCTGATCAGCAATTCGACCTCGATGCGCTGCGCGAGCCCACTGTGATCTTTGAAGGCAACGCCCGTGAGGCCGCGCATCTGTTCCCGAAAAACGCCAACGTGGCCGCCACGCTGTCGCTGGCGGGCCTGGGGCTGGAGCGGACGCAGGTGAAGCTGCTGGCCGACCCCACGGTCGACGAGAACGTCCACCACGTGGAAGCACGCGGCGCATTCGGCGGCTTTGAACTGACGATGCGTGGCAAGCCGCTGGCGGCCAATCCCAAGACTTCTGCGCTGACGGTGTTCAGCGTGGTGCGTGCGCTGGGCAACCGCGCGCACGCCGTTTCGATTTAAGCGAGATCTCTGCGCCATGACGCATCCCACCATGAACGCAACCGCAACGTCCTTGCTGCCGATCTGCATCGCAGGCGAATGGCGATTCGGCGCCGGCGAGCGCTATGCCACGCGTTACCCCGCCACTGGCGAAGTCGTGGCCGAACTCAATGCCGCCAGCGTGGCCGATGTGGAGGAGGCCGTGGCCGGTGCCTACCGCGCCTTCCTCTCCAGCGGCTGGGCCCAGCGCAAGCCGCACGAGCGTGCTGCGGTGTTGTACCGCGTGGCGGAGTTGATCCGCTCGCGCGGCGAAGCCCTGGCCCAGCGCCAACGCCTGGACAACGGCAAGCCGATCAACGAAACGCGCGCCCTGGTGGCGAGCGCTGCCGCCACGTTCCAGTTCTTCGCTGCTGCGTGCGAGACGCTGGAGGAAAGCCTCACCCCGCCGCGTGGCGATTGCCTGACGATGAGCGTGCACGAGCCCATGGGCGTGGTCGCTGGCATCACGCCGTGGAATTCGCCCATTGCCAGTGAGGCGCAGAAGATGGCGCCCGCGCTGGCGGCCGGCAACGCAGTGGTCGTCAAGCCTGCCGAGGTGACACCGCTGATGGCACTGGAGCTGGCCGCCATCTGCGAAGAGGCCGGCGTGCCCAAGGGGCTGATCAGCGTGTTGCCGGGCAAGGGTTCGATCATCGGCGACGCAATTACGAAGCACCCGCTGGTGCGCCGCGTGTCATTCACGGGCGGCACGACCACCGGCAAGCACATCGCGCACATCGCGGCCGACAAGATGATGCCGGTGTCGCTGGAGCTGGGCGGCAAGTCGCCGACCATGGTGTTTGAGGACGCCGATCTCGATCACGCAGTCAACGGCGTGCTGTACGGCATCTTCAGTTCGTCGGGTGAATCGTGCATCGCGGGCTCGCGCCTGTTTGTGGCGCGCTCGTTGTACGAGCCCTTCATGGATCGGCTGGCTGCGGGCGCCGCACGCCTGCGCGTTGGTAACCCGGCAGACGAAGCCACGCAGATGGGCCCGCTGATTACCGATCGCCACCGCGAGTCCATCGAGCGGTACGTGGCCATGGGCGTGGAAGACGGCGGGCACCTGCGCACGGGCGGCTTGCGTCCGCATGTGCCGGGCTGCGAGTCGGGCTACTTCTACACGCCCACCATCATCGAAGGCCTGAACAACAGCGCACGCATCTGCCAGGAAGAGATCTTTGGCCCGGTGCTTGTCGCCATGCCGTTCGACGATGAGGACGAACTGATCGAGCAGGCCAACGACAGCGTCTACGCACTGGCCGCCGGCATCTGGACGCGGGATTACAAGCGCGCCTGGCGCATCGGCCGCGCCGTGCAGGCGGGCAATGTGTGGATCAACACGTACAAGCAGTTCTCGATCTCGACGCCGTTTGGCGGCTGGCGAGACAGCGGCCTGGGCCGTGAGAAAGGCCGCCTGGGCATCCTGCAATACATGGAACAGAAGAGCCTCTATTGGGGCCTGAACGAACAACCGCTGGCCTGGGCCAATTAGGCCGAGCGCAGTGTGGAGGAGACAACAATGAACATCATCAAACCGATGTGCCCGCTGGCCCCGCAAAGGAGCGCGCAATGAACACGAACGCACAACGCTGGCTGGGCGTGGTCACGCTGTTTCTGGTCGTCGCCATTTCGTACGTCGACCGCATCAACATCGCCGTGCTGATTACGCAGCACGATTTTCTGCAGCACGTGGGTCTAGCGGCAAACGACCGCAGCAGCCAGGGCCTGTTGGCCACGGCTTTCATGGCGGGCTATGGCTTGTCGGCGATTGTGTTTACGCCGTTCTGTGCCGCGCTGTTTGGTGTGCGCCGTAGCCTGATCTACGGGCTCGCGCTGTGGGGCGTGATCACCATGGCGTCGCCCTGGTTCAACGGCTACGTTGAACTGTTGGCGTCCCGCTTCATCCTGGGCTTTGCCGAGGGGCCGCTGTTCTCGCTGGGTGCCTCGTACATCAAGGCGCACTTCGACAGCCGCGAAAGCGGCAAGCCCAATGCCATCTTCAACATGGGCACGGGCGTGGGCTTGGCAGTGGGCTATCCGCTGGTCGGCTATGCCATTGCCAGTGTCGACTGGGAGGCGTCTTTCCACCTGCTGGGCTTGCTCAACCTGCTGCTGGGGATTCCGCTGGTGCTGGCGTTTGTGCGCATGCCGGCGCGCTATGCGGCGATTCCCAAGCCGGACTCGCTGCCGGCTGCGCTGAGCACGGTGGGCGGGATGTTCCGTGGCGCTTTCCATACGCGCCACATCCTGACCATGACGGTGCTGACGGCGGCCTTTCTGTCCTATCTGTGGGGCAGCAGCAACTGGCTGCCGACGTACCTGAAAGAGGCGCGCGGCTTCTCGTTGCGTGAGATGGGCTGGATGGCATCGATGCCGCAGTACGCGGCGGTGGTGGGCGTCTTTCTGGGCGGGCTGCTGCTGGACATTCTGCCGCGCCGTCGGGTCCCCCTGGTCTTCGTGCTGGGCAGCGTGGGCGTGGCCGTGGCGGTGTTGCTGGCCATCAATAGCACCGACCGCTATGCCGCCGCGTACTGGCTGACCGCCGCCAGCTTGTGCTGGGGCCTGCAGAGCCCGGCCATTCCCAGCACGGTGCAATACCACGCGGCGCCGGAGCATGTGGCGTGCGCCTTTGGTGTGACCAACGGTGTGGGTGCCCTGGTGGCGGGGTTCATGCCCGCCCTGATGGGGGTCGTGATCGCAATGGGCACGGGTGGCGGCTTGGCCGCGGGTTTTGGCAGCCTGGTCGGCACGCAAGTCGTGGTGCTGCTGTGCGGTCTGGCCCTGTTGCGCAATGGCGCGCAGGGCACGCAGAGCCTGCCCCATGGCGCGCAGCCCGTCGTACACAAGTAGCTCGCCACACGCGCATCAACGAATCAACGCGACCGCTGGCCACCCCAGGCCGAGCGGCGCAAAGCAGGAGAGGAAGATGAACACCATTCGGGGCATCGACGAGATCGTCTACGGTGCCGATGACCTGGCCGCATGCAAGCAGTTCTTTCTGGATTGGGGCCTTGCGCTGCAGTCAGAAGACGAAGCCGGCCTGCTGTTCGAAACGCTCAACGGTTGCCGCGTACGCGTCAAGCGGACGGATGACGCCACGCTGCCGCCCGCGATGGAAGCCGGCCCCACGCTGCGCGAGGTAATCTGGGGCGCGGATTCGCAAGCCGTGCTCGACCGTCTGGCTGACAAGCTGGCGGATCAACCCGGCTACATCAACGCCGATGGCCGCGTCGGCTGCATTGACCCGAACGGCCTGGCCGTACGCGTGCAGCTCACGCAAAAGCGCGACGTCGACGTGCAATGCGCGGCCATGAACACCTGGAACGACAAACCGCGCCTGAACCAGCCCAGCCCCATCTACGAACGTGCCACGCCCATCGAAGTGGGGCACGTGGTGTTTTTCGTGAGGGACGTGGTGGCCACCGAGCGCTTCTATATCGACAAGCTGGGCTTTGTGCCGTCCGACCACTACCCGGGCCGGGGCGCCTTCCTGCGCTGCGAGCCGGAGGGCGGTCACCACGACTTGTTCCTGCTGCAAACACCGCAGGCCAAGAGCGGGCTGAACCATGTCGCGTTCACCGTGCGCGATATCCACGAAGTGTTTGGCGGCGGCATGCAGATGTCGCGCTGCGGTTGGGATACGCAGCTGGGCCCGGGGCGCCATCCGATTTCCTCCGCGTACTTCTGGTACTTCAAGAACCCGGCCGGCGGCCTTATCGAGTACTACGCCGATGAAGACCAACTCAATGGCGAATGGCAGCCGCGCGATTTTGAGCCCGGCCCCACCGTGTTTGCCGAATGGGCCATCGAAGGCGGTATCGATGGCAATACGCGCCGCCAAAAGAATGCAGGCGGTCCGGAAGGCAAGTTCCTGACCGAGAAGCGCTGATACGTTGCAGAGAGACGTGCCATGAGTACCAATCCCCCCCTCAACCTGCGCGTGCAGGCCATGCGCTACGAAGCCCAGGGCATCGTCAGCGTGGAGCTGCGCGATGTGGCCGGCAACACGTTGCCCGAGTACGCGCCCGGCGCGCATATCGAACTGCATCTGGGTAATGGGCTGACACGCAGCTATTCACTGTGCGGTGCGCCGGAAGTGCGCGACCGTTACGTGGTGGGCGTGCTGCTCGATCGCAACAGCCGCGGCGGCTCGCGCTATGTGCACGAGCAACTGCGCGTGGGCGCGACGCTCAAGATTGGCGGCCCGCGCAATCACTTTGCGCTGGACGAGACCGCACCGCGCACGGTGCTGGTGGCAGGCGGCATCGGCGTGACGCCCATTGTCTGCATGGCGCGGCGGCTGGCGGAACGCGGCAAGGCGTTCTCGATGCTGTACTGCGCGCGCTCGCGTGCGGAAGCGGCCTTTGCCGATGAACTGAGCGCGCATGGCGATGCGGTGCGCTTCCACTTTGATGCTGATGCGGGCGGGCCGCCGGATCTGAAGGCCTTGCTGGCCGGTCACCCCGCAGACACGCATTTCTACTGCTGCGGCCCCGGCCCAATGTTGCGCGCCTTCGAGGCGGCGTGCGAGGTGCACGGCTACACCAACGTCCACATTGAACGCTTTGCGGCTGACACCGCCGTAGCTTCCGTGCAGGAAGGCGAATACACCGTCAAGCTCGCACGCACGGGTTCGGAACTGTGCGTGCCGGCAGGCAAGTCGCTGCTCGATGCGCTGTTGGAAGTGGGCGTGGAAGTCGAGCACAGCTGCAAGGAAGGCGTGTGCGGCTCGTGCGAAACGCGCGTGCTGGAGGGCGAACCCGAGCACCGCGACAGCGTGCTTTCCAAGAGCGAACGTGCCTCCAACCAGACCATGATGGTCTGCGTATCGGGCTGCAAGGGTAAGCGCCTGGTCATTGATCTTTAAGCCTGGACGCGCGGTCGTGACCTGCCGCGCGTTCTTTTTTGTCTGTGGTTTTTGTATCAAACGACGTTTCGTATACGAAACGCATAACCAAGAGTCCGCCCGCCCAAGGGCGGCGATAACAACCGGCAGGGGCTCAAACACCCCCCCAGCCACCGGAGGAATGACATGAGGAAGACACTGCTCGCCATGGCGGCGATGGGCTTGGCTGGCACGGCCGCCGCACAAAGCAGCGTGACGCTGTACGGCAGCATTGACCAGGGCGTGGCCTACATCAACAACATCAAGAACGGCACCACCAGCGGCTCAGCCGTGCGTATGGACCCCGGCACCATGCAGCCGGACCGCTTTGGCCTGCGTGGCTCGGAAAACCTGGGCCAGGGCACGCAGGCGATCTTTCAGCTGGAGTCGGGCTTCTTTGGCGACACCGGCAACAGCATCGTGCCGGGCAAGCTGTTCAACCGGACCGCGTGGGTGGGCCTGTCCAACGAGACCTTCGGCAACCTGCAGCTCGGCCACCAGGCGGACTTCATGTTCGACTACCTCGGCCGTCTGAGTAACGGCTTCCAGCTCACCAATTTCTACCTGTTCCATCCGGGCAACTTCGACAACCTGGCCAACCAGTTCCAGATCGACAACGCCGTGCGCTACGTCTCGCCCATCTTCGGCGGTCTGCAACTGGGCGGCATGTATGGTTTCGGCGAGGTGCCGGGCTCGTCATCAAAGAGCCGCAGCTACAGCCTGGGGGCGTACTACACCAACGGCGGTTTCCGCGCGGCCGCGGCGTACACCGCATCGAACGATCGGCCGCTCGACATTGCGGGCCGACTGGGCATCACCAACACGCTCGGCACGACACTGGTGCCCGGCATGCGATCGATGGATTCGGTCAAATCGTTCGGCGCGGGTGCGCTGTATCAGTTCAGCGGGTTGCCGGTGCAGATCAACGCGGTCTATACGCAAACGCGCATCACCCTGGGCGGCGCTAACGCGCGGGCGCAGAACGTTGACCTGGGTACCGCATGGCACTACAGCGCGGCCAACACGCTCAACGTTAGCTACACCTTCAGCAAGTACGAAAGCGCGCGCTGGAACCAGTTCAGCGTCGGCAACGTATATGCGTTCTCCAAGCGCACGCAGGTGTATGTGCAGGGAACGTATCAGCGCGCGTCGGGCGATGCGCCATCCGCGGCAATCAACGGTGTGGGCGTGTCCGCCAACCGCAGCCAGGTGGTGGTGAGCACGGGCGTGCATCACTCGTTCTGAGGTGTGGATCTGTTGATGGAACGCGCGCGTGAGTGTGCTTTACCGTTCATTCCGGCGCGCGCGATTTGCTGTCGCTACGTCGTGCAAGCGGTGCGTTGTGCCCACCCGGAAGCCAGGGCTGGGAATAAGCGCCAAGAAGCGTTATTGCTCACGCAATGGTTTGGCGACCCCCTCTCATAGACTGAAAACGTGCCGATAACACAGCTATCGGGGCAGGCAAGGATGGGAGGGGATATGTCCACCAACGCAGCCAACTGGATCGTCGTTCTGACATGCGCGTACATGGAGTACAGCACGTGGCGGGGCATGAGTGTCTACCGCCGCACTGTCGGCTATGACAGCGTGGTCTGGTGCTGACTAGCGCACCGGCTTGGGCAACAACCGCCGGATCAAATCGCCATGTGCCGCATAGCTCGCCAGCAAAGCCTGACCTTCCGCCAGTTCGAATTCGCTGAACTCGAACCCCGGCGCAACCGTGCAGCCGACCAGCGTGTAACCGTGCGCACCGGCCACGCGCTCGGCCGCAAACCAACGGCCAGCCGGCACCACCGCCTGGTACACCGCCACCTCGTCCTCGGCCGCATGGCCCAGGCGATGCGTGCGCACCGTACCGTTGTCTTCCAACACATGCACCTTGAGTGAGTCCCCTGCATGGAAGTGCCACACCTCATCCGACTGGATCCGATGCCAGGCGGAATATGCATCATCGGCCAACAAGTAGTAGATGGCGGTGGCAGCCGCACGTTCGACGGCCGGGACGCCTCGCTGGACGCGCTCCTCACTGCGATAGGTTTCGCGATAGAAGCCGCCTTCCGGGTGCGGTTCGAGACCGAGGCGGCTGATGAGGCGCTGGGCAGCGGGCGTGATGGGCATGGCGAGGAACCTTCGACTCAGCTCTACTGACGACGGAACGGAAAGCGCTGCTGGTTGATAAAGCCGTCCGGCATGTAATCGCCCACCACGCCGTATTTCTCCGGGAAGGCCTTCTTCGATTTCACCGCCGTACCGAACAGGTAATCGATGAAGGCAAAGTGTGCGGCGTAGTTCTTATCGATGGCCTCGTCTTCCGACGAATGGTGCCAGTGGTGGAAATCCGGCGTCACAAAGATGTACTTCAACGGCCCCCACGGCAGGTGCACGTTGGCGTGATTGAACACCGCCTGGAAGCCCACGATGATGATGTAGACATCGACCACGGCTTTGTCGAAACCCAGCACGAACAGCGGCCCGAGCACGGCCACGCGCGTGACGATCAGCTCAAGGATGTGCTGGCGCGAACCGGCGAGCCAATCCATCGTCTTCACGCTGTGGTGCACGGCATGGAAGCGCCACAGGAACGGCACCTCGTGATACGCGCGGTGCGTGACGTACTCCATCAGGTCGGCCACCAGCATGCACAGCAGCAACTGCGGGATGAACCAGATGTGCGCCACCATCTGCTGAAACTCCGCATGCACCATCCACCCGAACACGCGGTGGATGAGGAAGTTCACCACCAGCAGCACCAGCCCGACGATGAAATGGTTCACCGCAAAGTGCACCATGTCGGTCTGCCATTCGGCGCGGAACACCGGCTGCTTCTTATAGAGCGGGAAGAGCTTTTCGAGCAGCACGAAGATCGCCGTGGAGCCGAGCAGGTCGAGAATGAACCAGTCCATGCCAATATACGGCGTGTGATCCGGAAAGTCGCCCACCGGCACGCGCGAGCCACCCAGGGCCACGGCCGCCACCACAAACAAAAACGCCAGCCCATTCAGGCGGCGGCGGTTATCCAGCACGATATTCGCCAGCGATAACCCGCCCGAAATCAACAGCGAGACAAACAGGATTTGCCGCAGCACATCCACCGAATAGGCATGGCGCAATTCCGGTGTGGTCAGGTACTGCGGAAAATGAAACGCCAGCACGCCCATCAGGCTCAGAAAACCCAGCACCAGCGCCAGGATCGTCGCGATCATGCCCTTGCCGAACTGGAGCCCGCCGCTGGCGTGCAGCAACGTATTGGCATCGCGGATGGTGGCATCGGCCACGCGGACGATGACGGGAGAACGCCCCTCTTCGGGGGAGATTGATGGCTTATTTTGGGTATCCATTGGCTGGTTCGCGCGTATTGTTTTGTTTTATTAACAATGCGACTGCCGATTGATTGAACATCAGCCCCCGTTCGCATCGCCGCGCGATTATACGGTTGCGTGGGTGAGGGGTTAAAGCCGGGGCAGTGAATTTGCATGGCGGTCTCTTTGTCGCCTGGGCAATTCGGACAGGGCGAACTGGCTGCGCGCCAGGGCGTTGCGTTTCCAGGCAAGTCGATGCATTGTGAGGCCCGCGCCGAGCGGGAACTCAGGCGCAGGACCACAAAATCAAACGGGGAGCACCATGTCTGAAGGATTCCACGTGCACGGGGCGCACGACCACGTGCTTGAACACGCCGCAGAAAGCGGACACGCCGATAGCTTTGCTGGCCGCATCGCCGTCATGACGGCCATTCTGTCGACGGCAGGGGCCATCTTCGGCTACCAAGGGGGTGCCACGCAGAACGCCGCGCTGCTCGCCAAGAACGAAGCCGCCATCCACAAAACCGAGGCCGCCAACCGTTGGGCGTACTACCAGGCCAAGGGGCAGAAGCAGGCAATTGCCGAATTGACCGCGCAACTGCCGGGTACCGACCAGGCCGCCGCCAAACGCGACGCGCAACGCTACGCCGCCGAGAAAGAAGACATCCGCCGCCAGGCCGAAGACCAGGAGCGCCAAGCAAAAGAAGCCGACGAAGCCAGCGAGCTTGCCGTGCACCATCACCACCGGTGGGCGCAGGCGGTGGTCGCCATTCAGGTGTCGATTGCGCTGGCGGCCATCACGCTGCTGTCGCGTCGCCGTTGGCTGCAGGGGTTGTCCTATGGCGTGGGTGCCGTTGGCGGCGTCCTGGCCGTGCTGGCGATGCTGCATATCTGATTCACAGCATCGTTGTCCGTGTTGGCGGTTGCGCGATAGCAGCCGCAACCGCCAGAATGGCGCCCACACAATCTGGAGCGAAGACGATGACACTCGGCATGCGGATGCGACGCGCATGGATGGTCCTGGGCCTTTTGGCGAGCACGCTGGTCATGGCGGCTAGCCCGGCGGTCGAGCCCGGTGAGTACGTCTATGTTGAAGGCGGCAGCGCCCACGGCGTACTGAGCATCAAGGGCAACCGGTTCAACATCGAAACCATGGGCGGGAACTGCCATTCGTGCTCGGTGGATGGCACGCTCAAGGGCCGTACCGGCATCGCTGACGCATGTCGTATTGCCATTTCGAGCGCATCGGACGATGGCACGCTCAAGGTGGACACCTCCGCCACACAAGACGCCTGTCGCGGTTTCTGCGGCATGCGCGCCATGTTCGATGGCGAATACCGCCGCGCGCCCGCCGCCTGTACCGACCGCCAGCGCACGGCGCGCATCGGTCAGGCGCACAAGCAATACGCCGCCAAGAACTACGACGCCGCCCGCACAACGCTGCGCGCGTTGCTCTCCGAATGCGATCACTTCATGGACTGGATCGAACGCGACAAGGCCCGCAGCGACCTCGCCGTCACGGAATACCACCGCGGCGACAACGCGCAATGTCTGGCAGCGCTATCCGATACCGTGGCCGTGCGTTCGCAGGGCGATGATTCCGCTTTTATGCCGCCGTGCGATGCCGACAATTACGCATCGACCCGCAAGGCGATTCTGTACAACCAGGGGCTGTGCAAGGCGCCGGCCAAGCGTTGACGTGTGGCTTCGAAGGCGGCGCGGGCTGTGCGAAAGCGTCGACAGCCGCGCGCCGGCGTCATTCGTCCATCAACCGAACCTTGACCCTCTTGCCCTTGACCGTGCCAGCGTTGAGCTTGCGCAGCGCGTCGCGCGCAATGCCTCGCTCCACCGCGACATAGGTCGAAAACTCTGTCACGTTGATCTTGCCGATCTGGTCGCCGCGAAAACCCGCGTCGCCGGTCAGCGCGCCGAGCACATCGCCGGGGCGAATCTTCTCCTTGCGCCCGCCGAGAATCTGCAGCGTTTCCATGGGCGGCAGCAGCGGGGCATCGTTGCCAGCATCAAGTTCATCGAGCTGATGCCATTCGACCTCGCGCCCCAGCGCCTCTTCGATCTTGCCGACGCGCCCCATCTCGTCCATGCTCGCCAGGCTCAGTGCCCAGCCGTTCTCATCGGCACGGCCCGTGCGGCCAATCCGATGCACGTGCACTTCCGGGTCGGGCGTCACGTCCACGTTGATCACCGCTTCGAGTTGCGCGATGTCGAGCCCGCGCGCGGCAACGTCGGTCGCCACGAGCACTGAGCAGCTCCGGTTCGCAAACTGGATCAACACCTGATCGCGCTCGCGCTGCTCAAGTTCGCCATGCAGGGCGAGCGCGTGAATGCCCTGCGCACGCAGCACGTCGAGCAGGTCGCGGCATTGCTGCTTCGTGTTGCAGAACGCAAGCGTGCTGACCGGCCGATAGTGCTTGAGCAGCATCCCGACTGCGTGCAGCCGCTTGTTGTCCGGCACCTCGTAGAAGCGCTGGCGAATCTTGCTGTCGTCGTGGCGTTCTTCGAGCTTCACTTCTTTGGGATTGCGCAGAATCCGCTGGCTCAGCTTCACGATCCCGTCCGGGTAGGTCGCCGAGAACAGCAGCGTCTGCCGCTCGGGCGGACACTGACGCACGACCGTCGCGATGTCGTCGAAGAAGCCCATGTCGAGCATCCGGTCAGCTTCGTCCAGCACGAGCGTCTTCAGCGCGCCGAGCGCCAGATTGCCGCGCTCCAGATGGTCCATGATGCGCCCCGGCGTGCCGACGATGACATGCGCACCATGCTCCAGGCTTGCCGCCTGCGGACGCATCGGCGTGCCGCCGCAGAGCGTCAGCACCTTCACGTTTTCTTCGGCCCGCGCGAGGCGGCGGATTTCCTGCGCAACCTGATCGGCGAGTTCGCGCGTCGGGCACAGCACCATCGCCTGGACGTCGAAGCTGCGCGCATCAAGCCGTGCGAGCAGGGCGAGTGCGAATGCTGCGGTTTTGCCGCTGCCGGTTTTTGCCTGCGCGATCAGGTCGTGGCCCGCAAGCGCGATCGGCAGGCTCGCGGCCTGGATCGGCGTCATGTCGGTGTAGCCAAGCTGCGCGAGATTCGCGAGCACAGCGGGCGCAAGCGCCAGGGTGCTGAAGGGCGTGGCGGTCGGTTCGATGGTCATGTTGTGGCGTTGGATCACTTGAGCGGCTTGCCTTCGATTTGTTTGTAGACGACCCGGCCGTCTTTGGTTTCGACGCGTTTGACGTAGTTGCGCGCGCCGCATA
This sequence comes from Ralstonia sp., assembly GCA_039592975.1. GTDB lineage: Bacteria > Pseudomonadota > Gammaproteobacteria > Burkholderiales > Burkholderiaceae > Ralstonia. The sequence goes on along the minus strand of JBCNQE010000012.1, from coordinate 93,065 downwards.
GCGCACAGCGGAACAGCGGCCCCTGGCCCTCATCCTTGATGACGACGTCGGACAGTTCCCACCGCGTGCCGCAGCTCTGGTTGATGCAAGTGAACACGGTTTTTTCTCTCAATGGATTCGGTTGTACCCCGGTGACGGGGTAGGAGGGTCGGGAACGCGCCCGGCAATGTTAAACAGGGTAGCGCTGGTCCGGTTTCACTTGTGGCGCTGTCAGAAAGAAGAAGCACGAGGGAGCTTTAAAAACAAGGCAACGCAGGGCGGAAGTTGTGATACTGTATATTCATACAGTATTCGCGGCTTGCCTTGCGCTTTCCATGTTTGCGTCGTCCCCGTCTCTTTTTCCCGCTGAAGGTGAAGCGGAACGCCTCGTCGCCACTAGGCCGGCGGTGTACGAGTCGCGCCCGCCTACGCAAAGAGCCCGGATAGTACCAGCGCCCGAGACGCTGCACCCGGCGCTGTGGCGCGCAGGCAGCCTGGCGCGGGGCGGCGGGCGCATCCTGGCCACGGGTTATGACGCATTGAATGCCGAACTGCCCGGCGGCGGCTGGCCCCTCGGCGGATTGACCGAGTTGCTGTGCCCGCAGCCTGGTATCGGTGAATGCCGGTTGCTGCGCCCAGCTTTATCCACCCTGTGCGAGAGCGCCGGGCGCATTGCCTTGGTCGGCCCTCCGTACCTGCCGAATGCGGTGCGGCTGGTGGGCTGGGATTTCTCTCCTGAACAGGTCGTCTGGGTGCGCGCCGACAAGCCGGCAGACCTGTTCTGGGCGGCAGAACAGATCGTGCGCAGCCAAGCCTTTGGCGGTGTGCTGATCTGGTTGAACCAGGTGCGCCCTGGGGCGCTGCGCCGGCTGCAGGTGCTGGCGCAAGCCAGTGAGAGCGCGATCTGGGTGTTCCGGCCCGAGCAGGCGCTGCGCGAGTCGTCGCCAGCGGTGCTGCGGCTGGGGCTGGAGCCGGCGGGTGGCGATGCGCTGTCCATCCGTTTCCACAAGCGGCGCGGGCCGTTGCGTGACACACCGTTGCTGCTGCCGCTGGCGGATCCGCTGCAGGCCGGCCGTGCCTCCGTGCGTTCGTTGCCCGCGCTGCCCACCGAAACCTTCACCATGGACCCGGCCACCGCGGCGTTGCTGGCTGCGCTTTCGTCTCCTTCGTCTTTTGCTGCGCTTGATGCCGTATCGGGCGCTGCTGATCAGGACACCTTCGATCATGCCGTTCTGGATCGCGGTGCATCTGCCCCGTCTGCCCCTCGACGCACTTCGTCCCCAGTGGTCTGACCCCGCCGCGTTGCCTCTGCCGGTGGTGGTGCTGGAGCAGGAGCGCGTGGTGGCGGCCAACCGCTTGGCAATGCGCGAGGGCGTACACGCAGGCCTGCGCCGGGCGGGCGTGCAGGCGCTGGTGCCGCATGCCATTCAGCTTGAGCGCGATCTGGCCGCCGAGGCGCGGCTGATGCAATCGCTGGCGCTGGCGCTGCTGGCCTTCACGCCGCACGTCACGCTGGATGTGGCGGACGAATCGACTGTGCTGCTGGAGGTCGAAGCCAGCCTGCGCCTGTTTGGCGGACATCGCGCGCTGTGCCGGGCGGTGAAGTATTGTGCGATTCGGCTGGGTGCCATGCCGCAGCTTGGCGCAGGGCCGACGGCACGTGGCGCAGCATGGTTGGCCAGTGGTCGGCCGGCGCCGGGACGTGGACGTCGTCGTGCAGCGCGCCAGGGTTGCGTGCGGCGCGCCGTGCGGCAGGAGCGCCTGTCTTCGTTGCTGGATCAGTTGTCAGTCGATGCTGTCGCTCGCCTCACGCGGCCGGATTGGCTTGAAGGCTTGGGTTGCCGCACGTTGGCTGACTTGCGTGAGTTGCCGCGCGCGGGCCTGCGCCGTCGCTGTGGTGCACTGTTGGTCGATACGCTGGATGCGGCGTATGGCAGCGGGCACGAGAGCTTCACGTGGTTTGCTGCGCCCCTGCGCTTTGATGTGCCGCTGGAACTGCCCGGCCGCATCGACAGCGCGGAAGGGGTGCTGGCGGCATCGGAGCAACTGTTGCTGCAGCTGGTCGGCTGGTTATCAGCGCATCAACTGGGTGCCAAGACGTATCGGCTCACGCTGGAGCACGAACGCCGACGCGGCCGGAGCAGTGAAGATGCCGCGTCCTCCACGCCGGTGGAGATTGCGCTGGCCCAGCCCGTCCGCACGCTGGCGCATCTATCCCGTGTGCTGCACGAACGCGTGCATCGGCTCACGCTGATCGCGCCGGTGGTTGAGTTGCGGTTGACGGTGACCGACGCCACGCCGCTCGCACCGCCCACGGAATCGCTGTTCCCCGAGCCCGGTGGACGCGCCGAAGATGCTGCCCGTCTGATCGACACCCTGATCGCCCGGCTGGGTGCCGGCAACGTGCGGCACCCGCAACCGTGTGCCGACCACCGCCCCGAGCGTGCCAACCACTGGGTCGACGTGAATGCCGCCACCACGGCGCACAGCCGCGCCGCCGCGCGCCAGGCGCTCGCGCAATGGCACGCGCAGCAGCCGGAGCGCCCACTGTGGCTGCTGGAGAAACCGATTCCGCTGCTGACGCGTCAGCACTATCCGTATTACCGCGGGCCGCTGCGGCTGGTATCGATGCCCGAGCGCATTGAATCGGGCTGGTGGGACGACGAGCTCATCAAGCGCGACTACTTCATCGCAGAAGGCGAGGGGGGCGTGCGCTACTGGCTCTACCGCGAGCGCGTTTCCGCTGCCGCCCAGACCAGCGACGAAGACGGCCGCTGGTATCTGCACGGCTTGTTCGGCTAGGCACGTCATGGCTGCGACCACACCAACTTCCGTTCGCCTGCCCGAATATGCGGAGCTGCATTGCATCAGCAACTTCACGTTCCTGACGGGCGCATCGCATCCGCACGAGTTGGTGGAGCGCGCCAAGCTGTACGGCTATCAAGCCTTGGCGCTGACGGACGAATGCTCCGTGGCCGGCACCGCACGCGCGCTCGTGGCGGCCAAGGACGAGGCATTGAAGCTGATCATCGGCAGCCGCTTCACCGTGCGTGATGCGCAAGGCGAGCCGTGGCTGAGGCTGGTGCTGCTGGCGCAGAACATCGAAGGCTACGGCAACCTGAGCGAGGTCATTACGCATGCGCGGCTGGCGGCGCCCAAAGGCGAATACCGTCTGCTGGCCGATGATTTGGCCACCCCCACGGGCGAACTCGCCCACTTGCGCGGCGTGCCCGATTGCCTGGCCATCCTGCTGCCCGACTACGACCCCGACCCGCAGCATCTGCTGGCCCAGACGCTGTGGTGCCAGCGCGTGTTTGGCGACCGGCTCTCGATTGCGCTGGAGATGCCGCTACGCCATGCCGACGACCGCCACCGCGGCACAGTGGCTGCCGTCTCCGAGCAGACCGACGTGCCCATGGTGGCCACTGGTGGCGTGCAGATGCACACGCGCCAGCGCAAACCGCTGCACGACGTGCTGACCGCCATCCGCCTGTCCAAGCCGCTAAGCGAATGCGGGCTGGAACTCGCCCCCAGCGCCGAGCAAGCCATGCGCACGCGCATGCAACTCGCGTTCTTCTATCGGGACAAGCGCGGTGAGCAGGCGTTGCAGCGTTCGGTGGAACTGGCGCGCCTGTGCACATTCCAGCTCGACGAGATCGAGTACGAATACCCCAGCGAGGTCGTGCCCGAAGGCATGACGCCGGCGCAATACCTGCGAGCCGAAGTCGAGGCGGGGGCCGCCCTGCGCTACCCGAAGGGCATCCCGAATAAGGTGCGCGAGCAGATTGAAAAAGAACTCGCGCTGATCGCCGAGCTGCGTTACGAACCGTTTTTCCTGACCGTCTACGACGTGGTGAAGTTTGCCCGCAGCAAAGAGATTCTCTGCCAGGGGCGCGGCTCGGCGGCTAACTCGGCGGTGTGCTACTGCCTGGGCATTACCGAGGTCAACCCGGAAAGCGGCAACACGCTGTTTGCGCGGTTTCTCTCGCGCGCGCGCAACGAGCCGCCTGACATCGACGTCGACTTCGAGCACCAGCGTCGCGAAGAAGTCATCCAGTACATCTACAACAAGTACGGTGTAACGCGTACCGCGCTGGCGGCGGCGCTCATCTCCTACCGCACGCGCAGCGCCCTGCGTGATGTGGGTCGCGCGCTGGGGATCGATCTGGGCATCATCGAGCAGGTCGCCAAGGGCCAGGCGTGGTGGGACAGCCGCAAGGAGTTCGCCGAACGTGCTGGCCAGCAGGGGCTCGACCCGGCGTCGCCCCTGGTGCAGCGCTGGGCCGAGCTGGTGAGCGAGCTGCATGGCTTTCCGCGGCACCTGTCGCAGCACGTGGGCGGGTTCGTGATTGCGCAGGGCAAGCTGTCACGGCTGGTGCCGATCGAGAACGCGGCCATGGAAAACCGCCGCGTCATCCAGTGGGACAAGGACGATCTGGAATCGCTGCGCCTGCTGAAGGTGGACGTGCTGGCGCTGGGCATGCTGACGGCCATCCGCCGCACGCTCGACATGCTCGATGCGCTGCCGGGGCGGCGCGAGCGCTACGGGGCCTCCGGCAAGATCGCCATGCAGAACCTTCCAGATGAGGACAAGAAAACTTACGAGATGATCTGCCGCGCCGACACCATCGGCGTATTCCAGATCGAATCACGCGCGCAGCAATCCATGCTGCCGCGTCTGCGTCCAGAAAAGTACTACGACTTGGTGATCCAAGTGGCCATCGTGCGCCCGGGACCAATCCAGGGCGGCATGGTGCATCCATACCTGCAGCGGCGCGAGGCCATGCGCAACGGGCAGACCGATTGCGTGACGTATCCCGGCAAGGAGGTGGAGGGCGTGCTCAAGCGCACGCTCGGGGTGCCGATCTTCCAGGAGCAGGTCATGCAGATCGCCATTGACGCTGCGGACTTCACCCCCGATGAGGCCGACCGCTTGCGCCGCGACATGGCCGCCTGGAAGCGCAAGGGCAACCTCACGCAACATCAAGAGCGCCTGATGGCGGTGATGGTGGAAGAGAGGGGCTATGACAAGGCCTTCGTTGAAGCGCTGTGCAAGCAGATGGAGGGTTTTGCCGAATACGGCTTTCCTGAAAGCCACGCCGCTGGTTTTGCCAAGCTGGCCTACATCAGCAGCTACCTGAAATGCCACGAGCCGGCTGCGTTCTTTGCCGCGCTGCTCAACAGCCAACCGATGGGGTTTTACTCCCCGTCGCAACTGGTGCAGGCGGCCCGGCACAGCCACGTGCGCGTGTTGCCCGTCGACGTGACCGCCAGCGTGTGGGACAGCACGCTGCATCCGCGTGCCGATGGCGAGGGCGGTCGGGCGGGGCAACCGGATATCCGCCTCGGTTTCAACCGCATCCGCGGCATGCGCCAACCGGCCGCCGAGCGCATCGCAGCAGCCCGCGCCCAGGCGCCGTTCACCAGCGTGGACGACCTCGCGCACCGCGCTGACCTCGATCGCCATGACCTGAACGTGCTCGCCGCCGCCAACGCGCTCAAGCCGCTGGCCGGACATCGCCGTCAGGCGCTGTGGCAAACGCTCGCCCTGCAGGAGCCCGGTCATGACCACGCACTGCTGCGCCAAGCCCGCCCCGTGGAAGCGCCGCTCGTGCTGCCCGCCCCGCCCATCGGCGAAGAGGTGGTGGCCGATTACAGCAGCCTGGGCCTGTCGCTTCAACGCCATCCGGTGAGCCTGCTGCGGGATCGCCTCTCGCGCATGCGCTTTGCCACGGCCGCCACGCTGGCCGATTACCGCAACGGGCAACTGGCGCGCGCCTGTGGTCTCGTCACCGTGCGGCAGCGGCCGGGCACGGCCAACGGCACGATTTTCGTCTCCATTGAAGACGAAACCGGCGCCATTAACGTCGTCCTCTGGCCGCACCTGATCGAGCGTCAGCGCCGGGAAGTGCTGCACGCCCAACTGCTGGGCGTCTACGGCAAATGGCAATGCGAGCGTGAGACGCGTCACCTCGTCGCCCAACATCTTGTCGATCTGACCCCACTTCTGGGCCGCTTGGCGACCTCCAGCCGCGACTTCCACTGACCCCGGCGCCAACTGGCCGCCGCGTCACGTCCCGGCACGGCATTTGCGTGACGAAGAGCGCGCGCAGCGCCCCGGTCGTGACGGGGAATGTGCTAGCGGTTCCTTCCCGCCAAGCTCTCGTCCGATTGACGGATAGGGCAAGCGCGGATCGACGGATCGAGGTGCGGGTGCCAGGATTTGCGCTTGATGCATCACAAAAATGGTGCGTCAAGCGCAGAAAGCGGCATTTGCGAGGGAACCGACACCCTGTCAGGCTTGTCACGAAGAGGAGGCGTGACGGGATGCGCTTTCATCACGCGTCAATATTGGGTGCAGTCGAAATTACGTCTACTCTGTAGAAAACACATCACGGAGGCCGCCACCCAAAACGTGTGCAACGGTGTGCAATCGGCAACGTAACAGGCACGAAAGCGCCGCTGCCACGCCTGTGTATGACCGCGGACAAGGTGCAGCCCACCCGATATCCGCATATTTTCAGCCCATCGTGCGGGTCTGCCCGGCCCGGCGGTGTTTCCCATCTCAGGTGCAGGAGCGAACAGATGGAACAGCCCTTCAAGCAGTTGCACAGTCTGCGCAAGTCGCGCAAGCTCAAACAGGAAGATGTGGCCAAGATGGCTGGCATCTCCCGCGAGGCGTATTTGCGCGCGGAATCCGGTCGTGCTGACCCGCGCCTGTCGACGCTGATGGCCGTGGCCGGCGCGCTGGGCCTGGAAGTGGTGCTGGCCCCGCGCGAGGCGGTTGCCGAGATCGAACGCGTGATCGCCAGCCACCCGACCCAGCCGCTGTCCGGCAGTGCCGGCAGCTCGGACGTCAGCCAAGCGGGTTCGATAGGTGGGTCGACCGGCGGCCATGGACTGGCGGGCCAGTACCGCGGCCCGGAGCGTCATCCGCAGTCCGCTTATCACCCGGGCGCTTCGCATAGCCAAGCGGGCCAGCAGGGTGCGCCGCATGCCGGCAACACCGAAGACCGCTCGCGCATGACCTCGTCTGACCGGCCGGCTGCAGGTGGCACATCAGGCGGTGGTTCAGACCGCCCCGGCTCGGGTTCGGGCTCGCGCGAATCCTGAGCGCCGCGCTTTCGCGGTAGCCGGGCTTTGATCGGGCGCGCCCCACAGGCGTGCCCGGTCTGTCATTGAGCGCCCGAGGCCGGCGCACGTACAATCCGCCGGGCAAACCTCGCCCGGTTGGTTTGTGCGCGTCTGCGCCAACGTTTCCTTTTTTTGTCTCTATGCACGGCGATCCGCTTCGCTCGCGCACGGCAGAAGCCGTGCCGTCTTCTTCTTCCGCGTCTGCCGCGCATTCCCACCCGCCGTTCTGGCACACCCTCAAGCAGGACGTTTTCTTCTGGCTGCTGCTATTCGTCTGCGGCGTGTTGACGCTCGCGGCGCCGCAGCGCATTGCTGAATACCCCAAGCTGGTCGACTGGCACACCATTGCCGCGCTGGCCGGGCTGCTGATCCTGACCAAGGCGGTGGAATCGAGCGGCATGCTGCAACTGTTGGGGGTTCGGCTCGTTGAGGTGGTCAGCAGTGAACGCGTGCTGGCGATCAGCCTAGTCGGGGCGTCGGCAGCGTTGTCGACGCTGTTGACGAACGACGTGGCGCTGTTCGTGATCGTGCCGCTGACGGTGGGCTTGCAAAAGGTGGCCAAGCTGCCGCAGGGTCACATTGCGCGGCTGGTCATCTTTGAAGCGCTGGCGGTCAATGCGGGCTCGGCGCTCACGCCGATCGGCAATCCGCAGAACCTGTTCTTGTGGCACCAATCCGGGTTGTCGTTTGGGGCGTTTGTCTGGCAGATGGCACCGCTGGTGGCTCTGCTGATGGTGTTGCTACTGGTGGTGACATGGCTGGCGTTTCCATCGCATGAAGTTCATGCGCATGTCGACACCGGTGATACGGAATTGCACAAGCGCCTGCTGCTGCCGGCGCTAGCGCTGTATGTGCCGTTTCTGGTGCTGACGGACCTCGGCTATCCACTGGCGGCGGTGGCCGGGCTGGTCGTGCTGTATCTCATCGGCGCACGCTACGTGCTGGCGCGCGTCGATTGGGGCTTGCTGCTGGTGTTCGTGCTCATGTTCATCGACTTGCGGCTGGTGGCGCAGCTTGGCGTGGTACGGCAGGCGCTGGATGCGCTGGCGTTGAGCAACCCGATGCACCTGTACTGGGCCGGCATTGGCGTGTCGCAGGTCATCAGCAATGTGCCGGCGGCGATCTTGCTGGCCGAGTATTCGCACGACTGGCCGATCATTGCGTTTGCCGTGAGCGTGGGCGGGTTCGGCACGCTGATCGGCTCACTGGCCAACCTGATTGCGCTGCGCCTAGCGGGTGACCGGCGTGCCTGGTGGGTGTTTCACGCGTACTCGATGCCGTTTCTGGTTGCCGCAGCGGGCATCGTGTACGCGTGGCTGATCTGGCTGCGCTAGGCGGGCATGGCATCCCAATCCGGCGCGAAGGCCGGCTGCACATAACGCAGCGTCTTGGGTAGGGCGGCAATGGCGGCGTGGTCCGCGTCATCCAGCCGTACGCCCAGTGCACCGAGGTTGGCTTGCTGGCTTTCGCGCCGTTGCGCCTTGGGAATGGCGATCACGTTAGGCTGATCCAGCAACCACGCAATGGCCACTTGCGATGCCGATGCACCGTGTTTGTCGCCGATGGCCTGTAGGGTGGCGTCTTGCGCGGCGCGGCCCTGCGCCAACGGTGCATAGGCCGTGAGCGGAATCCCCCTGCCGCCCAGATAGCCCAGCATCGCCGATTGATCCAGAAACGGGTGGTATTCCACTTGCACGCAAGCCAGCGGCGCGCCGATCGTGTCGATGGCAGTTTTGAGCATCGGCAGGTTGAAATTGCACACGCCAATGGCCCGCACGCGGCCACCCTCGCGCAACGCAGTCATGGCCTCCAGGGTGGCCGCCATGTCCAGGCCGGGTGCCGGCCAGTGGACGAGGTACAAGTCGACGTAATCGAGCCTCAACTTGGCGAGGCTTTGCTCCAGCGCCTGCGGAATGGCCTTCGGGGCGAGCTGGTCATGCCACACCTTGGTGGTGACGAACACCGCGTCGCGCGGCAGGCCCGAGGCGGCGATGGCCGCGCCCACGGCATCTTCGTTGGCATACATGGCGGCGGTGTCGATGTGCCGGTAGCCCAGCGCCAGCGCGCTCTCGACCACAGGCTGGCACTCGCTGTTGGGCACGCGGAATGTGCCGAGCCCCAGCCGGGGGATGGAAACACCTTGCGTCTTCACGACTTGCTGCATCTGTGGCTCCTTTGGTTTGCCTGAAGAGTGGACGCCATGGTGCCGAGTGCCGATCTTTGAATAAAGTGCGTACCATGCAAATCATTCGTGAAAAAACGCTCGCAATGAGGCTGCGCGGAAGGGGATGGCATGACATTCGATGGGCAACTGTTCTCTGGCATCACGCTGCTGGCTGCCGTGGTGGAAAGCGGCAGCTTCGTGCGGGCGGCCGATGCCCTGGGCTTATCGCCTTCCGGGGTGAGCCGTGCCGTCAGCCGGCTGGAGGCGCGTATCGGCGTGCGGTTGATCGAACGGACCACGCGCTCGCTCACGCTGACCGATGAGGGCCGGCGCCTCTACGAGCAGGTCAGCCCGCACCTGACGGGCATTGCTGACGCCGCTGCGATGGTCTCGGGCGCAGTCGGCGCGGTGCAGGGGCGACTGCGGGTGAATGTCGATCCGTTTTTCTCGCGGATGGCGCTGGCGACGCCGGTTGCGGGGTTTCTTGAGCGCCATCCCGACCTGTCGCTGGAACTCATCATGCGCGACGATGTGGGCGATCTGGTGGCCGATGGCTTTGATCTGGCCATCCGTTTTGGCCCGCCGCCGGTGGGCTCGTTCGTGGCGCGCAAGCTGGTGGAGACCCGCATCATCACCGTGGCATCGCCGGGCTACATCGCCAAGCATGGGCGACCAGCGCACCCGCGCGACGTGCCATCACACGAGCGAATCCTGTTCTATAACCCGGTGACAGGGCGCCCCTACGAATGGGAGTTCTGGCGCAAGGACGAGCGTATCGAAATCCGGCCCGCCGGGCGGCTGATGGTGTCGGATGTACGCACGATGCACGCGGCGTGCGTGGCGGGGGCGGGCATTGCACAGGTGATGGCGTTGGGTACGGAGGAACTGCGGAGCAGCGGCCAACTGGTCGACCTGTTTCCCGACTGGCCGGATGAGCGCTTTGCGCTGTACGCGTTGTACCCGTCGAGGCGCTACCTGCCGGCCAAGGTGCATGCGTTCATCGATTTCTGCGTCGAAAACCTGCCCACGGATTAGCCTACCCACAAAGCACTGCGGCCGCACTAGGCGGCCGCAGCGAGTGAAGCAAAACGCGTTAGACCTTCTTGGCGGAGATCACGGCTTCGGACACATTGCGCGGCGCTTCCGCGTAGTGCTTGAACTCCATGGTGTAGGTCGCGCGGCCTTGCGTGGCGGAGCGCAGCGCGGTCGAGTACCCGAACATTTCGGCCAGCGGCACTTCGGCCTTGACGATCTTGCCGCCGCCACCGGCAATGTCTTCCGTACCCTGCACCATGCCGCGCCGTGAAGACAGATCGCCCATCACGTTGCCCATGTAATCTTCGGGCGTTTCCACTTCCACGGCCATCATCGGTTCAAGCAGGATGGGGCCGGCCTTGCGCATCGCATCCTTGAAGGCCATCGAGCCGGCCATGCGGAAGGCGTTTTCGTTCGAATCCACGTCGTGGTACGAGCCGAAGGTCAGGCGCACCTTCACGTCCACCACCGGGTAGCCCGCCAGCACGCCCGTGTTGAGCGTGTCGCGGATGCCCTTGTCTACCGCCGGGATGAACTCGCGCGGGATCACGCCGCCCTTGATCTCGTCGACGAACTCGTAGCCCTTGCCCTCGTTCGGCTCCAGCGTGATGACCGCGTGGCCGTACTGGCCGCGCCCGCCCGACTGCTTGACGAACTTGCCTTCGACGTCTTCGGCGGCCTTCTTGATGGTCTCGCGATACGCCACCTGCGGCTTGCCGACCGTGGCTTCCACGCCAAACTCGCGCTTCATGCGGTCGACCAGGATTTCCAGGTGCAGCTCGCCCATGCCAGAAATGATGGTCTGGCCGGACTCCTCATCCGTCTTCACGCGGAACGACGGGTCTTCCTGCGCCAGGCGGTTCAGGGCGATGCCCATCTTTTCCTGGTCGGCCTTGGTCTTGGGCTCCACGGCCTGACTGATCACGGGCTCGGGGAATTCCATGCGCTCCAGCACGATCACGTGTTCGGGGTCGCACAGCGTTTCGCCGGTCGTCACGTCTTTCAGGCCCACGGCGGCGGCGATGTCACCGGCCAGCACTTCCTTGATCTCTTCGCGCTGGTTGGCGTGCATCTGTAGGATGCGGCCCAGGCGCTCCTTCTTCTGCTTGACGGAGTTGTAAACCGTATCGCCCGAATTGATCTTGCCCGAGTACACGCGGAAGAACGCGAGCTGGCCGACAAACGGGTCGGTCATGATCTTGAAGGCGAGCGCGGAGAACGGCTCGCTGTCGCTGGGGTGGCGCTCAAGCGGCTCGTCTTTCTCGCCATGGCCAACGATGGCGGGAATATCCACCGGCGAGGGCAGGTAGTCGACCACCGCGTCGAGCATCGCCTGCACGCCCTTGTTCTTGAAAGCGGAGCCGCACAGCATCGGCACGATCTCGCCTCTGATCGTGCGCTCGCGCAGGGCGCGCTTGATCTCTGCTTCGGTCAGCTCTTCGCCACCGAGGTATTTGTTGAGCAGCTCTTCATCCGCCTCGGCTGCGGCTTCGACCATCTTTTCGCGCCATTCTTGGGCGATGGGCAGCAGCGCCGGGTCGATGTCGACGTACTCGAACTTCACACCCTGCGAGGCATCGTCCCACAAGATCTCTTTCATCTTGACGAGGTCGACCACGCCGCGGAAGCCATCTTCCGCGCCGACCGGAATCTGGATCGGCACCGGGTTGCCCTTCAGGCGCTCGCGCATCTGGCGCTCAACGCGGAAGAAATCCGCGCCGATGCGGTCCATCTTGTTGACGAACGCAATGCGCGGCACCTTGTACTTGTTGGCCTGGCGCCAGACGGTTTCCGACTGCGGCTGCACGCCGCCCACGGAGTCGTAGACCATGCAGGCGCCGTCGAGCACGCGCATGGAGCGTTCCACCTCGATGGTGAAATCGACGTGCCCCGGGGTGTCGATGATGTTGATGCGGTGTTCCGGGTAGTTGCCGGCCATGCCTTTCCACATGCAGTGCGTGGCGGCGGACGTGATGGTGATGCCGCGTTCCTGCTCCTGCTCCATCCAGTCCATCGTGGCGGCGCCGTCATGCACCTCGCCAATTTTGTGATTGACCCCGGTGTAGAACAGGATGCGCTCGGTCGTGGTGGTTTTGCCGGCGTCGATGTGCGCCGAGATGCCGATGTTGCGATAGCGCTCGATGGGGGTCTGGCGGGGCATGATGGTTCTCTTCGAGAAAGACTCGCATCGCGTCCTCCACACCATGCGAAGGGCGAATGTGCGAGTGGGAACACATTATAGGATTTGTCCTATCTCACCGCATGTAGGGGTATTGGATGAAATTTCGCCCCCGGCCGGTGGCATGTGCGAGCGTTTGCAAGCCGTCAACATCCAGTAGCTCGATCTCCCCATAGGCCAGTTTGAGGATGCCGCGCGCCTGCAGGTCTTTCAGCACTTGGTTGACGGTCTGGCGGGACAGCGCCAGCAGCTGTGCCAACTGCTCCTGCGGCACGCGCAGCACGCGGCGGGTGCCCAGGCGCAGGTCGCCATAGCCTTCAGCCATGAGTAGCAGGCGCCGGGCCACGCGCACGGGGGCGGGCAGCAGGGCGGTTTCTTCCAGCACGGTGAAGGTCAGGCGCAGCTTGTGGGTGAGCAGCAGGGCGAAGGCGCGCAACAACGCCGGGTTGGCATCCAGCAAGGCGATGAGCGCAGCTTGCGGCATGTGCAGCAAGGTCGTGTTGGCATCTGCGCGGGCGTCATGGGTGCGCGGCTGGCGGTCGAAGACGCCGATCTCGCCAAACCAATTGACGGGCTCCAGCACGGCCAGCAAGGCCTCGCGCCCGTCCGCGCTGGTGGCGCCGATGCAGATCGTGCCTTCCACCACGCAGTACAGGCCGTCGGGCGGGGCGCCGCGCCGGAACAGCACTTCGCCGGCGCGCAACCGGCGCACGGTGGCAATGCTGATCAACGCGTCTTGCAATGGCGTTTCAAGCGAGCCGAACCAACTGCTGGCATGCAAGCGTTCGCGGTACGCCGAGACGTCGGATACGGCGGATGATGGAATAGGGTGATCCATGGGGTGTTGCCGGCGTTGCTAGGCGGGGAGGAGGCTTCGGGCGACGAATTTGTCGGCTAAGCGACAGAGCGCAGTGCGATCCACTGACTACGATGAAAGGATCATAACGAGCGAAAAACGGCAGCGTCCATGCTGCAAGCGCACAATATCGGAGACCCGCCATGCGTACCTTGTCCGACCACCTTTCCAACTACGCCGCTTACCACCAGGACGGCCGCAATATCGCCACCCACTTCGTCGGCATTCCGGCCATTGTTCTGGCGGTGGCGATCTTGCTGTCGCGGCCTGTGTTGGCGGACGTCGGCGGTGTGGCGGTGACGCCCGCGCTCATCCTGCTGGCGGCGGTGACGGTGTTCTATCTGCGCCTGGATGCGGCGTTTGGCGTGGTGATGCTTGCGCTGATCGGCGGCTGCGTGTGGGTGGGCGGCCATGTGGCGGGGCACTCAACGGCGGCGTGGCTGTCGGCTGGCCTGGGTCTGTTCGTGATCGGCTGGATCATCCAGTTTGTTGGCCACTATTACGAGGGGCGCAAACCAGCGTTTGTGGATGATCTGGCCGGGCTGGTGATCGGCCCGCTGTTTCTGGTGGCGGAGACGGCGTTTGCGATGGGCTTGCGTGCCACGTTGCGCGATGAGGTGGTGAGCCGCTCGCGGGCGATGCGGGCGGCATTGGCTGGCAAGCACGTTGCCGCCTGAGCGCGTCGCCTGCGCTTATTTGTCCGTCGCGGCCGGTTGGAAGACCGGCGCGCGATTTTCCATCGCGGCGATGACCGCCTCACGCTGGTTGGCACCGCCGATCAAGCGATCCTGTTCGACCGATTCCGCCAGCAGAATGGCGGCGGTGTCGCCGTCTTCCGCCACGCGCATCAGGCGTTTGGCGGCGCGAATGGCATTAGGGCTCTTGTGTGCAATCTCGCGTGCTGCCGCCAGCGCCGCCGCTCGCGGGTCGTCCACCACCTGCGTGGCCAAGCCTAAGGCACAGGCTTCGTCGCCGTTGATGACGCGGCCGCTGTAGACCAGCGCCCGCCATTGGTCTGGCCGTACCAGCCCGCGCGCGAGCACCATGCCGCCCATGTCGGGCACCAGTCCCCACTTGATTTCCATCACGGACAGCCGCGTGTCGGCGCGCACGTAGCGCACGTCCGCGCCCAGGGCAATCTGCAGGCCACCGCCATATGCAACACCATGCACGGCCGCGAGCACGGGCACCGGCAGATCGCGCCAGACGGTGCAGGCGTACTGCGCCAGATTGGCTGCCCCATGCGTACGCTTGGCGAGGCGGCCACCACCAATGTCGGCCCCCGCGCTGTTGCCCAGGCTCGCCATGCTGGCCATGTCGAGCCCGGCGCAGAAGGCGCGGCCCTCGCCGGACAGCACCACGGCACGCAGGTCCGGCTCATGCATCAAACGCGTGCCTGTGTCGACGAGCGCCTCAAACATGGCGGGGTCAATGGCGTTCATCTTGTCCGGCCGGTTGAGCCGGACTTCTGCGACACCAGCGTCGATGCTGAGCAGGATGCGTTCAGTCATTGGGGGATTCCGTGTGCAGGAGGCGTGTTGAATTATTCGGCCTGGATGATCAAAGCGTCGCGCTTGTCCTTGACCTGCGCCCAGTGCGCATGGTCGGGCAGAGGCGGTTCCACCTGCGTCAGGCGGGGCCAATCGGCGCGGTGTGAGAGCTGCGCGTTCAAGGCGATGAAGTCTTGCTGATCTGCCGGCACTTCTGCTGCCGGATAGATCGCGCCGACCGGGCATTCGGGCACGCAGATCGAGCAATCGATGCATTCGTCCGGGTCGATCACCAGGAAGTTGGGCCCGGCGTGGAAGCAGTCCATCGGGCAGACGGCTACGCAATCGGTGTACTTACATTGGATGCAGGATTGGGTGACGACGTACGGCATAGCGGTGCGGGGCGTTCGAAATTTGTTCAAAATTATGCCGTATCGATTGGAACCTCGACTGGAGCCACCTGTGCGCCGATTGCATGACCGCCCACAACCACCGACTGCATACGCAGTTGCCTTGCCGATTCACGTGTCTCTTGCATGAGCGCAAGGTCGCCACGTACGGCACTGCGGCCCAGGAAAACGCCCAGCCAGTCTCGTTCCGAGGAAACGGTGGCCGTCATCATCGAGGCGGCAGCCCAGGTTCTGGAGATGGATGGATTTGACGGGTTCAACACCAACGCGGTGGCCCGGCGCGCGGGTGTCAGCATCGGCTCGCTGTATCAATATTTCCCTGGCAAGGATGCGCTCACGGCGGCGCTCATCCGCCGTGAGCGGGCGCGGTTCAAAGAAGACATCGCTGCAGCCCTGGCCATGCGTAGCGGCAAGGCGGCGTTGGCGTCGTTGCTGCAGGCATCGGTGCGGCAACAGTTGCAGCGCCCGGAGCTGGCCAAGCTGCTTGACATGGAAGAGGGGCGCCGCCCCGCATTGCGTGAAGAGGCGGATGACGCCGGCCTGCAGGCGCTTGTCGGCGCGATTATCGTGCGTGCGGCGCCTCGGCATCCACAACCGCAAGTGGCGGCGGACGACTTGTTCGCCATGATCCGCGGCATGGTGGACGCGGCGGGCGAGCGCGGCGAACGCGATATCGAAGATCTGGAACGCCGCGTCGGCGCCGCCGTTTTCGGCTACCTGGCCAGAACACGCCAACGCTGAGCGCGTGTTTTGCCGTCAGCAATGTGAGCAAGCGAGATCGGCGCGGCCCTCGTCATGCGGCAAACCTTGCTGTGGCGCGGGTTTGCGGTCAGCGAGCGGCCGGCCTGGATGCGAGTTGTTGGAGGTGGGCTTCGGCCAATATTCTGACGTCGTCAGGCGGTTACGGCATCGGGCCACCGCCGCAAACAGAGAACGACGATGACAGCCATCCTTCAACACATGAAGCTCAATCACCTGAGCTTTCCTTCGGCCGACGCCCTCGCAACGGCCAACTTCTTTGAGCGTCACCTGGGCTTTACGCTCGCCGGCATGTGGGACAAATCCTGCATCCTCAAGCGAGCAGGCTTCGATGTCGTGATCGACCATGTCGATGGCGAGGCTCCCGACTGGCCACGGAATTTCCACATCGGCTTCGAGCTGCCCAGCCTGGACGCTGTGCGTGACCTGCATGCGCGTTTCCAGGCAGACGGCGTCAAGATGGAAACCGACGTGTTCAACAATGGCCGCGGGTCGCGCTTTTTCTGTCGCGCGCCGGGCGGCGTCATGTTTGAGCTGAATACGCGCTCGGATGCAGCCCCGGAATATCAGGGGACCTTTGATGATTGAGTGACGGCGCCCGTTGGGATGAGTGCAGCGGACGGCACTCCGCGGTCAAGTCTTATATAAGATATAAGACATTTGACGTTACGTGGGTATTGCGATTAAAATCGCGCCCACGCAGCGCCCGTGGTCCGCCTCGGGGTGCCAGAAATCAGAAAGCCATCCCCAGTAACGTCATCTCAGCAGGTCTTCCATGCTTGAAAACTATCGCGCTCACGTGGCCGCTCGCGCCGCGCTCGGTATTCCCCCGTTGCCGCTGACGGCTCAGCAAACCGCCGAACTGGTGGAACTGCTGACCAACCCGCCCGCTGGCGAAGAGCAGACCCTGGTCGACCTGATCACCCACCGCGTGCCCGCTGGCGTGGACGAAGCCGCCCGCGTGAAGGCCGGCTTCCTGGCCGCCGTGGCCAAGGGCGAAACCGCCTGCGCGCTGATCTCGCGCGCCCACGCCACTGAACTGCTCGGCACGATGCTGGGCGGCTACAACATCCAGCCGCTGATTGAACTGCTGTCCGACGAAGCCGTGGCGGCCGTCGCCGCTGACGCGCTGAAGAAAACGCTGCTGATGTTCGACCAGTTCCATGACGTGAAGGAACTCGCCGACAAGGGCAACGTGCACGCCAAGGCCGTGCTGCAAAGCTGGGCCGACGCCGAATGGTTCACGAGCCGCCCGGAAGTGCCGGAAAGCCTGACCATCACCGTGTTCAAGGTGACGGGCGAAACCAACACCGACGACCTGTCGCCGGCCCCGGACGCCACCACCCGCCCGGACATCCCGATGCACGCGCTGGCGATGCTGAAGAACGCACGCCCCGGTATCACGCCGGAAGAAGACGGCAAGCGCGGCCCGGTCAAGTTCATCGAATCGCTGAAGGAAAAGGGCCACCTGGTCGCCTACGTGGGCGACGTGGTCGGCACCGGCTCCTCGCGCAAGTCGGCCACCAACTCGGTGCTGTGGTTCACGGGCGAAGACATCCCGTTCGTCCCGAACAAGCGTTTCGGCGGCGTGTGCCTGGGCGGCAAGATCGCCCCGATCTTCTACAACACGATGGAAGACGCCGGCGCGCTGCCGATCGAGCTCGACGTGTCGCAGATGGAAATGGGCGACGTGGTTGAGCTGCGCCCGTACGAAGGCAAGGCGCTGAAGAACGGCGCCGTGATCGCCGAATTCCAGGTCAAGTCCGACGTGCTGTTTGACGAAGTGCGCGCTGGTGGCCGTATTCCGCTGATCATCGGTCGCGGCTTGACTGCCAAGGCGCGTGAAGCGCTGGGCCTGGCCCCGTCGACGCTGTTCCGCCTGCCGCACCAGCCGGCCAACAGCGGCAAGGGCTTCTCGCTCGCGCAGAAGATGGTTGGCCGCGCCTGCGGTCTGCCGGAAGGCCAGGGCGTGCGCCCGGGCACGTACTGCGAACCGAAGATGACCTCCGTCGGCTCGCAGGACACCACGGGCCCGATGACCCGCGACGAACTGAAGGATCTCGCCTGCCTCGGCTTCTCGGCCGACCTCGTGATGCAGTCGTTCTGCCACACCGCCGCGTATCCGAAGCCGGTGGACGTGAAGACGCACCAGACGCTGCCGAACTTCATCAGCACGCGCGGCGGCATCGCGCTGCGCCCGGGCGACGGCGTGATCCACTCGTGGCTGAACCGCATGCTGCTGCCCGACACCGTCGGCACCGGCGGCGACTCGCACACGCGCTTCCCGATCGGCATCAGCTTCCCGGCAGGCTCGGGCCTGGTCGCGTTCGCGGCTGCCACTGGCACGATGCCGCTGGACATGCCAGAGTCGGTGCTGGTCCGCTTCAAGGGCAAGATGCAGCCGGGCGTCACGCTGCGTGATCTCGTCAATGCGATCCCGCTGTACGCGATCAAGCAAGGCATGTTGACGGTCGCCAAGCAAGGCAAGAAGAATATCTTCTCGGGCCGCATTCTCGAAATCGAAGGCCTGCCTGATCTGAAAGTTGAGCAAGCATTCGAGCTGTCGGATGCATCCGCTGAGCGTTCGGCCGCCGGTTGCACGGTGCACCTGAACAAGGAACCGATCATCGAATACCTGAACAGCAACATCACGCTGCTCAAGTGGATGATCGCGCAGGGCTACCAAGACCCGCGCAGCCTGCAACGCCGTATCAAGGCGATGGAAGCCTGGCTGGCCAAGCCGGAACTGCTGCAACCGGATGCCGATGCGGAATACGCTGCCGTCATCGAAATCGACCTGGCCGACATCCACGAGCCGATCGTGGCCTGCCCGAACGACCCGGACGACGTGAAGACGCTGTCCGACGTGGCCGGCGCCGTGATCGACGAAGTGTTCATCGGTTCGTGCATGACCAACATCGGTCACTTCCGCGCCGCATCGAAGCTGCTGGAAGGCAAGCGCGACATTCCGGTCAAGCTGTGGGTCGCCCCGCCGACCAAGATGGACCAGAAGCAGCTGACCGAAGAAGGCCACTACGGCGTGTTCGGCACGGCTGGTGCGCGTACCGAAATGCCGGGCTGCTCGCTGTGCATGGGTAACCAGGCGCAGGTGCGCGAAGGCGCGACGGTCATGTCGACGTCGACCCGTAACTTCCCGAACCGTCTGGGCAAGAACACGAACGTGTACCTCGGCTCGGCGGAACTGGCCGCGATCTGCTCGCGCTTGGGCAAGATCCCGACCAAGGAAGAGTACATGGCCGACATGGGCGTGCTCAACGCCAACGGCGACAAGATCTATCAGTACATGAACTTCGATCAGATCGAAGACTTCAAGGAAGTGGCCGACACCGTGCAGCTGTAAGCACGCTGTCGGGCGACGGCGAGTTAGCCTCGCCGTCGTGCCAAAGCAAAGCGCCGCAGGTGGAATGCCTGCGGCGCTTTTTTATTGTGCTTCGTCGAGCGGACTTAGTTGGCGATGATCGACACGGTGGAATTGGCCGGCACCGTAATCGTTTCGGCATACGTGCCCACCTTCAGGCCACGCGCCACCGGGAACTGGCCGAAGCCTTGCAGCGTCGCGGGAACCGAACTTGGCATCGTACGCTGGCCGCTGTAGTTCTGGCCGTTGATGGCCGGGATCGAGAAGCCGCTGTCCGAGCGTGCCGGATACGCGAAACCGGCGGGACTACCCGGCACCGGCAACAGTGCCGCAGCCGTGCCCCAGCGGCCCACTGCATCGCCCAGGCTCGTGCCGCCGCCCGCCTGGATGGCGTTGCCAAGCAGTGCGGTCGAATCCGTGGACGAGAAGTTCTGCAGCAGGTTCGTGTAGTACGCAATGCCGTACTGGCGCAGCAGGAAGCCGCCCAGGCTGCCCGAAATCGGATACCCGGGGCACGACGAGCTGAGCGATGGGTCAAAGGCCGTCAGCGAGCAGTCATACGTGCTTTGCAGCCAAGCCGGGAAGCGGCTGTCTCGCACGTTGTTGAAGCTCGGGTCGATCTGGCTGGAGAGCACGTCTTCCATCGTCATGGCCGTCATTTCTTCCAGCCACGTGCCGTACATGTATTGGGAGCCGTGCAGCACACCGCGCTGGTAGAAGTTGGCCATGTGCGTGAACTCGTGGCCCAGCGTGGAGACCACGGTGTTCAAGCCCGACGTACCGCCCAGGTAAATGGTTTCCGAATCCACGTACAACGACAGCGACTGATTCGACAGCGGCTGCGCGCTGGTCGTGAAGTTGTTGCGCGCCCAGAAATAGCCCACGCGGCCATAGGCCTGACCATCGGGCTGGATGTTGAGCACGACGATGTCGAGCGCCTGGTTCGGGTCGATCAGGCTGGCGGAACTGGAATAGCTGCCCCACGGCTGGCCCACCAGCGAGGTGGCCAGCGTGTAGACAGACTGGCCACCCGACGCGAACTTGCTGATGAGCGTGTTGATGATGCCGTCGGAAATCTTGCTGCTGCCGTACTCCGTGTCCTGCACCCACAGGTTGACGATGCGGCCGTCGCCTGCGGTGGTCTGCTGGTGCAGCGTTGCCGAGATGACGACGGCGGTGCCGTCCGGCTGCTGGTGGTTCCACGAGCGCTGTGCGCCGACAGCAGGCACCGATTGCGGACGCAGCACCGTGTTATTGGACGTGCTCTGCGTCTTTAGAGAACCCGGGCCCGCGGCATAACCATCCAGCGCGTGCGCATTGAAATCGGACAGTTGGCGATCGAACGCCGCATTGCTGTCGTTGCCCGCCACATCCGCAGCCGGCTTGGCCACCGATGCACCGGTGTTGTTCGACAAGATGGCGAGGGACACGGACGGCATCGGCTGAGCGGTCGCCCCTTGGTTGGTGTAGACCAGCGTGATGTTCTGGCCGGTCAGCCCGGCGATCGACACATTCACCGTGCCGGCCGTGCCACCCGTATTCGTTGCCTGCCACACGCCCACGCCGGAGCCGGCGTAGCTATTGCCCAGGGCGCCGCAGCCACTGCCGCTGCATGCCGGCGCCAGGGTGATGTTGGACGCCGTGCTTTGCGTTGCGGCTGGCGTCGTCCCCGAACTGCTGCTGCCACCACCTCCACCACAGGCTGCCAGCGTGCCTGCCGCTGCCACCATCATTGCGACGGTCCACTGCTTCTTAAACGAGCGCTTGCTGCGCACGTTGCTGCTGATGCGTTCCATCCACTTCTCTCCAAATCCCCAAAACCGAAACCCGCGCGCGGTCGGCTCGTGACTGTGGCGCGCGAACGGATTCTCGCGGCGAGGTGACGGATTCGATCCGTGGAAATAAAGGGGCGGCGGGCCCCAATTCCCTCCGATGTAGGGGGGCGCAGCATTTGCGTTGGCGAAAAGGTTGAAAAAGTCGTAGCCGAACGATGTAGATGCGGAAAACGGACGAGAGCCGCCCCGCGCACTTGGGCAGGCAGGGCGGGGCGCTCCGCTAGAATGGCCCGCGTTTGCGCACATTGCGCTCATGGCACCCTGCGGTGCTTCATTCGCCACCCGCCAATGCTCGTCGCGCAACTCAAATCCTTCTTCATGGTCGCCCGGCTCGGCAGCATCACGCTGGCCGCCAAGCAGCTCGGCCTGTCGCAGCCCACCGTGACTTCGCAGATCCGCGCTCTGGAAGAGGCCTACGGCGTCGAGCTGTTCTACCGGGGCGGGCGCCGGCTGGCGCTGTCGGATGCGGGTGTGCGGCTGATGCCGTTGGTTGATCAGCTCGTGCGCCAGGAAACCGAAATCGACTTCTTCCTGCGCAATTCCGGCGACATGGGCGCCGGGCACCTTCGCATCGGCGCGACGGCACCGTACTACGTGCTGGACATCGTTGACCGCTTCTGCAAGAGCTACCCCGGCATCGACGTGAGCATCGAGGCGGGCAACTCCGTGCAGATGCTTGAGGCGCTGCAGGAATACCGGGTGGACGTGGCGTCGTCGTCGCAGCGGGTGGACGATGCGCGCTTTCTGCGCATTGAGCTGGCGCGCGACCCGCTGGTGCTGGTGATCCATCGCAGCCACGCGCTGGCCGCGCAGACGACCGTGCCGGTGGCAGCGCTCTCGCAATGCCGGCTGCTGGTGCGTGAGGTGGGCTCGACCACCCGCGCCATGACCGAAACCATGATGGCGCAGGCGGGTGTGACAGCGGCGTCCACCGTGGAGATCGGCAGCCGTGAATCCATCCGCGAGGCCATCATGCGCAACCTGGGGGTGAGCGTGATCGCCCGCCAGGAGGTGCCCAGTCACCCGGACTTGCGCGTGCTGCCGTTTGAGGGTGGGGCGCCGGAACTGAGCGAGTACCTCTATTGCCTGCAGGACCGCCGGGAGGCTCGGCTCATCGCCGCCTTCCTTGGGGAAGTCCACCCGGTGGCGTAGCCCGCGCAACGCAAATCCGGAAATGCGCGCATTGGCGTTTTTGGGGTAACTGCCATATGCGGTACATGTCGGCTGGCTACAGTGGCGACCGTTTTCGCTACTGCCCCCGACGCCAGTGTCTCTACCCCAGCCTGCCATTGACCCGACGCCGGGTTTCGCCACGCCGTTTCTGTCTGTGCGGCAAGTGACGCGCCGTTTTGGCGCCGGGGCTGCCACATTCACGGCGCTCGACGGTGTCTCGCTGGACGTGGCGCAGGGCGAATTCGTTTGCCTGCTTGGGCCCTCGGGCTGCGGCAAGACCACGTTGCTGCGCATCATTGCCGGGCTGGAAGCGCAGGACGGCGGCCAGATCGTCGCCGGTGGCCGCGACATCTCCAACCTGGCGCCGCGTGAGCGCGACTACGGCATCGTCTTCCAGTCCTACGCGCTGTTTCCCAACCTGACGGTCGCGCAGAACGTTGCCTACGGGCTGGACACCCGCAATGGCAACCGCGCACGCATGCAGGAACGGGTGTCGGAGATGCTCGCGCTGGTGGGTTTGACCGGCAGCGAGGCGAAGTACCCATCGCAGCTGTCTGGCGGACAGCAGCAGCGTGTGGCTCTGGCTCGCGCATTGGCACCCGCACCGTCGCTGCTGTTGCTGGACGAGCCGATGTCGGCGCTGGACGCCCAGGTGCGCGAGCATCTACGCATCGAGCTGCGCCGCCTGCAGCGCAAGTTGAACGTCACCACGCTGATGGTCACGCACGACCAGGACGAAGCCATGGCGATGGCCGATCGCATTGCGGTCATGTCCAACGGCCGTATCGAACAAACGGGCTCGCCGACGGAGATCTATGCGCGCCCGGCTACCGGCTTTGTCGCCGGCTTTGTCGGGCAAGCCAACTGGCTGCCGCTAGAGCACGCGGAAGACGGCACGCCCACGCTGGCCGGCCAGCCGCTGCTGCTCGATCCGGCCTTTGCAGACAATGCCGCCATCAAGGGCCGTCTGTTCTGTCGCCCGGAAGCTGTCACGCTGAACCCGGACGACAACGCCCCCAACCGCTATCTCGCCCGCGTGGTCGACCAGATCTACCTGGGCAGCCGCACGCGCGTGACGCTGGCCATCGACGGTCTGGCCGATGCGCCGGTCGTCGCCGAAGTGGCATCGAGCACGCTGGGCCGCGAGCTGGGCGACAGCAAGTTGTGGATTGCCCTCCAGCGCGACGGGCTGCGTCTGTATCCGCACGACCGTGCCTGAGGTGGCCATGTCGATGCTGCCGCCCGAGGCCAACGTGGTCACGACCACCCAATCCGACGCCACTCGCACCGCGCGCACGCCGTTCTGGCGTACAGACGCACCCGTGCTGACCGGCATGAAGCTCGGCTGGCTGCTGTTGCTGACCATCGGTTTGCTGCTGCCCACGGTGATGATGCTGCTGCAGGCCACGGGCCTGGTCGCCAGCGCACGCAGCGCCGATGAGCATGGCCTGGCGCTGGTCGCCCACGTGGTGAGCGCGCCGAACTTTCTCGATATGGTGGGCCGCACGCTGGCCGTCTCCAGCGCAGTGGCGGCCATGGTGGTGCCGCTGGCGTTTGCGCTGGCCTACGCGGTACAGCGCACGCACATGCCGTTGCGCGGCACGATGCGCACGCTGGCGATGCTGCCGCTGTTTGCGCCGTCGCTGCTGCCTGGGATTGCGCTGGTCTATCTGTTTGGCAACCAAGGCCTGTTCAAGGCATGGCTGGGCGGGAGCAACATCTACGGCTTCTGGGGCATCGTGCTGGGCGAGGTGTTCTACACCTTTCCGTATGCGCTGATGTTGTTGCTGGCCACGCTCACGCTGGCGGATGGCCGGCTGTATGACGCCGCACGTGCCATGGGTGCCAGCCCGTGGCGCACGTTCCGCACGGTCACGCTGCCGGGTGCGCGGTATGGCCTGTTTGGTGCCTTCGCACTGGTCTTCACGCTGGTCGCCACCGACTTTGGTGTGCCGACCGTGGTGGGCGGCAGTTACCAGGTGCTGGCTGTGGAAGCCTACAAGGCTGTGGTGGGCCAGCAGCAGTTTGCGCGCGGTGCCGTCATTGGCTTGATGTTGTTGCTGCCCGCGTTGCTGACGTTTGCCGTGGAGCGCCTCGTGCAGCGGCGCCAGCACGCCACGTTGGCCAGCCGCGCACAGCCGTATCACCCGCAACCCGACCGCGTGCGCGATGGGCTTTTCCTGCTGCTGAGCGTGCTGATGGTCGGCGGGATTCTGCTGATGCTCGCCACCGCCGTAGGTGCATCGCTCGTCAAGCTGTGGCCGTACAACCTTGAGCTGTCGCTGCGCAATTACGACTTCGACAACATGGACGGTGGCGGCTGGCTGGCTTATCACAACAGCCTGAAGCTGGCCGCGCTGACCACCGTGTTTGGAACCGCGCTCATCTTCACCGGCGCATGGCTGGTGGAAAAGACGCGCCCCGCAGCCTGGCTGCACTCGGCCATCCGCTTTGCTGTGCTGCTGCCGATGGCGGTGCCCGGCCTCGTGCTCGGTCTGGGCTACGTGTTCTTCTTCAACCATCCGGCCAATCCGCTCAATGGCCTGTATGGCGGCATGGCACTGATGGTGCTCTGCACGATCATGCACTGCGCCACGGCGGCGCACCTGACCTCCGTGGCGTCGCTGGGGCAGTTGGATCCGGTGTTCGAGGCGGTGTCAGCCTCGCTCAAGGTATCGGCGCTGCGCACGTACTGGCGCGTGACGCTGCCGATGTGCCTGCCGGCCGTGCTGTCGTGCGCGCGCTACCTGTTCGTGTCGGCCATGACCACCGTGTCGGCGGTGATCTTCCTCTACAGCCCCGACACCGTGCTGGCCTCCGTGGCCGTGCTGAACATGGATGACGCCGGCGACATCGGCCCGGCTGCGGCCATGTCCACGCTCATTCTCCTCACGTCGATCGTCGTATCGCTGCTGCTGGAACTCGCCATGCGCGGCATCGTGCGCCGCACGCAGGCCTGGCGCGCGGCATCTCATTGAATTCGTCGCAAGAAAGGAAGCAGAACATGGGTGATTCCTCCCCAATGACGCCCCGTCAAACCGCAGCCGCACGCAGCACGCCGCTGCGTTTGGAAGCCGCCGTGCTGGACTGGGCGGGCACCGTGGTCGATTTCGGCTCGTTTGCCCCGACGCAGATCTTTGTGGAAGCGTTTGCCGAATTCGGCGTCGCCATCACGCTGGATGAGGCACGCGGCCCGATGGGCTTGGGCAAGTGGGACCACATCCGCACCCTGTGCAACGACGGTGCGATTGCCGCGCGCTTCTCGCTCGCGCACGGGCGCATGCCCACTGATGACGATGTCACCGCCATCTACAACCGCTTCATGCCGTTGCAGATCGAGAAGGTGGGTGCGCATTCGGCGTTGATTCCGGGGGCGCTGGAGACCATCGCCACGCTGCGCGATGGTGGGCTGAAGATCGGCACATGCTCGGGCTACCCGCGCGTGGTGATGGACCGTGTGGTCGAGCTGGCCGCGCAGGCCGGCTACACGCCTGACTGTGTCGTCGCCTGCGATGAGGTGCCGCGTGCGCGCCCATGGCCGGCACAGGCGCTGCGCTGCGTGGTCGATCTGGCCATTGGCGATGTGGCCGCCTGCGTGAAGGTGGACGACACCGTGCCCGGCATCGAAGAGGGCCGCCGCGCCGGCATGTGGACCGTGGCGCTGCTGATGTCGGGCAACGCGCTGGGCTTGCCTTATGCGCAATACGCTGCGCTGTCTGCAGATCAACGCGCCCACCATCGCGTCGCCATCTCGGCCGGCTTTGCTGCCTGCCGCCCGCATTACGAGATCGACACAATTGCGGATCTACCCGATGTCGTGGCCGACATCAACCGCCGCCTGGCGCGTGGTGAGCGGCCGCAGTGCTCCTGATTCCTGTAGTCCCTTCCGTTGCATCCCACCACACCGAGGAAACCATGACGAAACGTCTTTCCCTGCTGGCTGCTGCCGCTGCGATGGCATTCGCCACGTCTGCCTTTGCCAAGACCACGCTGACCGTCTACACCGCGCTGGAAGCCGACCAAGTGAAGGCCTACCAGGACGCCTTTGAGAAGGCCAATCCGGACATCGAGATCAAGTGGGTGCGCGATTCCACCGGCGTCGTCACCGCCAAGCTGCTGGCCGAGAAAGCCAACCCGCGCGCCGACGTGGTGTGGGGCTTGGCCGCATCGAGCCTGGCCATCCTGGACAAGGAAGGCATGCTGACGCCGTACGCGCCGGCTGACCTGTCGAAGATTGGCGCCACGTACCGCGACAAGGCCAACCCGCCGGCATGGGTGGGCATGGACGCCTGGGGCGCCGCCATCTGCTTCAACACCGTGGAAGCGCAAAAGCAGAATCTGCCGAAGCCGACGTCGTGGGCTGACCTGACCAAGCCCGTGTACGCCGGCAAGATCGTCATGCCGAACCCGGCTTCGTCGGGCACCGGTTACCTTGACGTGAGCGCCTGGCTGCAGATGCTGGGCGAGCAGAAAGGCTGGGCCTACATGGATGCCCTGCACCAGAACATCGGCCAATACACGCACTCGGGCTCCAAGCCCTGCAAGATGGCCGCATCGGGCGAGTTCCCGATCGGCATCGCGTTTGAATACCGTGCGGTGAAGTCGAAGAAGGAAGGCGCACCGATCGACATCGTGCTGCCGTCCGAAGGCTTGGGTTGGGACGTGGAAGCCACTGCCATCATGAAGGGCACGAAGAACCTGGATGCTGCCAAGAAACTGGCGGACTTCTCGGCAAGCCCGGCCGCCATGGCGCTGTATGAGAAGAACTTTGCCGTGGTCGCCACGCCGGGCTTCTCCAAGCCCGACGCGCTGCTACCGGCCGACTACGAGAAGCGCCTGATCAAGAATGACTTCACGTGGGCCAGCGCCAACCGTGATCGCATCCTCGCCGAGTGGACCAAGCGCTACGACGGCAAGTCGGAGAAAAAGTAAGCGATGCCAATGCAAGCTCCCGCAAATCAAGGGGGCCTGGATGCCAGCACCGACGTCGCCATCGTCGGGGCTGGCATTTTGGGCCTGGCGCACGCGGCCGCCGCCGTCAAACGCGGCCTGCGCGTGACGGTGTTCGAGCGCAGTGAAATTGCCGTCGGCGCCTCCATCCGCAACTTCGGGCAGATGCTGGTGACCGGCCAGCCGCCCGGCATCATGCTCGACCTCGCACGGGAAAGCCGTGCGCTGTATCTCGACTGGGCGGATAAGGCGGGCATCTTCGCGCGCGCAAACGGCGCACTGCTGTTCGCACGCAATACGGCAGAAGAGGCGGTGCTGGATGAATTCATGTCCACCCGCGCACCGGCCTTTGGCTACAACGTGAAGTTGCTGCGCAGCGCCGATCTGGCCAACCTCTATGGCGGCCGTTTCCTGCGCCATCGCGCTGCACTGCAGGGCTTTGACGACTTGCAGCTCTATTCGCGTGAAGCGATTCCCGCGCTGGCAGCATGGCTCGCCACGCAAGGCGTGCGCTTCCATTTCGGCACACTCGTGCGCCATGTGGAAGGCGGCCGGCTAGAGACCACCGCAGGCGACTGCAACGCGCAGCGCGTGATCGTCTGCAGCGGCCACGATTACCAAACGCTGTGCGCCGAGCAGCTTCGCGCGCTCCGGCCTCAGGTGTGCCGCCTGCAGATGCTGCGCGTGACGCCGGAAGACGGCTTCCAGCTTGAACATGCCGTGCTGACCGGCCTGTCCTGCACGCACTACGGCGCATTTGCCGATCTGCCGACCGCCCAGGCGCTCGCCATGCAGATCGAGCATCAGCGCCCCGAGCTGGCACGCCACGGCATTCACCTGCTGGTCAGCCCCACGCCGTATGGCGACTGGATCGTCGGCGATTCGCACGACTACAGCCAGGACGCCCGCCCGTTCAACGCAGAGTCTGTCGACAACATTCTGTTGGAACTCGCGCGTGACACCTTCGGCAGCAAACTGCGCGTGGTGGAGCGCTGGCAGGGCGTGTACGGCGCCAAGTGCCATGTGCCGGGAAGCGGGGCATTTTCGGTCACCCGTATCGACGACCGCACCACCGTAGCGCTGATGCACAGCGGTATCGGCATGAGCGTCGGGCCGGCACTGGCGCATCGGCATGTGGATGCGTTGGTCGACGGGGCGGAACTGCCGCGGTGGACGCCGCCGGCAAACCTGTCTGCTTCCCTGGCCGCGTGACGTCACCATGCGGCGCCGGACGCCCGCAATAAGGGGGCGGCGGGCAGGGCGCCGGGCGCACATCGTGCTACCTTGTGAGCCTATGCGCGCAACACAGGAGACACCATGCCGGTGCTGAAGGTCGATGTCGTCACGGCAGAAGAGCGGCTGTATGAAGGCAGTGCCAAGTTTGTGGTCATCCCGGGGGTGGAAGGGGAGTTGGGCATCCTGCCCGGCCATGACCATTTGCTCACGCGCATGCGGCCCGGCACCGTGCGCGTGACCCAGGAGGACGACGAAGAGGTGCTGCTCTTCGTCGCCGGCGGTTTTGTCGACGTGCAACCCGCGCAGGTGATCGTGCTGGCCGATACCGCCGTGCGCGCGCACGACCTGGACGAAGCCAAGGCCCAGCAGGCACGCAAGGCGGCTGAAGAGCACATGCAGAACAGCCACAGCAAGATCGACTATGCGCGTGCCCAGGCAGAGTTGGCCGAGGCGGTGGCGCAGTTGGCCGCCATCGAGCGTTTGCGCAAACGCCGCCGATAGGCCATTCGCAGCACAACATTGTGTCGTCCCGCCCACTGAGGGGTTCAGAACGGCGCCGGCGCTCCGTTTAAATGCGGAACGATCGAAATCCCCGTTGTGCGTCTTGGATAGACGTGATCGGTTCCGCTGGTCTCGCCGATGCTGCCCTCTGCTGTCATTGCTTGTGTGCTGTTGCCCGCCACCCGTGTGTGGCAATGCCTGTCGCGCCGCGTTTTGGCCCGAAAGCGCGCACCGCAAATGTTTGCGCTTGCAGGTCTGCTGGCCTGCGCCACTGCCCGCGCTGAAACCGATCTGGCCGATCTGACCGAACTCCCCATCGAGCAGCTCATGCAGGTGCAGGTGGTGACCGCCGCGTCGAAGTACGCCCAGGCGGCCAGCGAGGCACCCGCCAACGTCCACGTCATCACCGCCGAAGATATCAAGGCCTATGGCTGGCGCACGCTGGCGGACATTCTCAGCAGCCTGCCGGGCCTCTATACCAGCTACGACCGCAACTACACGACGCTCGGCGCACGTGGCTACCTGCGCCCGGGCGACTACGACACCCGCCTGCTGTTGCTGATCGACGGCTACCGCACCAACGATTCGATCTTTGACCAGGCCTCCGTCGGCACGGAAGCGCAGCTCAACGTCGACCTGATCGACCGCGTGGAATACATCCCGGGCGCGGGCTCCGCCGTGTATGGCTCCAATGCGCTGTTTGGCGTGATCAACATCATCACCAAGCGCGGGCGCGACATCGGCGGCGTGCAGGTGAGCGGCTCCACGGGCAGCGCCAGTGCGCGCGATGCGCGTGTGACCTGGGGCGACCGAGCCGAGAATGGCGCCGAATGGCTGCTCTCAGCCAGCGTGGTGGATGCGCCCGGCCGCGATGTGTCGTTCCCCGAATTCAACCAGCCGGGCGTGAGCGACGGTGTCGCGCGCGGCATGGATTTCGACCGCGCCAAGCGCCTGTTCGCCAAGGGCAGCTTTGGCGAGTTCTCCCTGATGTTCGGCTATGCCGATCGCACCAAGGGCGTGCCGACGGCGTCGTACTCCCAGCTCTTTGGTGACCCGCGCTCGCGCACCATCGATACCCGCCAGTTCGTGAACGCGGTATGGCAGCACGCGCTAAGCGACACCACGGACGTGACAGCACGCCTGTTCTGGGGCCGCTATACGTCGGTGGGGCGCTATATCTACGACTCTCCGCCCGTTACCGAGAATCAGGACCACTTTGATTCCGCCTGGTATGGCACGGAAGTGAAGCTCGTCACCCGGGCCATCGAGCGCCACACCATCGTGGTCGGTACCGAATTGCAGCGCGACTACCGCGATGCGATGCGCAACTTCGACGTTGCGCCCTATGTGAGCTATCTGGATGATCGCCGCAGCAACAACCGCGTGGGCATTTATGCGCAGGACCAGTTCATGCTCCACCCCGATTGGGCGCTGGACACCGGCCTGCGCTATGACCACACGAGCTTTGAAGCGGGCATCCTGAGCCCGCGCGTGGGCTTGGTGTGGCATGCCGCCCCAACCACCACGCTCAAGGCGATCTACGGCATGGCGTATCGCGCGCCCAACGATTACGAGCTGTACTACCAGACCAGTTCGCCCGGCGGCCAGCAACTCGACAAGAAGCTTGGTGCCGAGCGCATCCGCACCTATGAAGCCGTGCTGGAACAGCAGGTGAGTGCGGGCGGCAAGGCCACGCTGTCGCTCTTCCAGAGCAACGTGTCCAACCTGATCAGCCAGAGCACAGACCCGAATACGGGGCTGCTGTTCTTCAGCAACCTGGCACGCGTGCGCACGCGCGGCGTGGAGTTGGGCTATGAACAACACTGGCCGGGCGGCACGCGCCTGCGCACGAGCTACAGCTTCCAGCACTCCGAAGACATCGACACCGACCAGGCGCTGAGCAATTCGCCACGCCACATGCTCAAGCTCAATGCGACCACCCCAGTCTGGCGCGACAACGTGCGTGCGGGTGTGGAAGCGCAGTACATCAGCAACCGGTTGACGACATCGGGCGCGGTGGGTGGTTACTGGATCGCCAACCTGACCTTGCTGGCGACACGCCTGGCACCCAACCTGGACATGGCGCTCAGCTTCTACAACGTGTTTGATCGTCGCTACGCTTCGCCATCGGGGCCGGAACTCGTGCCGACTGCCATCGAGCAGGACGGCCGCAGCTTCCGCCTGAAGTTCACCTATACGTTCCGATGAGCGCGCTTGATGTTCTTGCCCGATGCGTCCGACGCGCCCGACGGCTGCGTCCGCGCCGGCTGTGCGCGGTGCTGGGCGCGGTCGCGGCCGGTGTGTTGTGCGCGGGTGTGACGTTTGCCCAGATGCAGGCCAGCGAGGTGCAGGTCAAGGCGGCCTTCGTCTACAACTTTGCGCTGTTCACCACCTGGCCCGCCGACGCGATCGGTGCCGATGCGCCCATGGTGCTGTGCGTTGCCGCCGAGCCCACGCTGCAGGCCGCCTTGGAAAAACTGACAGGAAAATCCGTGCGCGGACACCGGCTCGAAATCCGAAAGATCAGCGACAGCGGCGTGGCCGGTTGCCACGTGCTGGTGTCGGACGGCCACGCGCCCAGCAACATGCGCATCGACCCGGCCGCACCTATCCTCACGGTATCCGCCACCGCGAAGGCCGCGCATGGCCCGACGAGCATGATTGCACTGGTGCTGCAAGACAACCGCGTGGTGTTTGACATCGATGCCGTGGCTGCGCGGCAAGCCCGCCTGCAGATCAGCTCGCAGCTGTTGCGCCTGGCAAGGAGCGTGCAATGACCCCGCCCCCACTCACGCATCGGCCCCGGCTGGGCCAATCTGTGGTGCGGGCCAACATGGCCGGTGCCGGCGCCGCGCTGACGATTGCCGGGTTCCTGCTCATCGTGTTCCAGTTCATCGCGCTGCATGCCGCCTTGGTGCGCGACGTGCACGTGCAGGCGCGCATCATCGGGGCCAACAGTGTGGCTGCGCTCCTCTTCAATGACCGGCGCGCGGCCGAGGAAACGCTGGCCGCACTGGAGGCATCGCCCTCGCTGCGTGCCGCAGGCGTGTTTACGGCGCTGCGCAAACCGCTGGCGCTCTACCAGCATGGCGACACCGCGCCGGTGCAGGCCCCGGACGCCTCGATGCTGCGCGAGGAACACATCTCCACGCTGACCACGCTTGAAGCCGTGGAGCCGGTGGAATCCGAGCGACGCGTGATCGGCTATGTGGTCGTCCGCTCGAGCCTGCGCGAGCTGTACATGCAGTTGCTCGGCTATGCCGTCCTGACGGTGTCGGTGGGCATTGGCGCCATGGGGCTGGCATATCTGGTCATCGCCCGCATGCGGCGTGCGGTGCTGCAGGCCGAGGCGCATCTCGACTACCTCGCCCACATCGACTCCGTGACGGAGCTGCCGAATCGCCACGCGTTCAACGAGCGCCTGCAGATGTCGCTCAAGCGTGCCGGGCACGCCGGCGCGGTGGGCCTGTTGCTGCTGGACCTCGACAACTTCAAGGTCGTCAACGACACGCTGGGCCACAACAATGGGGACCGCCTGCTACGCCAAGTGGCGCGGCGGCTGAACGACGTGATTGAGCAGGCCAACCTGCGCGCCGTGCTGTGCCGTATCGGTGGCGACGAGTTTGCGGTCATCACCGAGTTGTCAGGGCGCGCGCAGATTGCCGAAGACGAGGCGGCTGGCCTGGCCGATGGCCTCGCCAAGCGGATCCTGGCCGCACTGGCGGCGCCGTTTGCGTTGGATCTGCATCAGATCTACGTCACCGCCAGTGTGGGGGTGAGCCTGTATCCGCACGATGCGCGCGACGTGCAGGCCCTCACGCGCAATGCCGATACGGCGATGTACCACGCCAAGAACAACGGCAAGAACGCCAGCGCCAGCTTTACGTCCGAGATGGACCAGCAAGCGCGCCGCCGCCTGCGTGTGGAGGCCGACCTGCGCCGCGCACTCGATCGGGATGAGCTGCTGCTGACCTATCAGCCCCAGGTTCGCCTGCAGGCATTGGAAGCGGACGGCGCCACGTTGTTAGCGTCGCACGTGCACGGTGTCGAAGCGCTGGTGCGCTGGCGCCATCCGGAAATCGGCCTGATCGGCCCCGGCGAATTTATTGCCGTTGCGGAAGAAACCGGCCTGATTGTGCCGCTGGGGCTATGGGTGCTGCGCACCGCATGCCAGCAAGCCGCGCGGTGGATGCGTGAGGCGGACATCCCGCTGCGCGTGTCCGTCAACCTGTCCGGGCGGCAGGCACGCGATCCAGGGCTGGTGAGAAGTGTGCTGGACGTGCTCGACGAGACCGGTCTGCCCCCGCACCTGCTGGAACTTGAAATTACCGAAAGCGTGCTGATGGAAGACCTCGAAGCCAACATCGCGTTGCTCGAGTCGCTGCACGCCGCCGGCATCAGCCTGTCGATCGACGACTTCGGCACGGGGTATTCATCACTGGCGTATCTGCAGCGCTTCCCGATCCAGAAGCTCAAGATCGACCGCAGCTTCGTTCAGCGCATGCCCGGCGACGGCGAGGCCATTGCGGGCGCGATCATCGCCATGGCCCACAGCCTGAACATGGAAGTGGTGGCCGAAGGTGTGGAAGACCCCGAACAACTGGCGCTGCTGAGCAAGGCGGGCTGCGACCTGGGGCAGGGCTACCTGTTTGCGCGCCCGTTGCAGGCCGAACCGCTGATGGCCTGGGTGAGGCGACTGGGTGTGGTCGATAGCGATGCAGCGGCTGACGCGGGCGACAACGCAGCGTCGCTCGCGGGATGAAGGATTAGGCGCTCGCCCGCCGCGCAGCCCGTGTCGCGCCAGCCGTCAGCACCACCACCGCCGCCAGGATGATGCCCGTGGCGCTTACGGTTTGCGGTGCTACCACTTCGTCGGCCAGCCAGGCGCCCATCAGTATCCCTACCAGCGGATTGACGTAGGCATAGCTGGTTGCCATCACGCTAGACACCCGTTCCACTAGCGCCAAATAGGCCGTAAAGCCAATCGCAGAGCCGAACACGACGAGGTAGCCCCAGGCCAGCGCCGAAGGCAGGCCAACGTGGCGTGGCCAAGTTTCGCCCAGCAGCAGACTGACCAACACCAGCAATGCGCCGCCGAACGCCATCTGCAGCACAAAGCCCGCCAAGCCACGCGGCAAGTTGATGCGCTTGGAAAGCTGCGTGCCAAATGACCATGAGATGATGGCCACGGCCAGCGCCAGCAGCCCGCTGGGGTTGGCACGGAACTCCGCCCCCTGCACCAGCACCGCAATGCCGACACTGCCCAGGGCGATTGCAGTCACCTCGTAGGCGCGCAACCGGCCGCCCATCAATACCGTCCAAAGGGTGGCGAACATTGGCACCGTGGCAAACATGACAGTGCCCGCACCAGCTGAGATGGTTTGCGCCCCCACCGCCGCCATCCCCATGCCGCCCACCAGCAGGAACACACTGATCAGCGCGCAGTTGCGTATCTCGCACCAACTTAATCGCGTGCGGGCACGGAAGAAGACCAAGGGGCTCAGCAGTGCCGCCGCGGCCAGAAAACGCGAGCCCATCATCAGGAACGGCGGCAGATCGACCACCGCAAACCGGGCAGCCAAATAGGTGGTGCCCCACACCACATACGTGATGAACAGGCACAGCGCGACAAACGGAGACATGTTGCAGCCTTGAGGATGAAGCTTTCGATGTTACTCAAGGCTGCTCGATATGCACATGATGCATTTTGTTATCGCGTGGAGTGGGGCGCTACGCGATGCAGAACTTCAAGCGCTCGCCCGCCGGGCAGCCCGCGTCGCCCCGGCCGTCAGCACCACCACCGCCGCCAGGATGATGCCCGTGGCGCTCACCGTTTGCGGTGCTACCACTTCGTCGGCCAGCCAGGCGCCCATCAACAGGGCGATGGGCGGGTTGACGTACACATAGCTGGTCGCCATGACGGTGGATACGCGCTCCACCAGCGCCATGTAGGCGGTAAAGGCAATCGCCGAACCAAACACCACCAGGTAACCCCACGCCAGCGCTGAATGCAGGCCGATGTGCGTCGGCCAGGTTTCGCCGACGATCAGGCTGAGCAGCACCAGGGCCACGCCGCCAAAGGCCATTTCCAGCACGAAGGCAGTCATGCCGCGCGGCATGTCGATGCGCTTGGAGAGTTGCGAGCCAAAGGACCACGAGGCAATGGCGGTGGTCAACGCCAGCACGCCAGCAGTGCTGGCCTGGAATTCCGCGCCATGGATCAGCACGGCAACGCCAATGCTCCCCAACACGATGGCGCCCAGCTCATACGCACGCAGACGGCCGCCAGCCAGCAGCGTCCACAGCGTGGCAAACACCGGCATCGAGGCGATCATCACCGTGGTGGCGCCGGAGGAGATCGTTTGCTCCGCCACCGCCGTCATGCCCATGCCGCCCACCAGCATGAAC
The DNA here is from genome assembly GCA_039592975.1 of Ralstonia sp. GTDB lineage: Bacteria > Pseudomonadota > Gammaproteobacteria > Burkholderiales > Burkholderiaceae > Ralstonia. The sequence goes on along the minus strand of JBCNQE010000012.1, from coordinate 57,577 downwards.
GCGCCGATCAGCGCGCAGTTGCGCACCTGCCGCCAGCTTGGGCGCTCGCCCTTGCGCAGGATGACCACCGGCGCCAGCAGCAGCGCCGCCGCCAGAAAGCGCGAGCCCATCATCAGAAAGGGCGGCAGATCGGTCAGCGCAAAGCGGATGGCGAGATACGTCGTGCCCCACACCACGTAGGTGATGAGCAGGCACAGGGCGATAAAGGGGGACATGGCGGGACCTCGGCGAGGAAGTCCCGATGCTACTCAACGCAGCGTGATGCGCAAAACGAGTTTTGTTATCGCTCGTTGTGAGGGACGTTAGCAAGCAAGTGAGCGAATGCCCGTATTGAGTCCGCCACCCCAATCGTCTCGTTCACAACCTCGCGTTTGGAGTTCAGCGCCGCGACTGAGGCGTCCTGAACTCCAACGGCGGAGTTCAGAACCGCAATGTCGAGGTTAAAAACGCGGGCCCATGGGGTTCCAAACCTCAAAGGCGGCGGCCCGAACGCGGCGATTGGGGTGCTGAACCTCGGTGGCCGCGTTCGAAACGTCAAGTGTGATGTGCTGAACCCGGATTGCAGGGTTCGGAACGTCACATGCGGGGTTCCGAACAACGGGCAAGCGTCAGATCACGCGGAAGCCGTGCGTGCCATCCCGCCCGAGCTGCTCGACCAAGCCGAATTCCCAGTCGAGATACGCCTGCATGGCGGCGCGCGGTGCGCTGGTGCCCTCGTAAGGGCGGCGGTAGCGGTCGATACGATCGGAGGCCAGGCGGGTCTCGCCGGCCTCTACCGGCAGGCCGGCGGCGACCCACGCGGCGGTGCCGCCATCGAGCACCCACACCTCGGCCTGTGTGAGCCTGACTAGGTCCGCCGCTGCAAAGCGGGCAAGCTGGCTGCTGCCGCAGGTGAGCACGTAGCGGCGTGCACGCGGGATGCGCTGGATGGCGGTCGGCAAGTCGGAGCGCACGGCAAACCACGCGCCCGGTATGTGCCGCGCCACGTAATTGGCGCTACGCGTGACGTCGATGACGGCCGTGTCACCCGTTTCCAGCCAGCCGGCCAGTGCACGCGCATCGACCGTGCGAACGGTGGGGGACGGTGCAGCAGGGGCCTGCCATGCACCGGTGACGCTGCGCTCGCTTGCGTCCACCGGGTCGACCACGTAGACCTCCCAGCCCATCTGGGCGAGCCATGAGGCTGTCATGTCGGCGCGCACGCCGTCGTCATCGGCCAGCACGATGCGGGCACCGCGCACGGCGGCGGTGTGGTCGGTTTCCTGCACGAGCTGGCCGCCCGGTGCACTGGCAAAGCCGGGCAGGTGGCCGGCGGCGTATTCCTCCGGCGCGCGCACGTCGAGCTTGTAGAGCGTGCGGTCCGGCGCCTCCAGCTTGGCGACGTCCGCCAGCGCAATGCGCGGCACGTTGGCGCGCTCAGCGACGGCGCGAGCATCGGCCTGCGCCTTCGCGCGCGTGTCGGCGGAGACGGTTTGCGGATGCCGGCGGCTGGCACCGTGGTCCAGCACCTGATCGGCCAGCAGCCAGCCGATGGTGCCGTTGCGCAGTGCCGCCACCGGGTTGGGAATGCCGGCATTCACCAGCGATTGCGTGCCGATGATGCTGCGCGTGCGGCCCGCGCAATTGACGATGACCTGCGTGCTCGGGTCCGGCGCCAGCTCTCGGATCCGCAACACCAACTCGGCACCGGGCACGCTCGTCCCGGTGGGGATGCTCATGGTCTGGAATTCGTCATACCGCCGCGCATCCACGATGACCACATCGCGTTTGGCATCCAGCAGCGCCTTGACCTCCTGCGCGCTGAGCGATGGCGTATGGCGCTGCGCTTCCACGTATTCGCCAAAGGCCTTGCTGGGCACGTTCACGTCCTGGAAGACCTCGCCGCCGGCAGCGCGCCAGCCATCGAGGCCGCCTTCGAGCAGGTACACGCGCGTGTAGCCGAGTTCGGCCAGTTTGGCTGCAGCACGCGGGGCGAGATCCACGCCGTCGTGCGTGCCATACAGCACGATCAACGTGTCGCGACGCGGAATGCGCGACCACGCCTCAAGCTCCAGCCGGGAGAGCGGCAGGTTCGCCGCCCACAGCGGATGCGCCCGCGCGTACGGGTCTTCTTCACGCACGTCGACCAGCGCGATCTCCTTGCGGGCGAGCAGGGCGGTGCGCACGTCGGCATAGGAGAGCGTGGGGACATGCGTTTCGGCCAGCGGTGCGGCCACTGGCGATTCAATGGCTTCAATGATGGTGCTCATGATGCAGGCGTGTCCTTGGAGCGATCCCAGAGGTTGGGCAGGTGAGTGTTCGAATAACCGGAGATGAAGGGCTTGCGCTCGCCGTCTTCCGTGTAGACGGAACGGTGGATGCCGCCGATGTTGCCGCCGTACACGTGGATGCTGATCGAGGTGCGATCGTCAAACGCGTTGTGCACGCGGTGGACGTCGCCCACGCGCGGCGACACCCGCTCCACATTGCCGGGCTCAAGGCGGGTGGCAGCCCCGTCGCGCACGGCGCGGCCCTGTGCATCGAGCTTGAAGGGCTGGGAGTATTCCGCGCCGCGCAGCATGCCGATCAAGCCCCAGGTGGTGTGGTCATGGATGGGCGTGTGTTGCCCTGGGCCCAAGACGAAGCTGACGATGGAAAAGCGCTCGCCGGAATCGGCATGCAGCAGGAATTGCTGGAAGTGTTCGGGGTGCGGCTGCGCGTATTCGGCAGGCAGCCAGTCATCACGCGCGACGAGCGCAGCGAGCAGGGCACCGGCACGCGAGAGGATCTCAGCTTCGGTCGGTTGCTGGTCCAGCAGACGCGACAGCGCGATCACGAAATCGCGCAGCGGCGCGATGGACTGCGTTTGCGCGGGTGCCGCAGCCGAAACGGTAGCAAGTGCAGGCGTGCTCATCGGCAGGTTCCTGATGTGGGGATGTCGAGCATCTTGCGGGACTCGGGGCGAGGCGTCCACTTAATCCGCCCTAAACGCCCCGAGCGCGGCGCGGCCTGCGGCAAGCAGGATGGAGTCGTTCTGCGGCGTGTGGATGCGGCTGCAGAGTACGTCGCGGTAATGCCGCTCCAGCGGGTTGTGGCGCGACAGGCCATGGTTGCCCGAGAGCTGCAAGGCGAGTTCCACCGCGCGGATGGCGTTGGTGGTGACGGTGTACTTGAGCAAGCCGCTGTCGGTCATGGAGAGCGGCGCGCCGGCATCGGCCACCTCGGCCGCGTGGTCGAGCAGCACGTGGTTGGTGCGCAGGGCGGCGGCAATCTCGCCTGCGGCTTCCTGCATGCGCGGCAGCGTCGCCAGCGGCGCGCCCAGGTTGGCCGGCGCACGCGTGTTCAAGAACTGCGTGAGCCAGTCGCGCGCGGCTTGGGCCACGGCGTCATAGAGGCTGCCGAGCAGCACGTTCATCCAGGCTTGCTGATCGAGGTGGGCGCCTGTATCGGCCTGTGCGGCGCCATGCGCAGCCCAGTCTGCGGGCGGGCGAATGTCGACGGCGTGGTCCAGGGGAATCTCTACATCTTCGAGCACCACGTCGTGACTGCCGGAAGCGCGCAGGCCGAGGTGGTTCCACGTCTCTTCAATGCGGATGCCGGGCGTGTCCGCCGACGGGCGCGGCACGAGGAAGATGCCGACGCGCGGTTCGGCCTCGTCGGTGCGCCCCCAGACCGACAACCAGCGCAGCGCGGGGCTGCCGGTGCTGTAGAGCTTGCGGCCACGAATGCGCCAAGTGTTGCCTACGCGCGTGGCGACGGTGGCGGGCAGGCCGCCGCGTGCCGGCGTACCCAGATCGGGTTCGACACGCAGCGCGTTGATCAGCGCGCCCTCGTTCAACGCAGTCGCAAACACTTGCTGGCGCACATGCGCGGGCCAACGGGTATCGGCCCGGCCGATGGCACGGTGCTGCAAGTACGTCATCGTCAGCACGAGTGCGGTGGCTGGGTCGGCATGGGCGATGGACGCGATGATCTGCCGCGCGGTCTTCAAGTCCGCGCCACCGCCGCCATGTGCCTGCGGAATGACTTGCGCGATCAGGCCGGATGCGTGCAGCAGCGTAAAGCTCTCGTGCGGAAAGGTGCCGTGCAGGTCATGCTCGGCAGCTGAGGCGGCCAGTTGCGGCGTGATTTCGGCCAGCACCTCGGCAAGCCGCTCAGGCGGGGTAGGCAAGCGATGCAAGGGCGCAGGCGACATGACGATGCGGTGCACGAGGCAAGTGACATTGCCGCACAGCGTATCTGCCTTGCCATGCGCAGCGAACGACCGATGCCGAATATGCAGCGTTGAAATTATTCGTTAGTGCAGCGCTGGCCGTGACGTAACTTCAATCGCATTCGTGGCGGGGTGCAGCGCAGCATTGGCAATCTCGCCGACCATCTAACGATATGCGGAGCGAGCGCTATGAGCGTCGATTTCATTGGCATGATCCAGAGCCAGAAGCAGTCGGAAATCCATCCGCCGGACCCCGATGGGCCGGTGATCGACCGCGACTACGTGCGGGCCTTTGCGCAGGCGCACGAGCAAGCCGGCTTTGATCGCATCCTGGTGCCGCATCACTCGACGGGGCCGTCGGCCACGCTCACGATTTCGTACGCAGCGGCGCTGACGGAGCGCATCCACTTCATGCTCGCGCATCGGCCGGGCTTTACCAACCCGACGCTGGCTGCGCGCCAGATTGCCACGCTGGATCAGTTCACGGGTGGCCGCCTGGGCGTGCACTTCATCTCGGGCGGCTCCGACAGCGAGCAGCGCCGCGATGGTGATTACCTCGATCACGATCAGCGCTACGCGCGCACGGATGAGTACCTGAGCATCCTGCGCCGCATCTGGACGGAGGCGAAACCGTTCGACCACGAAGGCGCGTTCTATCGGTTCGAGCAAGGCTTCTCGGAAGTGAAACCCGCGCAGAGGCCGCATGTGCCGATCTACTTCGGCGGCGCATCCGACGTGGCCATCGAGGTGGCAGGCAAGCACGCCGATGTGTATGCGCTGTGGGGCGAATCGCTCGACCAGGTGCGCGACCTGACCACACGGGTGCGTGCCGAAGCCGCCAAGCATGGGCGTAGCATCCGCTTCTCGGTGTCGTTCCGACCGATCCTGGCGGAAACGGAAGCCGCCGCGTGGGCACGCGCAGACAGCATTCTCGAACGCACCCGCGCGCTGCGCGTGCAGCAGGGCTATAGCCGTGGCGGCCCGCAGCAGAGCGAAGGCGCACGCCGCCTGCTGGCCGCCGCTGAACAGGGTGAGCGTGTCGACAAGCGTTTGTGGACCGCCATCGCCAAGGAAACCGGCGGGCGCTCGAACTCCACCGCACTCGTCGGCACGCCGGAGCAGGTGGCCGATGCGCTGCTCGATTACTACGACCTGGGTGTTACCACCTTCCTGATCCGCGGCTTTGATCCGCTGGAAGACGTGGTGGACTACGGCCGCACGCTCATCCCGCGTGTGCGCGAACTGGTTGCGCAGCGTGACGCGCAACGCAAGGCCGCGTGAGGCACGGGCATGAGCGCAGTCCTTTCCATTGAGCGCCCCGAACAGCTTGCGGCGGCCACGCTCAAGCTGAACCCAACGCCACAGCAGAAGTTCTGGTTTGATCCGCCGGCCGCGCGGCCCACGATCGAGGCAGAGCGGCGTCATCGTCAAGAGCGGCTGGCTGGGGCTTTCCGCATCTTCGCGCGGCATGGTTTTGACCTGGGGCTGGCGGGCCATATCACCGCGCGCGACCCGGAGTTGACGGACCACTTCTGGGTCAACCCGCTGGGCGTGCATTTCTCGCGCATCAAGGTGTCGGACCTGCTGCTCGTCAATGCACGCGGCGAGACGGTGATCGGCAATCGGCCGCTCAACAAGGCGGCGTTTGCGATTCATGCAGCGATTCACGAAGCGCATCCGCATATCGTGGCCGCCGCGCATACGCATTCGACGTACGGCAAGGCGTGGTCGACGCTGGGCCGGCCGCTCGATCCACTCACGCAGGACGCGTGCTCGTTCTACGAAGACCACGCGCTGTTCGACGACTTCATCGGCATGGTGGTCGACGCCAGCGAGGGCGAGCGCATTGCGCACGCGCTCACCAAACCAGACGGCGGTACGCACAAAGGCGTGATCCTGAAGAACCACGGCATCCTCACCGCCGGGCCGACCGTGGAGGCGGCGGCATGGTGGTACATCGCGCTGGACAACGCTGCGCACACGCAACTGCTGGCCGAAGCCGCCGGCACACCACAGCCGATTGATGCCGCGACTGCACGCCATACCCATAGCCAGGTCGGCGGGCAGGAGGGCGCGCTGCATGCCTTCGAGAGCCTCTATGCGGGCCTCGTCGCCGATGAGCCGGACCTGCTCGACTGAATAGAACACATCACACGGGGAGCAATTCATGAGCGAAGAAAAAGCGGGGTTCTCTCGCCGCAAGGTGTTGCACGCGGCTGCCGCTACGGCGCTGGCCGCGCCGGCATTGATCCTGGGTCGCAAGGCCTATTCACAGCCGCGCAAGCTGACGTTTGCGTGGAACCAGAACGCGTTCTGCCTGACCCCCATCGTGGTGGCGCAGGAGCGCGGCTTTTTTGAAAAGAACGGCTTGCGGGTCGACCTGATCAACTACAGCGGCTCGACGGATCAGTTGCTGGAATCCATCGCCACCGGCAAGGCCGATGCGGCGGTCGGGATGATCCACCGCTGGCTCAAGCCCCTGGAAGCGGGCTTTGACGTGAAGATCATCGGCAGCTCGCATGGCGGATGCGTGCGGCTGGTGGGCGCCAAGGCGGCAGGGGTGACCAGCCTGCAGGCGCTCAAGGGCAAGACCGTGGGCGTGAGCGATCTGGCCGCGCCGGGCAAGCATTTCTTCACCATCCTGCTGGCCAAGAACGGCATCGACCCGGACAAGGATGTCACCTGGCGCCAGTACCCGGCCGACCTGCTGGGCGTGGCGGTGGACAAGGGCGAGATCCAGGCCATTGCCGATGGCGACCCCAACCTCTACCTGCTGGAAAAACGCACCAACGGCGCGTACGTGGAACTGGCCACCAACCTGACGGGGGAATACGCCCGCAAGGTCTGCTGCGTGATCGGCGCGCGTGGTGAGCTGGTGCGCAATGACCGACCGACGGCGGCAGCGCTGGCCCGATCCATCGTGCAAGCCACCGACTTCGCCAACGAAAACCCGAATGAAGCGGCCAAGGTCTTCGCCAAGTATTCGCCCAAGGTGCCGTTGGAAGACCTGCGCAAGCTCTACGCCACGCTCACCTATACGCATCACCCCACGGGCCTCGACCTGCGCGACGAGATTGCCTTCTACGCGGAGGATTTCCGCCGCATCGGCGTCATCAAGAAGACCACCGACCCGCAGCGCCTGGCGCAGCATGTCTACGTGAACGTGCTGGCGTAGGTCAACGATATGAGGAGAGCATCGACATGACTACCGCCCCTCAAACTCTGGAGGCGCCGGCTGCGCTGTCCAACCCCCTGGGCGACGCGATTGCCAGCGGAGGCGTATGGCACACCGGCACCGTGGCTGCGCTGGCGTGGGCCGCCTTTGGGTTGCTGACATGGCGTTGGCCCAACCATGTGATCGGCTTCAGCGACTGGGCCTTCACCGCAGAACTGGGGATCGCCGCGTCGCTGGTGGGCGTAGCGCTGTTCGTGCTGGCGCTGGTGGGTGCGCACGTGGTGCCGCTGCGGGCCGTGCAGGAAACGCTGTTGCCCATCGGGCCGTGGCTCATCGCCGTGCCGGTTGTACTGGCTGCGTGGGAGGTGCTGACGGCCAAGGCGGGCATCTTGCCTACGCCGTTCTTTGCCCCGCCGCAGGCGCTGATCGACGTGTACACCGAGGATTGGCAGCGCTTGGGCGGCAGCGTCGTCAACACGCTCAAGCTGCTCGGGCTGGGCTACGCCCTGGGCGCGTTCACGGGCTTCCTGGTGGGCGTGTCGATCGGCTGGTCACGGGCGGTGGGCTACTGGGTGCATCCGGTGCTGCGGCTGATTGGTCCGCTGCCGCCCACGGCGCTGTTGCCGCTCACGTTCTACTTCTTTCCGTCGAGCTATTCCGCCGCAGTGTTTCTGATTGCGCTGGCTTCGGGGTTTCCGGTGGCGGTGCTCACGTGGTCCGGCGTGGCAAGCGTGAACAAGAGCTACTACGACGTTGCGCGCACGCTGGGCGCATCCAACGTCTTCCTGGTGCTGCGTGTGGCGATTCCCGCTGCGCTGCCACAGGTCTTCGTCGGGCTGTTCATGGGGCTGGGCGCGTCGTTTACGGTGCTGGTGGTGGCCGAGATGATGGGCGTGAAGTCGGGCCTGGGCTGGTACCTGACATGGGCGCAGGGCTGGGCCTCGTACGTGAACATGTATGCCGCGCTCATCGTGATGGCAGTGCTGTTCTCCAGCATCATCACGCTGCTGTTCAAGGTGCGAGACCGCGCACTGGTCTGGCAGAAGGGGACGCTGAAATGGTAGCCGTGCTCGAACGTGAGGCGCCCCTTCAGGCGCCGCCGCCCCCTGCCACCGGCGCACGCATCGACGTGCAGGGCGTGAGCCACTGGTTTGGCAGCCGTGCTAGTCCGCTGCAGGTGCTCGACAACGTTGACCTGACCGTACAGCCTGGCGAATTCGTCGCGCTGCTGGGGCCAAGCGGCTGCGGAAAATCCACCCTGCTGCGGCTGATTGCGGGGCTGGAAGCGCCAACCCGCGGCCGCATCCTGCAGGACGACGCGCTCATCACCGAGCCCGACCCGTCGCGCATTGTGGTGTTTCAAGACCCGACGCTGTATCCATGGCGGCGCGTGTGGGACAACGTCGCCCTCGGCCTGCAGGCGCGAGGCGTGCTCAAGGCAGAGCGCGACCGCGTGGACGATGCGCTGGAACGCGTTGGCCTGGGTGGTTTCCATCGTGCGTTTCCGCATGAACTGTCGGGCGGCATGGCGCAGCGTGTGGCGCTGGCGCGTGCGCTGGTCAACGATCCGCAATTGCTGGTGCTGGATGAACCGCTGGGCAAGCTCGATTCGCTCACTCGGCTGGCCATGCAGAGCGAACTGGCGACGCTGTGGCAGCGCGCACGCTTCTCGACCGTGCTAGTCACGCACGACGTGGAAGAGGCGCTGTTCCTGGCCCAACGCGTGATCATCTTCAGCCCGCGGCCGGCACGCATCACGGCGGAGCTGACGGTGGATCTGCCGTATCCGCGCCATCGCGGCGACCCGCGCTTGAGCGCGCTGCGGCACGAGGCACTCGGCCATCTCGGCCTGGGCGAGACCTGGTAGATGGCTCCATCACCATGAGCGGGCCGGAAGCCACGGTCTGGCTCAACGCGTTGCTCAGCGTTCTCCAGTGGTTGCAGCACGGTGTGCTGACCCTCTGGCACGCGCTCGGTCTCACTGGCGACGTGCATGGGCAACCTGCCTGGCCGTGGGATGTGCGCATTGCCGCAGAGACGCTGCGCATTGATCTCGGTCAGGCGCGCCAGCTCGGGTTGACGTTGATGGCCGTGGCGTTGGGGCTGCTGGCCGTGCTGGTTGCGGCGGTGGTGCGCCGCTGGCGGCCGGTGTTGCTCGGTGTGGCGGCCGGCTTGTTGGTGGTGGCACCTTGGCCATCAGCGGTGGTGCTGTCATCGGCCGTGCCGACGAGTTTTCATGCAAGCCCGACCGCGTTTTCGCTGGAGTCCATCACGCACGGCGCGCGCGTCTACAACACCGCCTGCGTGAGCTGCCATGGCGCGGATGGCCGGGGCGAAGGTCCATTGGCCGCCTCGCTCACGCGCTGGCCGCCCACCGTAGTGGGCCCGTTGCTCGGCCGCCGGGCCGATGGCGAATTGTTCTGGCATATCGCCAACGGCATGCGTGACGAACGCGGCGTGGCCACCATGCCTGCGTTTGCCCATCGTCTGAGTGACACCGACATCTGGGCCGCACTCGATTACATGAAGGTGCTGGCTGCGAGCGGCGGCGTGCGCGCAGGCGGTTGGCCGCTGCCGGTGGCCATACCCACACTTGCCGTCCGCTGTGGTGACGCATCGCCCCAGCCATTGGCCGCGTGGCGTAATGGACAGCGCGTGCGCGTGGTCGCCATCGACGCTGCATCCGCAAACCCAATACCGCTGGAAGACCCGCGCTTCCAGACGCTGCTCATCACGCCGGACGGCACGCTGCCGCCGCCGACGCGCTCATTCCAGGCCCATTGCGTGGCCGCCAGCCCAGACGCGTGGACCGTGTTCGCCGCCATCGCGGGTGAAGCACCGCAGGCGTTCGCCGGCACGCAATTGCTGGCGGATCGCAAGGGGTGGCTGCGTGCGCGCGGCGAACCCGGCACGGCTTGGTCCGACGCCGATTTTCTGTGTACTTCCGCAGTACGTGAGACCAGCGCCTCAACCGCCGGCGGTCTCGACGCCCTGATCGCCCGCATGGATGCCGAACCGGTGCGCTACATAAAGGGCGGCTTCATTCATTGATCCGACATTCCCTATGCCGATTTCCCGACGATATTTCCTGCAATCCGGCTTGGCAGTGGCAGCTGTGCCCGCGCTGTCCTTCGCGCAATCGCCGCAGTCTCGCGTCGTGCTCAAGGCCGGTGACCAGAAAGGCGGTTTACGCGCGCTGCTCGAAGCTGCCGATGCGCTCAAGGGCGTGCCGTACGACATCCAGTGGACGGAGTTTCCCGCCGCCGCACCGCTGGCTGAAGCGCTCAATGCCGGTGCTGTAGACCTTGGTCCAATCGGTGATGCGCCTGCCATCTTTGCGCTGGCAGCGGGCACCCGCATCAAGCTGATCGGCGCCAACCGTTCGGACCCGTATGGCACAGCGGTGCTGGTGCGGCCCGATTCTCCGTTGAAGACGGCGGCGGACCTGAAGGGCAAATCGATCGGTACCAACCGGGGGTCGATCGGGCATTTCGTGGCGCTCAAGGCGCTGGAATCTGCGGGGCTTGGGCCGGACGACGCGAACTTTCGCTTCCTGCCGCCGGCCGATGCCAAGCTCGCGCTGGTCAACGGTTCGATCGACGCGTGGTCTACGTGGGAGCCCTATACGGCGATGGCCGAAACCGCCAAGCACGCCCGCGTACTGGTGAGCGGGCGGGGGCTGTGGTCAGGCTTGAGCTACCTGGCCGCCACTGATGCCGCGCTGGCGGCCAAGCGCGATGCGCTGCGTGATTTTCTGCAGCGCGTGGTGCGTGCGCAGGTGTGGTCGTACCAGCATGTCGACAGCTTCTCGACCACGCTGGCACGCATCATCGGCATCGCACCGGAGGCTGCGCGGCTGCAATTCGCACGTCGGCAAACGGTGTGGCGCCCCATCGATGCACAGATCGTTGCCGAGCAGCAGCGCACGGCCGATTTCTACGCGAAGGTCGGTCTGCTCAAGCAGCGGCTTGACGTTGCCTCCACGTTTGACGCGGCGTTTCCGCTGACGGCCTAGCGTGCGTTGCCGGAGTGGGACTCGGCGCTCGGTCGTGAACCGCCATGCGGGCCGGTGGAACCTGGCGCTTCCGCAACGTTCTTGGGCAGATTGGTCTGCGGCGTGGCCGCGTCCGGAGCGTTGTTGCCCCCTTTGCCAAAGCGTGCTGCCAGGCGGTCCTGCACCGCGGTCAGTTGCGCTTGTTCCTGGGCTTTTTGCGTGCGCTCGGTTTCGGCCTGCTGGGCTGCAGCGGCTTGTTCAGCCGGTGTGGGTGGCGGCAGCTTGCAGTGGGCCGCGTGGGGTAGCGCTGCTATCGCCAAGCCGGCTGCAAGTGCCAGGGGCCAGACGGGGGCGCGTCCAACGTTGATGCGGGCGGCTGACATGACGATCTCCGGAGTGGGGTTGCCATGGCTCAGCAAGCGGGATGCCGCGTGAGTTCAGCGCCGCTCGTCGGTGAGCGATTGCCGTAGCGTGTCTTTGAGCAGGTTGAACACCGGGTTGTCGTTGTCCTTGCGATAGGCCATCCACAACTCGACCGGCTTGGCGGGCGTGGTGCGCACCGGGCGGTAGACCACCCCCTCGAAATGCAGCATCGACGCTGCCGCCGGGATCAGCGCCACCCCAATCCCCGCGCGTACCAGCGCCAGCATCGAGTGGATCTGGCTGACGTATTCCACGATGTCGGGCAGCACCTCGGCGCGCTCGAGCAGGCCGCTGACCATCTGGTGGAAGTAGCGCGCCTCGTAGGGCGAATACATCAACAGCGGCTTGCCCTCGCAATCGCGCAGGGAAGGGCGCAGGGGCCAGCTGTCGGCAGCCGCTTCGGGCAGCGCAAGCACCATCGATTCTTGCGAGCAGGGCACGGCCACCAGTTCGCCATGTTCGACTGGCGGGCGCAGCAGGCCCACGTCAATTTCACGCGCATCGAGCGCCGAGAGCTGCGCGCCGCTCACCATTTCCTTCAGCGTCAGCCGCACCCCGGGCGACGCCGCCCGCACAGCACTCACCAGCGACGGCAGCTTTCCGTACCCCACCGATGCCGTAAAGCCCACCGCCAGCGCCCCCGCCGCACCGGTGGCGATCTGCCGCGCCGTAGCGGCGGCTTCATCGGCAAGACGCAGGATGCGCGAGGCATCAGGCAGAAAGCTCCGCCCGGCCGCCGTCAGCTTGACCGAGCGGCTATTGCGCTCCAGCAGTTCCGTGCCGACCTGATGCTCCAGCAAACGCACCTGGCGTGACAGCGGCGGCTGCGTCATGTGCAGGCGTTCGGCTGCGCGCCCGAAGTGCAGTTCTTCGGCCACGGCGACAAAGCAACGGAGTTGGCTGAGCTCGAACATCGATTCAAAAACGGTAGGGAGTGGCTCGGCGCCTATCTGGGAATCAGAGCGATCGGCGGAGCAATGAGTGAAAGAGGCGGTCGGATCACGTGCGGCCGCAGCATTGGCATGGCGGGTTAGGGAACACCCTGTATTGATACAAAAACGGTATTGATCGAGTCACAGCTTAGCTTGGACTTGAATCGATGTCGATGCAAGAATCCGTCCATCAACAACACCTTCACCACAGCTGCCGACACGCGCAGCAAGCAGAGCGAGACATGTCCAGATATACCCCGAAAGAGTTCGCCCACCAGATTGGCACCGGCCTGCTGTCGTTCCCGATTACGCACTTCAAGGCGTCCGATCTGTCGTTTGACGAAGAGGCGTATCGCAAGAACCTGAGTTGGTTGTTCAGCCACGACGCCGCTGGCCTGTTTGCCGCAGGTGGCACGGGCGAATTCTTTTCGCTGACCGCCGCCGAAACCGACCGCGTCGTGCGCGCGGCCGTGGCCGAAACCGGCGGCAAGATTCCGGTGATCGCCCCGGCTGGCCGTGGCACCGCCGAATCGATCGAATACTGCAAGGCCGCTGAAGCTGCCGGCGCAGACGGCATCCTGCTGCTGCCGCCGTACCTGACCGAAGCCTCGGCCGATGGCGTGGCCGCACACGTGGAACAGGTCTGCAAGTCGACCAAGCTGGGCGTGATCATCTACAACCGCGCCAATCAGGTGCTGGACGCCGACCACCTCGAGCGCCTGGCAGAGCGCTGCCCGAACCTCGTCGGCTTCAAGGACGGCGTGGGCGACCTGGAACTGATGACGCGCATCTACGCCCGTCTGGGTGACCGCTTCACCTACATCGGCGGCCTGCCGACCGCTGAGACCTTCGCGCTGCCGTACCTGACGATGGGCGTGACGACGTACTCGTCGGCCATCTTCAACTTCGTGCCGAAGTTCGCCCTGGAGTTCTACGCCGCCGTGCGTGCGTACGACAACGCCAAGGTCTACAAAATGCTGAACGACTTCGTACTGCCGTATATTGCCCTTCGCAATCGCAAGCGTGGCTATGCGGTGTCCATCGTCAAGGCCGGTATGAAGGTAGTTGGCCGTAGCGCGGGCCCCGTGCGTGCCCCGCTGACCGACCTGACCGACGCTGAACTGGCTGAGTTGTCGGCCCTGGTGTCGCGCATTGCTGAAGTGGAAAAACTGGCAGCCTGAGCGCAATCCAAACACGAGGAATCAACATGACATTGAGCGGCGAACTGTTGCTGGGCGCTGCCCGCGTTGCGGGCGGTGCCGGCACGGTTCGCGCCATGAACCCCGCCACCGGGGAATGGCTCGAACCACAATTCACCCTGGCCACCAAGGCCGAGGCCGCGCGTGCCGCTGAACTGGCCGCTGCGGCTTTTGACGTTTACCGCGAGACCGCGCCAGAAGCGCGCGCCGCATTCCTGGAAGCCATCGCCAGCCAGATCGAAGCGCTGGGCGATGCGCTGATCGAACGCGCCATGGCGGAATCGGCACTGCCGCGCCCGCGCCTGGAAGGCGAACGTGGCCGCACGTGCAATCAGCTCCGCTTGTTCGCGAATGTCGTGCGCGCCGGCGATGCCGTGGGTGCGCGTCTGGATTCGGCACTGCCCGAGCGCAAGCCGCTGCCGCGTTCGGATTTGCGCATGCGCCGTATTGCGCTGGGCCCCGTCGCCGTGTTCGGCGCGAGCAACTTCCCGCTGGCGTTCTCCGTGGCGGGTGGTGATACGGCATCGGCGCTGGCTGCCGGTTGTCCAGTCATCGTGAAGGCGCACCCGGCCCATCCGGGTACGTCTGAACTGGTTGGCCGCGCCATTCAGGCCGCGGTTGCGCAGTGTGGTCTGCCGGAAGGCGTGTTTTCGCTCATTCAGGCGGACAACGATGTGGCAGGTGCCCTGGTGGCCGATCCGCACATCCAGGCCGTGGGCTTCACGGGCTCGCGCGCGGGCGGCCAGGCATTGCTGCGCATTGCGCAGGCCCGTCCGCAACCGATTCCGGTGTATGGCGAGCTGAGCGCCATCAACCCCGTCTTCCTGCTGCCCGACGCGCTGGCCAAGCGCGCTGCTGCACTGGGCCAACAGTACGTTGGCTCGCTCACAATGGGTGCAGGCCAGTTCTGTACGAACCCGGGCCTGCTGCTGGCCATCGACGGGCCGGAACTCGATGCCTTTGAATCCGCCGCTGCCGCCGCCATGGGCGATGTGGCCGCCCAGCCGATGCTGACGGCCGGCATTCACGCCGCCTATGCGCGCGGTGTCGACAAGCTGGCGGGCGAAGCCAACGTGCGCTGCGTTGCGCGCGGGCAGGGGAGCGACCAGCCCAACCGCGGCCAGGCCGGCTTCTACGTCACCGATGCCAAGAGCTTCCAGGCACAGCCGACGCTGCATGACGAGATCTTCGGCGCGACCGGCCTGGTGGTGCGCTGCCGCGATGCAGAAGAGCTGCGCGCGCTGGCGGAATCGTTGGAAGGGCAGTTGACGGCGACGCTGCACCTGGATGCCGGCGACACGGAACTGGCGCGCTCGCTGTTGCCGATTCTGGAGCGCAAGGCAGGCCGCATTCTGGCCAACGGCTGGCCGACGGGCGTGGAAGTGTGCCAAGCCATGGTGCATGGCGGCCCGTGGCCGGCAACGACCGACGCGCGCACGACTTCGGTCGGCACGGCGGCCATCGAGCGCTTCCTGCGCCCGGTGTGCTACCAGGACTTGCCGGCAGCACTGCTGCCGCAGGCCCTGCAAGATGCCAACCCGCTGAAGCTGCGTCGCCTGGTCGACGGACAGTGGCAGTAACCCTGAAGTAGCAAGCGAATAACAAGCCGGGCCGCACAGGACCCGGCAGCTTGCCCCCCGGTGCATGCGGCACCGGCTTATGGAGGAGACGATGGATATCAAAGCCCCCGCCGTGGGCGCGCAAAGCGTGCCCCGCACCGAACGCATGAGCCGCGTGCGTTTTCTGATCCTCACGATGCTGTTTGTCGTGACGACCATCAACTATGCCGACCGCGCTACCATTTCCATTGCCGGCTCGGCGATGCAGAAAGAGCTCGGCATTGATGCGGTTTCGCTCGGCTATATCTTCTCCGCGTTCGGCTGGGCCTATGTGATTGCGCAGATTCCGGGCGGCTGGCTGCTCGACCGATTTGGGTCCAAGCGCGTGTACACGTTCAGCATTCTGCTGTGGTCGGTGTTCACGCTGGCGCAGGGCGCGATTGGCTTCTTTACGGGGCTGACGGCCATCATCATGGTCTTCTGCCTGCGTTTTCTGGTGGGCGCGGCGGAGGCGCCGTCCTTCCCAGCCAACAGCCGCATCGTGGCAGCGTGGTTCCCCGCCAATGAGCGCGGCACGGCGGCGGCCATCTTCAACTCGGCGCAGTATGCGGCCACGGTGGTGTTTGCGCCGCTGATGGCCTGGCTGGTCCACGAATTCGGCTGGCACCACGTCTTTATCGTGATGGGCGTGATCGGCATTGCCATGGCGTTCGTGTGGAAGGCCTTCGTGCACGATCCGAAGGATCACCCGCGGGTGAATCGCGCCGAAATCGACTACATCGAAGCCGGCGGCGGCCTGGTCAACATGGACCGTGCAGGCGTGGCCAAGGCCGAAGGCCCGAAGCTCGGCTACGTCAAGCAACTGCTGAGCAACCGCATGCTGATGGGCGTGTACATCGCGCAGTACTGCATCAACGCGCTCACGTACTTCTTCATCACGTGGTTCCCGGTGTATCTGGTGCAGGCGCGGGGCATGTCGATCCTGAAGGCGGGCTTCGTGGCATCGATTCCGGCGGTGTGCGGCTTTCTGGGCGGCATTCTGGGCGGGATCCTTTCCGATGCATTGCTGCGCCGTGGCGCTTCGCTGTCGGTGGCGCGCAAGGTGCCGATCGTGCTGGGGATGCTGCTCTCCATGACGATGGTGATCTGCAACTACGTTGACGCGCAGTCCGTCGTGGTGGCGGTGATGGCGCTGTCGTTCTTCGGCAAGGGCCTGGGCGCGCTGGGGTGGGCGGTGAACTCGGATACGGCGCCCAAGCAGATTGCCGGCCTGTCGGGCGCGCTGATGAATACCTTCGGCAACCTGTCGAGCATCACCACGCCCATCGCCATCGGCTACATCGTCAACACCACGGGTTCATTCAACGGTGCCCTGGTGTATGTCGGCATCCATGCTGCGGTTGCCATTGTCTGCTACCTGTTCATGGTGGGCGATATCAAGCGTGTGGAATTGAAGCCCCTGTAAGCAGGAGCCCTCGTGACCTTGCAATCCATCGAGTCCAACGCGCGTGCGGCTGCAGCGCAGACGCCGCGTGTGACGGAGATGCGGGTGATTCCCGTCGCGGGGCGGGACAGCATGCTGCTGAACCTGTGTGGAGCACATGCACCGTTCTTCACGCGCAACCTCGTCATCCTGAAGGACAACACCGGACGCACCGGCGTGGGCGAGGTGCCGGGCGGGGAGGGCATCCGCCAGGCGCTGGAACGGGTGATTCCGCTGGTGGTCGGGCAGTCCGTCGGGCGTACCAATGGTGTGCTGAACAGCATCCGCCGCGCGCTGGCCGGTGGCGGAAACGCGGCGCATCAGACGACCGTGCATCAGGTGACCTCCGCGTCGGAAGCGGCCGTGTTGCGCCAGCCGCACGAGATCAACCTGCGCATGGACAACGTCATCACGGCGGTGGAAGCAGCGCTGCTCGATCTGCTCGGCCAGTTTCTGGAGGTACCGGTGGCTGAGCTGCTCGGCGCCGGGCAGCAACGCGATCACGCGCCGATGCTCGCGTATCTGTTCTACGTGGGTGATCGACGCCAGACCGATCTGCCGTATCTCGATGGTGCCAGCGCCACCGATGACTGGCTGCGCCTGCGCCATGAGGCGGCCATGACGCCAATCGACATTGTGCGCTTGGCCGAAGCCGCCGCGGAGCGCTACGGCTTTGCCGATTTCAAGCTCAAGGGCGGCGTGATGCGCGGCGTCGAAGAGATGGAAGCGATTGCCGCCATCAAGGCGCATTTCCCGCAAGCCCGCGTCACGCTGGATCCGAACGGCGCGTGGTCGCTCAACGAGGCGATTGCGCTGTGCAAGGGCCAGGGCCATCTGCTCGCCTATGCCGAAGACCCGTGCGGCCCCGAAGCCGGCTACTCGGGTCGCGAAGTCATGGCCGAGTTCAAGCGCGCCACCGGCATCCCGACCGCCACCAACATGATCGCCACGGATTGGCGGCAGATGGGTCATGCCGTCCAACTGCACGCGGTGGATATTCCGCTGGCCGATCCGCATTTCTGGACTATGCAGGGTTCTGTGCGCGTTGCGCAGCTGTGCGATGAATGGGGCCTGACTTGGGGTTCGCACTCCAACAACCACTTCGATGTGTCGCTGGCGATGTTCACGCACGTGGCGGCCGCCGCACCGGGCAACATCACCGCCATCGATACGCACTGGATCTGGCAGGAAGCCGAGGAGCGCCTGACGCACGAGCCACTGCGCATTGAAGGCGGCCACGTGGCCGTGCCGGATCGCCCGGGCCTGGGCATCGAAATCGACATGGACCGCGTCATGGCCGCCCACGCGCTCTACAACACTCTTGGCCACGGGGCCCGAGACGACGCCATGGCCATGCAATATCTCGTGCCAGGCTGGACATACGACCCGAAGCGTCCGAGTCTGGGGCGCTGAACGAACACCCCATCATCACTTGAGTCAATCACGGAGTCTGTGATGTCTGAAACCACGCTGGCCTCCACGGCCGGCAATGAAAGCGAAAAGGCGCTGACCATTCGCGTGCATGACGGCGACAACGTCGCCATCGTTGTCAACGCGCGTGGCCTGCCTGCCGGCACCGCGCTGGCTGATGGCACGGTGCTTGTCGAAGGCGTGCCGCAGGGTCACAAGGTGGCGCTCGTCGATCTGGCCGAAGGCGATGCCATCATCCGCTACAACGAGGTGATCGGCTATGCCGTGAAGCCACTACCGCGCGGTAGCTGGGTCAACGAGCATGCCGTCAAGTTGCCTTCCGCGCCTGCGCTGGATGAGCTGCCACTGGCAACGCGTCCCGACCCCAAGCTGGCGAAGCTCGAGGGCTACACCTTTGAAGGCTATCGCAACGCAGACGATACGGTCGGCACAAAGAATGTGCTCGGCATCATGACCAGCGTGCAATGCGTGGCCGGTGTGACGGACTACGTGGTCGGCCGCATCAAACGTGAGCTGCTGCCGAAGTACCCCAACGTGGATGATGTGGTTGCGCTTAACCACGTGTACGGCTGCGGCGTCGCCATCAACGCGCCGGCTGCGATCGTGCCGATCCGCACGTTGCAGAACCTCGCGCTCAACCCGAACTTCGGCGGCGAGATCATGGTGATCGGCCTGGGTTGCGAGAAGCTCGTGCCCGAACGCCTCGTGCCGGAAAAGCTTGCCCCGGGCGGCCGTATTCCCATTGAGGTTGCGGGGACTGCCGATTCGCCCGTGCTTCGCCTGCAGGACGAAGCGTTCGACGGCTTTATTGGCATGACTGACGCCATCATGGAAATGGCCGAGCGCCGCCTGGAACACCTCAACAAGCGTCAACGCGAAACCTGCCAGGCGTCCGATCTCGTCGTCGGCGTGCAGTGCGGCGGTAGCGATGCGTTCTCTGGCGTCACCGCCAATCCGGCTGTCGGCTTTGCAGCAGACCTGATCGTGCGTGCCGGCGGTACCGTGATGTTCTCGGAAGTGACCGAGGTGCGCGACGCCATCCATCTGCTTACGCCCCGCGCCATCGACGAAGACGTCGGCCGCGCACTGCTACGCGAGATGGCCTGGTACGACAACTACCTCAGCGGTGGCCAAACTGACCGCAGCGCCAACCCATCGCCGGGCAACAAGAAGGGCGGCCTGTCCAACGTGGTGGAGAAGGCGCTGGGTTCGATCGTCAAATCGGGCAGCACACCCATCGTCGACGTGCTCGGCCCGGGCGAGAAAGTGCGCCGCAAAGGCTTGATCTTTGCCGCCACGCCCGCCAGCGACTTTGTGTGCGGTACGTTGCAATTAGCTTCGGGCATGAACCTGCAGGTCTTCACCACCGGCCGCGGTACGCCGTATGGCCTGGCCATGGCACCGGTCATCAAGGTGTCGACGCGCAAGGCGCTGTCCGAGCGCTGGCATGACCTGATCGACCTCGACGCCGGCCGCATCGCCACGGGCGAGGCGAGCATCGCCGACATCGGCTGGGAACTGTTCCACCTGATTCTTGACGTGGCGAGCGGCCGCAAGCAGGTTTGCGCCGACAAGCTCGGCCTGCATAATGCCTTGGCCCTGTTCAACCCCGCCCCGGTAACCTGACCTCCTGATCCCTAAACTGATATGACCACTGAAGTGAACGTTCAAAACGATCCGCTCGACGGCGTGACCACGCGCTGCCATCGCTTGCTGCTCACAGGTGCGGGCGGCAACCTCGGCAAGGTGCTGCGTGAGCGTCTGCCCAAGTACGCCGAGTTTTTGCGTCTGTCTGATATATCAAATCTGGGCGACGCGCGTGCTGGCGAAGAGATCGTGCCGTGCAACCTGGCCGATGCGCAGGCCGTGGATGCGCTCGTCGCCGGCACGGATGCGATCGTGCATCTGGGCGGGGTGTCGGTCGAGCGGCCGTTTGAGGAAATCCTGCCGGCCAATATCCAAGGGACGTACAACCTGTACGAAGCCGCGCGTCGCCATGGTGTGCGCCGCATCGTGTTTGCCAGCTCGAACCACACCATCGGCTTCTACAAGCAGGGCGAGGTGATCGACAGCACGGTGCCGACCAAACCCGACGGCTACTACGGCTTGAGCAAGGTCTTCGGCGAGCAACTCGCCAGCTTCTATTTCGACCGCTACGGCATCGAAACCGTCGCCATCCGCATCGGTTCGTCGTTTCCGGAAGCGAAGGATCGCCGCATGCTGGTCACGTGGCTTGGTTATGACGACTTGGAGCAGCTCATCCGCCGCTCGCTGTTCGTGCCTCGCGTGGGCTTTACGGTGGTCTACGGCATGTCGGGCAACCGCGACCATTGGTGGGACAACCGCCACGCCGCGC
Source organism: Ralstonia sp. (assembly GCA_039592975.1). Lineage (GTDB taxonomy): Bacteria > Pseudomonadota > Gammaproteobacteria > Burkholderiales > Burkholderiaceae > Ralstonia. Next base: position 36,833 of record JBCNQE010000012.1, on the reverse strand, counting down.
ACCTCGGCTACCTGCCCACGGAGACGAGCGAGATCTTCCGCGAGAAGGTCGAGGCACAGCCTCCGCTGCCCGCCGACGACCCCGCGGCGGTGTATCAGGGGGGCGCGTTCGTCAAAGCCGGCCCGTTTGGAGATTGACCCGATGCACGTGAATGTAGAGTCGATCGTGGGGCGGGTGGGCACCATGCAATGCGGCGTCGGTGAAAGCCCCGTCTGGCACGTCGGCCAACAAGCCTTGTACTGGACGGATATTCCGCGCCGTACGCTGTGGCGCTGGACTGCATCGACCGACCAATGCGATACGTGGGCGCTGCCGGAAATGGCCGGCTGCATCGGCATGACGTCGCATGGCTGGGCGCTGGCGATGGAGACGGGCATTTTCTACGCCCCGCAGCCAAGGGCGGGCGTGGCGCTCGGGCCGGTGGAACGGTTGGCTACCGTGGCGCACGCACGCCCGGACATGCGCTTCAACGATGGCCGGACCGATCGCCAGGGCCGCTTTTGGGCCGGCACCATGGTGTTCGACCTCTCGCTGGGGTTGCCGCTAGGCAAGCTGTATCGCTTCGATGCGGCGGGCGGCGAAACACGCTTGGATGCAATCATCGACGATCTGATCGTGCCCAACGGGTTGGCCTTCAGCCCCGATGGCCGCACGATGTATCTGTCGGATTCGCATGCCAGCCGGCGGGTTGTCTGGGCGTTCGATTACGACGTCGATAGTGGTACGCCACACAACCGCCGCGTGTTTATTGACATGAACGCCTACCCCGGCCGCCCAGACGGCGCGGCCGTGGACGCCGACGGTTGCTACTGGATCTGCGGCAACGATGCAGGCCTGGTGCACCGGTTCACGCCGGATGGTCGCCTGGACCGCAGCATTGCCGTGCCCACGTCCAAGCCCGCCATGTGTGCCTTTGGCGGGCCGGGGCTGGATACGTTGTTCGTCACGTCGATCCAGATCGACGGCGATCCGCTCTCGGGCGCCATTTTTGCGTTGCGCCCCGGGGTGACTGGATTACCGGAAGCTGCCTTGCCCATTTGAATCATTTGAACGATCTGAACGCAGTACGCCCCACACCAGAATAAAACCGGGGGGCTCTAAGGAGACAACAACATGAAACCCATCAAAGGCTTGCGCTGGTGGATCATCGGGCTCGTCTTGAGCGGCCTGGTCATGAACTACCTGGCGCGCAACGCGCTGGCCGTGGCGGCGCCTGAAGTCAACAAGGTGCTGAGCATCAGCACGCAGCAGTACGGCTATATCGTGGCGGCGTTCCAGGCCGCCTACATGGTGATGCAGCCCGTGGCCGGCTACGTGCTGGACGTGCTGGGCACCAAGCTGGGTTTTGCGTTGTTTGCGGGGGCGTGGTCGCTGGTTTGTCTGTTGCACAGCACCGCAAGCGGCTGGCTGTCGCTGGCCGCGTTCCGCGCCATGCTGGGGATGACGGAGGCAGCTGGCTTTCCCTCGGCCCTGCGCGCCACGGCGGAGTGGTTTCCGGCCAAGGAGCGCTCCATTGCAACAGGGTGGTTCAACATCGGCTCGTCGGTCGGGGCGGTGGTGGCGCCGCCGCTGGTGGTCTGGTGCATCCTGCATGGCGACTGGCGCTTGGCTTTTGGGGTGATCGGCGTGATGGGGCTGGTGTGGAGCGTATTGTGGTTCGCGCTGTACCGCGTGCCGACCAAGCACCCGCGCTTGTCTGAAGAGGAGCACGCCTACATCCGCGCCGGCCAGGAGGTGCACGAAGACAACGCCGACGCGCCCAAGCCTTCGTGGGGCAAGATCGTCAGCAGCAAGCGGTTCTGGGGCATCGCCATTCCGCGCTTTCTGTCGGAGCCGGCTTGGCAGACGTTCAACTACTGGATTCCGCTGTACATGGCCACCGAGCGCCATATGAACCTGAAGGAAATCGCGCTGTTTGCGTGGCTGCCGTTTTTGGCAGCCGACGTGGGCTGCGTGCTGGGCGGCTATCTGGCGCCGTGGTTCCAGAAGCGCTTCAAGGTGTCGCTGGTGACGTCACGCAAGCTGGTGATGGTGACGGGATGTCTGTGCATGGTCGGCCCCGCCTGCATTGGACTGGCAACGAGCCCCTACACGGCGATTGCGCTGTTCTGCGTGGGCGGCTTTGCGCACCAGACGCTGTCGGGCGCGCTGTACACGCTCACGTCGGACATGTTCGGCAAGCATGAAGTCGGCACGGCGGTGGGCTTGGCAGGCATGTCGGGCTATATGGGCGGGATGCTGTTCTCGCTGGCGGTCGGTTCGCTGGCGGCCACCATCGGCTACAACCCGCTCTTTGTAGCGCTGGCTGTATTCGATATCGTCGCGGCCATCGTGGTGTGGACCATGCTGAACGACAAGCAGGTACAGCCCGTGCCGATGCAGTCGGACGGCACCGCGCCCAGCACGGCTAGCTAACGTGAAGTCGTCGTTGACGTCGGCGAGCTACGCAGCCCGTTGAGCGACTTTCGGGTTCAGCTTGGCCGGACTGAGCGGGTCGAAGTCGACCCATTCGCCGTTACGCCAGCGGCCGGCGGCTTCTTCCACATCCATGCCACCGGCTTCTGCCAGCACGCGTGCCGCTTCGGCCTCCTGGTCGGGTGTCACGCGCGTGGCCAGCAGCACGCCGGAATGGCGCTTGCGCAACGTGGCATCGGGCGGCTGTTCCGGTTCGGGCTCGTCTCGGGTGGCAAACATCGCGCCGGCCAGCGAGCCGATATAGGCGCCCACACCAGCCGCCACCACCGAAAACAGCACGGGAACGTGCAGCGAAATCAGCACGAACACCCCCACCACGGCGCCAATTGCTGCACCCACGGCCATCCCTTTGCCGGCGCCGGCATGCGCCTGCGAAGCGCCAGGGTCGGCGTTCTGGTCTCCGCCGATGGGAAACGCGGCATGCTGCCCTGAAGGATTGACGAAGAACACGTTCACGTCATCTTCGGAAAATCCGCGAGAGAACAGCGCACGCGCGGCGCTTTCTGCGCGCTCGAACGTATCGAACCGGGCGGCGACAATCAGCGACATGGGGCCTCCTAAGAAACGCGTTTCTCATTGCGCACGCAAATGCGGGGCCAGCCCAAAAAGTCGACCCAAAGTTACCTAGATCAGGTGATTGGCTGGGCAAGTGTCGCTCGCCATACTGCGCAGCACGGCCCGGTCGGGGCCACGCCATTCCAAGACAAAGCAAAGACAACGAAGTTACGGCCACCCAGTACCCGGGCGGCCAGCCGATGCTGCCCGGCAACTCGGCAGCCTTGTGGTGTTGAAACGGGAGGGTGTGCCATGTTCAACGGCTTTTCCGCGGTGCCGGGCGCGATCGTGCCCTACGCATACGACTGGCTGCTGGTGGGGCTGTCGTATCTCATCTCGGTGTCAGGCGCGTATGTGGGCTTGCGATGGTCAAGACGCATCCGCAATAAAAACGGCAGCATCGACACGGACCGGCTGATCTGCGCGAGCGTGGCGCTGGGCGGCGGGGCAGTGTGGTCCATGCACTTCATCGGCATGGCCGCCTATCGCACCCCGGTGCGCCTGGAGTTCGACCTGTTCATGACGATGGTATCGCTGCTGGTGGTGATGGTGTTTGCCGGCGCGGGGCTCGTGCTGGCTTCACGCACCACGGGCAACCGCATGAAGAACATCGCGGAAGGGGGCGTCCTCACCGGCCTGGGCGTCGCGGTGATGCACTACACCGGCATGGCCGCTGTGCACACCAACAGCACGTTCGAGTGGGACATCTCCATCATGGCGGTTTCCGCGCTGATTGCGATCGTGGTCTCCATCGTTGCACTGTGGCTGGCGACCACCGTCAAAACGCGCAACCAGCAGATCGGTGCGGCGTTGGTGATGGGCGTGGCCGTTTGCGGCATGCACTACACCGGCATGACCGCCGGCACGATGATCTGCACGGGGCAAAGCTATTCGCCGTCGCTGTTCGCCATCGAGGGCGGCAATATCGGCTATGCCGTGTTTGCGCTGGCCGGCACCATCCTGATGATCATTCTGCTGATCGAAGCCACGCATACGACGAGCGGCAAGCGCGTCGCCGCGCGTTAAGCCCGATTTCGCAGCCCGAGGCGCCCGGCCGATGTATTTTTCGGTCGGGCGTTTCTCTGTGCGGTGGCGCGCCCCGCTACAATCGCGGGCTGGAATTCGTGGATGGCGTTTGAAATGGGGCTTGGCTGGTTTGGCATTTCCACCGTGTGGCTGCTGCCGCTGGTGTGGCGGTACGCAATGCGCGCGCTGGCAGGGGAGCGGGGTTTCCTGCAAGGGCGGGGTACCGTCCGGCTTTGGCTGGTGACGCTGGTTGCACTGTGCGCCAGCAGCACGCTCGAAGCACTGACCGCCGGCGGCGACCCGCAAGACAAGGCGGGCGGCGCGGCGGGGCATACGTTGTCAGCGCTGTTTTCGCACGTATTGGGCTGGACCGGCGCCTTTCTGCTGATGCTCGGTGTGCTCATCTGGGTGGCGCCGATGGTGTTCGGCCGCACTTGGCAACAAGTGCTCAAGCGCAAACCTGCTGCAGAAGACGAACCACTAGACGAACCGTCGTTTCAGCAAGGTGAGCCGCTGGATGACGGCCTGAAGCCGACCGCACTCGGCCTGGGTGGCGCCGGCGAAGCACGTTGGACCGGCAACACAGGCCCTGCGCAGCCGACGACGCGCCATCGCGGTATCGAAGCCGTGTCCGCACGCCGCCAACCGGCGTGGCAACCGCCGCCGCGCACGCGGCCGTCTCCGCCGCAGCCCGGCGAAATCTGGCCGCTGCTCGATGCACAGAAAGCGGCGCCTGCAGAACCGCCTGCTACTCCCAAGGAAACGCCCGCACCCGCGCCTAAACCGGCACCAGAAGCTGCACAAGCGCGCCCCAAGCCGCGCGCCACGATTGTCAGCAGCCCATTCCATCAACCGCAGTTGGGATTGCGCGAGCGCACGCCTGCGGCACCCGTCGCGCCACTGGCAGAAGCATCGCCTGTGCCGGAGACAGCGGATACGCAGGCAACGGAGCCCACGCAGGCCGGGACCGTGGAAGCCGAATCTATTGCCCTTGCCCCGGTTGTACCAGTTGTCGATCTGGAGGCCGTGCGCCAGGAGGCAGAAGCCTTGCTGGCAGAACTGCGCAACCTCATGACGCCTGCCGCATCAGTGTCTGAGCCCGAGGCAGAGGCAGAGGCAGACAACGAACCGATGATGGAAGCGGTTGTGCCCGCATTCAACGCGCCAGAGGCGGAGGTTGATGAAGCACCGGTTGCCGAAGCCGCCGCCATGCCAGAGCAGAGCGAAATCGCACCGGAAGTGGAAGTGGCGCCTGTGCCGAAACCTCGCATCGTCCTGCCTGCCGTGGTGGGTGCGGTCGTCTCCCGCGCCGCGCCACCGGTGCCCAACGTCGCCACGCCCGCGCCGGCCCCGGCTCCAGTGGTGCCGCGTTACGTGGATTACCGGCTGCCCAGCCCCGCGCTACTGACGGCTGCATCGACCAGCGCAGAAGCCGTCTCGGCCGAGCACCTGGACGAAACCAGCAACCTCATCGCCCAGCGCCTGGCCGAATTCAAGGTGCCCGTGACGGTGGTGGGCGCCTCGGCAGGCCCCGTCATCACCCGCTTCGAGGTCGACCCCGCCGTGGGCGTGCGCGGCGCACAGGTGGTCGGCTTGGTGAAGGACCTGGCCCGTGCGCTGGGCGTGACATCCATCCGCGTGGTTGAGACCATTCCCGGCAAAACGTGCATGGGGCTGGAGTTGCCCAACGCCAAGCGCGAAATGATCCGCCTGTCGGAAGTCGTGAACGGGGCGGACTTCCAGTCGCACGCCTCGCACCTCGTGCTGGCCATGGGCAAGGACATCACCGGCAACCCGGTGGTGACGGACCTCGCACGCGCGCCGCACCTGCTGGTGGCCGGCACGACGGGCTCGGGCAAGTCGGTGGCCGTCAACGCGATGATCCTGTCGATGCTGTACAAGGCCACGCCTGATGACGTGCGCATGATCATGATCGACCCCAAGATGCTGGAGCTCTCGGTGTACGAGGGCATTCCGCATCTGCTGGCGCCGGTGGTGACCGACATGAAGCAGGCCGCGCACGCGCTCAACTGGTGCGTGGGCGAGATGGAAAAGCGCTATCGCCTGATGTCTACCCTGGGGGTGCGCAATCTGGCCGGCTACAACCAGAAGATCCGCGCGGCGGAGCAGGCGGGCCGCAAGGTGCCGAACCCGTTCTCGCTCACGCCTGACGCACCGGAGCCGCTCTCCACGCTGCCGATGATTGTGGTCGTGATCGACGAACTGGCTGACCTGATGATGGTGGCTGGCAAGAAGATCGAAGAACTGATCGCACGGCTGGCGCAGAAGGCGCGTGCAGCCGGTATCCATTTGATTCTCGCGACGCAGCGGCCGTCGGTCGACGTGATTACCGGGCTCATCAAGGCGAACATTCCGACGCGTGTGGCGTTCCAGGTGTCGTCCAAGATCGACTCACGCACGATTCTCGACCAGATGGGCGCGGAATCTCTGCTGGGGCAGGGCGACATGCTGTTCCTGCCGCCGGGTACGGGCTATCCGCAACGTGTGCACGGCGCATTCGTTGCCGATGAAGAAGTGCACCGTGTGGTGGAACACTGGAAGCAGTTTGGCGAGCCGGAATATGACGAAGCCATCCTCGCCGGTGACCCGGCTGAGGCGGCTGCGGGCAGCGATTTGTTCGGTGGCGAGGGCGGGGATGCAGAAGCCGACCCGCTTTACGACGAAGCCGCTGCGTTTGTGCTGAACACGCGGCGGGCGTCCATTTCGTCCGTGCAGCGGCAACTGCGCATTGGCTATAACCGCGCGGCACGGCTGATTGAGCAGATGGAGGCTGCGGGGCTGGTGTCGCCGATGGGGCGTAATGGGCAGCGTGAGGTGTTGGCGCCCGGTGGTGGGGAGTAATGCATCGCCAGCACCCGGCCGCCCCGGTCGCCGTACTAGGGCTGCGGGTCAGGGCGCTACATACTCCAGATAGAAAACCCAGTGTTCCGCGTCAACCGGAACGGCAATTGCCCGCTTAACGGGTCGCGTTGCCAAGTCCGCTACGTTGTATGCAGCTCGCCCTTTCTCTTGTAGCGCGCCGTCATGCAGTGCCGATTGCTCAGCAGCAGTCAGCCACTGGCGTAGGAAGGGCTCTGGGATCGGCTGTTGCCCCGTATAAAACGGTCGACTGGTCATCGGTTTCTCGGCCGCTGACATCGTGACGGCGGCAATCAGCGCGACGTAGTCCGTAGGCCCCGGGACACCATCTGCACGACCATTGCTTTCGGGCAGCGTGGCCACCTCATAGCGAACGGCTTGAGGGAGTTCGCCCAGGCGGATGTACTGCCCCAAAGACGCTGGGTCATGGTTGACGCGCGTGTCGGTTGAATCGCATCCGGCAAGCACCGCACCCATGCACAACACAGCCAAGTGGTGCCGTGCGACGTTACGGCCAGCGGCGCCAATCCATTCGAATGCGTTCATGACGGGTGACTAAGGGTCATTGCTGTTGGTTTAAGCGTCCGCGTACGTCTCGGACATCAGCTTGGCTTCCAGCATGTGGGCGATCTCCGTGACGGCAGATGTGAATACGCCCTCGTGCCGAGCGTGATAGCCGAACGGCAGCTCGTAGTAGGCGATGCTTCCATGTGCGCGGAGCGCATCGCCGAATTGAAATGCGAAACCGAACCCGCCAGAACCCTTTGCGGGATGGACCACGGAACACCTCACCTCCGTGACAGCGTGATGCCGGAAGCGAAAACTGTCGTTGCCGCTTCGGAAACCGACCCACGCCAGATCGTGCGAGCGGAAGATCACGAGGACATCCTCCGGGGAAAGCCCCGAGCCTTCCAGCGCTTCGGCCACCTCGCTAGTCGACACCATGGGGAGGGCGGCGTCGGAGTCATCGTGCTCGACCTCCACGCTGAGGTGCCTAGCAACCTCGTCTTTCAACAGATCGTAGACAAGTCGTGTTGCGTCTTGGCGTGCGTCGTCCACGCCATAGAGCACCAATGCCCTGAACCGTGCGTGGCTGCCAATGCGCTCAGGCAACTGGACGATTGGCGGTGGGGCCGCTGCAGCTGGACGAAGCGCGTCACCACGCGCCTTGTTCCGGCGCTCAGCGATACCACCCAACCAGTACACCAGTGCTGTCTGCGGAATCAGCACCGCAACCATAACGGCGACCAGAGCGCCAAGGCCCGCGAGGAAGCCGTGCTGTGGTCCGACGAGGGTTGCAGCCTTCGCGCCTGCGCACACGGGCAGAGCTAGAAAGAGAAGCCAGAACATTCAGTGGAGCCGCCTTCCGTGGACTTAACGCGACGCTTCGTCCGAGACCGTCAGAGTTTGCAGCCACTGCGCAAGCTGCGCCTCGCCGTCCTCATCGAGTTGGCCTGACAGGGCGCCGTACCATTCGACGATCGCCTCGTCCGACAGGTTGGCCTTGAGAATGGGCAAGCTGTTTTCCAGAAAGCTCGTGAAGAACGGAATGCCACGCATATAGAGGAAATGCGAGTCCGTAATGCGCACATGTGCGTAGACGTCGCGCAGCCAGACCAGGTAGGGCAGCGCTTCTGCCATATGCCCACTCTGCTTGAGTGCGGAGATGAACTGGATGCGCGCGGTCACGCTGGACAGCTCGTGCGTCTGCTCGTTGATCTCGTCGAACTTCATCAGCCACGCTTCGCCGCGCTTGAGTTCGCCGCACATCACCGACGTGGTTGCGAGTTGCAGCGCGTTGTGTGCGCTGCGTTCCTGTTCGAACAGCGCTAGCCAGTAGGGGAAAGCCTCCGGATAGCGGTGCATGTCCGAATAGGCGAGTGCGCATAGACGATTGGCGTCGGCATAGCGAATTGCGTGGGGTGCGGCGGCGGCGATGGCGGCCTCATGCTGGCCTTGTTGGTAAGCCTCCAGCGCAGGCGCGAGTTCCGGGGCGATGTCGCTGGAGGTGTCGCTCTCGTCTGACGGCGGCTGGGGTGTGTCGCGGGCGCTATCGTTGGTGTTGCGTCCGAACAGTTTCTTTAGAAAACGCATGGGGTTCTTCTGTTGATACGGTCACTTCAAAGGGCTTGGGCTGACGACCGTGTCGCCGCGCCTGATGGCGTTTTCGATCAGGCGCTTGTTCAGGGCTGCGCGTTTTTTCTTGTCTGCTTCGTAATTGGCAGTACTGTTCCAGCCCTTGGCATCGCCCTCCTTGTGCTTCTGCGCTAGATTCTCCGCGTCGCGCTTGAACTTTATATCCGCGAGATCGAAGTCAAGACTGACCGTGTAGTAGAGGCCATCCGAGCCTTTGTAGCCCAGAACATGCAAGCTCGCCAGAACGCCATCACCAATCCAGGTCCAAGTCGGGCCCTCGTCCGCAACCAACGGCCAGTCCTCCGCTGGAATCTTGTAGGCAGGATCGATCGTGTTCAAATCTCCTCCGACGTGCCCATGTTCATCGAGCAAGCTGGAGCGCCCCGTTAGCAACACATCCCATTCAGGATCGTAGTAGCGCTGCCATTTGCCGCGCTGGAATTGGGCAATCGTCTGCTCTATCAAAGCTTGCGCTTCGGCATGGGTTTTTATAGTCCTGTTGTCGAATTGCAGCGTGACGGTATCCACCGGCAGATTCGGCGAGATATCCCGGTCGGCGTACATCGTGAACGCGAAAATCGGGCTCCAACTAACTTCATAGTCCGGGCGCATGTAGCGGACAGGCACGGTTTTCGGGATGCCATTGATGCTGTAGTCAACGAGCCCCGCTGTTTCGCTCACCTGAAAGCTCGGCACGCCGGATGCCTTCGCGGTGTCGACGATGTTTTTCCCGAGATCGAATTGGATCTCCGCAAGCTTCTGGCAGCCCAATTTGCTGTAGCTGAGGCCTCCGATAGACGCCCCCGCGAGCCACAGTAGTAGAGTGCGCGGCTTCATCATTGGGCCTGCAAGGTCAGGGATACCGTGACGATGCTCTTATCGTTCGCTGGCTGGCTGTGTGCGGATGCCATCGTGGATGTGGTGTTCGCAGTTTTGGTGGAAACGCATGGGGGCTTTGCCCAAGCGATAACTTGCGTGCGGTCAGCGGCGAGCGAGGGTGCCGTCGTTAACGATCCCCACGGCGGTAGCTCGATTTCAAAGCGGCGCCACTGCTAAAAGCTAGTTCGCTTTCGAACGTTCTTCTGCTGCTTTGCGCGAAGCATCGTCGCAATAAAGTAGGCACCCCTCGCCAGGGCTGGGGAACGGCTCGATGGGGTCGCTAAAATATTGAATCTTCCAGTAAAAATAGGGCTCTTTAATTTTTCTGAACGCGGGATAAGTCCAATATAGGCTTCCGTGGATGCTGACCTGAATCGCCGCGTCGCAGTCTCCGTCAAGGGTGTATCGATCGAGGCCAAATCTCTTCTTTGATCCAATCTCCCGAACTGGGCAGAATTTTCCATTCCGCGCACGCACAAGTCCGGCAGGCATCGTGGCGAAAATTGGGCTGACGTCCTCTCGGTTTGATACGCTAATTTTTCTGAAAATATCTGCGCCAGTCCAGAACGGCTTGCCGTTCAGGAAGATTTGCTCCATAGAGAGGTTTTCCTGCTTCGATTGCGATGGGTCTATGGGGTCATTGCTGTCAAAAATAACGTGTCCTTGCCTATCGAATTCGATAACATCTTTTGTTCGCTCCACGTACACCGCTCGAACAGGCCATATTTCCGCGGGCATGAATGTCAGCTTTACCCTTTTTCCTTGGGATAAATCTTTATAGATGTCCTGGCTGCTAACTTTCCTAGCTGGGGGCGGGGGGATATCAAAATAGGCTCCTTCCTCTTCGCTGTAAAACTGATTTGAGCCAGATGAGTGAGCCGTGATCGGAAAGACGAACGCGATCAAGGTCGATAAAGTAATGATTAATTTTTCCATGCCTCGTCGCCAAAACTACAACATTTATTGTTAGCGAAATTTTCACTACGGTATGCTTATGTGTACGTGATGTTTATGCACATCATCGGTTTTTATGTATACCGCATTTCCTTGCAACCCGACATTTGTGTAAGTTAGTTGCCACGGGCCTCCCAGCCAACCAAGTTCCCCGGCTTGCTTGCGCTCACCAAGGTAGCGATGAAATGCCAGCGAAAAGTCACGCTTTCTGCGTTTTGCCAGAGTGTTCGCAACTGCGTCTGTGTTCAACGGGTTGGCTTCCGGATCTTCAACTCGATGCAGGTGGATGCGGACCTCTGTGGTCGTTCCATTCTCTTCATTCACGCGGGTGCGTAAGTGTGTGACGTCGAGCGCTGACGCATAGCGATGAAGTGTTGAGCCGTAGTGCGGACGCCAAGCTCCGGTAGAAAGAGCGTAGTGTATGTTCAATGAAGTCATTGCAGCCAAGAGCTTTTCCACGGTCAGAGGATGTGTTCTTCGGAGGGACTCTCTGGCTGTCATTAGGCCCGAAGGCTGTCCGTTGTTCGCCAGAAAGGTGCGGGTAGTTCGCCCGCCTACTGTCGCCATCGGATTGAATTCGACTGTTCGCGTGCCGTTATCACTTGTCAGAGTCACAGCATGCGTAGCACTTTCGGGAAACTGCTCTCGGTAGAGGGTTTCCAGAACTTGCCGATATGTGCTACCAGTGATCGCGGGATGATGAGCGCCGTACGTCCTGCTTGCGTCGGCCCATAGCTGACGTGTCATCGTATACAGCCCGAGGTTCAGGGCGGCAGATGCTTGGGTATGCGTTTGATTGAGTGTTTGGGCGGTTCCGTTCGAAGGGTACTCGGCAGTTGCTCGACCGAATGCATTCGGCAACTGTTGTATGACGTTACGGGTTTGGGGCGAGGCTCCAGCCGTCACAGTGAGTGCCAGCCAAGGTTGCACCTCGCGATCGCTATCTTCGGCACTTGTTAGGGCGTGAAAGGGAATGTTGTAGATCGTCCCCGCATTGATGGTAAGTCCCGGCTCTCGAATATAGGCACGGTATCTTCCAACCACGGGAAGCGCTAGGCGGAGCGGAGTGTAATTGCCGATGGCGCCACCAGTAACGCCTGTAGATACCACAGTCCATTGATTGGGGTGGTCATCGGATTCACAGACCCAAACATATGGAAGCTGCATTACGGCACGTTGTGTTATCGAGCCATTTTCTTCATGCTGGTTCATTGACAAATTCAGCTGAACCCAGTGTACAACCGGAATTTGATAGTTATTTTGAAGTGCCCCGCCGTTGGCTTGGCTTGGCGGAAGTACAGTCGCCTGCGCGGTGCTGTTAGCCATCTCTATTTCCTGGGGAACCTAGCTTTTGGCTAGAACTAAAGCAAATGGCATGGAAAGAGTCCCGATCTCGGCATGGACCAATTTTTCTTTTCCAACCTCAATCTGGAAATTGCCGATTTTTTTCCAAGTCCCGTTATCTCTTTTGACTTCAATGGTTATCGAGGCGGTGTCTGACGAACTTTGGATATGCCAGGCACCTTTTTCAGGTGGCGAGGCGTGGTGATGCTCGCCTACCTGTGTGGGGCTATCGCAGCTGGAGAACAGCCAAAGTACTTGCGTGTTTCCGAACTCGTCGCTTGTACCCTCCCACTTGCTTCCGGCGGCCTGACTTAAGCGGTAGGTGATGCCACTGATAGGCGCACCCATGCTTGCGCCGAATCTTACATAGGCGTTGCCTGAATGGTTGTGCATATGCGTTCTGATATTCGGTTCGTTTATAAATTCAAATTAGCAGCAAGATTCATTGATGTCGGAAATGATTTCTTCTGAGATTATCCAATCGCCGCGTCCAATATACGCTGTTGCATTTGGGCCTTCGTCGGTCGCAACTACAATGCTGGAGCCAGTTTTGTCGGTGATGCCCTGTGCAAGAGTCTTCCCGGATGGACTCACCACCTTATATATACAGTCGGCAATCGGCTTCTCGTGCTGATCAGCCAGATTCAGCTTGCCTTTATACGGTCCAATCTGCATTTGAGGGAAAATGGCTAGATTGGCGGCTGCGCCCCCAGGTCCCACCAGAGGATGCCCCGCGCCCTTCACCGACAGCAGCCCCGACGTCTCAAACGTCACCGCATTGCCTTCCAGCCGAATCAACGAATCCCCACCATGCAGCACGATGTTCTGCTGCGCGAGGATCTCGACTGAATCGGTGGATGAGGTGACAGTCACCGCCTTATCCGCCAGCACAGCCAACGCATCGGTATGCGCCTGAATGGAGACCGGCCCACCTTCGGCAATCACGCGAACGCCATTGCGCTGCGCAAACAGGCTCACCCCCTTGGCGGCCGCAGCGGCGATGACGTTGCCGGCGGCAAGGTGCCAGTCCGCCTGTGCCGTGCCATGCAGATGCCGGCCCGCGTAGACAGTGGTGGTGGCCTGCGAGGCGAGGGCGATGCTCGATGGGGATTCCGCCACCAGCAGCGGCTGGCCAAACTTGTCGACCGGCTGCTTGGTGTCTTGGCCGTTGACGTTGCTCGGGTAGTGCCCGTCTTGTGCGGGGTCCAGCGCCTTATCGATGGGCTCGAATGCTTCGTTGGCGGCCAGCGGCAGGGCTTGCTGGCTGGCAGCCGCGTCGGACAGACGCTGCGCCGTCTTCTGCGCAGCGGTCAGTTGGCCGCGCGCTTCATGCGCATCGACCAGCGTGCCGCCAGCTTGTGCTCGCGCGGTGGTGGACAGCAGCAGGCCAGCGCCCGCACGCACGACGGCCCACGCATCGGTACGCAGTTCAGCACCGGTGCCGCGCCATTCGCCACGATCACCACCGGTAGGGCCGTGCGAGGTCACATAGCCGAGGTTGAGTTGGCTGTTCGCAGTCGAGCTGGCCACGCGCATGCGCAGCTGGCCGGGATGATCGTCGACGACCCACTGGTTATAGCCGTCACCACCCAGGCCTTGCGAGTGCCAGCCGGACAACGCTTGCCCAAGCGGCGCATCCGCAGCCGGCCAGGGCAGGGCGTCCTGCGTGTTGTGCAACTGCATGGCGACCAGCGGCCGGTCGATGTCGCCATCGATGAAGGTGAGCAGCACCTGCGTGCCGGCGCGCGGCAGGTGGTTGCCACCCCAATTCGGCCCCGCGCTGGCGGTGGCCACGCGTACCCAGGCGGTGACTTGCGTGCGGTCACTGCTGGATGGGTCGGAGAACGCATTCGTCTCCGGCGCACGTAGCCACGGAAAGCGGATGCGCACGCGGTGGTCGCGGTCGGTGGTGAGCGGAGCGCCGTCGTCGGCGATGACCACGGCGGCCTGGCCTTCAGGCGCGGTGGGTCGACGTCGATACGGCGGCACGATGGGCGCTTCGACCGGTACGGCGACGAAACGATTGCGATAGCTGCCCGATTCGATGTCGGTGGTGGAGAGCAATCGCGCGATGTCCGCGCCCAGGTTGTTGGCGGCTTCGTGCTCGACCTGTAGCGTGACGAATTCGCTGTGCTTGCTGTCGAAGTGCTGCGTGAGCGTGAAGCGCTGGCCGGCGCCAAGCTGGCGCACGCTGCCTTGGCCTTCGTAGCGCAGGTAAGCGCCCTCGTGCGCTTGCATGCGCAGTTGCGCGGCGTGGCTGGCGCCTTGTGCATCCGCAAATTGGTAGGGGCCGGAGGCCTCAAAGCGTTCCAGCGTCGGCAGTTCTCCGCCGGGATCGCTGGCGCTGGCTTGGGCTGCGGTGGCGGCCAGGGCTTTGTAGTCCCATGACGCAACAGTCACGGCATTGGTGCCGACGCTGTGCGCGTGCGAGAGGCGCTCAATGGCGTCTTCGCTCTCGGTGGCGTCCACGCGGTGGAAGCGGATCTCGGGCTGCGGGCAAGTGGGCCGCTGCGCGTCGTTGTCGAAGATGACGACGGTGTGTCGCGACTGCGCGTTGCTCTGCTGATCGTCGCTCTGGTCATGCTCGAAGCGGAACGACAGGCCTTCTTCGGCCAGCAGGCGCATCACAAACGCGTAGTCACTTTCGCGATACTGGCAGCAGATCGAGCGCTTGGCGCACAGCTGCGAGGCGTCAATCTTGTAGTGCGCGGTGGGGTACTCCGCAAACACCTCTTCGATGATCTCGAGCGCGGTCTTGTTCTGGTAAACGAAGCAATCGCTACGGGTGCGCAGGCGATCGAGCCAAGGCACCACACGCAGGCGATAGCGCGCCAAGCCACCATCGCCGCCCAACGACGCGCAGTCTGCCACGTAGCCGTGCCACGCGCGTCGTGTGCCGTCGGCTTGTTGCAGGCGCAGCGTCACCTCTTGCGCGGCCAGCTTGGCCGTATCCAAGTGCGCCGATGGGCTCAAGCAATCGATGTGCAGTACGAACGAGGCCGATACGGCTTCGGTAGCGGTAAAGCGCTCGACGACGAGGTTGTCGGAGGCGAGTGCCGTTTCCAGCGTGATCTGGCGGGTCTGCTGCCCGAGCAGCGCGCCCAGGACGGCTTGCGGCACGGCGGCCGGCAGGTTGAACAAAGGCTTCATCGGAACAGCATCGCGCAGGGTTCGGGTTGCGGGGCAGCGGTAGGCGGGGTGCGCGGCATGCGGCCATCAAGGCCACTGCCGCAATGGAAGCCCCTATGTGTACGCTTAAGGCAGCGAAATCGTCAGGTGCGAAAAACGCGGCCCGAGCTTGATGACCTGTGAATAGCCCTCCAGCGTTTCATTGGTCTTGGTGCGCAGCGTGTGCGACAGGCCAATGTAGGCCAGCAGGCCGATCAGCGCGAATACGGCGCCGAAGATCCACAGCGGCGTCTCGCGCTTGAGCGTGTGGGCCACCTTGTCGGGCAGCGACCATTGCGGCGCAAAGGCCGCGCGCTTGCCCTTGATGGCGGAAATCTCGTCGCCCAGGCGCGCGGTGAGGTACGCAAGCTTTTCCGGCCCTTCCAGGATGTACTTGCCGCGAAAACCCAGCAGCAGGCACATGTGGAAGACCTCCAGCGCCTGCAGGCGCGGCGCACCGTGCGCGCGCAGTTCTTCCAGCTTGACGAAGAAGGTCTCACCGGCGAGTTGCTCGCCAAACAGCACGAGTTGCAGCGGGCGGCGCTCCCACGCGGTGCGGATGGCGAAGTTGGACGACAGGATGGTTTCGTCCACCGCAGCGCAGAAGGCGTACTTAGCGTCGAATACGTCTTCGGCCGACACGTTTAGGCGCTTGGCACCACGATCGAAGTCTTCCAGAAACGCGCGCACGCGCGAGAGGAACTCCTCCGCGCTGGCTGGTTGCTGGCCATTGCGCAACTGAAACAGCATGAAGAAACCGTCGTACAGCAAATCGAGCAGCGTGCGCGCGTGCGTGCTCGATTCGCGCGCGTCGGCTGTTGCATTGCCCGGTACTGGTGCCGAACCGCCAAACAGGGAGGGGGTGGTGGTAGCGCTCATGAAGTCACCGCGATGAGTTCAAGTTTGAGTTCCCGGATGCCGGCCGGGGCATAGATGGTGAGGGTCTGCGCCTGCAGCATGCGTTCGTACAGCATGCCGCGCGCTTCCACTGCGAAGTAGCACGCGCCCGGGCGCACCGGAATCGCCGGCGGCACCTGCGGCGTGTAGGTAAGCGGCACCCCAGGCATGGACGACAGCACGAGCTTTTCCACGTCATCCGGCGCACCGACCTTGAAGCGCGCGGGAATGGCTTCCACCAGTTCCGCCGCAGGCATGTCCGCCGACACCGACAGGTAGAAGCTGGTGTCTTCGTCGATCTTGCCAGAGTCGATCCGGCCCAGGTGGAACGACGGGCGCGTTTCTTCCAGCGCAATCGCAAAGTAGCGCGTGGAGATGACGGTATCGAGCAGCTCGCGCACGATGGTGTCGAGCTTGGCAAACACCGGGCCCGGGTTGTCGTGGTCGTAGGCGGGCAGGTCGGCCAGGGTGTAGCTCTTGGTGAACGTCATCAGCGCGCCGGCCAGGCGAAGCATCTCCTGGAACAGCCGCTCGGGGTGCAGATCGGGGTGGTGATACAGATGCGACAACGCTGCAAACGCCGCATTGGCCGTATGCAGCAGCCAGAACGAGGCAATGTCGCCGGAGCGGAATTCGATGATGTTCTTGGTCGGCTCGCGGTGAAAGCCATACAGCGCATTCACCTTGGCCTGCAGCGCATCGAGCAGCCGACGCAGGCGCTGATACAGCACGGCCGACGCGTTGATCGCCAGGCTCGGTGCGACAAAGCTTTCGTCCAACTCGAAGCCGCCGGTGCCGGTGCGCCGCACCCGTACCACGGGCAACGAGATGAACTGGTCGCGCGGCTCTGTCTCGGCCACCAGCTTGACCGACTTCTTCAGATACGTAATGGCGGCGGGTTCGGCTTCGGTATACAGGTCGGCCGTTTCTTCTTCCGTGCCCACAAAGCGCGATACGGCGCCACCTTCCAGCGGCTCGCGGTAGTTGCCGCCGTTGTCTTGCAGCGGGTACAGCGCGACGTGGAACGTCAGCTCCGAGGTGCCGGCCGGAATGGCATCGAGCACCAGCGGTGGCGGCAGGGTATCGGCCTGCGGGGCGAAATACAGCTCGCCGTCGGGAAAGAACAGCGACAGCTCGATCACGCGCAGCACACCGCTGGCCAGCGCGTCGGTATCAAAGCGCGCATGGCGCACACCCCATCCGTAGGGCTGGATGGCTTGCGCCGTCGCGTGCAGGCGGGACTCGTGATACGCGTCCTGACGCTGGAAGTGCTGCGGGCGCAGGAACAACCCCTCGCCCCAAAGAATCTTTGCGGAATAGCTCACGTTGACCTTTCTCGTCTTTAGTGCTGGTGCATCTGTGCGCGGGCTCAGCTACCGCAGGGTGCGGCCGACAGCAGGTTCAGGTCGGTCTGCGGTGCACTGCCGGCGGCTGTCGTCGGCGTGCCGCTGGCCAGCGTCATGGCGCAGGCGTGCAGCCCGATCACGATGCCGGACTTCTCGTTCTTTTCGGTGTTGAAGGCGAACTTCCAGCGCTGCGATGCTGGGCTGCGGAAGAGTGCCACCACGCCAAGTGTTGTCGCCTCGCGCGAGACCTTCTCTGTGAAGTCGTAACGCTGGCCGGGGATCAGCGTCATCTCGCGCACCTGCACAAGGTCGGCGCCCAAGGTCTGCTTCTCGCGCGCCGGGTCGATAAAGGTGTCGAACGGCGCCTGCAAGAAGCTGGTCGGGTCCTTCAACGAATACAGGCGGACCACCACCGCAACCGGGCGCCGGTCATTCGCGGCGTTCAGGTTGTTGCCGGCCGTCAGTTTGAGCGGCACCTCGCGCGGCGGCTTCTGAGAGTCGGGCACGTTCGACGATTTCAGCCCGATCGCTTCCAGCGCGCCGTTGGCCGCGCCGGCCAGCACGCTGGCCCCCGTCGAGCAGGCCCCCAAGGCCACCACGCTGGCACCCGCCAGCATCAGCTTGAACATCGTCGCGACGCGGCGCCGCGGGAGGCGGTCGCAGCCCGGCTGCCTCCATGCCGTGTCGAATTTCATCGTCTTCATACCTGATTTCTGGATTATTTAATTCTCTTGATTTGACCAGCGCCGCTGACCATCAAGTCGGGCGAAAGCGGCTAATGTTTCGATTTCTTAATAAACGGAATTGGCTCAAATGTTTCGGTTTCTTAATAATCGCAGTTTGTGGCCAAACCTTGCTGTAAGCGATTGAATCCAAAGGATGTTTCGGTTTCGTAATAATCCGTTTTTGGTTGTCAACGGCGACGAGCGGAGTGTACTATTTCGCGCCAGTCGAGACCAACATTTAACTCGCCAATTCCGGCGAATTTGATTGGATGCTTGGATTTCGACACACCGCTTTGAAACCTTGAAGAGTCTCGCCGTGGCCAAATTCCTGCCTATTTCTCGCGTTCTCCGTTCCCTCATCGTGCTCGCTGGTGCCGCCGCCCTGATCACGGGTTGCGCGACCTCCAATCCTGGCCCGCAGACCGACGAGGCATTCAAACAAAGCATGTCGGAGGCGGAAACCGCCGCCAAGGGTGGCCAGCAAGACAAGGCCATCGACCTGTATCAGCAGATCGCCAAGCAGAACCCGACGCGCGATGAGCCGTGGGTGCGCATCGCCCAGCTGCAGTTCGGCGCAGAAAAATATCCGCAAGCCATCCTGGCAGCAGAAGAGGCGCTGCAGCGTGACAACGCTGACCGCCAGGCCAAGAGCATCCTGGCCGTGAGCGGCCTGCGCGTGGCGCGCCGCTCGCTGCAGGAACTGCGTGCCGACAGCGCGCTGGCTGGCGACGTCAAGACCGATGCGCAGGTGCTCGCCCGCATGCTGCGCGACACGCTGGGCGAACAAGTCCTGTTCCCGGGCGATCAGAAGCCCGCACCGGTGCGTCGCCGCGTCGTGCGCCGTGGCACCCCGGCCGCCGCACCGGCCGCGCCTGAAGCCGCCAACCATGGCGCTTCCACCGCTGCCCCGGCCGCCGCCGCCGGTGCCAGCAGCGGCGGTGCCGACCCGTTTAGCTCGCTGCGCTAAGCCCTGCGCCAATTTCGCGCCTGTGGAGGAAAATCATGGCTAAAAAAGAAAGTGTGCAGAAGCGTCTGCAGAAGGTGCGCCCGCCGCGCGTGCAACTGACGTACGACGTCGAGATTGGCGACGCGATCGAGCAGAAGGAACTGCCGTTCGTCGTCGGCGTGGTGGCGGATCTGTCGGGGCAATCCGAAGTGGAGCAGCCCAAACTGCGCGACCGCAAGTTCGTCAACATCGACCGCGACAACTTCGACGATGTGATGAAGGGCGTGGAGCCGCGCGCGGCATTCCAGGTGCCCAACACGCTGACGGAAGAGGGTGGCCGCTTTGGCGTCGACCTGAAGTTCCGTTCGATGGAAGACTTCAGCCCGGAAGCTGTGGTTGAGCAGGTTGAGCCGCTGCGCAAGCTGCTGGAAGCCCGCTCCAAGCTGGCCGACCTGCGCAACAAGATGGCCGGTAACGACAAGCTGGAAGACCTGCTGTCGGAAGTGCTGAAGAACACCGAAAACGCGAAGAAGCTCGGCGCCAAGAACAACGGAGGCGAAGATGCTTGAGAACCAATCCGCCGCACAAGGCGCCGCGGTTGCGGAAGAACTCAGCCTGCTCGACAGCATCGTCGAGCAAAGCCGTGTTGCCAAATCCGACTCCGAGCGTGCGCGCGCCAAGGACATCATTGGCGAGCTTGCCAGCCAGGTGCTTAGCGGCACCGTGGTGGTGTCCGACAACCTGTCGGCCACGCTCGATGCGCGTGTGGCCGAGCTGGACCGCCTGATCTCGCAGCAGTTGAGCGCGATCATGCACGCGCCGGAATTCCAGAAGCTGGAATCTACCTGGCGCGGCTTGAACTATCTGGTCAAGGAAACGAACACCGGCCAGACGATCAAGATCAAGGCCCTCAACGCAACCAAGCGCGACTTGGTGAAAGACTTCAAGACGGCCATCGAGTTTGATCAGAGCGCGCTGTTCAAGAAGGTCTACGAAGAGGAATTCGGCACGTTCGGTGGTGCACCGTTTGGCGCACTGATCGGGGACTACGAAGTCACGCGCCAGCCCGAAGACATGTATTTCATCGAGCAGATGGCGCACGTGGCCGCTGCCGCGCATGCTCCGTTCATCGCATCGTCATCGCCTGAGCTGCTGGGTCTGGAATCGTTTGCCGACCTGGGCAAGCCGCGTGACCTGGCCAAGGTGTTCGACACGGTGGAATACGCCAAGTGGAAGTCGTTCCGCGATTCGGAGGACTCCCGCTACGTAGGCCTGACCATGCCGCGCTTCCTGGGTCGCCTGCCGTACAACCCGAAGGACGGTACCGTGGTCGAGAGCTTCAACTTTGTTGAAGACGTGGACGGCACCGACCACAGCAAGTACCTGTGGTGCAACGCTGCCTGGGCCTTTGGTGCGCGTCTGACGGCCGCGTTTGATGACTTCGGCTGGTGCGCAGCCATCCGTGGTGTGGAAGGTGGCGGCCTGGTGGAAGACCTGCCGACGCACACCTTCAAGACCGACGATGGCGAGATCGCACTCAAGTGCCCGACCGAAATCGCCATTACCGACCGCCGCGAGAAGGAACTGAGCGACCTCGGCTTCATCCCGCTCGTGCATTGCAAGAACTCCGACTACGCCGCGTTCTTCGCTGCGCAATCGGTGCAGAAGGCCAAGAAGTACGACACCGACAGTGCGAATGCGAACTCGGTGCTGTCTGCGCAACTGCAATACATCTTCTCGGTATCGCGCGTGGCGCACTACCTGAAGGCGATGATGCGCGACAAGATCGGCAGCTTTGCCTCGGCCAAGAACGTGGAAACGTTCCTGAACCGCTGGATCTCGCAATACGTGCTGCTGGACGACAACGCCACGCAAGAACAGAAGGCGCAATTCCCGCTGCGCGAAGCGTCGATTGAAGTCAAGGAAGTTCCTGGCAAGCCGGGCACCTACCGCTCGGTGGCGTTCCTGCGGCCGCACTTCCAGTTGGATGAACTTTCGATCTCGCTGCGTCTCGTGGCGGATCTGCCAAAGCCAGCCAACTCGTAATTCCTGACCGGACTCTCCCCGGGGGGGAATGTTCGGGCATAACACCCCCGTTACGCTCGTTACCCGTAGCAGTACCAACAACCAATTTATCGAAGAGGGTCTCTGTATGAAGGATATCTACGTCAAGTTCGACAGCCCGGCAATCAAGGGCGAGTCGCAAGACAAGGATCACAAGGACTGGATCGAAATCAACAGCTGGTCGCAAGCTATCAGCCAACCGCGTTCGGCCACGGCTTCGACCGCCGGCGGCCACACGGCTGAGCGTTGCGAGCACCGCGACATGGTGTTCTCGAAGGATCTGGACGTCGTCAGCCCGCTGCTGTACCAGCACGCTTCGGGCGGCACGACCTTCGGTGAAGTCACCATCGAATTCTTCCGCGCGGACGGCGAAGGCAACCGCGTGAAGTACCTCGAAGTCAAGCTGAAGAACGCCATCCTGAGCGAAGTGGATTCGCAAGTGGTTGCACAAGGCATCCCGACCGACACGTTCAGCCTGCGCTACGCCGCTGTGCAGTGGAAGTACACGCAGCAGAAGGGCGCTGGCGGCCAGGGCGGTAACTCGCAAGGTGCCTGGAGCCTCACCAAGAACGACAAGACCTACTCGGTCTAACCGTTTAGTGTTGTTCTGATAACAAGAGCCGCAGCCACCGTGCTGCGGCATCTTGTTTTATAGCTGCATATGAAAGGCTTCGAACCCAGCCTGCTCGACAAGCTCTTCGACGATGAGCCGCATGCGCCCATGCCCACGGCATTGCGCCAGCTCTCGCTGGAAGAACTCAAGGGCACCGTGGCACGCGACATTGAATCCTTGCTCAATACGCGCATCGTGTTTGAGGAGGAAGACCTGCACGGCTTGCCGGAGTGCAAGCGGTCGTTGCTCACCTACGGCCTGAACGATTTTGCCGGCCTGAGCCTGGCCAGTTTCTACGACCGCAACTACATCTGTCAGTCGCTCACCAAGGCGATCGAGCGGCACGAGCCGCGTCTGCAGCATGTGAATGTGTCGCTGGAGATCAACGAGCGCGCCACCAACGCACTGTGCTTTGGGATCAGCGCCGTGCTGCTGGTCGGGCCCGCACGTGAGCCGGTGACGTTCGATGCGACGCTGCAACCGTCAACGCTGCGCTACTCCGTCGCGCGCGGACGCGGCTGAGGCCGCCGCCGGAGAACCGCGCGGCACTATCAATCACCGGACCGCCACGAAGCATGGAAGAGCTGCTGCCTTATTACGAACGAGAACTGGCCTTCCTGCGCCGGTACTCGCGCGACTTTGCCGAGCGGTATCCGAAGGTCGCCGGCCGGCTCGCGATGTCCGGCGACGGCTGCGACGATCCGCACGTCGAGCGGATGATCGAGTCGTTTGCCTTCCTGACGGCACGCGTCAACAAGAAGCTCGACGACGACTACCCCGAATTTACCGAAGCGCTGCTGGAGGTGCTGTACCCGCACTACCTGCGGCCGTTTCCATCATGCTCGGTGGCGCATTTCGATGTGCGTGGCGTGGCGGCGCAGTTGAGCGCCCCCGTCACCATTTCCCGCGGCACCTTCCTCACCACGCGCGTGGTGCGCAAGGTGGAATGCCGCTTCCGCACCGCATACGACGTCACCTTCGCGCCCGTGCGCGTGGTCGGCGCGACTTTCGAGCGCGCTGTCTCGGCCCCCACCGCCGTGCAATTGCCCAAGGGCGCGACCGGCGCCATCGCCATCACACTGGAATACATGGGCGAGCGCGGCGGTTTTGAATCGCTCGCGCTGGACAAGCTGCGCGTCTACATGGACGGCGAACCGTCGTTCGTCGCGGCCCTGGGCGATGCGCTGTTCCTGCACACCGCAGCGGCCTACATGGAGGCCGAGCGCAGCGGCGTGTGGAAGCGCCTGTCGGGCGTGCCGCTGCACGAAGTCGGCTTTGCCGAGAACGAAGCGCTGATCGATTGCCCCGCGCGTTCGCACCCGGCCTATCGGCTGCTGACCGAGCACTTCAGCTTTGCCGAGAAGTTCAACTTCTTCGACATCGACCTCGCCGCAGTGCGCCGTGGCATGACGCCGGGTGTGCCGGTGCGCCGTCTGACGCTGCATCTGGTGCTCAAGGAGTTGCGCAGCGATTCGCACGCTGCACGCCTGCTGGAGAACCTGCAAGCCGAGCACCTGCGCCTGCATTGCACGCCGGTGGTCAACCTGTTCCAGCAGAAGGCAGACCCGATCCGCATTGAACACACGGCCAGCGCCTACCCGGTGGTGGCCGACAGCCGGCGCGCGCACGGCTTTGACATCTACTCCATCGACAACGTGCAGTTGGTGCGCGAAACCGCAGCGCACGAAAAGGTGACGGAGTTCCGCCCGTTCTACTCGCTGCATCATGGGGAAGAGCCCGGCCGCGCGGGCCACTACTGGCTGGCGCGCCGCAATGAACTGATCGCACAGCGCAGCCCGGGCTTTGAGACAGAAATCTCCATCGTCGATACGCAGTTCGACCCCGCGAGCCCGCAGACCGACACGCTGAGCCTGACCGTCACCTGCACGAACCGCGATTTGCCATCGACGCTGGCGTTTGGCCAGCCGGACGGCGATCTGTCGATGGAAGGTAGCTCCATTGCACGCAACATCACCTTCCTGCGCAAGCCGACGCCATCCATGCGGTTTGGCGGCGGACGCGCGGCGCAGTGGCGGCTGATTTCGCTGCTGGCGCTCAACCATCTGTCGCTGGTGCAGAACGGTTTGCCGACCCTGAAAGAGATGCTGCGCCTGCACGACCTGCCGCGCAACGCGATCTCCGCGCGGCAGATCGAAGGCATTGTCGGGCTGGACTACCAACCGGCCACGCAGTGGCTGGCGGGCAAGCCGTTCGCCACCTTTGTGCGCGGCCTGGAAGTGCGCCTCACGCTGGATGAAGACGCCTTTGTCGGCACCGGGTTGCACCGGTTCATCCGCGTGCTGGACCACTTCTTCGGCCTGTACGTCCACATGAACAGCTTTGTGCAGTTGATTGCGGTGTCACGCCGCAGCGGCAAGGAATTGGTCAAATGCGCACCTCGCAGCGGCGAATCGATCCTGGTGTGATCCGGCGGCTGCTCAAGCAGCCGTACCGGTACCAGTTCTTCCAGGCCGTTCGGCTGCTGGAGCAGCTCTTTGCGCGCGAAGGCCGTGAGGGTAGCGTAGCGCCCGAGCAGGCGCTGGCCACGCGCGTGAGCTTTCGCAACACGCTGTCGCTGTCGTTTCCGCCCAGCGAGCTGCAGGACATTGAAGCAAATGGCGTAACTGCCGAGATGCTCGAAACCGACGACGCGTTTATCGCTGCGCTGGAAGAGGGCGCACTCGACACGCTGGCTATCACGCCCACCTTCTTCGGCATGCTGGGCGGGCAGGGCGCCTTGCCGCTGCGCTATACCGAGATCGTCGCCGAGCGCGAATCCGTCTGGCGCGACCGTGCTGCGCGTGCGTTCTTCGACATCTTCTCGAACCGCGCCACGGCGCTGTTCTACTTGGCGTGGAAGAAGTACCGCCTGCCGTTTCAGTACGAAGTCGACAGCAACAAGCATTACCTGCCGCTTCTGCTGTCGCTGGCGGGTGCGGCCGACAAATCGTTGCGTGCGGATCTGTCTACTACGCCGGGCCCCATCCTCGATGAGGCGTTGGCCGGCTATGCCACGGCGATCCGGCACCGCCCGGTGTCTGCGGCGTATCTGCAGCGCGTGCTGTCGGACTACTTCCAGGCGCCGGTGCGCGTGGAGCAGTTTGTGGGCGGGTGGTATCGCGTGCCGGCATCGCAATACACGCGGCTGGGCGGTACCAGCAACGTGCTGGGCGCCACCGCATTGGCGGGTGCCCGCGTGTGGCAACGCGACTTGCGCGTGCGCCTGTGGATGGGGCCGCTCAAGCGTGAGCAATACCGCAACTTTCTGCCCGGTGCGTCGGGCTCGCTGGCGCTGCGCAAGATGCTGACCATCCTGTGCGGCACCACGCTGGAGTTTGAGATCAAGCTGATCCTGCGCCAGCAAGACGTGACCGGCAGCACGCTGGACAACGGCAACGATGGGCGCCTCGGCTGGGACACCTTCCTCTGTTCCCGCCCTGCGCAGCAAGACCGCAGCGACGCGGAATACACGCTCGCACCGCTGCATTGAACACCCACATCTTCATCGACGTTTCTCGACTTTTTCATCGAATCTTCGGAGCGCAGCTGCCATGGCCATCCCACTCAAAACCCTGATCGCCAAGCTGAACGCGACCAGCCGGCAAGCCGCCGAGCGCGCGGCTTCCATCTGCATGGCGCGCGGCAACTACGAGGTGGATCTCGAACACCTGTTCCTGGCGCTGCTGGAAAACCGCCGCAGCGACTTTGCCGTGGCCGCCCGCGCCAGCGGTATCGACCTGGCGGCGCTGCAGCGTGACCTGGAAGCCGAGATCGGCCGCTTCCAGACCGGCAACACGCGCACGCCGGCGTTCTCACCGTATCTGCCGAAGCTGTTCGAGCACGGCTGGCTGATCGCCTCGCTGGATTCTCAAATCACGCGCATCCGCTCCGGCCATCTGCTGCTGGCGTTGTTGACCGAGCCGAGCCTGTCTGCGCTGGCACAGCGCGGCTCGCACCTGTTCGGTCAGATTGAAGCGGACCGCCTCAAGCACGATTTCGACCGTCTGACCGCCGGCTCGGATGAGCAGGAGCAGGCCGTCGATATTGCTGACGGCGGCACCGAGGCATCACAAGGCGAAGCTGGCAAGCCGGCCGCCGCGCTGACATCCACGCCCGCGCTGGACCAGTTCACCGTCGACCTGACGCAATCGGCCCGCGATGGCCGCATCGACCCGGTCATCGGCCGCGATGCCGAGATCCGCCAGGTGATCGACATCCTGATGCGCCGTCGCCAGAACAACCCGATCCTCACCGGCGAGGCCGGCGTGGGCAAGACCGCCGTGGTCGAGGGCCTGGCGCTGCGCGTGGCCGCCAACGATGTGCCGCCGCCGCTGCAAGGCGTGACGCTGCGCACGCTGGACATGGGCCTCCTGCAAGCCGGTGCAAGCGTGAAGGGCGAATTCGAAAACCGCCTCAAGAACGTGATCGACGAGGTGAAGAAGAGCCCCAAGCCGATCATCCTGTTCATCGACGAGGCGCACACCATCATCGGCGCGGGCGGGCAAGCGGGGCAGAACGATGCCGCCAACCTGCTCAAGCCGGCGCTCGCACGCGGTGAGCTGCGCACGATTGCCGCCACCACGTGGAGCGAATACAAGAAGTACTTCGAGAAAGACGCCGCGCTGGCCCGCCGCTTCCAGGTGGTGAAGGTGGAAGAACCGAGCGAGCCGCTGGCCGCTGCCATGCTGCGTGGCATGGCCGGGCTGATGGAGCGCCACTTTGGCGTGCGCGTGCTGGACGAGGCGATTACCGAAGCGGTGCGCCTATCGCATCGCTATATCAGCGGCCGCCAGCTGCCGGACAAGGCTGTCAGCGTGCTGGACACGGCGTGCGCCAAGGTGGCACTTGGCCAGAGCGCCACGCCCGGCGCCATTGAAGATGACCAGAAAACGCTGGAACGCCTGCAGGGCGAGATCAGCGCATTGGAGCGTGAACAAAGCGCCGGCGCCGAGCACGATGCGCGCCTGAAAGCGCTGAACGAGCAACGCACCGAACTGGAACAACGCGTCGCGCAAAACACGGAACGCCTGGCGAAGGAACGCGAGCTGGTCGGCCGTATCCAGGCGCTGCGCGAAGCCCGCGAAACCGGCAATGCGCAAGCCAGCGAAGACAACGCACTGCCCGTGGCCGCTAACAGCGACGTCGTCTCCATCTCCAAGCGTAAGCGCGGCGCAGACAAGGCGGATGAGCAGGACGAATTGGCCAAGCTGATCGCTGAACTGCGGGCCCTGCAAGGCGAATCGCCCATGGTGCCGCTGCAGGTGGATGGCCACGTGGTGTCGGAAATCGTCTCCGCCTGGACGGGCATTCCGCTAGGCCGCATGGTCAAGGACGAGTTGCGCACGGTGCTGAACCTCAAGCCGCTGTTGACCGCCCGCGTGATCGGTCAGGACCATGCGCTGGATGCGATCGCGCAGCGCGTGCGCACCGCCACCGCCAACCTGGAAGACCCGAACAAGCCGCGCGGCGTGTTCATGTTTGCCGGCCCCTCGGGCGTGGGCAAGACGGAAACGGCGCTGGCGCTGGCCGACATCCTCTACGGTGGCGAACGCAAGCTCATCACCATCAACATGAGCGAGTACCAGGAGGCACACAGCGTGTCGGGCCTGAAGGGCTCGCCGCCGGGTTATGTCGGCTATGGCGAGGGCGGCGTGCTGACCGAAGCCGTGCGCCGCAACCCGTACAGCGTGGTGCTGCTGGACGAAGTCGAGAAGGCCCACCCCGACGTGCTGGAGATGTTCTTCCAGGTGTTCGACAAAGGCGAGATGGATGATGCCGAAGGTCGCCCGATCGACTTCCGCAACACCATCATCATCCTCACGTCGAACGTGGGCTCGTCGAACATCATGCAAGCGTGCCTCAACAAGGCCGGTGAAGAACTGCCCGACGCCGATGCGCTGGCCGAACTGCTGCGCCCCACGCTGTACAAGGCGTTCAAGCCGGCATTCCTGGGCCGCATGAAGGTGGTGCCGTATTACCCCATTTCCGACGATGTGCTGGCCGAGATCATCACGCTCAAGCTGGGCCGCATCCGCGACCGCGTAGCCGTCAACCACAAGGCGACGTTCCAGTGGGACAACGCGCTCATTGAATCGGTGCTCGCACGCTGCACGGAAGTCGACGCCGGCGCCCGCGCGGTCGACCACATCCTCAACGGCACGCTGTTGCCGCAGATTGCCGAATCGGTGCTCACGCGCATGGCCGAAGGCGGCAGCATTGAGAAGATCAAGGTGAGCGTGGGCAAAGACGGCGACTTCAAGTACCGCATTCAATAAGCGAGCACACCATGGTCTCTTTGACCGAACTGGCCAACCTGCTGCGCGCGGCCTTCACCCAGGCTGACCGCCTGCTGCGGCTGGAAACTCCGCTGGGGCCCAACGCGCTGCTGCCCGAGCAACTCGATGCTGCTGAGCACATCGATGCGGGCGGCTTCCGCCTGGAACTCACGGCGCTGTCCGACAACGCCGACATCGACTCGGCCAAGCTGCTCGGCCAGCCTGTGCGGCTGGATTTGCTGACGCAGCAGAGCCGCAGCACGCTGCGCCCGTTCCACGGCCACGTCACGCGCTTCGAGCAGATTGGCGCCAACGGCGGGCTGGTGCGCTACCGGCTCGTCATCGAACCGTGGCTGGCCTTCCTGCGCCATCGGCAAGACAGCTTCCTGTTTCAGGACATGTCGGTCATCGAGGTGATCGACAGCCTGTTTGGCGACTACCAGGGGCAAGGCCGCCTCGTGCCCGCATGGCGCTGGGCCTTGCGCGACAGTTCGGTCTACACGCGCCGCAGCGTCATCACGCAATACGAAGAAAGCGATTTCGATTTCGTCACGCGGCTGCTGGCAGAAGAGGGGCTGTTCTACTTCTTCGAGCACGAAGCCAAGGACGGCGAAGCGCTGGGCGTGCACCGCATGGTCATTGCCGATGCCAACGACGTATTCGTCGACAACGCGCAGGCGAGCATCCGTTTTGGCCGCGCCGACGCCACAGCCACGGAAGACGTGATCGACCGCTGGCAAGGCGCGCGCCGCTGGCAGACCAATGCTGTATCGATTGCCAGTTGGGACTACCGCGCCAATGCCAAGCGCAAGGCGCAAGTGGGTGCCCAGGGCGGCGCGCAGCAGCAAGGCAGCGACGGCCCGCAACTCACGCTGCAAGACACCGACTACCCCGGCCAGTACTGGTTTGAAGACAACAACCAGGCGCAGCGCGTCGCCCGGCTGATGATGGAAGCGCTGGAGCTGCGCGACAAGCAGTTCGACGGCGAAGGCAGCGTGCGCACGTTGGCTACCGGCACGCGCTTCCAACTGCAAGACCACTTCGACCACGACGATGGCGAGCAGCGTTTTGCAGTGCTGGCCGTGACGCACCAAGCACGCAACAACTTCAATGACCGCTTTGGCCAGGTGCTGACGGAAACGCTCGGCATGCTCGGTTCGCTTGGCGGCAGCGACGTATTGGCGGCCGGCAGCAACCAAGCCAACGGTGACGATGCGCCGTTCTACCGCAACCACTTCACCGTGGTGCGCGACAACGTGCCCGTGCGCCCGCAGCAGAGTGATGCCCAGGGCCGCGCGCTGCACCCGCGCCCGACTGTCAACGGCAGTCAGACGGCATTGGTTGTTGGTGCGGAAGGGCCCGTGCATACCGACCGCGACCACCGCATCAAGGTGCAATTCCATTGGCAGCGCGGCGCGCGTTCGGCCAGCCGGCAATCGCATCCGGCGGGTGACGACAACGCGCGCGCCAGCGCCGGCCTGGGCGCATGGGTGCGTGTGACCGCCCCTGTGGCCGGCCCCAACTGGGGCGGCGTGGCACTGCCGCGCGTCGGTCAGGAAGTGCTGGTGGAATTCCTGCAAGGCGACATCGACCGGCCCGTTGTGGTGGGCGCCGCCTACAACGGCCGCGGCCAGACAGACGCGCAATACAACCAGAACCAAGCAGGCGCCGCTGGAGCCACCGGCAACGCCCCCGCCTGGTTTGCCGGCGACGCCAAGAGCCAAGGTGCATACGCCCACAACGCCGTGCTGTCCGGCATCAAGACGCAGGCACTCGCCGGCAGCCAAGCGGGCTCGTCGGGCTACAACCAGCTCGTCTTCGATGACACCGAAGGTCAGGGTCGCACGCAGCTCAGCACCACACAGGCCGCCACCGGCCTCGTGCTCGGCCATCACAAGGAACAGATCGACAGCGCGCGCCAGGCAGACCTCGGCCACGGCGCCGCACTCGCCACCGACGACAGCGGCAGCGTGCGCGCCGGCGCTGGCTTGCTGCTCACCGCGCACAGCGCCGGCACCAGCGCCCCGCTGCAAGACAGCGAAGCCGCCGCCAGCCAGATCGAAACGATGAGCGACCTGGCCGAATCACTGGCCGATGCAGCCAAGAAGCAGAAAGCCGGCTTGCCCGACGAACCTGATGCGAAGGAGCTGCCCGCGCTCAAGCAACTGCGCCACACCACCGAGGTGCTGCGCCATACAGAAAGCGCAGGCGAGGGCGCCGAGGCTGTCGCCTACAGCGAACCGCATCTGCAGGTATCCGCACCCAAAGGCGTGCTGGCGACCACGCCCGCCGATGCCGTGTTGGTGGCCGGCACGCAGGTCACATTGACCGCGAAGCAGGATGTGAACGTTGCGGCGGGTGGGAATCTCTCTGTTGCTGTGGCCGACGGGCTGAGCTTGTACGCGCACGGCAAGTCAGTCGGGCAAACCAGCGATGCCACGCCGGGCATCGCCATGCACGCGGCCACCGGCAAGGTCGGCCTGTCCAGCCTCAAGGGCGAGAGCCATCTGGTGGCCGAGAAAGCCGTGACCGTGGCATCCACGCAGGGCAATGTCACTGTCGAGGCAAAGCAGCATGTGATCGTCAATGCGGCCGGCGCGCAGATCAAGGTGACGAACGGCACGATTGAGTTGCATGCGCCGGGGATGGTGACGTTTAAGGGGGCCAGACATTCGTTTGTAGGTCCGCGAGGGAACCCCACAATCCCCCCGCATCTCCCACACGCAACAGTCATTCCGGCAGAGCGCTTTGCCGTTCGTGTGCAACAACAGTATGGGCGGGGTTCGCTAGACGGTAAGCCCTATCGCCTCGAACTAGGCGGACAAACATTTGAAGGGACGATTTCGAATGGAGTCATTGATCACCCAGCTCCCCCTGGCGTGAGAAAAGGGCGATTACTTGTGTATGCCTTTGGCAAGGATCGACAACCCTGGGTGTGGGATCTAGACCTCAAGAAACAAAGCTCAACCAACCAACATAAAGGTATCCAGTCGCGCTTGAAGAATCTTGGCTTTTATGACGGGAAGATAGATGGTGAATTTGGTCGGAAGAGTCAGGCCGCATTGCGGCGCTTCCACGAATCTCAGGAGCATGCGACTACCTCCGAACTCGTTGCACAAGGCTTGACGAAGCTCGGTGGCCGTCACGATATATAGAAGAGGATTTTAGGATGGCTTATGGGAACCATGATCTCAGGCGCGGCGATCATGATGGCAACACAACGAACAACACGCCTCCGAAATGGGGAGGTGTTGTAGACCCTCCAATTTCTTCCGCTACGGCAGAGACGCCAACGCAGGGAGGAGCGTCAGTTGCAGTACTTGGACATGTTGAGCAACTACAGCGCGATTTGCGCGAGCTCGGATTCGCACTTGTCGGTACGCCGAATGGTTCGTTCGGACGAGGGGTGGAGTGGGCCGTCCGCGAATTCCAAATCTACGCAAGTATGGCGCGTGTCGCACAAGTGAATCGTCTGCGCTTGCAGCAGCTAACCAACAATCCGCACGCTGGGGAAGCTGCCCACGAGGTTGCTGCGCTAGGGACCGCACCGAATACAAATCCGCCAGAGTCCGTTTACGTTGCTTCGCTCCAGCAAGTGACGAATACGGCGCGGTATACCGGGCCAATTAGTGGGGTGGTCAATGCGCGTACTCGGCAGGCGATTCAACACTGGCTGGGCAACAGCTACAGATGTCCGGTGGTAATTGAGGCCTGGAATGTCCACCAAGGACAGCGCACCACAACCTTCGCCCATGGTGTGAACCTCTGGCGATATGACGAGTTGACAAGCTCTGCGCCTCGCATTTTCTATCGAGACTTCAGCGGGTACTACTCTTATCCGGCAACCCGAGATGCCAATCAGTACCATGTACTAGGAACCTATAGCAGCTACTCCACATATGGCGGGCCTGCTAGCCTTGTGCCGAAACACACCTGGCGGGAAGAGGCTGAGATGACACCGGAGTCGCTCATTGGTTCAGCAACGACCATGGCGACGTTGCAGGCGAACCTGGCGGGGGCGACGGCATCTACTTATCGTGCTGTTCGTGCTGCCGCAGAGCAGGAGTGCATGGGTGCGTTTGATTCAGTCAATGCCTATGATGATGCGTTGGTATCGCTTGGGCCCTGTCATTGGACAATGGGCGTGATGCCTCAAGGTGGGTATCACAATGGTGAGCTGCCAGGCTTCCTTGCTTATGTGTTATCAAAAAATAGAGGCGACTACCTTAGAGCCTACGGGAGCTTTGGCCTTTATCCCTCGGATACATGGGGCGGCAGCAATCAGGGGCCACTTTGGAATGCGGGGCAACGGAAGTACGCTGGCTGGATTCGATCGCACAATGACAGCACAGACCCAGCCCAAGCACCCGACAACATTTCCCAGTTACCACTTGTTGATCGAGCCCCAGCGGAGGCGAACTACTATAAGAGTTGGCACTGGTTCTTCAGATGGGTCATGGCGGGGCGAACAATAGAGACGGTCCGTCACTCAATGTGGGATATGGTCAGACTTCGCCTTCGTGACGTGCTTGCTATCCCAGTCACAGTAACTGCCGGTACTGTGACGGTAAATGGGACGCTTGGGAGCATCTTCACTTCTGAGAAAGCCACGGCCATCTTGCTGAGATGGCATATTTTTCGACCGGCGCATGTCAGCGGAGATCGGGTCCGCAACTCGATTATCGCCACGATCCAGGGTAATCCGGGGCTGGGGTGGAGTGTTGCGCCAGCACAATGGACAAATGCTCACGAGTCAGCGCTCACGACTCGACTTCTCGCTGACGCTACGCAAGTCAATGCAACCCAAACAGCTTTGGCCAACTGGCCAAACTATAGCGGTCGAGCAGATCGACATTACGTTGTGGGCACAGAGCTGGGCGCTTTGTCGGAAGCGCGTGGTTCGTTCGTTCTCGACACATCAGGACTATAACAATGAGAGTCTTTGCAACATCCATCGCGTTTCTCCTTTTGGGATGTCCCTCCAGCGCGCAATCTGATAGTGGTGGTGGCGGGGCGCCAGTACATCATGCCAGTCCTTGTGCCAACACGAATCCGGAACTCCGAGTAAAAATTGAAACGAACGCTGAAAAGATGGCAAGCATTTGCCGAGGGGATGGCAAAGGCGATTGTCTGTATACCTTCTCCTATGGCAAGACCTTCGTTTATGGGCAACCTGACCTGAATAACGACGGCCGGGCAGACTACCTCATCAAGGACTTCTCCGGTTCATACGGTATGAACGACGTCGTCCATTTCATGGGGTATGCCAGTTGTACGGATGGAACGTATGTGAAAGTTCTCGATGATTTCTTGTCAGACGTACACGTTAAAGATACGTCTCAAGGAGGGTGGCGAGATCTTGAGGTTAGCCGTGCGTGCTTTGATGAAAAAATCGAGGACGTGGTTAGCCGTTCGTATTCACTGCATTTCAATTCAGCCAAGGCAACCTATGGCGCTCCGAATGGAGACCAGAGGTTGGCAAAGTACTGCAGCGCATATGAGGTTACATTGCCGCCCTCTTCGGCAAAACCCTGAAAAGCCAGTGCCGGGAGTGCCTCGGCGAAGCGCTGGGCGTGCATCGCATGGTCATCGCCGATGCTAACGACGTGTTTGTCGACAACGCCCAGGCGAGCATCCGCTTTGGCCGCGCCGATGCCACCGCCACCGAAGACGTGATCGACCGCTGGCAAGGCGCGCGCCGCTGGCAGACCAACGCCGTATCGATCGCCAGCTGGGACTACCGCGCCAATGCCAAGCGTGCGGCGCAGGTTGGTGCTCAGGGCGGCGCGCAGCAGCAAGGCAGCGACGGCCCGCAACTCACGCTGCAAGACACCGACTACCCCGGCCAGTACTGGTTTGAAGACAACAACCAAGCGCAGCGCGTCGCCCAGTTGATGATGGAAGCGCTGGAGCTGCGCGACAAGCAGTTCGACGGCGAAGGCAGCGTGCGCACGTTGGCCACCGGCACGCGCTTCCAACTGCAAGACCACTTCGACCACGACGACGGCGAACAGCGTTTTGCAGTGCTGGCCGTGACGCACCAAGCACGCAACAACTTCAATGACCGCTTTGGCCAGGTGCTGACGGAAACGCTCGGCATGCTCGGTTCGCTTGGCGGCAGCGACGTATTGGCGGCCGGCAGCAACCAAGCCAACGGTGACGATGCGCCGTTCTACCGCAACCACTTCACCGTGGTGCGCGACAACGTGCCCGTGCGCCCGCAGCAGAGTGATGCCCAGGGCCGCGCGCTGCACCCGCGCCCGACTGTCAACGGCAGTCAGACGGCATTGGTTGTTGGTGCGGAAGGGCCCGTGCATACCGACCGCGACCACCGCATCAAGGTGCAATTCCATTGGCAGCGCGGCGCGCGTTCGGCCAGCCGGCAATCGCATCCGGCGGGTGACGACAACGCGCGCGCCAGCGCCGGCCTGGGCGCATGGGTGCGTGTGACCGCCCCTGTGGCCGGCCCCAACTGGGGCGGCGTGGCACTGCCGCGCGTCGGTCAGGAAGTGCTGGTGGAATTCCTGCAAGGCGACATCGACCGGCCCGTTGTGGTGGGCGCCGCCTACAACGGCCGCGGCCAGACAGACGCGCAATACAACCAGAACCAAGCAGGCGCCGCTGGAGCCACCGGCAACGCCCCCGCCTGGTTTGCCGGCGACGCCAAGAGCCAAGGTGCATACGCCCACAACGCCGTGCTGTCCGGCATCAAGACGCAGGCACTCGCCGGCAGCCAAGCGGGCTCGTCGGGCTACAACCAGCTCGTCTTCGATGACACCGAAGGTCAGGGTCGCACGCAGCTCAGCACCACACAGGCCGCCACCGGCCTCGTGCTCGGCCATCACAAGGAACAGATCGACAGCGCGCGCCAGGCAGACCTCGGCCACGGCGCCGCACTCGCCACCGACGACAGCGGCAGCGTGCGCGCCGGCGCTGGCTTGCTGCTCACCGCGCACAGCGCCGGCACCAGCGCCCCGCTGCAAGACAGCGAAGCCGCCGCCAGCCAGATCGAAACGATGAGCGACCTGGCCGAATCACTGGCCGATGCAGCCAAGAAGCAGAAAGCCGGCTTGCCCGACGAACCTGATGCGAAGGAGCTGCCCGCGCTCAAGCAACTGCGCCACACCACCGAGGTGCTGCGCCATACAGAAAGCGCAGGCGAGGGCGCCGAGGCTGTCGCCTACAGCGAACCGCATCTGCAGGTATCCGCACCCAAAGGCGTGCTGGCGACCACGCCCGCCGATGCCGTGTTGGTGGCCGGCACGCAGGTCACATTGACCGCGAAGCAGGATGTGAACGTTGCGGCGGGTGGGAATCTCTCTGTTGCTGTGGCCGACGGGCTGAGCTTGTACGCGCACGGCAAGTCAGTCGGGCAAACCAGCGATGCCACGCCGGGCATCGCCATGCACGCGGCCACCGGCAAGGTCGGCCTGTCCAGCCTCAAGGGCGAGAGCCATCTGGTGGCCGAGAAAGCCGTGACCGTGGCATCCACGCAGGGCAATGTCACTGTCGAGGCAAAGCAGCATGTGATCGTCAATGCGGCCGGCGCGCAGATCAAGGTGACGAACGGCACGATTGAGCTGCATGCGCCGGGGATGGTGACGTTTAAGGGCGCGGGGCATCGGATGGTGGGGCCGGGTGGGAGCACCGCGACTACTTCGCTAACCAAGGGCGAGCTGAAGGCTTGTCCTACCAAAGATGAAGGCGCGGCTGCCGGCGGCGCAGCACTCATCTAATACATCCTATGCAACTGGAAACGTTAGTACGGGTGCTGGGGGAGTATTTGCAAGCAGACGATGGTCAGTATGGCTATCTACTGGTAGACCCGATGTTGCATGAACCGCTGGCTGATATCGACTTGGCGGCTAGCGGTTGCGAAGTCTGTCCCATTCCGATCGATTTGCCTCAGGTGCGGAAAGATCAATGGCCCAGACTCATCAAACTCAAACCCAGCGCGGTCGAAGTGCTGTCGGCAAGCGTCAGCCAGGCCCTGTCAGAGCAGAGCAGCCCCGAGCTTGAGAGCCGTGAGGGCTTTGTCATAGGGGGGTGGTTGCGATCCGCTGCAGAGCCCCGTGCCTTAGCGCGGCATCTGCAGAACTTGATGCGCCCCTTCCAGCCTCGCGTCGGCTGGCGGTATCTGCGCTTGGCCGATCGACGCGTGATGGAGTGGCTCTGGCCTGTCCTTTCTGATTCACAGCAGCGAAAGTGGCTGGGACCAATCACGCAATGGTGGCGACTGGACCGACGCGGTGAACTGGTCGCACAAGAAAAGGCGCGAGCTGAGCAAACCAACACGAGCCAGGCGCTGGAGCCGCTCACACCAGCGCAATGGGCACGCTTGCACGAGTGCGAGCTTGCGCAGCAGATGCTGCGCGGTTGGATCAGTTTTGCCGAATCGCTGCCGAGCGATTACTTGCACCAGATCGAGAAAGCGTTGAAATCAGTGCGGTTGTTGGGCGTGACTGAACCCTCCGACATTGTGCTGATGAGCGCCTATCAGTTGCAGATTCACCCCGGCCTTTGCGAGCATCCGCGCGTGGTCGAACTGGT
>JBCNQE010000011.1:0-184846 GCA_039592975.1 Ralstonia sp. | reverse complement strand
TCGTCATGCTGGATGCTGATGTCAAGGCCCAACTGAAGGCCTACCTCGAACGCCTCGTGCAGCCCATTGAGCTGGTCGCCAACGTCGATGACAGCGAGGGCTCCCGCGACATGATGGACCTGCTGCGTGATGTGGCCGAGCAGTCCAGCATGATCGTGCTGACCGAACAACGCGACGCCGCCGAACGCGCACCGTCGTTCCTGATCCGCCGCACCGGCGCCGATGTGAGCGTGCGTTTTGCGGCCATCCCGACGGGCCATGAGTTCACCTCGCTCGTGCTGGCGCTCCTGCAAGTGGGCGGCTATGCGCCCAAGCTCGAAGCCGACGTCATCGAGCAGATTCGCAATATCGAAGGCGATTTCCGCTTCGAGACCTACATGTCGCTCACGTGCCAGAACTGCCCAGACGTGGTCCAGGCGCTGAACGTGATGTCCGTGATCAACCCGCGCATCCAGCACGTCGCCATCGACGGGGCGCTGTATCAGGGCGAAATCGAAGCGCGCCAGATCATGGCCGTGCCGACCGTCTTCCTGAACGGCGAAACGTTCGGCACCGGCCGCATGGGCGTGGAAGAAATTCTCGCCAAGATCGACACCGGCGCCGCTGCGCGTGACGCGGAAAAGCTTGCCGCCAAGGACCCGTACGAAGTGCTGATCGTTGGCGGTGGCCCGGCGGGTGCCGCAGCCGCTGTGTACGCAGCGCGCAAGGGCGTGCGTACCGGTGTGGTGGCCGAGCGCTTTGGCGGCCAGGTGCTGGACACCATGGCCATCGAGAACTTCGTCTCCGTCACGGAAACCGAAGGGCCGAAGTTTGCCGCCGCGCTGGAGCAGCACGTGCGTGCGTACGACGTCGACATCATGAACACGCAGCGCGCGGTCAAGCTCACGCCGGCAGACAAGCCGGGCGGCTTTGCCGAGGTCACGCTGGCCAATGGCGCGGTGCTCAAGGGCCGCTCGATCATCCTGTCGACCGGCGCACGCTGGCGCAACGTGAACGTGCCGGGCGAGCAGGAGTACAAGAACAAGGGCGTGGCCTACTGCCCGCACTGCGACGGCCCGCTGTTCAAGGGCAAGCGCGTGGCCGTGATCGGCGGCGGCAACTCGGGCGTGGAAGCGGCGATTGACCTCGCAGGCCTGGTGAACCATGTCACGCTGATTGAGTTTGCGAGCGAGCTGAAGGCCGATGCCGTGCTGGTGCGCAAGCTGCAAAGCCTGCGCAACGCCACCATCGTCACCAACGCGCAGACCACGGAGATCACCGGTGACGGCCAGAAGGTCAACGGCCTGCGCTACAAGAGCCGCGCGGATGGCGTCGAGCACGAAGTCGCGCTCGAAGGCGTGTTCGTGCAGATCGGCCTGGTGCCCAACACCGAATGGCTGGACGGCACGCTGGAACGCAACCGCTTCGGCGAGATCGTCGTCGATGCGCGCGGCCAGACCAGCGCGGAAGGCGTGTTCGCCGCAGGCGATGCGACCACGACGCCGTACAAGCAGATCATCATCGCCACGGGGGATGGCGCGAAGGCTGCACTGTCAGCGTTCGACCACCTGATCCGCGTGCCGTTGGCGGAAGCTGCCTGACGCTGGAAACAAGCTGTATGAGGCCGGACTGCGCGATGAGCGGGTCCGGTTTTTTTATGGGTTCAGCGCTCGCGCCCGCTCCCCACACATCCGGGCGAGCCGATCACGCAAGGTGCGGCCGGCGCTGTCCAGTTCCGAGCGTGCATACAGCGCCAACTCCAGCCCGCCGATATCGGGAAAACCGTCAGCGGCACTCAGCACGCGATGCCCTGGCTGTACGCTGCCGGCTGGCAGCAGGCTGACACCAAGCCCAGCACTGACCGCCGCGCTCAAGCTGGCCAGGCTCGCACTGGAATAGCTGATTCGCCACGGGC
Organism: Ralstonia sp.; assembly: GCA_039592975.1. Classification (GTDB taxonomy): domain Bacteria; phylum Pseudomonadota; class Gammaproteobacteria; order Burkholderiales; family Burkholderiaceae; genus Ralstonia. The sequence continues at coordinate 182,952 of JBCNQE010000011.1, read as the reverse complement.
GCCCCTGTGCTTCCAGCGCGTGGATCATCTCTTGCCGATACAGCGCCCCCAGCGGAAACACCACCAGCGGCAGGGCGTCTGCGGCGGCGTGCTGCGCCAGCACCGGGCGCTCGGCGCTTTCCACCCAGCACAGTGGCTCTGGCCAGCGCGCATGGCAATCGCTATCGGCACCCCATTGCTTGACGAGCAGTAGATCCAGATCGCCATTTCGATACAGCCGCAGCACGTGGTGGCTTAGGCCGCTTTCCACTTCCAGGCGAAGGCGCGGGCGTTCCACGGCAAAGTCCGCCACCAGAGGCATCAGCGCCTCGCCGCCCAAGTCTTCGGGCACGCCCAGGCGCAGCACCCCTTCGGTGTGCTCGGGGCTGAGGGCTTCGGTTGTTTCGTTGGCAAGGCGCAGCAGTCGGCGGGCGTAGCCGAGCAGGCGGTCGCCTTCTTCGGTGGGCAGGACTTGGCGCTGGCTGCGGTCCAGCAAACGACAACCCAGGTTCTGCTCCAGCCGGATCACCTGCTGGCTGACGGTCGACTGCGTCAGATGCAGGTGCTCTGCCGCGCGCGTGAAGTTGCCCGTGTCGACCACGGTGACAAAGCTGCGCAGCAAGACGAGGTCAATCATTCAAAATCCCACTGGTAGGCATTCAACCATTTAATTTGAACATGCCATGGGGCGCAACCATAATCGGCCGCTTCAGGAGAACACCATGTCCGAAGATTCCTACATGCGCGAGGCCGTTGCACTCGCGCGCGACAACGTCAATGCGGGCGGCCTGCCGTTCGGCGCGGTGCTGGTGCGCGATGGCCGGATCATCGCGCGCGGCGTCAACGAGGTCTGCGCCACGCACGACCCCACCGCCCACGCCGAGATGCAAGCCATTCGCCAGGCCAGCCGCCTGTTGGCCACGCCCGACCTGAGCGGCGCCGTGATGTACGCCAGCGGCCATCCGTGCCCGATGTGTTTTGCCGCCATGGCCCGTTGTGGCATTCGCACCGCGTATTTCGCCTATTCGAACGACGACGGCGAACCCTTCGGCATGTCCACCGCCGCGATGTATGAAGCCATGCGCGGCGCCCCCGCCGCCGGCGTACTCAAGCTCAGCGCGCTGAAACTGGCGGGCGAGCAAGGTTTGTACGACGCGTGGCAGGCGCGTCAAGCGTGAGTGAAGCGGCCGTACAGGGCGCTGCGCCGGCCGCGCCATCCACTGTCTCCGCACGCGCCGATGCGGGCTGGATTGGCGTGGCGCTGGTGGTGGCGTTGGCGCTGAACCTGCGGCCGATTCTCACGACGATCGGCCCGCTGCTGGCCGAAATTCGTGCGGGCACAGGCTTGGGTTTGCAAGGCGCGTCTCTGCTGACCGTGATTCCGGTGCTGTGTATGGGCAGCGTGGCGCTGTTTCTGCCGTGGTTAGCGCGCTGGCTGCCCGAGCATCGCGGCGTGGCGTGCAGCCTGCTGGCGATTGCGGGGGCGTGCCTGTGGCGGCTATGGGCTGCGCAGGGCGCGGCGCTCATTGCCAGCGCGGCCTTGGCCGGAACGGGTGTGGCCATCATCCAGGCGCTGGTGCCGGGTATCGTCAAGCGCTGGTTTCCGCAGCGCGTGCCAATGGCGCTGGGTTTGTATTCCGCCGCCTTGATGGCGGGTGGTGGCATGGCTGCCACGCTCAGCCCGCGCATCGCACATCGGCTGGATTGGCACGCGGGACTTGGCGTGTGGGCGTTGCCCGCGTTGGTGGCGCTGGTGCTCTGGGTTGCCGCACGCCCGCGTGAGGCGACGGCGCCTATGCAGGGCGGCCCGGTGCCCAACTTCTTCGGCAACCGTCGCGCATGGCTGCTGGCCGTGTACTTTGGCGCAGCCAACGGTGGCTACACCAGCATGATTGCGTGGCTGCCGATGTTCTATCGCCAGCTGGGCTGGAGCGCGCAAGACGCCGGCGGCCTGATCGGCGTGATGACCATCTTCCAGGTGATTGGCGCCTTCACTGCGCCGATGCTGGCCCGCCGCCAGCCTGATCGGCGCCCCTGGTTGCTGGCGATGCTGGTGTTGCAGCTGGTCGGTATGGCGGGTTTGCTGCTGGCGCCGCTCGCCGGGACTGCGCTGTGGGTGGCGTTGATTGGGTGCGGCTTGGGCTCGATGTTTTCGCTGTGCCTCACGCTCACGCTGGACCACCTGCCCGATGCGCGCGCCGCCGGCTATCTGGCCGCCTTTGTGCAAGGCATCGGCTTCATCATCACCGGCATCATTCCTTATGCCGTCGGGTGGCTGCGCGAGATGACGGGCAGCTTTCAGGCGTCGTGGCTGCTGTTGCTGGTCATCGTGATTGGCTCTGCGCTGACCACGCTACGCTTTGCGCCGGCCGGTTATGCGCGCGCCATCGGGCGCGTTTGACGCGGCCCCCCAGCCCTTTGCCGCAACGGTTTTCGACGATTTGCAAAAAACTCTTGAAATGCGAATCATTCGCATTTATAGTTTCTCCATCGACAGCGCAGCAGCCGAAGGGGCAGCCCCCAAATGCAAGGCAACGCAGCGCATCGACCCGAATTCCGCTGTGAGCGCGCCCGCCTTGTGACGGCAGCGCCCCGGCAACCGATCTTTTGTGGGGACCGCTCTGACACACAGAGCGTTTGGCAGTAGCAAGCCGCCCGACAGTCGGGAAAGCACTCAGACCCCGCTTTCCCGACTGCGACTTTCCGGGCCGCCAGCCATGCCGTCTTTTTTGAATCCCTCTGCACAATTCTGACGAATGCGACGCTGTCCGCAGCCGCCGCAGACCGTCTTCGTTTCACGCTCCAACACTCACGTCAGGCCATGCCAAACTCGACCGACCTACGCCGGGCCGGGCTCAAAGCCACGTCGCCGCGCGTTAAGATCCTGGAAATCCTCGCGACCGGCACGGATCACGGCCGCCACCTCAGCGCTGAAGACGTGTATCGGCAGTTGCTCACGTCGGAACTCGATGTCGGCATCTCCACCGTGTATCGCGTGCTCAATCAACTGGTGGACGCTGGGGTGCTGCTGCGCCATACCTTCGAGGCCGGCCATGCGGTGTATGAGCTCAACGAGGGCGCGCACCACGATCACCTGATCTGCGTGTCATGTGGCCGGGTGGAAGAGTTTCATGACGACGCCATCGAGGTGCGCCAGGAGCGTGTGGCTAGCGAGCGCGGTTTCGTGCTGCGCGACCACGCGTTGGCGCTCTATGGCTTGTGCCCGACCTGCCAGACCACTGCGGCCACCTCACACTGAGTGAAGTGTGCGTGGGCTGCGCTCATGTGATCTGGTAACGCCCTGAAACAGTATCGGGGCAATCGTGGCGAAACTCATCGGGCGACAGCGGTTCCAACACACCGTGTTACCCAGGAGATGCCGATGCGACGCCGTCTGAAGTCAGAAGATGAACTCAAGACCCTGCTGGCCCGCTGTGTCCAGCAGCACCCGGAATGTGCACAGTGCGAGCTGCGCGCGATGTGCATTCACCGCCCCGATCACACCGGTTGCAATTGGAGCGCCGAGTTCGATGTCTTGACCGAAGACGATGACGCGGCCATCCGAGGCTTGTCGGTGGCCAAGCGTTTGTTGATGCGGGCGCGTACGCAGTACAACGTCGCGCGCTGAGCGTGCTATCCCTTCGCTTGCCGCGCGATTCGCTCCAGCAGTTCACGGGCGCTTTCGCTGTGGCCTTGATGCGCCAGCAGGCGCGCATTGAGCACCAGGTTTTCCAGCACCAGCTTGGCGATGCTTGCCGTGAGCGAGACGATTACTTCGTCCTGGCTGAAATGCGCATCTTCCATTTGCGATAGCTGGCGCGAGACCAGCTTGCAGACCAGGCCGCGCAACATCTGCTCGTCAAAGGGCAGGTTGGCGAAATCCACCGGGTCTTCCTTCTCGACTTCCGCGATCAACTGGACCAGCAACTCTTCGGTCATGATGCGTCCCCCGTTCAGGTTTGGACCAGTCTACGCCTGCGCTCGCCAAAAATGAAACGGGCCCGCATGGTTTGTCCCCATGCGGGCCCGTGGGTGTTGCGACGTTGCGTCGGCCGTTATTTGCGACGAACGAAGTGGATCGGCTGTTCAACCGTGGTGGAGGGCGCCGATTCGCCCGACGCACAACCGCTGCAACCGCTTCCGCATGCACTGCCCGAAAGCGGATCGGAATGGCACGACGGTGCCTCGCCCGGCGTGAGCAAGCGCTGCCCGAGGGCGCGCATCCAATCGGGTCGCGAGGGCCGATCACACCAGCCTGCCACGCGCGCCATCGTGCGTGCACGCATGGCCGGCGCATAGCGGCCGGTAATCGACAGCGCGCTGAATGCCACCACGGTGGCAACAACGCCGGTTTCAACCACGTGGTACACGCTCATGTCAGCACCCGTGCGATCTGGTAGGTGGCAAAGGCGGCCAGGTAGGCCAGTGCGAACAGGTACCCGGCAGTGGCTGCCATCACCTTCCACGAGTTGGTCTCGCGGCGGATGGTTGCCAGTGTCGAGATGCATTGCGGCGCGTACACGTACCACGCCAGGAAGGCCAGCGCCGTGGCCAGCGACCATTGCTGCGCGATGACCGGCGCCAACTGCGCGGCCGCATCTTCGTGCGTGGCCGACAGCGAATACACCGTCGCCAGCGCGCCCACGGCCACTTCGCGAGCGGCCATGCCCGGAATCAGCGCAATGCACATCTGCCACGTAAAGCCGATCGGCGCGAACACGACTTCCAGCGCGCGGCCGATCATGCCGGCAAAGCTGTAATCGATGGCCGGCAGCGTGGCGTTGGCCGGCGGCGCCGGGAAGCTCGACAGGAACCACAGCACCACCATCATCTTCAAGATGACCGTGCCGATGCGGCGCAGGAAGATGCGTGCGCGTTCGATTAGCCCGACGGCCAGGTTGCGCACGCTGGGCAGGCGGTACGACGGCAATTCAAGAATGAGCGGATGTTCGTTGCGGTCGCGCTTGAGGTACTTCAGCACGTAGGCCACGACCAGCGCCGACACGATGCCCGCCATATAGAGCCCAAACAGCACGAGGCCCTGCAGGTTGAACACGCCCCATACCTGCCGCATCGGAATGAACGCGCCAATCAGCAGTGCATACACCGGCAGCCGTGCGGAACACGTCATCAGCGGCGCGACAAGAATCGTCACCAGCCGGTCGCGCGGATCCTGAATCGTGCGCGTGGCCATCACGCCGGGAATCGCGCAGGCAAAGCTCGACAGCAGCGGAATGAACGAGCGCCCCGACAGCCCGGCACCGGCCATCAGCCGGTCGAGCAGGAACGCAGCACGCGGCAGGTAGCCCGATTCTTCCAACGACAGGATGAAGAGGAACAGGATCAGGATCTGCGGCAAGAACACCAGCACGCTACCCACGCCGGCGATGATGCCGTTGACCAGCAGGCTCTTGAGCAGGCCATCGGGCATGACTGCACCGACCCACACGCCCACAGCCTCGATCGCGCCCTGGATGCCCTCCATGAGCGGCTGCGCCCACGAGAACACGGCCTGGAACATCAGGAACATGATGCCGGCTAGCAGCACCAGCCCCAGCACGGGGTGCAACACGATGCGATCGAGCCGGTCGTCCAGCTCGGCTGTGCTGCGCGGCATGGTGACGGCGGCGTCGAGCAGGCGCTTGACCTCAACGTGCGGGTCAGCGTCGGCCGGCAGCCCCACAGGCACGGCCGGCAGTTGCGCATGATCGATATGTGCGACGAGGTCGGCTGCGCCATTGCGCTTGATGGCCACCGTTTGCACCACCGGCACGCCCAGCGCGGCTTCCAGCTTGGCGCGATCGATGCGGATGCCGCGCCGTTCGGCCGCATCCACCATGTTCAGCGCCAGCACCATGGGCAGGCCCAGGCGTTGGAGTTCCAGCACAAAGCGCAGGTGCAGCCGCAGGTTGGTGGCATCGACCACGCAGATCAGCAGATCCGGCCGCGCCTCGCCACGGAACGTGCCCAGACAGATGTCACGCGTAATGGCTTCGTCGGGGCTGGTGGCGATCAGGCTATAGGCGCCCGGCAGGTCGAGAATCTGCACATGCCGGCCCGACGGCGCGGTAAAACGGCCTTCCTTGCGCTCGACCGTCACGCCTGCGTAGTTGGCGACCTTCTGGCGGCTGCCCGTCAGCAGGTTGAACAGCGCGGTCTTGCCGCAGTTGGGGTTGCCAACCAGGGCGACCCGCAGCGCGGGTGAGGAAGAAGAGGGGGAAGAAGCGTGCATCTGCATGAACCCGGATAGCGGGCCGGAAAGCCTCGGCTGTGAGCGACTACGCCGCCTTGCGCACCTGCGCGGGGGGCGGCACCGTCTCGGTGGCGGGGGCCGTTGCGATGGCGGGCTGTGTGGCCGCCTCAGCGCGCAAGCGCACACGGGCGGCCTCCTGCCGGCGCAGCGCAAAGCGCGTAAAGCCCACTTGCACGACTAACGGATCTCCGCCGAATGGCCCCACGGCCACCACGCGCACCTCTTCACCCGTCACGAACCCGAGTTCGCGCAGGCGCTGGCTGATGGGATCGGCGGTCTCACGATCTTCAACGTGATCCACCACCGCCGTGGCCCGGCGGGAAAGCTCGGAAAGCCGCATCGTGCGAGATCGTTAACGTGGTAACTACTGAGTGGCTAAATGCGAATCGTTTTCATTATATCGCAACAGGAAGCTTGAGGGACTGCGGCAGCGCGTCACCCGGATGGATATTTTGATGGAGAGCAGAGAATGCAACCGGAGACTGCGGCGCACGTTGTACCTAAGGCACAGAATCTGGCGGATTCCCGTAAAACCGTTGTCTGTACGGGGTTTTTGCCAAATTACCTTATCCTGGGTATTGGCTGGGGTAGGGTCCTTGCCTATCCTTCAACTGCGCTGAACTTCCCCGTTCAAAGCGTATTCTTGAGGCCACCGGATACCGCTATCCGGTGGCTTTTTTCATGGGCGCTCGGCCTGTGCGGGGTTCAGTCGCTGGCAATCACGCCGCGCCCGGCATGTTTGGCGCGGTAGCAGGCTGCGTCAGCCCGGGCCAGGAAGGCGCCGGCGTCCGTATCGTCAGGGCGCAATTCCACCACGCCTTGTGACAGGGCGATCTCCGCCCGGGCGCCTGCCGCTTCTACCGGCTGCCGCGCCAGCGCCGCGCGAATCCGATCCGCAAACGTAACGGCCGCCTGCATGTCGCAATGCGGCAGGATCACGGCAAATTCGTCACCGCCGAGGCGGGCTACGTGGTCTTGCGTGCGAGTGTTCTGCACGATGCGCTCGGCTACGCCACGCAGCACGTCGTCACCGGCGGCGTGGCCGTAGCGGTCGTTGATGGCCTTGAAGCCATCCAGGTCGATCATGATGAGCGCCATGGGCGCGTGCGTGCCGGGGCTGCTGCGATGCGCGTCAAATTGGGCGCGGAATGTGGCGTCGAAGCCGCGCCGGTTCAGCAGACCGGTCAGGACATCATGCGTGGCGTCCCAGGCGATGCGCTGCACGGTTTCGCGTGTGGCGGATACGTCGCGTAGTACCAGCACGCCACTGCCTGACGTACCGGGCAGCGGCCCCCAGGAAAGCTCCACATCGTGGCGGCGGCCATCGGCGCGCTCCAGACGCAGGCTGCCGAACAGGGTGCCGCCCCCGCGCAGCAATTGCGTGGGGATGATGCGCCGACCGCCGTCGTGTTCAAACAGATGCAGCAGGCGATTGATCGACTGCCCGACCGCGCGTGCGGGGTGCATGCCCACCAGCGTTTCGATGGCGCGGCTGGCGTGCGTGACGGTGCCGTCGCCATCGATGGTGAGCAGGGGCTCCTGAATGGCGTCGAGCACGAGCAGCGCGGCACGCACCTCATGTTCGAGCGCTTCCTTGGCGCGCTGCTCGCGGGTGGTGTCGACCACGGCAACCGCCCATCCTGCCAAGGGCGTGCCGGCTCCGCCGACGGGCCGCGCTGTCAGCAGGACCGCGCCGATGCTCTCGCCTTGCCCTGTAGCGACCACCATCGGGTGGTCGGCCAGCGCCAGCGGGGCGTTGGGCAGTTGCGAAAGCGCCGCGGCGACGGCCCGCGCGGCAGGCGAGACGGCCGCGTCGTCCGTGGCTTGCAGGGCGTGGCTGATGGCATGTGCGCTCGCCCCCAGCAAGCGTTCGAAACGCACGTTGGCAAACGACACCGCCAAGGTGCGATCCAGAAAGGCCAGCCCGACCGGTGCCTGCTCGGCCAGCCCACGGAAGAAGGCGACATCCTGCTCGCTGGCGGCCAGTGCCTGTTCCCAATATTCAGCAAGCTGGCCGATGCGCGTGGCCAGCGCGCCCACTTCGGTGCCGGGGTCGAAGGCGGAGGCCTCGGGGTCAGCCAGTTCGCCCAGGCGGGTGAGCGGGCCGGGCGGTGGGGTGTCGTGCAGGGATGGTCTGCCGGACACCGGCGCCACCGGGTGGATCGGCATGCCGCCCTCCACCTCATGGCGCAGGCGCTCCAGCGGGCTGACGGCGCGCTCGATCCAGAACCAGGCGAATAACAGGCACAGCGCGCCAAACGCAATCCCGGCCGCGACGAGCGTGCGAGTGGTGCGGTTGGCGCCCGCGTAGGCTTCTTGTTCGGGCCACCAGACACCCACGCTCCACGGCACGGCGTTCAGGCGACGGTAGCCCACGATGACGGCCGGCTGCCCTGGCGGGCTGAACACGGTGCCCTCACTCCACCCTTGCGTGGCCGCGCGCGCAGACGCCGGCATGGCCGCCAGATCGGGCGCCTGCTGCAACTGGCGCGAGCGGTCGGGCGCGACGATGTATTTGCCGGCTTCCGACACCATCACCAGCCGCCCCGTGCGCCCGAGCCGCACAGCCTCCAGGTCAGTCAGCATCGGGTTGCGCGACAGCTCGATCGAGCCGATCACCAGCCCGGCGAAGCGCCCCGCCTCGTCGTGCAGCGGCATGGCGAACGATGCCACGGGCCGCTTGCCCGCCGGTGCCAGGAACGGCTCTGGCAAGACGAGCCGCTGGGTCGTGCGCGCAGCCAGGAAGATGGGGTGGTTGGCCATGTTGTCGCCGCGGCGCTCGGGCAATTCCGGCGCGTCGGCCAGGATGGTGCCGTCGGCCCCCACCAGCAACAGGTTGTCGAAGGCGGCACGCAGGTCAGCATGGTCTTCCAGCCAGGCTTGGCCTTCCGCCGCCGTGCGGGGGGTGCTGGGCGTATCGGCTGCGGCGGACAAGCGGTCGATGCTATTGGCCAGGCGCGCGTCGATCGGGCGCGCTGCCTGCGACATGACCTGCTCCAGGCGGCTGTCGATCTCTTGCCGCGTGTCGTCATAGACGGTGGAGACCGCCACGACGATCAGCGCTGCGAACGGTATCAACGCAGCCACCACCACGCCTGGCAGCAGGCGGAACAGCAGGCGACGCGGAACGGTGAGCGGCGGCGGGGTCGACATGGGGCCGGATTGTAGGGCCAGTTCGTCGTTCGAAACCCGCTCATGCCAAGAAAGCCAGCTTGATTGCAACAGTGGCGTACAGACTATCCACAAGTTGCGTGCGATAGGAATTGCAAGCAAAATGCTTGCGCACTGCGTCAGCCGTTGTCCGGCACGATGCCGCAACTGCATCGTGCGCTTGGGGTGCGGTTCCTGAGCCGCGCATCGTGCAGCCTCTCTCCATACCAAGGCTCTACCGGTCATCCAAGTGCCGAAGCACGCTTTCTTTCCCACCACGCTGCGCGGCCGTTTGCTCGCACTGGCTGCGGTGGCCGCTTTGCCGGCCATCATCGTGGCGGCGGCGGGCGTGGCGCTCTACCGGGATCGGCTCAATGACCACCTCGCCCAGCGCCTGACCCACGAGACCGAAGCCGCCGCCGCGCGCGTCGGCATGGTGCTCTCCAACGCCAACGAACTGCTCTCCGTGCTGGTGGCCGACGACTCCGCCCTGCGCATGGACCAGCAGGAGTGCAGCCGCTTCGTCAGCCGCGTCTTCCACAACCAGAGCGAACTCGCGAACCTCGGCATCATCGATGCCCACCGCAAGCTGGTCTGCACGCCCAACACGACCCGTCTTGGCATTGATCTGTCTGACCGGGACTACGTCAACGAGGTGCTGGCCACTGGTCAACCGGCGCTGTCGACGTTCGTGACGGGGCGCGCGTCGAGCCAGGCGGTGCTGGTGTCAGCGCGGCCCATGATTGGCGGCGACGGTGCGATCCGCGGTATTGCGTATGCGGCCGTGCGGCAGCAGGCGGTGATCCTGGCAGCGGCCGGCGGCACGCCTAGCGCGCCGGTTTACCTGATCGACGCGGCCGGCAACGTGCTGTCCGTCAACGGCATGGTGCCTACCGCGCAGGTGCCGGCCATCGTGCAAGGGCAGTTGGTGGCCCTGGCCGGCCAGCAACCGGGCGAGCCCGTGCTGGTGGATGACGCAGATGGCGTGCGCCGCGCCTATGCCGCCATGGTGGTGCCGCACGCAGCGGCTGGCCGGCTGCGCGTGGTGCGTGGCGTGGATGCGACCGACATCATTCGCCAGCAGCGCGACATCACCTTGGCTGGCGGCGGCGCCATCCTGCTGATGATGGTGTTGCTGCTGGCGCTGATCCAACTCGCGATGCGGCGGCTGGTGCTGCCGCGCGTGGATGCCCTGGTGGACGCGGCACGCCATTACGCGGCGGGCGATTTCTCGGCCCGGGTGGTCGAGCAGGGCGCCGCGCGCGATGAGCTGTCCTTGCTTGAGCGCACCTTCAACGAGATGCGCGCGGCCATCGAACGCCACGACGCTACCGTGCATCGCCTGACCGAACGCTTCCAGCGCGTGGCGCGTGCCACCAATGACTGGATCTTCGACTGGGACATCGCCACTGGCGAATCGTGGGCCAATGCCAGCCTGCACCGTCTGCTGGGGAGCGATGCGCTGCTCGGCCCCAGCGATGACGAAGGGGTTTCGCGCGCGCTGACGTTCCAGCAGTTCGTGCATCCGGACGATGTGGAGTCCTTTGGCCACGAATTGCGTGCCGTGCTGCATTCGGACCGCGATACTTGGTATCACATCTGCCGCGTGATCGACGCCAACCGTGCCACGCGTACCGTAGAGATTCGTGCCAGCGTTTATCGCAGCAAGGACGGCCGCGCCATGCGCATGGTGGGCGGCGTGACCGATATTTCGCAGCGCTCGGCCATGGAGCAGGAGCTGCGTGCGAGTGAAGCCAACCTCAGCGTGGCCGAGCAGATCGCCCAGCTCGGCAGTTGGCGCTGGGATGTGCTGCGTGATTCCGCCACGTGGTCGTCCGGCATGTATCTGCTGACCGGCGTGCCGCCCGGCGCGCCCCCCACGTTTGCGCAGCAGGCGCAGTTCTTCACCAATGAAAGCTACAACCGCTTGCGCGAGGCAGCCAGCCGCGCAGTGACCGAGGGCGAGCCGTATTCGCTGGAACTGGAGATGATCCGTCGGGACGGTGAACACCGCTGGGTGCTCTCGCGCGGCAACATCGAGCGCAACGACCGTGGCGAGGTGATCGCGCTGTTCGGCACCATGCAGGACATCACAGAGCGGCGCGACTCCGACGAGCAACTGCGCCTGTTGCGCCGCGTGGTCGAGTCAGTGCCCTCGGGCATTACCGTGGCAGACGCCCAGCAGCCCGACATGCCGGTGGTCTACGTCAACCCGGGGTTCGAGCGCATGACCGGCTACCGCGCGGAAGAAGTGCTGGGCCGGAACTGCCGCTTCCTGCATTCCTCAGAGCCGGGGCAGCCGGCGCTGAACGAAGTGCGCGCGGCCCTGCGCGATGCCAGCGAGATCCGCGTGTTGCTGCGCAATTTCCGCAAGGACGGTCACCCGTTCCTGAACAACTTCCTGCTCTCGCCCGTGCGCGATGCCAAGGGCGCGGTCACGCACTACGTCGGCATCCAGGACGACGTGACCGAGCAGGAAATGACGCGTACGCGCTTGGCGCAGCACGCCACCATTGATCCGCTCACCGGCCTGCCCAACCGGACGCTGCTGGCCGACCGCGTGCAGCAGTCGGTGGAAATGGCCGCGCGGCAGCGCAGCCGCTTCTATGTGGTGCTGGTGAATATCGACCGCTTCAAGGTCATCAATGACAGCCTCGGCCATCTGCTGGGCGACGAGGTGCTGCGCCGCATTGCCGAGCGCCTGCGCGATGCGGCCGACACCGTCGACACGGTGGCGCGTTTCGGCGGCGATGTGTTTGCGCTGGTGGTGTCGCATGCGGGTTCGCGCGGCGTTGAATTCGGCTTTGACTTGTTTGCCGATGCGATTCGTGTGGAAGGGCACGAGGTGTTCGTCACGGCCAGCATTGGTGTGGCGGAATACCCGACCCACGGCGCCGATGCCGACACCTTGATCCGCCATGCCGAAATGGCGATGTACTACGCCAAGCAGAATGGCCGCAACCGGCTGGAGTTCTTCGCGCCCGAGATGGATATCGGCGTGTCGTATCGCCTGAACCTAGAGCACCAGATTCGGGCTGCGCTGGAGCAGCGCCAGTTCCGCCTGCTGTACCAGCCGCAGATCGACACCAAGACCGGCCGCATGTGCGGGCTCGAAGCGCTGATCCGCTGGATTCACCCAACGCGCGGGCTGTTGCCCCCGGCGGCGTTTATCCCCGTGGCGGAAGAGAGCGGGTTGATCGTCGACATTGGCAACTGGGTGCTGGAGGAAGCCGCGCACCAGCGCGCCGAGTGGCACGCGCGCGGCTTGGCCGAAGACCTCACGATTGCCGTGAATGTGTCGCCGCTGCAGTTCAAGCGCGGCACGGTGCTGCCCATGTTGCTCAAGCTGCAGCGCCAGTACGGGCTGGGCTCGGGCTTCCTGGAGCTTGAGGTGACCGAGTCGATGCTGATGGAAGGCACCGAGCGCACCATTGAAGACCTGACCGCCATCCGCCAGCTTGGCGTGCGCATCGCCATTGACGACTTCGGCACGGGCTATTCGAGCCTGGCGTATCTGAAGCGGCTGCCGATCGACCTCATCAAGATCGACCGCGCCTTCGTCAAGGATATTGACCGCGACTCCAACGACGCGGCCATCTGCACGACGGTGGTGGTGCTGGCGCACAACCTGGGTGTGGCCGTGTGCGCAGAAGGCGTGGAGGATGCGGCGCAGTCAGCCTTCCTGACCTCGCACCGGTGCGATGTGCTGCAGGGCTATTACTTCAGCGAGCCGCTATTGCCCGAGGCGGTGACGGAGCTGCTGGAGCGCGACGCGCACTTCAACGTCTAGCGCGCGCCGTCAGGCCGCATCAAGAGCGGAACACCGCTACTGCACGCTTGAGGTCTTCCGACTGGCGAGCCAGCACCGAAGCCGCTGCGGCCGCCTCTTCCACCAGCGTGGCGTTCTGCTGCGTGACCCCATCGAGCTGCGACACCGAGTCGTTGATCTGCGCGATGCCGCTGCTTTGCTCGCGCGAACTGGCCGAGATTTCCGACATGAGGTGCGTGACGGTCTGCACGGATTGCACGATCTGCGTCATCGTCGCGCCGGCCTTGTGCACCAGCTCGACGCCGTCGCGTACGGATTGGTCGGACGTGCGGATGATCTCTTTGCTCTGCGCGGCGGCCTGCGCACTGCGCTGCGCGAGGCTGCGCACCTCGCCCGCCACGACGGCAAAACCGCGGCCTTCTTCGCCCGCGCGGGCGGCTTCCACCGCGGCATTCAGCGCAAGGATGTTGGTCTGGAACGCGATGCTCTCGATGGTGGCGATGATCTCCGTCACGCGCTGGCTGTCGGTGCGGATGGCGTCCATGGTTTGCACCACGCGCTGCACGAGCTGGCCGCCGTCTGCCGCAATGGTGGACGCCTGTTCGGCCAGCGCGCTTGCCTCGCGGGCGTGATCGGCGTTCTGCGCGACCATCGAGGTGAGTTCTTCCATGCTCGACGCCGTCTCTTCCAGCGCGGCCGCTTGCTGTTCGGTGCGGGCCGACAGGTCATGGTTGCCGGCAGAAATCTGCAGCGTGCTGTGGGCGACGTTCGATGCGCCATCCTGGATGTCGCGCACGATGGACGACAGGCTGGCGCGCATGGTGCCCATGGCGCGCATCACCTCGCCGACTTCATCGTTGGAGCGTGCGTGCACGGTGGTGGTCAAGTCGCCGGCGGCCAGGCGCGTCGCCAGCGTGGCGGCTTCTTCCAGCGGGCCGATGAGGGTGCGCGCCAGCAGCACGCCCGAGAACGTGGCCAACCCAGCGCAACCCACGCCGGTCAGCCAGAGCCAGTCACGGCTGAACACGAGCCATGGGGCGCCGTGCAGATCGGCGGCCTCCAGCGCAATGTGCGCCCACACGGTGCCGATCAGGATGGCCGTGGCGATGAGGCTTTGCAGCCCGATCACCTTGAAGCGCAGGCTGTCGCGCTGGAATAGATTCAGGCCGCGTCGCCAGCCCGTGCGCAGGACGCGCCCCGCACGCACGGTATACGACGTGTCCCCTTCGTTGATGGCGGTATAGGCGCGTTGTGCGCGGGCGATTTGCGCGGGCGTCGCCATGGAGCGCACCGATGTGTAACCCGTGACCGTGCCGTTTTCGAACACCGGCGTCACGTTGGCGAGCACCCAGTAGAAGCCGCCGTCCTTGCGGCGGTTCTTGACGAAGCCGCGCCAGGGTTTGCCGGCTTGCAGCGTGGCCCACAAATCTGCAAAGGCGGCCTCGGGCATGTCGGGGTGGCGCACCAGATTGTGGGGCGCGCCCATGAGTTCTTCCTGCGCATAACCGCTGATGCGCACGAACGCCGCGTTGGCGAAGACGATGCGGCCTTTCAGGTCCGTGCGAGAGATGAGGTAGTCCGTTGGGTTGAGGGCGGTTTCGGCTTGGGTGACCGGCAGATTTTTGCGCATTGTGATGCCGCGCTTCGTGGGCGCGGAAGATCGGAATTGGGCGGGAGTCCCTTCTTGCAACGGCAGCCCGGCGGCGCGCTGAAGGTGCCGAATGTGACGTGATTTGATCTCGATCAAACGGGCGTTGCATCAACGCAAACGGGCATGTCCGTTGCTATGTTTGGTCGCAATACGCCAATCAGGCGTTGGACACGGAGGAACGAAGTGCACAAGATCTGTGGGGACGTCGAGATCGTCCCGCATGTGGTTCCCGCGGGTGCCCGTGGTTGGGAAGCGCGTATCGAAGTGGTGTTCCGCGGCGCGGAGGGCCAGTCGCTGACGGGCTCGCAACCGGTGCGGCCCGGCTGTACGTTCGGCTCGCCGCGGGAGGCAATGGATGCGGCGCTGTTGCATGGACAGCGCCTGCTGCGCGATTGGGTGCGCGGTGTGACCCCGCCCCCTGCGGAGGCCGCCACATAAGCGGCAGCCTGTCCGCTAGTCCATTAGCGTGTTTCGAGGGCTTTGCGCTCCTCGCGCGACAGACCGGCCGTCCAGTAGCCCTTGGCGTCAATGGCGCCGTGCGGCACCGACCACGCGCCTTCGAGCAGCGCGCGCACCTGTTTGAGCAACGAGGCTTCGCCGGCCAGAAACACCTGCGGTGTGCCGGCGGGCAGCGGTTGTGCGCTCAACGCGCCGACCATCATGGCCCCCGCATGTGCGGCGTCGGCTTCCACCCAATGGATGCCATGGCTGCGCGGGTGCGTGGCGAAGCTGCCTTCCAGCGGCAGCCTTGCACGCGCATCGCCGATCGCAATGTAGGTTTGCACCTGTGCGTGCTCCGGCAGGCTCTCCAGAATGGCAAAGATTGCCGGCAGGGCGGTTTCATCGCCCACGAGCAAGGTCCACGGCGCGGCCGGGTCGGCGACGAAGCCGCGCTTGGGGCCTGCAAATTCCACTTCGTCGCCGGGCGCGGCGTGTTCGAGCCAGCGGGCTGCAGGGCCATGCTGGGCGGCGGGTGTTTCATCGTGCACGACAAAGTCGACTTCCAGCTCACCGCGCGCAGCGTGATACCGCCGGATCGTGTAGGCGCGGCCGAGCTTCCGGCCCGGGCCGGCGGCGTCGTGCGCAAACATCAGCTTGATGGCGGCACCCGGGGGTGCATTGGCCAGATCGGCCAAGTCTGCCGCCGTACCGGTAAAAACAACCCGCCGCATGCGTGGCGAGAGCGTGTGGATGGCCCGCACGCGCACGCGGCGCGTGGTGGGTTTGAGAGGGCTGAGCAGCTGCGACATGAGACCTTGTGTGCGAGTGAGGGCAAACATAGTGGCTGCGGAAAAAAGGAGCAGGCCGGGGCGGTTCAGCGCCCTTCAGTGATTTCCTTCAGGGCGCGTAGCAGGATGTCTGCCACGCGTTGTTGTTCTTCGCGCGAGGCGAAGCGTTTTTCCATCAGGGCGAACTTCAGGCGCCAGCGCGCGGTCCGCAACGGGTCGTTGCCCGTGTCGGCCCATTCCCCGGCGTGTTCGGTTTCGCGGTCGAAGGCCATGGCTTCGTTCATGCGCTTGACGCGTTCGCCCACGGCGCGCAGCTGCGCGAGGATGGCATCGGCGCTGTTCTGGCGCTCGGCCAGCCAGGCGAGGCCCTCGGGTGTGATGCCGTAGCGCTTCTTGTTGCCCTCGGCGGTGACGGAGGCGAAGCCGTGGTCTTCCAGATACGACAGCGCTGGATACACCATGCCGGGGCTCGGCGTGTAGAAGCCCAGCGAATGCTCTTCCACAGCCTTGATCAGCTCGTAGCCGTGGCGTGGGGCTTCCTTGAGCAGCGCGAGCAGCACGAGCTGCAGGTCGGCGGAACTCAGCCGCCGGCCGCGCCATGGGCTGCCGCCGTCGTCATCGCCTTCCCCATAGCCGCCCGGGCCGCCAAAGCCACCCATTCCGCCCATGCCGCGGCCGAAACCGGCGCGCCCGTGGCCGTGACGGCCCATCATCGTGAAGTGCTTTTCCATCCACAGTTTGTGGTGGCGTCCAAACCATCCGTGCATCGTCGTTCTCCAGCTGAACATCGTCAGATATATCGTAAGATACATCGGATGATAGTGGCAACGGCGCGGAAATCAAGGGCGACCATCAAAAATTGGTCGGTGCAGACGCTTGAGGCGCAAAAAAGCCCGCGATGAGCGGGCTTCTATACGAGAGTACGCGCTCCTTGTACCCGAACTTTTCCATCGGGCAAGGGACGCTCGGTGCGATCAGATCCGAATTTCGGCGCGCCGTTGCCTCTGCATGTTGTTGACGAACAGGATGGTGAGCAGCAGCACGGCGGCAATCGTGAAGATGGTCGCGCCCAGGCTGTCTCCTGCCATGCCGTGGACCATGTCATGCGCGGCGTGTTCGTTATGGATAAACGTCGCGGCGCTCATGCCGGTGTAGTGCATGCCGCAAACCGCGATCCCCATGACCATCGCGCTGCCCAGCAATTGCACCCAGCCACGCGTATGAAAGGCGAGCCACAGCGCGGCAATCGACGCCGCCACTGCGATGACGAGTGACAGTGTCACGATGCCCATGTCGTACACGGTGGTTGCGGGCATCAACATCGCGGCCATGCCCATGTAATGCATGCCGCCTACGCCCAGCCCCATGACGGTACCGGCGGCAACCAGCCGGCCCCAGTTGGACGTATTGCCGCTGACAATGGCCAGGCCGACGATGCACGAGGCAATCCCCACCAGCGCCGAGGCCAGCGTCAACACCACATCGTAGGAAACGGGCATCTCCATTTCGCACCCGAGCATGGCAATGAAATGCATGGCCCAGATGGCCCCGCCTCCCATGGCAGCACCGGATGCCAGCAACGCGGACCTGCGTTGCCCCGACGTTTTTGCCCCCGGAATATCGAGTGCCAATTGCAATGCGGTGTAAGAGCCCAGTACGGAAATAACGTACGACAGGGCAATCAATAGACCATTTTGTGTATGGTGAATATCAGTCATGAGCAGCTTGATTAATCTTGGTGAGAGAGCGTGAAACAGCAGTGTTGGGCACCCAGGCTGGTGCAGGACGTCTCCTCAACC
This sequence comes from Ralstonia sp., assembly GCA_039592975.1. GTDB lineage: Bacteria > Pseudomonadota > Gammaproteobacteria > Burkholderiales > Burkholderiaceae > Ralstonia. The sequence goes on along the minus strand of JBCNQE010000011.1, from coordinate 165,122 downwards.
TCAATTTGCGTATTGTTCGTAGCGCCTTGAACAATCCCTTTTAAGAATCCTGAGAAAAAATGGCACGTCTTGCTGTGGTGGTCGTGGCGGAAAAACGGGCTCGACTTCATGCGGAGTTTGTCGCCGTCCAGTTCAGCCGGAACCAGATCACGGATCGCGGGCACGGCAATTTGCTTGAGCGACTGATTTAAGTTGAGCTTGGCACCGCGAGAGAAATCACGCCGATATACCCACGAACCCACGCGCAACCCGATTTGCGTCAGGACGGCTTCCTGCGCACTGCTCGGCAACTCACGCTGTAGCTGAACGAGCCTGGGCATTACGTGCGGATAGCTGGCCGCCAATTGCGGGAGGATTCGCTCGATGCTTTCGTCGTCAAACCTGGGTTTGGGTGGGGGCGGCGCAACTGGCTTTTTGTCGTGCTCCACCGTGGGCTTTTCTGCCATCTCCCGTGCGGAAACTGGTGCCGCTGCGGGCGCTGCACTCGGTTGCATAACAGATGGCGGCGGAGACTCCAGCACCTGAACGCTGCACGAGCGCACACGAGCATGGCTGCTCAAATGATCGACAAGTTCAAATAGCCGCTCTTCCGGACCGCGTATTACCAGGCTGGCAGATGCGCCTTGCGCTCCCCCGAACATCGCGTGTTTCTGAAGCCGGAATCCGTAGAAGGTAACGCTTTTCCCAATGTCGAGTAGCAGCCCTTCTTTTGCGTCCGCGACAATGCGGATCTGAGCGTCCACAGTATGGATTTCACTCACAACTTCCCCGTTGATTTGTTTTGTTTTTGCTATTTTATTGGGAAGTTTGATGCAGATCAATAAATGCGCCTGTGTTTTTTACAATCGTTTTACATTTCGTGCGGCGGATATTTTCTAGATTCGAATGTCTCCCCTCTAATGGAGGGGGTTGAGGCTCTTGACATATTGCTGAGATAAAGAAGATCCGGGTAAATCAACGACGGTCTCGCAGGTATTTCGGGTACTCGGTGAAAATCGATTGGTTTCGAAATCCCCCAGATACCCCGCGTGCGTCTTCTAACGTTTCGAACGTCTGGCCACACGGGTGTTGCCGACGCTGTTTCGGTCGTGGTTCCGGTTCGAGCGCCAGAGGTCTTAGGACGCTGACTTGTCGTCGCCCAGCAGGGCCACATGCACCAGCCAGCGCCGCACAACCTGCTCTTCATCGGGTGTGAAGCCCTCCAGCAGATCGCGTTCAATGCCGCTCGAGCGCTTGCGGCAACCGGTCAGCAATGCGGCGCCCTCTGGCGTGACGTCGATATGCTGGATGCGGCCATGCACGGCGTGCGGGCGTCGTGCAATGGCGCCGCTGCGCTCCAGGTTGGCCACGATCACGCTCACCGTCTGCGGCGTGAGCAGCGTCAGGCGGGCGAGATCCGCATTGGAGAGCCCCGGGTAGGCGCGAATCATCGTCAGCACCAGGAACTGCGGCAGCGTAACGCCCACATCGGCCATGGCGCGCTCCATGCGGAGCCGGTGCGCGGCGTTGGCCTGGCGCAGCAGGTAGCCGAGGTAGCCTTCTTCGCCGCGCTTGCCTTGGCCGGGCTGGGGAATGACAGGTGTGTTCGTATCGTTACCCGCACTGGTGGCGGGGGTGCGCTTGCTCATGATGTCAGTGCTCGAATATGATGTTCGAGCGCTGATATTAACACGCAGCCCGACCCACCCAGACAGGAGCCTCGCATGGCACACATGGAAGATCTCTCGCCCCGCATGGACTACGCAGAATTTGTCGACACCGCCGGCGGCGTGTCGGCCGCCTTGCAGGCGCTCGGCAAGGCCGTGGACGCCTCCGGGTTGGAGAAGCCGTTGACTGAGCTCATCAAGCTGCGCGCTTCGCAAATCAACGGCTGCGCGTTTTGCGTGCAGTTTCATTTGAACCTGTCGCGCAAACTCGGCGTGGCGCCATCCAAGCTGGACCTCGTTGCCGTGTGGCGCGATACGCCGGCGGTATTTACCGCACGCGAGCGCGCCGCATTGGCGTGGACGGAAGCGCTGACCACCTTGGCACGCGCCACCGACCATGGCGTGGAAGACCACGCCTATGACGCCGTGCGCGAGCAGTTCTCCAAGACCGAGGTCGCCTTTCTGACCGCCGCCATCGCCAACATCCAAGCCTGGAATCGCATTGCCGTGTCATTGCGGTTCGCGCCTCCGGTGCCGGCAACCGCTTCTGTGCAGGGCTGACCATGGACGCCATTCGCCCCATTGAAGACGAGGCCGCGCTGCGTGCGTGCTTTCCCGTCATGCATCAACTGCGTCCGCATTTGGCCGATGCCGATGAGCTCGTTGCGCGCTGGCGCCGGCAGATTGAAGAGGGCTACCGCCTCATCGCTGTATGGCGAGATGGCGTGCCCCTGGCGCTGGCTGGTTATCGCGTACAAGAGAACCTCGTGTACGGCCGGTTCCTATACGTCGACGACTTGGTGACCGATGCCAACCTGCGCAGCAGCGGCCTGGGCAACGTGCTGATGGACCACCTGAAAGCGGAAACGCAGCGCCTGGGTTGTGTGCGGCTGGTGCTCGACACGCCGTTGTCCAACGTACTGGGCCACCGCTTCTATTACCGCAATGGCCTGCTGGCGGGCGCCCTGCGTTTCGGCATCAATGTGCAGCCCGGAGGCGTGGCATGACGACACTCCTGCATGTGGCCGTGAGCCCGCGTGAAGAGCGCTCGCACAGCCGGCGTGCCGCGCAACTGGTGCTCGATCAACTGGCCGAGGCGACGTCTGGGCTGCGCATCATCGAACGGGACCTTGCGGCAGCGCCCTTGCCACACCCCGATGCCGGCTTCGTCAACGCCAGCCTGATGCCTGACGCGGAACGCCTCGGCGCACATCACGCAGCGCTGGCGCTATCGGAAACCTTGATCGGTGAACTGGAAGCCGCCGACGCCGTGTTGATCTCCACGCCGGTGCACAACTACACCGTGCCCTCGGCGTTGAAGGCGTGGATCGATTTGGTGGTGCGCCCTGAACGCACGTTCCGCCGCACGCCGACAGGCAAGGTCGGCATGCTGGCGAATCGCTCGGTGCTGGTGGTGTCTGCATCGGGTGGCCACTTTGACGGTACGCACGGGCAGACGGATTTTCTGATGCCCTATCTGCGCTATGTATTTGCCACCGTGGGCATCCATCAGGTTGAGGGGATCCGGTTGCAGAACACCGGCCGTGGTGCCGACGCGATCGTCCAGGCGTTTGAGGGCTTCCGCCGTGAGTTGGCCGCGCGCCTGTTGCTGATGCCATTGGTGGCCTGAGCTGCTTCCGAAAAAAAGGCCGGTGCATGACCGGCCTGTTTGTTTGGCTGAAGCAACTCAACGGCATTTGCCGTGGCGTGTCTGCCCGCGCGGGCAAGGGTGGATGCGATTGCCGCCGCGGTCCCAGCGGCCCTGGCGCAACTCCCAGCCGCGGGGCCCGTGTACCCATTGCGGCTGGCGCCAGTGATAGCCCGGGCGGCTGTGTATCCGATGGCCTGGGCGCCAGACGTAGCGTCCACCTTGCACTTGCCAGTACCCTGGCGCCCACACATAGCCTGGCGGCAGTGGAGGAATCCGCTCGTGGCGCGGCGCCGGCGGCGGCCCGATCCGCACATGTACGGACATCTGAGCCTGCGCGGGCAACGCGCTCGCACCCAGCACGCCGGCCATGGCCAGGCAGATGCTGAGTCGCCATGCATTCTTCTTCATAGTGGGGCCTCCCTAAAGCGATCGTGGTGGGATCGTAGCATCGGGCGGGTGGTTTGCCAGTCTCCGTGTCAGTGCACTGCGCCGCCGCTGACGTTGAGATCCGTGTGGGTCGCCAGTGCCGTGCGCACGGCCATGCGGATGCCCTTGGTTTGTGTGCCCGGCGACAGATCATTAGCAATGCAACGAACTATTCCGCAGAACGGTCGACTCAACGCGCAGATTCCGTCGCCTGCCCGAGCTGCTTGAGTGCTTGCACGAAATACGCGCGATCGTGCGGCGCCAGCTCTTGCATGGCTTCGGACAGGCGTTCCACGGCGGTACGCACCGTGGTGTGATCGCCGTCGGCGTGGGCGAACCACGCCAGTTCCAGCAGCAAGCCGCTGACTTGCACGCGGCCGTAACGGTGATGGCCGCTGTCGTGTTCGCGCAAGCGCAGCGCGGCCACCTCGGTCCAACGCGTGGGCCAGTAGCGCGCATCAAACGCTTCGGCGAATGGCCCTGCCTGATTTTGTAGGTCGGCCAATGTGAGCGGCGGCCGGCTTGTGTCGGCGCGCGCAATGCGCATCAGTGCGATGGCGTTCCATGCCGATTGCAGCGGGCCGCCGTTGCGCAACGCTTGCCATTCGCTCATGGCGAGCCAGCGCACGGCATCGACAGTGCCATCGCCGTTGGCAGCTTCGCCCAGTACGTCGCGCAGTAGCCAGCAGGTCATGCCGAGGTTGGCGGCGACCTGCTGCACGGCGTCTGCAGCCTGGCTTTCCAGCGCGGCGGCCAGCGCCGTTTCGAATTGCGCGACGATCTGCCGGGCCGCCTGTGTGCGCACCTCGATGGCCATGTCGGTAGCATCGGCATACAGCAGGCGCGCGCGCTCGATCAGGGCACTGAGGTTGTTCCACTCAAAGCGGATCTGCGGGTGATAACGCAGCAGGCTGCGGCCGGGTTCGGCATCGACCAGGCGCGCGAGCAGGCCCGCGGCGAGGTCGAGGTCGCGCCGGTCATACGCACACCAGGCGGTGACGATGCGCTCCATCGCCGCGAGGTAATCGTTGCCGAGCACGTAGCGCTGGCGGCGGTGCGCGCGCAGTTGCGAGAGCAGCGCGCTGGCGCGGGTAGAGTCACCCAGGCGGCGTGCGGCCATGGCCTCGCCCAGGGTGACGAGCGCGCGCTGGAAGTCGTTGTCGGCGGCGTCGCTGGCGTGTCGCAGGGCGAGTAGTGCGCCACCGCGCTCGGTGTCCGATGCGCCGGTGTTGGCGTTGAGCGCGTGCAGCAGGCGGCCTTCGCGCATGGCGTGGCGCGCCGTCAGAAAGGCGTGCCAGAACGCCGGGTTGGGTGTGCCGGGCGCTGGCCCCGAGAGCGCGCTGGTGGTGTCAACAGCCGGGTCCGTCGCGCTGTCCGGCACGGCGATGCCGAGGAAGGCGCGCACATCGGTATCGTCGGCGATGCGTCCTTCGACCAGGCAGACGACGCGCGCTGCATCTTCGGGCGTGAGCCAGAACGGACCTTGGCTGCGCTTGTCGGCGTTGAGAAAGCGCGGTTCGCGGTCGCGCGCTTCGCCCCAGCCGGCTTGCACGCCCCAGTTCTGCCAGTCGCGAAAGGCGCGGCTGATCATCATGCGCTGCGTACTGGCGTCCGACACGGCGCCACGCAGGTCGGCCAATCGCACCAGCGGCTGCTCTGGTGACAGCCGATGCGCATACGCCAGTCGTACCAGCAGCCACAAGCTCTGGAACGGCGCGCGCCGGCCATCGACGGTTTGCGGCGTGGTCAGCTCAACGTGAAGGGAGGGCAGGGTAGATGGCGTCATGCGAAGGCGCGGCGGAGCAAAAACGTGAGCGCCATTGTGCGCCAAGCCGTGGGTTACAGACGTTACGCCCGTGACGTGCGGCCAGTGTCGCCAGCTGGCGAGCATGTCCCGTGCTCCCTACGATGCGCAGCGCTGGCGCTTGCCGGAGACCACCACCATAACATTCAAGGAGCCGTAATGATCTCGTTTTCTCGCTGGCCCAAGACCCTCGCACTGGCCATCAGCGTCGGTGCCGTAGCACTGTGTGCCACCGCCGCCCACGCTGAATTGATCGTGCGCAACGACCTCAAGCGCGTGTTTGACGATGCCGGTGTCACCGGTACCTTCGTGCTGATGGATATCAGCGCGGATCGCACCTACGTTGTTGACCCGGCACGCGCTGCGCGGCGTATCCATCCGGCATCCACCTTCAAGATTCCCAACAGCCTGATCGCTTTCGACACGGGTGCGGTGCGCGATGACCAAGAGGTGCTGCCCTACGGCGGCAAACCGCAGCCCTACAAGCAGTGGGAGCACGACATGGCGTTGCCCGAGGCGATTCGCCTATCAGCCGTGCCGATCTATCAGGAGGTGGCGCGCCGCATCGGGGTGCAGCGCATGCAGGCTTATGTCGATGCGCTCGATTATGGCAACCGCCAGATCGGCAGTGTGATCGACCAATTCTGGCTGCGTGGCCCGCTGGAGATTTCTGCGTTTGAAGAGGCGCGCTTCACCAGCCGTATGGCGCTCAAGCAATTGCCCGTGCAGCCGCGCACGTGGGACATGGTCCACCGCATGCTGTTGATCGAACAACAGGGCGACGCTGCGCTGTATGCCAAAACGGGTGTCGCTACGGAATATCAGCCGCAGATCGGCTGGTGGGTCGGCTGGGTCGAGCGCGCGGGGCATGTCTACGCATTCGCACTGAACATCGACATGCCACGCGAAGGCGATATGGCGAAGCGCATCCCCCTGGGCAAGCAACTGATGCAGGCGCTGGCGGTGTGGCCTACCCCATAAACGTCGAAGAATTGCTTGATGGGTATTCCTAGTTTCAATCAGGAATACCCGTAATTCTCGATGAGAATCAAACTGCAGGACCATTCAATCTGCAAACAAGTGTTGCGGGACACTGTTACAAAATCGCTATTACAAAGTAGGCGAGCGTGGTCGTTCACTCACCACGGAATCGTATGGAATGCCCAAGGGTCGGGCGGGGGTTGTTATGTGCAAGCGTTATAGGAAGGGACTTGTTGCTCTGATGGCAGCCATGGGCACCACGAGCGCATTGGCGGCTGGAGGCCAGACCGGTGGCACCATTCGATTCACGGGCGCCGTAGTGGCAACCGGATACAGCGTGACAGCTGCGCCGCGTGCGGCCAGCGCAGCCGATGGGTTGCAGACGCGTGCAGCCGCAAGCGGCGGTCAGGTCGTTGTGGATTTCAGCACGCCGGCCGCGCGCCCGGTGCCGGCCGTGGTGTCGGTGGCGGCGCGTACCAAGGCGTCGTCGACCTGGCAGCGCGTGGGGGCGATGCATAACGAGACCGGTGTTCGTGCTCAGTACGCTGGCTTCAAAGCCAACACATTGACTGGCAACAACGGCACGCTCACGTTGTCGAATCCTCGAACGGCACCCCCAGCGTTGGCCGTCGTCATGGTGGCCTATCAATAGGCGAGGAATCTTCCTCGCCTTTTTTGTTGCCGGCGCCTACGCTGCTACCGGCCCCACCGGTGATTGAAACGGGTGGTACTGGTAGAGCCACGTCTCCGACAACGGCTTGCCATCCACCCGCAGGAACAGGCGCAACTCCACCGGCTCCTTGCCGTCGACCGTCAGGTCGAACTGCGCGCGCCAGTGGCCCGGCACGCCGTTGGGCACGGCTTCGGTAAACACATACGAGAACTTGCCGCGCGATGTGCTCAGCACCGCTTCGGGTTTCACGCCAAACGGCAGCTTCTCCAGCGGCCCGCCCTTGAACTCCACCATGAACTTGCGCACGCCACGTGGACGCGGCTGGCCAGGCTGGCCGCCGTTGCCCAGGCGCGTCGCCACGCACCGCGCAAGCTGCGTCGGATACGGTTCGTCGGCCAGCCAGTGCAGGCGATAGCGCAAGCGGTATTTGCTACCTGCACGCGCCGGCGCCTTCGGCACCCACATGGCGACGATGTTGTCGTGGATCTCGTCGTCGGTCGGGATCTCGATGAGTTGCACGGCGCCTTCGCCCCAGCCTTCGAGCGGCTCGACCCACAGGCTCGGGCGACGCTCGTAGTGCACGCCGTCTTGGTAGTTGTTGAAATCGCGGTCGCGCTGCAGCAGGCCGAAACCGCGCGGGTTGTTGTCGCCAAAAGCGGAGGCCATCGTGTGCGGTGGGTCGTTCAGCGGACGCCAGATGCGCTCGCCATTGCCCGTCCACAGGGCCAGGCCGTCGGAATCGTGCACTTCGGGGCGCCAGTCGGTGGCGGTGCCCTTGGCCGTTTCCGAGAACCAGTACATCGACGTGGCTGGCGCGATGCCGAAGCGTTCCACGTCCTTGCGCAGGAAGATGGCCGTGTCGATGTCCATGACCACACCCTTGGTGCGGTGCATGACAAAGCGATAGGCCCCCGTGATGCTCGGGCCGTCGAGCAGCGTGTAGATCGTCACCGAATCGGCGCGGTTGTCTGCCGGCGTGTCGAACCACACGTGCGTGAAGTTCGGGAATTCTTCCGGCTTACCGGCCTGCGCCACATCGAGCGCGATGCCGCGCGCGGACAGCCCATATTGATACAGCTCGCCGATGGCGCGGAAGTACGACGCGCCCAGGAAGGCGACCCAGTCGTTCTTCTTCCAGTCGAGCTTTTTCTGATCGCCCAGGCGGCTTTCCTGGAAGCGGAAGCCGGCAAAGCCGCTGCCACGCGGCAGCTTGCGCGCGGGGCTGTCGGCGGGCATGTCGAAGTACGACTCGTCGTAGACCACCTCGCGCGCGGCGCCCTTGTCCACCACATGCATGCGCACCGGCGCGCGGAAGAATGTGCCGAGGTGGAAGAACGTCACCGGGAACTGGCCCGGGCCGTCAGCAAACAGCGCGTGTGCGGTGTCGAACTTGATCTTGCCGTGGGCCTCGTAGTCGATCTTGGCAAGGATGTCGGCTGGTGCGGTGGCGGGCGGCGTGTACGGCTGGGCCGCCATGGCGCGCGCGCGCTCAATCAGCGTATCGAACGAAAACGGCGATGCATCGCCAAGCTTGACGCGGCTGGCGGCTAGCGCTTCGGGCGTGATGCCGAGCGCGGCCAGTGTGGCGGTGAGGGAAGCGGAGGCAAGAAGGGTGCGACGCGTGACCATAGGTGCCTGTGACGTATCGTTGAATCAGAATGGTCCGACATGGTAACGCGGGTGGGGTTCCGGAGCGGGTTTGTGCCCCGCTCCCCCAAACGGCGGAGTCATGGCGCCTGTATTACAGGAACCGATCCAGAATCTTGCGGCTGGCCTTATCCAGCGCCAACTGATCGCGGATCAGGTAATGGATGCCGTGGCTGTCGGAGATCAGCAACGTGGTGCCGGTCAGGCGGCGGATGTCTTCCTCGCCGCGAAGCACGAGGTCGGTCTGGCCGCGATCGGTCTGCACGGTCCACGTGCTGGGCGTGGCATAGGTCGACACGCCGATGATCTTGCGGATCTCCGGCATGAACTCGCGCGCGGCCAGCTCGGCTTCAAGCAGTGCGCGCGTGGGCGCGGGCAGGGCATCAAGCCGGGCGATCCACGCCAGCTCGCGGCCATCGGTGCTCATGAGGCTCAAGCCATCGTCTGCGGCGGAGATCGGGAACGCGCGCACGGGCATCACGCTTTCGTGGGTGGTGCCATCGGCCAAGGTCACGACCAGCTTGCCGAAGCTGTTGCGGCTCAGGGTGAAGTCAGGTGTCTGCATCGCAGTTGTTCCAAATACGTGATGACTGCGTTTTATTGCGCATACGCCGGCTCGGCGGCGCCAACGCGTTCGCCGTCGCTGGTCATGTCGCCATCGTCACTGCCGGCATCGACATTGCGCGCCTGTGCCTGATACAGCTTGTAGTACGCGCCTTCGCGCGCAAGCAGCTCATCGTGGTTGCCGACTTCGACGATCTGGCCACGGTCCATGACCACCAGGCGATCGGCCTTGCGCAGCGTCGACAAGCGGTGCGCGATGGCGATGGTGGTCCGGCCTTGCACGAGGTTATCGAGCGCCTTCTGGATTTCCTTCTCGGTGGTCGTATCCACGGAAGATGTGGCCTCATCCATGATCAGGATGCGCGGGTTGATGAGCAGCGCGCGGGCAATCGAAATGCGCTGGCGCTCACCGCCCGACAGCGCCTGGCCGCGTTCACCCACCAGTGAGTCGTACCCGTGCGGCAGGCGCAGGATGAACTCGTGCGCGTGCGCGGCGCGTGCAGCGGCGATGATCTCTTCGCGCGTGGCGTCGGGCTTGCCGTAGGCAATGTTGTCGGCAATCGTGCCGAAGAACAGGAACGGCTCCTGCAGCACCAGCCCGATGTTGCGGCGGAATTCCGACACCGGCAGCGAGCGGATATCGGTGCCATCCAGGCTGATCGCGCCTTCGGACACATCGTAGAAGCGGCAGATGAGGTTGACGAGCGTGCTCTTGCCCGAGCCGCTGTGGCCCACCAGGCCGATCATCTCGCCCGGTTGGATCGACAAGTTCAGACCGCGGATCACCGCGCGGTTGCCGTAGCGAAAGCCCAGGTCGCGCAGCTCGATCGCGCCGTTCACCTTGTCGATATGCACGGGCTTGGCGGGCTCCGGCACGCTCGATACATGGTCGAGAATGTCAAAGATGCGCTTGGCGCCGGCCGCCGCCTTTTGCGTGACGGACACGATGCGGCTCATCGAATCGAGCCGTGTGTAGAAGCGGCTGATGTAGGTGAGGAACGCCACCAGCACGCCCACGGTGATGGCGTCGTGGCTCACCTGCCAGATCCCGAAGATCCAGACCACCAGCAGGCCGATTTCGGTCAGCAGCGTCACCGTTGGGCTGAACATCGACCACACGGAGTTGACCCGGTCGTTGATCGCCAGGTTGTGCTTGTTGGCCTCGGCAAAGCGCGTGACTTCACGTTTTTCCTGCGCAAACGCCTTGACCACGCGGATGCCCGGGATGGTGTCGGCCAGCACGTTGGTGATTTCCGACCAGATGCGGTCGATTTTTTCGAAACCATGGCGCAGGCGGTCGCGCACCAGGTGGATCATCCACGCGATGAAGGGCAGCGGCACCAGCGTGACCAGCGCCAGCCACGGGTTGATCGAGATGAGGATCACCGCCGTCATCGCGATCATCAGCACGTCGGTGGCGAAGTCGAGCAGGTGTAGCGACAGGAACACGCTGATCCGGTCGCTTTCCGAGCCGATGCGCGCCATCAGGTCACCCGTGCGCTTGCCGCCGAAGTATTCAAGCGAGAGCTTGAGCAGGTGCTCGTAGGTGGTGGTGCGCAGGTCCGCGCTGATGCGCTCGGACACGCGTGCCAGCAGGTAGGTGCGCGCCCAACCCAGCGACCAGGCCACCAGCGCGGCGCCCAGCAGGCCAGACAGGTAGAGCGTGACCAGGCTGTAATCGATCGGCTTGCCGTTCTGATACGGGATCAGCACCTTGTCCATTAAGGGCATCGTAAGGTACGGCGGCACCAGGGTGGCGGCGGTGCCCAGCAGGAGCAGGGCGAAGCCCGCCAGCAACTCCCACCGATATGGCCGCGCGAAGCGCCACAGGCGCAGCAACGCCCAGGTGGAGGGCGGTTGCTCCAGCTCACGGCTGCATTGCGGGCAGGTGTCTTCGCCGGGCGGCAGCGGGGCCTTGCAGGTCGGGCAGACGTCCGTGTCGGGCTGCGCGGCTTGGGTGCCTTCGGTCAGCGCCTTCAGTGCATCCAGGCGGGCGTCGAACAGGTCGGCCAGCCGCAGGGCGTCTGCGTTGTGGCCCAGCGTATAGCGCCAGCCCGCCAGACGGCGTTGTCCGTCCGCCAGTTCCAGGGCGCCCACGCCGGCGTGGTCGGTGTGCGAAAGGGTCATGCCGGGAGTGATGTCCCAGCTTTGCAAATCCTTTTCACCCGGGTTCAGCCCGATCAGACGACGATTCGTAACAACCAGCCACCCGTGGGTAAAATGCAGCCTTGCGTCCAGATCCAGCTGCATCCCGGCCAGGACGGTTTCTTCTGGGGCGAGGCTTGAGCCAAGCGCGGCGCTCCAGGGATCCTGAGCACGGCTGGAAGTGGGGACGGACGATGGGGAGGACTGGGTCATGCGCGGCGCAAAGAACTCAAAAAGCGCGTCCCCGTGGCACAAAAAGCGGCCCAAAACGGATAAAGGACGAACATAAATCGGAGCAGGAGCGCGGGCTCGCACATCGGGCGGCCCGCAATTTTTGGTCGCAAGTATACATAGCGTAGCGGGCCCGACATTTGTTGCAATGCACAACGTGCGTCTGGCTCAAGAGGTCAACGGCCAAGCCGTTGTAACGTTATTGAAAGGTAACGGTTCGATTTCGCGGGCCAATTCACGGGTACATCGCCCCTGCTTTCCAAGCAAATTCAATGAAGAAGAAGGACATTGAGATTCTCGATGTCATGTCGCTGCGCGGCCCGAATATGTGGACATATCGGCCAGTGCTGGAGGCATGGGTCGACATCGGTGAACTGGAGGATTTCCCTTCCAACACGATTCCGGGGTTCTACGAGCGCCTGTCGACGTGGTTGCCAACGCTGATCGAGCACCGCTGCAGCCCCGGCGTGCGCGGTGGCTTCCTGATGCGGCTGAAGGAGGGCACGTGGCCGGGCCACATTCTGGAACACGTCACGCTTGAGCTGCAGAACCTGGCTGGCATGCCGGGCGGTTTCGGCAAGGCCCGCGAGACCCCGATCCGCGGCGTCTACAAAGTGATCGTGCGTGCCTGGCACGAAGACGTGACGCGCGCTGCACTGTATGCCGCGCGAGACCTGGTCATGGCGGCCATCGAAGACCGCCCCTACGACATGGACGCCACTGTCGAACGCCTGCGCGACCTGGTGGAAGAGCACTGCCTCGGCCCCAGCACGGCGTGCATCGTCGATGCCGCTACGGAGCGTGGCATTCCGTCGATTCGCCTGTCTGACGGCAACCTCGTGCAACTGGGCTACGGTGCCCGCCAGCGCCGCATCTGGACGGCCGAGACGGACCGCACCAGCGCCATTGCCGAATCGATTTCGCGCGACAAGGACCTGACCAAGAGCTTGCTGCAATCGTGTGGCGTGCCGGTGCCGGAAGGCCGCATGGTCGAGAGCGCCGAAGACGCCTGGGACGCCGCCGAAGACATCGGCGTGCCGGTGGTCGTCAAGCCGTATGACGGCAACCACGGCCGTGGCGTATTCACCAACCTGATGACGCGCGAAGAGGTGGAAACCGCCTACGCCGTGGCCATTGAAGAAGGCAACGGCGTGATCGTCGAGCGCTTTGTCTCTGGCAATGAACACCGTCTGCTGGTGGTGGGTGGCCGCGTGGCTGCGGCGGCCATGGGCGAATCTGCATCTGTTGTTGGCGATGGCACTTCGACCATCGAGCAGCTGATCGAATCCCAGATCAACGCCGACCCGCGTCGTGGCAACACCGAAGAACATCCGCTGAACCCGGTGCGCCTGGACTCCGCCGCGCAACTGGAACTCAAGCGCCAGGGCTATGCCGATGGCAGCGCCGTGCCGCCGGCTGGCCGCAGCGTGCTGATCCAGCGCAATGGCAACGTGGCATTCGACGTGACCGACCGGGTGCATCCGAGCGTGGCAGCGCATGCCGCGTTGGCAGCGCGCGTGGTTGGCCTCGACATTGCCGGCGTCGATTTGGTGGCAGAGGACATTTCCCGCCCGCTCGACGTGCAGCGCGGTGCCATCGTTGAGGTGAATGCCGGCCCGGGCTTGCTGATGCACATCCGCCCGGCGCAGGGCGAACCGCGCCCGGTCGGCCGCGCGATTGTCGATCACCTGTTTGCCGAGAAGGATGGCAGCCAGGCCGACGGCCGCATTCCCATCGTCGGTATCACCGGCACCAACGGCAAGACGGTCGTGGCCAAGCTGGTGGCGCATCTGCTGCAACTGTCCGGCAAGCACACCGGCTTGGGCTGCAGCGACGGCCTGTATCTGGACCGCCGCCAGGTCGAACCCGGCGCACGCGGTGACCGCGCAGCCTGGGACGCCTGCCACCGCATCCTGATGAACCGCGCGGTGGAAGCCGCCGTGTTTGAGAGCGACAGCGGCATGATGCTCTCGCAGGGCTTGCCGTATGACCGTTGCCAGGTCGGCGTGGTCACCAACTTTGGCAAGCCCGACCACCTGGGCGACTTCTACATCGAAGACGAAGACCGTATGTACAGCGTTCTGCGCACGCAGATTGACGTTGTACTGAAGACCGGCGTGGGCGTGCTCAATGCGGCTGACGCGCGTCTCGTTGAAATGGCCGAGCTGTGCGATGGCGACGTGATCTTCTTTGCGCTGTCGGGCGATTTGCCGGCCATTGCCGAACACCGCGCTCAAGGCAAGCGGGCCGTGTTCGTGCGCGATGGCAAGGTGGTGCTTGCCACCGGCCAAGCGGAAGTTGCGCTGGCTGACGTGTCGGCGATTCCGCTGGCTTACGCTGGCCGGGTGCCGTTCCAGGTGGAGAATGTGCTGGCCGCCGTGGCCACCGGCTGGGCGCTGGGCATCTCCAACGACCTGATGCGCGCCGGCATCGTGACGTTCGACGTGGGGCAGGTCGATGTGCCGGGTCGCTTCACGCTGATCCAGCACGGCGGCGCGACGATCGTGGTAGACGACGCACACAACGTAGCGGCGCTCGAGGCGCTGGCTGTGTCGCTGGACAACTTCCCGGCTGAGCGCCGGACCCTGGTGTTCGGCGCCGGCCTGCAACGCCGCGATGAAGACCTGGTGGCGCAGGGCGCCGTGATCGGCAAGACGTTCGACCGCGTGCTGCTGTGTGAAGACGCGAGCGTCAAACGCGCTGACGACCAGTTCAACGCCCAAGCGCGTGCACTGCTCAAGCAAGGGCTGCAGGAAGGTGGCCGCGTCGCCGAAGTCGTCGTCGAGGGCGGCAAGCGTCGGGAGGTGGTAGAGGCGGCGCTGTCGCAGCTCAAGGCCGGCGATCTGCTCGTCCTGCAATGTGACGAATGCGCGATCGAGGGCACCGTCGAGCAAGTCCACCAGTGGATGGGCCGCGCGGAACACTGAGCCTGACGTCACAAAGAAAGCCCAAAGCACAACGGAAACCTGATTGCATGGAAGTCTCTCGTATCCGGGCCTTGCGCGGTCCGAACCTCTGGTGTCGACACACGGCCATTGAGGCCATCGTGGCCTGCTCGGACCAATCTCTTCTGCTGGCCGAGCTGCCGGGCTTTGAAGACCGCCTGCGCGCGCGTTTTCCGGCCATCGGCCCGCTGCGCCCGGATGACGAAGCCGATGCGCCGTCCATGGCGCACGCCCTCGAAGCTGCGGCGCTTGGCCTGCAGGCTGCTGCGGGTTGCCCGGTCACCTTCAGCCATACCGAGCCGACGCTCGAACCCGGTACGTACCAGGTGGTGGTCGAATACTCTGAGGAGGAAGTCGGGCGACTGGCATTCGAGCTGGCCGGCCAACTCTGCCTGGCCGCGCGTGACGACCAGCCGTTCGATCTGGACGACGCGCTGCACCGCCTGCGCGATCTGGACGAAGACGTGCGTCTGGGGCCGAGCACCGGTTCCATCGTCGACGCTGCTGTGGCGCGTGGCATTCCGTATCGCCGGCTGACGCAGGGATCGATGGTGCAGTTTGGCTGGGGCAGCAAGCAGCGCCGCATCCAGGCCGCCGAGACGGACATGACCAGCGCCGTGGCGGAATCGATTGCGCAGGACAAGGAGCTGACCAAGACGCTGCTGCACGCGGCCGGTGTGCCGGTGCCGCTGGGCCGCTCGGTGGGCAGCGCTGAAGAGGCGTGGGAAGCCGCGCAGGAAATTCACGGCCCCGTCGTGGTCAAGCCGCGCGATGGCAACCAGGGCAAGGGCGTGGCCGTGCGCATCCGCACGCGCGAAGAAGTGATGACGGCCTACGAAGTGGCGGCCGACATCTCGTCGGACGTGATCGTCGAGCGCTACATCCCCGGCCATGATTTCCGTTTGCTCGTGGTGGGCAAGCAGCTGGTGGCAGCCGCGCGCCGCGATCCGCCGCAAGTCATTGGCGACGGCAAGCACACGGTGCGCGAACTCGTTGACGAAGTGAACCGCGACCCGCGCCGCGGCGAGGGGCATGCCACATCGCTAACCAAAATCCGCTTTGACGACATTGCGCTGGCCACGCTGGCCAAGCAGAACCTGAGCGCAGACGCCGTCCCGCCCAAGGGCACGCGTGTGGTGTTGCGCAACAACGCCAACCTCTCCACAGGCGGCAGCGCCACGGACGTGACCGACGACGTCCACCCGGCCATTGCCGCGCGTGCCGTGGCCGCCGCGCAGATGGTCGGGCTCGACATCTGCGGTGTGGATGCGGTGTGCGAGACGATGCTCAAGCCGTTCGAAGAGCAGGCGGGTGGCATTGTCGAAGTCAACGCCGCGCCGGGGCTGCGCATGCACCTGCAGCCGTCGTACGGCAAGGGCCGTGCGGTGGGCGAGGCCATCATCTCGACCATGTTCGCGGACGGCGACGATGGGCGCATCCCCGTGGTGGCTGTTTCCGGCACCAACGGCAAGACGACGACGGTGCGCCTGATCACCCACCTGCTGGCGACAAGCGGCCTGCGCATGGGCATGACGGGCACGGACGGCATCTACATCCAGGGCCAACGCATCGACACCGGCGATTGCAGCGGCCCGCGCAGCGCCCGCAACGTGCTGCTGCACCCGGACGTGGATGCGGCCGTGTTTGAAACCGCGCGCGGTGGCTTGCTGCGCGAGGGGCTCGCCTTCGACCGCTGCGATGTTGCCGTGGTCACCAACGTGGGAGAAGGCGACCACCTGGGCCTGAACTACATCAGCACGGTCGAGGACCTGGCCGTGCTCAAGAGCGTGATCGTGCAGAACGTCGCGCCGCGCGGCATGGCCGTGCTCAACGCCGCCGACCCGATGGTGGCGCGCATGGCGGAAGGCTGCCCAGGTTCGGTCACCTTCTTTGCGCAGGATGTCAGCCTGCCGACCATGGCGCTGCATCGTGCGCAGGGCAAGCGTGTGGTGTTCGTCGACGGTGCCGACATCGTGGCCACCGAAGGCTGCGATACGGACATGCGCGAGACACGCATTGCGCTGGCCGACATTCCGCTCACGCGCAACGGCACGATCGGCTTCCAGGTTGAGAACGCCATGTCGTCGATTGCCGCAGCGTGGGCGCTCGGGATTGATTGGGCGGTCATTCGCCGTGGGTTGGCGACGTTTGTGAACGATGCTGCCACGGCGCCGGGCCGCTTCAACGTATTCGACTACAAGGGCGCCACGCTCATCGCCGATTACGGGCACAACCCCGACGCCATCCAGGCGCTGTGCAACGCCGTGGTGAGCATGCCGGCCAAGCGCCGCTCAGTGGTCATCAGCGGCGCAGGAGACCGCCGTGATGAAGACATTCGCCGGCAGACGCAGATTCTTGGCGGCGTGTTTGACGACGTGGTGCTGTATGAAGACCAGTGCCAGCGCGGGCGTGCGGATGGCGAGGTGCTGGCACTGCTGCGCGAAGGGCTGCAGGGCGCTCAGCGCACGACGCACGTTGAAGAGATTCGCGGTGAGTTTTTGGCCATTGATACAGCGTTGGGCAGGCTGCAGCCTGGCGACCTTTGCTTGATCTTGATTGATCAGGTGGAGGAGGCGCTGGAGCATATTGCTAAGCGCGTTGCTGAATGAAGTTGAAACCCCGGTGGATGGTTGGTCGCTGGGGTTTTTTGTTGGTGGTGCATCCTTTGTTTCATCCCCTGCCGGGGTGGGCGTTATTGGTCCACTTCCTTTTCACCCCCTGCCCGGGGGCGACTCACTTTCTTTGTCTTGCCAAAGAAAGTAAGCAAAGAAAGGCGCGCCCGATGCGGCGAAAGACTCCTTGAATTTATGTCGCAAGGAGGGGAAGGGAAAAACTCGCTGCGCTCAAACAGTTTCCCTTCCTTTTTCCTCCTTGCAACAGAAATTCAAGGCGCCGCATAGGGCAGGGGAAAAGCAAACAATCTCCTGCGGGCGCACAACTTCGTCTTGCATGAATGAGAGCCGAGCCACGATCAATTCGTGGCGTTCGCCTCAGTGCCCCTTCGGTTTGGCCTTTGACGTTCCTGCCCTTGATGGCGCCTTGAATTTCCGTAAGCGGGCGGAAAAAAGACGGGAAACTGTTTGAGCGCAGCGAGTTTTTCCCGTCTCCGCCCGGTTACGAAAATTCAAGGGATGGGTCGCCATCTCGGGCGCGCCTTTCTTTGCTTACTTTCTTTGGCAAGACAAAGAAAGTGAGTCGGGCCCGGCAGGGCGCGAAAGGGGGATGGACCAATAACGCCCGCCCCCCAGCAGGGGAACAAAAACGGAGGATGCTCCACCAGCATTCCCCTATGATGACCCCTCTTGCCCTTAGCCCCCTTCAATCATGTCCACCCCCATCACGCTAGCCCCAGTAGCGCTGGAAAAGTCCTACCGCCTCCTAAACCACGGCCCCACCACGCTAGTCAGCAGCGCCCACAACGGCGTGCGCAACGTCATGGCCGCAGCCTGGGCCATGCCACTCGATTTCGATCCACCCAAGGTGCTTGTCGTCGTCGACAGCCGCACCCTCACGCGTGAGTTGATCGAAGCCTCCGGTGTCTTCGCGCTGAACATCCCCACCCGCGCGATTGCCGAAACGACGCTGGCGGTTGGCACGCTCTCAGGCCGCGACGGCGACAAGTTCGATGCGCTGGGCCTGGCGACGGTGCCCGCACACACCATCGACGTGCCGCTGGTGGCCGGCTGTGCGGCGTGGCTCGAGTGCCGCGTCATTCCCGAGCCGCACAACCAAAAGCGCTACGACCTCTTCATCGGTGAAGTGACGGCCGCTTGGGCGGACCCGAAGCTATTCAGCCACGGGCGCTGGCATTTTCCGGATACGGCCAGCAAGACGGTGCATTACCTCTCGGGCGGCGCGTTCTTTGAGACAGGGGATGCGTTTGAGGTGCAGGCGCCCACGCGCTCCGTCTGAACGCCTAGTCTTTCGTCCGGTAATCCGTCGGCCGCATGCCCGTCCATTTGCGGAACGCGCGGTGAAATGCGCTGGGCTCGGCAAAGCCGACGGCGGCGGCAATGTCGGCGATGGTGCGGCGCGTGTCCTGCAGCGCGCTGATGGCAATGTCGCGCCGCAGGTCGTCCTTGATGGATTGATACGTGTGGCCCTCCTGCTTGAGCCGCCGCCGCATGGTGGCCTCGGCCACATTCAACTTGAGCGCCATGGCATCGGACGCCGGCCACGCCGCCACGGGCAGGTTGCGCAGCGTCTTGCGCACGCGCGCCGCGAATGAATCGGGGTTGCGGTATTTGACGATAAAGTTGCCCGGCGCGTCGCGCAGGAAGGATTTGATGGACGACGCCGTCTGCACCACCGGCAAGTCCAGAAAGGCGGCGGAGAGATCGACGTACGACGCCTCCTGCTTGAACGCCATGTCATCGCAGAACATCAGGCGGTATTCCTGCGCATCGGGTGGCGTTGCGCAGCGAAAGCGCGCGGCGATGAGCGGAATGCGTCGCCCCACCAGCCAGCACGTCAGCCCATACACCATGATGAGCCACGTGGCGTAGGTGAACATCGGCGGGACACGTGTGCCTTTGCGATGCACAAAGACCAGGCGTACGTGCTCCGCGCTTTCTTCAATCTGCACGTGCAGGTCATCCAACACCAGGCGCAGAAAACCCGTGGCCCGCGCCAGTGCCTGCCGACCGGTGCGCGCGGTGAGCGCGGCCTGCGTCATCGCCACAAAGCTGCCCCAGCGCATGGGGTGGGAGTCCTGCCCGAAGAACTCATCGTCCATGGCCTGCGCGATGCCGGCCCACAGTGCGCCGTACTGGCTGGATGACACGCGGCTTCTGGGCGAGGTCAGCACCTGCGGCGCGATACCCGCAGCCGCAATGATCGGCTGAACGTCCAGCCCGCCTGCCTGCGCGCGGCTGAGCGCCTCGTTGACGAGGCTGACGGAGACGGTTCCCTTTTCGTTGTTCTTCATCGTCGTAGCAAGAGGCGCCACGGCCGGCATGGCCAGCATGGCAAATGCGCTCACGCAAGTTGATCGTCGCGGGCATCGAACCCGGGTGGCCGCGTGCCTACACTTTTTCCCCATCGAATCAACCTGCCGCAGGGCTGCCAGTGTAAGACAGCCTGCACACGCAGCGTCATGTTGCGCCGTGCGCTCGGCCAGTAGGGAACAAGCAGGGAACAAGCGATGGACGATTTCTATACCGAAGAGCAGCGGATGATCCACGACGCGGCGCGCGACTTTGCCACCGAGCGCCTGGCACCCCACGCCGCGCAGTGGGACCGCGATGCCGAGTTGCCCGACGACGTGGTCCGCGAGATGGGCGAGTTGGGCTTGCTCGGCATGATCGTGCCGGCGGAACTCGGCGGCTCCTACACCGACTACGTGGCCTATGCGCTCGCGCTGGAAGAGGTGGCCGCCGGCTGCGCTGCCTGCGCGACGATGATGAGCGTGCATAACTCCGTCGGCTGCGGGCCGATCCTGAAGTTCGGTACGGAAGAACAGAAGGCACGCTATCTGCCCGACCTGGCCACCGGTCGTGCGATTGGCGCGTTCTGCCTGACCGAGCCGCACGCCGGGTCGGAAGCCAACAACCTGCGCACCCGTGCCGTCGTGCGCGACGGCAAGTGGGTGCTCAACGGCAACAAGCAGTTCGTCACCAATGGCTCACGCGCTGATCTCGCGATCGTCTTTGCGGTGACCGACCCCGAGGCCGGCAAGCGCGGTATCTCCGCCTTCATCGTGCCGACGGATACGCCGGGTTTTCATGTCGGGCGGCCCGAACACAAGCTCGGCATTCGCGCATCGGACACGTGCCCGATCACGCTGGAAGACTGCGCCGTGCCCGAAGAGAACCTGCTGGGCGAGCGCGGCGAGGGCTTGAAGATTGCGCTGTCCAACCTCGAAGGTGGGCGCATTGGTATTGCCGCACAGGCGGTCGGCATCGCACGTGCTGCATTCGATGCCGCACGCAACTACGCGAACGAACGCATCCAGTTCGGCAAGGCGCTGCGCGAGCACCAGACCATCGCCAACATGCTGGCCGACATGGCCACGCGCCTGAACGCGGCGCGCCTGCTCGTGCACCACGCGGCGCGCTTGCGCAGCGCCGACAAGCCCTGCCTGTCGGAAGCATCGCAGGCCAAGCTGTATGCGTCGGAACTGGCTGAGGAGATCTGCTCTAACGCCATCCAGATCCACGGCGGTTACGGCTATTTGGCCGACTACGCCGTCGAGCGTCACTACCGCGACGCACGTATCACCCAGATCTACGAAGGCACCAGCGAAGTTCAACGGATGGTGATCGCGCGGCACGTCTGACGTATCGGCGTGCCACGCATCATCGGCCGAACACAAGAGAGCGCACACGCGCCGACCAGGAGACGACGATGAACGAAGTGGTATCTGCAGCACAGGGTTTTGTGGAGGCGCGCGATTTTCTGCTGCGCCATCGCACCGACTACGACCGCGCGTACCGCGAGTTCGCCTGGCCGAAGCTGGACGCGTTCAACTGGGCGCTTGACTACTTCGATGTGATGGCGCGCGGCAACGACAACCCGGCGCTGTGGATCGTCGATGACCCGAAGAGCGAAGGGCTGAAGCTCTCGTTCGCGCAACTGTCTGAACGTTCGTCGCGTATGGCGAACTTCCTGCGTGGGCTGGGCATTGTGCGCGGCGATCGCCTGCTGCTGATGCTGCCCAATCGCGTCGAGTTGTGGGACGTGATGCTCGCCGCCATGAAGCTGGGTGCCGTGGTGTTGCCGGCCACTACGCAGCTCTCGCCTGACGATGTGCGTGACCGCGTGGAACTCGGCGGCGCAACTACGGTAGTCGTCGATGCTGCGGAGCTGCACAAGTTCGACAAGGTCGATGCGGGCGTGCGGCGCATCGCTGTCGGCGCGCAACGTGAAGGCTGGATCGACCTGGCAGCCGCATACAGCGCTGCCGCCGAGTTCACGCCCGATGGCGTGACCAAGGCCACCGACCCGTTGCTGCTGTACTTCACGTCGGGCACCACGTCCAAGCCCAAGCTGGTGGAGCACACGCACCAGAGTTATCCGGTGGGCCATCTGTCGACCATGTACTGGATCGGCCTGAAGCCGGGCGATGTGCATTGGAACATCAGCTCTCCGGGCTGGGCCAAACACGCGTGGAGTTGCTTCTTCGCACCGTGGAATGCGCAGGCCTGTGTGTTCGTCTACAACTACGCGCGCTTCGTGCCGAAAGACACGCTGGATGTGCTCGTGCGCTTTGGCGTGACCACGCTGTGTGCGCCGCCCACCGTGTGGCGCATGCTGGTGCAGGAGCCGCTGGCGTCGTACCCGGTCAAGCTGCGCGAGATCGTTGGCGCGGGTGAGCCGCTGAACCCCGAGATTATCGAGCGCGTGCGCGGCGCGTGGGGCGTGACCATCCGCGATGGCTTCGGCCAGACCGAGACCACCTGCCAGATCGGCAACACGCCGGGCCAGCCGGTCGTGCCGGGCTCGGTGGGTCGCCCGCTGCCGGGCTACCGCGTGGAACTGGTCGATCATGATGACCAGCCCACCAGCGAAGGCGAGATCGTGCTGTCGCTCGCGCATCGCCCGCTCGGCCTGATGCAGGGCTACGCCAACAACGCCAAGGCGACGGCTGAAGCCATGCGCAACGGCTACTACCACACGTCCGACGTCGCCATGCGCCGCGACGACGGCTACTTCGTCTACGTGGGCCGCACGGATGACGTGTTCAAGTCGTCCGACTATCGCCTGAGCCCCTTCGAGCTGGAGAGCGTGCTGATCGAACACGAGGCCATCGCCGAGGCCGCCGTGGTGCCGAGTTCGGACCCGCTGCGCTTGTCGGTGCCCAAGGCTTTCGTGACGGTGCGCCAGGGCTACGAAGCCGGGCCCGAACTCGCACGCGCCGTGTTCCTCTTCTCGCGCGAAAAGCTCGCCCCGTACAAGCGCATTCGTCGCCTGCAGTTCAGCGAGCTGCCCAAGACCATCTCCGGAAAGATCCGCCGAGTGGAATTGCGCCGGCTCGAACTCGAGCGCACCCCCGAACCTGCCCGCATGCCGGGCGAGTTCTGGGAAGAAGACTTCGCCTGATCCATCTGCCCCCATAAAAAACCCCCGCCATCGATTTGCCTAGGAGACCCACATGAGCGCCGTCGCCTCTCTCGCTTCCGCACAACCTGCTGCCAATCAAGGCACCCCGCCCACCGTCAAGCTGCTGATCGGCGGCGAGTTTGTTGAATCGAAGTCGAAGGAGTGGCGCGACATCGTCAACCCCGCCACGCAGGAAGTGCTGGCGCGCGTACCGTTTGCCACGGCGGACGAGGTGGATGCTGCCATCCGCTCAGCGCACGCTGCATTCGCCACGTGGAAGCACACGCCGGTGGGCGCACGCATGCGCATCATGCTCAAGTTCCAGGCGCTGATTCGTGAGCACTCATCGCGCATCGCCCGCACGCTGACGGCTGAGCAGGGCAAGACGCTGCCCGATGCAGAAGGCGACATCTTCCGCGGGCTGGAGGTGGTGGAGCACGCCTGCTCGGTGGGCTCGCTGCAGCAGGGCGAGTTTCTGGAAGGCGTGGCCGGCGGCGTGGATACCTACACGCTGCGCCAGCCGATTGGCGTGTGTGCGGGCATCACGCCGTTCAACTTCCCGGCCATGATCCCGCTGTGGATGTTCCCGATGGCCATCGTGTGCGGCAACACGTTTGTGCTCAAGCCATCCGAGCAGGACCCGCTGTCGACCATGCTGTTGGTGGAGCTGGCACTGGAAGCCGGTGTGCCGGCCGGTGTGTTCAACGTCGTGCATGGCGGCAAGGACGTGGTGGATGCGCTCTGCACGCACGAGCACGTGAAGGCGATTTCGTTTGTCGGCTCCACGGCGGTCGGCACACATGTGTACCGCCTGGGCAGCGAGCACGGCAAGCGCGTGCAATCAATGATGGGCGCGAAGAATCACGCCGTGGTGCTGCCCGATGCCAACCGCGAGCAGGCGATCAACGCGCTCGTCGGGGCAGGCTTTGGTGCGGCTGGCCAGCGCTGTATGGCGACCTCGGTGGTGGTGCTCGTGGGCGCGGCACAGCAGTGGCTGCCGGATCTGATCGAGAAGGCCAAGAAGCTGAAGGTGAACGCAGGCGTCGAGCCGGGCACGGACGTCGGTCCCGTGGTTTCGCGCGCGGCTAAGCAACGCATCCTCGGCCTGATCGAATCCGGTGTGAAGCAGGGCGCCACGCTGGCACTCGATGGTCGCAACGTTCAAGTGAAGGGCTACGAAGACGGCAACTTCATCGGCCCGACGATCTTCACCGACGTGAAGACCGACATGGACATCTACACCAACGAAATTTTCGGCCCTGTGCTGCTGGTGCTGACCGTGCCCACGCTGGACGATGCCATTGCGCTGGTGAATGCCAACCCGTTCGGCAACGGCGTGGGCCTGTTCACGCAGAGCGGTGCATCCGCACGCAAGTTCCAGAGCGAGATCGATGTCGGCCAGGTCGGTATCAACATCCCCATTCCGGTGCCGGTGCCGTACTTCAGCTTTACCGGCTCGCGTGGCTCCAAGCTGGGTGATCTGGGCCCGTATGGCAAGCAGGTCGTGCAGTTCTACACGCAGACGAAGACGGTCACTGCACGTTGGTTTGACGACGCGGTGGATGCTGGCGGCGTGAACACCACCATCAGCCTGCGCTGATCGAACCGGGAGCGTTGTTATGAAGATCGCATTCATCGGCCTGGGGAACATGGGTGCCCCGATGGCGCGCAACCTGCTGAAGGTGGGCCACGCGCTCACCGTGTTCGACCTGAACACGCAGGCAGTCGGCGCGTTGGTGGAAGCGGGCGCCGTGGCTGCTGCGTCGCCCAAGGAAGCGGTTGCGGGTGCTGAGACCGTTATCACCATGCTGCCTGCCGCCGCGCACGTACGCCATGTGCTGACGGCTGCAGATGGTGTGTTGGCGGGTATCGCCAAGGGCGTGCCCATCATCGATTCGAGCACCATCGACCCGGCCAGCGCCAAGGCGTTCGCCACGCTGGCGGCCGAGCACGGCAACACCTTCGTCGATGCACCGGTTTCGGGCGGTACGGGCGGTGCGGCTGCGGGCACGCTCACCTTCATGGTGGGTGGCAGCGCAGCTGCGTTCGAGCAAGTGCGCCCAGTGCTGTCCGCCATGGGTAAGAACCTCGTGCATTGCGGCGACACCGGTGCAGGCCAGGGCGCGAAGATCTGCAACAACCTCGTGCTCGGCATCACCATGGCGGGCGTGGCCGAGGCCATGTCGCTGGGTGAGGCGCTGGGCATCGACCCGAAGGTGCTGGGCGGCATCATCAACACGTCCACGGGGCGCTGCTGGAGTTCAGATACGTACAACCCGTTTCCGGGCGTGATCGAGACGGCGCCGTCGTCACGCGGCTACACCGGCGGCTTCGGCACCGACCTGATGCTCAAAGACCTGGGCTTGGCAGGCGATGCGGCCAAGTCCGTCAAGCAACCGGTCTACCTGGGGGCGCTCGCGCAGCAGCTCTATCAGACCGTGAGCGGCAAGGGCGATGGCGCGCTGGATTTCTCTGCCGTCATCAAGTTGTATCGGAAAGACGGAGCGGCGTGATGATTGAATTGGATGCTCTGCACGACAACACCGTTGCGCTGCTCACGCTCAAGCGCCCGCCCGCCAATGCGTTCACGCCGGAAGGCTTGCTGCAATTGCAGTCCACGGTGGAACGCCTGAATGCCGACGCCCGCGTGCGCGCCATCGTCATCACTGGCGATGGTCCGAAGTTCTTCAGCGCCGGGGCGGACCTCAACACCTTTGCCGATGGCGACCGCGACGTTGCGCGCGAGGCCGCTGCGCGTTTCGGTGCTGCCTTTGAAGCGTTGCAGAATGCGCGCCCCGTGGTGATCGCGGCCATCAACGGCTTCGCGATGGGTGGCGGGCTGGAGTGCGCGTTGGCCTGCGACATCCGCATTGCCGAGCAGCATGCCAAGCTCGCTGTGCCGGAAACTGCTGTCGGCCTGCTGTGCTGCGGTTGCGGCACGCAGACGCTGCCGTGGCTCGTGGGCGAAGGCTGGGCCAAGCGCATGATCCTGACCTGCGAGCGCGTTGATGCGCAGACCGCCCTGCGCATCGGCCTCGTGGAAGAGGTGGTGGAAACCGGTACCGCACGCGAAGCCGCCATCGCAATGGCGCAACGCGTCACGACATTGAGCCCGCAGGCTGTCACGTTCAGCAAGCAGCTGATCCACCAAGCGCGCAATGGCGTGCCGCGCAGCGCGGCGCTGGCCGTGGAGCGCGAGCGCTTTGTCGATCTGTTCGACCACCCGGACCAACGCGAAGGCGTGAACGCCTTCCTGGAAAAGCGCGCACCGCGCTGGCACACCGCCCACGAATCGGAGACGCTGCAATGAGCGCAGTCCAGATGCAAGCGACGTTCCCGGAGACCGCAGCCGCCGAACCTGAAGTGCTGATGCGCGTGTTGAACCGCGTCGCCATCATCACGTTGAACCGGCCATCGGCATTGAATGCCCTGTCGCACAACATGGTGCGGCAACTGGCGGTGCTGCTGGAGCAATGCCGCCACGACGATGGCATCGTGGCGCTCGTGCTGCGCGGCGCGGGCCAGAAGGGTTTTTGTGCCGGCGGCGATGTGCGCTCGCTCTATCAGCTTGCCAAGCAAGGCCACCGAGATGGCGACGATGGCTGGCTGCAATTCTTCGTCGACGAATATCGGCTCGACTACGCGCTGCACCAGTTTCCCAAGCCGATCGTCGCGCTCATGGATGGCATCACCATGGGCGGCGGCATGGGCCTTGGGCAGGCGGCACGCCTGCGCGTGGTGACGGAGCGCACCAAGATGGCCATGCCCGAGACGCGCATCGGTTTTCTGCCCGATGTGGGCGCCACGCATTTTCTGAGCGTGATGTCGCCCGAGCTGGAGTTGTATGTCGGGCTGACCGGCGTGACCCTGACGGGCGCCGACGCACTGCATTGCCGCCTGGCCGATGTGTGCGTGCCCGCTGAATGGCTCGCCTCTTTTGAAGACCGCCTGCAACGCATGCCGCACGATGGCGACCTCATGCAGGCCCTGCGCCGCGTGTTCGAGCCGCCGTGCAATATCGTCCCGCATGCACCGGTGGCCCAGGCCATGCCGTGGGTGCTGCGCTATTTCGATCGGCGCTCGTCAGTGGATCGCATGGTCGCCACGCTGCGCGAGAGCCTGGAGCGCGACCCGGCACGCGAGCCACGCCAATGGCTGCAGACCACGCTCGATGCGATGACCTCACATTCGCCGACGATGCTGCACGTCACGCGTGAGGCACTGCTGCGCGGCCGGCAACTGTCGTTGGCCGAGTGCTTCCAGATGGAGCTGGGCATCGTCGCGCGTGGGATTCAGGAAGGCGACTTCTGCGAAGGCGTGCGCGCGCATCTGGTGGACAAGGACCATCGTCCCGGCTGGGCACCCGCCACGTTGCCGCAGGTGCGGCCTGAGCGGGTACGGCATTTTCTGGCGTCGCCTTGGCGGGCGGAGGAGCATCCGTTGAGGGATATGGGGCGTCCGCTGCAGCGCTGATGCGATGTGAGGCGGCATCTGCGGCTTCAAGGCCAATGCGCTTTCCGGGGCGCCTCAATTGGAGGCGCGTCTACGAAACCATGCGCTCCACGCTGACCGATTCACAGATGGCCTCCTTGCCCCAGGCAACGACGCGCAGTGTTCCCACCTTCCACTCCAGCGCAAACTGGCCGAAGTCGAGCCCTGTGTGCACGAAGTTGCTGCCAAGCGCCTGCACCAGATTTTCCATGGGCTGATCCGTGAACCGGTTCTGGTCCACCAGCAACATCAACACCTTTGTCTCCTGTTCCGCTTGCTCGCGGCGCTTGCGTGAAGTCGTACGCGTCCGCCAGCGCATCAACAACAGAAACACCACGAGGCCTGCGACAAGCGTAGGTGTTGACAGCGTGATCAAGGTGGATCGTCCTGTGAGGTGAGGGTTCGCCGTTTTGGCGCAGAGATGGCGCGCATTCTAAGCTGCTGTTCGATCGTTAGCCGAGTGACGGCGTGCTCGCTTCTGAACGAATGTCGACAGCAGGACCGCGTTCGCGAACTCCCGTGGAACCCCTTCGGCTCGTCGGAAATGGCGGCTGCGGCATGTGCGTGCATGCAGCTCGTTTAGATCCGATTGAAACCACATTGAACTCACCACCCGCCAACCCGCATGGCGCCTGCAAAATACGCCATTTGCGTCAGAGGATTGTCACGATCGCGGTGCTATAAAAAACGGATGCGCTTTGCCACTCCAGGAGGTTCCCCATGGCGACATCCGTCGATTCATTCGAGGTAAAGGTGTATCAGGGCGACAGCGCGGTGCTGTTTGCCTTTGACGTGGCCGATGCAGACCGTGCCGATCTGGCCGGCTTTGCCATCCAGTGCACACCACAAGGCCAGGCGCCGTACTGGGTCCCCAATCGGCTGACGTTCGATACCGCCGTCCATGCCGGGGCGCCATTACAGGCCGGCAAATACGCCGATTCCATCGACGCGCCGTTCCAGTCGTTCCACTGGGTTCACTTTCCACCGCACGCGGCCGGGCAATATACCTACACGGTGCATGCGCGCTACTTTGCCTCCACCAACTCCGTGCAGTTGGAAACGCGCGCTACACGCAGCATCAACGTGACGCTGCAACAGCCGATGAGCGACTGGGCCACCGTGGGCATGGTGCGTGGCTATGTGTCGTCGCAGGCGTTCATTGACCACTATGGCGGCAACACGGCGCTGGCGCCGGACAAGCGCGCGCTGACCAAATCGCCGCTGCTGTACGACACGCAGCCCTACCAGAGCAAATACGCCTACCTGGGTGCAACGGGGCGCAGCCTCATCATCGATCTGCTCAACCAGTGCAAGGCCTCTGATGGCTATGGCATCGACGTGCTGGCCTATGACCTGGATGAGCCGGACATCATCCGTGCCATCGCGTGGCTGGCGCAGAACGGCCGCAAGGTGCGCGTCATCCAGGACAACTACATCGGCACCGGTGCCCACCCGACCGGCCACGGCACACCCGATGCGTTCGAAACGCAAGCTACTAGCTACTTCGAGCAGGCCGGCGCGGAAGTCCGCCGCACGCACCTCGCGCGTTTTCAGCACCACAAGGCGATCCTGTTGCGCGATGCCGCTGGCAAGCCAGTGCGCGTGCTGGCCGGCTCGGCCAACTTCTCGCTGCGTGGGCTGTACGTGCAGGCCAACAGCGTGCTGGTGTTCGAGCAGGCTGCCGCACAGCTTTACGCTCAGGTGTTCGAGCGCATGTGGGGCCTGATCGGCCAGTATGGTGAGGACTCTGCCGGTAGCCGCAAGGTGGCGACCGCCTTCCGCGCCGATCCGTTGGCCGCCAACTGGCAGCCCGTGCCGCAGGGCGGCACGCCGCGTGCGCGCTTCGCGTTCTCGCCGCACCAGACCGACGCGTTGCTCTCCGAAGCAGCGGACCGCGTCAAGGGCGCGCTGTCGTCCGTGCTGTTTGCGGTGATGGCCACCGATGGCGGCGGCGAGATGGTCGACACGCTCGAACACATCGTGCCGCAGAAGGCGGGGCTGCTCTCACTCGGCGTGATTGACAAGGCCAATGGTGTCAGCGCTTTCGCGCCGGGCCGCGATGTGCCTTCGCAAACCGTGTCGTTCGCGTATCTGAAGGACGAGGCGCCCGCGCCCTTCAAGCAAGAGGTGGATGCCGGCACCGGCCAGCATATTCACCATAAGTTTGTCGTGTGTGACTTCAACGGCGACGAGCCGGTGGTGTTCTGTGGTTCGTCCAACCTGTCGAAGGGCGGCGAGGAAGAGAATGGCGACAGCCTGATCGCCATCTACGACCCAGCCATCGTCACGGCGTATGCGATCGAGGCCATCCGGTTGTTCGATCACTACCGCTTCCGCGCGAGCGAATCGCAAGCCACGGCGGCCAATCCGCTGGTGCTGAAGACGACCGGCGCGTGGGCGGACCCGTACTACGATCCGCAGAACATCAAGTTCATGGAGCGCACGCTGTTTGCAAAATCGGGAGAGACCAAGGCGGTGGCGGTCGCGTGATGCCGCGCTCGCGGTGACCCGGAGGTGGGCGGCGCAATGTTGCCAATCGGCAATATGGCGGCGCGACCCGTGCGCTACCATGCGGCGCCAACCTTCCGAGTGACTCATGGGCAATCGCAGCTATCTATACGTGCGTGCCGGCGGCGAGCATCACGAAATCGCCGAGGCCAACAACAACATCCCGGTGCTGTGGTGCTGGATGCTGGCCGGGGGTCGCACCGGCGAGGCGATTCGCGATCAGCGTATCTTGCGCGTTGCCGATGAAGATCTGGACAACCTCGAGGTGCCGCTGGCCAGTGCGGTGCAACGTGCGCAGCGTGCGCTGAAGTTCATTGCGCGCCATCCGGTCAGCGCCACGTTGCCGCAACTGCCGCGCTATGCCGACGCTGCGCACGCGCATCTACAGCAACTGCTCGACACGCACGGCGCCGACGCCATCCTCTCCGCTGACTTCGACGAGATGAGCTGGTTCGAGTCGGATTGCGGCGAAGAGGGCTTCAACGCCCGCTACCTGGCTCGCCTGGACGATGAATTCAGCACACTGTGGCAGGAGATCGACGCGACCATCGCGCAGCAGGACTGGCGCGCGTTTGATCGCGCGCTGACCGAGCATTTCGACCCGCAGGCCAGTTGGAGCCGCGATTGGAGCGGGTGGCAATGGCACGTCGGGCTGTGCTCCTTCTCGCATCGGTACTTTGGTGACTACCACCGCATCCAGGAAGTCGACTTTGCTACGTATTGCGCGCAGGGTGGCGCGCGCGATGAGGATGGCGACCTCGATGATGAACCCGACAATACGAACGATCGCGCCCCCGATGGTGCTGAGCATCTGAGCGGTGACTTGTGGTGCTTCAGCGTCTCCGGAGAAAACAACGCGTACGGCGTGCGGCGCGGCGCCTCGGTAGACGCGCCGATGGTGATCGCGCCCAGCTACGACGCGATCTTCCCGCTGGACGGACCAGATGGCGAGTACGCCTACCTGCTGTGCTGCCAGCGCGATGGCAAGCAGTGGCTGGTCGATACGCGCGTCACACCGGCGCGCGTGCTGCACGAAACCGGCTACGACGAGATCTGGGGCATCGACGATGAAGGCTTCATGCCGTTCCAGCTGGGCAAGCGCTTTGGCTTTCTGCGCCCAGGCGGCACCGAATTGAGCGCGATGCCGTATGACGACGTGCACGGGTTTGCGGGCGGCATGGCGGCGGTGCTGCAGAACGGCCGCTACGGTTTCATCAACCCTGAGGGCCGGCAGATCATCGCGCCGTGCTATCTCGAGGTCGAAATGGTGGAGGCGGCGGAGGCGCGCCACCTGCGTCGGGTTCGGCTGGATACCGGCTGGGGCGTGATGGACAGTGACGGCAGTCTGCTGCTGCCGTGTGCCTACGATCAATTGACGTGGGCGCATGCCTACGACGGTTGGCTGGCCGAACAGGCCGGGCAGTGGTCATTGCTGCGCGTGGATGGCAGCGCGTGGGTGGGGCCGGCGCCGTATCGTGTCGAGAACTGGCTGGCCGATGGCGCCTTCCTGCGCATCGAACAGGATGGCCACTACGGGCTGCTGGCCGCCGACGGCACGATGCGCGTGCCTTGCCGCTATACCGAGCTTGAGATGGTGTACGGCTGCGTGCAGCCGCTGCTGCTGGGCTGCCGGCAAGCGGATGGACTCGTTGAGCTGATCGACGAGCATGGCGTGCAGCAACTGCCTGAACCCTGCCGCCGTGTCGACCTGGTGCGCAGCCTGCGGACGGATCTCGAAGACAGCGGAGCCTGGCATGACCTGGTCCGTGTTGAGCGTGACGGTCCCGCCGGAGACCCCGTGGTCGGCATCTGGCGCATCGGCGCCGCAGCGCCACTGATCCCATGCGTCTATACGGACATCCGCATCGTCATGCCAGCGGCGGCGAGCATCGTCTTCCTGACAGAGCGCGTCGACGACGATGATCCGTACGCCGTGCGCATGGGGGTGCGCGACGAGCGCGGCGCGGAACTGCATCCCGAGGTCTACAGCTGGATCGCGCGCAACGAGCGGCTGCCTGGTGACCCGTGGAGTTGGTCGGCGTTGGCGAAAGCGCTCGAAGACCGCTGGCGCCAAGGCTTGCCCGCCAAAGCGTGGCACGCGCCATCGCAGTGCCTGGCGTGGATCGATGCAGCGGGCGGCAGCGAGCCGTTTGAGGCACGACTGCGCCGTCTTGCGGCCGACGGTGATTGCGATGCGGCATTTGAACTGGCGAAGGCGCATGTCGAAGGCGAGCATGTTGCGCCGAACATGCACGATGCCGCGCGCCTTTACGCGCAAATCGCGCAGACGCCGCACGCCGAACAGGGGCTGCGCGGGCAGGCTGCATACCGGCTGGCGCTGTTGCTGTGCGACCCCACGCTCGACCTGGTGGACGAGGCCGCCGGCTTTCATTGGTTCCAGCAGGCCGTCGTCTGGTTGGAAGATGACGCCTCGCGCCGCCACACGTGCGCGTGGCTGATCTACTTGCATGACAACCGGCGCGGTGGCGCACCGGACGATCCGGCTGCCGTACTGCGTTATGCCACGCTGGCATCCGAGAGCGGCGATGGCGACGGCAGCCGGCGCGCCGGTGTGTGCTGGCGCTATGGCCATGGCTGCGAGCCGGATCTCGACCGCGCGCGCGCCTTGTTTGAACTGGCCATCGAGCAACGCTGTGCACCGGCGCACGCGTGGCTGGCAGAGACCCTGAGCGAACTGGCTACCTTGCGTGACACGCCGTCCTACTACGGCCTGTGCGCCTACCACTTGCGCGCCGCGCTGGAAGCGGAAGACGCACCCCGTTGGACGGGCACGCTGCTGGCGCGGCTTTCGCTCGACGGCAAGTTGGCCGAGCCACAGGCTGACACCGAGGCACTGCTGCTGAGATCGGCTGAAGCCGGCGATGTTGATGCCATGCGTTTGCTCGCGCAGCGCATCTATCCAGAGGGCGATGCCCGTCAGCGCGATTGGACGATGCGCTGGCGTACTGCCCGGGACAATCGCACGTAATCGCCGGGCTATACGCGCCGCTGTCTGTCCCCCCACCACGCATCGCGCAGACGGCGCTTGGCGATCTTGCCGTTGTCGTCGCGCGGCAGCGTGGTGGTGAATTCAATCTGGCGCGGGATCTTGTAGCCGGCAATCTGGCCGCGCAGCCAATCGATGACGGGCTCAGCCTGGAGGCTGGCGCGTTCGGTCTGTACCACGGCGATCAGCCGCTCGCCGTATTCATCATCGGGCACGCCGAAGACCGCGCAGTCCACCACATCCGGATGGCGCAGCAGCGCGTGTTCGATCTCAGCCGGGTAGATGTTCACGCCGCCCGAGATGACCATGTCTGATGCGCGATCGCACACATACAGATAGCCGTCCGCATCGAGATACCCCATGTCGCCGAGTGTGACCAGGCCATCGCGCTCGATCTTGCTGCGGGCGGCGTCGTTGCCGCGGTAGGTGAAATCGGGGTAGGCCGGCTGGCGGCTGTAGATCAGGCCGACCTCGCCGGTGGCGCAGGGTGTGCCGTCTTCGCGCAGGATGCGCACCTGCGCGCCGCATACCGGCCGGCCGGCGCTGCCTGGGCGTGCTGCTGCGTCGTGCGGGTCCATCACCGTGATCATGCCGGTCTCGCTGGATGCGTAGGTCTCGTAGATGACCGGGCCGAGCCAATCGATCATGCGGCGCTTGATCTCGGGCGCGCATGGAGCACCGGTGGATGCCACGAAGCGCAGCGACGACAGGTCATAGCGGTTGCGCTCGTCTTCTGTCAGCTTGAGCAGGCGCACATACATGATCGGCACGAGGTAGACGGTGTCGATGCGGTAGCGCTCAATCTGCTCCAGCACGCGCAGTGCATCAAAGCGCGCGTTCAGCACCAGCACGTCCGCCATCTGCAGGGCCTGCTGGGCGAAGAGGCTTGGCGCGCTGTGATAGAGCGGCGCCGGCAGCAATGCGCGGCAGCCCGGCACGATGCCGAAGGTGGCGGCCACCACGGCGCGTGCCTTCTGCTGATGCGCGTCGAGCTGATCGAGCGGCACCGCCTGGCGCACCACGCCCTTGGGTCGCCCCGTGGTGCCCGAGGTGTAGGCCATATGCCCGCGCGGCGATACCACCGGGCCGTCGTACGGCGTCTGCAGCGCCAGCCAGTTGGCGTAACCGTCGGCGCGGTCGGTGCCTTCGGCGTCCACGCGCAACAGTTGCACGTGGGGCGGGAGCTGCGGTTCCACTGCGTCCACCAGGTCACGATGACCAATCAACACCTTGGCGCCCGAATCGCGCACGAGAAATTCCACCTCGGCCGGCGTGAAGTGCCAGTTGATCGGGCAGAAGTGGCAGCCTGCGATGCGGCACGCATGCATCACGTCAATGTACGCAGGCGCGTTACGCAGCAGCACGCCAATCACATCGCCTTCCTGCACGCCCATGCGGCGCAGCCCACCCGCCAGGGCGGCACCGCGCGCGAGCAGGGTGTCGGCATCGGTGGCGTGGTCTTCAAAGATGAGGTGGGCGGGCATGCGTGTCTCCGGGGTGTCGTTATTAGACTGCGACTCACATCAGTCTAGGCAGCATGCCGGATTGGGTTGCGCTGAACAATCCGCGGGAGGTTGCGCACACTGTTGAATGCCGTTGGACAACGCTGCGGATTGGATGCTCAGGCAAGCACCGCGCGTGGGGTGCCAGACCCCCCGAAATTCCCCTTGCGACGCGGTGGACCGATGTGTAGCCTATGCCGCAAATTACATAAGCAAATCAAAAGAAGTCGATTGCAGACGGGGAAGTGCGGGGGTTGTGAAGGGCACGTAGTTGCCCAATCCGATCAGCAGATCGGGACGCCGGCGAGCGGCCATCACGCATGCGTGGGTGCCGATGCCAGGCGCCAGACAGAGCCCTGTTCCACGGGGCGCACCAGACCGAGTACGACGCGTTGTTCCGCAACGGCAGGCAGCCGCAAGGGCTGATGTGCTGCGCGTCTCGGTGTCGCCGCTGGCCGCGGTGGCGCATGGGTGCGGCTTCGAACCTTGATGGGTCCCATCTTCAATGGCGTTCTTGCGGTCCTGCATGCGCGTTGACATACAGCGCAGCGGGCCGGATGCCTTTACGTGTTGCGCATCGCACGTCGTTGCACGGCACGGTTCCTGATCTGGTTATCTGATGGACTCACCATGAGAGTGTCGAAATCGTTGGCGCGCGGGCTTGCAGCCTGCTGTGTTGTCTTGGGGTTGGCCGGTTGTGGTGGCGATGGCGGCGGAAGTGCTAACAGTACGACCGCCACCGCGCCCGGTTCGCCGTCCGCACCAACGACGCAGGCGTATTCCATCGGCGGGTCGGTGACGGGTCTGTCCGGAGCGTTGGTCTTGCAAAACAACGCGGGGGACAACCTCACGCTCAGCGCCAGCGGTGCGTTCACGTTTGCCACCAAGGTAGCCAACGGTGCCACGTACAGCATCACGGTATTGACCCCGCCGGCCAACCAGACCTGCAGCGTAACGAACGGCGCGGGCACCGTATCAGGGGCCAACGTCAGCAACGTGTCCGTAGTGTGCTCCGTCAATGCGAACAAGGTGGGCGGTTCCATCTCGGGGTTGAACGGCACGGTGGTGCTGCAGAACAACGGCGCTGACAACCTGACCCGATCCGCCAACGGCACCTTTGTATTTGCGGCGCCGGTTGCAGAGGGCGGCGGCTTCTCCGTCACGGTGCAAACCAACCCCGCCGGGCAGAGCTGCAGCGTGAGCAACGGCGCCGGCACCATGGGCACCGCAGATATCACCACCGTGGCCATCACCTGCACGACCCATGCCTATACCGTGGGCGGCACGATCTCGGGGTTGAGCAGCGGCACACTGGTGCTCAAGAACAATGGCGGCGACAACCTCTCGCGCAGCGTGAACGGCAGCTTCACGTTCCCGTCGGCGGTGGCCTATGGCAACCCTTACGCCGTCACCGTGTCGAGCCAGCCGGCCAACACGAGCTGTCCGGTCACCCATGCGTCCGGCACCGTCAGCGGCAACGTGACCGATGTGTCGGTCACGTGTTCGTGCGCGTCCGGCTTTAGCGCTTGCAGCGGCGCTTGCGTGAACACCCAAACGGATTCGAGCAACTGCGGCGGCTGCGGCGTGGTCTGCGGGGCCAACTTCACGTGCAGCGCCGGGAGTTGCGTCGCTTCGTCATGCTCGACCAATGCTGATTGCTCGGGCGGCGATGTTTGCCTGAGCGGAACATGCCAGGCGCCAACCTGCAGTGACCTCATCAAGGATGGCCTGGAGACCGATGTGGACTGCGGCGGTAACACCTGCGGTGTGTGCACGGTCGGACGCAGTTGTTTGACCGGGACCGATTGCACGTCCGGTGTGTGCGCGGCCGGCACCTGCCAGACACCGAGTTGTTCCGATGGCGTCAAGAACGGAAACGAGACGGACAAGGATTGCGGTGGTGGAAGCTGTGGCGCGTGCGCGATCGGTCAAAGCTGTCTGGTCGGGAGTGACTGTCTGTCGGGTACATGTACCGCAGGTAGCTGCCAATTCTGACCTGCGTTGCCGACACGCATCTCCATTCATCTGAACCAAGGAACGACATGAAACTCTGGTCCGCCATCCTGGCCTGCGTCGGCGGTGCGGTGCTGTCTTGCGCCGTCCACGCCGAGCCGATGACCCAGCAACAGGGCGAGGCGATTCTGAACGAACTGCGCGAGATCAAGCAGTTGCTGGCCAAGCAGGCCGCGCCCGCCGCACCCAGCAATGCCGCACCGGCGCCTGCGCGTTCGTTATCCGTGAAGGCGCCCGCCACCCACGTCATGGGCAACCCGAATGCCCCGATCACGCTGGTGGCGTTTACGGATTTCCAGTGCCCGTACTGCGCGCGGTTTGAGGCGTCGACCTTTCCGGAGTTGAAAAAGAAGTACATCGACACGGGCAAGATGCGCTATGTCCTGCGCGATGTGCCGCTCGAATTCCACCCGCTTGCGATCAATGCGGCGCAATCGGTGCGCTGCGCCGGCGACCAGAACAAGTACTGGGAGATGAAGGATCGCGTCTTCAAGAACCAGAGCCGGATCGATGTCGAATCGCTGGCTGGGTATGCGCATGACCTGGGGCTGGATGTTGCCCAGTATCAGAAATGCATGGCCGACAACAAGTATCTGGCCGATATCAACACGGACAAGCAGTACGCGCAGTCCCTCGGCATTTCCGGCACGCCGTCGTTTGTCGTGGGCAAGCAGGCCGGCGATGTGGTGGACGGCCGGCTGATCGTGGGGGCACAGGGCCTGAGCGTGTTTGAGCGCGCCATTGAAGAAGCGCTGGGCAAGCCGTGAGACCCCCGTTGCGCTGACAACGGCGCGGTCGGAAGCTGGCGTGTGCCCGCAGGGCTATGGTCAGCCAGCCACCACCCCATAAAGCCGCTCACACAGCCCCGCACTGGCACCGAGTTTGCGCGACAGATCAGATGCCGCCTGCAACTGCTTCGCAACGCAATCGCCTGAGGTGCGTGCCGCTTCCAGCCTGGATGCCGCGCCCGATAGCGTCAACGCGGCCATGAACTTGTCGCCGGAGCCGAAGACGGGCGTAGCAAACGCCGCCGTGTGCTGATCGCGCGCGCCCGAGGTGAACATCGGCAGCGCGGGCGGCTCGTCATATAGCGCTTCGCCCAGTCCCCAGTAGCGCAGCACGTGGCTGATGGCGGTGTCATCCAGCGGCAGCGACGTGCCGGGCAGGCGCGTCTCGCGCAGGCCTTCCGAGGGCTCCGCGCGGAACAGGCACAGCCGCCGGCCGTGGTCGATCACGTAGTACGATGCGCTCTCGCGCGTGGCCGCTGCCAGCGCATGCAGCACCGGTTCAACCACGGAAGACAAGTGGAAGGACTGCTCGTAGAGCTTGCCCAGATACAGCAGGCGCGGCCCGAGCGAGTACACGCCGGACTCCGAGCGGATGACATAGCGCATGCGCTCCAGCGAGTTCATCAGCCGATACACCGTCGTCTTGTGCATGCCCGAGGCTTGCGCCAGGGCTGCGAGCGACAGGGCTTCCGCCCCCGGCTTGAAGCAATCCAGCAAGGCCAGCGCCTTTTCTACTGCGGCGACGCCGTCATTCCCCATTCCCAACTCCCCGAACTGATGGATATGAGGATTGTACTGTGTACAACGCAGTTGTATAGAGCGAAAGGGTAAACGCTAGTGGATCGTCTTGGGTGCCGCAGCTATAGTGGTTTCACAGAGTACACCATAGTTGTACAGAGTACAACGCTACGGACTGAGGCAGACATTTCATGAGTAACCCTTCACATTCCACTTCCACGATCGTTCGCGATATCGAGCGCGTTTCGCCCGCCCTGGTCGAGGCCGCTGCCCGCTTTCAAGCCGCCATCCTGGCCGACGTGGCTGGCCGCCGCGGCACCCTGAACAGCCGCGTCAAACCACTCGCGCCGACAATGAAGGTGGCCGGGCCGGCCGTGACGGTGGAAGTCC
This sequence comes from Ralstonia sp., assembly GCA_039592975.1. Classification (GTDB taxonomy): domain Bacteria; phylum Pseudomonadota; class Gammaproteobacteria; order Burkholderiales; family Burkholderiaceae; genus Ralstonia. The sequence goes on along the minus strand of JBCNQE010000011.1, from coordinate 126,932 downwards.
GCCCCGGCGACAACCTTGCCATCCACGCCGCCCTGGCCGTCGCCAAGCCCGGCGATGTGATCGTGGTGGACGGCAAGGGCGACCAGACCTGCGCCCTGATCGGCGAGATCATGGCCACGCAGGCACATGCCGTGGGCATCGCGGGGTTTGTCATCGATGGCGCGGTACGCGATTCGCACGAGCTGGCGCACGGCACGTTCCCGATCTTCTCCGCCGGGCTCAACCCGTGCGGGCCGACCAAGAGCGTGGCGGGCCGTGTGAACCTGCCCCTGTCCGTTGCCGGCGCGACGGTGCACCCGGGCGATCTGGTGGTGGGCGATGCGGATGGCGTGGTCGTCATCCCGCGTGCGGACGTTGAGCGCATTCTCGTGCTCGCACAGAAGAAGGTCGACGCGGAAGCCGCCCGCATCGCCGCCATTCGCAAGGGCGACACACGCCCGGGTTGGCTCGAAAAGGAACTGCGTGCCGCGGGCATGCTGGCCGAAGGCGAGGTACTGTGATGAGCGCGTCTGCACACAAGCCCGTCGTGCTGGTGACGGCAGCGGATCTGGCACCGCAGGCAGTCGAGATGCTGGGCGACTTCGAGGTCGTGTTTGCCGGCAAGCAGCCCACGGAAGACGAGATCGTCGCGCTCTGTGCTCAGCACAAGCCGGTGGCGATCATCGTGCGCTACGGCAAGGTCAATGCTCGCATCATGGATGCGGCCGTCAATCTGCAGGTGATCTCCAAGCACGGCAGCGGTATCGACGTTATCGATCAGGAAGCCGCCGCGGCACGCGGCATTGCGGTGCGTGCTGCCGTGGGTGCCAACGCGGCGGCCGTGGCCGAGCATGCTTGGGCGTTGATTCTGGCGTGTGCCAAGGCCGTGCCGCAGCTCGATGCACGCATGCGTGCCGGACATTGGGACAAGGCAACGCACAAATCCATCGAACTGGATGGCCGCACGCTGGGCCTGGTCGGCCTGGGCGCGATTGGGCGTCGGGCGGCCACTATTGGGCTGGCGTTCGGCATGAACGTCATCGCGTTTGATCCGTACGCCAAAGAGGCGCCGGCCGGCGTGAAGCTGGTGAGCCTCGGCGAGGTGTATGCGCAGTCGGATGTGGTGTCGCTGCACTGCCCCCTGACCGCCGAGAACCGCAAGATGTTGAACCGCGATGCGTTCAGCTGCTTCAAGCGCGGTGCGATCCTCGTCAACACGGCGCGCGGCGGCCTGATCGATGAGCCGGCGCTGGCTGAAGCGCTCGCCAGCGGCCAGTTGCGCGCGGCCGGGCTCGACAGCTTTGATGTGGAACCGATGACTACGCCGCACCCGTTCCAGGGTATTGCGAACGTCATCCTGTCACCGCACATCGGCGGCGTGAGCGATGCGGCCTATGTGAACATGGGCAAGGGCGCGGCGGCTAATGTGCTGGCGGTGATCGAGGGGCGCGCGCGTACTGCCGCGTGATGTCTATGTTCATGCTCTCGCCACCGGTCGTGCGTGAAGCGGAAGTCTTCACGCGCATGCCGGCCAAGTTTCGCAAGCCGAATGTCCAGACGGAATGGGCGCGCGCCAATCGCGGCGGGCAAGCCACCGACTCCTTCCTCGAAGGGCCGGTGTGGAGCCCGGATGGTCAAGGTCGCGGTCATCTGTACGTGACCGACATTCCCCATGGCCGCATCTTCCGCATTTCGGCTGCGGGCGACTGGGAACTGGTGGCCGAGTACGACGGCGAGCCCAACGGCATGAAGCTCGTTGACGATGCGCACCTGCTCATTACCGACTACCGCAACGGGCTGATGCTGCTTGATATCAAGCGCGGCGAAGTCACACCGTATCTGGAGCGCCGCAACTCGGAGCGCTTCAAGGGCGTGAACGACCTGACCTTTGATTCGCAAGGCAACCTGTACTTCACCGACCAAGGGCAGACCGGGTTGCATGACCCGACGGGGCGCGTCTATCGCCTGTCGGTGGAGGGCAAGCTCGACATGCTGCTCGGCAATTGCCCCAGCCCGAACGGGCTCGTGCTGTCGCCAGACGAGAAGGTGCTCTACGTCGCCATGACGCGCGGCAACTGCGTGTGGCGCGTACCGCTGCAGGCCGATGGCTCCGTCAGCAAGGTTGGCCAGTTCTTCACCTCGTACGGCCCGAGCGGCCCCGATGGTTTGACGATCGACACGACGGGGCGGCTGTTTGTGGCCAACCCCGGCCTCGGGCGCGCATGGGTGTTGAACCACCGCGCCGAGCCGGAGGTGATCGTCACCAGCCCCGAAGGTGCGTCGCTGACAAACCTGTGCTTCGGCGGCCCCGCGATGAAAACGCTTTTCATGACGGAGTCGGTGTCCGGCACGGTGCTCAAGACGGAGATGGACGTCGCCGGCCCGCTGCCGCATCAGGCCAAGCCGACAAAGCCCAAGCCTTAGCTCATTGATACGCAACCCCTAGCGCTCAGAGAAGCGCGATGGAGGAGACCATGCACATGTCCCAGACCTTGAGTGCACCCACGCCGGCACACGGCATGGAAGCACGCACCGCCACCACGCTGCCCGACGCGGACTACCAGGCCAGCGAGCGCACGCTGGCCAAGGCGTTCCGCCGCATCCTGCCGTTCATCTTTGCCTGCTATGTGATCAGCTATCTCGATCGCACCAACGTGGGCTTTGCGGCGCTCACGATGAACAAGGACCTTGGCCTGACTGCGGAGCAGTTCGGGTTCGGGGCGGGGCTGTTCTTCATCGGCTACTTCCTGTTCGAAATTCCGAGCAACCTCATCATGCAGAAGGTGGGCGCGCGGATCTGGATCGCGCGGATCATGATCACGTGGGGCGTGTTCTCGATGGCGACCGCGTTTGTGGTCGGGCCCAAGAGTTTTGCGGCTGCGCGCTTTCTGCTGGGGCTGGCCGAGGCGGGCTTTACGCCGGGCATCTACCTGTATTTCACCCACTGGTTTCCGGGCAAGTGGCGCGCCAAGGTGACGGCGGCATTCCTGGTGGGGATTCCGGTGGCGAACATGATCGGCTCGCCGATTTCCGGTGCGCTGCTTGAACTCGGTGGCTTGCATGGTCTGCGTAGCTGGCAATGGCTGCTGCTGATTGAAGGGCTGCCCGCGGTGCTACTCGGCATTGCCTGCCTGTTTGTGCTGGCTGACCGCCCCGAGAAAGCCAAGTGGCTCACAGACGACGAGAAGGCCGTGCTCGCTCGCCGCCTTGCGCTGGAGCAACGCGACATCGCCAGCAAGCACGGTACGAACCTGCGCGATGCGATGACCAACTGGCGCGTCTTCGTGCTGGCGTTCATCAACTTCTGCGGCATCGTCGGCTCGATCGGCGTGGGCCTGTGGATGCCCCAGATCATCAAGCAGTTTGGGGTCGAGCATGCGGTGGTCGGCTGGTTGACGGCCATTCCATATGCGATGGGCGCGGTCGTCATGCTGTGGTGGGCGCGTGTGGCGAACCGCGCGCAGAACCGCATTCCTTACGTGGCCACTGCTTTGATTGTGGCGGCAGCCGCCCTAGCCGCCAGCACGGTGTTGGATGCACCGCCGCTCAAGCTCGCAGCGCTGTGCCTGACGGTCAGCGGCATCCTCGCCTTTCAAGCCACGTACTGGGCAATCCCGTCCAGCTTCCTGACCGGCCGTGCGGCCGCAGGTGGGCTTGCGCTGATCGTTTCCGTGGGCAATCTCGGCGGCTTTGTCGGCCCGTCGATGATCGGTGCCATCAAGCAGTTTTCGCACGGCTTCACGGCACCGCTGCTGGCGGTGTCGGCGGTGCTGCTCATCGGTGCGCTGGCCATCGCCTGGTTGGGCGATCCAGGTGCCGATGCCGGTGAGGCCGCCGCGACGCACTGATGTAACGCGTCCCGCCCCGTTGACTTCATCCTCATCGAGAAAGCCCCGTGCAAATCGTCCATGCGCCGCATCTGCCGATCAGGGAGGCGTGGCTTGCCAGCCGGCAGGAAGCGGTTCTGCTGCCTGAGCTGCCGATCATTGATGCGCATCACCATCTGTGGGATCGGCAGACCGGCCGCTATTTGACCGAAGAACTGCAGCAAGACGTGGGCAGCGGCCATCGGATCGTTTCGACGGTCTATGTGCAGTGCAGATCGATGCTGCGGTGTGATGGTCCTGTCGCCATGCGGCCGGTTGGGGAGGTCGAGTTTGCCAACGGGGTTGCTGCCATGTTTGCCAGCGGTGCCTATGGGCAAGCACGCGCTTGTGAGGCGATCGTCGGCGGGGCGGATCTCTCATTGGGGCAGGACGTGATCCCGGTGCTGGAAGCCATGCTTGAAGTCTCTGGTGGACGATTGCGCGGCATTCGCAATCCGCTTGCATGGCACGAAAGCGATGCGGTGCGCTCCAGCCCGGTGACCCCGCCGCCGGACCTGATGTTCAGCAAGTCGTTCCGGGAAGGTGTCAGCGCGCTGGAACGCTATCACCTGTCGCTCGATGCCTGGGTCTATCACACACAGCTCGATGCGTTGTTCGATCTGGCGAGTGCGATGCCAGGGGTCACGATCGTCATCGACCACTTTGGTGGGCCGGTTGGCGTCGGCCCGCACGCCGGGCAATCCGCCGCTGTGTTTCAAGACTGGCGCCGGGCACTGGTCCGGCTGGCGAGCCTGCCCAACACGCGGATGAAACTCGGCGGCGCGGGCATGACCGTGTTTGGCTTCGATTTTGCGTCTGGCGAACAAGCCCCTGCATCGGAGACGCTCGCAGCCGCGTGGAGGCCGTACTTCGAAACCTGCGTCGAACTCTTCGGCGCAGACCGGTGCATGTTCGAAAGTAACTTCCCAGTCGACAAGGGGATGTTCAGCTACACGGTGCTTTGGAATGCCTTCAAGCGATTGGCCGCAGCTGCGTCGCCTGACGAGCGGGCAGCGCTGTTCAGTCGTACGGCTGCATTGACGTACGGATTACACGTACCAGGAGACAAAACATGAAGGTTGTCAGTGCCGAAGCACACACGGAGAACTTGGCACGCCGCGAGTCAGCGGACGCACGACGGATTACCGGACCGGAGTGGCGTTCGCTGTCATTGGCTGGGCTGGGTTGGGCGTTCGAGAGCTATGACTCTTTTCTGCTCTCGTTGCTATTGCCGACGCTGGCGCTGCAGTTTGGCCTGAGCAAGACGCAACTGGGCCTCTTTACCAGCATCACGGCGGCTGGGCAGATCATCGGTGGCATCTTCTTCGGTTACGTGTCGGACCGTATCGGAAGGGTTCGGACCGCGATGCTCTGCATCGGCATCTATTCGCTGTTCTCCGGCTTGCTTGCCGTCGCGCCGAACGAGCACTGGTTTGCGGCGTTGCGTCTATGTGGCGCCTTGGGAATGGGCGGGATGTGGACCGCCGGCGCTGCCCTCATCGCCGAGACATGGCATGCGAGCCGCCGTGGCAAGGGTGGGGCGTTGATGCAGATGGGCCTGCCTATCGGCGCCATCATTGCAATCAGCGCGGCAGGGCTGGTCAGCAACCTGAACGATGGCTTGGCCGGCAATGGGTGGCGCGTGCTCTTTCTCATTGGGGCGCTGCCGTTCTTTATCCTGTACTGGGTAGCCCGGCGCACGCCCGAGTCGCCGATCTGGCTTGAGCGTCAAGCTAAAACGGCGCGCACCGCCACCCGGGCGCAAGCCACTCCGGCGAGCCTGAACGTTCGCGGGTTGTTGACGGCGTTTTCCTTCATCTTCTTTTTGCAGTACCTGTACTGGGGTGTCTTCACCTGGACGCCGACCTTCCTGATCACCGTCAAGCATCTGGATTTCGTGCACAGCCTGAAATTCGTGCTCGCGCTGCAGTTCGGGGCCATCACAGGTTTCTTGCTGTTTTCCGCACTGGTCGACCGGGTAGGCCGCCGACCGATGTTCATTGCCTACCTGCTTGTGGGTGCCGCAGCCGTGGGGGTCTACATTCTGTCGGCAAATCCCTTGTTGCTGATGGTGGCGATTTTTCTGACCGGATTCGGGGTGAACGGCATCTTTGCCGGATCGGGCCCGTTTCTGGCAGAGATCATCGGAAACACGGCTTCCCGAGGGTTTCTCATGGGGCTGGCCTACAACGGCGGACGACTCGGTGGTTTCATTGCGCCGCTGTTGATTGGTGCGCTTGCGTCGACGTCGGGTGGTTTTGTTCTCGGGTTGTCGACCACGATCGTGGCATTTGTGGCCGCTGCGATTGTCGTTCTTCTTGCCCCCGAAACCCGCGGCAAAGCGCTTGGGTGATCCCCTGTCGTTCCACAACTGATTTCGCCTCAGACGGCCCCTACAGAGCGCCCAATGGCATCCGGAGACGTGTATGCAACAAGCTGGCATCCCTGAAGTCACTGATCTCGAAAAGCAGACCCTACGCAAGGTGGTCTGGCGGCTCGTGCCATTCCTCATGGTCTGCTACCTACTGGCCTTTATCGACCGCGGCAACGTGGGCATGGCCTCGCTGCAGATGAACCATGACCTCGGGCTGACGGCCAGTGTGTTCGGGTTCGGCAGCAGCCTGTTCTTCGTGTCGTACTTCTTCTTCGAGGTGCCGAGCAACCTGGCGTTGCAGCGCTACGGCGCGCGCATCTGGATCGCGCGGATCATGATCACGTGGGGGCTGATCTCGGCCGCGTCGGCCCTCGTGCGTGGCCCGGCCTCGTTCTACACGGTGCGTTTCCTGCTGGGCGCGGCAGAGGCGGGGTTCTTTCCCGGCGTGCTGCTGTATCTGTCGTACTGGATTCCGGCAACGCACCGTGCGCGCATCGTAGCGACGTTCATGGTGGCGATTCCGGCGGCGAGCTTTATTGGCTCGCCCATCTCGGCGGCGCTGCTGCAGATGGATGGCCTGGCTGGGCTGCGTGGCTGGCACTGGCTATTCATCCTGGAAGGCATTCCGACCGTGCTGCTGGGCATCGCATGTCTTGGCCTGCTGACGAATCGGCCGGAAGAGGCCACGTGGTTGTCGAACGAAGAGCGCAATTGGCTCACGAGCACGCTGGCCGGTGAGGCCCGCGGGCCGAAGAAGGTCGCACAGATGCCTCTGGCCAAGCTGTTCTGCAACCGCTACGTGCTGTGCCTGGCGCTGGTGGATGTGTGCGCATCGGCCGCCGGCAGCACGCTGTCGGTGTGGCAGCCGCAGTTGCTCAAGTCGTTCGGGCTGACCGTCATGCAGACGGGGCTGCTCAACTCGGTGCCGTATGCGGTGGCATCGGTGCTGATGGTCTACTGGGGCCGCCGCTCGGATCGCTTGAAGGAGCGTCGCTGGCACACCGCCATTCCAATGCTGCTGATCGGGCTGGGCCTGTTCGGCACGTCGCTCAGCGGGTCGTTGATGCCGACCATGGTGATGCTGTGCGCGGTGCTGGTGGGGGCGTATTCGTTCAAGGGGCCGTTCTGGGCGCTGGCGTCGGGCATGCTGTCGAACAGCGCGGCGGCAGCAGGGCTGGCGACCATCAACGCGATCGCCAACCTCATCGGCGGGGGCTTGATGGTGAACGTGTACGGCTGGGTCAAGCAGGCAACCGGCAGCTACGCGCTTGCACTCATGCCGCTGGCCGTGCTGACGCTGGTGAGCGTGATGACGCTGCTGCTGTTGAGCCGCGGCAAGCCCGAGGGGCAGGTGCTGGGCAAGACGAAGACGGTCTGACCATGCGCGCATTCAACAGAAGGCAGTTCCTGCAACTCGCTGGCGCAGGCGCCGTGGTTGCAGCCATGCCGGCCTTTGCCGACGCGGAAGAGGTGTGGTCCAGCGGCAGCGAAGCGCCGTCGTTCAAGTTGCCAGCCGGCGCGGTGGACTGCCATATGCACATCTACGATGACCGCTTCCCCAGTGCGCCGGGCACCACGCTTCGGCCACCCAACGCGAGCATCGAGCAATATCGCAAGGTCCAAGCGCGCCTGGGCGTGCAGCGCAATGTGGTCGTCACGCCGTCGACGTACGGCACGGACAACCGCTGTACGCTGGATGCGCTCAGGCGCTTCGGCCCCGACGCGCGCGGCGTTGCAGTGGTCGATACGTCCGTCACTGATGCACAGCTCTCGGAGATGAATGCAGCGGGCGTACGCGCCATCCGCTTCAACCTCAGCTATCCGGGCGCCACCACCGTCGATATGCTCGCGCCGCTCGCTTCACGCATCAGCGCACTCGGGTGGCACATCGAACTGGTCGTGCAAGGCGCGAAACTGCCGGCGTTGGAGCGCCATCTGCTTGAGCTTCCATGCCCGCTCGTCATCGACCACATTGCGCACGTTCCGCAACCGGGTGGCATGCAGTCCGACGCGATGCGCACCGCGCAACGGCTCGTGGACAAGGGCAACACGTGGATCACGCTGTCCGGTCCGTACGTGGATACGAAGAGCGGGGCGCCCGCCTATGCCGATGTCGAGCCCGTGGCCAAGGCGTTCATCAACATGGCGCCGGAGCGGATGCTCTGGGGTACCGACTGGCCGCATCCGACGGAGAAGGCCCACAAGCCGGATGATGCGTCTCTGGTCGACACGATGGCCGCTTGGATCGGACGGGCGGATTGGCAGGAGAGGATCTTCGTGACCAATCCGGCGAAGCTCTACGGTTTTGTTTGAAGACAACGCCCTAAGATTGCCGCAGCGCATGCGTCACTGATGGGTTGCGGCCAACATCCGCAGCGCGAATAAGCAAAGACAAAAACGGTCGTTCGCGGGTCAAGTCGCTGGCCATATGCTCGCCGGATCAACCACCGGAGACGCAACCATGACGCAGCCCGCTCTGAGCACCACACCCGCCTGGAAACTCGACACCGTGGCCGTCCACGGTGGCTATAGCGCAGACCCGACCACGCGCGCGGTGGCGGTGCCGATCTACCAGACCGTCGCCTTTGCGTTTGACGACACGCAGCATGGTGCGGACCTGTTTGACCTGAAGGTGCCGGGCAACATCTACTCGCGCATCATGAACCCGACCAACGATGTGCTGGAGAAGCGCATCGCGGCGCTGGAGGGCGGCATTGGGGCGCTGGCGCTGGCGTCGGGGCAGGCGGCCGTCACCTATGCGATCCAGACGATTGCGGAGGCGGGCGACAACATCGTCTCGGCCAGTACGTTGTATGGCGGCACCTACAACCTGTTCGCGCACACGTTGCCGCTGTCCGGCATCACCACGCGCTTAGCGGACCCGCGCGACCCGGCGTCGTTCGAAGCACTGATCGACGATCGCACCAAAGCCATCTTTGCAGAGACGGTGGGCAACCCGCTGGGCAACATCACCGACATTGCCGCGCTGGCCGAGATCGCGCACCGGCACGGCGTGCCGCTCATCGTCGACAACACGGTGCCCACGCCGTATCTGACGCGGCCTTTCGAGCACGGTGCCGATATCGTCGTGCATTCGCTCACCAAGTATCTGGGTGGCCATGGCACCAGCCTGGGCGGGGCGATTGTCGATTCGGGCAAGTTTCCGTGGGCCAAGCACAAGGCACGCTTCAAGCGCCTGAATGAGCCGGATGTGAGCTACCACGGCGTGGTCTATACGGAAGCATTGGGCGATGCGGCGTACATCGGCCGCGCGCGTGTGGTGCCGCTGCGCAATACCGGTGCGGCGCTGTCGCCGTTCAATGCATTTTTGATTCTGCAGGGGATCGAAACGCTGGGCCTGCGCATCGACCGCATCACGCAGAACGCCGCCCGCATTGCGCGACACCTGCGCGCGCACCCGAAAGTGGAGTGGGTCAACCACGCCAGCCTGGATGACCACCCCGACTACGCACTCGCGCAGAAATACTTGTCAGGCAAGGCGCCTGGGCTGCTCACGTTTGGTGTGAAGGGCGGGTTTGCGGCAGGCGCGCGCTTTCAGGATGCGCTGGCGCTGTTCACGCGGCTGGTGAACATTGGCGATGCCAAGTCGCTGGCCACGCATCCGGCATCGACCACGCACCGGCAGTTGTCGGAGGCGGAACTGGCCAAGGCCGGCGTGCGGCAGGAGACGATCCGCCTGTCGATCGGCATCGAGCATATCGACGACTTGCTGGCCGATCTGGATCAGGCGTTGGCGCGTGCGTGAGCGATTGCGTCCGCAATGCCGTGGCTGCGGACGCAATCGTGTTTCTGCCAAAAAACTGGGTTAATACGCCATGAGGAACTTCGTGTAGTCGTCAAGGCTGAGAACGACGTTCACTAGGCCGACGCCGGCCAACGTAACACCGCCGCTTAGGTTCACATGAATCGACGCGTGCTCTACCACGGTTTTGTTTGCATTAGTGCGCAGCGCGTTTAGAACGACAGACCCGGTTACGCCGATCGTGGTGGGGCCTAGTACTGGAAGATTCACGGTGATGTTGCCTCTCAACGGCAATGGATAGTCTTGCGGGATCGGATTGGGTAGCGTCTGCAACTGCCCGCCAAGCCTTAGACTGTCGATCGTTGAGCCGGACTGGCATGTTGGTGTGGTGGCTCCAATCGGTAGCGTGCACGTTAGCGTTTCGCCTACGTTCTCCGCATTGATCAGGTCGTTGACCAGTCGCACGGCAGCCGCTTTGGTCGTACCGGTCAATGTCGTTGCGGTGGGGGAATTCACGTACTGCGCGGTGGAGTCTGGCCCTTGGATGTTGGCAAGGTTGGGCAGCCCGAGCACCGTGGGCACGTTGACGTTGGCCACAGCCTGGTCCGTCGTGCCCGGCGCTGTCTGCTGCGCTTGGTTCAGGCAGCCGATGTTCTGCGTGGTGGGGATTCCCTCAATCGTTACGGTGACAGACCCCGTGATAGCGCAAGCCGTCATGCTGGGCCCGCCGGTTGGCGTTTGCGCTTGTGAGGTGCCCGGTACCGCCGCCATCAAAAGTGCTGCGCCCAGCGCAGCCATCCAACGCAGGCCGCGTTGCTGAGCAGCCGAAGTGTCCTGCCGCAAATACCCAATCGAGTGTTCCATGGAGATTTCTCCGTAGGTCATACATTGGAATGCAATCAAGCCTCGTCTAAAGGCACTTACGCGACTTGATTTGTTTTGGGGGCGATTCAAGGTCGTGAACGGATGTCGGGCGATATTCCACCGAGCTTGTTTGTTCTGCAGAGCGCGCCATGCCAGATGGATCGCGTTATGCTGGTCACCTCCGTTGATTAACAAGATAGGTTTTGATTCTGTCTGCCACTTGTTTTGGGCGAAAGCATGCCCGGGCTCGCGTCGGAGCCTATGGTTGGTGCAATGGAGGAAATGACGCAGATCGCGCCGTGCTGAGGGGCGCAGCCCTGTATCTCTGTCTAGGAAATGCAGGCTAGAAATGAACCCGGGGTATTTCAAGGAAAATCAAAGCGTGCAGCGACAAAACCCTGCGCGAATGGAGTGGCATGATCTGCATCATTTGAAATGGTGATTTTCACCATTTCAAATGAGAGGGAATGGCCGGTGCTGGCCTTTATCGACGGCTACGCATCCAGCCAAACACTACCGCCAGCACCACCAGAAACGGCACCCCCACCACCAGCGTCATCCGAAAATCCGCCATCCAGGCCGTGCTGGCAATGATGGTCACCATGGCGATGGCGCCGATGGTGGTGAGTGCTGGGTAGCCCCACATGCGGAACTGCAGCGTGCGGCCTTCGCGCTCCGCCGCGCGACGAAAGCGCAGATGCGTGATGAAGATGATGAGCCACGTGAACAGCGCGCCGAACATCGCCAGCGACATCATCAGCAGGAACGAGTGACCAGGCAGTACCACGCTCAGCACTGCCGCCAATGCGGCACCAGAACTGGACACGGCCAGTGCCCGCAGCGGCACACCGCGTTGGCTGACGGCACCCAGCGCCTGCGGAGCTTGTCCGCCACGCGCCAAGCTGAACAGCATGCGCGTGGATACGTACAACTGCGCGTTCATCGACGACAGCGCTGCAGTCAGCACCACAAAATTCATCACGCCTGCACCGCCGGCAATGCCCAGGATTTCCATCACGCGCACGAATGGGCTCTTGCCGGTGCCAGCTTGCTGCCACGGCACCACGGCCAGCATTAGCGCCACGGTGCACAGGTAGAAGAACACCAGCCGGAACAGCGTGGAGCGGAACGCGCTTGTAGCTGCGGCTTCTGGCTCGCGAGCCTCGCCAGCGGCTACGGCAATCAGCTCAATGCCGAAAAAGCTGAAGATGCTGACCACCGCCCCAAACCACACGCCGTTCCAGCCGTGTGGCAGGAAGCCGCCCGCATCCACGTAGTTGTGAAAGCCGATCGGTCCACCTTCCGGCGCGCCATAGATGGCATAGCTGGCCACCGCCAGAAACGCGACGATGGCCACCACCTTGATCATCGAGCACCAGTACTCCGCCACGCCAAACACCTCGACGCTGCTGGCGTTGATCCACACCAGCACGGCGGAGAACCCCAGGATCCACACCCACGCCGGCACGTCCGGAAACCAATACGCCATGTAGACGGCCACGGCCGTCACTTCCGCGCCGATTACGAAGACAACCGCGGCCCAGTACGCATAGCGCACGAGAAAGCCGGCGAGCGGGCTGACGTAATGCTCGGCATAGGCGCCGAATGAGCCGGTGGTCGGGTGGGCAACGACCATCTCCGCCAGGCAGCCCATCAGCAACAGGGCGATGGCTGCGCCGATGACGTAGCTCACGATGACGCCCGGGCCGGCCAACTGGATGGCCGCGCCGCTGCCCAGGAAGAGCCCGGTGCCGATCGCGCTGCCGATGGCGATCATGGTGAGTTGCGCAGAAGAAAGGCGGTGCTGCAGGCCGCCTTCGCGTGCGGCCAGCGCTTCAAAGCTGCCGGTGGCCTTGTCCATGGGGAATTCCAGACGGGGTAAAAGGCCCGGATGATACGCGCATCCATGCAAAACGCCCCGCGCGGGGCGGGGCGTCCAACACGGGCCAGCTGGGGCAAGCGCGAAATCAGCGTGCCACGGGTTTGGCGTATTGCACGGGCACGTCCACGCGCGCCTGCGGCAACAGCTTCTTCAGTTGCGTGCGCGCATCCACGGCCTCTTGAAACGACGCAAAACGCAGCGTGCTGAGGTTCATATGGCCGTAGTACGCCGCCGACACGGGCGCGGTCGAGAGGCTCGCCACGGCTTGGCGGGCGCTCTCCACCGGCACTTGTGAAACGACGACCTCGTTGCGGCTTTCGCCCACCACGCCGCGTTCATTCACGACCTGCGTGACGGCCGTGGAGGTTGCGCCGGCGCTCTTGGTGTGTGTGCCGCCTGGCAGCACCTTGAACGACTGCGACTCCACTTGCACGACCGGCGCGCTGGCGTACTGCGAAAGTTCCTGCGCCGACAGCCGCTTGCCGACTACCAAGTCAGCCGCCATCGCCTGGCCCGCCACAGCCGCCGAGACCAACGCCACCGCCACGGTATTGAAAACAGAAGACATGATCATGTTGAAGGTTCTCCGAAAGGCTTACTTGGCCGCGATAACGCGGTACTCAACGGCCAATGGCGTCGCCAACGTCACCGTGTGCGTGCCGCCTTGGGGCTGGTACGTCGAACACGCATTGGTCGGCACACCGCTCACGGCGTAGACCTCCCACGTGCCGGCCGCGTTTTCGCCATAGAAGGCGTAGCTGCCCAAACCGTAATTGCTGACTGCGTTGACGCCGTTGTTGTAGTAGCCGTTGTACGGCAGGGACAGCGCCGATACCGTGCCCGACGGCGATTTCACGAAAAAGCCGACGCTGCCGATGCACACCGAGCCCGACACGCGCAGTTGCAGTGCGTCGACCTTGTCCGGGCCCGTCACGTTGAACTGGCCGAGCTTCTGCACCGCGCCGTAGTTCAGCTGGTTGACGTTGCCAAAGGCAGCCGCAAAGTTGGGCACCGAGAGCGCGGCCGGCTTATAGGTGGTGGTGGCCTTGGCCATCTTCACGGCGGCCGATGCGTCGACCAAGCCAAAGCCGTACCACGTGGAGTACGCATTGCCGGCGCCGTTGGTCTGCCAGCCGTAGTCCAGCCGCGCGGTGGTGGCACCGTCGGTGAGCGTGGTGCTGGTGTCGGCCGTAGCGGTGCCCGTGGTCAGGTCGATCTTGACGTTGCGGCCATCGCGGCTGCCGTAGTCCGCATCGATCTTGCGCGAGGTGGCGCGCAGGATCTCGCGCACGTCGCGCCAGGTCAGCTTGGGGTTGGCGGCCAGCATTAACGCCACCACGCCTGACAACGTGGGCGTTGCTGCCGACGTGCCGTTCATGCTGGAGTAGTTGCAGTTGGCGTTGTCTTTCGTGTTGGTGGCCGAGCCGCCCACCGCAAAGTCATTGGGGCCGGTGACGCCGTTGCGGCTGTAGCCGCGTGCGCAGCCCGACAGGTCGGTCGAGAAGATCATCGGACCGCTGCCCACTTCACCGTACTTGCCGCCGTTGCCGAATTCACCACCCAGGCCGGTGACCCAGTTGACCGCGCCCGCGTTCGAGTAGCTCGACTTCACGCCCATGGCGTTGGCCGCGCCGACGACGATGACGCCGGGTTCGAGCGCCTCGGTGTCATTGGCCGGGTTCTCGCAGCCGATCATGCCGCTGGCGCCCACGGTGGGGCACGTGCGCGGCGGCTGGCTGGCGCCGTCGTTGATGCTTTCGTATTCGTTGCCCGAGGCCTTCAGCATGACGAGGCCGAGCCCATTGCGCAGGTTGGGGAATGCGCGCACCGCCGCCTGTGTCGAGGTGCTGGTGTCGTATTCCGTGGGCGCTGGCGGGTTGGCGCCATACGATGCGTTGATGAGGGATGCGTTCTTGGACCAGTCGGCACCGCCATAGGCGGCGTTGGTGTCCGGGTTCGCTGCGCCGATATAACGCGCACCGCCCAGCGTTGCCCGCGGCGCAATGCCCATCACGCCTTTGCCGTTCTGCGCCGCGGCGATGATGCCCGCCACATTGGTGCCGTGGGCGTCCGCAATGTTGGCGGGCGTGTCGGCCGGGGTGGGGTCGGTCGTGCCGTCGTCAAAGTTGAACGTCATCGCCGCATTGACGTTGGCAGACAAGTCTTCGTTATGAACATCGACGCCATCGTCGAGCACCAGCACGTTCACGCCCTGGCCCTTGATGCCGGCGGCATGTGCCTCTTCCACATTCAGGTCGGTCGTGCCGTTGGCAACGAGCCCGAAAGCCGCGAAGAAGCTCGCGGCCTGCTTGAGCGCCCACTGGTACGCATATAGCGGTTCGGTGGCACCGGTCTGGCACGCGTACTTCGCGTCGACGCCGGTTTCTGCACAGCTTGAGGTTGGCGTGTTGCCACTGCCGCTATTGGTTGCGCTGGTGCTGGACGAATCCCCACCGCCGCAGGCGGCCAGGGCTGCGGCTGCAAGCAGCGTCAAGGCCAGCGTCTTTCCCGTCACGATCTTCACGAGACCCCCGTTTTGTCGTTGTGTTGTGTGCAGCGGACGGTGTGTCCGTCTGCCTTCTGACCCGGCGACGAAGAGAGCGCACGAGGACCGTGCACGCCGCTGGCGCATGGGCGCCTCTCAGGTCGGGGCGGATGCTCGCACGCACACTGTGGAGGGTTCAACGAAGAACGCGCGGGCAGCCGCCGATCGGTGCGGCCGTCGCGAGAACCTGTCCGCGCGTCTCAGGTTGCGCGTTCGGAAGGTGGCTAGATGAGAGAAAGAGGGGGTGCGGCAGCGATGCGTGTTACCGCATCTGCATCACCCAACTGCGCCAGTCCTTGTGCTGCACGAAGGGCAGGGTGGCAGCGCGGCCTTCGAGGGCCAGCATGCGGGTTTCGCGCGGGGACATGCCCGATGCCCGCCGATAGGCGCGCGTGAAGTTCGACGCATCGGAAAAACCATACGTCAACGCAATCTCCGCCACCGAGCGGTGCGTTTGCGAGCGATCGGCCAGGATGGCGTGGCATTGCCGCAGGCGTTGCGCGCGCACGTAGTTGACGAAGCCACCCTCCTGCTCGAACAGGCGGTACAGCGTGGCGCGTGAAATGCCGAAGTGCGCCGCCACCCCTTCAGGCGACAGCGCAAGGTCGGCCAGGTTGTGCCGGATATGGCGGCAGATGGCGGCGAACAGGCTTTCACGCACGGCGGGTGCGTTGGCTTCGGTCACCTGGCAATTGATGGCCGCGGCGGCCAACTGCAACGTGCCGGGCATGACAGCCTGAACCTCCGCTGCCGTCAGTTGACCGGCCGATCGGTAGAGCGAGCACAGGTGATCCCGCAGCAGGCCGATCATCGGGTTTTCGCCGCGCAGCACGCGCATGCTGAGTTCGTCGGGCGAGCGCAGCAGCGGCGCCAGCAGGCGGCGCGGCACGGCCAGGCTCAGGAACTGGCTGTCGGTCGTGCTGGTGGCCAGCGGTTGTGCGGCATCCACGATGAACAGGTCGCCCGGGCGCGTGGCGGTGCCGGTGGCGCCGTCGCGTTGGCCGCAACTGCCGGCCAGGTAGTACTGCAGGATGAAGACGTCTACCCCATCGCGGCCGAGCTTCGAGCGCGAGCGGTCGTAGTGCTGCGCCTGCGTGTGGATCATGCCGATGCCGGTTTCTCCGCACAGATACGCATCCACGCTGGCCTGGAAACCCTGCGCGGCCGGCGCCCCAGCGCGAATGTCGAACAGCACGTTGATGGCCTCTCGCCACGCGGCAAACTGCTGCTCGCGCGGCACGGCACGCGTATCGAAATGAGAGTGGGGTGTTTTGCTCACGATGGGCTTCCGAAGACCGCCGTTATTGTGCAGAGCCAACATGACAGCGCGGCATGCCCCCGAAGAGGGGAGCGCCGCGCGGTGTGAGAGTGAGGAAGCGTCGCATCGGTGTCGGTGCCGCTGAACGGGAGGGGCTGCGCTTACACCACCGCCAGCTTGGGACGTTCCTGCCGGGGGATGGCCGTGTTGCGCCCGGCGGCCTTGGCTTCATACAGGCGCCCGTCGGCCAGCCGTATCAGGTCTTGCGGGGTGTCGTCGGGCGTGGTGGCGGCGCCTGAATGCACGGCCACGCCGATGCTCACCGTCAGCTTGCCGTGCGCGCTTCCTGCGTTGGGCTCGTCGCAGGCCAGCACGGCGGCACGGATGGTTTCAGCCACGCGTATCGCCCCGGGCAGGTCGGTGTTAGGCAGCAGAGCACAGAACTCTTCGCCGCCGTAGCGGCCGGCAAAGTCGCCGGGGCGCTTGATGCTCTCGTTCACGCAGCGCGCGACATTGCGCAGCGCGGTGTCGCCGGCGGCGTGGCCGTAGCGGTCGTTGTAATGTTTGAAGTCGTCGACATCGATCATCAGCACGGCCAGCGGCATGCGTGTGCGGTTGGCACGCCGCCATTCCACATCCAGCGCGGCGTCCAGCGCGCGGCGCGTGCCGAGGCCCGTCAGGCCATCGGTATTGGCGAGCAAGTGCAGTTGCTGTTCCATCTCCAGCCGCCTGCGCAGCTGCCCGGCAAACAGGATCGACAGCGCAATGAACACCGCATCGAGCACCAGCACAATGCCACCGATCACCCACGTGCGTTGCCACCATTCGGCGTAGATGTCTTGCGTGGCCAGGCCCACCGACACGATCAACCGGTGCTGGGCGATATGGCGGAAACTGAACAGGCGCTCAACCCCGTCAATGGCCCCCAGGTCTACGTATGAACCTTCCGGCGTCAGCAGTCGCTTCTGAAAGGCGGGGCTGTCGGCCACGCTTCGACCGATGAGCTGTTCGTCGTACGGCCGGCGCATGAGCAGCGTGCCGTCGGAGCGTGCCAGCGTCACCGTGGCATGCGGCCCCAGGTTTATGCCCTCGAACAACCGGTGGAAGTAGTTCAGCCGCAGCGTACCGACCACGATGCCGTTGAACTCGCCATGCGGCCCGTTCAGGCGGCGGCTCAGGCCGATCGACGTATCCGCACCGTTGATGCGCGGCGAAAAGGGTTCGCTGATGTACAGGCCGACATCCGAGGCGCCCTGGTGGACCTGGAAGTAATCCCGATCGCCCACATGAATATGCCGCGCCGGCACGGAGCGCGAATCGACGATCACGTCGCCCTTGTTGTCCACGACCAGCAGCGAGCCGACGTCGCGCGCAGTGGTGGACCGGTCGAACAGCACGAACTGGCGGATCTGCGGCGGCAGCGCGACGATGTTCGGGTCTTGCATGCCATCGGTCACGGCCTGCAATGACAGGTCATACAGTTCGATGTTGCGAGCAATGTCGCGCTGCAGGATTAGTGCGAGGTTGTTGGCGGCGTCACGCGCGCGGTCCATCGCGTCGGTGCGCATCTCCCATAGCGACAGCGCCGTCAGCGCAGCCAGCAACAACGACAGCACCGACGCACCGACGATCAGCAGAGGAGGGTTTCGTAGGAGAGCGCCGCTGGCGCGCTGTAAAGGCATGCGCGTAATTGTGAAAAGATTGAAAACTGCCGCCTAGACTGTGTACCGGACTCCACCTGCCTATGCAACGAAGCCAAGAGGTTTTGTCGGGTTCGCAATCGTTTGCCTGTTGGAATTCCGCTGACTTTTCTCCACCGTGCCTCGGCTGCGGGCGCATGGCTTGCTGAGCACGGGCTGAGTGGCGCCTACGTAGCACACGGCGCGCAGGCCAGAGCGGCACCGGCCCATGCCACCCTTGCGGACTCGCTTGCCTATGCTGGTCTAGCCCCCGGAGATTGGAGAACGCCATGCCCGACGACCGTATTTCGCCCACCCCGTCGCCCGCCAACCCGCATCCGCCGGTGCCGGATTCGCACGATGAATCCCTGCTGGACGAGGGTTTGGAAGAAACCTTCCCGGCCAGCGACCCCGTGTCGGTGGATACCGGCAAGCACGATGTGGCGCCAAAAGCGCCGGAGGCCGCGCCTAAACCGTAAAATGTAGCGGGGTGTCAACTAATCGGTTGCCTTGGCCGTATTACGAGACATCCGAAACAACGTGCCGATCCAGCACGTATCGATCGTTGGGGGAAGCGTGGGCGCCAGCCTGCGGCGCGCCTCTGCCATCGCGCGCTGGATCTCGCTCTTCTTCCGTTTGACCACGCTGGCTGGCGCGCCCCGCCCAGACCAGCCGGACTTAGTTTTGCACCATGTCTGACGCAGCGTCCAACGACGCCAGTCCCAATTCCCGCCGACCACCGGCCAGCCCGAGCCCGGCCAGTGTCGCGCCTGCCAACCCACCGCGCGCCGAATCCGGTTTCGGCGTGGGAGGCTGGTCCCTGATCGGCATCGTGCTGGTGCTGGGCGCGCTGGTGTTCGACAGCTTGTATGCGCTGCTCGACCACGTGCATTACGCCGACATGGTTGCGGCCCTGCAGGCCACGCCGACTGCGCATGTGTGGCTGGCCATCCTGGCCACCGGGCTCAGCTATGCCGCCCTGACGGGCTACGACGCCTCCGGCCTGCGCTATGCCGGGGCGGAGGTGGCCCGAGGCACGGTAGCGACCACCTCATTCATTGCGTATGCGCTGGGCAATACCGTGGGCCTTGGCGCATTCACCGCTGGGGCGGTACGCACGCGCCTGTACGCGGCAGCCGGTGTGGATGCCGCCCGCGTGACGGAGGCCGTCACGTTTGATGCTGGCGCGCTGGGCGTGTCCACCACGGCATTCGGCGCGGTCGGGCTGCTGTGGGGGGCGCCACACATCGCGGCCATCACGCACTTGCCGGCTGCGCTGCTGGAGGCGCTTGCGCTGCTGGTGCTGGCGGGCGTGGTCGTACTGCTGGCGCTGTGCATGCGGCGCCAGCACGTCACGGTGCTGGGGCGGTGGGAGATCCGCCTGCCGCCGCCGGGTCTGGCCGCGCGGCAGTTCGTGATCTCCGCGGCCGATCTGAGCGCCGCAGCGGCAGCGTTGTGGGTCTTGATGCCGGCCGGCGCCGTCGATCTGCCGACCTTTGTGGCGTTCTATGCGCTGGCGGTTTCGCTGGGGGTGTTGAGCCAGAGCCCGGGGGGCCTTGGCGTGTT
The DNA here is from genome assembly GCA_039592975.1 of Ralstonia sp. Lineage (GTDB taxonomy): Bacteria > Pseudomonadota > Gammaproteobacteria > Burkholderiales > Burkholderiaceae > Ralstonia. The sequence continues at coordinate 107,156 of JBCNQE010000011.1, read as the reverse complement.
CGAGGCCGTCATCCTCCTCGGCTGCAGCGGCCAGGCGGCGCCTGCGGAGGTGTTGGCCGCGCTGCTGTTCTACCGGGCGATCTACTTTCTGCTGCCGCTGGTGGTGGCGGCCGCCATGCTGGGGGTGTTCGAGCTGCGCTCGGGCGCAGGCGCCCCGTTCGGCCGGGCGGCGGTCAAGCTGTCGCCGGGGTTGCTGGCCGCGTTGACGATGGTGGCGGGCGTGATGCTGCTCGTCTCGGGTGTGACGCCAGCCAGTGACGAGGCAGAAGACCTCCTGCGCATGCACGTGCCGCTGTTCGTGGTGGAGGCGTCGCACATGATCGGCAGCGTGGCGGGGCTCATCATGCTGTTTGTCGCGCGCGGGCTGCTGCACCGGCTGGATGCCGCATGGTGGGCAGCGCTGGTGCTGTCGCTGCTGACCGGTGTGCTGGCATTGCCCAAGGGCATTGCCGTGTCGGAGATGGTGGTGCTGGTGACGCTGGCGGTGCTGCTGGTCATTTCTCGGCGACAGTTTGATCGGCCGTCGTCGTTGTTCTCGCAGCGGCTGGAGCCGGGCTGGATGATCGCCATGGTGTGCGTGTTTGCCGCCTGCGTGTGGATCCTCTTCTTTGCGTATCGCGAGGTGGCCTACGCCAACCAACTCTGGTGGCAGTTCACGTTTGATGGCGATGCGCCGCGCTCCATCCGCGCGCTGATGGCGGTGGCCGTTACGGGCCTCGGCTGTGGCATGTGGCAGCTCTTTCGCAAGGAGCCGGGCGCGACGACGTTCCCGAGCGACGAGGAACTCGCCCGCGCCGCCGAGATCGTCCGCAAACAGCCCGCCGCCGACGCCGTGCTCGCGCTGATGGGCGACAAGAGCCTGCTGTTCTCGCCGTCGGGCAACGCTTTCATCATGTATGCGAAGCAGGGGCGCTCGTGGGTGGCGCTGTCCGATCCGGTGGGTGCGCAGCAGGAGTGGCCCGAACTGATCTGGCGCTTTATCGAGATGGCCGATGCGCATGGCGGCCGCGCTGCGTTCTACAAGACGCGCCCGCAAACGCTGCCGCTGTATCTCGATGCCGGCCTGCGCGCCTACAAGCTGGGCGAAGAGGCCTATGTGTCGCTGCCCGAGTTCAGTCTGAAGGGATCCCGCCGCGCCAACCTGCGCCATGGTGTGACGCGCGGCGAGCGCGAGGGCTTGTCGTTCGAGATCGTGCTGCCGGAGGGCGTGCCCGCTGTGCTGGATGAATTGCGGGCCATCTCCGATGAATGGCTGCGCAACCAGAACGCGCGCGAGAAGGGGTTCTCGCTCGGCGCGTTTGAAGACCGCTATGTTCAGCGCCAACCCGTGGCCCTGGTGCGCCGCGAAGGCAGCATCCTCGCCTTTGCCACGTTGATGTGCCCCGACGTGCTGCGCATCGAGGCGAGCGTGGACCTGATGCGCCAGCGCGCCAATGTGCCGCCGGGCACGATGGACTTCCTCTTCGGCAAGCTGATCCTCCACTTTCAGGCGGAGGGGTATCAGCGTTTCGGGCTAGGCATGGCGCCGATGTCGGGCATGGTCGAGCATCAGCTTGCGCCGCGCTGGCATCGGTTCGGACGGATGATGTTCCGCCACGGCGCGCGCTTCTACAATTTCAGAGGGCTGCGCAGTTTCAAGGACAAATTCGAGCCGGTGTGGGAACCCCGCTACCTGCTCGCACGCGGCGGGTTTGCACCGCTATTTACATTGACGGACGTTGCCGCGCTGATCGGCGGCGGGCTGAAGGGAGTGATCTCCAAATGAGTGGGCAAGCACCGCGCACGCAAGAGGCGCGGCTCAGGGGAGTACGTACGGAAGTGCAGCGCAAGAGCTGGCGTTGGGCCGCGCATGCCAGTGCCATTGGGCTGGCGCTGGCCGCTGCCTGGGCTAGTGCGGCCGATGCGCCCAAGTCAGCACCGGTGCAAGGGCCTGTGCTGGTGCCGCCGGTCGGCATGACGGGCGCCAGCGGTGTGGTGGCGGTGCCTGCGCAAGGCGATGCGCCGCCTCGGCTGCAGATGGGCGCAGCCGCTGTCACCGCCAACAAGGCTGCGAACGGCGGTGTGCTGTCGCTGCCCGTGGTGGCCCCGGCAACGGCTGCCGCTGCACCCGGTGCGGTGGAGTTCGTCTCGCATGGCCGTTTTCGTGATGTGCCCGTCTACAAGCCCAAGGGCGAGATCCGCTCGGTCGTGCTCATGCTGTCGGGTGATCTGGGCTGGACGCCCGCCACGTCGCGCATGGCACAGGCGTTGGCGGAGCAAGGCGCGCTGGTGGCTGGGCTGTCGACCCCCGCGCTGTTCTCCAGCCTCGAAGCTGATTTTGGCGATTGCGCGTTCCCCGATGGCGACCTCGAAAACTTCAGCCGCTTCCTGCAGGCCTATGAGAAGGTGCCGGGTTACTACCCGCCCATTCTCGTGGGGGACAACGAAGGCGGTGCGCTGGCCTACGCCATGATTGCGCAGGCGCGGCCGAACATCTTTGCAGGCGCCATGTCGATGGAGTTCTGCCCCGTGCTGGAGTTGCGCAAGCCGCTGTGCAAGGGCGAGGGCATTCACTTCAGCCGCCGCCAGAGCGAGAGCCGCACCACGGCCAAGCGCACCAAGCCGCCCGAAAACGCCGGCGTGGCGCTGCTGCCGGCCACCAAGCTGTCGGCGCCGTGGGTGGCGCTGCAATCGGGCACGCTGACATCGTTTGCGCGGCGCTCGGGCCCGCTGTGCGAGGGGCGCGCTACGCAAACCTTCATCGATACGATTTCGGGGGCGCAGTCCGTGGTGTTGCCGCCCGCAGCGGGCGCTAACGCACCGCCCGTTACGGCCAGCGAGCCGTTCAAGACCGCGTTCGCCAAGCTGGTTGCGCAGCGCAAGCCGTTGCCGCCGCCACCGCCTGCGGCCGTGTCGGATTTGCCGATCATTGAAGTGCCTGCGCAGCCGGGCACATCGTCGGAACTCTTTGCTGTGCTGCTGTCCGGCGACGGTGGCTGGGCGGGCCTCGACAAGGAGGTGGCGGCCGCGCTGTCCAAGTCAGGCGTGCCAGTGGTTGGCATCGATTCACTGCGTTACTTCTGGACGCCGCGTACGCCGGCTTCTGCCGCGGCGGACATGGACCGCCTGGTGCGCTTCTACGCCGCGCGCTGGAAGAAGCCCAAAGCGCTGCTGATTGGCTATTCACAGGGGGCGGATGTGCTGCCCTTCATCGTCAACCGCCTGCCGGCCGCATCGCGCGAGCACGTAGCCCTGGCCGTGATGATGGGCCTGGGCAAGCGCGCGGACTTTGAATTCCACATGACCAACTGGGTGTCGAGCAGCAGTTCTGGGCTGCTGATCCTGCCCGAGGTGCAGAAGCTGCCCGCAGGCCTGGGCATGTGCGTCTACGGCAAGGAAGAGAAGGACACCAACTGCCCCGGCCTCGACCCGAAGCAGATCCAGCTCGTCAAGCTGCCGGGCGGCCATCACTTTGATGGCGACTACGCCAAGCTGGCGCGCATCATCCTCGATGGCGCGCGCGTGGCGGGCAACGCTGGGCGCTGACACCCCGGCGGCGAGGTCATGCAGTGCGGCGCGGATTTCGCCAGCTGCCGCATCGATGGCAGTACCGAGGGTTTCGGCACCGCTACCAAGGGCAGCGAACGCGGTGGCTGCGGCAGTTGTTCCGGTGGTTCGAGCTGCTCGAGCTGTTCGAGCTGCTCCAGTTGCACCAGCTGTAGCGGTGGGGGTGGCGGCGACTAGGCAGGCTGTGCACTGTCTGCCAGCGACTGCACGCACTCGTCCACGCTCAGCTCGTGCAGCATGGCGGGGCGCAGCGTTTCGTCGGTCGCCCGTTGCAGGGCGGTGAGCGCGCGCGGCTTGAGCCGCACGAACATCAATTGCAAACCGCGCGCCGCACATTCGGCGGCAAAGATGCGCAGCGCTTCGATGGCGGAGCCGTCCACGTCGGGCGTTTCCTCCAGGCTGAGCATGATGGTGTGCAGCGCCGGTTCGGGCTGCGCTTTCAAGAGCGCCCGCACCTTGCCCAGCACGCGCTCGGTGTTGGCGAAGAACAGGGGCACCTCGGGCCGCGCGATCAGCACACCGGGCAGCGGTTTGGCTTCCGGGTGCAAGGACACATCGACGAAGTCGTGGCTGTCTCGCAGGCGGCCGAGCACACTCACGTTGGGTTCGGACAGCTTGCGCAACGTCAGCAGCAGGCTCACGCCAATGGCGGCCAGCAGGCCGTGCAGCACACCCAGCACCAGCACGGCCAGCAGCGCGGCAATCACGACCAGCCGATCGCGGTGCCATGTCCAATAGGGCTTGAACACGCTCGGGTGCAGCGAGTGGCTGACAGCAAAGATGACGATGGCCGCCAGCACCGGCTCGGGAATGCGCGCCAACTGCGGCAGAAACAGCCACACGATGAGTGCCACCACAGCCGCCGCGCACAGCCCGGCCAAGCGTGATTGCGCACCGGCCGCCTCGTTGGCGGAAGTGGCCGAATACCCCGCACCCACCGGCATGCCGTGCAGCAAGCCCGACAGCAGGTTGGCGCAGCCCAGGGCGACGAGATCCCGGTTGGCGGAAATGCTGTCGCCATGCTTGAGCGCGAAGTTGCGGATCGAGCCATACGACTCGGCGTAGAGAATCAGCATCAGCGCAAAGCCGAGTTCCGCGCTCTGCATCCATTGCGCGCGGTTCAGGTCGGGCACGCCAACGCTGATGTTCTGCAAGTCGATATGGCCGACCACGGCGATGCCATAGACGTGCCAGTCGACCCAGTAGCCGCCGGCGATGGCCAGCACGATGACGACCAGCGTGGCCGGAATGCGGCCGCCCCAGCGCCCCAGGCCAAACAACAGGGCGAGTGCCACTGCCCCCAGTGCCGTGCTGTACCGGTTGGCGTTGGCGGCACTGGTGATCAGCTCCAGCGCAATGCGCGGCGTGTCGCTGTGGTGCACTGCCACGTCGAGGATCTTCGGCAGCTGCTTGACGACAATCGTCAGCGCCAGACCGAACGTGAAGCCGCGCAGCACGGGCCGGGCGATGAAGTCCGACATGCCGCCCAGCCGTGCCGCGCCCGCCAGGACGAACAGCACGCCCGTGGCGATGATGAGCGCTGCCGCCAGTGTGAGCGCCGTCGCGCCATTGGTACCGGGCTCGGAGAGCACCGTCGCAAACAGCACCGCCGCCGATGACGACGTAGCCGAGACGATCGCAAACCGGCTGGTGCCGATCAACGCATAGACCACCAGGCCACAAAGCAGCGCAATCAACCCGGCTTGCGGCGGCAGGCTGGCGATGCCTGCGTAGGCCACCGCCTCGGGCAACAGCAAGCCCGCTATCGAGAAGCCGGCAATGACGTCGCGCAGCACGCGTTGCTGGGTGGGCAGGGGCGGGGTGCTCAGCGGTGCGAAACGGTCGGGGTGTTGCAGCGCGGTGGCGGGGTGTTCGTAGCGGGGTGGCATGCAGTGCGACGGCCAGGCCGTGAAACCGTAATGCGGACAGCAAAAAAGGAAGACGCCGCGACCCGACCGGGCCGCGGCGTGCGAGTTGGCGCGCAGGCGTGGCTTACTTGGCGCAGCCCTTGCCGTGGCTCGGGCGCATGCCCTGGGCCTTGGCGTCGGCCTCGGTCAAGTATGTGCCCTGCTTGGTCTTGCCGTAGTAGCGGTCGCCTGGGCAGTGATAGACCTTGGTGGCGGCGTTGGCCCACACCTTGTCAGGGCCGCCGCCAGGGGCGACGGTGGCCGGTGCGGCTGCGGCCGGCTTGGCAGGAGTTGCAGCTGTGGGTTTGGCTGGCGCCGCAGGTGCCGGGGCTGGGGCCGCTGCCGGGGCGGCGGGCGTTGCGGCAGCCGGTGCCGCGGCGGACGCGGCCGGAGCGCTGCCCGCGCTGGCTTTCTTGTCGACGCCGCCATGGCCACGGCAGGCCCCCTTGAGCGTCGCGCCGCTGTACGGCGTGCCGTCCTTGCAGACGGCGTGGACGGCAGCCGGTGCCGCCGCTGGTGCGGTCGTGCCCTGTGCAAACGCCGAACCCATCATCAGTGCACCCACCGAAAACATCAACGCAGACAGTTTCATGTCGAGACCCTCAACGAGGCACGGAATACGTGCGTGATCGAATAACGCCAGCCGGCAGCGCGCGTTGACCAGACCGAGGGTTTGTCTGAGGACAATGCGCTCGGCATCAGGTGCGGTGTTAACGATTGCGCAACAGTTCGGGCGTTGTCGCCAATGCAGGCGCGCGGAATGCGGCGCAAGCGTCATCCAGCATAGGCGAGATCACTGCGCAGGGCGAACCTGCAGGCGGGGCACTTTACGGGTTGGGTACGACCTTGCGAATGAGGTTGTTGCCGCTGTCTGCGACATACAGGTTGCCGCCCGGGTCCACGGTGATGCCGGTCGGCTGATTGAACGTCGCAGTGCTGCCGTCGCCGTCGTCGGCCCCGGTCCAACCCGAGCCGGCCAAGGTGGCGACCACGCCGGCTGGCGTCACCATGCGGACCATGTTGTTGCCATCGTCCGCGACATAGAGCACGCCGTTGGTGCCGATCGTGAGCCCCACCGGAAGCGAGAATGTTGCCGCTGCACCCACGCCGTCATCGCTGCCGCAGGCGCCGGAGCCGGCCAGTGTGGAGACGACACCCGCGGCGGAGATCTGCCGGACATCGCAGTTGAACCACTCTGCTACGTACAGCGTGCCGGATGGCGTGATGGCGATTCCCAGCGGGCCGTTGAAGGTGGCGAGCGCCGCTGCGCCGTTGTCGCTGCCTGCCGTTGTGGAGCCGGCCAGCGTGGTCACCACGCCTGCGGGCGTGATCTTGCGGATCATGTTGTTGCTGTAATCGGCCACATAGACGTTTTCGTTTGCGTCGAGCGCGAGACCTACCGGGGTGTTGAACGAGGCGCCTGCGCCCGTGCCATCCGTGCTGCCGGCCGTTGCCGAACCGGCGAGCGTTGTCACGATGCCGCCAGGGGTGATCTTGCGAATGTCGTTGCCGTTGTACTCCGCGACATAGATGTTGCCGCTGGCGGCCACGGCAATGCCGACCGGGGTCAAGAACTTGGCGCTGTTCGCCATGCCATCGACGTGGCCAGGGCTGCCCGTGCCGGCCAGCGTCGTGACGACGCCGCCCGGTGTGATTTTGCGAATGACGTGGTTGCCGAAGTCCGCCACATACAGGTTGCCCGAGGCGTCCCGCGCGATAGCGCTCGGCTGGCGGAACGACGCGGCTGACCCGGTGCCATTGACATTGCCCGCTGTGGTGGACCCAGCGAAGGTCGACACTATCGACGGCGCAACTGCGCACGTCACGCTGACGTCGTTGACGTTGCCATTGGCCAGCCCGCTGCCGTTTGCCACGGAGCAGGACTGCCAGAGGGGTTTGGCGTTGACCGAGACCGCATAAGCCCCGCCCGCCGCTACGGGAGCGGAAAAGCTGAAGTTGCCGTTAGCGGCCTGGACGAGTGGGTCGGCGCCGTTGTTGACCAGCGTGAGGCTTCCGTAATCGAACAAGCCCGCGACTGTGCCCGCAACGGTGTAACTGGACGGAGCAGTCGGGGGCGTGGTCGGCGCCACTGGGCCGGTCGGTGTTCCGACGGGCGCCGAGGGCTGGCCTGCGCTGGATGGGAGATCACTGGTTGTATCTCCACCACCACCGCATGCGGCAAGGGTCAGGCAAATCGGAATCGCTGTCAGAAGCCGAGCGCAAGCGGAAGTCATGGATGTCGCGGGGGTAGAAAATCAGGAGGGAGTTCGGCCGCTCTGCCCGCTGCTGCAAGGCGCTATGCCTTATGCGTTGATGCAACGCCACACTGCGCATTTAAAGCAAACGTTTAATCACTTCTATGCGCGAATTGTTGGGCGGGAAATGCAAGACCTGGCAATGAATCGGCGCATGATGGGTCATCTGTAGTCTTCGTTTCAAAGAAAAACGTTTGCATGCGGGTTTCTTCGGAAACTTGGGGAATTGCGTGTGAAGCGCAAGGCCAGCGTGTGGCTCGGCTGGGCGAGGATGAAATTTCCGGACTGCGCGCGCGTTGCCGTAAATCGTGGAGGTTGACGAGGCTGGCGTCGGCGCATACCAGCCCGGACATGCGACCCTCCACAGCGCGAGCCCTCAGGCGAAGCTGTCGACGCCCTGCACCAGGCGTGTGGCCAGACGCGGTTGTCGCAGTTGTTCGAGCCACCATTGGAGTGCTCGGCCTTCGCCGTCTGCGCTGCGGCGCCAGCCGACATAGAGCACGTTGGGCTCGCGTGGGTCCGTGGTGCGCTTTTCCACCAACTCCCCACGGGCCAGGAGCGACGCCACGCGATGCCTCGGTAGCCAGCCCACGCCAAGCCCGTCGCGCTGGGCAAGTGTCTTGGCGTGCATGCTGGGCACGGCCAGCGTGGGTTGCCCGCTGAGCATGCCGTAGGCACGGCCTGCTGTGGTCCGTGCTGAATCGGCGACCACTACGGCGCGATGCCGCGCAATGTCCTCGCGCGTGAGCGGTGCCTGAATGGCCGCCAGCGGATGCCGTGGCGACACGGCAAACACCCACTCCACCACGCCCAGCTCGAACCACCCGAGGTTGGGGATGGAGGGCGGCTCGTTGGTTGCCCCGATGACGAGATCGGCCCGCCCATCGCGCAGCGCCTCCCACGTGCCGGCCAGCACTTCGTGCGTCACCCGCAGCGTCACGCCGGATTGCAGCGCATCGAACGCGTGCATGACGGGCATCAGCGATTCGAATTCCAGCAGTTCGTCCGTCACGATCCACAGCCGGTCTTCCCAGCCGTTGGCCACCTGCCGTACGCGCTGGGTAATGCGCGAAACGTCCTGCGCCAGCCGCGCGGCTTCTTCGGTGAGGAGCTGCCCGGCGCGCGTGAGCTGCAGCCGATAGCGGCGCCGATCAAAGAGCAGGGCATCGAAGCGTTGCTCCAACTGCCGCGCCGCGTACGACACGGTGGAGGGCGCCTTGCCCAGTTGCGCCGCCGCGCGCGACAGGCTGCCCGTCAGCCGGATGGCTTCCAGCAGGGCCAATTCTTCGTCCGTCAACATGTGCAATTCCTTCGAACATGTTCATCGTACGGATCGTATGGCAAACCGCCTGGCCGCGTCCACACTGCAGTCACGCGATTGTTCAAGTTCAACTTTCCTACTGGAGGACATCATGAATCGCTTTCAAGGTAAGACCGTTCTGGTCACTGGCGGCAACAGCGGTATCGGCCTGGCAGCCGCCCAGGCATTTGCAAAGGAAGGCGCCCGCGTGGTCGTCACCGGGCGTGATGCGGCGGCGCTGGAAACGGCGCGCGCCACGCTGGGTGACGGCGCCATCGCCATCCGCAATGAAACTGGCACCGTGGCCGCCGCACGCGAGCTGACACGTCAATTGCAAGAAGCCGACGTGCGCCTGGACGCTGTGTTCATCAACGCCGGCATGGCCAAGCTCGCACCGTTCCCAGAGATCGATGAGGCCTTGTGGGACGCAACGTTCAACGCCAATGTGAAGGGCGCGTACTTTCAGATCCAGGCACTGCTGCCTCTGCTCAACAAGGGCACGTCAATCGTTCTGAATGGCTCTATCAACGCGCACATTGGCATGCCGAATTCGTCGGTGTATGCGGCGAGCAAGGCGGCGCTGATCTCGCTGGCGAAAACGCTGTCGGGCGAGCTGCTTGGCGCGGGCATCCGCGTGAATGTGGTGAGCCCCGGCCCCGTGGCGACGCCGCTGTACGGCAAGCTCGGCATGGATGCCGACGCGCTGGCCGCCACCGCCGCGCAGATTCAGAGCCAGGTGCCGCTGGGCCGCTTTGGGCTGCCGGAAGAGATCGCCTCGACGGTGCTGCATCTGTCGGCGCCGGAATCGGCCTTCATCGTCGGCACGGAAATCATTGCCGATGGTGGTATGAGTCAGCTTTAAGCCGATCCGTTGGCGTGTGCTCTGCACGGCGGAACTCAGAAGCTGCGTGTGATGCGCAAGGCCAGCGTGCGGCCAAGCTGAACGGGGATGAAATTTCCGGACTGCGCGTTGTCGTAAGCGCGGATGTTGAAGAGGTTGCGCGCGAAGAGATCGACGCTCCAGGATTTCTGGTGCCAGAAGAGGCTGGCGTCAACGCGCACGAAGCCGGGCATGTGAAACGGGGTGTCGCCATAGCATGGCGCACCGCGTTGCCCGGTGACGCCAATCCCCACGCCCGTGCCTTTCCATTGGCCCGCCTGCGTGGTGTACGTCGCCCACAGCGATCCACTCAGGAATGGCGCCTGCGGCAGGAACCCCGTGCGCAGCGTGCCGGATACGCGAGACAGTGCAACCCACAGCGAAGTGTCCAGCCCTGGCGTGACGGTGCCTTGCATGGAGGCTTCCAGCCCTTCGCTGCTCTGTTGCGCGATTTGCGTATCGAAGCCGGCGGGTACGACATCGACCACCCTCACGTTGCGTGCATCGATGCGATACAGCGCAGCCTGCATCGTCAGCGCCCGTTTCACATCTGCCCAGCGCAGCCCGGTTTCCAGTTGGCGGCTCCGCTCGGGCTGCAAGGCTTCGCTGGCGTCAAAGTAGCCGGTGTTGATGCGGAAACCGCGCGAATAGTCGGCAAACCACGCGGTATGCGGCGTCAGCTTGTAGAGCAGGCCCAGGGATGGTGTCCAGGCGGACCCGTGGAGCTGCGTGCGCGGCAGTTTAGCGACGTAGTCATTCACGTATAGGGCGCCGGACAGTTCCCAGTGTTCGCCGATCGCAACCTGGTCGCGCACGCGAAACACCGATTGCCGTACCGACTCCGAGACCTGAAAGCCTTGCACGTAGGTGGCCGGTGGTAGCGGGACAGGCGCGAATGGGTTCTGCGGCATCACGGCAGCGGGCACTGAAAAAGCTATGTCCTGCCGCTCATGAAACTCATCCCAGCCAAGCGTCAATGCGTGTTCGAACGGGCCGTGCACGAACTTGCCAGTCAGTTCGTTTGAGATGGCCCACGCGGTGTTGTTGGTGCGATCGCCAAGATTGAATGTTGACGAAGGCGCCATGTTGTTGATCACCGGTGCCAGATGCCAAAGCGCAGTCTGTTCGGTGAGCGTGGCGTACATGCCGCGCGAGTGCAGGGCCCAATCGTCTGTGAGATTGCTCGACACCTTGTAGAAGGTGCGGCTTGCACGGGCGCGCACGCTGTCGTCAGCATTGCCCAGCGGGCTTTGCATGGGCAGGCGGACGGGCGCGCCATCCAGTGCAAACGTGGCCGACGGCACGGGCTGGCGGCTGTCGGCGGATTCGAGCCCGACCGTGACTTCCGTGGCGGCATCGTGCCACCCGAGCGCCGCGAGCCCGTAGCCCTTGCGGCGACCGGCGTATCCAGAATCACTGTTGGCGGTGGTGTCCTCCAACGCGATCGCCCGGTAAGAGAGATCGGTTGACCCGATTGGGCCGGCCAGATCCACCACCGCCTTGCGCTCGGCATGCGAGCCGATCTCCACCGATGCCGTTCGCTGTGGCGTCACCGTTGGTGCTCGGAGATTCGCGTTGATGGCGCCCACGGCAGTCAGCGTGCCGCCGATGTCAGCATGCGCCCCCTTGATCACCGAAACATCTTCCACGGCTTCGACTGGCCGCAGAGAGGCCATCTTGTCCGGTTGGCCATCCACCGAGATCTGCCCCGTCATGAAACCCCGTGTGGCGTACCGTGGGCTTGCCGTGGGGTCGAGCGACATGGACGTGACACCGGCCAGCGCCAGCGCATCGCGAATCGAGGGCGCGTTCTGACTGGCGAGCAGATCCCTGGGGAGCGTGCTGACCGCATGAGGCACCGTCGTGATCGGCATCTCGATGTGCGTGACGGAGCCAGTTGTGAAGACCGCAAAATCGCCGCTCGCCCGTGCATGCACCTCGGCTGGCGGGAGGGTGCCGATGTCGTGCGGCCCGTCGGTTGCGGGCACGATGGTCAGCGTGTGGTCGGGCAGCGTGGCGAGCTGCAGGCCGCTGTCTTTGAGGGCTTGCTGAGCGGCCTGTTGGGCCGACATGGTGCCCTCGATCGGACCCGCCAACAGGTCCTTCGCAAGACCGGAGGGAAACGACACGGGCTGCCCCGTCACGCGGGTGATTTCCATCAGCACGTGCTCCAGCGGTGCACGTTCGATGGAGAAGTCCCACATACCCGGTGCAGCAGCGTGGGCCGAGTGCACCGCGAACAGCACGGCAAGACCGAGGAGACACACTGGGTGCACCGCGTGACGTGCGCGCGACGCGAGGCAGCCCTGCGTCGGAGAGCACGCGATAGCTTTGGACAACCGCACGTTGGCGATGCAAGCGAAAACGTGGCCGATGCTGCATGCGAGGCAGCGGCACTGCGTAGGCATCTCGCCCACCCGATCAGACAGCCGGGCTTGCGGTCCCCCTGGCTTGCGGGGGGCGATCTCTGTCGCGGGTCCGGAAAACGCGGTTCCGGTGATGCGCGCGCGGCGTCGTGTCAGTTGCTGCGCACATTGCGCTTGCCGAACGGATTGCCCTTACGTACTGCACCTTCATGACGCGAATCCCCCGAGCTTTTTTGTTGGTACGTCGCATGGCAACGTGCAGGAACCATGCCATGCGCAACCGCTGCGAGGGATGACGTGTTTTGCCGCGAAGCCTGACACGATGCGTCGTCCGGCTTCAATGAACGGGCAGTTTTGATGAGCTTTATTCAGGATGCTCGTTGGCCATCACATCCGATGTCGTGCCCGTTATGAGCTTTGTTGAGTTTTTGCGTGCGCGGCAGAGGCGTGCAGAGCAGCGCGCTTCAGGAGAGGCCAAAGGCCTTGCGCAGGCTTGCATCCACCGGACCTGCCGGCATGAAACGGCGCAGCCTGCTGAGAAGAGACGCTTCGCCTTTGGGCGTGCGGCGCATCTTCCACGCACCCAGCGCGGCATCGACGATCGTGCTGGCCACGCCATCCGGGTCCGGGGCCTTTTGGATGCTCTTTTGAATGGACTGGGAAACGACGCGTCGCTCCGCGTCGTAGGCCGATAGCGTGGCAGCCGCATGGGGTGCATTGGCATCCAGGCTGGTCTTGGTGAATGAAGGTTCGACAAGCGACACGCGGATGCCGAACTTGCGCACCTCGTGATCGAGGGTCTCGGACATCCCTTCCACTGCATGCTTGGATGCCGAGTACAGGCCCATATATGGCGCCGGCAAAAAGCCCAGCACCGAGCTGATGTTGACGATGCGCCCCGAGCGTTGGGCGCGCATGTGCGGCAATACGGCACGCGTGGTGCGCAAGATGCCGAACACGTTGGTGTCGAACAGCGTTTGTGCTTCGGCAATCGACGTCTCTTCAGTCGCGCCGAGCAGGCTCACGCCCGCGCTGTTGACCAGCACATCGATGTGCTGAGCTTGCGCGATGATGGCCTCGATGCCCTGCTGGACCGAGGCTTCATCGCGGACATCCATCTGGACCAGTTCAACACCGGCGATGGGCTGCGTGCGTGCAAGGGTACGCACGGTGCCGAATACGCGGTATCCGCGCAGGGCAAACTTTGCCGCGGTGGCACGGCCGATGCCCGAGGACACGCCGGTAATCACAACAACTTGGGAATTCGACATAGCAGTTTCTTTCTGGGTGGGTGAGTGGGAGGTGCGATCAATCGGTTCTTTAGAGCGAGCGGTTTGTGCTGGCAACGGCGGTCGACGCGTCGGGCTGCCAGCCGCCGCCCAGCGCCTTGAAGGCGGCCACGGCAGCGCGCGCCGATTCGGTTTGTGCTTGAGCGCGCGCGTCCGATGCACGCAGCAGGCTTTCATCGGCTTGCAGCACTTCGATCAGGCTGACGACGCCTTTTTGGTATGCGGCAAACGAGGCATTTCGCGCACGGCTGAGCGAATCGACGCCCTGTGTGAGTACGGCCGCTTGCTCCTCGCGCTTGACGAGGGCAGAGAAGGCGTCTTCCACGTCTTCCGTGGCGCGCAGTACGGCGAGCCGGTAGGCGGCCAGCATTTCGGCCTCTTGCCCCTTGGCTTGATCGATCTGCGCGTTGATGCGGCCGAAGTCGAACAGGCGCCAGCGTAGGCCGAGCACGCCCGCAAACTGGCTGGCGCCACTGCCGAACAGGCTGCCGGCACCCACCGATGTCGCGCTGCCCAGCAGACCGCCCAGCGAGAACTTCGGGTAGTACTCCGCAATGGCGACCCCGATGCGCGCGTTGGAAGCCGCCAGGCGACGCTCGGCGACGATGAGGTCAGGCCGGCGCCGCAGCAATTCGCCCGGCGATCCGCTGATAGCGATTTGCGGCGCGGCTGGAATGTCCGCGTCTTGCGCAAGCTCCGCCCGGTGCGTGCCCGGTAGCGCGCCGAGCATCACGTCCAGCGCGTTCATCGCCGCATCCAGGCCCGCTTCAAGCTGCGGAATGGATGCGCGCACCTGCGCGAGCGCGCCTTCGGTCTGGCGAACCTGCAACTCGGCCGCCAGCCCCTTGCCGTACAACAGATTGACAGTGGAGAGCAGTTCCTCCTGCGTCTGGACTTGGTGGCGCGCCACTTTTAGGCGTGTCTGCAGGCCGCGGAGGGTGATGTAGATGTCGGCCGTCTGTGCGGCCACGGCCAGCCGTGTGGCGACTGCGCCCGCCTGCGAGGCTTGGTAATCCGCCAGTGCCGCCTCTCGGCCACGGCGTAGCCCGCCGAATACGTCCAACTCCCAGCTTGCGTTGGCGTCGGCCTCAAATGCGTTGCCGTAGCGATCAAAACCGGGCCTCGAATTCAACACGCGTCCCAAAGGCGTTTCGACGGACTGATATGCACGCGCGGCCTGGCCCGTGACATTGCCCGAGGGCAGCAGCGCGGCATTGGCAGCACCCAGGCCCGCGCGCGCTTGCGTGACACGGGCGAAGGCCTGAGCAAGGTCGAGGTTCTGTTCCAGCGCGAGTTGGACGAACCGCGTGAGTTGCGGATCGCCAAAGCCGGCCCACCACGCGGATAGATCCGCTGCGGCATGGGCGGGCCGCTGCTCCACTGCCGTCTGGCCCAGGAATCGATCGGGAACCGGCGCATCGGGCTTCACATAGTCCGGGCCGACGGCACACCCGGTTGCCAGGCTGGCAACAAGAAGGGCCGCAAGGGAGTGTTTTGGCAGCATGGCGACGTCCATCGAAATCGAAGTTTTGAGTGACTATAGTACAAATTGGTCACAAGTTGTTCAACGATCTGGACTGGCGTAAGCTGGAGCCCATGAAAACCACCCCTTACCCCGTTTCCGCACGCGGTCCGGCGGACCATGACGTGCGAGACCAGATCGTCGCCGCCGCCACCGAGCACTTCAGCCGCTACGGCTACGAGAAGACCGCCGTGTCCGATCTGGCCAAGGCCATTGGTTTTTCCAAGGCCTACATCTACAAGTTCTTCGAATCCAAACAGGCCATTGGCGAGATGATTTGCGCCAACTGCCTGCGCGAGATCGAGGCCGACGTGAATGCCGCCCTGGCCGAGGCCGCGACCCCACCGGAGAAGCTGCGCCGCATGTTCAAAGCCGTGACGGAGGCCAGTCTTCGGCTGTTTTCCCACGACCGTAAGTTGTACGAGATCGCCGCCTCGGCAGCGACCGAGCGCTGGCAGTCGGTGGTCGCCTATGAGGGCCGCATCCAGCAACTGCTGCGCGATGTGCTGCAGGCGGGCCGCGAGTCCGGCGACTTCGAGCGCAAGACGCCATTGGACGAGGCCACGGCTGCCATCTACCTGGTCATGCGCCCGTACATGAATCCGTTGTTGTTGCAGTACAGCTTTGACTACACGGAGGTGGCGCCAGGGCTCCTTTCCAGTCTTGTGCTCCGAAGCCTTTCTCCCTGATACGAAGATTTTTTTGCGTGTGACCATTGACTAAATTGGTCACAAGAACAAGAATGAAAGCCCAGATCCTCTCGTCGATGGGGCTTTCATGCTTTCGCGTCGCTTTGCTACCTCTACCGCTGTCCTTGCGTTGCCGCTGGCGTTGATCGCTTGCGGTGAAAAGGCTCCCGCTGACCCTCGCACCGAGGCTCCCTTGGTGCGCGCCGCATTTGTCCAGCCCGTGGCGTCGGCATCCCGGTCATTCACGGGTGTCGTGGCTGCCCGGGTGCAGAGCGACCTCGGTTTCCGTGTGCCCGGCAAGGTGCTGGAGCGGCTGGTGGACGCCGGGCAGACCGTCAAGCGCGGGCAGCCGCTCATGCGCATCGACCCGGCTGATCTGAAGCTCGCCGCCCATGCGCAGCAGGAAGCTGTAACCGCTGCCCGGGCGCGCGCGCAGCAGACGGCGGACGATGAAGCGCGCTACCGCGATCTGCGCGGAACGGGCGCGATTTCCGCTTCCGCGTACGACCAAGTCAAGGCCGCAGCGGACGCAGCGAAAGCGCAGCTGAGCGCCGCTGAAGCGCAGGCCGACGTCGCGCGCAACGCCAGCCGTTACGCAGAACTCGTTGCCGATGGCGACGGCGTAGTCATGGAGACGCTGGCCGAGCCCGGGCAGGTCGTCAACGCGGGGCAGGCGGTTGTGCGCCTGGCGCATGCCGGCCGCCGTGAAGCGGTGGTCCAGTTGCCGGAAACGTTGCGGCCGGCGGTCGGCTCGGTCGCGCAGGCCACGCTGTTCGGCAGGGAAAGCGACGGCACGCCTGCCAAGCTGCGGCAACTGTCGGACGCTGCCGATCGGCTCACACGCACGTACGAAGCGCGCTATGTGCTCGATGGCGAACTGGCCAATGCGCCGCTGGGCGCCACTGTCACGATTCAGATTCCTGATCGGCTGGCCACAGCGCAAGGCGATCTGCAGGTCCCCCTGGGCGCTGTGTTCGATGCAGGCAAGGGCCCCGGCGTGTGGGTCATCCAAGGTGAGCCTGCCAAGGTGTCGTGGCGCTCCGTCGCCATCGTGCGTCTGGGTGACGAAGGCGCGCGCGTTACTGGCCAGGTCAAGCAAGGCGAGCGGATCGTCGCGCTGGGTGCACAACTGCTGCGCGAGGGACAACAAGTCCGTGTGGCGGGGCAGGGTGGCAGCACTGCCATTGCGGGGGTGCGACTGTGAGCCAAGGCCGCTTCAACCTATCAGCGCTCGCCGTGCGCGAGCGCGCTGTCACGCTGTTCCTCATTTGCCTGATTTCGTTGGCGGGGCTGATCTCTTTCTTCAAGCTGGGACGCGCGGAAGACCCGGCGTTTACGGTCAAGGTGATGAACATCGTCACCGTGTGGCCCGGCGCCACCGCGCAGGAAATGCAAGACCAGGTAGCCGAGAAGATCGAGAAGCGCATGCAGGAGCTGCGCTGGTATGACCGCGTGGAAACGTACACGCGGCCGGGTCTTGCGTTCACCACGTTGACCTTGCTCGACAGCACGCCGCCGTCGGAGGTGCAGGAGGAGTTCTATCAGGCGCGCAAGAAGGTGGGCGACGAGGTGGTCAACCTGCCATCTGGCGTGATCGGGCCGATCGTCAATGACGAATACTCGGACGTGACCTTTGCCCTGTTTGCACTCAAGGCGCAGGGCGAGCCACAACGTACGCTGGTGCGCGATGCGGAGACGCTACGCCAGCGCTTGCTGCACGTGCCCGGCGTGAAGAAGGTCAACATCATCGGCGAGCAGTCGGAGCGCATCTACGTCGAGTTTTCTCATGACCGGCTGGCGACGCTCGGTGTGAGCCCGCAAGAGGTGTTTGCTGCGCTCAACAGCCAGAATGCACTAACGGCCGCCGGCTCTGTGGAAACGAAAGGGCCGCAGGTGTTCATCCGTCTGGATGGCGCGTTCGATGAGCTGCAGAAGATTCGCGATACGCCGGTGGTGTCACAGGGCCGCACGTTGAAGCTGTCGGACATCGCCACCGTCAAGCGCGGTTATGAAGACCCGGCCACGTTCATGGTGCGTAACGGTGGGCAGCCGGCCTTGCTGCTCGGCATCGTCATGCGCGAGGGCTGGAACGGGCTGGACCTGGGCAAGGCGCTGGACAAGGAAGTCGGTGCCATCAACGCGGACATGCCGCTCGGCATGAGCCTGACCAAGGTGACGGACCAGGCCGTCAACATCGCCGCGGCTGTCGACGAGTTCATGCTCAAGTTCTTTGCCGCGCTGCTGGTGGTGATGCTGGTGAGCTTCGTCAGCATGGGCTGGCGCGCTGGCTTGGTGGTGGCGGCGGCCGTGCCGCTCACGCTGGCCGTGGTGTTTGTGGTGATGGCCGCCACCGGCAAGAACTTCGACCGCATCACGCTGGGGTCGTTGATCCTGGCGCTGGGCTTGCTGGTGGACGACGCCATCATCGCCATCGAGATGATGGTGGTGAAGATGGAACAGGGCTACAGCCGCGTGGCGGCTTCGGCCTATGCGTGGAGCCACACGGCCGCGCCCATGTTGTCGGGCACGCTGGTGACGGCCGTCGGTTTCATGCCCAACGGCTTTGCGCGCTCCACCGCGGGTGAGTACACCAGCAACATGTTCTGGATTGTCGGCATTGCGCTGATTGCTTCGTGGGTAGTGGCGGTGGTGTTCACGCCGTACCTGGGCGTGAAGTTGCTGCCCGACTTCAAGAAGGTCGAAGGCGGCCACGATGCGATTTACGACACGCCGCGCTACAACCGCTTCCGCCAGTTGCTCGGGCGTGTGATTGCGCGCAAATGGCTGGTCGCGGGCGCAGTGGTGGGCCTCTTCGCCTTGGCCATCGCCGGCATGGCGGTCGTGAAGAAACAGTTCTTCCCGATCTCGGATCGCCCCGAAGTGCTGGTCGAGGTGCAGATGCCCTATGGCACGTCGATCAACCAGACCGACGCGGCAACCGCCAAGCTCGAAGCCTGGCTCGCCAAGCAGAAGGAAGCGAAGATCGTGACGGCCTACATCGGTCAGGGCGCGCCGCGCTTCTATCTGGCAATGGGGCCGGAGTTGCCCGATCCGTCGTTCGCCAAGATTGTGATTCGCACCGACAGCCAGGAAGAGCGCGACGCGTTGAAGCAGCGCATGCGCCAGGCCGTCGCTGATGGGCTTGCCCCCGAGGCGCGTGTGCGGGTCACGCAGCTTGTCTTTGGTCCGTATTCGCCGTTCCCGGTGGCCTACCGCGTGACTGGCCCGGACGCGGAAACCTTGCGCCGCATTGCTGCCGACGTCCGGCAAGTCATGGACGCCAGCCCGATGATGCGCACCGTCAATACCGACTGGGGCACACGCGTACCGACGCTGCACTTCACCTTGCAGCAAGACCGCTTGCAGGCAGTCGGGCTGACTTCCAGCGCCGTCGCGCAGCAACTGCAATTCCTGCTCAGCGGCATTCCGGTGACGGCCGTGCGCGAAGACATTCGCACCGTGCAGGTGACCGCGCGTTCCGCCGGCGACGTTCGACTTGACCCCGCCAAGATCGGTGACTTCACGCTGGCTGGCGCCAACGGGCAGCGCATTCCACTCTCGCAAGTCGGCAAGATCGACGTGCGCATGGAAGAGCCCATCATCCGCCGCCGCGACCGCATGCCCACCATCACGGTGCGCGGCGATATTGCCGATGGCCTGCAGCCGCCTGATGTGTCGACCGCAATCGCCAAGCAGCTTCAGCCCATCATCGAGAAACTGCCCGCCGGATACCGCATTGAACAAGCGGGCTCCATTGAAGAATCGGGCAAGGCGACGAAGGCCATGCTGCCGCTGTTCCCGGTCATGCTGGCCATCACGCTGGTGATCCTCATCTTCCAGGTGCGGTCGATTCCGGCGATGGTCATGGTGTTCCTGACGAGCCCCCTCGGCCTGATTGGCGTGGTGCCCACGCTGATCCTCTTCGGGCAGCCGTTTGGCATCAATGCGCTGGTCGGGTTGATTGCGTTGTCGGGCATCCTGATGCGCAACACGCTCATCCTCATCGGGCAGATCCAGCACAACAAGGACGAGGGGCTGGACCCGTTCCGGGCCGTGGTGGAAGCCACTGTGCAGCGGGCACGGCCGGTGATCCTCACGGCGCTGGCCGCCATCCTGGCCTTCATCCCGCTGACGCATTCGGTGTTCTGGGGCGCGCTCGCCTACACGCTCATCGGCGGCACGTTTGCCGGAACCATCCTCACCCTGGTGTTTCTGCCGGCCATGTATTCCATCTGGTTCAGGATCCGGCCCAGCAGCGTGGTCGATACCCAGCGTGATTGGCACGAGCCCGCGCGGCCCACCGGGCAACTGCTGCCCGAGTAAGGTTTCACCCGCCTGCCCACGTGACCTCCGTTCTGGTTCGACCTCTGGGCAGGCGTTTTTCATCTGGCTGGGAGCCGCGCAATCCAGTGTGCGGTAACGCGGTATTGACGAAATGTCAGTAATTGACGTATCGTCAGCGCCATGAAACCTGCCGAAGAAAACCACCTCCTGCTGCGTGAAGGTCGCAAGATCGTCGAAGCGCTGGGCAAGACGCTGGCGCCGCTGGTGGAGGTCGTGCTGCACGACCTGACCGACGCAGACCATTCCGTCGTCGCCATCGCCAACAATCTGTCGGGCCGACAGGTCGGCGATGCCGCCACCGAGATGGGCCTGGCGCGCATGGCCGACCCGGATTTCCCGGAAGTCATCGAGAACTACGCCAACCGCTTCCCCGACGGGCGGCCGGCCAAAAGCACGTCGATCGGCCTGAAGAACAGCCGTGGCGACTACGTGGCCGCCATCTGCCTGAACATGGATGTGTCCATGCTGAGCGCCGTAACCACGGGCCTCACGCAATTGATGCGCGTGGACGTAGCGGCGCCGCCGGTGCCCGAGTCCCTCGCGCCCCGCCGCGTGGAAGACGTGCGCACCGCGCTCGAGCACTTTGCCGCCGCACGCAACACCACGCCCATGGCGATGACGCTCGACCAGCGCCGCGAAGCCATGCGCGCGCTGGCCGACAGTGGCCTGTTGAACCTGCGCCGTGCACTGTCTGAAGTCGCGCAAACACTGGGCGTGGCGCGCTCCACCGTCTACACCTACCTCCCCGAAAACACCCCAACCTGAACCTCGCCATGAGCCTGCCGATTTCCTACGACGACGTTGTTGCCGCTCACGCACGCCTGCAAGGCGTGGCCCACAAGACGCCGGTGCTGACGTCCGCCACCGCCAACGCCATGACCGGCGCCGAGTTGTTCTTCAAGGCCGAGAGCTTTCAGCGCATGGGCGCGTTCAAGTTCCGTGGCGCGTACAACGCGCTGTCGCAGTTCACGCCGGAGCAGCGCAAGGCGGGCGTGATCACGTTCTCGTCGGGCAACCATGCGCAGGCGATTGCGCTGTCGGCCCGGCTGCTTGGCATGCGTGCCGTGATCGTCATGCCCAAGGACGCACCGGTCATCAAAGTGGAAGCCACACGCGGCTACGGCGGTGAGGTGGTGTTCTACGACCGTTACACCGAAGACCGCGAAGCGCTGGGCCGCAAACTGGCTGAAGAGCAAGGCCTCACGCTGATCCCGCCGTACGACCATCCGCACGTGATGGCCGGCCAGGGCACGGCGGCCAAGGAACTGATCGAAGAGGTGGGGCAGCTGGACGTGGTGCTCGCGCCGCTGGGCGGTGGCGGACTGCTCTCGGGGACCGCCACGGCGGTGCGTGGGCTGAACCCGGCGTGCAAGATCATCGGCGTGGAACCCGAGGCCGGCAACGACGGCCAGCAGAGCTTCCGCAAGGGCGAGATCGTCCACATCGACACGCCCAAGACGCTGGCCGACGGCGCGCAGACGCAGCATCTTGGCAACTACACGTTTGCCGTGATTCGCGAGCTGGTCGACGACATCATCACCGTGAGCGACGCCGAACTGGTGAGCACGATGCAGTTCTTCGCCGGCCGCATGAAGGCCGTGGTCGAGCCCACCGGTTGCCTGGCGGCGGCTGCGGCGCTGACCAGCAAGGTGGATGTGCGCGGCAAGCGCGTCGGCGTGATCATTTCGGGCGGCAATGTGGATCTGCAGCTGTTCGCCAAGCTGGTATTGGGGGCCGCATGAGTGAAGCGCGCTACTTGAACGCGCCTGATCTGCGTCCGCCCGCGGGGCATTACTCGCACGCAGTCTGCGCCAATGGCTTCGTGTTCGTGGCGGGGCAGATTCCCGTGACGCCTACAGGTGAAAAGCTCGTCGATGCACCGTTCGAGACGCAGGTGCAGCAGGTGCTGGCCAATCTCGACGCCGTGCTGGTCGCGGCCGGCACCGACCGTTCACGCCTGGTGCAGGTACGCGTGTATGTGACCGACATGGAAATCCACTGGCCCGCATTCGATGCGCTCTACCGCGCATGGATCGGTGAACTGCGCCCCGCGCGTGCCGTGGTGCCCGTGCCGACGTTGCACTACGGGCTGGCGGTGGAGATCGAGGCGACGGCGCTGGCAGGCTGACGCAAACGCTTGGGGTTGATGCGCGTCAGACGAGGCGCTACGCGCACGCATGCGCGGCTACCGGTCGGTTGGTCGTTGTTGCAGAATGGACGAAGTTCCCTGCCAGGGCATGCGCCCGGCTTCCAACAACACGACATCGCGCGCCCCATGAGCCAACCCTCGCGGCAACTCACGCAGGAAGATGTACCCATCGGGCAGCCGCTGCCCTTTGCGCTGGCCGACGGTGTGGGCCGGCTGCTGTTGCCGGCGGGCGCCGTTGTGCCGGTGGCTGAAGATGCCCGGCTGCTGTTCCACCACGGCCCCGTACTGGCTGCCGACCCGTCCGGCGATGCCGGGGCTGGCCCCTCGCCGATGCCGCCGGAAGGCAAACCGCGCCTGGGCGCAACCGGACTCTCGATCGGCACGGTGTTGCAGGTGCAGGAGAAATCGGCGCCGCTGCGTGCCGCGCTGCCTTGCCGCCTGATCGGCTATATCGAAGGCGAGGCGCTCTTCATCACACAACCCGCTGATGCCAAGCGCACGCTGCGGCCGGAAATTCGCGATGTGCTGTTGTTGCGTGGCTTCTCCGGGCGTGCCGTGGTCAGCATGCTGTGCAGCGTGGTGGGGGCGGGGCAATTCCCCGCGCCGTATCTGGTGCTGGCGATGCCCACCAAGGTGCACAAGGTGCAACTGCGCAAGGCCAAGCGCGTGCAGGTGCGTATTGGCGCCACCATGCGTGCGGAAGGCGAAACCTCATCTACCGCCAACCGTGTCGCCGTCATCCGAGATATCTGCCTGAACGGCGCGTTGGTCCAGAGTGTCGATGCGTCGTTCCACCCAGGGGATCACCTCTGCCTGGATTTCAGCGCCTATGTCGATGGGCAGCAGGAGGACTTCTCCATCACGGGGCGTGTCGCCAGCGGCTCGCCGGCGCTGGGGATGACGACTTCGGCGTTTCCGTCGTTCGGGGTGGAGTTTTCGCTGTCGAAGGAGCAGACCGCGCGGCTGTCGCGTTTGATCATCGAGCGGCTGGACGAGTAGCGAATAGGCGCGGCTTACGCCTCGCTCGCCAGCATGGTTTCGAGTAGCCATGCGCCCGCCTGACCCAGCGTGCGTTTGCGCGACCACACCGCATCCACCAGGACATGGCGCGGCCAGCCGCATGCACGCACCTCGTGCAGCCGATCTGCGGCGAAGTGGTCGACCAGCCAGCGCGGCAGCTCCGTCCAGCCAAAACCCAGCACGGCCATTTCCAGCAGCATCAGGTAGCTCGGCGCGGACCACCGCCGCAAGCCGCACGCAGGCGTCCCATCCGTTCGTGGCCCAGCCGGGTCGACGAAGGTATTCAGCTTCAGTTCGCGCGCCTCGCGCAGTACCGCGTGCGGTACTTCCTTGCTGCCGTATTGCGCCAGCGGATGCTGCCGCCCCACGAACAGGCCAATCTCCGAGCGTTCGGCGATGGTCGCCGCGCCAATGTCGGGCGGATACGCCGACTGCGCCGCCACCAGGCCCAACTGCGCGCGGCCCTGCTGGATGATGTCGACCACGTCTTCGTGCTCGGCGATCAGGCATTCGAGTTCCAGATCGGGAAAGCGCTGCTCCAGCGCGGCGAGCGTCTGCTCATAGCGGTCGGACTGGTAGGTGTCCGACACCACGAGCGTGAGGCGCGCTTCCAGGCCGCCGGCCATTTGCGCGGCCAGGCGGTCCATGTGTTCGCTGGCGTCGAGCACACGGCGCACCTGCGTCAGCATCGCGCGACCGGCTTCCGTGAGGGTTGGCTGCCGGCTGCTGCGATCAAACAGCGTCAGGCCGAGGTCGATTTCCAGGTTGCCGATGGCCTCGCTGATGGTCGATTGCCGCTTGCCCAGCTTGCGCGCGGCCGCAGAAAACGAACCCAGTGTGGCGGCCTCGGCAAAGGCCAGCAATGCTTCGGGGGAGTGGCGCATCGGTCGCCTCAGTCGAAAGGGATGGCTCCAATATATCGGAAAAACCGATGTTATCGAACTGGATAAGTGTGCCCGTACCGATGAGAATCGCGCTCATTCATCGGAGTATTGCCATGCAAGTGCCACCCAAAACCCCCATCGAACGCGTTTTCCACGCGCTGAGCTTTGAGTTGCTCGCTACCCTGCTTTGCGCCCCGCTGTTCAGCTGGATCATGGGCGTGTCGCTCGCGCACATGGGTGCGCTCACGCTCATGTTCGCGGCCGTCGCCATGGTGTGGAACATGCTCTTCAATACGCTTTTCGAGCGCGTAGAACATCGCTACAAGCTCTCGCGCACGCTGGTCGTGCGGGTGGTCCACGCCTGCCTGTTCGAGGGCGGCCTGGTCGTGATGCTGGTGCCCCTGGGCGCCTGGTGGCTGGACGTGGGCCTGTGGGAAGCCTTCGTGCTGGACATCGGCATCATGCTGTTCTTCCTGCCGTACACGTTCTTCTTCAACTTGGCGTACGACACGCTGCGCGCCCGCTGGATGGCACGCCGCGCGCTGGCTTGATCCGGAGATTGGCCTAGGGCGAAAAGCGCAGCGCCGAGGCGAGCGCGCTTTCTATAATTCAAATCCGTTTTTTGCTTCACGACGGGCGCACTGGCCACGGGCCGCTGCGCCCGTATTGCCTTCATGTCGCCTCTTGCCGCCGTGCCGTCACCCCGGGCATCCGTGCTGCGCCAGTGTTATGTGGCCGCCTGCGCGGGTGATGCCGTGGGCGTCATGAACGTGCTGCGCGATGTTGCCGGCGCTGACCACGCCGCCGCGATGGTCGGCTGGCGTGTCGACAGGCGTTGGCATTGGGCGGCGTCACGCGGCGCAGGCATGCTCGACCTCTTGTGGCGTGGGGTGCGCGGCAACGGCGTGGATGCCTGGTCCATGGGCGATGCAGAAGTGCGTGGCTCCGTGTGGCTGGACTACCGCACGCGGGGGGTGCCACTGTCGTCCCAACAGCGTGTTGCGACGCTGGCGCTGTTACCGCATCTTGCTCAGGCATTGCCGCTGTGCTGGCAGCGCATGGCTGCCCATGTGGGCATGGCGCCGGTGCAGCCGGCTAGCCTCTGGCTGACTGACGCATTCCACCTGACCCCGCGCGAGGCTGATGTGGCCGACCTGCTGGCGCGTGGGTCCGACCCAGCGTGTATTGCGCGCACACTGGGCATCTCGCTCGACACGGTGCGCACGCACCTCAAGCACGTGTATCGCAAGACGAACACGCACAGCCAGTGCGATGTGGTGAGATTGATGCTCGCCTTGTCGGCGCGCCGTTGATTCAAGCCGTCGCCATCTTGGGCGGCTCAACGGTGGGCGTGCCTTCCTTGAAGAGGGTTTGCAGTTGCGCGCGCAACTCAGGCGAATCGGTGTGCTTGTGCACGGAAACAGCATGCTGCACAGCGGCTTCCAGCAACTCGGCATCGCTGTCCGCGCTGATGGCGACCGAGCAGTTGGTGTCGCTGGGGAAGGCGCGGCAATCGATATAGCGGCGGCCCATGGCGGTACTCCCGGAATGAAGGGGGCGCAGCAGAGCAAACACTGCTGCGGGTACCGTCGTTATAGGCCTGCAGGGGTGCGATGGCGTCACCCACGTGGGGTAGGACGCCGGGCTGCGGCGCGGTTTCAGTCGAGGAAAACGTATTGCGCCAGATACGGGCTGCGGCCTTCCTGACCCTCTTGCGTGCACGGCTGCGTGGGAGCAAGACCGCCGTGGGTTTGCAGCCGTTGCACGTAGCGCACGGTGCTGAGCAAGCCGGTGCCGCCTGCGCTGCTGGCTTGCAGCAACAGCAGTGGAATGGCGCCGCCTTCAGTGGTGTTGGCGCTTTGCTGCAGAACTTTTCCGGTGATGCGGCTGCCGTCTGCCGCCTCCCAGCTTGGGCCGGCACCATGCTTGACCACAAGCTTGCCGGCTGCGTCATACAGATCCGCCTGCGGCGCCTTGAAAGCCCACGCCAACGGCTTGTCGCCATCGCGCTTGCACACGTAGATCTGCACCCCGGTGGCCGACAGCGCCGCGACAGTGTGGCGAGCATCAGCCGGCTGCAGCGTGTCGGGCACAGTCTGTGCCAGCGCGGCCTGCGTTGTTGCCCATGCCAACGCAAGCATGGTGGCCGAAACGACAGGGAAGTGCGACGAGCGTCGGTGGCGATGCATGGAAGCTCCTGGGTGGAGTGGATCGGCCGGATACGAGGTGCGTGAACGCGCCTAGCCAACGACTTTAGCACCACGCTCCGTCAACAACTCGCGCAACACAGAGCGGTGGCAATGCGCCTCGTCTTCGCAATAACAGCCGATCGACAAGTTGGTCTGGTGCGACAGCGCGGCCAGCATGTCGAGTAGCCGTGCGGCATCGCCATCGCGCATTTCGGTGCGGAAGTGGCGCACGAAGGTTTGCCAGCCCTTCTCGTTGTGCTCGGCTTGTGCGGCCTGCGCCTGCTTGACGAGTTCGGGCGTGGGCGAAAGCAGTGGCATCCACACGTCGTAGAAATCGCGGCTGGCGAATTCTTCCTTGGGCACGCCGCGCGGCGGGCGCCGCACGGTGCCGATGCGCAAGCCTTCATCAGCGGAGCGCGGCTCGCCGAGCCGGACGATGCGTAGTGCCATGAAGTGTCTCCGTGTGGATGCCGTATGCAGTGGGCTTACGAACCCTGCCGGCTCTGTACCGTCGGGAAGAAGAGATCCTTCCACGACGCCGGCTTGTTTTTGAGCGTGCCCACGCGCTGCATGAATTCAGCATAGTGGGCAACGCCGACCGGCGTGGTCGTGAAGCGCGAATCCGGATCGTCGAGGATCTTTTTCACCTCGTCTGGCGAGCTCTTCACCTTCGATTGCGCGATGTAGATCTGCGCAGCTTTGGTCTTGTCCTTGGCGATGAGCGCGTTGGCTTCATCCAGCGCTGCCACGAACGCCGCCGACAGCTTCGGGTTGGCGTCGTAGAACTTCTTGCTGGTGTAGGTCATGTCCAACGTGATGTTGCCGAGCACGTCCACCGTGTTGAACACGCGGTGCAGGCCGGGGGCGGCGGCCTCGGTGTACGAGAACGGCGGCGATGCCATGTGGCTGTTGATCTGGCTGCCGCCGGCCAGCATGACGGCGGTGGCGTCCGGGTGCGGCAGCGGCACGGTGATCGGGTCGAGCTTGTTGAACTGCTTGTCGCCGAAGGTCTTGGCGGCGGCCATTTGCAGGACCACGGCGGGCAGCGACGTCTTGATGCCAGGTACGGCGATGCGGTCCTTGTCGGAGAAGTCGGCCAGCGTCTTCACGTTGGGGTTGCGCGTCATCAGGTACATCGACGATGAGCTGAGCGACGACAGGCCGCGGACTTCCATGGCACTGCCGCGGGTTTTGTCCCATAGCGTGAGGAAGCCGGGTACGCCGAGTGAGGCGATGTCCAAGGCGCCTGAGAGCATCGCGTCGTTGATGACGTTGCCGCCGTCTAGGATGCGGTAGCTGACCTTGACGTCGCCCAGGCCTGCCGATTTGGCCTGCTTCTCCAGCAGGTGCTCGCTGGCCATCACCATGATGGGGAGATAGAGGATGCCGTAGCCGTGGGAGATGCGGACTTCCTTGGCTTCTGCATGCGCGGTGTTGATGGTGCCTGCGCAGAGGGAGGCTGCCAGCGTGGCGGCTAGGGTTAGGCGGAGGACGTTACGTCGGGTTTGTTGCATGGGTCTGTCTCCTTGTTGTTTGTTGACGGTGCATCCGGGGTTTCGTCCCCTGCCGGGGCCGACTCACTTTCTTTGTCTTGCCAAAGAAAGTAAGCAAAGAAAGGCGCGCCCGAGATGGCGAAAGATTCCTTGAATTTCCGCAACCGGGCGGGGAAGGGAAAAACTCGCTTCGCTCAAACAGTTTCCCTTCCTTTTTCCGCCCGCTTGCAAAAATTCAAGGCGCCATCAAGGGCAGGGTACGGCCACACCGTCTGGGTGCGGGTGTGGCCGCCAAGGCTGGTTCGGCTGCTTTAGTTCTGCATGCCCCAGCGTTTGATGGTGCGGGCTTCTAGGGTGCGGAACACGAGGTTCTCTACCAGCAGGCCGATGATGATGACGGTCAGCAGGCCGGCAAACACTTCCGGGATCTGCAGCTGGTTCTTGTTCTCGTAGATGTACCAACCTAGCCCGCCTTGGCCGGAGCTGACGCCAAACACCAGTTCCGAGGCGATCAACGTGCGCCATGCAAACGCCCAGCCGATCTTCAGGCCGGTGAGGATGGACGGGAACGCTGCGGGGATGAGGATCTTGGTCAGGTAGCCCATGCCGGAGAGGCCGTAGTTGCGGCCGACCATGCGCAGCGTGTTCGAGACCGACAGGAAGCCGGCGTGCGTGTTGAGCGACACCGCCCACACCACCGAGTGCACGATCACGAAGATCAGGCTGCCGTTGCCGAGGCCGAACCACACCAGCGCAATTGGCAGCAGCGCGATGGCGGGCAGCGGGTTGAACATGGCGGTGAGCGTTTCCAGGAAGTCCTGGCCGAGCCGGTTGCTGATGCCCAGTACCACCAGTGCGCACGACAGTGCCAGGCCCAGCGCATAGCCGGCCAGCAAGGTCTCCATGGATGTGCCGATGCGGGCGAACAGCGTGCCGCTGGCCAGGCCTGACCACAGTGCCTGCACCGTGTCGGAGAAGGTGGGCAGCAGCAGCGGGTTGTCGAGCCAGCGCGCGCCGCCTTCCCAGATGAGGGCGAGCGCGATGAGGATGACGAGCTTGCGTAGCCACACCTGCTCGTACAGGCGCTCGGCAATCGACAACGGCTTTTCCACCACGCCGATGCGCTCGAACGCCACGGGCGTGTTGTAGACCGGTGCGCGTTCGCTGATGTTGGTGGCTGGCATGGAAAGGGTTTCAGTCTGCATGGGTTTCCTCCACCGTGCGGGCGAACAGCATGTCGTGGATCTCGGCTTCTAGGGCTTTGAAGCGTTCCGGGTCTTCGTCACCACGCGCGAGGCTCGGCAGTTCTGCGCGCACCTGGCCGGGGTGCGGCGAGAGGATCAGGATGCGGCTGCCGCAGCGGATCGCTTCTGGAATCGAGTGCGTAACGAACAGCACGGTGAAGCGTGTCTCGTCCCACAGTTGCAGCAGTTCGTCCTGCATCTTGCGGCGGGTGAGGGCGTCGAGCGCGGCGAAGGGCTCGTCCATCAGCAGCACGTCGGGCTCCATCGCCATGCCGCGTGCGATGGCCACGCGCTGCTTCATCCCGCCGGAGAGCATGTGCGGGTGGTGGTCGGCAAACTTGGTGAGGTTGACCTTGTGGATGTAGTGCAGGGCGCGTTCTTCGGCCTCGCGCGTGCCCAGCTTGCCGGTGGCGAGCAGCGGGAACAGCACGTTCTCTTTCACCGTTTTCCACGGCAGAAGCTGGTCGAACTCCTGGAACACCATCATGCGGTCCGGGCCCGGCTTGGTCACGGGCTGGCCCTTCAGGCGGATCTCGCCTTCCGTGGGCGTGAGGTAGCCGCCGATGGCCTTGAGCAACGTCGATTTACCGCAGCCCGATGGGCCCAGCAGGATGTAGCGCTCGCCGGGGAAGACCTGGAAGTCGACGCGATAGGTGGCCGTGACCAGGTGCTGGCGCGTCTTGTACTGCAGCGTCACGCCGCGTACGTCCAGCAAGGGTGGGGCGGTGGATGAGTTGGCCTGCATGTGTTGTCTCCTGTGTGTGTTTTGTCGGTATACGTGTGCAGCGTCTGGTGCGCTATCGGATATCGACGTGATATCGGAAGTGCGCCGCCGCGCCGCGTGAGCGCCGCCATTCGAGCGGTACGCGGTCGTAGCCGCGCGCGATGCGCTCAATGACCATCACTGGGTCACCGGGCTTGATGCGCAGCAGGCGTGCGTAGGTGGCGTTGACGGCCTCGGCCGTAAGCGTTTCTTCAGCGCTGGCGATGATCTGGCCGCATTGCGATTCGTACAGCGGGTAGAGCAGATCGCCAAATTCGCTCAGGTCGAGCGTGGCGAGGTCGGCGAAGCGGTCGTGCGGCAGCCAGATTTCTTCGGCCAGCATGGGCTCGCCATCCAGCAAGCGCAGACGCGTCAGGCGAATGACAGGCGTGCCGGTTTCGATCTGTAGACCGGCAGCGGGCGCGGAGGGTGCATCAAGCACATCGCGCTTGAGGATGCGGCTCTCGGGAATCCGGCGCTCGCCGGTTTCAGTCTGAAAGCGGAAGAAGCGGAACAGCGAACTCGCAAAGCTGGCCCGGCGTACGAAGGTTCCGCGCCCTTGAAAGCGCTCCAGCAGGCCTTCGGCCACGAGGACGTCCACGGCTTTGCGGACGGTGCCGACGGCCACGTTGTACGTCTTGGCAAGCTCGGCCTCGGTGGGGATGGCGTCGCCTGGGCGCCAGTGCTGCTGGGCGATCTGTGCGGCCAGGTCATCGCGCAATTGCTGATAGCGGGGCAGGCGGAGATCGGCGGGCATGGTGTGAAGGGTGGTCAACTATTCATCTATATGACTCGTCATTGTAGGGAGCTTGGTGGCGGCGGGCATTAGAGGAAAACCCGCGGGGCTCGGTCAGACTGATGCGAGCCCCGCAGGTGGTGAGGGCACGACTAGGGGAAGTTGATGGCGATTGCAGAAGGACGCATCAACGCGCGCACCAATGCGCTGGGCGAGTGGAGCGAAGCTGGTGGCGGCACAGCGGCACTGGCTGTGCAGCGCCGGCACTTATGCCTTCGTGTAGGCCACCACGGTTTGTGTTTGCACGCCAAGGCCATCAACGCCCAGACGCATGGTGTCGCCGGCCTTGAGGTAGCGCGGCGGTTTGGCACCCATGCCCACGCCTGGCGGCGTGCCGGTGCAGATCAGGTCGCCGGGGTGCAGTGTCATGAAGCGGCTCACGTAGCTCACCAAGTGGGCCACTCCAAAGATCATGGTCGCGGTGTTGCCCTTCTGCGTGCGCTCGCCGTTGACTTCGAGCCATAGGTTCAGCGTCTGCGGGTCGGGCACTTCGTCACGCGTGACGAGCCACGGGCCGACGGGGCAGAACGTGTCGCAGCCCTTGCCCTTGTCCCATGTGCCGCCGCGTTCGGTCTGGAACTCGCGCTCCGACACGTCGTTGACCACGCAGTAGCCGGCCACGTGCGAGAGCGCCTCTTCCAGCGAAACGTCTTGTGCACGCTTGCCGATTACCACGCCAAGCTCGACTTCCCAGTCGGTCTTCTCCGAGCCGCGCGGCAGCATCACGGCATCGTTGGGCGCATTCAATGCGCTGTTGGCCTTCAGAAAGAGGATGGGTTCGGCAGGCGGCGGCAGGCCTGCTTCAGCGGCGTGGTCGGCGTAATTCAGCCCGATGGCGACGATCTTGCCGATGCCGGTCCAGGGCACGCCAAAGCGCGTGTCCGGCAACACGGGCAACGCAGCCGTATCCAGGTGCGCCAAGCGCGCGAAGGCTGCGTCGGACAACTGTTGTGGGCCCAGTTCGCCCAGCACGCCAGACAAGTCGCGCACGCGGCCCTGTGCATCGATCAGGCCGGGGCGTTCCGCGCCGGGTTGGCCTACACGCACAAGCTTCATCGGTTTCCTCGGCCTTCGTTTTTGGATTGGCCCGGTTCGGCCAGGCTGCGCGCGACCACGCTCAGGACTTCCTTGGCGGTGTTCTCCGAGTGCTGACGCAGCACCTGCGCCAAGCGCGGGCGCCCTGGCTCGCGCAGCGCGGCCATGATGACCTCGTGTTCTTCGTGCGATTCCTGCCAGCGCAGCATGTCGGCGTTGGCCGCGCCGCGTGCGCGGTGGACCTTGCTCATCAGCGTGGCGTAGAGGCTGGCCAGCACCGGGTTGGCGGCCCCGTCGATGATGAGCTGGTGAATTTCCTGGTTGATGCGGAAGTACTCCGTCCGCCGTCCCGCAGCATGCGCCTCGAGCATGGCCAGGTGCTTGCGCTCGAGCCGCGCGAGGGCCACCTCGGACAGCCGCGACGCTGCCAATTCGCCGGCCGTGGACTCCAGCCCATGCAGAACCTCGAATGTGGCGCGCAACTCCTCCAGGTCCAGCGGCGCCACGCGGTAGCCGATGTACTGCCGATGCAGCACCAACCCCTCGGCCACCAGCACCTTGAGTGCTTCGCGCAGCGGCGTCTTGGAGACATCGAACAATTCGCAGAAGGCGCGTTCGTCGATACGGGCGCCGGGCGGCAGCTCGCCTTCTTCGATCAGGGTGCGCAGGCGCGTGGCGATTTCGGCCGACATGCCGAGCGTGCGCAGGCGCGTGGATTGGAGCAATGGTTGAGTCACAGGCGTCACCAAAGTGGGGGTGGATGCACCACGGAAGGCTATCACACGCCAAGATTGTGCATTTACAACTGCATAAAATCAATGACTTACAGATGTTGTAATTACAGATTACGTATCCTATACTCGGCCACGTTGCGCAACACAAATTAATCAAATCACCTCCCGAGGTCGTTTCGATGAGCGTCGCTGGCAGTCTTGCTAGCCAGTGTGCTTCTCGAAGCGGCTTCATGGGATACCAGGAGACAGGCGTAATGGAAACCGCAAGCCAGGCCTCGGCCGTGGCGCTAACGGAGACGAAGAGCTCCGTGCGCTGGAGAATTTTTTTGATGATGTTGATGCTGATTTCCATCAACTACATCGACCGCGCATCGCTGTCAGTGGCCATGCCGCTGATCGCCAAGGAGTTCGACATCGGCCCGGCCGTGCAAGGCTTGTTGCTGAGCTCGTTCTTCTGGACGTACGCGTTCATGCAGATCCCGGGCGGCATGCTGGCCGACCGTTTCGGCCCGCGCGTGGTGATTGCCGGTGCCACGCTGGGCTGGGGCTTCTTTCAGGCAGTGGCGGCCATCTGTACCGGCTGGGTGTCGTTGATGTTCACGCGCCTGGGCCTGGGCGCTGCGGAAGCGCCGATCTATCCGGCCGGCGGCAAGCTCAACGCGATCTGGATGACGCAGAACGAGCGCGGCCGCGGTGCCACGCTGCTCGACGGCGGCGCGCCGCTGGGTGCGGCACTGGGCGCCCTCATCATCGCGGGGCTGATCACCGAATTCCAATCGTGGCGCACGTCGTTCGTGGTGGCCGGTATCGGCACCATGGTCGCGGGCTTCTTTGCGTGGTGGTATGTGCGCAACCACCCGCGCCAGCATCCGTCCGTCAATGACGCTGAAGCGTCATACATCGAAGCCGCGCACGCCGCCGATCTGGCAGCAGAACCGGCCAACCTGAGCGGCAACGTGCTGGACTTCTTCAAGTACCGCTCGGTATGGGGCATGTTCTTCGGCTGGATGTGCTTCAACGCGTTGTTCTACGGCCTGCTGACCTGGATGCCGACCTACCTGTCGAAGGTGCATGGCCTCGATATCAAGCAGATGGGCGGTGCGGTCTTCATCATGTTCTTCTCCGGCTTCGTGGGGGAAATGTTTGGCGGCTGGCTGGCAGACAAGTGGAAGGCTGCCGGCGCATCGCAGGCCAAGGTGCTGCGCACGCTGTTCGGCATTGCCTCGGTGATTGCCACGGTTGCCATCTACACCGTGGCCCGCTTCAAGGATCCGGTCGTCGTCGTGGTGCTGCTGTCGGTCACGCTGTTCTTCCTGCGCTGGTGCGGCCTGTTCTGGTGCGTTCCGTCGATCCTGGGCACGCGCAAGCGCGTGGGTTTCCTGGGCGGCACGATGAACCTGGGCGGCAACGTTGCAGGTATCGGCATGCCCATCATCGTGGGCGTGATCGTGCAGGCCACGGGCTCGTATGACATGGCGCTGATGTTGTTTGCTGCTGCCGGCGCGGGCTTGTTCATCTGCTCGACGATGCTGATCGACTACAGCAAGAAGCTGCCGGTCTGAGCGGCGCGGCAGCTCGCTATTCCCCAAGAAATAGAGCACGGCGCCGGTGCAGCGTTGCGCGCCAGGGCCGTGCCAACCACGAAGAAGACACCATGACCAAACGCATCAAGCTCGGCATGCTGACGCCGTCGTCCAACACGGCGCTCGAACCCATCACCAGCGCCATGGTGAGCAGCCTGCCCGCTACCAAAATTCAGGTCAGCGCGCATTTCTCGCGCTTCACCGTCACCGAGATCTCGCTGCGCGATCAGGCGCTGGGCCAGTTCGACCTGGAAAAGATCCTCAACGCCGCCCGACTGCTGGCCGAGGCGCATGTTGACGTGATTGCCTGGAACGGCACGTCGTCCGGCTGGCTCGGCTTTGAGAAGGACGACGCGCTGTGTCGCCAGATCACCGAAGCCACCGGCATTCCGGCCACCACGTCGGTGCTGGCGCTCAACGAAATCCTGGCGAAGACGGGCGTGCGCGATTTCGCGCTCGTCACGCCGTATCTGGACGACGTGCAGCAGCGCATCGTGCAGAACTACAAGCGCAATGGTTTCCACTGTGTGGCCGAGCGGCATCTGGACTTGCACGTCAACCATAGCTTTGCCGATGTGGCCGAAGACACCATTCGCGCAATGGTGCGTGAGGTGGCGCAGCACAAGCCGGCGGCCATCACCACCTTCTGCACGAACCTGCGCGCTGCGCATCTGGTGGAAGCGCTGGAAATTGAAACCGGCATCCCCGTGTACGACACCATCTCCACGGTAGTGTGGAAATCCCTGCGCTTGGCCGGTGTGGACACGCGCGAGCTGCATGGCTGGGGTCGTCTGTTTAGCGAAGTTGCGTGAGGAGCTGCAGCATGTCCACCGAATTCGATCTGGTGATCCGCAACGCGGATGTTGTCACCGCTTCCGACCGATTTACGTGCGATATCGGTGTACGCGATGGGCGCATCGCCATGCTCGGCAACGGCCTGTCGCGCGGCGCCCGTGAAGTGGATGCCAGCGGCCTGCTCGCGTTGCCCGGCGGCGTTGACGGCCATTGCCACCTTGACCAGCCTATGCCAGACGGCATGCGCATGGCCGATGACTTCTTCACCGGCACGCGAGCGGCCGTGTGCGGCGGTACGACCACGGTCATCCCGTTTGCCGCGCAGGAGAAAGGGCATTCGCTCAAGGCCGCGGTGGATGACTACCACCGCCGCGCAGAAGGTCGCGCGGTGGCCGATTACGGCTTCCACCTGATCGTGGCCGACCCGACGCCCGAAGTGCTCAAGCACGAGCTGCCGGAGCTGATCCGCAAGGGCTACACCTCGTTCAAGGTCTACATGACCTACGACGACCTGAAGCTTTCTGACCGCGAAATGCTCGACGTGCTGGATGTGGCCAAGCAGAACAACGCGCTGGTGATGGTGCACGCGGAAAACGCCGACTGCATCTCGTGGCTGACCGAAAAGCTGGTGGGCGAAGGTCGCATCTCGCCGCGCTTCCACGGTCTGTCGCGCCCCGCAGCAGTGGAGCGTGAAGCCACGCACCGCGCCATCACGTTTGCCGAACTGGTGGACGTGCCCATCCTGATCGTGCACGTGTCGGGTAAGGAGGCCATCGAACAGATCCGCTGGGCGCAAAGCCGTGGTCTGCAGATCCTGGCAGAGACCTGCCCGCAGTATCTCTACCTGACGGCCGAAGACATGGGCCTGCCCGGAGACGACGGCTACGAAGGCGCCAAGTGCGTCTGCAGCCCGCCGCCGCGCGACCCCGAGAACCAGGCGGCCGTGTGGCGCGCGCTGGCCGGTGGCGTGTTCAGCGTGTTCTCGTCCGACCACGCGCCGTTCAACTATGACGACCCGGAAGGCAAGAAGCTCGGTGGACAGGCGCAGCCGTTCGACCACATTCCCAACGGCGTGCCCGGCATTGAAACGCGCCTGCCGCTGCTGTTTGATGGCATTGCGCGGGGCAAGCTGTCGCTGCACCAGTTTGTGGAACTGACCTCGTATCGCCCGGCGCGGCTGTACGGTCTGTACCCGCGCAAGGGCACCATCGCCGTGGGCGCCGATGCCGACATCGCGCTGTGGGACCCGGAGCGCCGCGTGCGCATCACCAACAGCGCGCTGCATCACGCGGTGGACTACACCCCATACGAAGGCATTGAAGTGACCGGCTGGCCAGTGCATTGCTTCTCGCGCGGCGAGCAGCTGGTCGAGAACGGCAAGTACCTTGAACCGACGCCGGGGCGCGGGCAGTTCTTGCCGGCCGGGGCGCCGTCTCTGGTTTGATTTTCTAGGGTTTCATCATGCGCATTCTGGTCGTCAACCCCAATATCTCTGAGAGCGTGACGGACTTGATTCACGCGGAGGCGCAGCGCTCCGTGTCGCCGGGTACTACGCTCACCATGGCAACCGCACCGTTCGGCGTGGCCTATATCGAAACGCGCTTCGAGGCGCTAGTGGGTGGCTATGCCACCGCATGTGTGGTCGCTGAACATCAGGGCCAGTACGACGGTGTGGTCGTGGCCGCGTTTGGTGATCCGGGCTTGGCCGGCATCAAAGAGCTGTGCAACGTGCCGGTGGTCGGCATGACAGAGGCGGCGCTGGCCAGCGCGTGCCTGTTGGGCCAGCGCTTTTCGATCATCGCGATCTCGAACCGCATTCAAGCGTGGTACCGCGAGTGCGTGGCGGTCAACGGGTTGTCGTCACGGTTGGCGAGCGTACGCTCGCTGCAGCAGCCGCTGCGCGATATCGGCAGCGTGCAGGAAGACCACGCCGCGCGGCTGGAAGAGATGAGCCTGCAGGCGGTGCGTGAAGATGGCGCTGACGTCATCATCGTGGCCGGCGCACCGCTCGCGGGGCTGGCACGCACGCTCAAGGACCGCATTCCGGTGCCGGTGGTCGACGGTGTGTCCAGCGCTATCCGGCATTGCGAAAGCTTGATCGCGCTCGCTCCAAAGGGGGCCACCGAAGGGAGTTTTGCGCGTCCGCCGCTCAAGGCGAACCGCGGCTTGCCTCCTGCGCTGTCGGCGTTGCTAGCCTGAGCGCTGCGCGACGGGAGGGTGTGACCACGCTCTCCGTCGTGGTGCTTGCATTGCGCACGCCATCTGATGGGGCATACGGCAGGCTGCGTGGTCGGCCCGGATAGGCTTAGACGATGCGCTATGCCCGCTCGGGATGCGCTGGTCGGCAACCGGTGTTCGTGTCGTCGACCGTCAAGTTCATGGCCATGCCCATGTTGACGCTCGCCGTCGGACATGCGCTGGGCCTGACCGACGTAGCGTTGATCGTAGCCCTGCTGTTTCAGGCGCTGCCGACGGCGTCGTCGTCTTACATCATGGCGCGCCAGCTTGGCGGCGATGCCCCGCTTATGGCTGGCATCACCGCAGCGCAGACCGTGCTGGCTGCGGCCGCCATGCCGGGCGTGATGCTGTTGATCGCGGCAATGCAGGGATTGCCGCCTGACGTGCTTGCGATGCGATGAGTGTGTCGCTGTCGCCAGTGAGTCAGCCCGCCGGCCGTTCGCCAATGGTGCGCAGGAAGGACTGCTGTGCAGCCAACAATTCTGAATAACTGAGCACACGGTAGTCCAGCGCATGTGCGCGAGCGATGTCAGCTACGCGCGCGGCCAGCGCGGGATAGTGCCGGTGGCTGTAGGTCGGGAAGAGGTGGTGTGTCAGGTGCCAGTTCAGGCCGCCAAGCCAGTAACCCATCCATGCGGCGCGCGGCTGCCAGTCGCACGCCGTGTGAAACGCATGCTCGTGCCACGTATGCGGCAACTGGTCGGATTCGGGCGGCAGGTAGAACGTCACGTCGGCCCAGTGCGTGCCTAGAATCAGCGCCACCAGCACGCACGAGGCCAGCATCTGCCCGACAAAGTAGCCGAACGCGACCCAACCCCATCCCAGGCCAAGCGTGTGTGCCACCCAGGCCGGCACCGCAACGGCAATGGCAAAGTGGGCCGACTTGGCGGCCAGGAAGGTCAGCCAGCCTTGCACGCCGGGCAGCACCCGATCTGCCTTGAGCGGTGTGATACCGAAGCGATCAGACCAATCGTAGACCCAGTTGATGTACGGCAACGACAGCGCGGCGATCAGCGGCCAGTAGCGATGCTGGTAGCGGAACTGCGGATACCACGGTTGAAACGGCGTCTGCCGCAGGAAGCGGTTGGCGGCGGTGTCCAGATCGTAGTGCTCCACGTTCGCGTGGGCGTGGTGGTAGTGCACATGGCGCACCGTCCAATACGCCGGTTCGATGCCAAGCGGGATGGCGGTCAGGCGTGTCATCAGGCGATCCAACCACGGCCACGGGGAGAGCGCCCGATGCGCGCCGTCGTGCAGCACGTTCATCGCAAGCAGCATGGCGACGAACGGAAACGCCAGATAGGCGAGCACAAACGCCGTCGCGTTCGTCGCGGTCACCATGGCGGCATACAGCAGCGCCGCGCCTGCAACGAGAAACACGCCCTTGGCGAGGAGGCCAAGGTCTGCAAAGCGATGGTCGCGCTGCGCTTCCAGGTGGTCATGCGCAGCGCGGCGCAGGTCATCTGCCAACGAAGACGACCGTGGCGATGCATAACGTAGCTTCGGGAGCTTAGTGAGATTCGGCATGCGGTGACGAGGGGAGTGATGGCCCGGAACGGAGCGCATGCCACAGGCCGCAGGCCAGACCATGCAGGCCCAGCGCAGCAGCCAGTGTGTCGGACAGCGCATCGCCCGCGCCGCATGCACCGATCATCAGCACCGGCAACGCCAGCGCCAGCAGCGGCCACAGCCAGCGCCCCCAGGCACGCCCGTCCGACAGCCCGCCGAGTGCGAGCGTGAGCAGCAGGATCAGCGCAAACCACAGC
Organism: Ralstonia sp.; assembly: GCA_039592975.1. Lineage (GTDB taxonomy): Bacteria > Pseudomonadota > Gammaproteobacteria > Burkholderiales > Burkholderiaceae > Ralstonia. The sequence continues at coordinate 68,369 of JBCNQE010000011.1, read as the reverse complement.
GCCTGCCAGTGCGCCGGCCACAGGCCATCGGTGCGCACGTAGTCGATCACCACGCCAAACAGCAGTACACCGCCGGTGGCAATCCAGCCGGCTGGCGTCGCGTGCGTGTCGCGTTGCAGTTGCGGCGTGCGCAGCCCCAGCCATTGCAGCGCCGGCACTATGTTGGCCCAGAAGGGGTTGTCGCTGTGCGTGGGCTTGTGTACGCCGTAGCGGATGGGCACGTCGGGCAGCGCGCGTTGATACGTGCCGAACAGCTTGTCCCACAGGAGCAGCGTGCCGCCGAAGTTGCGGTCGATGTATTCCGGGTTGCAGCCGTGGTGCACGCGGTGGTTGGCGGGCGTGACCATGAAGCGGTCCAGCACGCCAGAGCGGCCCACCAGCCCGCAATGGTTGTAGAACTGCACCGAGTAGTGCAGGCCGGACACCGCCACGAACATCTCCGGCGTCACGCCCAGCAGTGCCAGCGGCACGAAGAACGGCAGCGAAGTCAGCGACGACAGCCACGCATTGCGCACACCCAGCGACAGGTTGAAATGCTCGCCCTCGTGATGCACCGCGTGGATCGCCCACAGAAAGCCCAGCTTGTGGTGCATGCGGTGCAGCCAGTAGAAACCCAGGTCCCACGCCACAAAGGCGAAGGCCCAGCCAGCCACCGGGTGCCAGCTGTCGACCCAATGGAGGCTGGCATGGGCAGTCAGCCAGGTGAACCCTGCCACTTCAACACCGCGGCACAGCCACATCAACACGTGGCCGGAGTTCAGGTTGAGGATGACGTCGCGCCACGGCAGCGGCTGGCCGCGCCACCATTTGAGCGCGGCGAGTTCCAGCAGCACGCACCCGAGCATCAAGGCCAGCGGCAAAGCAAATGCATTCATGTCGATACCGGTTGAATCGAGAGCGTTGACGCGCGTCGCGCCAACCAAAGACGGACGGCCACGCCGCACAGCACGCCCACCGCAACACCCGCAGACAGGTCGAGCGCCACGTGCCGGCGCGTCTGGATCGTGGCGTACAAAATGCCAAGCCCCCACGCCGCCACGATGCACGTGCGAATGGGTTTGCGCGCCTCGGCCAGCGCCCACACCGAGAGCAGCGTCAGTGCCCCATGCAGCGATGGCAGGCAGTTCTGGCTGGAATCCATGGTGATGAACATGCGCTGCACGCTGGCCGGCAATGACGCATCGGCCAGCGGCGGATAGTGCAGCGTGGTCGGCCACAGCAGAAACACCGCGCCGCTTACCAGCGCACTCATCTGCATGGCGCGTTCCAGCCAGCGCAGGCGTGAGGTGTCCGTCAGCAGATAGGCCAGCGGAATCAGCGCGAAGAACGACACGTACAACCAGATGCCGGAGGCGCTGAACGGAATGGCGCGGTCCAGCGCGGTTTCCGGCACGACCATGCCCGCGCCCTGCAGCACGCCGCAGGTGCCATAGACGAGGCCAACCGAGCACCACCCCAACGCCAGATGACGCAGCCGCGTCGCGAGCGGGCTCATCGTTCCGCTCCCGATGCTGCGAGCCGGACGATGCGGCGGCGCTTGCTTGTGAAATCGGTGGCGATGCACGCGGGTGCCGCATGCCAAGTCACGCGCGCAGTGTCGACGCCCTGGCGGGCAAAGACATCGGCCAGATGGGTTTGGCACACACTGGCAATGTCTGCGTCGACCGGCTGGATGGACAGCGCCAGCGTGTGGGCATCGGTCTGCACGAGGCGGTAGTCGGCATGCAGCGGCAGCACTTGTGCCAGGGCACGCGAGCACATGTCGGCAAACAGCGTGACCGTGCCACCGCCCACCGCGGGCAGGACGAGCGTGTCATCGCAGCGGCCTTCGATGCGTTCGATGGCCATGGCCGGGTTGCCGCAGGGGCAGGGCGCCAGTGCCGGGTCGCGGCGGATGAGGATGTCGTCGAGCCGGTAGCGCACGATGGGCTGCGTGCTGCGTGTGAAATCCGTGACGAGGGGGACGAAGCGGCGCGCATCCAGCCATTGCGGCTCGATGTGCACGTGCGCTTCGTTCAGGTGCAGCGTGCCATGCGAGCAAGTCGCGCCCAGAAAACCTTCCGTGGCCTGGTAGACCTCGCCGACGTTGCCGAAGGCTTGCGCAAGCAGCGCACGATCCATCGGCTCCAGCACCTCGGCGCCGGAGAGCACCTGCACCGGCGCAATGTCGAGCCGGCCGGCCAGCTTCTCCATGGCCAGCGCGCGCAGCACCTGCGCTGGCCCCACGATGATGGTCGGCTGCAAGGCCTCAAGCGGTGCGCGGTGCGAATCGAACGGCGCGAACAGATCGAAGAACGAGAACGTCAGCCACGGATTGCGCACCGCCGTGTACAGGTTGCTGTTCGCACGCAGGAACAGCGCGACGCGCTCGCCATGCAGCAGGCCGCGCGGCAGCAGCTTGGCGAGCAGGATGCCAGCCCATTGCGCGCGTTCAGCGGGGCTGACGACAAACACACCACGCCCGCCCGATGTGCCGGACGACAAGCCCACCGAATACGCGCCCACCATCGGCCGGAAATCGCGCGATTGCTCCGCCTGCTGTGCACACGCCAGTACGTCGTCCAGGCGCAGGCCGGCAGTGTTCATGGCATCGAAGTTGGCCATCATCGTGGCCTTGTCCATCAACGGCCAGTCGTGCATCGGCTTCGAGATGAACGGGCGGAAATACGGGCTGCGCGCCAGCACGCGTTGCGTGAAGTGCGCAATCTGGCGTTGCTGATGTGCTTGCAGTGCGGCGCGATCCGGCAAGCGCAACCAGCGCGTCTGCCAGTACGACCACAGCAGGCGATGGAGACCCGTCATAGCGCGCCCTCGTGCGTGAGGAGGATGCGTACATGGCCCGCCGCATCCAGCGCGTGCAATTTGCGCAGCGTATCGAAGTACGCATGGCGATCTTCCATGATGGAGTACGCCAGCACCGACGGCCCACGCAGTTCGCGATAGCTCAGCGGTGACCATGCGGCATCGGCGGCCAGCAGCACCCAGCCTTCGTGTGTGCGCACGAACGCGCCCACGTGACCGGCGGCATGGCCGGGCAGCGGCACCAGCAGCACATCACCCTGGCTGTCGGGCAGCGCCCATGCAGCAGTGAAGGGCGCCAGTTCGGGCGGTAACGCAACCTGTTCGAACTGTTCGACAAAGCGCGTGCGCGTTTCAAAATCTTCGGGAATCAGCCCCGGCACAAAGGCGCGCCGCAACGCCGACACGCCACGCAGCGCACGCAGGTGCATCCACCCATCGCCGGAGCAGATGACCGGCACGCCCGGAAAATCACGCAAGCCCGCCACGTGATCGCCGTGGAAGTGCGAGACGATCAGCCCATCCAGATCAGCGGGGCGCACGCCACGTTGCGCCAACTGTGCCGCCATCGATTCCGACGTATCGAAGTACACCGGCGTGACCTTGCGATAGATCGCAAACAGGCCGCTGCGTGTGTGGTCATGAAAGTGCGAGGCATAGCCCGTGTCCCACAGCCAGCGGCGGCCGGCGGCTTCGATCAGCCACGCGCGGGCAGGGAACGCGCAGGTGCGCAGGCCCGCGCCGCGCAGTGCCACGCAGGCCGTGTGTGTGCAGTAGCCGGCTTCAAAGACCGTCAATGTCGCCATGTTCGCGTAACCAATGGGCTGTGCGGCGGATGCCTTCGGCCATGTCGATGGGCGGCACGTAGCCGAGTTCGATGCGCGCGCGGTCGTTGGCGAGCGTCATGTCGTAGTGCAGGGCGGCAGCGCTGTAGCGCGTAAGCAGTGGCTCGCGCTGCGTGATGGCGCTGGCCGCTTCCATCGCACGCGCTGCCAGTGCCATGGCCGGATAGGGCACGGCGCGGATGCGGTAACGCAGCCCGAGCTGTTTCCCCAGCAATTGATCGAGCAGGTCGCGCAGCGTGGCGGGCGCGTGGTTGGTGATGTTGTAGACGGCACCGGAGGGTACGTCTGCCGTGGTGGCGCACTGCATGGCATGCACGACATTTTCCAGATACGTGAGGTCCATGCGCGCCGCGCCGCCACGGGGCAACGGCAGCACGCCGCCGCGCAGCTTCAGCAGATGCAGGATGCGCGGCAGCACCACCCGATCATGCGGCCCGAACAACCCGCGCGGGCGCAGGACGACAAAGTGCGTGGCGTGCTGGTGCCGCACCTGCTGCTGGATGGCGTCTTCGGCCAGCATCTTGGTCGCCGCGTAGTGGTTCGCAAAGCGCGCGGGGCGATACGCCTCGGGCAGATCAGCGTGGTGCTGGTAGTCGAAATAGATCGACGGCGTGGAGATATGCACGAAGCGCCGGACACCGCGCTTGACCGCACCTTCCGCCAGCGCAGCGGTGGCTTGCACGTTGGCCGCATAGAAACGGTCATACGCACCCCACGGCGACGACAACGCCGCGCAATGCCACACCGTATCGACGCCGTCCAGCAGTGCGTCGAGTGTGGCTGGCGTCAGGTGTGCCAGATCGGCCGGGACATAGTCGGCGCCGTGCGCGATGAAGTGCTCGCGCTGTGTGGCATCACGCCCGGTGGCACGTACGCGTGTGCCTTGTGTCAGCAGCGCATCGACGGCGTTGCGGCCCAGGCCACCCGTGGCGCCGGTTACCAAGGTCGTCATGCCGTCAGCACCATGCCGCCAAGTGTCAGGCCCGCAGCTGTGCCCAGCAGCAGCACGGGTTTGCCTGGCTCGATGCGTTGGTTCACCACCGCTTCATGCAGTGCGGTGGGAATCGATGCGGCGACTTGGTTGCCATGCTGGGCGTAGATGTCGATCACGCTGGCTTCCGGCACGCCCAACCGTTTGCGCAGATGCTGCATGCCAAGGTGGCTCGCCTGGTGCGGCACGACGACGTGCATGTCGCGCAGCGTGTAGCGGCTGTCGGCAAACAGGCGATCGAGAAAATCGCCCATCAATTGCGACGCGAGCTTGAACACGCGCTTGCCGTCCATGTGGAACAGGTAGTCGGTCGGCTGTGCACCGGTGCGCGGATTGCGGCGCGTGCCACCGGCGCGGATTTCACAGAAGGTCTTGCCGGCCGGATACGTCTCCATGCGGTAGGCGTGGATGCCGGCGCCGGACGTTGCCGGTGCCGCTTCCACGATCACCGCCGCCGCACCGTCGCCAAAGATCAACGCGGTCTCCGCATCGTCCCAGTTGATGCCGCGCGAGGCGAGGTCGGACGCCACCACGGCAATGCGCTTGTACGCACCCGTGGTCAGGAGGCTGCCGGCCACATGCAGCGCAGCCAGGAAGCTCAGGCAACTGGCGTTGACGTCAAACGCGGACGTGCCAGCCGGCAACCCGGCGTGCTCCAGGATGCGCGTGGCCGTGTTGGGCAACGCCTGTTCCTGCACGCCCGAGGCCGAGATCAGCAAGTCGATGGACGCAGCGGGCACATTGGCACGGCGCAGCGCATCGCGCACGGCGGCACCGGCGAGCTCCGATTGGTGCTCGGCCAGCGTGGCGTGGTGACGGACGTCGATACCGGATTTCTTGCGCACGTAGCCCGCGGCATGGCCGAGGCGAGTGTCAAGTTCAGCGGAGGTGATCCGTTGCTCCGGCAGCGCCTTGCCGGTGGAAAGCAGATGAATCGGCAGCATAGATGCAGGCACGCACGGGTGCGTTGCCCTGTTCCCTCTTCCGGCTGCGGGCGGCGCGGTGCGCATGCCGCAGCGTAATGATCTTGTCTTGTTGTGCCGCGATTCTAGCGGGTACGGCCCACCGCGCCAGATGAAGATTCCGTAACAAACAGCGCTGTGCGGTCAGGCGCCGTAGGTGCGCAGCCGGTCCAGGTCCACGACCGTTACGCCCCCGTATTCCAGCCGGACCACGCCGTCTTTCTCCAGGGCCTTGAGCGACTGGTTGGCCACCTGCCGCGTCATGCCCGAGAGCAGGCCGAGTTCTTCCTGCGTGATCTCAAGGTGGTCGCTCGCGCCGGGGTAGAGCACGGGGTTGAACAGCGATGCAATGCAGCGCGCCAGCCGTGGCGTGACATCGAGCAGGCGGTCGTATTCCAGCAATGCCATGAAATGCCCGAGCCGCTCGTTGAGTTGCTTCACCAGGAAGCGGTTGAAGGCCACGCTGTTTTCCACCAGCCACATGAAAGTGGCGCGGTCCATAAAGGCCATGCGTGTATCGCGCAGCGCGACGATGTCGTAGCGGCGCGGCTCGTTCTTGAGCACCGTGCCTTCGCCAAACCAGCCGCCGGCCGGCACGCCCGTAAACGTGACGCTGCGGCCTTCGGGCGAAACCGTGCCGATCTTGATGAGGCCCGTGACCACGCCCGTCCAGCTCTCCAACAACGTGTTCTTCGGGCAGATGCAGGCGCCGCGCGCGTAGGTCTTTTCGACGATGCCAGCGCAGGCGCGGTCCGCCTCGTCGGCAGGCAGCTCGATCGACCATGCGGCGATATGCGCCAGCCGTGCGCGGGTAATGCCGGGGCGCGAATTTGTATCGTGATCAGCCACGTTGGATGCCCACCGGCAGGTGGCTCACACGTTGGACTTCCGGAGTGGCGAGCCAGCCCGCGTGTAGGCTTTGCAGGAACATCTCGGTTGCATCTTCACCCCAGAACAGCTCGCCGTTGTGCACCAGCGTGGGCACGCCAAAGACGCCCAGCGCGATGGCGGCATCGGTGTGCGCGCGCAGGGCGTCTTTCACGGCGGGCTGTTCGACGGCTGCTGCGCCCTCCGGAAACCCCACCGCCTGGCATAGCGCAGCAAAGCCTTCGGGCGATGCGACGTCGTTGCCATCGCGCCAGATGTATCGGAAGACCGCGCGCACCGCATCGAGCGAGCCGCCCATCGCAATCGTCAGCCGTAGCGCCTTGATGGGGTTGAACGGATGCGCGGGTGGCATGCGAAACGGAATGCCCAGCTGTTGCGCGCGAAACAGCGCATGCCGATAGGTGAAGACGCGCTTGGGGCTGATCTCGGCCGGCCCCCTCTGCCCCCAGTGATGCAGGATCGCGCCCAGCACCACCGGGCGCGGGCGGATGACGATGTCGTTGGCCTTCTGCAGCGCGTCGAACTGCTCGAGCTGCAGGTAGGCGAACGGCGAGATGACATCGAAGAACCAATCAACGGTCGTGGGCATGTAAGGTCCTCAGGCCTCAAGCGGTGCGCGCATCTGCAGCAGCGGAGCCAGCGTGAAGGGCGCGGCTGTCATGGCGCGAATGTCGTCGAGTGTCGCATGCGAGAGGATTTCACGCAGCACCAAGCCGGTGTCGGTCACGTCAAACACCGCGTGCTCGGTCACGATGACTTTCACGCAGCCCTTGCCCGTGAGCGGCAGCGTGCAGCGCGGCAGAATCTTCGAATTGCCGTGCTTGTCGGTGTGGGCCAGTGCGGCGATGACTTTGCGCGTGCCGTAGCACAGGTCCATCGCCCCGCCGATACCGGGCCACCACTTGCCGTTGCGATCGCACGCCCAGTTGGCGAGGTTGCCCTGCGCGTCCACTTGCAATGCGCCGAGGATGGTTACGTCGATGTAGCCGTTGCGCATGGCGCCCAGCGAGGTGGCGAGGTCCATGATGGCGGCGCCCGGCGGCAGCGTGATCGGCTCGCAGCCGGCGTTGGTGATGTCGCTGTCGATGTCGCCCAACGCGGGGCGCCCGCCGAAGCCGAAGGCGCCGTTCTCGGTGTGGAAGATGACGCCGGCGTCGGCATCCAGGTAGTTGGCCGTGAGCGTGGGAATGCCCAGGCCGAGGTTGACGACTTCCCCTGCGTGCAACTCCTGCGCACAGCGGGCGGCGATACGTTGTTTGGGGTGTTCGGGCAACGGGTGCATGGCGGTCTCCTTGTCTCGTCGTCAGGGGAAGGGGGATCAGGCTTCTGCAGCGGCGGGCAGGCGGCCAAGCTTGGTCCAGTGCTGCTTGTAGAGCGCGTGCTGGTCTTCCAATGACAGCCCTTGCACCACCGCATTGACGAACACGCCGGGGCAGCCGACGCGCTCGGGCGGAATCGTGCCGACCTCCACGATCTCATTCACCTCGACGATGGTGTAGTCGCCGGCCATGGCGATGTCGCGCTGGTTCTGCAGCGCCGTGCCGCGAAATTCCACGTTGCCGAAGGTATCGGCGCGCCAGCCCTTGATGATCGATACATCAGCGCGCAGCGGTGGCTCCACGAAGCAGGTCGTGCCCTCGACCGTGATCGTCGGCTTGGGTGCGCCACGTTGCGGAAACATCCCCGGTTGGTCGAGGATGCCCACGCCCACCGGTACCAGCGCGCCGCCCAGCCCCAGGGCACCCGCACGCACCTTCTCTGCCCAGGTGCCCATCGGGAAGAACTCGGCCACCCGCACGGCATCGGTCAGGTACGCCTGGGTCGATTCATCGGTCGTGCCGACATGCGTGCCGATGAACTCCGCCAACTGGCCCGAGGCGAACAGCCTGGCTTTGAGAAAGCCGCCGCGCAGCCCCGGTGTGTTGGTGATGAGCGTGAGTTGGCCGATATCGCTGGCGAGCAGCGCCTCGATGCAGCAGGCCGGTTCGCCGGCGCCCACGAATTCGCCCAGCATCAGGCGGCTACCGCTGCGGACGTGGGCGATGGCCTCGTCCACGGAAAGGACCTTGTTGGCGTAGCGCATGTGTTGTCTCCTTGTCCGCCTCGGAGGGGCGGGTCTGCGGCGCAGTGTAGGAGCGGTGTTCTGGCGGCGATGTCTTTTGCATGACATTTGGCCCAGACAGTTCAGGTGTGCCGCGGACTGCCCATTGGGTGCCTTGTTAGCACCCCATTTGTGCGTGTGCACAAATGCGAGCCAGTGCGCCCGCTAAACGGGCGAGATGACACCAATATGAATGCGGGTTTGTTTTATCGGGGCTTAATAAAGTCACTCGATTGGTGCGCGCTACGGTTTAGGCAGAAAAAAGTGGAAAGGCGATTCGGCGCCCGAAGTCAAAAAAATTATTCTTATAGAGGCATTCAAAAGATTTAGTTCGTTCTGCTTGGAAGTCGAAGCGGCGCGTGCTTATACTGGCTCCTACCTTGCACCGCACCAAGCGTGGCGATGGAGTGGATCGGGGCGAGGTTTCTGTTGTGTTCAGCATGGATGTTCCCCTTTAGATATTGTGCGAATGCGCGATAGGGATAACGCTTTTCTGCGGTTTTGCGGAGGTGGCATGTCCGTTGAAAAAATCATTGTTCGTGTGTTTGACACACTGAATGTCCATGTTGAAAGACACCTGTTCCATGACGATGCGGACAGTGTCATTCTGGTCAATGGCGCATTGGCCACGACTGCCTCGTTCGGGCAGACCATCAAGTACCTGGGCGAGCGCTACAACGTGGTGTGCTTCGACCTGCCGTATGCCGGGCAGTCGCGCCAGCACAACCCAGGCCAGTTTCTGCTGACGAAGGACGACGAGGTCGCCATTCTGCTGGAGTTGATCCACCGGTTTCGGCCCAAATTCCTCTACTCGGTCTCGTGGGGCGGGCTGGCGGCATTGCTGGCGTTGGCGCGCGGTGCGAGCAGTGTGCAGCGCGCCGTTATCGGTTCGTTCTCGCCCTTTCTGAATGCCGCGATGATGGATTATGTGACCACGGCACGCGAGCATCTCCATCGCGACGATAAGAATGCCGCCGCCGAATTGCTCAACAATACAGTCGGGCAAAACCTGCCGGGCGTATTGAAGTCGATGAATTACCGCTATCTGATCAATCTACCCGAGGAAGAACGGGCGCAAATAAAATTTCATATTGATCAAATATTGGCGCTGCGCCCAGATGAATATCTGCCGACGCTCTCCAATATCCGGTGCGAAATCAAGTTTATTAACGGAACACTGGATCGTCATACCCCCTCTGACGATATTCAGAAGATGGCTAAGTATATAAGGCATGCACAGTTTTCTGCGATTGCGGATACAGGCCATTTTCTTGAATTGGAAGGCCGCGCACAAAAGGCCGCTGTACGTGGCGAGATCATGGCGTTTTTCGACACAGCAGAGACGCCAACAGCACATTCGCTGCCCGCGCAGTCGTTTCTTGCTGCGCTGCAAGCGCCAACGTTTGCAGGGGCAAACTGAATGGGCGCGCTGCAAATGGAGGTGATTTCAGCCCTGGTCCGGACGGCGGCCATTGTGGTGCCGTGGCTTGCGTGGCTCGCGTACTGGATCCACGCCGCGCCGGGTACCAAGGAGACCGTCCGTATGGAGCGTCGGCTGTCGCGCACGTTGCAATCCATTCCGCTGATCGCGGGCAGTGCGTTGATCGTGTTGCCGCTTCCGCTGTTGGGGCTTACACGTGGCGCGCCATCCGAACCCGTCTTCGGGCTGTTGCAGTGGAGTGGGCTGGCTGTGGTGGTGGCGGGGCTGCTGTTTTCCGTGTGGGGGCGGGTGCACCTGGGCACGAACTGGAGCGTGTCCGTCACGCTCAAGGACGACCATGAGCTGGTGCGCAGCGGCCCCTATGCGCTGGTGCGTCATCCCATCTATTCCGGTTGCCTTGCCGCCCTGGCCGGCGCGGCGATGATCCGGGGTGAATGGGCTGCCGGCCTCGGCCTTGTGCTGATCTTCCTGTCGCTGGCGTACAAGGTGCGGCTGGAAGAGCGCTGGCTCTCAGAACATTTCGGTGAACCCTATCGCGCGTATCGCCGCCAGGTCCGCGCGCTGGTGCCGGGTCTTTACTGACGGCCGCCATGGCGCAGATCGTCATCACGGCCATTGGGTCCACCGGAGACGTCCACCCCTTTATCGGCATCGGCCGTGCGCTGGCAGAGCGCGGCCATCGTGTGGTCGTGTGCACGCACGCGCCGTTTGCGGCGCTCGTGGAACGCCATGGCTTTGGCTTCGTGCCGATCGGGTCGGCGCAGGAGTACGAAGCCGCGCTCGCCAGCCCCGCGTTGTGGAATCCGCGCACGTCATTCAAGACCCTGTGGGGGTTGATTGCGCCGACCATCCGTCCGCATTTCGATGCACTGGAGAGGCTCGCCACCGACGACACGGTGTTGGTCGGGTCACTCTGGGCATTGGCGGCGCGCCTGATGCAGGAGCGCCATGGCACGCCCTATGTATCGGTGCAGGTGTCGCCCTCTACGTTGCTGTCGGCGCATGCACCGCCCACCCACAAGCGGCTGACCGTGCCCGGCTGGCTTCCGCTGCGCTGGCGCATTGCACTCATGCACGCCATCGAAGATCGCGTGCTCGATCCCGCCGTTGGTCCCACGCTCAACGCCGTGCGCGCGGAGTTGGGTTTGCCGCCGGTGGGGCGCATTCTCGGCACGTGGCTGCATTCGCCGGACGGCGTGCTATGCCTGTTTCCGGAGTGGTTCGCGCCGCCGCAGCCGGATTGGCCGAAACCGCTTCATCTATGCGGCTTCCCCCTGCTGGGCGAAGCGCCGGACGATGACGCGCCCCACGATGCAGCCCTGGAAACCTTTCTGGCCGCCGGTCCAGCGCCCGTGGTATTCACGGCCGGGTCGACACGGATCGACGACGTGGCGTATGCAGGCCTGGTGGCAGAAACGCTGCGGCGCACCGGTCACCGGGCCATCGTGCTGGGCAAGGCGGCGTCCGCGTCGCTCATGGCGTTGGAGCGCGACCGCGTGCTCCAGCGCCCATTCCTGCCCATGCGCGCCTTGCTGCCGCGTTGTGCGGCCATCGTCCACCATGGTGGCGTGGGCACGGCGGCGCTGGCGTACGCCGCCGGCATTCCGCAGGTGGTGACGCCGTTTGCGCATGACCAGTTCGACAACGCAGCGCGCGTGGCACGCTCGGGCTGCGGTGTGCGGATCGACGGTCCGGCCAGTGGCCGCGCCGTGGCGCTTGCACTCGACAGGCTGATCGCGAACCCGGCGGTTGCCGCCCAGTGCGCCAGCTTCAAGCAACAGATGGCAGACGCGCCCGACGCCTGCGTCGACGCCGCCCGCTACATCGAGCGCCTGGCACCACCCGCTCGCGAAAGCGTGGAGGCTGACCGGCTCGCGCTGTCCGCATGACGGCCGCGACCCCGCTTTCCGCGGACACCGCTGCCGGCACCCCCATCGATGCGCCGCCATTGCGCGGCGTGTGGCTGGCTGTGCTGACCGGCGCGTTGTTGCTGGCGACCTTCATCGAGGTGCTCGACTCCACTGTCACCAACGTGGCGGTGCCATCGCTCGCCGGCAACCTCGGCGTCTCGCATGCGCAGGCAACGTGGGTGATCAGCTCCTACGCGGTTTCCGCTGCCATTGCCGTGCCGCTCACGGGCTGGCTGGCGGGGCGCATTGGCGAGGCGCGTCTGTTCATGGCGGCCATCTTCCTGTTTACGCTCACGTCGATGCTGTGCGGCCTGTCGCGCCACCTCGAAAGCCTGGTGACGTTCCGCGCGCTTCAAGGTTTTTGCTCCGGGCCCATGGTGCCGCTGTCGCAGACCATCCTGCTGCGCGTCTTTGCGGCACGGCACCGCACGCTTGCCCTGTCGCTGTGGGGCATGACGGTCCTGCTGGCCTCCATCTTTGGGCCGGTGTTTGGCGGTTGGATCGTTGATCAGTTTGCGTGGCCATGGATCTTCTTCATCAACCTGCCGATTGGCGCATTTGCTTTCCTGACTTGCGCGGCGTTGCTCCCGCGCGATCGCCCGTCTGCCGCCGGCACGCCCATCGATGCAGTCGGTATCGCCCTGCTGGTAGTAGGCGTGGGCGCCATGCAGGCGATGTTCGACCTGGGGCGCGATCGCGGCTGGTTCGATTCCCACCTGATCGTCACGCTGGGCATCGTTGCGGTGCTGGCCTTGTCGGCGCTGCTGATCTGGGAATCGGCTGAGCCGCATCCGGTGGTGGATCTCACGCTGTTTCAGGACCGCACCTTCACCTTCGGCGTGGTCATCGTGTCGGCCGGCATGATCGTCTTCGCCATGATCGGCGTGATCTTTCCGCTCTGGATGCAGACCGTGATGGGCTACACCGCGCTGCATACCGGCATGGTGACGGCGTCGCTCGGCATCCTGGCGCTGGTGTTCTCGGTGCTGGTCAGCCTGTATCTGGAGCGGCTGGATGCGCGGCTCGTCGCCTCGTTCGGCTTTTTGGTGTTTGGCGCCGTGATGGCGTGGGATGCGCGCTTTACCTTGACGATGGCGTTCTGGCAGATCGCCACGCCCACCTTTATCCAGGGCATCGGGTTGCCGTGTTTTTTCATTCCGCTCACGACCATCATCCTGGCCAACGTACCGGACCACAAGCTGGCCGCCGCCGCCGGGCTGTCGAACTTTCTGCGCACGATGTTCGCGGCGGTCGGCACCGCGTTGAGCGTGACGTGGTGGGACAACCGTGCCGGGCACCACTACGGCACGCTGGTCCAATCCGTCACGCCGGCCTCTGACGGCACGCGGCATTTCCTGCATGCGCTGCGCGAAGTGGGGCTCCAGGGCAGTAGCGGTCTGGGCGCCATCGAGCGCACCGTGCGGCAGCAGGCCTACATGATGGCCACCAATGACCTGTTCTACATGGCCAGCCTGGTGTGCCTGAGCCTGGCCGCCGCCATGTGGCTGACGCGCCCACGCAAGGGTGTCGCCGCACAGGCCGCGCACTGATTCCACGAAGGATGACGACCATGCTGACCGAACTGACCGCCATGCCCATTCAACCCGTGGAACGCGTCGATACGCCCGCTGCGCTGGTCGTGCTGTATCGGCCATCCGACGACGACGTCGCTCATCTCGCCCGCCTGCGCGCACGCACGCCGCGCTTGCTGGCGATCGATAACTCTCCGCAAGCAGATCCCGAACGCCAGCAGTGGTTGACCGAGCACGGCGTCTCCTATCTGTTCAATGGCAACGAGGGTGGCATTGCAGGGGCATTCAACCGGGGCCTGCATGCGTTGTTTGCTGAAGGCGCCGCCGCCGTCGCACTGTTCGATCAGGATTCACGCGCCAGTGATGACTACTTTCCCGCCATGCGCGATGCCTGCGCAGCGCTTGGCGACAGTGCGTTTGTGGTGGGCCCGCGCATCTATGACGAGGGCGCCCAGCGTTTCCTGCCCGAAATCGTCAGCAATGGGTTCACAATCCGGCGCGTGAAGATCGACACGTCGGTGGCATTGCAGCGCTGCTCGTTTCTGTTGTCTTCGGGCTCGGTGATTTCGCGGCAGGCATTCGCACGGCTGGGCACGTTTTCAGAGGCGCTCTTCATTGACCACGTGGATACGGAATATGCGCTGCGCGCGCTGGCACGCGGCGTACCGTTCTATGTGGTGCCAAGGCTCGTGCTCTCGCACCAGATCGGCAATAAGCGCGAACACCGGCTCGGCTTTCTGCACATGACATCGATGAACCATCCGGCATTTCGGCGCTACTACATCGCGCGCAACGGCATGCATCTGGCGCTGCAGTACGGGCTGGGGTTGCCGCTTGCCATCACGCCCAACCTGATCACGCTGTGGCAGGTGGTGCAGATTGCGCTGTTCGAGCGTGACAAGCGCGCCAAGCTCCTGGGCATTGTCTGCGGCGTCGTGGATGCACTGCGTGGCCGGCTCGGTTCGATTGAATTGGCGCGGCCTCGGCTGGCAGCCCGCTTCTTCAGCCGTTGACCATGTTGCTGCCATCAAGGTGGGGTGGAGCGCAGTGTGTGCCGGTGTTGGCGGCCGTGTTGGTCGTGGTGACTTTGGCGGGGTGCGTTGGCCCCGATCAGCGAACGGTGTCGATGCGCACACCGGCACCCGATGCGCTCGCCCGCACGTTGTCCAGCGCTGAGCCAGCGGCACCCGGCGGGGCGGCTTGGCCCACAGCCCACTGGGTCGACGTGTTTGCCGATCCGCAATTGAGCGCGTTGGTGGAGGAGGCGTGCGCCAACAGCCCCGACCTTGACGTGGCGCGTGCCCGTATGGCGGCGGCGCAGGCGCAGTTGGATACGTTCGGCTCGGTGAGCGGCCTGGCGGGTACGGCCACAGCCAGCGTCATGAAGGCGCGCGCGCCGCAGGTGGATGGCGTGGCCAACGTCAATGTGGCCGGCACGAACGTCCCGATCGAGCTGTTCAGCGAGCCGTGGGTCTCGCCGAGCAGCGTGATTGGCGCGGCGCGATACGACCTCGATCTCTGGGGCCACAACCGCGCGATCGGACGTGCATTGTTGTCGGAGCGTGCCGCCGCTGCCGTCGACGCCCAGCAGGCACGCCTTGCGCTGGTGAGTGCGCTGGTCACCCTCTACAGCCAATTCGACTACGCATTCGGCCGGCGCGATCTGCTCGAACACAAGGTGCGCGACGCCGAGCGCCGCCATGCCATCAGCGCCGAGCGCATCCGGCGCGGCTTGGACAATGGCTACGACGCCGAAGCGACCCGAGCGGCCGATGCAGCCTTGCGCGCGCAACTGCAACAGGCCGACGACGCCATCACGCAGTTGCGGTTGCAGATGGGTGTGCTATCTGGGCGCGGCCCCGAGCGTGGCCTTGCGCTCGCCCGGCCCAAGATGGCCGAACCGGCCGGCGCAGTGCTGCCACCGACGTTGCCGTTGGACTTGCTCGGCCGGCGGCCGGACATCGTCGCTGCCCGCCTGCGGGTGGATGCGGCTGGTGGGCGGATCGATGCAGCGCGGGCGCAGTTCTATCCCAACATCAACCTGCTTGCCGTCACCGGTTTTTCATCGCTCAACGTGAACACGCTGTTTTCCCGTTCATCGATCACGTTGGCGGCCGGGCCGGCGCTGTCGTTGCCGCTGTTCGAGCGCCCGCGCCTGCAAGCACAACTGCGTGCCGAGGAGGCCAATGCCGACACGATGGTGGCGCTCTACAACAAAACGCTGGACGAGGCGCTGGGCGAGGTGGCCCGCTCCATCCTTGCGCTCGCTAGCGCTGAGGCGCTGGCCCGTCATCAGCAGCAGGTGGTGGCGGCGCGCGAGCGCATGGCGCAGATTGCCGACGAGCGCCATCGGCGGGGTTTGCTGACACGCGCCGAGCAGCTCGCGGCGCAAGCGGCGCTGCTGGACGAACAGCTGCGGCTGACCACGCTGCAAGCACAGCGGCGCGAGGCCTGGATCGCCCTCATGCGGGCGCTGGGCGGGGGATTTGACATCAACGGGCGCAACACGCATGCATAGGGAGCCTCTCATCGATCAGGCGGCGGCATTGCCCGTGCGTGACCCGCGCAAGGTACGGCGGCGCAACGCCATGTTTGCCGGGCTGCTGGGCGTGGTGCTGGCCATTGCCGCGGTCGCCGTCACGTATTGGCTGTTGCGCGGCCGCTATCTGGAAGACACCGACAATGCGTACGTGGCCGGCAACGTGGTGCAGATTGCCGCGCAGACGGCCGGCATCGTGCGTGATGTGGGCGTCGGCAACACCGAGTGCGTGAAGGCCGGCCAGCTGCTGGTCAGGCTGGACCCGGCCGACGCGCAGATCGCGCTGGAACGCGCCAAGGCGCAATTGGCGCTCGCCGTGCGGCGCACCCGCGAAGGCGGCCTGACGGCGGCCATGTATGAAGACGCCGTCCGCGCACGGGCGGCAGAGCTGACCTTGGCCGAGCGCGCACTGGCGGCACGCTCCGGTGCTTCAGCGGAGGTGGTGTCTGAAGAGGAACTGGCACGGGCGCGCATGTCGGTCGAGCAGGCCCGCGCGAACCTGGCGGCGGCGCGCAACCAAGTCGCGGCGAGCCGCGCCGTGGTGGGCGATGTGCGTGCCGAAGACAACCCCGCCGTTGCCGATGCGGCCCAGCAGGTGCGGGCCGCCTATCTGCAACTGGCGCGCACGACCATCATCGCGCCGGTCGATGGGTGCGTGGTCCAACGCTCGGTGCAGGTGGGGCAACCCATTGGTGCGGGCGCGCAGTTGATGGCGATCGTGCCGCTGGCCCAACTGTGGGTCGAGGCCAACCTGAAGGAGGGGCAGATTCGCAACGTACGCATCGGGCAACCCGTTGAGGTCGTGTCTGATCTGTATGGGGCCGATGTGGTGTTTCGTGGCCACATCGCTGGGTTGTCACCAGGGACGGGCGGCGCATTTTCGATGCTGCCGCCGCAGAATGCCGCCGGCAACTGGGTCAAGGTGGTCCAGCGGGTGCCGGTGATGGTGGCGCTGGATCCGGCGGAAATGGCAGCGCGTCCGCTGCCGATTGGCGTGTCGATGACGGTGTCGATTGATACGCACGCGCGTGATGGCCGGCTGTTGGGGACGGTGCCCACGGCGCCGCGGCCGGCTTCTCCTGCCGCAGCCGACCCCGCGTTGGCACAGGCCGATGCCCTGGTGCGAACGCTTCTTGCTGCGGCGCAGGCGGGTGGATGGCCGCCGGGCAGCGTCGCCGCAACATCACGCTAAGCTCGTCTGCGCATACTGTGTGCAGCGCGGGGTGGGCTGCATGGGCTCGCCGCACCAATCGGCGTGGCGCCTGTCCATCTGGGTGGAGCGTCCGATTCGGTGTCTCATCGTGCGCCTCTCCCACTTCCCGCCCCAACATCACAGGACCGCATGCACGTCGACACCCCGCTCATCTCCACCATCATCGGCGGCCTGGTGCTGGCCTTCATCTTTGGCACGCTGGCGCAGCGCCTGCGGCTGCCGCCCCTCGTGGGCTATCTGGTGGCGGGCGTGGTCGCGGGGCCATTTACGCCCGGCTTCGTGGCCGACCAGAGCCTGGCGCCGCAGTTGGCCGAGCTGGGCGTGATTCTGTTGATGTTCGGCGTCGGGCTGCACTTTTCGATGAAGGAGTTGCTGGCCGTCAAGGCCATCGCCATTCCGGGGGCCATCGGGCAGATTGCGCTGGCCACGCTCATGGGCATGGGGCTGGCGTGGCTGCTCGGCTGGGATTGGGGCCCGGGGCTGGTATTCGGCTTGGCCCTGTCAGTGGCAAGCACCGTGGTGCTGCTCAAGGCACTCGAAGACCGCGGCATCGACACTTCGCACGAAGGCCATATCGCCGTCGGTTGGCTGATCGTGGAAGACCTCGTCATGGTGGTGACGCTGGTGCTGCTGCCGGCACTGGCCGGTGCGCTGGGTGGCTCCGGCAGCACGGCTATCAGCGCGTGGGGCGTCATCAAGGTGCTGGCGATCACGCTTTCGAAGGTGGTGGCCTTTGCCGCGTTGATGCTGATGGTGGGCCGCCGCGTGATCCCGTGGATGCTGGAGCGCATTGTCATGACCGGCAGCCGTGAGCTGTTCCGCCTGGGCGTGCTGGCCACCGCGCTGGGCGTGGCCTACGGTGCAACGGTGCTGTTTGGGGTGTCGTTCGCGCTGGGTGCGTTCTTTGCGGGGATGGTGTTGGCCGAGTCCGAATTCAGCCAGCGCGCGGCCGAAGAATCGCTGCCACTGCGCGATGCATTTGCGGTGCTGTTTTTCGTCTCGGTGGGCATGCTGTTCGACCCGCGCGTGCTGATCGATGACACCTGGGCGGTGCTGGGCACGGTGTTGATCGTGGTGGTGGGCAAGTCGTTGGCGGCCTTTGCGGTGGTGCGTGCATTTGGCCACGGCAACCGGACGGCGCTCACGATTTCCGCCAGCCTCGCGCAGATCGGCGAGTTTTCGTTCATCCTGATTGGGCTGGGCATCGCTCTGGAGATTCTGCCGGCGCGCGCCCGCGGGCTGCTGCTGGCGGCGGCGATTCTGTCGATCCTGCTCAACCCGCTGATGTTTGCCCTGATCAACCGCATCAAGCGCGAAGTGGCGCCCGAACCGGCCACGGCCGATTGACGGCACTCGCGCAACCCACCGCAAATCTTTTCGAGCGAGGAGCGTTCATGAGCAATCTGACTATCGGTGTGATCGTCGGCAGCCTGCGCAAGGCGTCGTTCAACCGCCAACTGGCACAGGCGCTGGTGCGGCTGCTGCCTTCGGGCGCGCAGGCCCAGTTCATCGAGATTGGTGAGCTGCCGCTTTACAACCAGGATTTGGACAGCAACCTGCCTGAGCCCGTACAGCGCTTCAAGAATGCGGTGGCGAGTGTCGATGCCTTGCTATTCGTCACGCCGGAATACAACCGCGGCATACCGGGCGTGCTGAAAAACGCAATCGACTGGGGTTCACGGCCGTACGGCCACAGTGTGTGGGGTGGCAAGCCGGCGGGTGTTGCGGGTGCATCACCCGGTGCGATCGGCACGGCGCTGTCGCAGGCGCAGCTGCGCAATGTGCTCGCGGCGGTGGGCGTGAGGACGCTGCCGTTGCCGGAGGTGTTCTTCCACTTTGCGGGGGAGCCCTTCGATGCGCAGGGCGAGGTGGTGGACGCGCGTACGCGCCAGTTCCTGCAGGGGTTTGTCGATCGATTTGTCCAGTGGGCGGGAGAGGTGCGCGCCTAACAAACCGATCAACCGGGAAATTCAGGGCCGGGCAGGGAGGGGCGCTTCCCGCTCGGCCATTTTGTTTCTGGCGAGGTCAGGCCAGAAAAGCGGCGGCGCTGATGAGCCAGCCTGCTGCGACGCAGCTTGCGATCCAGGCGGCCATGACGGCGCCAATATCCAACCATTTCATGATTGTTCTCCTTACAACACTTGCAATGCTTGTTCAGGCAATCGATGTCCGAACAACTGTCACGAAGTTTAGGTGTTGCAATGCGGAAGAACAATACGGTTCGGGGTGAACAGACTGTTCCAAAGGTAACAACAAATTTCAGCGCTTGCGTGGCGCGGGCTGCGCCCTGCCGGGATCAGTGTGACGTTTAGAAAGGCGTTGGTGCGACGCAACAAATGCGCAGCTAGGCGGTGGCGCTACCGCGTTCGGAAGGTGCCCGCCACGGTATCGGCAAAGCGTGCTTCTTCGGCAAAGGCCGGCTGATCGTGGCCGGCGGTGCCAAACACGCGCAGCAGATAGACCGCGCCGTTCCCGAAAAAGGCATAGCCACGGACCATGGCCGTGCGATTGTCCCCGGTGTTCCATTCACCTTCCCAATAGATCACGCGGCGGCCACCCAACGCCCGCAGCGCTGGCGGCTTACTGCGGACCAGGCGCACGGCCCAGCTCGGGCGACCGCCGTGCACGCGCGTTTCCATGTGGGTGAGCAGGATCGCCAGATCGCGCTGGCGCATGGTCTCCAGGTACTGCGGGGTACCTTGTTCAAAATTGGATTTGCGCACCGTTACCAGTGCAAAGCCTTCCGATGCCGGCGTTTGTTGCGCAAATACCAGTCGGGAAGGCCCGAACGGCGATTGGATGGTTGGCGGGACGCTCGGGATGGGCGTGTCGCTCCCTAGCCGCAAGGGGCCCCAGTTACGGGGCAGCGCCACGGATGCGCTCTCGTCAATGCGCAGGTTGACGGGGTTCACCAGCCGGGGTGCGGCAGGTAGGGGCCGCGCCCACGCCAGCGCAGCCAGCACGAGCCACGCTGCAGCGCATCCGCGGCAGATGCGCTGGCGAATCCTCCCCTTCTTCGATGGCGCCACGTACGGCTCCTGGTCAGGAAAACGGTGCGATATCACAACGGTTGGCGAGCCCCTGCCTGGCTTGCGGATGTCTCTCCGCACAGCAAAGCCAATGCCCGCGCCGTTGGCCGACGCTGTCTTCCCCCGCCCGCACCATAACGGCTGGGGCGGAGCTGCGCCATCGGTGGTTGGCCGGGCGTCAAATGGACTAATCCGTGGCGGCCTGGAGTGCCTGGCTCCAGTAAGTGGGGCATCCATGGATCTTTTCGCGGAGCCACGGTGTTCGATAGGGTGGTCGTCATTCACGCTTCCCCCATCGACATCCCCCGTTTTCGCATGACGACCACCACGCCCAATCCGTACGAACAACCCATCGGCATGCCGCTGCCGGACTGGAGCGCTCGCCCGCTGCCGCCGCATACGCCACTGCTCGGCCGATATTGCCGGCTGGAGCCGCTGGACCCAGCGCGCCACGCCGATGCCTTGTTCGAGGCCTTCCGCCACGCGCAGGACGGCCGTGATTGGACCTATCTGATGGAGGGCCCATTTACGGATGCCGCCGCGCATCGCGCTTATCTCGAGCGCATTGCGGCGCGGCGCGATCCATTGCAGTACGCCGTGATCGACGCGCGTACCGAGCGGGCCGTCGGCACGCTGGCCCTCATGCGCATCACGCCGGAGCACGGCGTGGTGGAGGTGGGGGCGGTAACGTTTTCGCCGCTGCTGCAACGCACGCCGGCTTCCACCGAGGCGCAGTTCCTATTGATGAAGCACGTGTTTGATGACCTCGGCTACCGCCGCTACGAGTGGAAGTGCGACAGCCTCAACGCGCCGTCTCGGCAGGCGGCGCAGCGGATGGGCTTTCGGTTTGAGGGGATCTTCCGCCAGGCGGTCGTCTACAAGGGGCGCAGCCGCGATACCGCGTGGTTTTCCATCATCGACACCGAATGGCCGCAACTGCGGGCGGCGTTTGAGCAATGGCTGGCGCCGGAAAACTTTGATGCGCAGGGGCGCCAGCGCGCGTCGCTCAGCGCGCTGCGGGCGGCATCCTGAGTTTGTGCGGCGTCTGATCTAAGCGTCTGGCGCGGAGGTATCGGCGTACATGCCGCGCAACGCGAGCGCGCGTTCGGCGGCGGGTAGCGCCAGGATGGCCCGTGCGAAGCCGATCAACGCCTGGCAGCGCGCCCCTGCTGGGGCCGCACGGCGCAACGCGGGCAGGGTCAGCACGCGCTGCTGGTCGAGCGGCAGTGCCGCCACGGCCAGCTGTAGCACGGGCAGGATTTGCGCCCGGGTGACAACCGGGGCGTGGTCAGGGTCGGCCGCCTGCATCAGCTCGGCAAACAGGTTTTGCTCGCGGGCGGCCAGGGCGCGCGGCAGGTGTGCGGTGGCGGCACTCGCCTCGGCTGTGCCGTCCAGGTAGGCGACGCAGGCTTCGGGGCTCACGCGCTGCAAGGCCTGTGCGGCGTCCAGCGTCAGTTGCGCGTTGGCAAACAGCAGGGCATCGGGCGCGGTTGGAATCAAAGCGCGATACAGCTTGGTCGATTGCGCACGCAGCAACGCCGTCACCTCGGCATCGCTGGCGTCGCGCTGCAGGGCTTGCCACACGGTGTCGAGCAACTGGCCGAAGTGGGCGGGGTATTTGCGCTCCAGCGTGGCGTAGAGCGGGGTGTTGCGCAGTTCTGCGGCCAGCGCGTCGCGGCTGCGCAGTTGCGTGGCCATGGTGGCGTATTCCCCGCCGGCAGAGACGCGCGTGACCACATGGTTGGCCCGCAATTCCTCTGCGGTTGGAAACCACATCTCATCAAAGGGGGTGTTCTGCACGCGGCGCACGAATGCGTCGGGCAGGCCGGCGGCGCTGTAGGCCTCCCACAGTTCATTGCCGGTGGCGCCTGGGGTTTGGTCGTGCTCGGCGCCGACCGCGCGGGGGCGGTGGAAGCCGATGCGTGCGCCTGGCGCGGCGGCACGGTCCTCACCCGCCAGGAAGGCGATGGTGCAAGCCGATGCGCAGGTGCGCTCGACATAGGTGCGCAGATGGTGCTGGCGGATGATGTCGGCCACCAGCGCACCTTCGCGCAGCCAGCCGCCTTCGGAGCGCAACACCACGGCGGTGGCCTGCGGCGCCTGGCGTAGTGCGGCTTCCAGGGCATCGGCCGCGCCGTCGTTCATGCCGCCGGTAAACAGGATGGCGCGCCCATCGTGCTGCGGCACCACCGTAAATGGCGAGGCCGCCTGTTCTCCCAGCGCCGTGCGCAGATGTGCGCCCAGGCGCGGCAGGTCGTTGACGACGCGCGAACTGGTCGCCAGGGCGCCCAGCACAATCATCACCTTGGCCACTACGGGCCATACGTTCGACAAGCGGGCCCGCTCGCGCTCCGCAGCACGCCAGGTACCGACGATCGCCCAGATCCACAGCGCCAGCCCCATCCCATAAATGACCAGCAAGGCCGACGACGAGGTGCGTGCCGGCGCGTTGTGCGCCAGTGCGTGCGTCACCCCGGCGCTGAGCGCGACCACGCCAAACTGCATGAGCGCGGTGTGCAGCCAGTACGAGCGGGCGAGGCTGTAATCACCGCGCCAATGGCGGGCGAAGAAATTGCGGGAGGGTGTGCGCGCCGCGGGCGGTGCGACGGGGGTGGTTGGAGGCAAGGCGTCGCTGGCGGCGGAGGTCATGCGGAGTCTCAGTGCCGTGCAGAAGCAAGCGGCGCGGCGATTGTCGCCGTTGGCGGCAGGGGCTGACGTCCCCCCGGTGGTAGGGGGTGGCGGATGCGCGGGGTGAGGATCGGTTCTGGCGCCATTGCAGCAGGACAGCCGCCTGCGCGCTGCCGTTCAGACCCTCAGGTCCTCAGGCCTTCACGGAAACCAGCGGCGGCTCTGCCGGTGCGATGGCTTCTGCACTGGCCGGATGTGCCGTTTGTGTGGCCTGCGCGTGGCGTGCCTGCAAGCGCGCATCGGCGGCAGTGGACGAACCGGTGACCTTGTCCGTGGTGCGGGCGCGGGCGGTTGCACTGGTGTCGCTGGTGCTGGACGAGTCCACCGCCTTATGGCGGTTCTCGACCTGGGTTTCGGCCTGCTCCAGGCCTTTGCGTGTCTGCAGCCGCTCAATCTGCGCCTGCACGATCTGGACCTGCATGCTCAAGACATCGGCTTGCGCCTTGGCTTGATTGGGCGGCAATCCCAGGTTGTGCAGGTCTGCCATCGACTTCTGCAGGTGTTTGAGTTGGCGCTGCAGTTGCTCGATTTCATTGGCCGAGCTGCTTCCGCCGCCAGGAGTGCCGGCGACCGCAGTGCTGGAAATGGAAGAGGAAGAGAGTTGCATCGCCATCTCGCTGATCAGTACGCCTGTGATCGGATGGCGCGCAGAAAACTTTAGGGGCCGGCGCAGAAATTTTTTCGATGGCTCGATTTCCGCGCGGCCCCCAGGTGCGCTTATTCGAACACGCGGACCTTGGCCGGAGCCGCTGCCTCGGCAGGCTCGCGTGCTTCGCCGGCCTCACGCGGTGCCGGGAAGCCCCGCACCTGCTCGGACAACTGCGTCGACACCTCTGCCGCCAGCGAGCGGGACACGGCTTGCATCACCCGCGCCTTGTTGGGCGTCAGGCGCGCGCCGCCCGACCAGATCTTGTTGTCGTTGCCTTCGCCCACCACCGAGAACGCCGCCTTCACTTCATGCGTGCGCGTGTTGATAAGGCTGAAGTCGACACCAAGCTCCAGGCTGTAGAGCAGCATCGAGTTGCGCGTGCCTTGCAGCGGCTGCACGTCGTCGCGCCATTCCACGCTGGTGACGGTGCCGAACAGCACGTAGTCAGCGCCCGGGAAGGCGCCTTGCTTGATGCGGCTGATCACGTCGAACAGCTGTTCGGTCGGCTTGGCCGTGTAGGGGCGCGCCTGCACCACGCGGAAGGCGCCCGACTTGATCAGGTCGCCCTTGATGTCGGCGGTGAACTTGCGCAGTTCGCCGATCTCGATGCGGGTGATGGTGCCTTCGGCCTTCACATACGCGGCTTCATTCGAACCCGAATAGCTGGCGCGGCCGCGCGAGCCGGAGTCGCTCTCGCTGTACGAGCCCGACAGGCGTTCGCTCGACTTGGCATAGCCGGCTTCGTACGAGAAGTACTCCTGCACGGTGTCCTTGTACGACAGGTCGGCGACTGCCACCTTGGCTTGCGCGTGCGCGCCGCCCGAGGCGACGAGCGCCGCCAGCCCGAGCGCGGCGCTCACGACACGCATGGCGCGTGCGGCTTGGTTGAACGCTCGCATGGTTTACCTCGCGCTCGTCTTGCGGATTTCCTTGTCGTCGGCCCACTCCAGCATGCCCGACTCGTTGTTGATCAGGCTCAGGTTGAAGATGTAGTAGACGTCCTTCACGTTCGACGAGCGCTTGACGATCGACGAGATGCTGCCTTCCAGGCGGTACTTGGCGCCTTGCATCTGGCCCATCTTCGCCTTGCCGGCGTTCTTGTACAGGCCCGACTGGTTCTGGCGGCTCAGCTCATCCACCTGCGATTGCATCTCGTTGGTGCTCACCGCAAAGCGCACGGCGCCGCTCTTGACGAGTTGCGTGCGGATCTTCTCGGTGATCGAGCGGGTGTCGATGTACTCGCTGGTCTTGTTCTTCACTTCCGCCAGCGTGACGATCGGCGCCTCGCGCGGGGCGGTGATCGGGCGCGATTGCAGCAGCGAGCGCGTCATCGATTCGGCAATGGTCTGCAGGTCGGTCGAGCCGAATTCGTTGGTGACGGTCTCAACGGCCTTGGCGTCGCCGTATTGCACGTTGCCGCCCACGTTCGGGCCGGAAACGTTGGCGCAGCCGACCATGGCCGAAGCGGCCAGGCCCATGGCGGCGAGCTTGAGGGCATTGCGGGAAACAGCTTGGAACATGTCGGTCCTCTTATCGAAAGGAAAGGGAGTGGGGTGGGCGCGTGCCGATCAACGCGGGGCGTTGGTCATCGGCATGCTGTTGTCGACGGCATGCACTTCCACGCGGAAATCCGTGGCCTGCGTGGTGGGCGCGAGCGATTGCACATCCACCGACTGCGCACCGTGGATCAGCAGCGGCTTCCAGGGCTCGTCTTCCCACACGCTGAACTGATCCTTGTCGAGCCACTTGAAGCGGTACGACATGGCGCGGTCCTTGTTGTCCTGGTTGGTCAAGCGGACCTGGACGAGCAGGCGGCCGCCGCGCTCGGTGGCGCGCATGGCCGCGACCTTGATGTAGGTCATCTCGCCCAGACCCTCGACGCGCGAGGCGATGGTGTCGGCAAGGGCGGGGGTGCCGGCGGCAAACGCGATGGCGCATACGGCGGCGCGAGCGGCGTGGGCAGCGTGGCGCAGACCACGCGGAAACTGCGGGAGAAACGGAACGGACATCGCTCGTGACTCGGTTGGGGTGAACAAGCAAAAACCGCCCGCGCTCCAGCGGAGCAGCGGGCGAGGGGAACGGTGTGCGGCTTACTGCGCCGAGGTGCCGGAACTGGTGGCGGCCGCTGCCGACTTGCGCGCCGGTGCGTGGGCTGCCTTGCGCTTGGCGGGCGCCGGTGCCGCCGGGGCGGCTTCCGCCACCAAGACGGGCTCGTTGGCCGGTGCCACGGAGGCCAGCGTGCTGACGGTCGGGCCCAGCGGACGCAGCACCAGCACGGCGTAGCGGCCGGTGATGTTGACGTCGGTGGTGATCGGGCCGCGCGGGGTGGCCAGCGTGACGTGCTGCGGGCCGCTCGGCACGCTCAGGCGCGCCAGCGACACGTGCGCCGGCAGCGATTGCCACTCGCGCGTGTCGGCATCTGCCGTGACGGCGCTGCCGATACCCACGGCCAAGCTGATCAGCGAAGCCGCCGTGTTGTTCTGACGGTCCAGCACTTCTTGCGCGGCAGCCGAGACGACCATGCGCGTGACGCTGCGCGCGATCATGGTCGGCATGTCGTCGCGCAGGGCGCGGCGGGCCATGGCGTCGAGGTTGGTCACCACGGCGGTGTTGGCCGTGTCGGTGCCGACCGTCACGCTGGTGGGCACCAGGTCATCGGGCTGCGGGCGCAGCGTCGGGTAGGCGGCCGACAGAATCTTGATCTTGCCGTTGATGGGCACCGGCAGCGAGATCTTGAGCGACTCGCGGCGCGGGATGAAACCGGTTTCCACCAGCACCAGCACGTCGGTCTTGCCTGGCTGCGGCTTCTTGGTGTCGAGCTGGGCCAGGCCGTCACGCAGCAGCGTCACGTCGGGGCGCAGTTCGATCGCCTTGCGGTAGCCGGCGGCGGCCAGGCTCTTGTCTTGCGAGGCTTCGAACAGGAACGCGGCCAGGTAGTGCGACACGGCGCTTTGATACGCATTGCGCAGGTTGGTCACTTCCGGGTCGTTGAAGATTTCGACCGGGTAGCCCTTGATGTCGGCCGTCTTGACGGCGCCGGCATCGGCCTTCTTTTCCTTGGCGGCGTCCTTGATGGCCTCGACCTGCTTGTCGCGCAGGTCTTCGATCAGGGTTTCGCGCTCGTACATGCGGCGCACTTCCACGCGCGCCTTGTCCCAATCGCCGGCGGCCAGGTGGTTTTCTGCCAGGCGGGTGCTCAGCCAGACCTTTTCGTAGTCCTGTCCGTCATAGCGGGCCAGGCCGTCGGAGAGCAGCCAGGCGCCGAGCTGGCCGGCGCCCTTCTGCAGCTTGCCGCGGGCTTCGTCTTCCCAGCCGCGCACGCGCTCGTCGGCGGTCAGCCAGGCTTGCGTGCTTTCGCCGATGTCCTTGTTGCCGGTGCGCAGCAGTTCGCCGCGCTCCAGGAAATAGAGCAGGTCGCGGTCAGCAACGGCGGTGTCCTTGTAGGCCGCTTCGTGCGCCGCAATGGCGTTGTCCACCGCGCCGGTCTTCAGGGCATCGGTGGTCGAGCTGATCTTGTGTGTGTAGTTCTGGGCACAGGCGCCCAGCAGTGCCGTGCAGGCAAGCGCGAGCGTGCCCCGCGTAAGCAAACGCGATGCGTTCATGGAATGACCCCCCGGTCAGGTTTTGCTTTTTGTTTGTGTGCTTCTTCGCGCACTAATTCAGTGCGCGCGAGCAGCGGGAGTGTATGCGGGGTGATCTGTGGAACGCATCCACAGTTAGGGGTATTGCAATTTTTACAAATCCCTTGGGGCTGCTCGCCTTGATTGCAAATTTCGTTCGCTTTTTATGTTCTGTTAGAAGGAACATAGTTCTTTCTTAAGGAACAAAACAAGCCATTTCCTATCAAGCTATCGCAGATGCACAAGCGAATGACAGGCTTTTACGGGTTAACGTGCGTTAACTGCGAGAATGTGAGTCTATAAAATAGAACTACATTTCATCTAACAGAACGCATAACTTCGGTGCGTTCAAGGAGACGCCCATGCTTTCTTCCTCCCAAGCCGCGAGTGGCCGGTTGCACGCCGGGTTGCCAGCGGTTCAGCTCAATCAGGTATCGGTGCGGTTCGGCAGCTTCACGGCGGTGCAGGGTGTTGACCTGTCGATCGGCGAAGGCGAGTTCGTGGCGGTGGTTGGCCCAACCGGCTGCGGCAAGAGCACGCTGCTCAATGCCGTGACTGGGCTGCTCAAGCCGGCCGGCGGCACCGTCACCGTGTTCGGCGAACCGCTCACGGGGCTCAATGGCAATGCCGGTTTCATGATGCAGCAGGACTCTCTGCTGCCCTGGAAGACGGCGCTCGACAACGTTGCGCTGGGCCTGGTGTTCCAGGGCATGTCGGTGGACGAGGCCCGTGAACGCGCCCGCCCGTGGATGAAGAAGGTGGGCCTGGCCGGCTTCGAGGCGCGCTATCCGCACCAGCTCTCAGGCGGGCAGAAGAAGCGCATCAGCATGGCGCAGACGCTGATCCTCTCGCCCAAGATCGTGCTGATGGATGAGCCGTTCTCCGCGCTGGACGTGCACACGCGGCACCTGATGCAGAGCGAGCTGCTGCGCCTGTGGCAGGAGGACCGCAAATCACTGCTGTTCATCACGCACGATCTTGAAGAGGCGATTGCGCTGGCCGATCGCGTGGTCGTCATGTCTGCCGGGCCGGCCAGCCGCCCGGTCGGCGATGTGGAAATCACGCTGCCGCGCCCGCGCAACGTGTCTGAAATCAACATGTCCGACGCGTTCATCCGCCTGTATCGCGAGATCTGGTCGATCCTCGGCACCGAAGTGGAGAAGAGTCATGCCGTCCAGCACTAACGCGATGCCCGCCGTGAGCACGCCGCGCGCCGGTCTCGCGCACAAGACCAAGATCCGCCTGTTCCAGCTCGCCGTTGTCGTGGTGCTGTTTGGCTCGTGGGAAGGCTTTGGCCGCGCGGGCGTGATTGATCCGTTCTACTTCTCGATGCCGTCGTCCATCGTTGCGCGCGTCTGGGAGTGGTTCACCGGTGGCGATATCTACACGCACCTGGCCATCACGCTGGCCGAGACGGTTCTCTCGTTCGGCATCGGCACGCTGATGGGCATCAGCCTGGGGTTGTGGCTGGGTTTGTCCAAGCTGGCGGCTGAGGTGCTCGACCCGTTCATCAAGATCGTCAATGCGATCCCGCGGATTCTGCTCGCGCCCATCTTCGTGATGTGGTTCGGGCTGGGGCTGACCTCCAAGGTGGCGCTGGGCGCGACGATGGTGCTGTTCATCACCTTCTTCAATACGTACCAAGGCGTGCGGGAGGTGAACCCGGTCATCCTGGCCAATGCACGCCTGCTCAAGGCGAGCCGCCTCAGCCTGCTGCGCCATGTGTATGTGCCGTCCGCCACGAGCTGGATTCTTTCCAGCCTGCGCGCCTCCGTCGGCATGGCGGTGATGGGCGCGATCGTGGCCGAGTACCTCGGTTCGTCCGCCGGCCTGGGCCACCTGATTGCGCAGGCCGAAGGTGTGTTCGATGCCACGGGCGTGTTCTCGGGGATCGTCGTGCTGTCGGCTTTTGTGATCGCGCTGGACCGCAGCGTGGATGCGCTCGAAGGCAAGTTGCTGGTGTGGCGCCCGAAGGCTGACCCGGAAGCCGGCGCCTAACCTCATCACTACAACTACGGAGACAACCATGAAACGATGGATTTCGGCCCTGCTGTGTGCGGCCGTCGCATGTGCCATGACGGCCGCCAACGCCGCCGAGCCGGAAAAGAAGAACGTGAGCCTGTCAGTCGGCTCGATGATCCTGAACTACATGCCGGTGCCGCTCACGCAGTCGCTGGGCAACTTCCAGAAGGAAGGCCTGAATGTGAAGGTGGAGAACTTCCAGGCCGGCGGCAGCAAGGCGCTGCAGGCGCTGATTGCCGGCTCGACCGATGCGGTGGTGGGCTTCTATGACCACACCATCCACATTCAGGCGCAGGGCAAGGACATCGTCTCGGTGGCGCTGCTCAATACCACGCCGGGCATCGTGCTGGCGGTGCGGCCCGACCTCGACATCAAGAGCGGGAAGGATCTGAAGGGCAAGAAGATCGGCATCACTGCGCCGGGCTCGTCCACGGATTTGTTTGCGCGCTACTACGCCATCAAGAACGGCCTGCAGGTGAATGACGTGTCGTATATCGCCGTGGGGTCGGGCGCGCCGGGCATGGTGGCGCTCGATCGCAAGGAGATCGACGCGCTGGTCAACTTCGACCCCGTGGCGAGCCTGCTGGAGAAGCGCCGCGCCGCCAAGTTCCTGGTGGATACGCGCACCGATGCGGGCTCCAACGCCGTGTTCGGTGGTCGCTACCCGACGGCCACGCTCTACGTCACGCGCGACTTCATGACCAAGAACCCCGAGACCGTGCAGCGCCTGGTGAACGCCTTCATCCGCACGCTCAAGTGGATCGACGCCAGCACCCCCGAGGCCATTGCCGACAAGATGCCCAAGGAGCAGCAGGTGGGCGGCCGCGATGTGTTTGTCGACGCGCTGCGGCACTCCAAGCCGATCTTCTCCAAGGACGGCTTGATGACGGATGCGGACGCCAAGGTCGCCCTGACGGTGCTCTCCAGCTACGACGAGAAGATCCGCAATGCCAAGATCGACCTGGCGAAAACGTACACTAACCGCTTCGTCGACCAAGCCTTGAAGACGGTCAAGTGAACCGTCTTCCCCACATCGTCATGACTGCAGAACGCCAACCCGCCGAGAATCCGATCACGCGCGACACGCAACTGCCCGCAAGCGAAGGCGATAGCACGCCGGGCGCATCGGGTGTGGCTGCGCTGGACCGCGCGTTCTCGATCCTGTTTGCGTTCCGCCCCGGCGACTACGCACTCACGCTGGCCGAGCTGGCCGCACGCACCGGGCTCTACAAGAGCACGATCCTGCGGCTGGCCGGCTCGCTCATCCAGCACCGCATGCTGTTTCGCCTGGAAGACGGTCGCTACCAGATTGGCGCCGCACCGTTGATGCTGGGCGCGCTTTACCAGCGCAGCATGCGCCTGGGCGATGTGGTGCTGCCGCATATGCGCGCATTGGCCGAAGCGACGGGCGAGGCCGTGTCGTTCTACATCCGCGAGCGTGATGTACGCGTGTGCCTGCATCGCGTGGATTCGAGCCATTCGATTCGTGACCACGTGCGCGAGGGCGACGTGCTGCCGTTGGAGCGTGGCTCGGGCGGGCGCGTGCTGTGCGCGTTCTCGGGCATGCAGGGCGCCACGTATGACGCGATCCGGCGCGATTGCTACTACGTGTCGATTGGCGAGCGCGATCGGGAAACGGTTGGGCTGTCGGTGCCGGTGTTCGGGGCGCAGCAGGCGCTGCGCGGGGCGCTGTGCCTGGCGGGACCGGCTTCGCGCATCGACGGGGCGTTGCTGCAATCGTGGCGCGTGCCGGTGCTGGAGCACGCCGCACAAATCACCTCCACGTTGGGTGGCGACCCGGCGCCGTTGCGCCACGCCGCTCAGCTGATCTCTAAAACCTAGGCTCCGCCAACACGCCCAACACGTCTTGAACGGGCGAGGGGCGGAGCCACCGTAGTTGTAGGAGTTGTGTTCATGGCTTTGCCTCTCGCGGGTTTGCGCGTGCTCGACTTGTCGAACGTGCTGGCCGGGCCGTTCTGCGGCTATCAGCTGGGCTTGCTCGGCGCGGAAGTCATCAAGGTTGAGGTGCCCGGCAATGGCGATCTCGCTCGCCGCCTGGGCGCCGATCCGGAACAGGCGCGCCGCAAGATGGGCGCCTCGTTCGTTGCCGTCAATGCGGGCAAGCAGTCCGTCACCGTCAACCTGAAGCACCCGGAAGGGCGCGCCATCCTGCTCAAGCTGGTGGCGCAGGCGGATGCACTCATCGAGAACTATCGGCCCGGCGTGATGGAGCGCCTGGAACTCGGCTACGACGTGCTGCGTGAGATCAACCCGCGCCTCGTCTACTGCGCCATCTCCGGCTTCGGCCAGGACGGCCCGCTGGCGTACCGTCCGGCGTACGACCAGATCATCCAGGGCATTTCCGGCGTGATGAGCGTTACGGGCGATGAGGAATCGGCGCCCCTACGCGTCGGCTATCCGATCAGCGACACGGTGGGCGGCATCACGGCCGCTTTGGCTGTCACTGCTTGCCTGCTCGGCGCACAACGCTCGGGCGTCGGTCAGATGGTGGATGTGTCGATGCTGGAATCGACGCTGGCCACGATGGGCTGGGTCGTCTCCAATTACCTGAATGCCGGCGTGACTCCTCGACCGATGGGCAACCAGAACTTCACCGCCGCGCCGTCGGGCACGTTCCGCACGGGCGATGGGCTGATCAACATTGCCGCCAACGAAGACAAGCAGTTTGCTGCGCTGTGCCGCGTGGTTGGACATCCGGAGCTGGCCATCGATGCACGCTTTGCCGAGCGCCATGCTCGCAAGGAGCATCGCCAGGCGCTCAACGATGCGTTGGAGGCCGCGCTGGCCGCCCGCCCGGCCGCTGAATGGGAGCCACTGCTGATCGACGCTGGTGTGCCGGCTGGTCTCGTGCTCGACGTGCCCGGCGTGCTCGCGCATGAACAGGTGACGGGGCGCGGCTTCGTTACCTCGTTTCCCGAGGAGGGGCAGCACGTCACGCGTGCGGGTTTTCGCCTGTCGGGCGAAGACCCCTGCCCGCAGGCGCCCGCACCAGTGCTGTCCGCCCATACCGACGACTGGCTCGCCAAGCTGGGCTACCGCCCCGACCAAATCGAAGCGCTGCGCGCAGAAGGTGCCATCTGACCATGACGACTACGCCTCCCCCCACCGCGACCGATTCAGCTGCCGGCCTCGCCGCCGACTACTGGCGCACCGACATCATCGACATCGAACCCGGCCGCATCCACGTGCGCGGCTACCCGATCCAGGAGCTGATCGGCAACATTGGCTTTGCCGAAATGATCTGGCTGATGCTGCGCGGCGAGTTGCCGACCAAGCGACAAGCGGCGTTGCTGGAAGCAGCTCTCGTGGCCTCCGTCGACCACGGCCCGCACGCACCGTCCATCGCCATTGCCAAGATGGCGACGAGCTGCGGGCTGCCGCTCAACGGCGCGATGGCGTCTGCGCTCAACGCGCTAGACGACGTACACGGCGGGGCAGGGCAGCAGGCGGTGGAGCTGTTCCATGACATCGAGGCGCGCATGTTCGACGGCGCATCGCTGGAGGCGGCCACGGCGGCGGGTGTCGATGCCTTCATCGCTGCGCAGGGCAAGTACCTGCCGGGTTTCGGACATCGCTTCCATCCGGTTGACCCGCGCGCGGGCCGATTGCTCGGGCTGGTGGACGCAGCCGCGCAGGACGGCGTGGTGGACGGCCGCTATGCCGCCATCGGCCGGGCCATTGAAGTGCTGCTCTCCGGCCGCAAGGGCAAGCCGATCCCGATGAACATCGACGGCGCCACCGCCGTCATCTATGCCGAACTGGGTTTTGCGGCACCGCTGGCGCGCGGCGTGTTCTGCCTATCGCGTGCGGTTGGCATCCTCGCGCATGCGTGGGAGCAGAGCGGTCGCGGCGAGCGCAACAAGGGCCCGATGCCGCGCCAACTACCGTACCGCTACACAGGCGCTGGCACGCGCCATCTGGCAGAAACCGAATGACGTACTTCAACTGGCCCGCCGTCGAAACCACCGTCTTTGCGGAGATGCCCGCCGCGCTGCGCCGCCCGGTGCCGACCGAATGGTCGCGTGCCAACAAGGGCGGCGCACCGGTCGATTGCTTTCTCGAAGGCCCGTGTTGGGATGCGGCGGGCAACCTCTGGTTGGTCGATATTCCGCACGGCCGCATCCTGCGACTGTCGCCGCAGGGCGATTGGGCCGTGGTGGCCGAATACGACGGCGAGCCCAACGGCCTCGCGCTGCGCCACGACGGCACGCTCTTGATTGCCGACTATAAGAATGGGCTGCTATCGCTCGACCCGGTAACGGGCGTGGTCAGCCCGTTCCTCACCCGCCGCAACAGCGAGCGCTTCAAAGGCCCCAACGATCTGGTCGTCGCGCGCAATGGCGACGTCTATTTCACGGATCAAGGCCAGACCGGCCTGCACGACCCGACGGGCCGCGTGTACCGCCTGCGCACCGATGGCCGGCTCGATTGCTTGTTGTCGAACGGCCCCAGCCCCAACGGCCTGGCACTCACACCAGACGAATCGGCACTCTTCGTTGCGATGACGCGCGACAACGCCGTCTGGCGCTTGCCGCTGCTGGCGGATGGCAGCACCAGCAAGGTGGGCCGCTTCGCACAGTTCTACGGCACCAGCGGCCCCGATGGCATGGCCATGGATGCCGCCGGCAATCTCTTTGTCGCGCATGCATCGCTGGGGGCTGTCTTCGTGCTCTCACCGCATGGTGAGCCGTTGGCGAAGATCACGTCTTGCCGCGGACGCACCACCACCAACGTCGCGCTTGCACCGGACGGGCAATCCGTCGTCATCACAGAATCTGCCACGGGCGCTGTGTTGCGTGCGCGTTGCACGCTGCCGACCCCCGACTGACGGAGGTGGGTGCCGTTGTCCTACAACGGCGTTCGGTGCTGCCGCTGTTTTTCTTCCCATTGCGCCTCGCCATTGTCGGTGACTCTGCACTTTATGTTGCACTGCCGCAGTGAAAGTGCAGCCACCGGTTCTTTTCTTCCTGATCTGCGTGTTTGGGCATGGATTTTTGTCATTATTAGAGAGACGCGTCTCCATTAACGTGACAAAACGGTAGGAGGCGTCCTACAAAATCGCCATTGGCCTGTAGGATCACTCCTACAAATCGGGCCAAAAACCGGTCGGTACTGTCCTACACGACGTGTAGGACGCGGTAAGAAGTGTCCTACAAGCGGTTAACCCGGCATCCGATGCTCAGAGTCGTAGAAGTGCGACGCCTTACAGAACGATTTCGGGCCTCTTTAGGCAATAATATTGCTATCTTTTGCCAAGACGTAGGGAAAATACGTGTCAAACGGCCGCTTTACCGCAGGGTCCACCCATGGTCGATACGGCTGCAAACGCTTCATTCACAAGGTTTCTTAACAGTTTTGTACGAAAATGGCTTACAAAAACGCAACCCCACCCACCCCTCTGACGTAGGGATCCCACCTTCTTTACTTACCCCGGTCGCCAAACCACAATGTGTTCAACAGAAAACAACTTCGCCATGTCCTTAGCGACGTGAGTAAGAAGGAGGCAGGAGGTACCGGCAACGGTACCGAGTGCCAGGAACATCCGATCTGTGGGGAATTGGTGAAGGTCCGGACGAGGGCGGCGCGACATAACAGCGTCACCGGACAGCACCATGTGAGATCGGATGCAGGTTGCACTTTTACTGCACACGACGACGGGACGTACATGGACACGCAAGACATTGTTTCCGAGATCAGCGAGCTGAATCTCACCTATTTGATGCTCGCCCAGCAAATGCTGGTCAAGGATCGCGATGCCGCTCTGTTTCGCCTGGGCATCTCTGAAGAATTGGCAGACATCCTCCTGACGATGTCGCCCGCGCAGATCGTCAAGCTGGCCAGCACCAACATGCTGCTGTGCCGCTTCCGCTTCGACGATCACGCCATCCTGGGTCTGGTGACCCAGCCGCACCGTGACAAGGGCCTGCAACAATCGCAAATGTCGATCCTGCTGGCACGTCAGGCGGTTGAACAGATCAACTGAGCTTATTGCGGCGGATCTTCCGCCGGGTTCAGTGCGTATCGGATGGGTTGCAGTAGCAAAGCGGGAGCAGTGCCATGCGTCAGACCAGTGTCATGAATGAAGTGCAGCAGATCCACCTCGCAGCGGAATTGATTTCGCTCGGTGCACGTCTGCAATTGCTGGAACAAGAAACCACGCTCAGCCGTGAGCGCCTGGTCAAGCTGTATAAGGAAATCCGTGGAGAATCGCCGCCCAAGGGCATGCTGCCCTTCTCGGCAGACTGGTTCCTGACGTGGTCGCCGAACATCCATTCGTCGATTTTCCTGAACATCTACCGCTTTCTGGGTGAGAACAGCCGCAGCACCGGTGTGCGCCGCCTGATCTCGGCCTACAAGCTGTACCAGGAACACATCCACGTCCACGAACAGGAAGAGGTGCTCTCGATCACCCGCGCGTGGATGATGCTGAAGTTCTTCGAGGGGAAGATGCTGCACACCGTGAAGTGCAAGCGCTGCACCGGCCATTTCGTGGCCCACGCAGACGACCTGCACCACGATTTTGTGTGCGGCGTATGCCAGCCGCCGTCACGCGCAGGCAAGAAAAAGCGCGTTGCTGGCCAGGTTGATGCGGTCGCAGACAAGACGATCGAGGCCTGAGCGGCGTTTGACGGGAACACGGGAAGTACGGGAACAGCCGCTCAGACCGGCACATTGCAAGTCATAAGAACAAAGCAAGACAGAACACAGAGCAGGAAAGCACAGGGGCTCAGACAGCACAAAAGGGGAAGGGGGTAGGCCGGTCGCGGGCAACCGCAGACCGGCATTTTTTTGCCGCCGCGCGCAGGGGGAAGGGACGGAAAGCGATTTCCGTCCCTTTTTCTTTTGGATTTGCCAGGGTGGCGCTCAAGCCGCCCGTTTTGTTGCCGTTTTTGGTGAAGAAGGGCGCGGTGGCGGGGTTTCCTGGCCGCCACCAGGCAGCAAAACACCGCGCTCAAGCCTTCAGTAAACGGGGCGGATGCCGTTATTCCCCCTTGTATTGATCGCAGGATCGCCCTGCGTCGTCCCATCTAGGAGTTTGCCCCGTGCTAGTCGCCATCGGTTACATCGTGATTCTCGCCTCGGTGTTCGGCGGCTACATGCTGGCCGGTGGCCACCTGGGGCCCCTGTTTCAGCCGACCGAACTGCTGATCATCTTCGGCGCTGGCATTGGCGCTTTCGTGGTCGGCAACGACAAAAAGGCTATCAACGCCACGGTCAAGGCGCTCCCGGGCCTGTTCAAGGGCTCGAAGTACACCAAGGCCCTCTATATGGAAGTGATGGCGCTGCTGTATGTGGTGCTGTCCAAGATCCGCCGCGAAGGGATGATGTCGATCGAAGCCGACATCGAAAACCCGCACGAAAGCGCGCTGTTCGCCAACTACCCCGCCATCCAGGCCGATCACCATGCGCTGGATTTCATCTGCGACTACCTGCGCCTGATGGTCGGCGGCAACCTGAATCCGTTTCAGATCGAAGCGCTGATGGATCAGGAAATCGACACCCACCACCACGAAGCCGAACAACCGGCCCGCATCATCACCAAAGTGGGCGACGCCATGCCGGCCTTCGGCATCGTGGCCGCCGTGATGGGCGTGGTGCACACCATGGGCTCGGTCGGCCTGCCGCCGGCAGAGCTGGGCAAGCTGATCGCGTCTGCGCTGGTCGGCACGTTCCTCGGCATCTTGCTGGCGTATGGCTTTATCGGACCGCTGGGTTCGCTGCTGGAGCAGCGCGCCGAAGAATCGACCAAGTTGTTCCAGTGCATCAAGGTGACGCTGCTGGCCAGCATGAACGGCTATGCCCCGGCGATTGCCGTGGAGTTTGGCCGCAAGGTGCTGTTCTCGACCGAGCGTCCATCCTTTGCCGAACTGGAAGACCACGTGCGTGGCGCGAAGACCGCCTAGCGCTGAACCTATATGAGACAGAGCGCGGCCAACGAGCCTCGCCATTAACGACGCAGCACACACCGACGGGAACGGACCATGAGCAAGTC
This sequence comes from Ralstonia sp., assembly GCA_039592975.1. Classification (GTDB taxonomy): domain Bacteria; phylum Pseudomonadota; class Gammaproteobacteria; order Burkholderiales; family Burkholderiaceae; genus Ralstonia. The sequence goes on along the minus strand of JBCNQE010000011.1, from coordinate 31,126 downwards.
CAGCACGCCGACCTTCATTGTCATTCGGCGCAACAAGAAAGGCGGACACGGCCACCACGGTGGCGCGTGGAAGATCGCCTACGCCGACTTCGTGACCGCCATGATGGCGTTCTTCCTGCTGATGTGGCTGCTCAGCTCGGTGACCAAGGCCGAGCTGTCGTCGGTTGAAACGTATTTCCGCACGCCGCTGAAGGTGGCGTTGTTTGGTGGCGCCGGTTCGGGCGACCAGTCGAGCATCCTGCAGGGCAGCCCGGCGCTCAAGCAGAACATGCCGCAGCCGAACCCCAGCCCCAGCCCGACCGTGCAGCGCCAGCGCAATATTCGCGATGAATCGGACGACGCGGCACTGAACAAGCTCAAGCAAAAGATTGCCGAGATGGTCGAGACCAACCCGGTGATGAGCCAGTTCAAGCACCAGTTGCTGATCGACATGACCACCGAGGGCCTGCGCATCCAGATCGTGGATCAGCAGAACCGCCCCATGTTCGGTAACGCCAGCGCCGAGGTGCAGCCGTACATGCGCACCATCCTGCGCGAACTGGGCTCGGCGCTGAACGATGTGCCCAACCCGATCAGCCTGTCGGGCCACACCGATGCCACGCAGTACGCCACGCAACACGGCTACAGCAACTGGGAGCTCTCCGCGGACCGCGCCAACGCCTCGCGCCGCGAGCTGATTGCTGGCGGCATGAAGCCCGAGAAGGTCAGCCGTGTGGTGGGCCTGGAAGCCTCGGTGCCGCTGGACAAGACGAATGTGTACAACCCGATCAACCGCCGCATCAGCATCGTCGTGCTCAACGCACGTGCTGCGGAAGCTGTGCGCTCGGGTGGGGTCGAGCCGGTGGCCGACCTGCGCAATGACGGCAAGGACACGCTGACCGACGCCGCCGTACGTGCCACTGCGCCTGTCGCAGGTGCCGCCGATGCGGCTGCGCCGGCCAAGCCATAAGTGCCGAGGGGAGAAACAGCCAATGAGCGAGAAACACATCCTGGTGGTGGACGATTCCACTTCCATCCGCCGCATGATTGCCGCGTGCCTGCGCGAATGCGGCTTTGCCGTGACGGAAGCCGCCGACGGTACCGCCGCGCTGGAAGTGGTGCGCGACCCCAACAGCGGCAGCCACGATCTGGTGATCACCGATCAGGTGATGCCATCGATGGATGGCCTGACCCTCATCCGCGCACTGCGATCACTGCCGGCCTATGCCGACACGCCGATTTTGATGTTGACCACCGAAGCCGACGGCACCATCCGCGACCAAGCGCGCGCTGCTGGGGCCACGGGTTTCCTGCCCAAGCCGTTCGATCCGGAAGGCCTGACGGATTCGGTGATGCAGTTGTTCGAATGGCATGCGCAGACCCACGGGTCTGCGTCCACGCATTAAACGACCCGAGACAAACGACATGAACCTCGATCTCAGCCAGTTTTTCGGCGCCTTCTTTGAGGAAGCGGAAGAGCTGCTCGTTGACATGGAGCGGCTGCTGCTCAATCTCGATGTCGCCAACCCTTCTTCTGATGATCTGAACGCCATCTTCCGTTGCGCGCACTCCATCAAGGGCGGTGCCGCAACCTTCGGCTTCACGCACATGACGGAACTCACGCATGTGGCGGAATCGATTCTGGACCGCGCCCGCACCGGTACGCTGCAGTTGCGCGAGAACATGGTGGATGCCTTCTTGGAAACGAAAGACGTGTTGAAAAGCCAACTTGATGCCTATCGGCAAGAGCACCCCATTGATACGGCCACGCTCGAATACATGGTGGCCAAGCTCAACAGCCTTGCTGCCGAGGACGGTGGCGCCGCACAGCCCGCGCCCACTGCACCTGTTGCAGCAGCGCCGGCCGCTGCTGCGGCTGCTCCGGTGGCCGCACCCGAGCCCGTGGTCGCTGAGGCGCCCGCGCCTGCGCCCGAGCCGATCGGCGCGATCGAGGGTGGCCTGGACATCAAGCTCATCAACGTGTCGAACGAAGACTGCGAGCTGATCGTCACCGAGCTCAAGCATCTGGGCACCGTGCTGCGCCACGTGCGCTCCGGCCGCAACAGCGACATCGTGCTGCAGAGCACCTGCACTGCCGACGACATCATCGCGGTGAGCTGCTTCATCATTGATGCAGACCAGATCGTCATCGCGCCGCATACCGGCGAGGCCGCTGTCGCTGCACCCGTGGTGGAAGCTGCTGCACCGGCTGCCGAGGCTGCCGCTGTGACGGCACCCGCGCCGGCTGCCGCACAGACCGCAGCGCATGCACCGGCCGCCAACGAGGTGCCGCGCGCGCCGGCTGCCGCCGCGCCGATGCCGACGCGCCCGGCCGCTACCGACAGCAAGCCGGCCGTGGCCGCCGAAACGTCCATCCGCGTGGGCGTGGAAAAGGTCGATCAGCTCATCAACCTGGTGGGCGAACTCGTCATCACGCAAGCCATGCTGGCGCAGACGGCGCAGGCCTTTGACCCGGTACTCAACGAGCGCCTGTTCTCCGGCCTGTCGCAACTCACGCGTAATGCGCGCGACTTGCAAGAGGCCGCCATGTCCATCCGCATGATGCCGATGGACTACGTGTTCAACCGCTTCCCGCGTCTGGTGCGCGATCTGGCCGCCAAGCTGGGCAAGCAGGTGGAGCTGTCGACGTTCGGCAAATCGACCGAGCTGGACAAGGGCCTGATCGAACGCATCATCGATCCGCTCACTCACCTGGTACGCAACAGCCTGGACCACGGGATCGAACTGCCCGAGGCCCGCGTGGCTGCCGGCAAGGACGCGGTGGGCCAACTGCTGCTGTCTGCCGCGCACCAAGGCGGCAACATCGTCATCGAAGTGAGCGACGACGGCCAGGGCCTGAACCGCGACAAGATCCTCAAGAAGGCGCGCGAGCGCGGCCTGCCCGTGTCGGACAACATGACCGACGACGAGATCAACCAGCTCATCTTCGCGCCGGGCTTCTCCACGGCTGACCAGGTGACGGACGTGTCCGGCCGCGGCGTGGGCATGGACGTGGTCAAGCAGAACATCCAGTCGATGGGCGGCTACGTCGAGATCCAGTCGCAGAAGGGCAAGGGCACGACCATGCGCATCGTGCTGCCGCTCACGCTGGCCATTCTCGATGGCATGTCGGTCAAGACGGGCGATGAAGTGTTCATCCTGCCGCTGTCGTGCGTGGCCGAATCGCTGCAGCCGCGCCCCGAAGACATCAAGGCGGTGCCGGGTGGCGGGCGTCTCTTGAAGGTGCGCAACGAATACCTGACCCTGGTGCCGATGTACGAGCGTTTCCGCATCACGCCGTCGCTGCCCGATCCGTCGGAAGGCATCGTCGTCATCCTGGATTCAGAGGGCAAGAAGATCGCCCTGCAGGTCGACGAACTGGTCGGCCAGCAGCAGGTGGTGGTCAAGAACCTCGAGACCAACTACCGCCGCGTGCCGGGCATCTCGGGCGCAACCATTCTGGGCGATGGCAGCGTGGCACTGATTGTTGACGTGTCGGCGCTGATGCGCGAGACCCGTGCGGGCCATTCAGAAAACGCGTTGCGTGCCGTTAGTGCCGAGAAGCACGAAGTGGGCGAAGCGCATGGTGGTCGATTCTCGACCGAGGCCATGGCTGCAGCCTGAGCGGCCACGCCAACCGCCCAACAACGAATTCAATCTAGTGGCCCGACGGGCCGAGGGGAGCCGCAATGGAAGTCAAGGAACACGCGATCGGCGAAGAGACCGGCGGAGAGGAGTACCTGGCCTTCACGCTGGGCCGTGAAGAGTACGGCATCGACATCCTGAAGGTGCAGGAGATCCGCGGCTACGAAACCGTCACCCGCATTGCCAATGCGCCCGACTTCATCAAGGGCGTGATCAACCTGCGCGGCATCATCGTGCCGATCGTGGATCTGCGCATCAAGTTCCAGCTCGACCGCGTGGAGTACAACCAGTACACCGTCGTGATCATCCTGAACCTGATGGACCGCGTGGTCGGCATCGTGGTGGATGGTGTGTCGGACGTGCTGACGCTGCAAAGCCAGCAGATCAAGCCGGCGCCGGAGTTTTCGGGCGCGCTGGATACGGAATACATCCGTGGCCTGGGCTCGATCGACGAACGCATGCTGATCCTGGTGGACATCGAGCGCTTGCTGCTGTCGGCCGATATGGCGTTGTGCGACGAGGCCGAGGCGGCCTGATCGTAAGGAAACCGGCTGGGCGCGGTGTTGTGCGTGCCCTCGTCGGTCAATGTGGACGGGCAGTCATGCCCGGCAGGCGACAAGACACCGCCAAAAGAGGTGCGGCGCCGCATGGGGAGGGAAGCATGTTCAGCAGGATGACCATCCGGCTCCGACTGGGGCTGATGATGGCGGGCGTCGGTGTGCTCGCCGTTATCGTGGGCGTGACGGGCCTGATTGGCATGCGGCACGCCAACACACGTGTGCAGGACACGTATGCCGTGCAAATGGCCGGCTCCGTGGCATTGGCTGAATCCGATTCCAACCTGCTGAGTTTCCGCATCGTGCTCGACCGTGCGGCCATGGCGCCAAATGCGCCAGGCATGGACAAGACGCTCGACCGCGCCAAGATGTTCCTCGACAAGTCCGACGTGGCCTGGAAGCGCTACCGCGCGCTGCCCATCACGGCGGAAGAGCGCAAGCTGGCCGAAGAGGCCGAAGCGTTGCGCAGCACCTTTTTGCGTGATGGCGCGCAGGTACTGATGCAGGCGGTGCAGGCGCGTGACGAGGCACGCGTCAACAAGATGATCATGGACGTCATGCCCGCCCTGTACCGCCCGCTGGGCGACAAGGTGATGGCGTTGAACCGCTTTCAGTTGGATGTGGCCAAAGACAGCTACGAGGCCGGCCAACACGAACACACCGCGCTGAGCATGCTTACCTGCGGTTTGCTGGTGGGCGGGATCGTAGCGGGCGGCTTGCTGACGTGGGCGCTGCGCCGCTCCATCACCGTGCCGCTGATGCAGGCCATTGAACAAGCCGAACACATTACGCAAGGCGATCTCACCCACACCATCCGCGTAGACCGCGCTGATGAAACTGGCCGCATGCTGGCAGCGTTGCAACGCATGCAAGAGAGCCTGTTGAAGATGGTCGGGCAGGTGCGTGCGGGCTCGGATTCGATTGCCAGTGCCACGCAGCAGATTGCGACAGGCAATGCAGACTTGTCGCAGCGTACGGAACAACAAGCCTCGTCGCTGGAGCAGACCGCGTCGAGCATGGAACAGCTCACCAGCATCGTGCGCCAGAACGCCGACAACGCGCGTCAGGCCAGCACGCTGGCGGGCAATGCTTCGGACATCGCCGTCAAGGGTGGCGAAGTGGTGGGCCGCGTGGTCGACACCATGGCGGGCATCAACGAAAGCAGCAAGAAGATTGCCGACATCATCGGCGTGATTGAAGGCATTGCCTTCCAGACGAACATCCTCGCGTTGAACGCCGCAGTAGAAGCTGCAAGGGCAGGCGAGCAGGGCCGTGGTTTTGCGGTGGTCGCCGGTGAGGTGCGCAGCCTGGCGCAGCGCAGCGCCACGGCGGCTAAAGAGATCAAGGAGCTCATCAGCGATTCGGTGGGCCGTGTGGAAAACGGCTCCACGCTGGTGGCCGAAGCCGGCCATGTGATCGACGAGGTAGTGGTTGCCGTCAAACGCGTGACGGACATCATGGGCGAGATCAGCTCGGCGTCCGACGAACAGAGCGCCGGTATCGAACTGGTGAACCAAGCCGTCACGCAGATGGACGAGGGCACGCAGCAGAATGCCGCGCTGGTCGAGCAGGCCGCTGCCGCCGCGATGTCGTTGCAGGAACAGGCCACGGGTCTGCGGCAGGCGGTGGCGGTGTTCCGCACGCAGGCTGCGGCTGAGCCGGTGGCGGCAGCGCCGCGTGTGGTGGCCCGCGCTCCTGCGGCAGCCAGGTCCGCGCCGAAAGCCAAGGCGAAGGTCAACACCGCGCGCCGCGCAGCCAAGCCGAAGGCCGTTGCTGCTGGCGTCACCCAAGCGGAAACCGTTGCTGCGCCTGCTGTGTCTGCAGCGCCGGTTGCCGCAACAGAACAACCACGTGGGCGTACCGTGGCCGCCGCAGTACCGAAAGCGGCCGCGTCAGCGCCCAAGTTGCAAACACCCAAGCTCGTTGCCGCTGGCGGTGACGATGGCGACTGGGAGACCTTTTAACCATGTATGCACGGGATCTTCGCTGCTCGCGAAAGCTCTCTCGTGTGTGTTTGTGGTGTGCAGCCTGCCCTTAGGGGCAGGTTTTTTTTTGCCTGGGCTGGCGCTCACGACAGCATGGGGGACCCCCCACTGAAGTGGCATGAGCCCTAGGCGGTTCTAAAGAGCCGTCCCCGAGCAACCGATAGCGGTTAATGGGGCATATAAAAAAGAGAGGTAGACAGATGAAGGGTTGGATCAAGCGGTTGCCGGTGTCGACGGTATTAACCGGGGGATTCCTGATCGTGGCCGCCGTGGGTGCGGCCATTGGCGGGTTGGGCGTGTACACGATCACGCAATTGACCAAGGCCAGCGAGGAACTCGCGCAAAAGCAGATGCGTGCCATCACGCAGATGGGCAGCGCGGCCAACAGCCTGGCGCATGCCAGTCGCGCGCAGACCGCCCTGCTGATTGCCACCACGCTGAACGAACGCAAGGCGCTCAGCGGACAGATCAACGACAGCATGCAGCACCTGAAGGACGGCGTGGAGAACGTGCGTCCGCTGTTCGCATCGGACGAAGGCAAGAAGATGATCCGCGAGGTGGATGCCGTCTACCCCGTCTGGAGCAAGCGCATGAATGACTTCGTGGCGCTGATGGACAAGCAGGGCCTGGACCCGACGCAGTTCGATAGCCGCGTCACGGCCGAGAACGTCGGCCTGCTGGATGACACCGCCGCTTTTGAGAAGACGCTCGACAAGATGGTCAAGCGCGTGGAGGAGGTCTCCGCCGCGTCCACCGCCCGTGCGCGTGATGATGCGCAGCGCTCGCGCCTGGTGATGATCGTCATGGCGTGCGTGGGTGCGTTGATCGGCATCGTGCTGGGGTTCGTCATCGCACGGCGGTTGTCACGCCAACTGGGCGGCGAGCCGGCGTATGCGGCGGAGGTTGCGCGCCGCATTGCTGCTGGGGACTTGGCCGTGCAGGTGCGCACGCGTCCCGGCGACAGCGACAGCATGCTCTTCGCCATGGCGCAGATGCAGCAGCAACTGACCGGCACCATCAGCAACATCAAGAGCTCGGCCGATTCCATTGCCAGCGCCACCAAGCAGATCGCAGCCGGCAATGCGGACTTGTCGCAGCGCACGGAAGAGCAGGCCAGCTCGCTGGAGGAAACCGCCTCCAGCATGGAAGAGCTGACGAGCATCGTGAAGCAGAACGCCGACAACGCACGCCAGGCCAGTCAGCTTGCCGGCAGCGCGTCGGACATCGCCGTGAAGGGCGGTCAGGTGGTGGGCCGCGTGGTGGAAACCATGGCGGGTATCAACGCCAGCAGCAAGAAGATCGCTGACATCATCGGCGTAATCGAGGGCATTGCCTTCCAGACCAACATCCTTGCGCTGAACGCGGCGGTGGAAGCCGCGCGGGCGGGCGAGCAAGGCCGTGGCTTTGCCGTGGTGGCTGGTGAGGTGCGCAGCCTGGCGCAGCGCTCTGCCACGGCGGCCAAGGAGATCAAGGAGCTGATTGGCGATTCGGTGGGCCGCGTGCGCAATGGGTCGGCGTTGGTGGCGGAAGCCGGCGAGGTGATCGAAGAAGTGGTGACCGCCGTCAAGCGCGTGACCGACATCATGGGCGAGATCTCGGCCGCGTCGGACGAGCAAAGCTCCGGCATCGAACAGGTCAACCAGGCTGTGAATCAGATGGACGAGGTGACACAGCAGAACGCCGCATTGGTGGAGCAGGCCGCTGCCGCAGCGCTGTCGCTGGAGGAGCAGGCGCAACTGCTGCGCAACGCCGTGGCAGCGTTCCGGACGGACGAACACGCCGATCCCATCCACCATGCCGCGCCCGTGGTCGCCCATGTGTCGCCCGCGCCGGTCGTGCACGCTGCTCCTGCTGTGCGCAGTGAAGTCCGGCCGGAAAAGGCCACTCAAGTCGTGCCTTCCATTGCGCGCGCCATTGCCGCACGCAAGTCGGCAAAGGCGGCACCGGTGGCGGCCGACACGGCTGAGAACGCCCCGGCGGTTGCCGCCGAACATAGCGAACACGCAGAAAAAGCGCGCGATGAAGCACATTCGTCCGCCGCGCCAGTCGTTGCAGCCGCCGTTTCAGTGGCCGCAGCGGCGCCAGCCCTCAAGCTGGCAGGCGCTTCTGCCGATGATGAGGACTGGAGCACCTTCTGACGCCAGCCTCGCCAACATCCAACTTGGCGCGGCGCTGAGGTTGCAGTGCCCGCCAACGATTGAAAGCGGGCACCAAGACTCGCCAAACACGGGGTTCGTTTCCATGGCAGCACAAAATTTGGCGCCTGTTTCGCCGACGCTCGCGTCACGTGAGTTTTCATTCACCGCGCAAGATTTCGCGCGCATCCGAGACCTGATCTACCGTCGCGTCGGCATTTCGCTGTCCGATCGCAAGAGCGAGATGGTCTACAGCCGCCTGGCCCGCCGTCTGCGCGTGGTCAACCTCGGCTCGTTCCGCGATTACCTGGACGCGCTGGAACACGGCTACCTGCCCGACGAGTGGGAAGCCTTTACCAACGCGCTCACCACCAACCTGACCGCGTTCTTCCGCGAGCAGCATCACTTTCCGATCCTGGCCGAGCACGCCAAGGCCAAGCGCACGCCGTTCACGGTGTGGTGCTCGGCGTCGTCTACCGGCGAAGAGCCGTATTCGATCGCCATTACGCTGGCCGAGGCCTTTGGTTCGATGAACCCGGGGCAGGTGAGCGTGATTGCCTCCGACGTGGATACCAACGCGCTGGCCCGCGGCCGCGCCGGCATCTACCCGATGGAGCGCGTGGCCGCCCTGTCGCCCGATCGGCTGAAGAAGTACTTCCTGCGCGGCACCGGCAAGCAGGAAGGCTACGCCCGCGTGCGGCCCGAACTGCAGGCCATGATCGAGTTCCGGCAGATCAACCTGCTCGACCGCGATTGGCCGCTGCAGCAGAAGTTCGACGTGATCTTCTGCCGCAACGTGATGATCTATTTCGATAAGCCCACGCAGGCCAAGATCCTCGAACACTTCATCGACGTGATGAAGCCCGATGGCCTGCTGTTTGCCGGCCATTCGGAGAGCTTCCTGCAGGTGACCAAGGCGTGGTCGCTGCGCGGCAAGACCGTGTATGAAATCGCGCCGGAGCTGCGCGCCAAGATGGGGGCCCGATGATCGAACTCGGCAAGAGAGCCATCCCTCGTGCCGCCATGACCGACACCGTGCGCAATGACAGCGGCATGACGGCGGGCGCCATGGCCACGCTCGCCCAATCGGCGGCCAGCACGCACGCCTATTACGACACCACCTTCAGCCGTCGCGCCATGAAGGTGCTGCCCGGTGAGTACTACGTCACCACCGAAGACCTCATGCTCGTGACGGTGCTGGGCTCGTGCGTATCGGCCTGCGTGCGGGACAAGATTCTCGGCATTGGCGGCATGAACCACTTCATGCTGCCCTCGCGCAACGAGGGCGAATCCATCCTGTCGCCCTCCATGCGCTACGGCACGCACGCCATGGAAGTGCTGCTCAACCAGCTTTACCGTGCCGGCGCCCGGCGCGAGCACCTGGAGATCAAGGTGTTTGGTGGCGCCGCCGTGCTGGCTGGCATGAGCACGCTGGACGTGGGCGAGCGCAACGGCAAGTTCGTACTCGAATTCCTGCGCAACGAAGGGCTGGCGGTGGCCGCCAAGGACCTCTTCGATGTGCACCCGCGCAAGGTGTATTTCGTGCCGTCCACCGGCCAGATCATGGTGCGTAAGCTGCGCTCGCAAAACTCGGCTGCCGATCTGGACAGCGAAGCGCAATACGCCAGCAAGCTGTCGAAGTCCATCACGACGAAGCCGGCCTCGCGCCTGCAACTGTTTACGTAATTTCGTTTTTTCCTGACCTTGCCCCCCTAAAAACAGCATGAACGACAAACGCAAGATTCAGGTGCTGTGCATCGACGATTCCGCACTGATCCGCAGCATCCTGAAGGAAATCATCAACGCGCAACCCGACATGGAAGTGGTGGGGGTCGCGCCGGACCCGATCATCGCGCGCGACCTCATCAAGCAGACCAATCCGGACGTGCTCACGCTGGATGTCGAAATGCCGAAGATGGACGGCCTCGACTTCCTGGAAAAGCTCATGCGCCTGCGCCCGACGCCGGTCGTCATGATCTCTTCGCTGACCGAGCGCGGCTCCGAGGCCACGCTGCGCGCGCTGGAGCTGGGCGCGGTGGATTTTGTCGCCAAGCCCAAGCTGGGCATGCGCGACGGCATGAACGAATACGCCGACCAGATTGCCGACAAGATCCGTGCGGCGGTGCGCGCCAAGCTGCGTCCGCGCACGGCGGCGCCCGCCACTGCACCCGCATCGGCCGCTGCATCTGCACATGGCGCACACGTTCGCGCGGAGCACGCGCCGGCTGCAGCGGCACCAGCGCGTACCCATTTCTCGTCGACGGAAAAGCTCATCATCGTGGGCGCTTCCACGGGCGGCACCGAGGCCATCAAGGATTTCCTGATGGAAATGCCGCCCGACTGCCCCGGCATCCTGATCGTGCAGCACATGCCCGCGGGCTTCACCACGTCGTTCGCCAAGCGTCTGGACGGCCTGTGCCGTATCCGCGTCAAAGAGGCCGTGCATGGGGAACGTGTGCTGCCCGGCCACGCCTACATTGCGCCGGGCGACATGCACCTGTCGCTGGGCCGCAGCGGCGCCAACTACGTGACTGAACTGGATCAGGGCCCGCCCGTGAACCGGCATCGCCCGGCGGTGGATGTGCTGTTCCACTCTGCCGCGCGCAACGCCGGGGCCAACGCCCTGGGCGTGATCCTCACCGGCATGGGCAAGGATGGCGCAGTCGGCATGCTGGAAATGCGCAACGCCGGCGCCTATAACGTGGCCCAGGACGAGGCCTCCTGCGTGGTCTACGGCATGCCCAAGGAAGCCGTGGCCCATGGCGGCGTGCACGAAATCCTGCCGCTGTCGCAGATCGGCCCGCACGTGCTGGCCAAGCTGTCCGCCCACGGCCGTGTGACGCGCGTGTAACGCTTATTTTTCGGGGTACATTGGTTGCGGGGCGCAGCAGTCAGGCGCCCCGAATCTTTCCAGGCGCATGCCGACGCTCAAGAATCGGCCCCAGGCGCCGATAAGATTGCCAAGGTAGCCCCGAAAACCCCCCAATTCAGTTAGTTTGCGGAGATTGTGTCCATGGACAAGAGCCAGTACCGATTCCTCGTCGTCGATGACTTTCCGACGATGCGCCGGATCGTACGTAACCTGCTCAAGGAACTCGGTTTTGCCAACGTCGAGGAGGCCGAAGACGGCGCCGCCGGCCTGGCCCGGGTCAAGGAGGGCCGGTTCGATTTCGTGATCTCGGACTGGAACATGCCCAACATGGATGGCCTGCAGATGCTGCAGAACATCCGCGCCGACGCCAACCCGAGTATCAGCAAGCTGCCGGTGCTGATGGTGACGGCTGAGGCCAAGAAAGAAAACATCATCGCTGCCGCCCAGGCCGGTGCCAACGGCTACGTGGTCAAGCCCTTCACGGCGGCCACGCTGGACGAAAAGCTCGGCAAGATTTTCGAGAAGCTCGAAAAGGGGGCGTGATGAGCGAGATGCATGATGGCGCCCAGGCTCCAGCCGCAGAAGGCGCAGACCACGGTGACATGCCGGAAATGCTCCAGCGCATCGGCCATCTCACGCGCATGCTGCGCGAGAGCATGCGTGAGCTGGGCTTGGACAAGGGCGTGGAAAAGGCCGCATCGGCCATTCCCGACGCGCGCGACCGCCTGAACTACATCGCCAACATGACCGAGCAGGCGGCTACCCGCGTGCTCAACGCCATCGACGCGGCCCGCCCGGTGCAAGACGCGCTGGAAACCGACGCCGAGGCGCTGGTCAACCGCTGGCAATCGTGGATGGACCGCCAACTGGGCGACGCAGAGATTCGTGAGCTGGTGGGCCAGACCAATGGCTTCCTGCGCAGCGTGCCGGAAAAGACGCGCGACACGAACCAGCAGCTTATGGAAATCCTGATGGCGCAGGACTTTCAGGATCTGACCGGCCAGGTGATCAAGAAGGTGCTGGACGTCGTCCAACTGATTGAAAGTCAGCTGGTTGGCATCCTGCTGGAGAACGCACCTGAGCATCTGCGCGTGGAAGCATCGTCCTCGTCGCTGCTCAATGGCCCGCAGATCAATCCGGACCACCCGGACGTGGTCGGTAGCCAGGAACAGGTTGACGACCTGCTGGAAAGCCTCGGCTTCTAACGCTGGTCTGCCCGGCCTTTGCCTGTGCGAGGGCCGGCGCTTCTCTCGTCTCCAGGGGCCCGTTCCGGGTTCCTAGTTCGTTACCGCAGCTTGCGCCAGCATGGCGTCGATCTGCGCGTCCTTCTCTTCCCACAGTTGTGCCAGCCAGCGGTGAAATTCGCTGCGGAACGCCGCATCGGCGGTGTAATCGCCTGCGCACAGGCCGGCCGGAATCGGCAACTCGCGGATGTGCACCATCACACGGCCAGCCCGGCCGCTGGCCAGTGTCCAGAAGCTCGGCGTGCCGTCGGGGTAGGCAATGCTCACGTCCAGCAACGCCTGGAACTGCTCGCCCATGGCGTTGAGCGCCAGCGCCATCGCACCGGCCTTGGGCTTGAGCAGATGGCGATACGGCGAGGACTGCGCGCGATGCTTGGCCGGCGTGTAGCGGGTGCCTTCGGCAAAGTTCATGACGCTGGTCGGCACCTTGGCGAACTTCGCGCAGGCGCGCCGTGCGGTCTCCCGGTCTTGATTGCGTAGTTCGGGGTGCTTGCGCAACGCCGCCTTGGTGTGCCGCCGCATGAACGGAAAATCCAGCGCCCACCAGGCCAGGCCGATCACCGGCACATAGATCAACTGCTGCTTGAGGAAGAACTTCAGTAGCGGAATGCGCCGGTTCAGCACCCGCTGCAGCACGAAGATATCCACCCACGAGCGATGGTTGCAGTTGACCAGATACCAGCCCGCGTAGCGCAGGTTGTCGGCGCCTTCGACGCGCCACGGCTCGCGCTGCAGCAGGCCGATCCAGACGTTGTTGCAGCCGATCCAGCAGGTGGCGACCCAGTTGAGCACCGGGTCGATCCGCTGCCGCACGGCGGTGACCGGAATCAGCAGTTTGATGGCGGAGAACGTAAACAGTGGCACGCTCCAGAACAGCGTGTTCAGTGCCAGCAGGATCAGGCTGAGCGTGCCCAGTACAACGGGCGGCAAGACGCGTATCAACGGCAACTCCAAAAAAAGCACCCGCCGACGGGCGGGGCGGGCATGGATTGTGATGATGAGGATACGCGAGGGTAGCGCTGATCGCCGGTTAAGACCATGCGCCGCGTCAGACTTTAGATCTGGAGACGCCGAGTTCGCTGCCTCCTCAGTTGCGCGCCTGCTGCGACACCTGCTGCAGGATCTGCCCCGCCGCGCTGTAGCTCGCGTTCATGTAGATCTTCGAGAACGAGTGCCCCAGCGCGTCCGACAACGGATGCCAGCCGAGCGAGTAATTGGCCGGCAGCACCGTCTGCACCACGCTCAGCGCGCCGATTACCGTGTCGGCGTGCGATGTCAGGTAGCTCGACCCCGGCAGTTGATAGCGCGTGGCGTTGCCCACGTTGACGGCGCTGATCTTGCCTTGCGCCTGGTCCGGCCCCGTCACCAGCAGGTTGATCTCGAAGTTGGTGTAGAGCGTGCCCTGCGAGTGGCCGACCAGTACCACCTTGCGCTGGGCCTTCAGATAGTTGCGGTACTGGTTCAGGTGGTCGGGCAGCTCCGGAATGTCGTTCTTCGTGAGCAGGTCGATGTACTTCTGCTGCAGCGCTGCGTTCATGCCGCCGGCGGGCAGGCTGTTGCCGTCGATGGCGCGCCAGAAGTCGGCCGGGCTCGTGCCTTCCACGCCCTTTTGCTTGAACACCTGATAGATGTCGCTCAGGGCGCCTTGTGTGGCGTTGTAGGCGTTGCCGTAGACGTAGGCGTTGTTCTTGTCGCGCGCGTTGAGCTGGGTCTTCAGCACCTGCAGGCTGGCCACCGCATCGTCAAACGTGTTGTTGATGCCGTTGACGAACACGATGGCCGAGCCGGGCGCAGCCGAGATGGCACTGAGTGGCGCGGCCAGCAGCGAACCGGCGAGCGCGAGGGTGGCAAGTTTCTTCATCTTCATGCGGCAGTCTCCTTGATGGTGGAGTGAGGGCGTGGGTGAAGTCAGGCGGGAAACTCAGTTCGGCAGCGTGGCTGGGTCAAAACTGCACGCGGCGGCGCCGGGGTCGTCGAAGTACTGGCCGCCGGCCAGCGACTGGAAGCGCAGATAGGCCACCGTGTCGCTGTCGTTGTCGAGCATGACTGCGCGAGCGGCCTTGATGCGGTCGAGCATCGTCTGCTGGTCGACGCCGGTCCTTGCCAGCACGCCCGGGCCCAGCGCACAGGCGATGCCGCTGGCGATTGCGTTGCCGGCCAGCTTGGCGTCCTGCGGGCCCCGTACGTCGTTGACGGCCTGGCTCCAGCCGTAGGCGATCTGCGTGAGGGCCTGGCGCGTCGCGGCGGAATTCGGGTACTCGCGGGTGAGGTAATCGGTAAAGCGGGGTGGCAGCGGGCGCTCGGGCGGTGGCGGCCGGTTTGCTTGTATGGCCGGGGCTGACGGCGCGTTGGCAGGCGTCGGGGCGGGCGAGGGCGGTGTGGCTGCAATGGCCTGCTTTGGCGGCTCAGGCGGCGAGGCATCATGAGCATCGGCGGTATCGGCCGAAAACAGCCGCACCCCCGCAAACACCAGTACTGCCGCTGCCAGGATGGCCCCAGCCTTGACCTGCCACCGCATACCACCTCCTGCCTGATGAGGTTGGGCGCCCTGAGGTGGGCTGCCCGCTGTACGTATCGCAAGCGTCACAGCGCATGTGACTGCGGCGCATGGTAGTTGCCGGCGGAAGGTGTTTTGTTAAGCCAGTGTTATCAAGCGGCCGTTTTGAGACTTTGGCCCCCGGATGGGGCATTCCACGGAAAAAGCCGCCCCAGGGCGGTTTTCTCCACGCTTTAGCGGGCGTGCGGTGCAGGAATAATGCGACCGTCTCCCCATCCACCCCTCGCACGCCGGCATGTCCGAAGAAAGCGATCTCGAAAAAACCGAAGCCGCCTCACCCCGGCGCCTGGAACAGGCGCGCGAGGAAGGCGACGTTCCCAGATCACGGGAACTGGCTTCGTTCGCCCTGCTGGCGGTGGGCGCGGGCGGGTTGTGGGTGATGGGCGAGTCGATCGTGCACGCTGCGTCGTCGTTCCTGGCGCGCTGCCTGGAGTTTCACCGCTACGACATCACCCGAGCGCAAGACCAGTTGACCTACGTGGCGGCGCAGTTCACGCCGTTGGCCATTGTGCTGGGCGGGTTGCTGGTGTTGCTGATCCTGGCCGCGCTGACGCCGCTGGCGCTCACCCGCGGGGCCATTTCGTTCAAGCCGCTGGAGCCGGACATCACGCGCTTGTTCAAGCTGCAAGGGCTCACGCGCATGTTCTCCGTCGAGGGCCTGCTGGAGTTGCCTCGGTTGCTGATCAAGCTGGCACTGGTGGCCGGCGTGGGCTGGTGGCTGATCCGGCACTACCGGGCAGATTTCATCGAACTGCCACAGCAAGACCTGCGCACCGCCATGGGCGACACCATGCATGTGGCCGGCGTGGCGTTTCTCTGCATGGCTGCCGTGATGCTGCTGGTGGTGGCCGTGGACGTGCCGCTGGCGCTGTGGCAATACGCGCGCAAGCACCGCATGACCAAGGAAGAGGTGCGCAAGGAGCACCGAGAATCCGAAGGCGACCCGCACGTCAAGGGCCGCATCCGCGCCATGCAGCGCCAGGCCGCTCAGCGTCGCATGATGGCCGACGTGCCCAAGGCCGACGTGATCGTCACCAACCCGACGCACTACGCCGTGGCGCTGCGCTATTCCGAGCAAGAGGGCGGTGCGCCGCGCGTGGTCGCCAAGGGCGCCGATATGGTGGCCGCCAAGATTCGCGAGCTAGGCACCGAGCACAAGATCCCCATTCTCGAGGCCCCGCCGCTGGCGCGTGCGCTGTACCGCCATACCGAGATTGGGCATCAGATTCCGGAGGCGCTGTACGCGGCGGTGGCCGAGGTGCTGGCCTATGTGTATCAGCTGCGCCGCCTGCACCAGGTGGGTGGGCGGGTGCCGACACGGCCGACCGATCTGCCGGTGCCGGCGGAGTTGGACCCCGGCCCTCAGGCCGGCCCCGAAGACGCAGCTGACGACGTCACCGGCAACGCCTAAGGGATCTAAGGGATCTAAGGGGTCGGCAACCCCAACGTTGATGCTTTCGCCGGGTGACGCCCGGCTGGCGCTACCGCACCACGACGTTATATCGACCCGGGCGGTGCCACGCGATCACCATCGCGCTCATGGCAACCGCGCTCAGTGCCGACCACCCTACGCGGCCAGTCGGGATCACCAAGAGCGATGTCAGCAGAATCATCGAATCGATGGCCACCTGCACGATCCCCGCGTTGATCCCGCGCGTGCGTTGCAGCCAGAGCGTCAGAACGCCCGTGCCGCCCACGCCCGAGCCGTGTCGTGCGAGCGCCAACACCCCCATGCCGTTGAGCGTTCCGCCCACCAGCGCCGCAAACAGCGGGCTTTCAAAATCGATGTGCAAGGCCAGCGGCGTCAGCGCAAGCAGGAAGGTGATGCCACAACTGGCCAGCGTCGACTTGATGGCAAAACGAGGCCCCATCACGAAATAGGCAAACACGAAAAACGGCACGTTGACCAACGTGAAAATGGTGCCGACCGATAGCGGCGCGACATACGACACCAGCAACGCGATTCCGGCAATGCCACCCGTCACGAGCCCGGCCGCGCGGAGCAATACCACCCCCGTCACGATAAACATCATGCCGACGGCCATGGCATAGATGTCCTCAAGCATCGTGTGTCCGGCTGTATGGGTGCTGCTTGCCGCAACGGTGCCGCTGGCATGGGGAAGCTGAGGGTTCATGGTGCCGCTCATTGCATGAACGGCCAGTCTGGCAAACAACCGTGGATGTCCAGTAATCCAGATGCGAGGTACTTCATTGAACGTTGCCTATGCTCGGGTTGGTGCATCCACGCACCGGCCCATGCACCACCTTCGTGCGGTGTGCCTGGATTCGGGTCTGGTGGGCGCGCGATTCGTCGCTGCGGGGAGGCTTTGCAATTCCCATACCCAGGCCCACGACAGAGCTGCCGATGCCGGCGGATATGGACCCAGCGCCTGGCGTGGGTCCAGACGACGATCAGATGACGAGGCGGATTCTATCCCGGGCGGCTAGACCGGCCGCCACGCCGGCAGGCGGCTTTCCAACTGGGCGGCAACTGCCAGCAGTTGGTGTTCATCCCAGTGACGCCCCACCAGTTGGAGGCCGATCGGCAGGTGGGTCTCCGGGCAGCGGCCAGCCGGGATCACCACCGCTGGCGAGCCGGTCAGGCTGAATGGGAAGACGTAGCGATAGGCGCCCGGCTCGCGCAGTGATTCTCCGTGCCGGAAGGCCACATCGGGGTAGACGGGGCTGATCAGCACGTCGATGTCACGGAACAGCGCGGCCAGCTGGTAGCGCACCGTATCGCGCATGACCAATGCGCTGCGCAGTTCGTCGACGCTCATTTCGAGCTCGGTGCTTCGGGACAGCATCTGCGCGATGGGGGCTGAGAACGCCTGCTTGTTCATGTCTGCGAACAGGTGTTGCCAGTGGCGGCCGCCGTCACCGCCCAGTACCAACACGTTCCACAGCACGTCACAGGCCTCGTCGATCATCGGCGGCGTGGTCTCTGCGACGGACGCCACAGCCCCGTCCAGCAGGGTCGCAGCCTGCTGTAGCAGCGCGTGGGTGGCCGCAGAAGGCCGGGCCAGCCCGGTGTTCTCCTGCCAGATGCCGATGCGCAGCGAAGCCAGTGCCTGCGCACGGTAATCATGGAATGGCGCTGGGACGGTGTCAGGGTCGTAGCCGTCCGGGCCGCTGATCAACTGGCCCAGCAGCGCGACGTCATCCACACAGCGGCCCATCACCCCGAACGATGAGGTGAGATGAAACAGGCCGGAGCGGTCATGCGGGAACTGGCCGGTCAGCGGCGCACGCCATTGCGTCAGCTTCAGGCCGCATACGCCGTTGAAGTGCGCGGGCAGGCGTACGCTGCCGCAAGCGTCTGAAGCCAACCCCCCAGGGCTCATGCCCGATGCGATGGCGGCCGCCTCGCCACCGCTGCTTCCACCGGCCGAGTGATCAGGATGGTGCGGATTGAGCGTGCGTCCGTAGAGCAGGTTGTCGGTATCGAAGGCCATGCACATCTCGGGCACGTTGCTCAGCCCAAGGGCGATGGCCCCCGCGTCGAACAGCCGCTGGGCAACCGTGGCGCTGGCCTCACTGGGCTTGCCGTGCAACTCGCGCACGCCGCGGCTCGGGTGGAAGCCGCGGACATGGCAGGCATCCTTGAAGCTCAGTGGTACGCCGTGCAGCGGCCCCTGCAACTGCCCGCGCCGTAGCGCAGCGTCGGCGGCGTCGGCTTCTGCCAGCACGCGCTCGGGCGCCGCCTGCTCGATGATGGCGTTCATCTCCGGATTGCGGCGGGCGATGCGCCCCAAGTAGTGCTCGGCCAGAGCGCGGCTGCTCAGGTGGCCGCGCCGTTGCAGGCCGACCATGTCTCGCAAGGGCAGGGCGTCGATATCGTCGATACGGGTCATGGGCCCCCTTATAGCTTGCGCAACAGCGCGTTGGGCAGCCGATACATGGAGCGCGTCACCCGGCGCATCACCGCCACTTTCCAAGCGGGCACGGCGGCCACGGCTTCCAGCGCCTCGCGGCTGCGATCCAGCACATCGTCAATCGTCTCGGCGCTCACGGTCAGTGGCGGGTAGTAGCGCAGTACCGGGCGCTCCGCGCGCTCGTTCATGGAGTGGCCGGTATGGACGTTCCGTTTGCCCAACTCCATCGACAGCAGCGATTCGTACACCGCGCCCTTGAGCCGCAGCCCCGTCATCAAGCCGATGCCGGGTACGTCCTCGATGATGTCGGGAAAGCGTCTTGCCAGCGCCATCAGCCCCTGGCGCAGTTGGTGGCCGCGCTCGACGGAGGCTTGCAGCAGCCGTTCTTCTTCGATGACATCAATTGCTGCCAAGGCGGCTGCACAGGCAAAGGGGTGGCCGCCGCAACTGCCGCGATCATCCTGCGGCGCAGGCAGCCGCTCCAGCGTCTGCTGGCGGTACATCACACAGGCGATGGACGCGTATCCGCCGGTCAGCCCTTTGGACAGGATCAGGATGTCGGGCTCGATGCCGGCGTATTCCACCGCGAACATCTTGCCGCAGCGCCCGAAGGCGGTCTGGATTTCATCTGCGACGAACAGCGTGCCGGTGCGATCGCACAACGCGCGAATGTCTTGCAGATAACCCAGCGGCGGCATGCGCAGGTGGGCACCACCCAGAATCGGCTCCAGGTACACCGCGCAGGCGCCGTCGCCAACGGCCTCGCGCATCGCCGCCATGTCGCCATAGGGCACGATGACCACGTCGGCGGCGAGCTTGCCGAAGCTGGCCTCGTGTTGCCGCTGGCCCAGGATGCTCATCGCGGCCAGCGTTTTGCCGTGATAGGCGCCGGCGGTGATGACGATGCGGCGGCGGGGCGCGTTGGCAGCCAGCACGTAGCGTAGCGAGTGCTCCACCGCCTCGGCACCGGACAACATGTAATGGATGTCGCCCCACTGGCCGGGCGCCAGGGCCTTGAGGCGGTCCGTCAGCGCTTGCTGTGCGGGGTGGATGGTGCCGTGCGGGAGCCAGGCCAGTTGAGCCAGCTGCGCATCGACGCGGCGCTGCACGGCTGGATGGCGATGGCCAACAATGAAGACGCCGTAGCTGCACGCGAAGTCGAGGTAGCGGCGGCCCGTGTGGTCGCGCACCTCACAATCGGAGGCTTCCGCCTCGACTTGGCTGCCGGCAATCCGGTACAGCTTGGCGGCCGACGCACCCCAGTGTTTTTCGCAGGTGTCCAGCAGTTGCTGGCGGTCAATGGTTGTGGTCGTCATGGAATGCTTTCCTGATAACAGCGAGGGCTTCATCAAGCGCTTGCGTGCGGGTGGCGGCCGAGGGGTGCAAGGTCAATGTCCGACCGCGTGGTGGCCGCACCAGCACGCCCTCTGCCAACAAGCGTTCCGGCAGGCTGGATACGTCTACGTGGTCTGGTATGCGCAGGTTGACGATGCCGCCGACCACACTGCGGACGTGCGTCGGCAGCGCGTGGGCGATGTATTTGCCGATCTCTTGAAACCGACTGGGTGTCTTGTGGTGCGTCGCGCAGTCCAGTGCGGCGAGCGCGGCGGTGCAGGACAGCGGGTTGCCGCCCGTCGTGCTGCCGTGTTTAGCGGGCGAGCTGCAGCCGTACACCTTGTAGGCACGCTCGGCCGAGGTGAGGTAGCAGCCGATGGGCACCGCCCCGCCGCCGAGCGCACCACCCAGCACGAGAATGTCCGGGTCCACACCGGCCAGTTCGTGGCCGAACATCACACCCGTGGCGCCCAGGCAGACCTCGCTAGCCTGGCAGACCAGCGGCACCTTGGCGGCACGCGCCAGGCTGGCAATGTCACGCAGACGTTCGGCCGGGAGCGGCACCAGCGAACCATCGTCCTGGCGGACCAACGGCGAGTAGCACAGCGCATAACACTGGGCCAGATCGCTGGCCGATGGCAGTGCGCCGTGGCGCTCGATCGTCAGGGTTTCCAGACCCAGGAAGCTGCGCAGTTCGCCATAGCTTTCTGGCTGTTCCAGGCAGCGGCCGAAACTCAGCGAGCCGAATTCACTGCCGCGCACGTGGGCCAGGCGCCGCAGTTGCGGCTGCAGACCTTTGCAGAGCTTGAGCGCGCCTTCGAAGGCTTCGTCGCCGGAGCTGCACACATAGGCGTTGGACAGCGTAGGCGGCAGCATGGCGGCCAGCTCGCGGCAGAGCCGCAGCAGCGGTTCGGACATCATCACCCGGTTGGACAGGCCCATGACAGCGGCCTGTGCACGTACCTTGTCGATGATCTCCGGAAGGCTGAAGCCCAAGTGGCCGCTGGCCAGATCGACAATGCGGCGGCCGTTGACGTCGATCAGCGTTTCGCCTTCCCCGCTCAAGATGGGCACCGCCAGGGCGGGCAGGGCATCGCGTGCCGTCATGGTGCCCTCCTCACAGGTAGCTGAGCGCATTGAAGATCTTGCGCCGGGTGTCAACGATGGCGCGCCGGCCATGCATGACACGGCGGTTGTCGATCATCACGAAGTCGTTGTCGGCCCAGTCGATCGGAATGGTGTTGGCGTCGGTCACGCGCATCACCTCTTCCATGATGGCCGCCGGAATCGGTTCGCCGCTGGCTGCGATCGTGATGCGGGGCTTCTCGTAGTTGTAGGAGGGGCCGAGAATGCTGTTGGCGAAGGCCGGCTGACGGCCGATCGCCGAGGACAGCACCGCCGATACCGTGAAGTCGTAACCGATGGATTCATCGGCCGGGTTGTAGGTGATGTGCGTATTCGGGTCGTCGCCGATGATGCGCTGCAGATCCTCGAACTTCACCTGCTCTGGGTTGTTCAGCGTTGGGGTGTAGTGCACCACCAGCCGCTTCCATTTGTCGGCCTGCACATTGCGCGAATAGCGGATCTCGTTCTGCATGAAGAAATCGCGGGTGCTGTCGGAGAACTGTTCCAGTACGGCCACGCCGTCGCAGACGGTGGTTTGCGAGCCCACGCGCGGGGCTTCCTTGCAGTAGAACCAGGTCAGGTCTGGCCAGAACGGCGAGTTGCCGTTCTCGCAGTGCAGGCCCACCGCGTCGGTGCCGGCATCGACCAGTTGGGCAGCGCCGCCTTCCATGGTGCGTGCCGGGTCCAGGCTCAGCCGGGAGCTATGGCGTTTGACGAAGCTGCAGAACTCGTCGACGGTTTCCGCGCCGTGGCGGAACAGCAGTGCACCGGTATCCGCAAGTTCGGAGAGCAGCTCTTCGGTTTTGAGCGCGCGCATCTCTTCAGGGCGGAGTCGCTTGATGGTGGTCTCGGACTGCGACGATTCAGACTGCAACAAGACGGCCGTGTTCATGGTTGTGTTCCTCGTTGATGTTGAAGTTGCCCCGACGGGAGGCATATGCCTGCGCGATGTCGCCGCGCTGAGGGCGCCCGGTGACGGTGTAGAGGCGGGAGAGCAGTTCGCTGCCGCGCGGCAGCAGCCACAGCCTGGAGGGGCGTTCGATGTCGGACAGGTTGTCCGCCATCCAACCGAGCCAAGGCGTGGTGTCGGTCGCCTCTTCGGTATGCAGCAAGGCAATCAGGCCGTCTTCGTCGTCGAGGAAGACGACCGCGTCATGGATGCCATCCAACTGGCGCAGTTCCAGTTCCACTTGCTCCGGACTGACGTTGCGGCCGTTAGGCAGGCAAATCACGTTCTTCTTGCGCCCGCTGATAAACAGGTAGCCGTCCTCGTCCAGGGTGCCCAGGTCACCCGTATCCAGCCAGCCATCGGCCGTGTGCGCGCAGGCGCTCGGGTCTTCACCGGAGTAATGGCTGAATTGCGAAGCGCTGCGGATGTGGATGCCACCGTCGTCCGCAATGCGTACCTGCACGTGCGGCAGCGGGCGGCCCACGCTGCCGTGGCGATTGGCCGTGCGGGTGTTGACGCTGACCACCGAGGCGTTCTCGCTCAGGCCGTAGCCCTGGAAAATCACCACGCCCAGTTCCGTCAGCCGAACCAGCACGTCGGCGCTGACGGCCGCGCCGCCACACGTAATGTGCGGGGCGTCATTCGAGCGCAGATAGTGGGTCAGTGCTGCGTCACCCTGTTCCAGCCGCGCCAGCATGCGGTTGACGACCATCGGGGGCACGGTGCAGGCGCCGGGGCGCACTTTCATCAGCCAGTCGATCATCCGGTCGGCGCTGCCGCCGGGCTCACCCAGCAACGGTACGGTTTCGGGCAGGAAGTGGACGGTGCCGCCCGCCAGCAACGGCATGTACAGCGCAGTGATCTGCTCCAGCAACAGGCTCAGCGGCACCAGCGACAGATAGCGGTGGTGACACTCGGCCGGCAGGGCTTCATGCAGGCTCTTCAGCGTGGCGGCCAGCGCGTTCTCGCTCAGGCAGACGCCCTTGGGGCGGCTTGTGGTGCCGGACGTGTGGATGATCTTGCAGATCCAGCTGCCGTCCGGCGCGAGTTGCGGCGAGGCCGGCATCGCGTCGGGTGCCGGGGCCAACTGGTCCACTCGCAGTTTGCGCACCGCAGACGCTTGCAGCCCCCAACGTTGTTCCAGAATCGCTTCGCCCGGTTCATCGACCAGGAAGAAATCGCACTTGGCGGCCAAGTGTTCTGCCTGGGCGCGGGTGAAGGCTTGCGGCAGGGGCAAGCTGGTGAGATTGGCGAACAGGCAGGCCAGATCGGCGATCAGCCAGTCGATGCTGTTACGGATAACGATGCCAACCACGGGGCGCGGTGCGACAAGGTTGGCGCGCAGTTCGGCCTGCAGGGTGTCCGCCAGAACGTGCGCGGCGTTGGCGAGCTGGCGCCGGTTCAGTTGGCGTCGGATGCCACCGTCAGCATCGTGGTCGATACAGGCGATCTGCTCCGGGTTGTTCACAAATTGCTGGCACAGCTGATGGCTCAGGCTCACGATACGGCCTCCTCCAATTGGGCGGGTTGCTTGCTGCGGATGAAATCCATGGAGGTTGTCAGCCGCTGGAACAGTTCGCGGTGGTTGGCGGTGTGGATCAGCCCGGTGGTCGGCTTGTTGGCGTAGTAGCTTCCCCATCCCTCTCCGCCGCCATCGACCTTGGCCGGGTCGGCTTCGCATATCGGTTCAAAGCGGATGTCGCAGGCGTTCAGCAGCCCAGCGACCTTGGGCGTGATGGTGCACAGCAGGGCCTTGGCCCCCATGCACCAAGCGAGCAATGGCACAAGCTTGATGACACTGAGCGATGCACGCTTGTCGAAGGAAATCAGATTGCCGACCTCCGCGATTTCGTTTCGGTTGTATTGGCATCGCCATATGTCTTGAATGGCGGTTTCAATTGGCGTGTCCAGATATTGTTCGGAAAATAGCTTTCCGGTTGCGGCGAATGTAATTCCCGCGCAAGCCAGAATCGTTCGGTCGCCTTCTACCGCGACGACGAAGTTCTCCGGGTTGGGTTCGATTTGCGCCTCGTAAGCGCTGCGGTATTTGTTCTGTACGGCGGTGACCGCAAGATTCCATAACGCAGTCCCTTGTTTGACAACTCGGATATTCATCACATCACCCTGTAGGTTTGTCGACATTCGATGTCGTCATCATGGGCGTTGAGCTGTGATGTTGCACTGCAGAAAATTGATTTGTGGATTTAAATAATAGGATTAGACTGTTATAAATCACATTTATCTGGTATGAATTTAATTTAATTCCTGGGCATGTGAAGTCGATATGAAAAAACCGGCGCAAAGCCGGCCTTTTCTTTTCTTGAGAGGGGCGAGGGCCGATCAGGCTCCGCCGTATTGCAGGCGCAATGCCTTCTTATCGGTTTTGCCGACGCTTGTGCGAGGTAGCGCGTTGGTGAGGTGGATCGCGTCTGGCACCGCGTATGACGGCAACCGGCCCTGATGCGCTTGCGTGCGCAGTGCTTTGCGCAGTGCCTCGGCCAACGCGGGATCGTTGGCCTCCTTGGGGACGATCACCGCGACAGGGCGTTCTCCCCAGCGTGCGTCTGGAATGCCGATGACGGCGGCGTCTGCCACACCGGTGCAATCCAGCAGCATGGCTTCGATGTCCAGCGACGAGACCCATTCCCCGCCGGTCTTGATCATGTCGGTGGCGCGGTCGGTCAATCGCAAGGAGCCGTCTGCGTCCAGCACGCCGATGTCGCGCGTATGCAGGAAGCCGTTGCGCCACAGGCCGGCGCTGGCCTCGGGTTCGTTCAGGTAGCCGGCCGTCAGCCACGGCGCGCGGGCGGTCACTTCACCGGCCTGGCGATCGTCGCGGGCAACCGGTTGTCCGGCTTTATCCAACACGCGCAGACGGACCAGCGGGATGGGCGAGCCGGCACGCAGCCGGGCTGCCAAGTCATGCGCTTCGTTGCGCTCGTGGTCAGGGTGAAACTGGGCCAGCGTCAGCACGGGCCCGGTCTCGGACATGCCGTACCCCGCCCAGATGTCGATGCCGAGCGCCAATGCGCGACGCGCCAGGGCTTCCGATAGCGCCGCGCCGCCGATGATGGCCTTCCAGCGGGACAAGTCGCGCTGCGGCTGACTGGGGTCATCCAGCATCATTTGCAGCAGCGTCGGCACGCAGTGGGAGAAGCTGACGCCTTCCCGCTCGATCAGGTCGAGCAACGTTGCTGGCCGGTAGCGGCCCGGATACACCTGCTTGAGGCCAAGCATCGTGGCCAGATAGGGCATGCCCCAGGCATGCACGTGGAACATCGGCGTGATCGGCATGTAGACGTCACGGCGATGCAGCCTTAACCCATCCGCCGAGCAGCCCAGCGCGCCTGCCAGCGCCAGCGTGTGCAGCACCAACTGCCGATGGCTGAACGAGACGCCTTTTGGGAGGCCAGTGGTGCCCGTTGTATAGAACAAGGTGGCGCGCCGATTCTCGTCAGGGGCGGGCAGCACCGGATCGGGCGTTTCAGCGGCCAGGCAGGCCTCGTACTCCCCGTGCCAGGGCAGGTCTGCATGCGCGGGAGCATCGGGTTGGTCGGTCAGCCGCAGCCACGCGGTCGCTGCAGGCAGGGCCTCGCGCAGCGCAGCCAGTTGTGGCGCGAAATCATCGTTGACCAGCAGCACGCTGGCGCCGCTGTGGCCCAGCGTGTAGGCCAGCTGTTCAGGCGACAGCCGGATATTGGCCGTCATCAGCGTGGCGCCCGTCATGGGGACGGCAAAGTACGCTTCCAGATAGCGATGGCTGTCCCAGTCCGCCACGGCAACGGTCACGCCCGGGCCCGCCCCCAATCGTTGCAGCAGCGCGCACAGCCGCAGCACGCGCCCATGGAGATCTCGGTAGCGCAAACGCACGGTGTCGCGGTAGACGATCTCGCGGTCGGGGTACTGCTCGATCGCGGGCATCAGTAATTGGTCCAGTGTCAACTGGAAACCCTGCGCGCAGACAGGCGATTCGATAGCGGTCATGGCTCCAAGGCGGGCTGGTGAGTCGGACGGGTAGTGTAGGTAGCAGGCAAATATGGCGATTGCGAATTCCCCGATAGCCGATTTGAAACTTTGAATTGCCCACCACAGCTTGTTGTCATGACAATGACCCGGTCGTTCCTACACGCATGGAGTCAGAACGTGACGCAATTTTCCCGCGCGGCAAGCCGGTTGCCGTTGATCCTCGCGCTGGTGCTGGTCGGGCTGAACCTGCGCCCGTCGATGGCCGCCATCGGGCCGCTGCTGACGTCGATCCGGAGCAGCATTCCGTTGAGTTACACGCTGGTGTCGCTGCTGACCATGCTGCCGGTGCTGGCAATGGGCTTTGCGATGTTCCGAGGTGCCAAGCTGGCCGCCCGTTGGGGCGAACACCGCGCCATTGCGGTCTCGTTGCTCGTGATCGGGCTGGCCAGTCTGGCGCGGCTGTACGCTTCCTCCGCGCTGGATCTGATCCTGACGGCGGTGGTGGCCGGTGCAGGCATCGCTGTCATCCAGTCGGTCATGCCGGGCATCATCAAGAGCCGCTTTCCGAACGCCGTCGCGTTGCTGATGGGGGTGTACGTGACCGCCATCATGGGCGGGGCAGCCTTGTCCGCGTCCGTTTCCCCATTCATCGGTGCTTGGTTCGGAAGCTGGCAGCCCGCCCTGGCGGCGTGGTCGGCGCTGGCGGCAGTGGCGCTGGCGGCGTGGTACGCCATCCGTGGTGACATCGTGTCGTTCGTCGCGCCTCAACAGAGCGCGGCAGGCAGCGACAAGTCGTTCGCGACCCGCCCGCGTGCCTGGCTGCTGGGTATTTTCTTTGGCCTGGGCACGGCTTCCTACACCTGTGTGTTGGCGTGGTTGCCGCCGTTCTATGTCGAGCAGGGGTGGCAGGATACGAACGCGGGCTTGTTGCTCGCCTATCTGACCAGCATGGAGGTGGTGTCCGGCCTGGTGGTGCCGGCGCTGGCCAGCCGCAGTCTGGATCGCCGTCCGGTGTTGCTGCTGGTGTTGGTTTCGGTGATCGCCGGGTTTGCCGGTCTCATCCTTGCGCCCACGGCTTACCCGATCGTCTGGGCCGGCCTGCTGGGCTTTGGCATCGGCGGCCTGTTCCCGATGAGCCTGATCGTGGCGATGGACCACATGGACGCCCCGCGTCGTGCCGGCGAACTGACGGCGTTTGTGCAGGGCGTGGGTTATCTCATTGCCGCGCTGTCACCGCTGATTGCGGGCTTCATCAAGGATGTGTCGTCCAGCTTTACGCAGGCCTGGCTGCTGTTGGCGCTGGTGTCCACCGGCATGATCTTCATGGTGGGGCGATTCCGCCCGGCCGACTATCCGAAGCACTTTGCCGTCCAGCCCAGCCGGGGCTAGATGTTGACGCAAGCGCGGATCAATTGCTGACGCAGCCAGGTATTGGCCTGGTTGTTCGTCAGTGCAGCGCTCCACACCATGTCGAGCGTGAAGTCCGGCATGCCCTCGGGCATGGGGCGTGCGCCGACATTGGGCAGCTTGCGCCTGACTTTGTCATGGATCCGCCGGGGAAGCATCAGCAGGAGATCGGTGCCGAACAGTAGCTCGATGGCCGAAAAGTAACTGTTCGCCCGCGCGGCGATCGTGCGGCGATGGCCTTGTGACTGCAGCCAGCTGTCGACCATATTGCTGTCGGAAACCCAGGGCGTAGGAAATACGTGACGGCGCTCCAGCAGCTCATTTAACGGCAGTGGTTGCGTATTATCGGCGCCGTCCTCCACGGCAAGAAGCTGGTCGCGAAACAGCGTCTGTGTCGAAAGACCCGGGTAGTTACGGTAGAAACCGGGGCCAAAGAAAATGCCCAAATCGAATTGCCCCGCAACGATATCGGCGTAGGGCACATCCTTTTCGGGTTTGGTAATGTTGATCGAAACCTTGTGGCCGGCCTCCAGAATGTTCTTCATCAGCACCGGCATGATGATGATTTCGAAATATTCCGGCGCATAGATGGTAAATGACGTGGATTTGAGGGCGGGATTGAAGCTGGCATCGTCCTGTACGCACTCGGCCATCTGGGTGAGGATGCCTTGGATGCGTGGGGTGAGCGCCGTCGCCCGCTGTGTGGGGCTCATGCCAAAGCGGGAGTTGATGAACAGCTCGTCATCAAAGCAGTCGCGCAGGCGTTTCAGGCAGTAGCTCACGGTCGATTGGCTGACGCTGAGCAGTTCCGCCACCTCGGTGACGCTTCTCAACTCATAGATCAGGTGAAAAATCACCAGATCCTGGAAATCCAGCTTACGGACGCGATTATTCAGTAACAGCATGGTCGTTCTATCCTAGATCGATGCTCGCGTTTTAACGGCGTGAGCGAGATTCGATTTCATATTCGGCAGAAGGTTGCCGCCTTCTGCGCGGGGGCGCAATTTTGGCATTACTGTGACCATTTGGATAACAACCGATAGGATTAACGCAAGTTGGCGAAAAAAATGGTAGGCATTCGGTTATGTGGGGCGCTGTCGCATTGCGGAAAAAATGTGGGCTTGGTATTCGGCCGCGTGTCCAGATGTCGTTTGTTACCAATGAGAAATATAAATCGCCCCCATTTTTGCGCAAATGGTCTTGGCGACAGGGTCGTGTTTGAATAAGCGCTGTTAAAAAGAACGGCGAAGCGGTTCTGGCGAGGCGCGCCGAGTTCTGAACTCGGACCGCCGAGAAAAAAGCTCCATGCGCGGCGCACCAGGCTCGGACCGCCAGGAAAAAAGCCCCGCACGTCGAGTCTCTGAGCTCCAGGTGCCGAGAAAAAGGCTCCGCACGCCGAGTCCAGAAGTCGGGCCGCCGAGAAAAAAGCTCCGCGTGCCGAGCTCAGAACTCGGACTGCCCGAGGAAAAAAGCTCGGTGAGTCGAGCTCTGAACTCGGATCGTAGAGAAAAAAGCTTCGCCCTCTGCACTTTTTGCCCGGCGTTTGGCTGTTCGAGCCACATCGACGCGGCTTGGCGGTGCGCAATGGCAGGCAGGCGGCACCGTTCGCTGCTTCCGCACCCCCCAGCGGGAGGGTATTTCAAAGAAAAGCCGCCTTTTGGGCAGCTTTCTCCCGTCTTCGATTTGAGGGCCCGGGCGGCAAGATGGCATCCATCGAAATGCCCCCCGCTGCACACCCCAAACGATGAACGCCGCATTGCTCCGAGTTACCGACATCCTGCGCAAGGGCGACTACCGCTCGGCCGCCGGTCCGGTGCTCATCATCCTGATCCTGGCAATGATGGTGCTGCCGTTGCCGCCGTTCATCCTGGATCTGCTGTTCACCTTCAACATCGCGCTGTCGATCATCGTGCTGCTGATCAGCATGCACACGCTCAAGCCGCTGGATTTCTCCTCATTCCCGAGCATCCTGCTGATCACTACGCTGATGCGGCTGTCGCTGAACGTGGCCTCCACGCGTGTGGTGTTGATGGAAGGTCACACTGGCCCGGATGCGGCCGGCAAGGTGATCGAGGCGTTCGGCCACTTCCTGGTGGGTGGCAACTACACCGTCGGCATCGTGCTGTTCGTCATCCTGGTGATCATCAACTTCATGGTGATCAGCAAGGGCGCGGGCCGGATCGCCGAGGTCAGCGCGCGCTTCACGTTGGATGCAATGCCCGGCAAGCAGATGGCCATTGATGCGGACCTGAACGCCGGCCTCATCCGCGAAGACGAAGCCCGCAAGCGCCGCACGGCCATCGCGCAGGAAGCCGAATTCTTCGGCTCCATGGACGGTGCCAGCAAGTTCGTGCGCGGCGACTCCGTGGCGGGGATCGCCATTCTGCTCATCAACATCGTCGGCGGCCTGGCCGTGGGTGTGATCCAGCACGGCATGGACGTGGGCCACGCGGCCACCAACTACACGCTGCTGACTATCGGTGATGGCTTGGTCGCGCAGATCCCGGCGCTGGTGATCTCCACCGCGGCGGGCATCATGGTCAGCCGTGTTTCCACCGACAAGGACGTCGGCCAGCAACTGTCGAGCGAGCTGTTTGCCATGCCGATGGTGCTGATGACCACCGCCGGCGTGCTGGGCCTGCTGGGCCTGGTGCCGGGCATGCCGCACATCCCGTTCATCCTGTTTGGCGGCGGTCTGGGCTATCTGGGCTGGTACCTCAAGAAGAAGCGCGAGACGCCCGTGGTCGAACCCGTGCTGCAGGCCATTGCCCCGGTCGATACGCCCGAGGCGAGCTGGGACGACGTGTCGTGGGTTGACGTGCTGGGCCTGGAGATCGGCTACCGCCTGATCCCGCTGGTGGACAAGAGCCAGGACGGCGAGCTGCTGCGCCGCATCAAGGGCATCCGCAAGAAGTTTACGCAAGACATGGGCTTCCTGGCGCCGGTGGTGCACATCCGCGACAACCTGGAGCTGGGCCCGTCGTCGTACCGCATCACGCTCAAGGGCGTGGAAATCGGCCAGGGCGAGGTGCAGCAGGGCAAGTTCCTCGCCATCAACCCAGGCGGGCAGCACGGCCACCTGGGCACGCAGTTGCCCGGCACGCCCACCGTGGATCCGACCTTCGGTTTGCCGGCCATGTGGATCACCGCCGATGTGCGCGATCGTGCGCAGGCCGAGGGCTACACCGTGGTCGATTGCAGCACCGTCATCGCCACCCACGTCAATCAGTTGATTTACACCCATAGCACCGAGCTTCTCGGCCGTTTGGAAGTGCAGCAGTTGCTTGATCATTTGTCCAAGGAAGCACCGAAGCTGGTCGAAGACGTTGTGCCCAAGCTGTTGCCCGTCGCGACCGTGCAGAAGGTGTTGCAGAACCTGCTGGACGAAGGCCTGCATATCCGCGACATCCGCACCATCGTCGAGACGCTGGCGGAACACGGAGGCAGGACGCAAGACCCCGCCGAACTCACCGCCGCCGTGCGTGTGGCGCTGGG
>JBCNQE010000010.1:0-199306 GCA_039592975.1 Ralstonia sp. | reverse complement strand
TTGAGCAGGAACGCAGCCACTTCCACCGGCACCTGGCAGTGGATCGCGGCGGTGTTTTCCTTCATCGCCTCTTCCTGGATGATGCGCAGCACCTGCAGGGCAGACGATTCGGTATCGCGGATGTGGCCCGTGCCGTTACAGCGCGGGCAGGTGACGTGCGAGCCTTCCGACAGCGACGGACGCAGACGCTGGCGCGACAGCTCCATCAGACCGAAGCGGCTGATCTTGCCCATCTGCACGCGGGCGCGGTCGTGGCGCAGCGCGTCTTTCAGGCGGGTTTCGACGTCCTTCTGGGCCTTGCTCGACTCCATGTCGATGAAGTCGATCACGATCAGGCCGCCCAGGTCACGCAGGCGGAGCTGGCGGGCGATTTCGTCGGCGGCTTCGAGGTTGGTGCGCGCGGCGGTTTCCTCGATATCTGCGCCTTTGGTGGCGCGTGCCGAGTTCACGTCGATGGCGACCAGCGCCTCGGTGTGGTCGATCACGATGGCGCCGCCCGACGGCAGCATCACCATGCGCGAATATGCCGATTCAATCTGGTGTTCGATCTGGAAGCGCGAGAACAGCGGAACGTCGTCGCGGTACTTCTTCACCCGATTCATGTTGTCGGGCATCACCACGCTCATGAAGGCGCGGGCCTGATCGTAGATATCGTCCGTATCGATCAGGATTTCACCGATATCCGGCTGGAAGTAATCGCGGATCGCGCGAATCACCAGGCTGGATTCGAGATAGATCAGCAGCGGGGCCTTGTTGTCGACGGCGGCGCCATCGACGGCCTTCCACAGCTGCATCAGGTAGTTCAAGTCCCACTGCAGTTCTTCCGCCGAGCGGCCGATGCCGGCGGTGCGGGCGATGATGCTCATGCCGTCCGGCACTTGCAGTTGCGCCATTGTCTCGCGCAGTTCCTGGCGGTCTTCGCCCTCGATGCGGCGCGATACGCCACCGCCACGCGGGTTGTTCGGCATCAGCACCAGGTAGCGGCCGGCCAGCGAGATGAACGTGGTCAGGGCTGCGCCCTTGTTGCCGCGCTCTTCCTTCTCAACCTGGACGATCAGTTCCTGGCCTTCGGACAGCGCATCCTGGATGCGCGCGCCGCGCACGTCCACGCCGTCCTTGAAATAGGCGCGGGCGACTTCCTTGAAGGGGAGAAAACCGTGCCGCTCTTCGCCGTAGTTGACGAAGCAGGCTTCCAGCGACGGTTCGATGCGGGTGATGACACCCTTGTAGATATTGCCTTTGCGCTGTTCGCGCCCGGCGGTTTCGATGTCGATGTCGATCAGTTTCTGACCGTCGACAATGGCGACGCGCAATTCTTCTTGCTGCGTCGCATTGAACAACATGCGTTTCATTGCAACCTCACTCCAATGCCGTGCAAGCACGGCGCTTCATGGAGCACGCAAAGGCGGAGCGGGTGGTCAACGAATTGCCGAGGTGTCGGCCGATAAAGATACGGCACGACGGGGCACGGGCGAAAGAAATGAGGGCATTACACGCGTCATCAGGGATGCCAGGGCGGGAATTGCGGGCGCGGTTAGCGCCGCGTTTCGCTGGTTTGCTCGTCCTGTCACTCGTGCCACGGGCCAGCGCGTTCGTTGTACGGGCGGGCGGACCGGCGGCGGCGAGTCGCGTGAAGCGACCACAAAGAGCGAATTGACGGACGGCCTGTCCGGACGAAACCCGCGGCGGGCAAATCGGGCGGCATGCTGCTTGTTAGAGTTTTGCCGCCGGACCGCCATGGCAACGCGGTAACCGGATATCCAGCCGGCCGGCACCAACTTTGGTGCGGCAAGGGCTTCTTTCACCAAGTGGGCGCCGTATGGATGACCATGTGGCGCCCGCTTTTGAATTCTGTTCTACCAGCTGCTCGTTCTACGCTGGCCGACGTTGCCGACGTGATCTTTGGTTCACATCTTGCAGAGTGGGACAGCGGCGCGTGCTGCTTTCGTGCCGATGGGATCGGCCACGTGTTTAGCTTTGTAACACAAGTGGGCGAGAGATCGGCACGTTCCGGACGATTCCAGACGAAAACGGTGGCTGTGTACAATACCTGTTGTTTCGTCCCGACCGGCTCTTGCTGGCGCTTGTACGACTGTCCAGCGAGAAAATTATATTGAAAATGAATGAGTTACGCCATCCATTTGATGGCCGCATTCAAGAGGCCGTGCGCGACGCACTCGACGGAAAATCCGTCGCCTATGTCGAGATCGGCGAGGATGCCGAAGGCCAGCGCATCGACAACTTCTTGATGCGCTTGGCCAAGGGCGTGCCCAAGAGCCATATCTACCGCATCCTGCGCTCCGGTGAGGTGCGCGTGAACAAGGGGCGCATCGATGCGGAGTACCGCCTCAAGCTCGGCGATCTGGTGCGCATTCCGCCACTTCGAATTGCACAGCAGGCCGAGGCGCCGCGTGCGGTGCCGGCGGCGGAGTTCACGATCCTCCACGAAGATACGCACCTGTTGGTGATCGATAAGCCTGCCGGCGTGGCCGTGCACGGTGGCTCCGGTGTGGCGTTCGGGGTGATTGAGCAACTGCGCCAATCGCGCCCGGATGCCAAGTTCCTGGAACTGGTGCATCGGCTGGATCGGGAGACGTCCGGCGTGTTGCTGTTGGCCAAGAAGCGCTCGGCGCTGGTGGCGCTCCATGAGCAGATTCGCGAAGGGCGCCTGGATAAGCGCTATTTCGCGGCGGTGAAGGGCGTGTGGCCGCACAAGCGCCAGCACATCAAGGCGCCGCTGCACAAGTTCACTACGCCTGAGGGTGAGCGCCGCGTGCGCGTGCAGGCCGATGGGCAGCCGTCCCACACAATTTTCAACAAGGTGGGCGTGTTCGGGCCGTACACGTTGCTTGAAGCCGAGTTGAAAACCGGGCGTACGCACCAGATTCGCGTGCACCTGGCGCATGCGGGTTTTCCCATCCTCGGTGACGATAAATATGGCGATTTCGCGCTGAACAAGGCGCTCTCCCGCGCAAACGCCTCGCCGCGGCTGGGACGCATGTTCCTGCATGCGCATCGTCTGCAACTGACGCACCCCCAAAGCGGCGAAACGGTCACGTTCAACGCGCCCTTGCCGCCCGAGTGCGCCGATTTCCTGAAAGCCTTCCAATCCGAGAACCCCGATTCCGATGCCGCAGCAGCGCTTTGATCTGATCGTCTTCGACTGGGATGGCACGTTGATGGACTCGACGTCGGCCATTACGCGGTCGATCCAGTTGGCGTGCCGGGATCTCGATCTCCCCGTGCCGGACGACGCGCACGCCAGCCACGTGATCGGCCTGGGTCTGCGCGATGCGCTCGAATACGCTGTGCCGACGCTGGATCCCGCCGACTACGGCAAGCTGGCTGAACGTTATCGCTTCCATTACCTGAGCCGGGATTCGCAACTGGTGCTGTTTCCGGGCGTGCGCGACATGCTGGATGCGCTGCGCCGCGAAAACTATCTGCTGGCGGTTGCGACGGGCAAGTCGCGCATTGGCCTGCAGCGCGCGATGGAGGCGACCGGGCTGACGGGCGTATTTGATAACACCCGCTGCGCCGATGAAACGTTCTCCAAGCCGCATCCGGCCATGCTGCTTGAGCTCACGCGTGACCTCGGGATGGAGGTCGAGCGCACGCTGATGATCGGCGATACCACGCACGACTTGCAGATGGCGGCCAATGCGGGGGCGGCTGGCGTGGCCGTCACCTACGGCGCGCATCCGGCTGACGTGCTGCACGCGCTGACGCCGCTGTATTCGGCCAAGTCGGTGCCGGATCTGCATGACTGGTTGCTGCAACATGCCTGATGCGGCGGAAGTGGTTCGCATTTGCGAGGGCGCCGCGCTGGAAGACGGCGGCGTTGGCGTGCGCTTTTCCGTAGACGTGCGCGGCCGCACGGTGAGCGCCTTTGTCGTTCGCTACGCAGGCGACGTACATGGCTATCTGAACCAGTGCGCGCACGTGCCGATGGAAATGGACTGGCAGGAAGGCCAGTTCTTTGAAAGCTCCGGGCTGTATCTGATGTGCGCCACGCATGGCGCCATTTACGAGCCTGATACCGGCCGCTGCGTGGGTGGTCCATGCCGAGGCGCCCATTTATCGAAGCTTGATGTCACCGAGCGCGATGGCGCGGTCTGGTGGCAGCCCGATGCGTTGTTCCGTGCGCCAGCCCCGTCGGCTTGATCGCGCGGTTCTTCTTTTCGATCGTTTTTACTCTCGTCTATGACCGACTCGATTCCGCCGAAAGGCCCCGAAGACGCGCCCAAGAACGGCGACGGCAAGCCCGAGGCGCTGGAAATCACGCAACACGCCGACCACCCGCTCGAAGCCGAATTGCGCGACCCGGCAGCAGGCAGGCCCGCGTCCACGAAGGCCTCGGCGGCCTCCGCTCCCGCGAGTGGCTGGGAACGGGAAGTGCTCGAAAAAGTGCTCATGGCGACGGTTCGCGAGCAGCGTGCTGCGCGTCGCTGGCGCATTTTCTTCCGCTTCGTGTCACTGGCCATCGTTGGGCTGATTTTTTATGCCTTCGCCGCGTTCGAGGGCGAAACGGTCAGCGCCGGCCGTCACACGGCGGTCGTTGCGCTCGATGGCGAGATCGCTGCCAATACAAACGCGAGCGCGGAAAACATCAACGCCTCGCTGCAGGCTGCGTTTGCTGACAACAACACGGTCGGCGTGATCCTCAAGATCAATTCGCCAGGCGGCTCGCCGGTGCAGTCGGGCATGATCAATGACGAGATCCGTCGCCTGCGGGCAAAGTACAAGACCATTCCGCTGTACGTCGTGGTGGAAGAGATGTGCGCGTCGGGCGGCTATTACGTGGCCGCTGCCGCTGACAAGATCTATGTCGACAAGGCGAGCATTGTCGGCTCGATCGGTGTGCTGATGGATGGCTTCGGTTTTACCGGGCTGATGGACAAGGTGGGCGTGGAGCGCCGTCTGCTCACTGCCGGCTCGAACAAGGGGATGCTTGATCCGTTCTCGCCCGTGTCGCCGCAGCAGAAGCAGTTTGCGCAGGAGATGCTCGACCAGGTGCATCAACAGTTCATTGACGTGGTCAAGCAAGGCCGTGGCAACCGCTTGAAGGACGATCCGACGCTCTTCACCGGGTTGTTCTGGACGGGCGCCAAGGCGGTGGATCTGGGGTTGGCTGACGCCATCGGCAGCGCGGATTTCGTTGCGCGCAGCGTCATCAAGGCGCCGGACGTGGTCGATTACACCGTGAAGGAAAACTTTGCCTCGCGCGTGGCGCGCAAGCTCGGCACGGCCATGGGTGCGGGCGCGATCAAGGCACTGGCCGAGACCGGCCAGCTCAAGCTCTTGATGAAGGAATAACGGGCTTATCTCGCCAGCAACGAGAAGATGGCGGGCCGTTTGTGCAAGTCCATGCGGTCGGCGCGCCACTCGCTCACGGGCAGCGTCACCACCTGCTCGCTGGGCAGCGTCAGGTCCACTGCAATCGACAGCAGCGTGCCGGGCGCGCAACCGCCCTGGATGGCCTCCAGCAGGGCGTCGTTGCGGTAGGGCGTTTCGATAAACACCTGGGTTTGCCCCGCCGAGCGTGACAGCTGCTCAAGTGCGCGTAGCCTCGTCTTGCGCTCGGCTGCGTCCACCGGCAGATAGCCGTTGAATGCAAAGCTCTGGCCGTTCAGGCCCGATGCCATCACCGCCAGCAAGATTGAACTCGGCCCCACCAGCGGCTTCACCCGCACGCCGTGCCGATGCGCAAGGCGCACGAGGTTCGCGCCCGGGTCGGCGACCGCCGGCACACCGGCCTCCGACATCAGTCCCGCATCCTGCCCCGCAATGACGGGCGCCAACAGGGCCTCCAACTCGGATTCCGGCGTCTTGACGTTGAGTTCGCGAATGGTGATGTCTTGCAGCGGGCGCGCCAGCGGCGTGGTTTCGCCCAGCTTCTTGAGCAGGGCGCGCGCCGTTTTGGCGTGTTCGGCTACGAAGTAGTCGAGTCGCGCGGTGATCTGCTGAACGCCTGCGGGAATCACATCGGGCAGCGGGTCGGCCGCGTCGCGCAGGCCGAGCGTATTTGGGATGAGGTAAAGCGTGCCGGCCATGACTTAGACGAAAAGCGGGTAATGCACGTTGCGCAGCATGCTGGTCAGCGCGATAAGAGGGAGACCCACCAGTGCAGTCGGGTCTGACGATTCCACCCGTTCGAGCAGCGCGATGCCCAGGCCCTCCGATTTGGCGCTGCCGGCCACATCGTACGGGTGTTCCAGGTGCAGATAGGCGTCCAGTTCTTCGTCCGAGAGGTGGCGGAAAGTCGCCAGTGTGCGAATGTCCTCGCTCTGATGCTGACCGGAGCGCCCGTCATACAGGCACAAGGCCGAATGGAATGTGACGGTGCGGCCACGCATCCAGTGCAATTGCGCCAGTGCGCGAGGGTGGTCGCCAGGTTTGCCGACCTGCTTGCCATCCAGTGTGGCGACTTGGTCGGAGCCAATGACCAGCGCCCCGGGGTAGCCGGCAGCGACCTTCTCCGCCTTCTGTCGGGCCAGGCGCAGCGCGGTCTGGTCGGGGGACTCGCCGGGCGTGGGCGTCTCGTCGATATCCGGCACCACGATCTCGAACGGCAGGCGCAGGCGCTCCAGCAATTCCCGCCGATACGGCGAACTGGACGCGAGAATCAGCGGTGGACGCGAAGCAGAAGTCATAAGTGCTTGAAGATGCAGTGGATTTTGAGCGAAAACCTTTTGACGCCAGAGGTTTTTGCCCGCTATAATCCCGCGTTTCGCGGTTTGGCCGCGCAGTGTCGCAAACCAAGCGTTCAGGCGCAAGGCATAGCGAGCGCTGCAAGGCGGTCCATCCGGTTTGCGCACCAACACAGCAGGCCAAGTCAGGCAACGCGTTCAATAGGTTCGATTCGTGGATTTTCGTGCATTCGATCTTTTCGCGTTCATCCGGGCGGGTGAGCAGGTCAGCGGTACGGTCAGTCTGACCGACATGCCGCGTCTGCTTGCTGAGCAGGCTGCCGATGCGCCGGCGGATGCCAATACGCAGTTCCGTTGGCAACTGCGGGGCTTGGTGCGTGAAGAGGCCGACGCAGCTCAATCGGCCCGTCAGCGACTCTTTGTCGATCTAGAGGTGGATGGTGCGGTCTGGTTGCAATGCCAGCGGTGCCTGAAGGCCTACGAGCAACCCCTGCCGGTGCGTACGCGCCTGGAAGTGATGCGCTCGGAGGCAGAAGCAGATGCGGCTCCGTTGGATGACGACGAGGCGGATGTCATCGTCGGCTCGCGCAGCTTCGACCTGATCACGCAGATTGAAGACGAGTTGCTGCTGGCGTTGCCGGTGTCACCCCGCCATGTGGTCTGCCCGGATGAGATCCTGCCGGAAGCCGCTGAGGCAGAAAAAAAGCCGTCACCGTTCGCGGTGCTGGCTACGCTGAAGACCAAACATTAAGCGCGCGTCTGGTGCGCGCCGATGTAGTGAATTCATGCAGTACGTTTCACACGCCTACCGGAATGGCTACGCTCCGGCTCCGTGTGATGTGATAAAATCGATCAAATTGCTTAGGAGTCAGTCATGGCTGTTCAACAAAACAAGAAGTCGCCGTCCAAGCGCGGCATGCATCGTTCGCACGATTTCCTGACGGCGGCCCCGATCGCTGTCGAGCCGACCACCGGCGAAGTGCACCTGCGTCACCACGTGAGCCCGAACGGCTACTATCGCGGCCGCAAGGTTGTGAAGACCAAGAACGACTGATGCGGTTTGCCAGTCCTCTGGCAAGCGTGTTGGATTGGTCTGAACACACAGGTTCATGATGCAAGCAAAAAAGCGGCAAGCAAAATTGCCGCTTTTTTGTTGATCAGAATCCGGCAATGCGTGTACCGGTTTGTGTACCATACGCGCGCAAAACGCTGGAGCCGCACGTGAAACCGCAACTCAGACTCGCATGACCATCAAGCTTGCCATCGACTGCATGGGCG
Source organism: Ralstonia sp. (assembly GCA_039592975.1). GTDB lineage: Bacteria > Pseudomonadota > Gammaproteobacteria > Burkholderiales > Burkholderiaceae > Ralstonia. The sequence goes on along the minus strand of JBCNQE010000010.1, from coordinate 191,378 downwards.
GCGATCACGGTGTTGGCGTGACGATCCCTGCAGCGATCCAATTTCTCGCCGCGCACGAAGACGTCGAAATGCTGCTCGTCGGGCAGCCCGATGCCATCGCGGCGCAGCTCAAACGGCTGCGCGCCACCGCGAACCCCCGCGTCCATGTCGTTCCCGCCTCTGAGGTGGTGTCGATGGACGATCCGGTCGAGGTCGCGCTGCGCAAGAAGAAAGATTCTTCGATGCGCGTGGCCATCAATCAGGTCAAGGAAGGCGCCGCCCACGCGTGCGTTTCCGCCGGCAATACCGGTGCCCTGATGGCCGTGTCGCGTTACGTTCTCAAGACGTTGGACGGCATCGACCGTCCGGCCATCGCCACGGCCATCCCGAACGAGAAGGGTGCCGGCACCACGGTGCTGGATCTTGGCGCCAATGCCGACTGCGAACCCGAGCACCTGCTGCAATTTGCGCAGATGGCCTCGGCGATGGTGTCTGTGGTCGAGCATAAGCCGCGTCCGACCGTGGGTCTGCTCAACATCGGCGAAGAAGTCATCAAGGGCAACGAGGTCGTCAAGCAGGCGGGTGAGCTGCTGCGTGCCTCGGACCTGAACTTTTTCGGCAACGTTGAAGGCAACGACATCTTCAAGGGCACGACCGACATCGTTGTCTGCGACGGCTTTGTCGGCAACGTGGCACTCAAGAGTACCGAAGGCCTCGCCAAGATGATCGGCGAGATGCTGCGCGAAGAATTTAGCCGCTCCTGGTTCACCAAACTGTTGGCCATGGTGGCGATGCCCGTCATCGTCAGCTTGAAGCGTCGTATGGATCATCGGCGCTACAATGGCGCCGCGCTGCTTGGTCTGCGCGGGCTGGTCATCAAGAGCCACGGCTCGGCGGATGCCTATGCCTTCGAATGGGCCATCAAACGCGCCTACGACGCGGCTGCGAATGGCGTGATCGCCCGCATTGCGCAGGCGTTCGAATCGCACCACGACGCGGCGGTTGCTGCGCCAGTCCCCACTTCCACTCCGGCCGCTGACGCTGCTTGAACGCGTTGCGCCCGAGTCAGATTTCACCCCACCGCACATGACACGTTACGCAAGGATCATCGGCACGGGCAGCTATCTGCCGCCCAAGCGGGTCACCAATGATGAGTTGGCCGCGCAACTGGCCGAGAAGGGCATCGAGACGAGCGACGAATGGATCGTTTCGCGCAGCGGCATCCGCGCGCGCCATTTCGCCGAGCCGGATGTTGCATGCAGCGACCTCGCCGTGAAGGCGGCTGAGCGGGCGATTGAGGCTGCCGGCATTGACCGCAGCGACATCGACCTGATCATGGTGGCCACGTCGACGCCGGACTTTGTGTTTCCGAGCACCGCGTGCCTGGTGCAGCAAAAGCTGGGTATCACCAATGGTTGCGCCGCGTTTGACGTACAGGCCGTGTGCTCTGGCTTCGTGTACGCATTGGCCACCGCCGACAAGTTCATCCGCGCGGGCGCGTACCGCAACGTGCTGGTGATCGGTTCGGAAGTTTTCTCCCGCATCATCGATTTCAACGACCGCACCACGTGCGTGTTGTTCGGCGATGGTGCTGGCGCTGTAGTGCTCCAGGCTTCGGACGAGCCGGGCATTCTGTCGACCGCCTTGCACGCCGATGGCAGTCACGCAAACATCTTGTGCGTGCCTGGCAACGTGGCGGCGGGTGTGGTTCAGGGCAGCGCCTTTCTCTACATGGACGGGCAGGCGGTGTTCAAGTTGGCCGTCAACGTGCTCGACAAGGTCGCACGCGAAGCGCTGGCTGCCGCAGAGATCGATGCCTCGCAGGTCGATTGGCTGATTCCGCATCAGGCCAACATCCGCATCATGCAGGGCACCGCCAAGAAGCTGGGCCTGCCCAACGACCGGATGGTCGTCACGGTAGATGAGCACGGCAATACTTCGGCCGCTTCGATTCCGCTGGCGCTCGACGCCGCAGTGCGCGACGGACGCATTCAGCGCGGCCACCTCGTGATGCTTGAGGGCGTGGGCGGCGGCTTTACGTGGGGCGCGGCGCTGCTGCGTTTCTGAGCGACGAATTTCCAGAACGAAAATACGCCATGACATTCGCTTTCGTCTTTCCCGGCCAGGGTTCCCAATCGGTCGGCATGCTTAACGCGTTTGCTGATCATCCTGCCGTGGCAGCCACGCTGGCCGAGGCTTCCGATGCGCTGGGTCAGGACATCGGCAAGCTGATCGCCGAAGGTCCGGCCGAAGAACTGAATCTGACCACCAACACGCAACCGGTCATGTTGACGGCTGCCGTTGCCGTCTATCGTGCATGGCAGGCGGCGGGCGGCCCGGTACCGACCGTCGTGGCCGGTCATAGCCTGGGCGAATATTCCGCGTTGGTGGCTGCTGGCGCCATCGCGTTCAAGGATGCCGTGCCGCTGGTGCGTTTCCGCGCCAAGGCGATGCAGGAAGCCGTGCCGGTAGGCGAGGGCGGCATGGCAGCGATCCTCGGCCTGTCGGACGATGATGTGCGTGCAGCATGCGCTGAAGCCTCCGCCGCAGGCGTGGTCGAAGCCGTGAACTTCAATGCGCCGGCGCAGGTTGTGATTGCCGGTGCCAAGGCAGCTGTCGAGAAGGCCTGCGAAATCGCCAAGGCCAAGGGTGCCAAGCGCGCGTTGCCGCTGCCGGTATCGGCGCCGTTCCACTCGTCGCTGCTCAAGCCGGCATCGGATCGCCTGCGCGAATATCTCGCCAACGTGACGATCAGCGCGCCTGCCATCCCCGTCATCAACAACGTGGACGTGGCTGTTGTGAGCGATCCGGCTGCCATCAAGGATGCGCTGGTGCGCCAGGCCGCGTCGCCGGTACGTTGGGTCGAGACCATCCAAAAGATGAAGGCGGATGGCATCAGCCGCGTGGTTGAATGTGGCCCGGGCAAGGTGTTGGCCGGCCTCACCAAGCGTATCGATGGCGACATCGTGGGTGATGCGATCTTCGATCCGGCTACGCTCGAAGCCGTGCTGGACCAACTCAAATAATCAACAGGATTCGTATGACCCAAGCATTGAACAATCAAGTCGCGCTCGTGACCGGTGCTTCGCGCGGCATCGGCCGTGCCATTGCATTGGAGCTGGCGCGCCAGGGCGCGACGGTGGTCGGTACGGCCACGTCCGAAGCCGGCGCACAGGCCATCACGGCCTACTTTGCCGAAGCGGGCGTGAAGGGTGCGGGCGTGGTGCTCAACGTGAATGACGCCGCGCGCTGCGAGGCTGTGATCGACGAGACCATCAAAACGCATGGCGGCCTGAATATCCTGGTCAACAATGCTGGCATCACGCAGGACAATCTGGCGATGCGCATGAAGGACGAAGAGTGGGTGTCGGTCATCGACACGAACCTGTCGGCTGTGTTCCGCCTGTCGCGTGCGGTGCTGCGCCCGATGATGAAGGCGCGTGGCGGCCGCATCATCAACATCACCTCGGTGGTCGGTTCGGCCGGCAATCCGGGGCAAGCCAATTACGCTGCGGCCAAGGCCGGCGTGGAAGGTATGGCGCGTGCCCTGGCGCGTGAAATCGGCAGCCGCAACATCACCGTCAACTGCATCGCGCCGGGTTTTATCGATACCGATATGACGAAGGTGCTGTCGGAAGAACAACATACTGCGCTGAAGGCGCAGATTCCGCTGGGTCGCCTGGGCGCGCCGGAAGATATCGCTAGCGCGGTTGCCTTTCTGGCGTCTCCGGCCGCCGGCTACATTACGGGCACGACGTTGCACGTCAACGGCGGCATGTACATGGGATAAGAAGCCGTCCCGGCGGCGATTGTGCAGGACCTTGCGCGTGCGCGAGATCGTGCGGAATCGCTGAATTAACTGGCTTTTAGCATCATGTTGGGCGCACTTTTTGCATGGATTCCGGCGCGGTTTTTCGTCGCGCAAACCTGCTAGAATGCGCGCACTTTTTGTCGAATACTTCCCTGGAGGGTTAAATGGACAACATCGAAGCACGCGTCAAGAAGATCGTCGCGGAACAACTCGGCGTGGCCGAAGCGGACATCAAGAACGAGTCGTCGTTCGTGAACGATCTGGGCGCGGATTCGCTCGATACGGTTGAGCTGGTGATGGCACTGGAAGACGAGTTCGGCATGGAAATCCCGGACGAGGAAGCCGAGAAGATCACCACGGTGCAGCAAGCCATCGACTACGCGACCGCCCACGTTAAGGCGTAAGCGTCAATCGATCTCTTGACATCGCGGGCCACAGAAAGGGCGGTTGTCCGGTTTTGACCGGGTGGCGCGTTTTCTGTGGCCTTTGTCGCTGATACAGAGTTGCAGGAAAGCATAGTGAGCCGTCGTCGCGTAGTCGTAACCGGCCTGGGGCTGGTCTCTCCGGTTGGAAACTCGGTCGCCGAAGGGTGGGCCAATCTGGTCGCCGGCAAGTCCGGGATCGCCACCGTCACCAAATTCGATCCGTCGAATCTGGCCGTGCATTTTGCCGGCGAGGTGAAGGGTTTCAACGCCGAGGAATACATCCCGGCGAAGGAAGCCCGCAACATGGATACCTTCATCCACTACGGCATCGCTGCCGGCGTGCAAGCGCTGAAGGACAGCGGGCTGCAAGTGACCGAAGCCAATGCCGAGCGCATCGGTGTGCTGGTCGGGTCCGGCATCGGCGGTCTGCCGATGATCGAGGATACGCACCAAACCTACGTCGATCGCGGTCCGCGCCGGATCTCGCCGTTCTTCGTGCCGGGTTCGATCATCAACATGATCTCGGGCCACCTGAGCATCATGTTCGGGCTGAAGGGCCCGAACCTGGCTGCGGTCACGGCTTGCACGACGGGTCTGCACAGCATTGGCCTGGCGGCTCGCCTGATTCAGGCCGGCGATGCGGACGTGATGGTCGCTGGCGGGGCGGAGTCGACCGTCTCGCCGCTGGGTATCGGCGGTTTTGCCGCAGCCCGTGCGCTGTCCACGCGCAATGACGATCCGGCTACGGCGTCGCGTCCATGGGACAAGGACCGCGACGGCTTCGTGTTGGGCGAGGGCGCTGGCGTGATGGTGCTCGAAGAGTACGAATCGGCCAAAGCGCGCGGCGCCAAGATTTACGCCGAAGTCGCCGGCTTTGGCATGAGCGGCGATGCGTTCCACATGACCGCGCCGAACATGGACGGCCCGCGCCGCTCCATGGTCAACGCGCTGCGTGACGCCGGCATCAACGCCGACCAAGTGCAGTACGTCAACGCGCATGGCACGTCCACGCCGCTGGGCGACAAAAACGAAACCGAGGCCATCAAGGCCGCTTTCGGCGATGCCGCCAAGAAGGTCGTTGTGAACTCCACCAAGTCCATGACCGGCCACTTGCTGGGCGGCGCGGGCGGTCTGGAGTCGGTGTTCACGGTGCTGGCGTTGCATCATCAGGTGTCGCCGCCGACCATCAACATCTTCAACCAAGACCCCGAGTGCGATCTCGATTACTGCGCCAACACCGCGCGTGATATGAAGATCGACGTGGCCGTGAAGAACAACTTCGGCTTCGGCGGCACGAACGGCACGCTGGTGTTCAAGCGTCCGTAAGACAAGCGCGGCGCGTGGCTTAAAGGTCCGCGCCGCTTGTCATTTTTCCCTTGGTTGTCGAACGCATCACCTTTCCTGCTTCATATCGGTACCTGTGCGCCGTGGGGCGATTGGGCACAGCAGGTTTGCTCAGCATCGCCTTGTTTTGGTTGGTCGTCGTATGGGACCTTGCGTTGCCAGCCGTGACGTGGCTGGTGCTCGGGGTGCTGGCGGTTGCTGCTGCGGTGCCCTTGCTGGTCAACCGTTCGCCACTTGCCATGGAACTGATGTGGCGGGCGCGTCTCAAAGGGAATGGCGAGCCCGGGCAACCGCGCTGGCAAGTCAAGCTACAGACACCCGAGGCGTTTCGCACTGCGCCGCTGTTATGGGCATGCCCGGTCGGGGAACGAATGCTGATCCTTGGGGTTGCACATGGCGGATGGTGCCCACAGATACTCGTGCTGATGTCGCCGTGGTGTCCCGCCGGGCAACTACGCCGACTGCGGAGTCTGCTCCGCCTCGGCCCGCCGCCGATGGCGTCGCGGGTCTCCGGTGTGTCGTAGGTAAAATACAACGTTTCCAAGTCACAAAAATTCAAGGCGATACACTGCAGGTGAAGAATCCGTGAGTGAACGCGAAGCCGACCAGATCCTCGTCGAGCGCGTCCAGCAAGGCGACAAGCGGGCGTTTGAACTCCTGGTGGTCAAATACCACCGGAAGATCATCCGTCTCGTTTCGCGTTTGATCCGTGACGCCGCCGAAGTCGAGGATGTGGCACAGGATGCCTTTATCAAGGCCTACCGTGCGCTGCCCCAGTTCCGGGGCGAATCCGCGTTCTACACGTGGCTGTATCGCATCGCCGTCAATACGGCCAAGAATTACCTGGCGACGCAGGGCCGGCGCCCTGAATCGTCCAGCGATATCGACACCGAAGAGGCTGAAACTTTTGCCGACGGTGAGCTACTAAGGGATATCAATACGCCGGACTCCATGCTGCATACCAAGCAGGTGGCCGAAACGGTCAACCGAGCAATGGAAGCGCTGCCCGAAGAATTGCGTACCGCAATCACGCTTCGGGAGATCGAGGGTCTGAGCTATGAGGAAATCGCTGAAGCGATGGAGTGCCCGATCGGAACCGTGCGTTCACGAATTTTCCGGGCGCGCGAAGCGATTGCCGAGAAATTGCGCCCCCTACTGGGAACGGTCGAGGGCAAACGGTGGTAGCCAGCCGATATGAAAAACCGGTGGCCGGAGTTGGAAGCGGCCGCAAACGGTGAAACCTCGGGAAGTCTTCTCTCGGATCGTTGATTGGACGTTGGAGTTTTTGGGGTTGGGAAATGGGTCAGGCTCAAATGCAGACGACAGAAGCGGAGTTCGCGCAGCGTATCTCCGCCTTGATGGACGGTGAAATCGCGGCGCACGAGGTGTCGTCGGCTGTCGAACTCGCCAAGGATGGCGAGGGTGCCGCGCACTGGCGTGAGTATCAGTTGATCGGTGATGCACTCCGGTCGGAGGATTTGCTGCACGCGCGCTCGTCCGAAGATTTTCTTAGCCGGTTCTCGGCCAAGCTCGAGGCCGAGCCGCATTTGCTCGTGCCAGCTGTGGTACAGCGTGCGCAGGCGCAAGAGAGGCACCGTTTCCTCGTTAGTCCCGCTTGGGTCCGCCGGATCATGCCGTCGACTGCTGTGGCAGCGGCGGTGGCGGCCGTTAGCTGGGTCGTCGTGCCGCAACTGCGTGGCCCCGTTGACGGTGCTGACGGTTCGCCCGCATTGGTCGCAAAGGCAACGCAGACCCCTGGTGTACAAGCACAAGCCCTGACTGTGGCCGCTGCCGATGCGACGCCGATGATTCGTGATGCGCGTCTGGATGAATATCTAAGCGCGCACCGTCAATCCGCTACCAATGGCATGGTGGTTCCGTATCTGCGTGCAGTGGCCAATGGGGTGGCAAACACCCAGGACTCCAATCAGGAATAATGCGGGCATCCATGTCGAAGGTGTGGCACCCCGTTGCCGGGGCAGGCGCCCGCAAGTTGCTGGCCGTTCGTCGGTCTGTTTTTCTTCTTCTGTGTGTTTCGGCGCTGGCGACGGCTGCGCAGCCGCAGCCCGATCCCATGCCGCGCAAGGAAGCCGCTTCCTGGCTGACCAAGATCCACCGCGCGGCCCTCAAGCAGAACTATGTCGGCACGCTGACGTATCAGCGTGGCACCGGCATGCATTCCACTCGCATCCAGCATTACGCCGACCTGTTCAACAACGAGTACGAGCGTATCGAGACGCTCGACGGCAAGCAGCGCGAGATGCTGCGCCAGAACGACGTCGTCCGGAACCTGATCTACGACGTCAAGCTCGTTGTGACCGAGAAGCAGGAGCACAAGGATAGCTTTCCGGCGCTGCTCGCGACGACCAATGGCGATGTGCTCGACCAGTACGACATGCGCCATCTGCCTGCCGAGCGTGTGGCCGGTATGGACTGCGAGGTCTTCCAGTTGGACCCCAAGGACGGCTTTCGCTATGCCTACCGCATCTGGGCGGAGCGTAATAGCGGTTTGCTGATGCGTGCGCAGACCATCGATGAAGACGGCAAGGTGCTGGAACAGGTCGCCTTCTCGCAGCTTGCGCTCGGCGTGCCGTCGGAGAAGCAGAAGATCGTGTCTGCGTTCAAGAACTTGAGCGGCTGGAACCAATACGAGATTGTCACGCAGCCGATCAATCTGGCCGACCAGGGTTGGACCATTGGTATCCCCATCAAGGGCTTCCAGAAGATTCGCGAAGTTCGCCGTCCGTTGGGCGACATTGCGCCGGCGGGTAAGGGCAGTTCCGCCTTCGAGGTGCAGCAGGTCGTGTTCAGCGATGGGCTGGCAGGGTTGTCGCTGTTTATCGAGCCGGTGTCTGAGAAGCGCAACCGCCGTGAGGGCTTCATCTCGCAGGGAGCCACGCACGTGATGGTGCGCCGCATCGCCGATTTCTGGCTGACGGTGGTGGGCGAGGTGCCGTTTGCTACCATCAAGCAATTTGGCGCGGCGGTGGACTACAAGCCCGTCTCCGCCAATGCAACGAACGGGGCCAACCGGCCGGCGTCCAGCGCGCCGCAATAGCCGGGCAGCTGCCTCAATTGCGCGGCGTGCCCGCGCAACACATTTCTCTATCTGCTTTTGTTCCGGGGAGCCTCCATGCGTACCGCTCGATCCGTTCACGCTTTGCGTTTGCTGTGTGTTGCCGCTGCTCTGGCAGCGGGCGGCGCACTTGCGCCGGCCTATGCGCAGAACGCCACCGGCAGCGTGGCGACGGGCACCTACGGTTTGCCCGACTTCGCCGACCTTGTGGAAAAGGTCAGCCCGGCTGTCGTCAACATTCGCACCACCGAGAAGGTGCGCATGCGCAACGGCCCGAGCGACGACGACATGGCTGAGTTTTTCCGTCGCTTCTTCGGCGTGCCGATGCCGGGAATGCCCGGGCAGGGCGGGCAAGGACAAAAACGCCGTAACGCGCCCCCGCAGCAGGAAGAGGAACAAAGCCGCGGCGTGGGCTCTGGTTTCATCATTTCGGGTGACGGCTACGTCTTGACCAATGCGCATGTGGTCGAAGGTGCGGAAACCATTTACGTCACGCTGATCGACAAGCGCGAGTTCAAAGCCAAGGTGATCGGCGTAGACAAACGGACCGACGTGGCGCTTGTGAAGGTGGATGCCACTGGATTGCCGAGTTTGAAACTGGGCGATTCCGACAAGGTGCGCGTGGGCGAATGGGTCTTGGCGATTGGCTCGCCCTTTGGCCTGGACAATACGGTGACTGCGGGCATCGTGTCGGCCAAGGGGCGCGATACGGGCGATTACCTGCCGTTCATTCAGTCCGATGTGGCCGTGAACCCGGGCAATTCAGGTGGGCCGCTGATCAACCTGCGCGGCGAAGTGATCGGCATCAACAACCAGATCTACAGCCAGAGCGGTGGCTACATGGGCATCTCGTTCTCGATTCCGATCGACGAGGCGATGCGTGTGGCTGATCAGCTCAAGGCGCAGGGACGCGTGACGCGAGGCCGCATTGGCGTGGCCATCGACAATGTGCCCAAGGATGCGGCGGAATCGCTGGGCATTGGTCGCGCGCGCGGTGCATACGTGGGCAATGTTGAGTCGGGTGGCCCGGCGGACAAGGCTGGCATCGAGGCCGGTGACATCGTCCTGAAATTCAATGGCCGCGACGTCGAGAAGGCTGGCGATCTGCAGCGCCAGGTCGGCGAGACCAAGCCCGGCACGCGCGCGACCGTACAGGTCTGGCGCAAGGGTGGGACGCGCGATCTGACGGTGACCGTGGCTGAGTTGCCTTCGGATACCAAGGTCGCCCAGCAGCGCGGCAAGGGTGCGCAGCCGGACAACAGCCAGCAGGGCCCGGGTAAGCCCAATGCACTGGGGCTGGTGGTGGCCGATCTGTCGGATGGTGCCCAACGCGAATTCAAGACCAAGACCGGTGTCGAGGTGCAGGTGGCCGAAGGGCCCGCGGCGCGCGTTGGCATTCGCCCGGGGGACCTGATCCTGCGCGTAGGCGATACGGATATCACTGGCGCCAAGCAGTTCAATGACGTGGTGGCCAAGCTCGACAAGAACCGTATGGTGGCTGTGTTTGTGCGCCGTGGCGATGCGACCCAGGTGGTCACCATGCGTCCGAGCACCGCGCGTTCGGGCAGCGGCCAGTGATTGAGCTGACGCTGTACGGCCGCTCGTACTGCCATTTGTGCGACGACATGAAAGTCGCGCTGGAGCCATTCCAGCGCGGCTTTTCCTTTGTGCTGCACGAGGTGGATGTCGACAGCGATCCGGCGCTGGAGGCGCGCTTGGGCGAACTGGTGCCGGTGCTAATGACGGGCGCACCGCACGCCCCGCCCGGCGAGGCGCAGGAGTTGTGCCACTACTTCCTCGATGCGTCTGCCGTGCAGGGCTGGCTGGCGAAACAGGCGGCGCACGACTGACACGCCGCTGCCGCAAAAAGAGGCGCGGGGAGCCCCCGGAAATCCGGTAAAATCGCCTGTTAGCGCCGATTTTTGCAGTGCACGATTTCAGTGCCGCAACCTCGGCTTGGAACCCAATACCTCCTGCTGGCGCCGTCCCACGTGCGCCGGCCATGCCGGAACCGCTTCGCGCGCACGGCAGATGCGCCCGGGATGGGCGCTTTTCGACGCATTCGATGGACAATATCCGCAATTTCTCGATCATCGCCCACATCGACCACGGCAAATCGACGCTGGCCGATCGCATCATCCAGTTGTGTGGCGGGCTTTCCGACCGCGAGATGGAAGCCCAGGTGCTGGACTCGATGGACATCGAGAAGGAGCGCGGCATCACCATCAAGGCCCAGACCGCCGCGCTGTCGTACAAGGCGCAGGATGGCAAGGTCTACAACCTCAACCTGATCGACACCCCGGGACACGTCGACTTCAGCTATGAAGTCAGCCGCTCGCTGTCCGCTTGCGAGGGCGCGCTGCTGGTGGTGGATGCATCCCAGGGCGTGGAAGCGCAGACCGTCGCCAACTGCTACACCGCTATCGAGCTGGGCGTGGAAGTGGTGCCTGTGCTCAACAAGATCGACCTGCCCGCAGCCGACCCGGACAACGCAATTCAGGAAATCGAAGATGTGATCGGCATTGACGCGGCGGACGCCACGCGCTGCTCGGCCAAGACCGGTGTCGGCGTGGTGGACGTGCTGGAAGCGTTGATCGCCAAGGTGCCGGCGCCTAAGGGTGATCCGAACGCGCCGCTGCAAGCGTTGATCATCGACTCTTGGTTCGACAACTACGTCGGCGTGGTGATGCTCGTGCGCGTGGTGAACGGCACGCTGCGCGCCAAGGACAAGGTGCTGCTGATGGCCACGGGCGCACAGCATCTGGTGGAGCAGGTGGGCGTGTTCTCGCCGAAGTCTGTCACACGAGAATCGCTGTCGGCCGGGCAGGTGGGCTTCGTCATTGCTGGCATCAAGGAACTGAAGGCCGCCAAGGTGGGCGACACGATCACCCACGTGGCACCGCGCAAGGCCGAGGCGCCGCTGCCGGGCTTCAAGGAAGTCAAGCCTCAGGTGTTTGCTGGCCTCTATCCGGTGGAAGCCAACCAGTACGAAGCGCTCCGCGAATCGCTGGAAAAGCTCAAGCTGAACGATGCGTCGCTGCAGTACGAGCCGGAAGTGTCGCAGGCGCTGGGCTTCGGCTTCCGCTGCGGCTTCCTGGGCCTGCTGCACATGGAGATCGTGCAGGAGCGTCTGGAGCGCGAATTCGACATGGACCTGATCACCACCGCGCCGACGGTGGTCTATCAGGTGCAACTGCGCGACGGCACCATGATCCAGGTGGAAAACCCCGCCAAGATGCCGGCGGACCCGAGCAAGATCGAAGCGATCCTGGAGCCGATCGTCACCGTCAACCTGTACATGCCGCAGGACTACGTGGGTGCCGTGATCACGCTGTGCGAGCAGAAGCGGGGCTCGCAGATCAACATGAGCTATCACGGTCGGCAGGTCCAGCTGACGTACGAGATTCCGATGGGGGAGATCGTGCTGGATTTCTTCGATCGGCTGAAGTCCGTCTCGCGCGGTTATGCGTCGATGGATTACGAGTTCAAGGAATACCGCGTGTCGGATGTGGTCAAGGTCGACATCCTGATCAACGGCGACAAGGTCGATGCGCTGTCCATCATCGTCCACCGTTCCAACAGCACGTATCGCGGTCGCGAAGTGGCCGCCAAGATGCGCGAGATCATTCCGCGCCAGATGTACGACGTGGCCATCCAGGCTGCCATTGGCGCCAACGTGATCGCGCGCGAGAACGTCAAGGCGCTGCGCAAGAACGTGCTGGCCAAGTGCTACGGCGGCGACATCTCGCGCAAGAAGAAGCTCCTCGAAAAGCAGAAAGAGGGCAAGAAGCGCATGAAGCAGGTCGGCACCGTTGAAATTCCGCAAGAGGCCTTCCTGGCCATCCTGCGCGTCGAAGAAAAATAACCCGGACACCGCTCGGACGATCTCTCATCCATGAACTTCGCCCTGATCCTGTTTATTCTCGTCGTCCTCACCGGTATTGCGTGGGTGGCTGACAAGCTTGTGTTCCAGCGTCAACGGCAGGCCGCGGCAGCAAGCGCGCTGGCTGAATTCGATGCGCGCGCCCAAGTGCAGGCGCAATACGGCGGCGCGGGCGACATCGGTGCCGCACGTCTGCAACTGGCCGAAGAGAAACTGCGCCAGCCCTGGTGGCTGGAATACACCGCCAGCTTCTTCCCGGTGATCGCCGCGGTGTTCCTGCTGCGTTCGTTCGTGATCGAGCCGTTCAAGATTCCGTCGGGCTCGATGATCCCGACACTGCAGATCGGCGACTTCATCCTCGTCAACAAGTACACGTACGGCATTCGGCTGCCGATCGTGAACAAGAAAATTGTTGCGCTGAACGATCCGCAGCGTGGTGACGTGATGGTCTTCCGCTACCCGAAAGACGAGTCGATGGACTACATCAAGCGCGTGATCGGCGTGCCGGGCGACGTGGTGAAGTACGACAACAAGCGTCTGACGGTGAATGGCCAGCCTGCCTCGTATGCGCCGCAATCAGACTACCTCGATGGCGAGCGTCTCACGTACTCGAAGCAGTATCAGGAAACGCTCGGCAACGTTTCCCACAACATCCTGAACGATGCAGATCGCCCGGCCTATGTCTCTGGCCCGGATGATTTTCCGTTCCGTGAAAACTGCACTTACAATCAGACCGGTTTTACCTGCAAGGTACCTGAAGGTCACTATTTCATGATGGGTGATAATCGCGACAACAGCGCGGACTCCCGTTATTGGGGCTTTGTGCCGGACAAGAACATCGTCGGGAAGGCGTTCTTCATCTGGATGAATCTAGGTGACCTGAAGCGGATCGGCAGCTTCCGCTGATCCGTAAAAGCGTCTCATCAGTCTCTTATTCAAACTCAGCACTTGCACAACGGGGGAAATGCAATGCGGATTCGTCAGGCCGGGCTGAAACGCCCTTCGCGCGGGATTACGATGTTCGGGATTCTGATCGGCATCATCGTGCTGATCACGGCTGTGTTGCCGGCAATCCGGTCCATTCCGAGCCTGATGGAATACCAAGCCATCACGCGTGCGGTAAAGCAAGCGCGTGAGCGCGCGGCTACGCGGCAGGACATTACCGCAGCGTTTGATAAGCAGGCGGCCATCGACGACATCACGTCGCTCAAGGGCGAAGACCTGGAAGTGCTGGATGCCGGTGGTTCCATTCAGGCCGTGCACTTTTCGTACAAGCGGGAGATTCCGCTGTATGGCCCGATCGGCATGGTGATCACCTACTCGGGGACCCTGCGTTGAGATGAGTTTGGAAGCACTACAGCAACGTCTTGGCTACCGCTTCAGCAAACCGGAGTTGCTGCAGCAGGCGCTCACCCATCGCAGCCATAGCGCGATGCATAACGAGCGCCTGGAATTTTTGGGCGATTCGATCCTGAATTGCGCCGTGGCGGACATGCTCTACGGCATGTTCGGCAAGCTGGATGAAGGCGATCTCTCCCGCGTACGGGCCAACCTGGTCAAGCAGCAGGCGCTGTACGAGATCGCACAGATGCTGCAATTGCCCGATGCGCTGCGTCTGGGCGAGGGCGAGCTGAAAAGTGGCGGCTTCCGTCGGCCCTCCATTCTGGCGGATGCCCTGGAAGCCATCTTCGGCGCGGTGTTCCTCGACGGCGGTTTCGACGCCGCCCGCACGCTGATCCGCAAGTTGTATATCCCGATCCTGGAGCAGGTCGATCCGCGCACGCTTGGCAAGGATGCCAAGACGCTGCTGCAGGAGTACCTCCAAGGTCACAAGATTGCGCTGCCGCTGTACACGGTGGTAGCCACCCACGGCGCGGCGCATAATCAGCAATTCGAGGTCGAGTGCACGATCCCGAAGCTGGAGATTCGCGTCTCCGGCAACGGCGCATCGCGTCGCGCGGCCGAACAAGCGGCGGCTAAACTGGCGCTGGAAGAAGCGCATCGCCTGGTGCCCCAGCTCGTCAAGCGCAGCCGCGCAGAGCGCACCGGCAAGACGCGCAAGCAGGCCACGCCGCCCGATCCGCAGTTGTCTCTCAGGTTGAAGGAATAATCAGGTAAATGAGCGACACCCCATTGCAGCCTCCGCAGCCGGGATCCGGTGCGCCGGAGGGGTTCCGCTGCGGCATGGTCGCCATCGTTGGGCGACCGAACGTTGGCAAATCCACGCTGATGAATGCCCTGGTGGGCCAGAAAGTCAGCATCACGTCGCGCAAGGCGCAGACCACGCGCCACCGCATTACCGGTATCCAGACGACGGACGATGCTCAGTTCGTCTTCGTTGATACGCCGGGCTTTCAGACGCGCCACGCTACGGCGCTGAACCGCTCGCTGAACCGTGCAGTCACGTCCACGCTGACGTCGGTGGACGCTGTGCTGTTCGTGGTCGAGGCCGGCCGCTATGGTCCGGACGACGAGAAAGTGCTCTCGCTGCTGCCGCGCGAGACGCCCGTGATCCTCATCGTCAACAAGGTCGACCGGCTCGATGCGTATACGCGCGCCGAGATGGTGGCCGTGTTCCTGCAAGACATGGCGCAGGTGTTTCCGTTTGCGGAAATCGTGCCGATGTCGGCGAAGAATCGCGATGACATCGACCGCCTGCTCGGCATCGTGCGCCCGTACTTGCCGGAAGGCGAGCCGATGTACGACCCGGAAGCACTGACTGACCGCAGCGAGCGCTTCCTGGCCGCCGAGATCGTCCGCGAGAAAGTCTTCCGCTGGACCGGCGATGAGTTGCCGTATTCCAGCACCGTCGTCGTCGACAAGTTCGAGACCGAAGGTCGTCTGCGCCGCGTGTTCGTGACCATCCTGGTCGACCGTGACGCGCACAAGGCGATGATCATTGGCGCGAAGGGCGCCAAGCTCAAGCAGATCTCCACCGAAGCCCGCATGGACATGGAAAAACTGTTCGACGGCAAGGTGTATCTGGAGGTCTGGATCAAGGTCAAGAGCGGCTGGGCCGACAACGAAGCCGGCCTGCGCGCCTACGGCTACGAGTAACCGCGCGGCCACGCCACTCCATACACGCTCGATGGCGGGACGATCCGATCCGATTCCGGATGAAGCCGCGGAATGGCTCGCCGAGGAAGGCGTGGCAGGCGCCGCGCCGCGCAAGAGCTTTCCCGCCGGGCGTTCCGAGACGCGCGTTGCTGCGCAGCCGGCCTTCGTGCTGCACAGCTATCCGTATCGGGAAACCAGCCTCATCATCGACGTCTTCACGCCCGACTACGGGCGCATGGCGCTGGTCGCCAAGGGCGCCAAGCGGCCACATTCCGCGTTGCGCGCGGTGTTGCAGACGTTCCAGCCCTTATCGGTGTCTTGGAGCGGGCGCGGTGACGTGCGCACGCTCACGCGGGCCGAGTGGGTGGGCGGCATGCTGCCACTAGGCGGGGAAGGGCTGCTCTCCGGCTTCTATCTGAACGAACTGCTCGTCAAGTTCGTCGCGCGCGAAGACGGCCACCCAGTGCTGTTCGCGCATTACGTCGAAACGCTCAATAAACTCGCTCACGGCGAACCCGCGGCTTTTACGCTGCGCGCATTCGAGCGCGTGCTGTTGCGCGAGACTGGTTTTGCCGCACAGCTCGATCGTTGCATTGACGGCGAGCCGGTGGAGGCCGATGGTGATTACGTCTATCACCCCGAGCGTGGCATCCGTCGCACGCTGCCGAGCGATCCATCCTCCTGGCCGGTGCTGCGCGGCCAGACGCTGCTCGACATGGAGCGCGACGACTACGCTTCGCGCCCCACGACGGCTCAGCAGAGCCGCAGCCTGATGCGTTTCCTGCTGCATTATCATTTGCACGGCACGCCGCTTTCGACGCGCCAGATCCTCATCGACTTGCAGAAACTATGATCTTTCATGCCTCGCCGGGGGTCATCGACCTGGGCGTCAACATCGACCACGTCGCTACGTTGCGCAACGCGCGCGGCACCGTGTATCCCGACCCGATTGCCGCAGCGCTGCTGGCCGAAGAGGCCGGCGCCGATCTCATTACCCTGCACCTGCGCGAAGATCGGCGCCACATCAAGGACGCCGACGTGCGCGCGCTGCGCCCGCAATTGCGTACGCGGATGAACCTGGAGTGCGCCGTCACGCAAGAGATGCTCGATATCGCATGCGACATCGGCCCGCAAGACGTTTGCCTGGTGCCGGAGCGTCGCCAGGAAGTGACCACCGAGGGGGGGCTGGACGTGGTGGGCGGTTTTGCCAAGGTGCAGGCCGCTTGCAAGCAGCTCGCCGACGCGGGCATCCGCGTGTCGCTGTTCATTGACCCGGATGCGGCGCAGATCGAAGCGGCCGCTGCCGCAGGCGCGCCCGTCATCGAACTGCACACAGGCCGTTATGCCGAAGCCACCGACGATGCCGAAGTGAAGGCCGAACTCGTGCGCATCGAAACCGCCGTGGAAGAGGGTATCCGCTGGGGTGTGCGCGTGAATGCGGGCCACGGCCTGCACTACACCAACGTGCAGCCGATCGCGGCCATCGCGGGCATCCACGAACTCAACATCGGGCACGCCATCGTGGCGCATGCCGTGTTTGCCGGTTGGCAGAACGCGGTGCGCGAGATGAAGGCGATCATGGTGGCGGCTCGGCTGTCGTCGACAACGCCTGCCGCCGCCCATCCGGGCGTGCCCGTATGAACGCGCCGGTGGCGGCTCCCTCGGTGTCGGGTGCCATCTACGGCATTGGCACCGACATCATCCAGATCGAGCGTGTCGAAGGTGTCATGCAGCGGACCAACGGCCGCTTTGCCGAAAAGGTGCTCGGGCCGGATGAGCTGCGCGTCTATCACGCCCGCAAGGCACGCTCAGAGCGCCGTGGGCTGGCGTTCCTCGCCACGCGTTTCGCCGCCAAGGAAGCGGTCTCCAAGGCCATCGGCCTAGGCATGCGCTGGCCGATGACGTGGCGCGCGGTGCAGACGCTTAACCTGCCGTCCGGCCAGCCGGTGGTGCGCTACAGCGGTGAACTGGCCGACTGGATTGCGCAGCACGGCCTCCATATTCAGATCAGTGTGACGGACGAGCGCGACTACGCAGTCGCGTTTGCCGTCGCCGAGTTGCAAACGAAACCTTCCGCATGACTTCAACCAACAAGCAAAAGCGTCCTGGCCCGATCGTCCTCGATGTGGCCGGCCTCGAACTCGGCCCGGATGATGTTCGTCGCATCGCCCATCCGCTGACGGGCGGCGTCATCCTGTTCGCCCGCAATTTCGAATCGCGCGCGCAACTGACGGCGCTTACCAAGGCCATCCGCGCGGTGCGCGAAGACGTGCTGATCTGCATCGACCACGAAGGCGGCCGCGTCCAGCGCGCCAAGACCGACGGTTTCACGCACCTGCCCGCGATGGGCAAGCTCGGCAAATTGTGGGATGCCGACGTACTGGCCGCCACGCGCGCCGCCACCGCCTGCGGCTACGTGCTGGCCGCCGAGCTGCGCGCTTGCGACATCGACTTGAGCTTCACGCCCGTGCTGGACCTCGATTTCGGCACCAGCAGCGTCATTGGCGATCGCGCCTTCCACCGCGACCCGCGCGTGGTCACGATGCTTGCCAACCACCTGACGCTGGGCCTCCGCCTAGCCGGCATGGCCAACTGCGGCAAGCACTTCCCCGGCCACGGTTACGTGGAAGCCGATTCGCACATCGCCGTGCCAGTGGATGAGCGCCCGCTGGAAGCCATCCTGGCCGATGATGCACAGCCCTACGGCTGGATGGGCATCGGCCTGCAATCGGTGATGCCGGCGCACGTCATCTACTCGGCGGTGGATCCGAACCCGGCCGGCTTCTCGCGCTTCTGGCTGCAAGACATGCTGCGCGCGCATTTCAATTTCGATGGCGTGATCTTCAGCGATGACCTGAGCATGGAAGGTGCGAGCGTCGCGGGCTCGGTGGTTGACGGTGCCCGTGCCGCGCTGACGGCGGGCTGCGACATGGTGTTGATCTGCAATGCGCCGGACAAGGCTGATCGTTTGCTGGGTGAATTGGATGCGACGATGGGCAAGGCGTCGCTGCGGCGTGTGCGCCGGCTGTTCGGCGGCAAAGCGGTGAAGGATTGGGGCAAGCTGCAGCAGCAGTCTGCGTACAAGCAGGCGCTGCGCACGCTGCGCGAGGCGGAACTCATCGCGTAATCACGTCATCGCGCAAGCGACGACAAAAGAAAAAGGCTCCCGAGGGAGCCTTTTTCATTGCTGCTACGCCAGCTTACTTGGCGCGGCTGCGGTACTCGTCGGTACGCGTGTCGATTTCGATCTTGTCGCCGGTGTTGCAGAACAGCGGGACTTGGATCTTGAAATCTTCGTTGTCGTTGATCTGAGCGGGCTTCAGGACCTTGCCCGAGGTGTCGCCCTTGACAGCCGGTTCCGTGTAGAGGATTTCACGGACAACCGTGGTCGGCAGTTCCACCGAGATCGGGTTGTCGTTGTACAGCGTCACTTCCACTTGCATGCCGTCTTGCAGGTAGTTCAGCGCGCTGCCCATGTTTTCGGCGTCGACTTCGTACTGCTCGCCGGTGCCCATGTTCATGAACACATAGCGCGAGCCGTCGAAGTAGGAGTACTCGGCTTCCTTCTTGTCCAGGATGATCTGATCGAACTTGTCGTCGGCGTTGAAGACCGATTCGCTCGGTGCGCCAGTCAGCAGGTTCTTGTACTTCATCTTGATGACAGCGCCCGAACGGCCCGAGCGGCTGTACTCGGTTTTTTGCACGACCATCGCGTCGTTGCCGATCATGAACACGTTGCCTGCGCGGAGTTCTTGCGCGATTTTCAAGGCCATTTCTAAATCTTCCTGGAAAGTAAGAGGGGTCGATGCGCGCCAAGCAACGATGCAACCGCGCGAGTCCCTCAGGTCGCGCGAACCAGGCTAGAGCCGGGGCCGCATATAGATTAGCCCGCTATTTTACCCGTTTTTCGCAAAACGCCACCAAATTCGCGGCGAGATCCCCGAGATGCAACAAGGTGTGCTCCCAGGCGGCCGCGCGCGCGCGCAGGGCGGGGGCCGCTGCAGCGAGGGCTGACCAGTCGAGTGCCTCCGGCTTCCCATTCCAGGCGTGCCAGAACGTGGTGATGGCATCCGCATCCGCCTGTGGCAGGGCGGCGGTGTAGCGCGCGAGAAAGGCGTCCAGCTTGACGAGGTGCACGTCGTCGCTCTGCGGGTAGATGTGCCACACGAACGGCTGGAGCGCCCATTGAGCGCGCACGAAGGAATCTTCGCCGCGCACGAAGTTGAGGTCGCAGGCCCACAGGAGTGGGTCGTAGTGCTCTTGGGGCACGAACGGCACCACGGCGACGGTCAGTTGGCCGCGCGTCCAGCGGGTGCCGACTTTCGCACCGTTGGAGGTGCCCAGCAATTCGGCGATCTGGGTGGCGGCCAGGCCTTCGGGCACCAGGCAGATCACCGGTTGGGTCGCCGCTTCCCATTGGGCGACCAGCGCCGGCAATGCAGTGTTGGCATAGGCGAACAGGCTGACCCGCAAGGCGTTGGGGTTGGCGCGCATGAGATCGTCCACGCCAAGGCGGTGCCACAACGCCTGGTGGGCGGTGGGGCTGGCGTTGAACGTTGCGCGCTGCGCACCCAGGTGCGATTCGCGCAGCACGCCGCCCGTGTTTCGCGCAAACCCCGGGAAGAAGAAGTACTTAGTTAGCGGCAGGCGCGGATGTGGCGACGACATGGCGTGGTGTTCGGCCACCCAGTTCTCTGCGCTGAGGTATTCCAGGTTGATCCAGACAGGCGCCGCGTCCTGGGCAGCTTGCTCGGCCATGTGCGCCAGCATGGGCTCCGGCACGGCACACGCGAAGGCGCCCACCACCACGTCATGCGGCGCCGGGTGCGCATCGGCGGCAAGCAGCGCAGCAAACTGCGCGTCGTCGCCCCAGTGACGGATATCGACACCCGACACGCGCTGCGCTTCGGCCGGCATCTCGACGGCGGGGCAGAGCTTTTCAAACGAGCGCAGATCATCGACCCACAAGCGCACGGTGTGGCCGTGCTCCTGCACGAGCTGGCGGGCCAGGCGCCAGCACACGCCAATGTCGCCATAGTTGTCGACGACGCGGCAGAAAATGTCCCAGGACGTGATGGTGCGCATGTAGCAAGGCCAGGAGAGCGATATGGGCCGACATTGTAGTCGGCCGCTTGTTCTACACTGACGGCCTCTGAGCTTGCGAACGCCATGCCATCCGATACCCCCGAGGCGCCCGAGAGCGCCAACCCGAGCGAATCTGACTTCGACGCGAAAGCCTATATCGCCCGCCTGCCGAACCTGCCGGGCGTGTATCGTTATTTCGATGCGCAGGGCAACGTGCTCTACGTCGGCAAGGCGCGCGACCTGAAAAAGCGCGTCTCCAGCTATTTCAATAAGACGCTGCTGTCGCCACGCATCGCGATGATGGTGGCGAAGATCGCGCGCATCGACACCACCGTCGTGCGCAGCGAGGCCGAGGCGCTGCTGCTGGAGAACAACCTTATCAAGGCGCTGGCGCCGCGCTACAACATCCTCTTTCGCGACGACAAGTCGTATCCGTATCTCAAGCTCACGCAGCACGCGTATCCGCGCATGGCGTACTACCGTGGCGCGACGGATCGCAAGCACCAGTACTTCGGCCCATTCCCGAGCGCGCATGCGGTGCGCGAGAGCATGCAGATACTGCAGAAGGTGTTTCAGCTCCGCACATGTGAAGACACGGTCTTCAACAACCGCACGCGCCCGTGCTTGCTGCACCAGATCCACCGCTGCAGTGGCCCGTGTGTCCAGGCGATCAGCGCCGAAGACTACGCCCGCGATGTCGGCAACGCTGCCGGCTTTCTGCTGGGCCGTCAGGACGAGGTCATGCAGACGCTGCAGGACAAGATGCTCCGCTACTCAGAAGCGCTGCAGTTCGAGCAGGCGGCCATCGTGCGCGACCAGATTGGCGCGCTCTCCGCGGTGCTCACGCAGCAGTCGGTGGAAGAGGTGGGCGCCGCCAACGACATCGACATCCTCGCTGTGGCCATCAAGGGTGGCCACGCCTGCGTGAACCTGGCGATGGTGCGCGGCGGCCGGCATCTGGGTGACAAGGCCTACTTCCCCACGCACGTGGAAGAAGGCGCCGCCATCGTCGGCGAAGACGTGGAAGCCGAGGCCCCGGCTGACGCCGAAACCGCACGCGACCCCGAACGCATGGCCAGCGACATTCTCGAAGCCTTCGTCGCGCAGCACTATCTGGATCAGTTCGTGCCGCCGGTGCTGGTGGTTAGCCATGCCATTCATGCGACCGAGCTGATTGATGCGCTGGCCGAACAGGCTGGGCGCCGCGTCTCGGTGGTGCGCCAGCCGCAGAGCGGGCGTCGCGCTTGGCTGGAAATGGCAGAGAAGGGCGCGGAGCTGTCGCTGATGCGGCGCCTGTCCGAACAGGGCAGCCAGCAAGCCCGCACGCGCGCGCTGGCCGAGACCATCGGCATCGACCTCGAAGACCTCGCTGCGTTGCGCGTCGAATGCTTCGACATCAGCCACACCGCCGGCGAGGCCACGCAGGCATCATGCGTGGTCTTCCACAGCCACGACATGCAGAACGGCGAATACCGCCGCTACAACATCCAGGACATCACCCCCGGTGATGACTACGCGGCCATGCGCCAAGTGCTCACGCGTCGCTATCAAAAGATCGTCGAGCAGGCCGGCGAAGACGCGCCCAATATGCCCACCATTGTCTTGATCGACGGCGGTAAGGGGCAGGTGGAAGTTGCGCGGCAGGTGTTTGAGGAGTTGGGGCTCGACATCGGTTTGCTGGTCGGCGTGGCCAAGGGCGAAGGGCGCAAGGTCGGCCTGGAAACGTTGGTTTTCGCCGATGGGCGCCCTTCGCTGGAACTGGGGCAGGGCAGCGCCGCGCTGATGCTGGTCGCACAGATCCGTGACGAGGCGCACCGCTTCGCCATCACGGGCATGCGCGCCAAGCGGGCCAAGGCGCGCAATACGTCGCGGCTGGAGGAGATCGAGGGCATCGGTGCCAAACGCCGGCAGCGCCTGCTGGCGCGCTTCGGCGGCCTGCGCGGTGTGATGGCCGCCAGCGTGGATGAACTCGCCACGGTCGAAGGCATCTCTCAGACGCTCGCCGAAGAAATCTACCGTCAGCTGCATTGATCGGCGACAATGCCCCATCGTGCCGCGCAGGCTAGGGCCGCGCGGCAGTTGTCCTCTCGATTTGCCATGCCTTTCAACTTCCCGATCCTCCTGACTTGGCTGCGTGTCGCCATGATCCCGCTGGTGGTGGGCGTGTTTTACGTGCCGGACACCTGGATGGCGCTGCCCGCCAAGAACCTGACAGCCGCGGTGTTTTTTATCGTCGCGAGCCTGACTGACTGGTTCGACGGCTTCCTCGCACGCCGCTGGAACCAGACCTCCGCTTTCGGTGCGTTTCTGGACCCGGTGGCCGACAAACTGATGGTGGCCGCCGCGCTGCTGGTGCTGCTGGCACTGGGCCGAGTGTCCGACGTCATCGCGCTTATCATCATCGGCCGCGAGATCACCATCTCGGCCCTGCGCGAGTGGATGGCGCAGATCGGCGCGTCAAAGAGCGTGGCCGTCAACTTCCTCGGCAAGCTGAAGACCACCTTCCAGATGATCGCCATCCCGCTGCTGCTGTTTCAGGGCAAGCTGCTCGACACGATCGACGCGCAGGTGTGGGGCACGTGGCTGATCTATGTGGCGGCGGTGCTCACGCTGTGGTCGATGGCGTACTACATGAAGCTCGCCTGGCCGCAGATCCGTGAGCGGGCGAAATGAGCCTGCAAAAAGTCTTGCGCAAAGGTGTTGACGAGCGCGATTCTTTTTTGCCATAATCTCTTTCTCGTTGCAGCGATGTGACGAAACGGTCTGGCAGCACAAAGGTTGTACGGCAGTGCTGGTAGCCAAAATGCGGGAATAGCTCAGTTGGTAGAGCGCAACCTTGCCAAGGTTGAGGTCGCGAGTTCGAGCCTCGTTTCCCGCTCCAGTTTGAAATGTGTGGCCGTGCTGATGTGATGGCGCGGCGGCATAACCGGTTACGCGGGAATAGCTCAGTTGGTAGAGCGCAACCTTGCCAAGGTTGAGGTCGCGAGTTCGAGCCTCGTTTCCCGCTCCAATCCCGAAGGGAAGCCATGCTTCCCTTTTTCTTTATCGGCACGGCACAGACGCGGTTCGCTACGAATTGCTACAATGCGGTGCTGAACCCCTGGCGGGGTAGCAAAGTGGTTATGCAGCGGCCTGCAAAGCCGTGTACGCCGGTTCGATTCCGGCCTCCGCCTCCAGAATGCAATGCAAAAAGCCCCGACGTGTTCGGGGCTTTTTGTTTGCTGTTCGTCCGGCCGTCATTTCTTCGGCCACGTTCCTCGCTTGGGTGCTGCCGCGACCGTGCTAGCGGCGCTTGAATGGCGCCCGCACCTGTTCTGTCGCAACAAAAAGTGATAGAACGACACCCATATCCCACGCCGAGCGTGCTTTTTACATTTGTTTTGAGTGCGACGAGGTCAGGCTTCTAGGATGACCTCGGTTCAAGCTGGCGGCTGGACCGCGCAAGCGAGGGTGGGTACTCGTACAACAATGTGCCGGCGCTGAGCCGATAACAACAGAGACCCATAACGGTGGCCGCTGCCGACAGCGCGGCCAGGTCAGAAACGGGGAAAAAGGGCAGTCCAGATGGCGATACGAATTGCCTCGGTGGAAGACAATCAGGCGCAATCGGATCTGATCCGAGAGATCCTGGTGTCGTCCGGATACGAATGCGAGAGTTTCAGTAGCGGGGATGCCTTCGTCAAAGCGCTGCGGGATCGCACGTTCGACCTGCTGTTGCTGGACTGGCAGTTGCCCGACATCAGCGGCATCCAACTGGTGAGCTGGGTGCGGCAGACCGTCGGCCCGGCCTTGCCGGTGCTGTTCCTGACCAACCGCTCGCTGGAAGACGATGTGGTGCGCGGGCTGGCGGCCGGTGCGGATGATTACGTCATCAAGCCGGTGCGCCGCGCGGAACTGGTAGCGCGCGTGGGGGCACTGCTGCGCCGCGCCGCGCCGCGTACAGGCGAGTCGTTGGAGCGTATTCATGTGGGCCCCTATGCGGTGGACCCGTTGGGGCGTGTGCTGACGCTGCATGGCTCGCAAGTCGAACTGTCGCCGCGTGAGTTTGATCTGGCGCTGTACCTGTTTCGCAATATCGGCAAGCTGGTGCCGCGCGAGCTGATCGAGCAGGCGGTCTGGGGCCGCAGCATCGGCCCGGATTCACGCACGCTGGCGACGCATATTTCGAAGTTGCGGCTCAAGCTCGATCTCAATCAGAAGAATGGCGTGCGGCTGGTGTCGGTGTATTCGCATGGCTATCGGCTCGAAACCACGCAGGAAGAGAGTGAAGCCAACTGACGCAAAACCGAAGGCTCGGATAGGACGCGCCGCGTTTGTCGGCGCGTTCGTTATTTTTGGCGGCGCGTGGCAAACCGTCATGGCGCAGCCTTCGGGCGCCGATGGGACGGAGTTTCTCTATCGCGTGCAGCAGGGCGACACGCTCATCAGCGTAGCCGACCGCTACATGGATAGCGTGGAAGGCTGGCGCCTGCTGCAGCAACGCAATCACGTGGCCGACCCATATCACCTGAAGCCGGGCTCGGTGCTGCGCATTCCGTTCGACCAGATTCCAGTGGTGCCGGCCACAGCGCAGGTGGTGTTTGCGCGTGATGCCACCACAGGTGGCGGCAAGCCGCTGCAAGCCGGCATGAAGCTCGCTGAAGATGCGCAGATCGATACCGGTGACAAAGGCGCCGTCACGCTCGCGTTTGATGACGGCACGCGGGTGACCGTGCCACCGGGTAGCCATGTCGCGCTGTCCCGTGTGCGTGCGTTTGCGCGCGCAGGGTTGATCGACGTGCGCATGCATGTGAAGCAGGGCGAGGCCGAATCGACGGTGTCGCCTAAAAAACGCGGCGTGGGCCGTTATGAGATTTCCACGCCCGCGCTGGTGACGGGCGTGCGTGGAACGCGATTCCGCGTGCAGGCCAGTGAGTCCGTATCGACCAGTTCGGTGCTCGAAGGCGAAGTGGCTGCCAAGGCGGGTCATCAATCGCAGGCGGTGAAAGCGGGGTTTGGTGTGCAGGCCGCAGCGGGCCGCATTAAGCGCGCGTCGCTGCCGGCCGCGCCCAAGCTCAATGCGATGCCGGAGCTGGTGCAGACGCCGTGCTTGCGGGCAACGTGGCAGCCGGTTCGGGGCGCCGTGTCTTACCGTGCGGCTGTGGCGCGCGACGCTGCGCTGACCGAACTGAGCGCCTATCAACTCGGCAAGACGCCCGGCGCAACGCTGTGCAACAACGAAGACGGCGATTACACCCTGGTGGTGCAGAGCGTCGATGCACTCGGGCTGACGAGCATTTCGGCAACGCAATCCTTTACCGTGCGCCTGCATCCAGAGGCGCCGTACACGATTCAACCCAGCAACGGCAAGGCGTACCGCAGCGGCGATGTGGCCTTCGCCTGGGCAGCGGTTTCCGACGCGCGCAGCTATGACCTGGAGGTGGCCGATGCGCCCACCTTTGCGTCGCCGACCGTCCAGCAGCACGGACAGGATGTCCGCGTGACGAAGCCGTTGGCTGCTGGCACGTGGTGGTGGCGCGTGCGCTCGGTGGCCGAAGATGGCAAGACCGGCCCGTGGAGCGATGCATTGAAGTTCCGGGTGCTCGACGTGTCGTCCGATGCGGCCCCCCAGGCTTCCGTCGATGCCGCAGACGACGGCAAGCTGCACGCGCACTGGCCCGCGCTGGCCCCGGAGTTGTCGGCATCTGGTGCGCATACGCGCCTGCAGCTTGCCGCTGAGCCCACCTTCGCCAAGCCCATCGCCGATATCGTGAGTGACGGCAATGAGGCGGTCATTCCGCAGCCGCCGGCCGGCGTGTATTACCTGCGCACGGGCGTGGACTTGGGGGACGCGGCGTCGGTGGTCTATGCCAAGCCGCAGCGTATCGATGTCGGCAGCTTTGTCGGCGATTCGGCGCGCAGCCCCGTGCAAAGCGGGGGCGGCAATCTCTTGCTCAATGACTGGTCCCGTTGATCCGACGTCCGTGAGCTCTGCCGCACGGCGGCCGGCGCTGCGCTCGCTGGTGGAATGGATCGTCTTGGTGGCGCTGGCGGCGCTGCTGACGGTCGGCGCGGTCCGCTGGAGCGTTGTAGCGCGGTTGGACGCGGCACTGTATGACGCCGTTGCCACGCTGCATGGGCATGCGCCGCGTGACGACATCGTCATCGTGGCGATTGACGATCAAAGTCTGGATGCGGTGGGCCGCTGGCCCTGGCCTCGCAGCCGACTGGCGGAACTGATCGCGCGGGTCGGGCAGACGCGGCCGCGCGCCATCGGCATCGACATTCTGCTGATCGAGCCCGATCTTGCGCACCCGGAGGGCGACCGCGCATTGACCGCGGCCATCGCGCAGGCGGGGCACGTGATCTTGCCCGCGTTGCCTGAGCGCACCGAGCAGGAGCGCGTCTATCACTATCCGTTCCTGGGTATCGGCGCCAGCGTCGCGCATATCAATGCGGCGCCGGATGCCGACAGCGTGGTACGCGGCGTCTATCTGGCGGAGGGGCCGCGTGGGCATGTACTCGACCATCTGGCAGTGCAGCTTGCTCGGCAGGCGGCGCGGCCCCCGGTATCGATGGCGGTGCCCTCTGATACAGAAACCGATGCCGAGGGCTGGACACGTCGCGCGCCGATCCGTCTGAATTTTGCGGGCCCGGCCGGTACCTTCCGCCACGTGCCGGCGCTGGATGTGCTCAACGGCCGCGTCGGCTCAGAGGCATTTGCGGGCAAGCTGGTATTGATCGGGGCGACGGCGTCTGGCGTGTCGGATATTTTTGCGACACCCACCTCGCGCACGATGAGCGGCGTGGAGGTCCTGGCCAATGCCACGCAGACGGTGCTCGACGGCAGCGCGATCTTGTCGGTCGCGCCCGAGCTGTTCTGGGCGATGACGCTGCTACCCTTGCTGATGGCGGCCTGGGCGGTGCGTTGGCTCACGCCCCGCATGGCGCTCGCTGTGTCGTTGGCGGGCGCGGTCCTGGTATTGCTTGGGGCCGTCCTCGCTTTGGTGGGGCTGCATCGCTGGCTGCCGCCGTTTGCTGCGCTGGTCGGGCCGCTGGTCCTGTATCCGCTGTGGAGTTGGCGCCAGCAAGAGGCCGCGTTGCGCTTTCTGCGTGAGGAGATGCAGCGCCTAGCGCGTGAGCCCGGCGTACTGGCGGATGCCGCGCCGTTGGCCCGTACCGGCCGCACGCTGGGCGCACACATGGATGCCGTGGCCTCTCTGACGGATAAGCTGCGCGGCCTGCGCCGCTTTCTGGCCGATGCGCTGGAGGGCCTGCCCGATGCCACCGTCATCTGTGCGCCCGATGGCGCGATCCTGCTGGCCAATGGCCGCAGTGCGGATCTGGCCGGGCAGTCGCACACATCGGGCCCGAATCGCGCCGCGGCGCTGCGGGATTTGCCCACACTTCTGGCGCTTGCGTTTCCAGACCCGGCCGCCGGCCAGCACTACTGGACGCATTGGCAAGCCAAACCGGACGCCACGCTGGAACCCGTCGAATTGCGCACGCATGACGGCCGCTCGATGCTGATGCACGCTGCCGCCTTGCGCGATGACGCGGGCCAGCCCATCGACATCATCGTCAGCTTTGCCGACATCACACCGGTGCGCCAGGCCGAACGCCATCGCGAAGAAGCCCTGCGCTTCATCTCGCACGACATGCGCTCGCCGCAGAGCGCCATCCTTGCACTGATCGAATTGCAGCGGGATTCCTCTCGCGCGCTGGACCGCGAAGCCCTGCTGTCGCGTATCGAGCAGTTGTCGTCGCGCACGCTTGAACTGGCCGACACCTTTATCGACCTAGCGCGCGCGGAATCCCAGGTGCTCAAGGTGCAGGATGTCGATCTGGTCGGGTTGGTGCTCGACGCCGCCGATGAGGTGTGGGCACTGGCGAATCGCCATCACGTGGAAGTGCGCGTGGTGGCCGACATCGAGGCGCCTGTGCGCGGTGATCCGCGCCTCTTGGTGCGGGCGCTGGTGAATCTGCTCAACAACGCCATCAAGTTCAGTGCTGAAGGTTCGGTCGTCACCGTGTCGCTGGGCGAGGACGAGACGATGTTCACCGTGGCTGTGGCCGATCAGGGGGCTGGCATTGCACTGGCCGATCAGTCCCGCCTGTTCCAGCCGTTTCATCGACTGCATGAAGGGGCGGCCAACGCACCTGCCGGCAGCGGACTTGGGCTTGTGTTCGTGAAGACGGTCGTTGATCGTCACGGCGGTCGCATTGCCGTGCAAAGCGCGCCGGGCCTGGGTTCGACCTTTACCGTGTCGCTGCCGCGCGGGCCGCAACACCGCGACGCCTGACCGGCGCTCACCACGGCGCCTTCCACTGTGGCGTTCGCCACAATCCCTTTTCAATCATTTGCATTCCGGGTTGCAGGCGGCCCTACAGTGCATTGGTCGACCGGCACAACGTACGCGGGCAACACGCCCGAACGAGAGATGGCGCCACCTGGGCGAGAACCGGCAGCACAGGCATAGCAACCGATGCATCACCGGCCACCCAAGGCGCTACGTATGTTGAGCAAGACCGCAACCGATGTGCTGAGCGAATGCGACTACGAACGCGTTCGCACGCAACTGCACCACGCCCTGCATGGCGACGGGAACCCATCGCGGGGTGTGCGTGTCTGGCAGGCCGGTCGGCTTTTATCCAATCTGTGTGCTGCAGACCAGGAGCGGGCCGATGCATACCATGACCATCACGCCTCGGCTTGATCGTGCGACGCACGGGCATTCAAGACTCCGAGCCATGAAAATCGGCCTGATCGACACCCATATCAGCCGCCAGCAGGCGATCCATTCCGCCCTGCAACCGACGCGCTTTGAATGCGTTCCGCTGTTTCTTTCCCGCC
Organism: Ralstonia sp.; assembly: GCA_039592975.1. Classification (GTDB taxonomy): domain Bacteria; phylum Pseudomonadota; class Gammaproteobacteria; order Burkholderiales; family Burkholderiaceae; genus Ralstonia. The sequence goes on along the minus strand of JBCNQE010000010.1, from coordinate 161,885 downwards.
AGGTGTTCGACGCGATCGACGTGCATGGCATCAATCTGCTGATGGTGGGCGCGCACGCGCACGACATGCCGGGCCTATCGCTGGTGCGCAGCGTGCGCGAGCGTGTCGGTCCCGGTATGGCCATCGTCTACCTGGGTGACGGACACGCCGACACTGAAACCGCCGACGCGCTCAACCACGGCGCCGACCTGTGCTTCCAGGGCGAGATTCGTCCGTCTGAGCTGCTGGCTCGGCTCGATGCGCTGATCCGCCGCTTTGCAGTCAGCCGGGCCGTTCGCGCATCGGAAATCCAGTTGGGGCCGTACACGATTGATCGCCAGAACCGGTCGATCCGCGTGCACGATACCGCCGTGTCCGTACATGCACGCGAGTTCGAATTGGCGCTGCTGCTGTTCGCCAACGCGGGGCGTGTGTTGTCACGCGCGGATATCGAACTGGCGTTGTGGGGCCGCGAACTGAGCCCCTATTCGCGGACGCTCGATACCCATGTCTCGCGGCTGCGCAAGAAGCTGGCGCTGGGCAGCGAAAACGGCCTGCGCCTGCGCGCGATCTACGGGCAGGGTTTCTGCCTGGAACGCATCATGGAACGCACGATCGCCTACTGACTGACCACGTTTTACGGTACTGCAAGGGCCCCGAATGTCGGGGCCTTTTTCATTGCCCGAGCGGAAAGAGGAGGGCTGGGCCCAAAAAAGAAGCGCCCTGATACTCAAAACAGCAGCATCAGGGCCAAGTAGGCCGCAGCTCTCTCTTCTGCGGCCGGAGCGCACCCACGAGGGGTCGGTGCAGGCTCAGATTACGTGGCTGGGAGCGGGGGAATGCAAACCTTTATCAACGTCGGCCCGGATGGAGCCAGGGCAAAAGACGTCTTCCGCCATAAGACATCGTACAACTCGGTGACATTTCGGATGCCAGTTCAGACCGAGGTCGATTGCATCAGCTTGCTGGCCGTCTCGTGTGCATGGCGCAGGCGTTCCCGGCTGTTGGAGAGGTGCATGCGCATCGCCGCGCGGGCGGCCTCCGGGTCCTTGCGGGCAATGGCTTCGAAGATGCTGTGGTGCTCGCGGTTGACCGTGGCGCGCAACTCCGGCGCGTTCAAGTAGCCGACTTGGGCGAGGCTCATCCGCGTGCGGGGGATCAGCGTTTTGCCAAGCTGGGCAAGGGCGCCCACGAAGTGTTCATTGCCGGTCGCGCGCGCGATGCTTAAGTGGAACTGCAGGTCAGAGGTCGCGCTGTCGTTGCCTTCGGCCTGGTCTTGTTCGATGGCTTCCAGCGCGGTGCGCAAAGCGTCGATCTCGTCCGAAGTGATGCGTTGTGCGGCCAACCCGGCACATTCCGTTTCAATGGCCATCCGCAGTTCCAGCATGGACAGGATGTCGTGCAGCGTCGAGGCGTCGCCTAGTTGGATGCTGTTATCGGCGCGCGGAGGCAACACAAAGCTACCGATGCCGTGGCGCGTTTCGATCAAACTCTTGGCCTGCAGGCGGGAGATGGCTTCGCGTACCACCGTACGGCTGACGCCCAGCGCTTCCATGAGCGCAGATTCCGTCGGCAGCTTGTCGCCGGGGCGCAGCGATTCCGTCGCAATGCGTCCCTTGATATGGTCCACCACCACGTCCGCCAGGCTTTGGGTGCGGCGCACGAGCGTTGCGGGGGAGCTGCCGGGCATGCGATCTCCGATCGTGGGGGCTTGAATTTCGGGTTTACCAGGGCTGGCCCAGTAGGAATGCGTCAATTATATTCCCGTTCCATGTTGTACGACGACTGATGACATACGTGACGACCATGAATCACCTCTCTGCTGAAACGCGCACGCCCCGTATCACCCGCCTGCAAGTCATCCCCGTTGCTGGGCGCGACAGCATGCTGCTGAATCTGAGCGGGGCGCACGGCCCGTTCTTCACCCGCAACATCGCCATCCTGGAAGACTCCGAGGGCCACATCGGCGTAGGCGAAGTACCGGGCGGCGAGGCGATTCGCAAGACCATCGAAGACGCAACACCGCTGGTTGTCGGACAACCCATCGGCGCGTACAACAACGTTCTCAATACAGTGCGCCGCCAATTTGCCGACCGCGATGCGGGCGGGCGCGGCCTGCAGACGTTCGACCTGCGCACCACCGTGCATGCGGTGACCGCGCTGGAAAGCGCGTTGCTTGATCTGCTGGGCCAGCACCTGGGTGTCCCGGTGGCAGCGCTGCTGGGGCAGGGCCAACAGCGCGCCAAGGTACCCGTGCTGGGCTACCTGTTCTTCGTGGGCGACCGCAACCGCACCAACCTGGACTACGCCGACGGCAGCGATGCCACCGATGATTGGACGCGACTGCGTCATGAGGAAGCGCTCACGCCCGAGACTGTGGTGCGCTTGGCCAAGGCAGCATATGCGCGCTACGGCTTCAAGGATTTCAAGCTCAAGGGCGGCGTGCTGAGCGGTGACGACGAGATGGTCGTGACCACCGCGCTGGCCGAGGCGTTTCCCGATGCCCGCGTCACGCTGGACCCAAATGGCGCGTGGTCGCTGGCCGAAGCCATTCGCCTGTGCCGCGACAAGCGCGACGTGCTGGCCTACGCCGAAGACCCGTGCGGCGCCGAGGGCGGCTACTCCGGTCGCGAGGTGATGGCCGAATTCCGCCGCGCCACGGGCCTGCCGACAGCCACCAACATGATCGCCACCGACTGGCGCCAGATGGGGCACGCCATTCAACTGCACTCGGTCGACATTCCGCTGGCCGACCCGCACTTCTGGACGATGCAGGGCTCGGTGCGCGTGGCGCAGATGTGCGACGACTGGGGCCTGACCTGGGGCTCCCACTCCAACAACCACTTCGATATCTCGCTGGCGATGTTCACGCACGTGGCCGCAGCCGCGCCGGGCAACATCACCGCTATCGACACGCACTGGATCTGGCAAGACGGTCAGCGTTTGACGCGCGAGCCGTTCCAGATCGTTGGCGGCGAGATCGATGTGCCGACCAAGCCGGGCCTGGGCGTGTCGATCGACATGGAGCAGATCGAAAAGGCGCACGCGCTGTACAAGCAGCACGGCCTGGGCGCGCGCGATGATGCGATTGCCATGGGCCAACTGATTCCCAACTGGAAGTTCGATAACAAGCGCCCTTGCATGGTGCGCTGAAGCTGTGTGATTTCGGGGCGGTCCCAGGCCGCCCTTCAAAACTACAAAGATAATTGGAGGCAAATCTTGAAGACCATCAAGGGCTTGCGCTGGTGGATCATCGTGCTGGTGTGTCTGGGCACGATCATGAACTACCTGGCGCGCAATTCACTGGGCGTACTGGCGCCCACGCTCAAGCAAGAGCTCTCCATGACCACGCAGCAATATGGCTACGTGGTCATGGCGTTTCAGTTCGGCTACACGCTCATGCAGCCGGTGTGCGGCTTTATCGTCGACTTGATCGGCTTGCGCATCGGCTTTGCGCTGTTTGCCGTGTTGTGGTCATTTGCCGGCGTGCTGCATGCGGGCGCGACGGGGTGGCTGTCGCTGGCGGGCTTCCGCACATTCATGGGTTTGACGGAGGCTGCTGCCATTCCTTCTGGCATGAAGGCCGTGGCGGAGTGGTTCCCGGATAAGGAAAAATCCGTGGCCACGGGCTGGTTCAACGTGGGTACGTCGTTTGGGGCCATGCTGGCGCCGCCGCTGGTGTTGTATTTGTCGATGCAGCATGGCTGGCAGTCCGCGTTTGTGGTGACGGGCGCGCTGGGTTTCTTCTGGGCGGCGCTCTGGTTTGCGTTCTATCGTTCGCCGCAGCAACATCCCCGGTTGTCCAAGGAAGAGCTGACGAAGATTACCGATGGGCAACGGCGCTCCGCGGGCGACAGCCCGGCTGAGAAGCGCTCGATCGGCAAGATCATCGGTGCGCGCCGTTTCTGGGCGATTGCGCTGGCGCGTTTCTTTACGGAACCCGCGTGGCAGACCCTGAGCTTCTGGATTCCGCTGTACTTCTTCAAGGAGCGCGGCATGGATCTGAAGCAGATCGCCATGTTTGCGTGGCTGCCGTTCCTGGCGGCAGATTTGGGCGGGATGGCCGGTGGGTATCTGTCGCCGTTCCTGATGAAGTTCGGCAAGCTGCCGCTGATCTGGTCGCGCGTGGGCGGTGTGGTGATTGGCGCGTTGATGATGATCGGCCCGGCATGCGTGGGCCTGGTGGCGTCGCCGTACACGGCCATTGCGCTGTTCTGCGTGGGCGGCTTTGCGCACCAGATGATCTCGGTGTCGGTCAACACGCTCTCCGCAGACGTGTTTGACCCGCAGGAAGTCGGCACCGCCAATGGCTTTACTGGTATGTCCGGCTGGATTGGTGGCCTGGCCTTCACCGCTGTGGTGGGCGCCTTGGCCGACACGGTTGGCTACGGCCCGCTGTTTGGCTTGCTGGGTGCGTTTGACGTGATTGCTGCTGTGCTGCTGATCGTGCTGATTCGCGGCCAGTCGGCGGAAGAGCGTGCTGCGCGCAAGATGAATCTGTCTGCTTCAAATTGAGCTGAAAACGATGTCCATGTTGCATCCTCCCCGTTTTGAACTTCAAGCGCGTGAAGGCAACCGCCTGCGCCTGGCCAGCAGCGCGGGCGCTGCGATTGAACTCTTCGTGCTGGAGGAGGACATCGTTCGCGTTCTGGTGCTGCCGCAGGGTGACCTGCGCGGCCCGGCAACGTGGTCGATCGCACCGGGCGGTGACGATACGCCGCTTGAAGGCCGCGACCGTCGCGACCTCAGCGGTTTCTCGCTGCCGGCGTTTGAACTGCAGTCCGATGCCAGCACGCTGCGCATCGAAACCAGCAAGATCCGTTTGACGGTCGCTTTGGCCGGCGGCTTCTGCAACTGGGAAATCCGCCGCGCCGAGCAATGGCAGGCCGTGCTGCGCGACCGCACCACGCAGGCCTACAACTTTGGCTATTGGGACGAACAGGCTTACCACTACGTCCACCGCGAGCCCGGCGAGATGTACTTCGGCCTGGGTGAGCGCGCCGGTGACACGAACCGCGCGCACCAGCGCTACGAGATGCGCAACATCGACGCGATGGGCTACAGCGCGCGCACGACCGATCCGCTGTACAAGCACATCCCGTTCTACGTGACGTGGCATCCCGAGAACGCCACTGGCTTCGGGCTGTTCTACGACACGCTGTCCGATTGCAGCTTCGACATGGGCCGCGAGCTGGACAACTACCACGGCCTCTATCGCTACTTTGTCGCGCCGCACGGCGATCTGGACTACTACTTCATCGCCTCGCCCGATACGCCGCTCGATGCCACGCGCCGCTTCACGTGGATGACTGGCCGCCCGGCATGGATGCCGAAGTGGGGCCTGGGCTATTCCGGCTCGACCATGACGTATACCGACGCGCCGAACGCGCAGGAACAGATGGGCGAGTTCATCAAGGGCTGCCGTGAACACGACATCCTGTGCGATTCGTTCCACTTGTCGTCGGGCTACACGTCCATCGGGCCGAAGCGCTACGTCTTCAACTGGAACACGGACAAGTTCCCCGATGCGCGCGGCTTCGTCCAGAGCTATCTGGATGCGGGCATTCGCCTGTGCCCGAACATCAAGCCTTGCCTGCTGCAGGATCACCCAAAGTTTGCCGAGGCCAAGGAAGCTGGCCTGTTGATCTGCGACGACCAGGGCGAACCGGCGTGGGTGCAGTTCTGGGATGAGGTGGGCGCGTATCTCGACTTCACCAACCCGAAGACGCTCGACTGGTGGAAGGCCAACGTCAAGAGCGCGCTGCTCGACTACGGCATGGCCTCCACCTGGAACGACAACAACGAGTTCGAGGTTTGGACGCCCAACGCGTTCGCGCACGGCTTCGGCAAGAAGGCGCCGATTCGCGAGGCGAAGGTGCTGCACACCATGCTGATGATGCGTGCGTCGCGCGAAGCGCAGTTGGAATACGCGCCGCAGCGTCGGCCGTTCCTGGTGTCGCGCTCGGGCGGCGTTGGCATGCAGCGCTATGTGCAGACGTGGTCCGGCGACAACTACACCTCGTGGGAAACGCTGCGCTACAACCTGAAGATGGGTCTGGGGCTGGCGCTGTCGGGCGTATCGAACATCGGCCATGACATCGGCGGGTTTGCCGGCCCGGCGCCGTCGCCGGAGTTGCTGGTGCGCTGGGTGGCGTTTGGCGTGTTCATGCCGCGCTTCTCCATCCACTCGTGGAACGACGACAAGACCGTCAACGAGCCGTGGATGTATCCGCAGGTTACCTCGCAGATCGCGTCGTTGATCAAACTGCGCTATCGGCTGATTCCGTATCTATATGAGCTGCTGTGGCAGTCCACGCAGGCGTATGAGCCGGTGCTGCGTCCGACGTTTGCCGAGTTCCCTGCGGACCGCCGTTGCTACGCCGAGTGTGACGACTTCATGCTTGGTACGTCGCTGCTGGTGGCGCCGACGGTGGAAGAGGGGCAGACCGAACGCACCGTGTATCTGCCGGCCGGCCAGCGCTGGGTATCGTATTGGAGCGGCGAGGTGCTTGAAGGCGGCCAGACCGTAACATTGCCTGCACCGTGGGACCAGCCGGCCATGCTGATCCGCGAGGGCGGCGTGATCGCGTTGAACGTTGCCGAGCAGCATTTCGATCAACGTGCTGACCAACGCGGCTTCCTGGTTGTGCCGGTGGCAGGTTCCGGTGAGGCCGTTGGCGGCAGCATGGAAGACGACGGCGAAACCGAAGCCTGGCGCAATGGCGAGCAGGGCCGCTGGAACGTGCGTGCCGTGTCGGATGCGCAGACCGTGACACTGCATGTGTCGCGCGAAGGCCGGATGCCCACGCAAGCGGATACCGTTGAAATTTATCTGCCTGCAGCGGAAACGCGACAGTTGCAGACCCCGCAAGCCCGTGTTGTCGGGCAGACTGTTTCGGGCGGATGGCGTCAGCTGACCTTGCAGTTGCAGCCGTAACCACACTGCCCACCTGTGCGCAATGACGGGGCGAGGAGAGAGCCCTGCCAATGCGCGATTCCCTGGTGCTGGAGACCACCACAGAGAACGATGAAAGCCATGAAAACCACACGAGCCATGTTCACCATCAAGCCGGTTTGCGCGTGCGTCGCGCTGTTGTCCGCAGGACTGTCCATGCACGCCTCGGCGCAAAGCACCGTGACGCTGTATGGCACGGTCGATAACGCGATCGCCTATTCGAGCAACCAGGGTGGGCATTCCAACGTCTACATGAACTCTGGCGCCTTGGCTGCCAGCAAGTTTGGCCTGTATGGCACGGAAGACCTGGGCGGCGGCACGCAGGCGCTGTTCCGCCTGGAGAACGGCTTTGCGGCCGACACGGGTGCGCAGAGCAAGGCGAACTTCATCTTCAACCGCCAAGCCTATGTTGGCCTGACCAACAAGACCTACGGCCAGATCACGATGGGCCGTCAGTACACGCCGTACTTCCAGTACGTTGCCGCACTGGGCCCGACCAACGTGCTAACGGGCGCCGTCGGCGCGCACCCGGGCGATATCGACGCGATGGATACCACGTTGCGCGTGCCGAATTCGATTACGTACACGACGCCCACATTCGGTGGCTTCCAGGGCGGCCTGCAATACGGCATGGGTGAGCAGGCGGGCAGCATGTCCAACGGCAGCGCCTTCAGCGCGGCGTTGCGCTATGACTATCAGGCGTTTGCCTGGTCGGCTGGCTACATTCGCTTGAAGAACGCCCCGACTTTCCAGAGCAACAGCGGTGACTTTGCGAACAACGCGCCCATCAACAAGGGCTACGCCACCGCTGACAGCGCACAGATCATCGGTACCGCGGCCCGTTACACCATGGGCAACCTGATGATGGGGTTGAACTACTCCAACGTGCAGTACAAGCCGGGCGCGACCTCGCCGGCAGGGTTTGCACAGACGGCGAGCTTCAACACCTTCGGCGCCATCGCGACCTATGCACTCACGCCTGCGTTGACCGTGGCAGCCGGCTACAGCTACACCGCTGAGAACAAGCGCAACGGCGTCGACCAGGCAGCGCGCTATCACCAGTTCACGATGGAGCAGGTGTATTCGTTCTCCAAGCGCACGGCGCTCTACGCGATTGAGGCCTATCAGAAGGCGAGCGGCCAGACGCTGAGTTCGACGGGCGGCATCGTCAATGCCGTGGCGTCGGTGGGTGACTCGCAGAACGGCACGCCGTCGAATGGCCCGAGCCAGTTCGTCGGCATGGTTGGCATTCGCCACTTCTTCTGATGACATCGGCAGCATGGTTGGCGCCTGGCCCGGTGCACCGGCTGCAGGCGGGCGGGCTGACGATGGACGTCGCGCCCGCCGCCGGTGGCCGCATCGCCTCGCTGGCTTCGGTCAGCGAGGGCGGCCGACGCATCGACTGGCTGGCGCCGATGTCCGAGGCCTGCCTATGTGATGGCTTCGATGGGCTGGCGTGGCCCAAGACGGGCTGCTATCCGTTGCTGCCGTTCTCCAACCGTATCCGCGATGGCCGCTTCCAGTGGGGTGGGCGCGAGGTCCGTCTTGCGCCGCATCCGGGGCAGCCGCACGCCATGCACGGTTTGGCACATGCGCGTGCGTGGACGGTAGAACAGCTCACTGCGTCGTCGATCATGCTCGGCCTGCGTTACGTACCGCAGGCCGACAACTGGCCGTGGCCGTTCACGGCCACGCAGACGCTGGTGCTCAGCCCCGAAGGGCTGGACGCCGTCATGACACTACGCAATGACGGGGATAGCGACATGCCTGCCGGCGGCGGTTTTCACCCGTACTTCACGCGCACGGCCGATACACGCGTGCAGTTTGATGCGCCGACCATGTGGCCGACCGACGCGGGCGAGGTCGCCATCCGCTGTGAACCGATTACCCCGCGCGAAGACTTTCACACCGCACGCCCACTGACGGATGACGCGCTCAGCGTCTATTACAGCCATTGGCATCAGCGCGCGGTCGTCAGGCAGGGTGGGGCGACGCTTACGCTGAGCGCGACGGATCCGTTGGAGCATTTCATCCTGCATGCGCCGCAGGCCCAGCCGTACTTCTGTCTGGAGCCCGTTTCGCATGTGGCGGACGCCGTCAACCTCGCCGTGCAAGGCTGGGAAGGGACCGGCCTGCGCGTCTTGCCACCGGGCGAGACGTTGCACTTGCGGATGCGGATGCAAATCGATCAAGTCGCCTGAACGGCGCAAGGTTGGGTACCCAAACGGCTCGAGTCATTCGGGCCGTTTTCTTTTCAGGCATAAGAAAATATCACTGCGGATTTCCAATGTTAGTAATAGGGGTATTATTGGGGGGAATTGTCTGACCGAGTTGGGATTATGCGGACGTCAGCATATGCACCCCGTTCCCATTCAAGTGAGATAAAAATATGACGCATTTGCAAACCGACAAACGTTTGCAAATAATGCCAAGGCAGTCAACCGAGATGGCCAGACGCCGTAGTCGAGATACCCCAACGTATCCGATCTTGATCGGTGTATAAATCAAGCCACTCGCATCCAGTCGAAGTTCGCCTTGGATTTGTATTCCCATGCAGTTCGCCGCCCCAGAGTCGTTTGCCTTTGATATTTGCATGCCGGATACCACGTCTGGCTGGCAGGTGCGACTCCACGTTGAATCCTCCAACCCGGCGCCGTGGGTTGGCCTTTTGCTTACCGGTGTGACCGCCTCGCACCGCCAATCTCCGCAAGCCTGGCATCGACGGCGTCGCTAGCGGAAGACCTCAAATACTTGCCGCCCTTTGATGTGGTGGCAATGCACCCTGTCCAATCCTGAGTAATCGCTTAGGCCGTGAAGGAATGGTCGCCACGTGTGAGTGGCGCATTTTCTGAGCCGCCCGACGCGGATGGCGCTCGCGCGTTTTTCTTGGTCGAGACGGATTATTGGGTGCTGGGGTCAAATGATTAATACATGATAATAATCACGCTGATGGGTTGGCGTGAGGGGCTCGATTTTTTCAAAAATAATAATAGGGGGGATTTTCCTTTGAATTATTCACGGAGAGATCAGGATGGCTAATCCAGTCGTCATTGGACAAACATTTACGGTATTCGACCGCGATGGCGCCGAATTTGGGCGAGGCTGCTTCAGCTATCGCGGCGAACCGGGCGCCGTCACCCTGTCTCACCCCGCCGGCAGTGGCGCGGGGGCAGTCAAGCTCGAGAACTTCTGGTACCACGACTCGGTGGTCGGCACGCTCGGCTTGCTGGATTTGAAGGCACTGGAGTTCCGCGTGGGGGATACGCCCCACTTCTCGTTCGAGGCAAAGCGCTCCGACGAGATTGCCATTACCGCACAAGCGGCATCAAAGGGCGCTCCCGGTGCGGTGTTGGCCCACCGTGGCGTTGCCGGAGACTTTGCCGACCAGGGCCGTACCGTGATGTTCCCGCGTGAGAACATCGTGCCCGAAGGCGAACTCATCGTGCCGGCGGTCGACCTCGTGGTGCTGATCGACACCAGCTACTCAATGATGGACGAGGCGCAATACCTGAGCAACGCCGTCAGTGTCGCCATTGAGACGGCAAAGAGCACCTGTCCGTCGGACTTGCGCGTGAGCTACCTCGGGGTGGAGGGTTGGTTTACCGACACCAAGTTCGATCAGTCCGCCCGCGCTTATCTGACCACCAAGGGCCATGCGAAGGGCAAAGAGAACGAACTCCTGCAGCGGACGAAGGAACAGGTTGAAAAAGCCGGCCTGTTCCAAGGCTCGCAGCGCGAGGACGGCGCGCGTGCCATGCAAGATGTGATGCGGTTCTACGATTGGCGGCCCAATGCGCAAAAGGCCATCTTCTACCTGACCGACGAGGGCCTGGAAGGCGGCAGCGGACTCAAAGACGATGAGGCGGTCGACGCGGAAGATATCGCCGCGGCCAACAACGCCATCAAGGCTGCAAAGGAAGCCAAGGTCCGCCTCCATACGTATATGGGCAAGACCTGGCTGAAGAAGGCCGGCGCCGAAAAGCTGCGTGCCGAGCTGGCCCGCGTTGCCAACGAAACCGGCGGCCAGGCATTCGCCTACGCAGGGCCGGATGCCTACAACACGGGCAGCGGGCCGGCGAAGGAATCCGACGTGAAGAACCAGGCCGCGGATGATCCCAAGACGCTGGCCGACTTCCAAAGCATGCTGCAGAAAGTGATCTGCGGCAGCCGCGCACCGGCGCCGGAGCCCGTGGTGGAAGAGCGCGAAGAGCTGATCGTGCCGAAGGTCGACCTGGTCATCGGCATTGATACCAGCGCATCGATGGTGGATGAAGCCAAGGAACTGAGCGAAGCCGTGAGCGCCGCCATCGACGCTGCCAGCAAGCATTGCCCGTCGGACTTGCGCGTGGTGTACCTGGGCCTCGAAGGCACCTTCAAGGGCACCAAGTTCGACAAGACCGCGCGCGACTACCTCACCAAGACCGTCAAGGTGGACGAGGCCAAACTGCGCCAGCGCAAGCGCGGCACGGTGGGCGAAGGCGGTGCACAGGAAGACGGTGCACGCCTGATTGAAGACATCGCCACGCACTTCGATTGGCGGCCCGACGCACGCCGCGCCATGCTCTACCTCAGCGACGAAGGCCTGGAAGGCGGTGGCCGCGTTGATGACGAGGATCTTGCTGCTGCCAACCAGGCAATCATCGTGGCCCAGCGCAACAACATGCGCGTGCATACCTACCTCGGCGACGTGGCCTACAAGAAGGCCGATAAGGACAAGCTCGCAGCCGAGTTCAAGCGGGTTGCCGAGGAAACCGGCGGGCAGGCCTTCACCAAGGAATCTGCGCTGTCGGGTCTGAAGGATGTGCTTGAGAAGGTCATCTGCGGTAGCAAGCAGAAGTACACCGTCACCACGCCGTGCTGCCCGTGCTGCCAGGAGCTGGTGACGGGCTTCAAGGCGAACCCCGCCACGCCCAACGCAGCGAAGTAATCAATGTGCCCCGCATGTCATGGGGCATGCGGGGCGCTTCTCGAATCGAATTAGGAGAGGGTAAACATGGCTGAAACAAAAGCAGGTACGGCGTCGATTCCTGCGGTCGACCTTGTCGTGGTGATCGATACCAGCGCATCGATGCGCCCCCAAGCCGTCGCGCTGAGCGAGGCGGTGACCGCGGCCATTGCGGCCGCCAAGGATCACTGCCCGTCGGATCTGCGGGTCGAATATCTGGGCGTGGAAGGCACGTTCGGTAGCACGAAATTCACGACCACCGTGCGCAAGTATCTGACCGGCAAGGCCAAGGCGGATGCGTCCAAGCTGAAAGGGCGGGTCAAGGGCTCGGTGGCGGAGGGCGGTGCGCAGGAAGACGGCGCGCTGGCCATTGAAGACGTCACCAACCACTTTGATTGGCGCAGCGGCGCCAAGAAAGCCATCCTGTACTTGAGCGATGAAGCACTCTTCGGCGGTGGCTTGGTGGACCAGGAGGACATCGACGCCGCAACGAACGCCATCAAGGTCGCAAAGGCGGGCGATGTGCGCGTGCACACGTACCTGGGGCCCAGCCCCGCCAAGACCAAGGCCGCAGACCGCAAGAAGCTTGAGTCGGAATTTGCGCGCGTGGCGAGCGAAACCGGTGGCCAGGCGTTTACCGACAAGGAAGCGCTGGGCGGTTTCCAGGCCATGCTGGAAAAGGTGATCTGCGGCAGCCGGACGACGCCGGGTAGCGAAGAAGACGCACCGTGCAACGACTGCGGCAAGCCCGAAGCGCCGCCCAAGCAAGAACCGCCCGCCGCCAAGGAGCCGCCCGCCGCACCGCAACCGAAGCCGGTCAACGACGACCTCTATGCGATCGTGCTGAGCGACCCGGTCTGGTGGGCCGCCAACAGCTACGACGACAACAGCGATATCTACATCCACGACCCCAAGACCGGCGCGATCAAGCGCAAGGTGGTGGACAACAATCGCGCCATGGGCCAGAGCAACGCCATCACCACGGATGGCTGGAATTACTACGTCTGGAACCTCACCGACGTGTACCGCGAGAAGAACGGCGTGAAGCAGCACATGCCGGGTCTGTCGGTGAAGATGGGGTATTCGACCGACGGGTTCGCTTTCCGGCAGGACAACCGGGGGTTCACGCTGTATGCGCAGAATCCGCAGATCACCCATTTCCAGCATGATCCAAACAATCCGAACATCGCCGCACAGCGCCTGACTATCCGGTCGGCGGGCGGTGGCGGGCCAGTGCCGTTTGGCCCGAACGAAAACCAATGGGTAACTGACCTTGCTTTCGATGGAAACGATCGGGCTTACCTCATCAACACGCACGGCCATCTGTGGGTGGTGGATGACACCAGTTCGCTGACCGAGTGGAAGGCGCGCTATCTGTATCAGCTTCCCAAGGTGGGCCTGCCTGGGCATACGTGGTACATCGGCATCGCGTTTGACGCGCAAGGCGCGGTGTACTTGTGCGGCGGCGTTTGTGAAACGGCGGCTCCGCCGAGGACGCTGTTCAGGATGGGGTCGCGCTATTCGCGCCGCTTTATCACGCGCTTCCGGCTGGACAACCCCAGCAAGATGGAACTCGTCTATGACGGCGGTCCGCGCTCGGGCTCGTACGGCGATCTGGCTTCGATGGCGTTTCCGAAGATCGCCAAGGTGTGATTGACGTGCATTGCGCGCCGCAGTGTTGTGGCGCGCGATTCCGTATCCGCTCGTTTTTTGATCCGGCTGGCGCGACGCGCCACCACAGAGGGAGATATTGGCGATGAGCACGACAACGTACTCGACCGCTCAGGAAGCTGCGCAAGCCATGCGCGCTGCGATGACGCAGCAAAAAGGCAAGGATGGCAACAACATCACACGCCTGACCGCCCAGGCGCCGCAGTGGATGCGCGACGCGGTTCGCAAGATCCACGACGTCCGTGAGTTCGATGACCCGGACGACGTCAAATACGATTTGATCGCGTACTACCTCGGTGTGTTCGCGGATTGCGAAGAGGCGGAATGGGATGGCTACGACCTCGAAGCCATTTACGACTCGTTTGGCGACGAGGGCTCGTACCACTGGCTCCGCACGTCGTGGTATCGCCTGAGCTATCTGGATGAGACGCGCAACGGCGCGGGCAGCATGCAGTCCGTGCTCGATCGCGCCCAATTCCTGGAGCATCGCGAGGTATTCGACCACCTCAAGGCCGCGTTGCGCGCGCAGGTCCAGGCCAAGGCGCCCGCCGCGAAGCGCACCACCAAGAAGACCAAGGCCACTGCCACCGCGTAGTTGATCAACACGGTCGGCCGCTTCGCTTCGAGTGTCATTCATCGCAGTGGAGTGGCCGATTTCGCGCAGGTCAACGCGCGTTCCCTCCCGAAATTCATGAAGCATATTGCGGTCTCTCTCGCCCTGAGCTGCCTGGTGACCACCAGTGCGGTGCATGGCGCCACGATCGCCGCCTATGGCGACAACACCATCAACCCGTCAGACCTCGTCGCCGATCTGATTTCGCACGACTTCAGCCAGGTGCTCGACACCGCAGGCCTGGTGGTGGTCGTGCAATACGACACGACGATGCTGGGTAGCGCCCGTGTGTGCCACGCCGTTACGGGTGTCAGCCGACGGCCTGATCCGGATGTCACTGCAAGGATGCCGGCGCTCAGAGCCGCGCATACCACGCTCATGCGCAATGTCACGGCGGAGGATGCCGCATCTCAACGCCGATGCATGACGGAAGCCGTGCGCGGTGCGATCAAGATCCTCACGGGGATTCCGGTCGACGTGCTGCTGCAGGGAAGCAAGGCGTCCGTGTCGGATCGCGTACAGCGGCAGTGGAACAAGCCGGCGCTGACAATTTGAACGGAGAGAGAGCGGGGCTCCGTGCGACGCTTGCGGAGATTTTCTGAGCGCGCAAAGCAAAAAGCCCAGTCGGTGAGGACTGGGCTTTCTACGCGAGTTCTGGTGGGGCGTGAGTGACTCGAACACTCGACCTACGGATTAAGAGTCCGCTGCTCTACCAACTGAGCTAACGCCCCGCGAAGAAATGAGACTATATCAACCTTTTTCAGATCGCGCTAGTCCCGCGTGCAATTTTTTTTCGAATCGCGTGCGTGAACGTGTAGCGCATCGATGAATTGGGCGAGGCCGTGCGTCGGGTGTTTGTCCCGGTGGCGCACGATGAGCAGCGGTCGGGCGATGCGGGGCAGGCCGCTGTCGACCTCCACCAGGCGGCCGTCGCGCAGCGCATCGGCCACCACGTGGCGCGACAGGCAACTGATGCCGTAGCCTGCGGCCACCGTACGCTGGATGGCCTCCGAGTGGCCGAGTTCAAGCGCCACGTGCAATGGCCCAACCACCGAGGCGATGCGGCTGTCCACCAGCTCTCGCGTGCCCGAGCCCGGCTCGCGCATCAGCCAACCGGCCTCACGCAGTGCTGAGTGTGAGACCGGCCCGCGCGCCAGCGGATGCCCCGGCGCAGCGACGATCACCATCTCATCATCGAGCCACGTTTCGATCTCCAGTGCCTCGCCGCGGCAGGTGCCCTCGATCAGGCCGATGTCGACGTCGAAGCGCTGCACGGCGTCGACGACATCCTGCGTATTGCCGATCAGTACGTCGAGCTGACTATCAGGCGCGATCTGCTGCCGAAAGCTCGCGAGCAGGGCGGGCAATACGTAGTTGCCGATCGTGCTGCTTGCCGCGAGCCTGAGGCGCACGTTGGCGTGTTGCGTGGCGTGTTCGAGTGCATCGGCGTGGTCGAGCAGCGCCTGCGCCTGCGGCAGCAACTGGCGGCCGAGCGCATTCAGGTGCAGGCGACGCGCGTGCCGGTCGA
Organism: Ralstonia sp.; assembly: GCA_039592975.1. Lineage (GTDB taxonomy): Bacteria > Pseudomonadota > Gammaproteobacteria > Burkholderiales > Burkholderiaceae > Ralstonia. Next base: position 146,194 of record JBCNQE010000010.1, on the reverse strand, counting down.
ACAGCGGATGCCCGAGCGTGGTCTCCAGCTCCGCCAATGCGGCACTCACCGCCGACTGCGACAAGCCAAGCTGGTCGCCGGCAGCGGAGGTCGTCTCGCACCGGGCGATGGCCGCAAAAGTGGCCCATTGACGCAGGGTGACGCGCGGGGCTTTTGTATCCATAAAACTGGTTGTTATGAGAAAAATTACCTGTTTTACATGTTATCACGCGCCGCATATCGTTATGCGCATAGCGAATAAGCAAGGCGGATGTGATGACAATTGCACAGAATCAGCCGGCGCCCCAAGGCGTCGTCGCCCCGTGGTTGGATGGTCGCGGGCTGGTGGGGGTGGGCGTGCTGTTCGGATTCGCGGCGGTGGCGGTTGCGCTGGGAGGGATGGCATGGGCGGGGCGGCTGGGTTTGAGTGCGCTCACGCTGGCCATCCTGCTCGGGATGGCCGTCGGGCACGTGCCCGGGCGCCAACGCTGGCTGACGCCTGGCGCCATTCAGTTTGCGCGCCACACGTTGCTGCGCGCCGGGGTGGTCCTCTACGGGGCGCGGCTGACGCTCGCGCAGATCCATGACCTGGGCGCCTCCGGCGTGGCGATCCCCTTGGTGGTGCTGGTGCTGACGATGGCGGCCGGCTCGTGGATCGGCATGCGTTGGTTTGGCCTCGCTCGCTCGCAGGCGATGCTGGTGGCGGCTGGCAGTGCTGTGTGCGGTGCCGCCGCGGTGTTGGCCGTAGCGCCGGCCGTCAAGGCGCAGCCGCGCGAAACCGCTGTGGCGATTGCCAGTGTGGTGCTGTTCGGCACCGTGGGGATCTTTTTGTATCCGTGGCTGTACGGGCTGCTGCCGCATGCCGGCATGGCCATCGCCCCGGAGCACTTTGGTGTCTATATCGGCTCGACGGTGCATGAGGTTGCGCAGGTCATTGCGGCAGCAAGGCCGCTGGGCGACGACGCCACCAGCGCGGCCGTCGTCAGCAAGATGGTGCGCGTGCTGGCGTTGGCGCCGCTGCTGGTGGTGCTGGCGTGTACGACGCCGGCTGAGGCCGGTGGCTCGATCAATGAGCCGCGCGTGTCCCGTCAGGCCGCGCTGCGCAAGGCAGCCGGCCACGCATGGAATGCGATGCCCTGGTTTGCGGTGGGTCTGCTGGCGGTGACGCTGCTGAACTCCGCAGGTGCCATTCCCGCCGCATGGCACGCCCCGATCGACGCCGTCGACACCGCCATGCTGGCCTGCGCCATGTTCGCCATCGGCACGCAGACACATGTGCCGATGCTGCTGAAGTCCGGCGTGCGCCCGCTGTTGTGTGCTGCGGTGCTGTGGATCGGGCTGGTGGGCGGCGGTGCGCTCATCAACGTGGGTGTGCGCTGGCTGCTGGGTTGATCCTCCACATGCCGTGCGCGCGCAGCGACGGCAAATTCTCTTGCAAGACGTGCACGTCGCTTGGCGGCACGCGGTGCTGATGTTTTTCCGAGATGCGGCCTAGTATGAAAGCCTCTCGGAGAAACGGAGGCCCACCATGCCGCAGCATCCCGTGGTTTCAAGAGACGAATGGCTCGTCAAACGCCGGGCGCTCCTAGCACGCGAAAAGGAAGCGATTCACCTGCGCGACGCCATCAATGCCGAGCGCCAAGCGCTGCCCTGGGTGAAGGTCGATACGGACTACGTGTTCGATACGCCCGATGGCCAGAAAACGCTCGCCCAACTGTTTGATGGTCGCAGTCAGTTGGTCGTCTATCACTTCATGCTTGGTCCGGGCTGGCAAGCGGGGTGCCCTGGGTGCTCGTTCCTGTCGGATCATCTTGGCGGCATGCTCCCGCACCTGAATCATCATGACGTGACCCTGGTCGCGATTTCTCGCGCGCCGATGGCCGAGATCGCGGCCTACAAGAAACGCATGGGCTGGCACTTCCCTTGGGTGTCGTCGTTCGGCACGACCTTCAACCACGACTACCGCGTGAGCTTCTCGCCGGAAGAACTCGCCAGCGGCGCAGTCGACTACAACTACACCGCCACACCCCGCGAACAAGCACATGACGAGCTACCCGGCCTGAGCGCGTTCTATAAGGACGAGGCGGGCAACGTGTTCCACACGTATTCGACGTATGCGCGCGGTCTGGAAGACATGGTCGGCACGTTGCTGCTGCTTGATCGCGCGCCCCTCGGCCGTAACGAAACCGGCCCCATGTCATGGGTGCGTCGTCACGACGAATACGAAGACGCACCGAAGGCGCATGCGTGCCACGGATCGTAAAGCAGAGGGGGAGGGATGTAGGGAGATGGTGCCCGGAGCCGGGATCGAACCGGCACGCGCCGATTAGGGCGCAGCGGATTTTAAGTCCGCGGTGTCTACCAATTTCACCATCCGGGCATGGCAGTCGGTGCAAGACAATACACGCACCGATGCCACAAAAGAAAACGCCCCGCACGAAGCGAGGCGTTTTCTTGTATTTGGCTCCCCGACCTGGGCTCGAACCAGGGACCTACGGATTAACAGTCCGGCGCTCTACCGACTGAGCTATCGGGGAATCGCTGTAGCAGCGAAGAAATGAATTCTAACTAGTTTCTGATCTCGCCGTCAACACCTTTTTTGCGGTGACGGTAAAAATTTGGAGATCAGCGTTCGAGGTACTGCTCCTTGTCCTTCACGTCCTTCCAATCGTCGGCGTCGGGCAAGGGTTGCTTGGTCTTGGTGATGGACGGCCAGCCGGCTTGTGCGAGGTCGGCATTGATGGCGATCCACTTCTGCTGATCAGCCGGCACGTCTTCTTCGGCGTAGATGGCGTTGACCGGGCACTCGGCCACGCAGACGGCGCAGTCGATGCACTCGTCCGGATCGATGGTCAGGAAGTTCGGGCCTTCGCGGAAGCAGTCGACGGGGCAGACGTCCACGCAGTCGGTGTACTTGCAGCGGACACAGCTTTCGGTAACGACGTGAGTCATTTCGCTTGGAAGTTGAAGCTAGGAATTCGTGGGGGCGCGGTCATGGCGGGGTGCCAAGCCGGCAAACATGCATTGTAACGCAGCCGCCGTGCCTGACGGCTGCATCATCTGCGCGCCGTCAGACAGTTTTGGCATGTGGTTATGCGTTAGCGCAAGGTTTGCCCGCGCGGCTACTGCGCATGCTCGATCACCATCTGCACGCGTGTGATGCCGTTGAAGGTGTTGTTGTCGAGCCGGTAGGCCACGTAGGCGGACGCGCCAAGCGGCTCGGCGTGGTTGAACCAGATGGCGTCGAAGTGCTGCTTGCCGCGGCCGAGCTTGAGCTTGAGGTGCTTGTCCTTCAGTACCGCTTGGGAGAGCACATCGAACTCGCCGCAGAAGCTCGGCGCCGGAAAGCCCTGACCCCAGACGTGGGTTTCGAGCAGCTCGACGAACTGCGGCGTGAAGCATTCCGGGTCGGCCTCGCCATCGGTTTCGAGCACGCGCGAGAGCAGGGCCTCGGTCAACCACTCGCGGCCGACGGCTTCGAAGGTGGCGACGAATTGATCGAAGCCGTCTTCGCGCAGCGTGAGGCCGGCTGCCATGGCGTGGCCGCCGAATTTGACGATCAGCCCGGGGCTGCGCTTGTGCACGGCGTCCAGCGCATCGCGCAGGTGAAAGCCGGGGATGGAGCGGCCTGAGCCTTTGATCACCCCATCATCGCCAGGCGCAAAGGTGAAAACGGGGCGGTGGAATTTATCTTTGATGCGCGACGCGACGATGCCGATCACGCCCTGGTGCCAGGTCTCGTTGTAGACGGCGATGGTGTGGCGGGCGGCGCCGTCGAGCGTGCTCATGCTGTCGAGGATGGCCAGCGCTTCCTGCTGCATGCCGGCTTCGATTTCGCGGCGCTCGCGGTTCATGCCGTCGAGTTCAGCGGCGATGGCCATGGCGCGATCGTAGTCGTCGGTGATCAGGCATTCGATGCCGAGCGTCATGTCGGCCAAGCGTCCGGCGGCGTTCAGGCGCGGGCCGAGGCCGAAGCCGAGGTCGAACGTCGATGCGCGCCGTGCTTCGCGGGCCGCCACGCGGAAGAGCGCGGCGATGCCCGGGCACATCCGCCCCGCGCGCATGCGTTTGAGGCCCTGCGCGACCAGCCGGCGGTTGTTGGCGTCGAGCTTGACCACGTCGGCCACGGTGCCGAGCGCCACGAGGTCGAGCAGGGCATCCAGGCGCGGCTGATCCTGCGGCGTGAACACGCCCCGGTTGCGCAGCTCGGCTCGCAGCGCCAGAAGCACGTAGAACATCACGCCTACGCCTGCGAGGTTCTTACTCGGGAAGCCGCAGCCCGGCTGGTTCGGATTCACGATCACGCGCGCCTCGGGCAACTGCGCGCCCGGCATGTGGTGATCGGTGACGACGACATCGATGCCCAGTGCGTTGGCCGCCGCCACGCCCGCCACATCGGCGATGCCGTTGTCGACCGTGACGAGCACGTCGGGCTTTTCCTTTGCGGCCAGCGCCACGATTTCGGGCGACAGGCCGTAGCCGTATTCAAAGCGGTTCGGGACGATGTAGCTGACCTGCGCGCCCAGCATGCGCAAGCCGCGCACGCCCACGGCGCAGGCGGTGGCGCCGTCGCAGTCGTAGTCGGCAATGATGAGCAGGCGCTTGTTGGCGGCGATGGCGTCGGCCAAGTAGCGCGCCGCGTCGTCGATGCCTTTGAGTTGCGCGGGCGGCAGCAGGTCGGCCAGTTCGGTCGACAGTTCATCGGGCCGGGCGACGCCGCGGGCGGCCAGGATGCGCGCCAGAACCGGGTGGATGCCGTGGCCGGCCAGCGTGGTGGCGGCCTCGGGGGAATGCGAACGGACAGCGATGCGGGTCATGCAGGCTCAGGCGGACATCGAGAGAGGGGACAGCGCATCGCGCAGGGTGCGAGCACGGCGAAAGCGCCGCAGCCAACCGGTCAGGTCTTTGCGGGTGGTGCGGTAATGCGCGTAGTGCGAATCGCCGGTCAGCACGAGCGAAACGGCATTGATGCGGCCATCGGCCAGCGCGTCGGCGGCGGGGGTGAACCAGTCACGGTCGTAGGCGCGCAGGGTTTCGATCCAGTCGTACCAGTCGGCCGAAAGATACGGGCGGGTGGCTGCATCCAGCAACGCGGCGGCGCTGGTGTCGTCGAACGGCACGGCAGCCAAGGTCTCGGCGCACAACTCGGTGGCGTTGGCGGCGTGGCACAGGCCAGCGAAGAAGGCGTCGTTGCCGACCATGCGCTCGGCAATCGGGCGGGCATCGACCAGCGCGCCCTGGCCGAACAGCCACACGGAGTTGACGGGCAGCAGACCCCGCGTCTCACGTGCCTGATTGACGGGGTGGTCGTACCACGTCATCTGGATCTCGTTCTGGAACTTGCGCCAGGCGCGTTCCTGCTCGCCCTTGTGCATCCAGATGTCGATGTTGTGGCCAGTGGCGCGCTGCGGGGCGGCGGCGATCAGATCGCCAAACGGCGCATCGGCGACGTACCAGCGCGCGGCGTGCGTGGCGTCTAGCGTGATGCCCATCTCGGCGACCAGCGGCGCGATGGCGGCACGCAGGGCGTCGGCGTCGGCGGCTTCGAGGCGGAGTTGGGCGGGATCGAGCATCACTAGATGGTCCCGCGCGGCGTGAATGTGCACCGGTTGCAGGCAGGCCCAGGTGCGCGTATCAGCGCTGCCGCCGTCCGCCAAGCGCATGTACGGCGCTGAGGGCAGCGGAGAAATGGGCAGCCCCGCGTGCGCGGCCAGCCAGCGTTCGTGTGGCAGCGTGGGCAGGTAGGCGTCGTCGTGGCGCTCGCGTTCGGCCTCGCGGGCGCGGGCAAGCAACCTTTCCAGGCCCGGCAAGGTCAATTGACGGTAAGCGTCGTCCGCCACCTCGGCAGCGGGCGCGCAAAACGGGACAATCAGGGTGAGTTCAGGAATCATGGCTCCGAGATTGTAAACTTCCGGCTCGTTGGCCAGTGAGCCGGCAGAATCACATCAAATTGCACCCACGGGGAATCCCCTTTGAAATTTCCATACGAATGGCAGATCGGCTGGCGGTACACGCGTGCAAGCAAGCGCGCCAGCCGCAACAGCTTCATCTCTTTCATCTCGCTCATCTCGATGCTCGGCATTGCATTGGGGGTGGCGGCGCTGATCATCGTGCTGTCGGTCATGAACGGCTTCCAGAAGGAAGTGCGTGACCGCATGCTGTCCGTGCTGGCGCATATCGAAGTGATGGCGCCGAACAGTCTGCCCGACTGGCAGCGCACGGCCAATGAGGCCATGCAGAACAAGGAAGTCATCGGCGCGGCGCCATATGTAGGCGCGCAGGCCATGATCACGCGTGACGACGCGGTGCGTGGCGTGCTGCTGCGCGGCGTGTCACCGGCTGATGAGCCGAAGGTGTCGGACATCGGCAAAGACTTCAAAGCCGGCAGCATGGACGACCTGAAGCCCGGCGAATTCGGCATCGCGCTGGGCCGCGAACTGGCGCGCGGCTTGGGCGTGCAAGTGGGCGACAAAGTCACGTTGCTCGCGCCGCAGGGCACCATCACCCCGGCCGGCGTGCTGCCGCGCCTGAAGCAGTTCACGGTGACGGGCGTATTCGAATCCGGCCACTATGAGTTCGACAGCTCGCTGGCGCTGGTCAATATGGAAGACGCGGAGCGTCTGTTCCGCCTGGACGGCCCGACCGGCGTGCGCCTGAAACTGGTCGACATGGACCGCGCGCCGCAGGTGGCTGAAGCGCTGTCGCGCACGCTGACGGGCGAGCTGTACATCCGCGATTGGTCGCGCCAGAACCGCAACTGGTTCGCCGCCGTGAAGACCGAGAAGAAGATGATGTTCATCATCCTCACGCTGATCATCGCCGTGGCGGCATTCAACCTGGTGTCCACGCTGGTGATGACGGTGACGGACAAGCAGGCCGACATCGCCATCCTGCGCACCATGGGCGCCCAGCCGGGCTCCATCATGAAGATCTTCATCGTGCAGGGTGTGGCGATCGGGTTTATCGGCACGCTGCTGGGCGTGGGCTTTGGCACGCTCATCGCTTACAACATCGACGTGATCGTGCCGTTTATCGAGCGGCTCTTCCACGTGCAATTCCTGCCGCGTGACATCTATTTCATTAGCGAACTGCCCTCGGACCCCCGCGTGAACGACATTGCAACCATCGGCATCATTTCCTTCATCCTGGCGTCGGTGGCGACGCTGTATCCGAGCTGGCACGCCTCGCGCGTGAACCCGGCGGAGGCACTGCGTTATGAGTGAGGCCGTTATGACTTCCATGGAAGCGCCGGCCGCGGCAACCGGCGCGGTGGTGCAGGCCGAGGGTTTGTCCAAGTCGTTCAAGCAAGGCGGTTTGAACGTCGATGTGCTCAAGGGCGTGGACATCCGCATCGGCGTGGGCGAGAAGGTCGCCATCGTGGGCGCGTCCGGCTCCGGCAAGAGCACGCTGCTGCATGTGCTGGGCGGGTTGGATGAGCCCACGTCGGGCCGCGTCTCGCTGCTCGGCAAGCCGTTCACCGCCATGAAGGAGCGCGAGCGCAACACGCTGCGCAACCAGGCGCTGGGCTTTGTCTACCAGTTCCACCATCTGCTGCCGGAATTCACCGCGTTGGACAATGTGGCGATGCCGTTGCGCATTCGCGGCGTGGAAGAGGCGCAGGCGCGCCATACCGCGCAGACGATGCTGGAGCGTGTGGGCCTCGGCCCGCGCACCGCGCACCGTCCGGGCGAGCTGTCTGGCGGGGAGCGCCAGCGTGTGGCCATTGCGCGCGCGCTGGTCGGGTCCCCCGCTTGCGTGCTGGCCGATGAACCCACCGGCAATCTGGATGACCACACCGCCGGTGACGTCTTCGACCTGATGCTGGAGCTCACGCGCACGCTGGGCACCAGCTTTGTCATCGTCACGCACGACATCGACTTGGCGGCCCGTTGCGACCGCGTCTTGCGCCTGCGCGACGGTTATCTGCACCAGGAGCGCTGATCGAAACAGCACTATCGGAATTGGCGGATTCCAGCGCGGCCGCCTTTCCGGTACGTTGCCGGTTTTTCCAACGCAGGATCGACCATGTGGATCGACACCCATTGCCATCTCGACGCCCGTGAGTTTGATGCCGACCGCGATACCGTGGTGGCGCAGGCGCATGCGGCGCGGGTGAACCACATCGTCGTGCCAGCGGTGGCGCGCTGGAATTTCGATACCGTGCGTGCGTTGGCGCACCAGCATGCCGGCTGCACCTACGCGCTCGGTATCCACCCGATGTGCGCGGCCCAGGCCAGCGATGACGACCTCGCTGAACTGCGCCGCCAAGTGGCCGCGTCGATGGACGACCCACGCTTCGTGGCCATTGGCGAGATCGGGCTCGATTTCTTCATCCCCGATCCGAACGTTGAACGGCAGAACGCCGTGTTCCAGGCGCAACTGCGCATCGCGCGCGAATTCGATCTGCCGGTGTTGATGCACGTGCGCAAATCGCAGGATCAGGTCGGCAGCGCGGCCATCAAGGCCGGCGTGCGTGGCATTGCGCATGCGTTCAACGGCAGCCCGGAGCAGGCCCGGCGCTTTGTCGACGCCGGCTTGAAACTCGGGTTTGGTGGCGTGTTCACCTTCTCGCGCGCCAACCGCGTGCGCCGGCTCGCAGCCGACATGCCCATCGAGGCGATCGTGCTCGAAACCGATGCGCCGGACCTTGCCCCGGCGTGGCTGTCTGACGACCAGTTTGGCGAGCAGGCCGGGGTGCGCAACGCCCCCGCAGAAGTGGCGCGCATTGCCGCGGCGTTGGCGGAGCTGCGTGGCATTTCCATCGAGGCGCTGGCCGAACAGGCGCGCCGCAATAGTATCGAGGCCATCCCTCGCCTGGCACCGCTGCTGCAAGCCTGACGCGCCCCTATGCGCTTGGGTTTGATCGGCTTTGTGGCCGGCTGCATGGTGCTGCAGACGCAAGCCACGCTCGCGCCTATGTGGCAACCGATGGTTCTGTTGGCCCTGTGCCTGGTATTCGCGTTCGTGGTACGGCGCCGGGCAGGTCTGTTACCGGTGTTGCTCGTGGCGAGTGCCATTGTCGCCGGCTTCGGCTGGGCCGATTGGCGCGCGCAGCAACGTCTGTCTGTGGTGCTCAGCCCAGCGTGGGAAGGCAAGGACATCCTCGCGACGGGCGTGGTGGCCGAGTTGCCGCAAGTCGATGACGAGGCTACGCGCTTCCTCTTCCAAATCGAGTCCGGCGATGCCGGCGACGCCTTGCCGCCACGCGTGCGGCTGTCTTGGTATGGCGCGCGCGGCTGGGGCAAGACGGGCGAGGAGGGCACCGAGCCTGATCGGCGTGCAGGCATTCCGGACCTGCAACCCGGCCAGCGCTGGCAGTTGACCTTGCGCGTCAAGCGGCCCCACAGCCTGATCAACCCTGGCGGTTTTGACGGCGAATACGCGCTGCTCGCCAACAACATCCGCGCTACGGGCTACGTACGCACCGGCAAGCGCACCCAAAACACGCCACTGGAGGATGCGGATGGCGGCTTCTGGCTGGGCATCGAACGCTGGCGCGCAGCGGTGCGTCGCCACATCCTGACCGCGCTGCCGGATGCACGTTACGCATCGGTGATCGTCGCGCTGGTGGTGGGCGACCAAAGCGGCATTGCCCGTGAAGACTGGGAGTTGTTCCGCCGCACGGGCATCAGCCACCTCGTTTCGATTTCAGGCCTGCACATCACGATGATTGCCGGACTGTTCGCCACGTTGTGGATGGCTTTGTGGCGCCGTTCCTTCGGTCTCGCGCGCTGGCTGCGCACGCCGCTGCCACTGCGCATGCCCACCCCGCGCGCAGGCGCCATCGCGGCGATGCTGGCGGCGTTCGGCTACTGCCTGCTTGCTGGAATGGGCGTACCGGCGCAACGCACGTTGCTGATGCTCTCGACGGTTGCCATCGCCCGGCTGACCGACCGTCATGTGCCGGTCAGCCTGTCGCTGTGCTGGGCTGCCGCCGTGGTGGCGGTGGTGGACCCGTGGGCGGTCATGTCGGCTGGGTTCTGGCTGTCTTTTGGCGCGGTGGCGATCATCTTTCTTGCGGCGCAGATGGTGCTGGATGGGCAGCGCAGCCATGAGGAACAGCCGTGGTGGGGCCGTGCGCAACGCGGCTTCTTGGGCGCAACACGCATTCAATTTGCCGTCACGTTCGGTTTGCTGCCGTTGACGTTGCTGCTGTTTCAGCAGACGTCGGTGGTGTCGGTGGCTGCCAATGGGCTGGCGATTCCGGTAGTGAGCTTTGTGACCACGCCACTGGCCCTGATCGGCGCAGCCCTGCCTGATCCGCTGGCGCAGCCAGTGCTTGCGTTGTCGGAGGCGAGTTTCGACTGGCTGGTCGTCTGGCTTGAATGGCTGGCGCGGCCAATCTGGTCGGTGTGGGTGGCGCCGATAGCGCCGCCATGGGCGTTGGTCCTGGCGACGGGCGGCGTTGCGCTGTTGCTGGTGCCCGGTGGGCTGCGCGCGTGGGCTTGGCGAGCGCAGGGTGCCGTGCTGTTGGTGCCGCTGGTGCTGGCGCGCGTGCCGATGCCGTTGCCGGGCGAGTTTCGCGTGGTGGCGTTCGATATTGGCCAGGGTGCCGCTACGCTCATCGAAACCGCTGGCCACCGCCTTCTCTTCGACACCGGCCCTCGCTATGGCGATTCCGCCGATGCCGCAGCCCGCGTTATCGCCCCGTACTTCCGTGGGCACGGCGTGGGCGAACTCGACGCGCTCATCATCAGCCACGAAGACAGCGACCATGCCGGCGGCACCGAAACGGTGATGGATGCGGTGCCGGTACGCACCATGTTGGCGTCTTTGCCCGAGAAACATGCCCTGCACGAGATGGCCGAAACTCATGGCATCGGACTGGCGGCCTGCTTGGCAGGGCAAGCCTGGACGTGGGATGGCGTGGACTTCGAGGTGCTCCACCCGATGCGGGCGCCCGCCGATGGTGCGTCTGTCTCCAGCAATGCCCGCAGTTGCGTGCTGCGCGTCAGCAACGGCCACCATGCCGCCTTACTGACGGGCGATATCGAGAGCGCCCAGGAGGCGGCGCTGGTGTCCGCCGAGCCCGAGCGGCTGATGGCAGACATCTTGCTTGTACCGCATCACGGCAGCAAGACAAGCTCCAGCGGCGCGTTCTTGGACGCGGTTTCCCCGCAGGTGGCGATTTTCCAGGTCGGCTACCGCAACCGGTACGGACATCCGCACCCGCAGGTATGGCAGCGCTACGTGGCGCGTGACATCGAGCGGCTGCGCACGGACAAGGCCGGTGCCGTCGTCATCCAGGCGCACGGCGATGCACTGGAGGTGCAGACGGCGCGGTCCATGCGGCCACGCTATTGGTCCTCCGCGCAGGAAGTGGAAGCCCTGGCGACAGCCGCAGATGAAATTGGTGCGCTGCCGTAAAACTTGGTTGCATAGCGGGTTGGCCCCATTGTGGCGCGCAAAACCGCCGTGCTATAAAAACCGCATGTTGCGCAACCGCGTGGCATGGCAGTCCGTCAGGGGAGAAGAGCATGGCAGTCCGGTTCTACGATGAAATGCTTAACTGGCACGGGGAACCCAGCCCCCACGCCGCCGAACCGGCCCCGGCTGCGCTCGTCCAGCAGGGCGAGGTGCGCGGCCACTACGGGCGTTTCGCCGAATGGCTGGGCGGGCAATCGGCCTCCACACTGCAAAACAAGCGTGCCGAGGCCGACCTGATCTTCCGCCGCGTCGGTATCACCTTTGCCGTGTACGGCGACAAGGACGAATCGAACAGCGGCACCGAGCGCACGATCCCGTTCGACATCATCCCGCGCATCTTTCCGGCCAGCGAATGGGCGACGCTCGAGCGCGGCCTGCGCCAGCGTGTCGACGCACTCAACCGCTTCCTGCGCGACATCTATCACGAGCAGGACATCCTGCGCGCCGGCGTCATCCCGCCCGAACAGATCTACAACAACGCGCAATATCGCCCGGACATGCTGGGCGTGAACGTGCCGCGCGACATCTATGCGCACGTTGCCGGCATCGACATCGTGCGGGCAGGCGAGGGTGAGTTCTACGTGCTGGAAGACAACCTGCGCGTGCCGTCCGGCGTCTCGTACATGCTGGAAAACCGCAAGATGATGATGCGGCTGTTTCCGGAACTGTTTGCGCGCAATCGTGTGGCGCCGGTCGCCCACTACCCCGACTTGCTGCTCGACATGCTGCGCAGTGTGTCGCCGCAGAACATTTCCGACCCGACCGTGGTGGTGCTCACGCCAGGGATGTACAACTCGGCGTATTTCGAGCACGCGTTCCTGGCCCAGCAGATGGGCGTGGAGCTGGTGGAAGGGCATGACCTGTTCGTGCAGGACGATCACCTGTACATGCGCACCACGCAGGGCCCGCAGCGCATCGACGTCATCTACCGCCGGGTGGACGACGACTTCCTTGATCCGCTGGTGTTCCGCCCGGATTCCTCGCTCGGTGCGGCCGGGCTGCTGTCGGTCTATCGCGCGGGCAACGTCACCATCTGCAATGCGATTGGCACCGGTGTGGCGGACGACAAGTCGATCTACCCGTACGTGCCGGACATGATCCGCTTCTACCTGGGCGAGGAGCCGATCCTGAACAACGTGCCGACCTACATGTGCCGCCGTCCGGACGATCTCCAATACGTGCTCGACCACATGGGCGAACTGGTGGTCAAGGAAACGCACGGCGCCGGCGGCTACGGCATGCTCGTGGGCCCTGCGGCCACGAAGGAGGAGATTGCGGCGTTCCGCGAGGTGGTGAAGGCGCACCCCGACCAGTACATCGCGCAGCCGACGCTCGCGCTGTCGACGTGCCCGACCTTCGTGGAGGCCGGCATTGCGCCGCGCCATATTGATCTGCGGCCGTTCGTGCTCTCCGGCAAGGATGTGCGCATGGTGCCGGGCGGCCTCACGCGCGTGGCGCTGCGGGCGGGCTCGCTGGTGGTCAACTCGTCGCAGGGGGGCGGGACGAAAGATACGTGGGTGCTGGAGCGTTGAGCGTTCGCACACTCACCGTCGTAACCCGGCAACCTCGCAGTCGACCAATCGCGATTTACCAAGATACGTACAAGGGAACGCCATGCTCAGCCGCACCGCAGACCACCTTTTCTGGATGGCGCGCTACACCGAACGGGCCGAGAACACTGCCCGCATGCTCGACGTCAACTATCAGACCTCGCTGCTGCCGCAATCGGCGGAAGTGGCGGAGCAGGGCTGGTGGGCAATGCTCGATATCTCCGAACTCACGCGCGTCTTTGACGAGCGTTACGGTTTGCTCTCCCGCGATGACGTGATCGACTTCATGGTCCGCGACATGACCAACCCGTCGTCGATCATGAGTTGCCTACGCGGCGCGCGCGAGAACGCCCGTGCCGTGCGTGGCTCCATCACCACCGAGGTGTGGGAGACCATCAACACCACGTGGCTGGAGGTGCAGCGGCTGATCGGCGAAGGCATGCTGCGCGATGATCCGTCGCAGTTCTTCGAGTGGGTGAAATTCCGCTCGCACCTGTCGCGCGGCGTGCAGCTCGGCACCATGCTCAAGGACGACGCGTTCTACTTCATGCGCTTGGGCACCTTCCTGGAGCGCGCCGACAACACCGCGCGGATTCTCGACGTCAAGTTTCAATCCACGCCCACGCGCGACGAGAGCGCGGCCGAACACGCAGACTTCTATCACTGGGCGGCGATTCTGCGCTCGGTGTCCGGCTTCGAGGTCTACCGCAAGATCTACCGCAACGTGATCACGCCCACGCGGGTGGCCGAGCTGCTGGTCTTGCGTAGCGACATGCCGCGCTCGCTGCTGGCTAGCATGGATGAGGTGGTCGGCATCCTATCGACCGTGCGCAACAGCCAGTCCGCCGAGACCGAGCGTCGCGCTGGTAAACTCCACGCCGACCTGCGGTACGCCCGCATCGAAGATATTTTTGCGGTTGGCTTGCACGCATGGCTGACCAATTTCCTGGAGCGCATCAACGATCTGGGCAACGGTATCAGCCAGGACTTCCTGGTGCCGCTCGATGTGGTGTGACGCGCGGGGCATTTTGTCTTTATCAGGGCGCAGCTTTCAGGCGGCGCCCGTGCCATCGTGAAATACCAAATTCGACATACGACGGTCTACCGTTATGCCGAGCCGCTGCGCCACAGCGTGCATGAACTGCGCTTGACCCCTCGCAGCGGCCCTTTACAGCAAGTGGATAGCTGGCAAATCCACGCCCCAGGCAACCTCACGCGCGCCACCGACGGTTTTGGCAATGTGGTGCACCACTTCACGCTCGGCGGCCGCGCACACGACGTGACCATCGAAGCACTCGGCGTTGTCGAGGCCTTTCCTGCGCATGCATCGGCCGGTCATCGTTTTGTAGACGCACCCGACCACGGCCGCTACTGCGTCTCGCCGCTGTATTTTCTCAGCACGACGCCGTTAACTTCTGCACCGGCGGAAATGCGGGCATTTGCGCAAGAACATGGGCTCGTCCCGGGCGATGCTGACTCTGCATTGAACCTTGCGCGTGCCATCGCGCAGCGTGTGCGTTACAAGCCCAACGCGACCGATGTCGGTACAACGGCCGCCGAGGCATTCACTCTGGGCGCGGGTGTCTGTCAGGACCAAGCGCAGGTGATGGTGGCGTGCTGCCGGGCGGCGGGCGTGCCGGCACGCTACGTGAGTGGCTATTTCCACGCCGCTGGCGAAGAAGACCTCGCCAGCCACGCGTGGGCAGATATCTGTGTCGATGCGGAATCGCATACCTGGTGCAGCATCGACGTGACGCATCAATGCTTTACCGACGGGCGCCATATTCGCCTAGCGGTGGGCCGTGATTACCAATCGGCGGCCCCTATTCGTGGCATCCGCGAGGGTGGCGGGGCGGAGACGCTGGACGTGAGCATCTCGATCGAACCTCTGCCCGCCGAAGCCGCCTGAGTGAACTGAACATCCCTTCCAAGCGCGACAACCCGTTGTGATTGGCGGGCTAGAATTCTCCCAACCCCGATTTCGTCTGTTGCTTCGCCCATGACTTATTGCGTTGCCATGCGCCTGGACGCTGGCCTGGTCTTCCTGTCGGATTCCCGCACCAACGCGGGCGTCGATGCCATTTCCACCTTCCGCAAGATGACGGTATTCGAGCGCGAGGGCGATCGGGTCATGGTGTTGTTGACCGCCGGCAATCTCGCCATCAGCCAGGCAGTGCGCCAGGTGCTGACGGAGGCGCGCGACAAGCCACGCTCGCTGTGGACGGCGCGCGACATGTTCGAGGCGGCGACCATCGTGGGGGAGGCCGTGCGCGAAGTGTATGACCGCGACGCAGCCGCCCTGGCCAAGGCCAAGATCGACTTCAACGTCAGCATCGTCTTTGGCGGGCAGATCGGCGGCGAGCGGCCGCGCCTGTTCAGCGTGTATGCGGCCGGCAATTTCATCGAGGCCACGCCGGAAAACTGCTACTTCCAGATCGGCGAGGCCAAGTACGGCAAGCCCATCATCGACCGTGTGGTCACGCCGGCCATGCCGCTCGATGAGGCTGCAAAATGCGCGCTGATCTCAATGGATTCGACGCTGAAGTCCAATATTTCGGTGGGTTTGCCGCTCGACTTGCTGGTCTACGAGACCGACTCGCTGAACGTCACGCGCTTCGTCGCCATTGACGAAGAGAACCCGTATTTCGCGATGATCCGCAGCACCTGGGGCAAGCGCCTGCGCCAGGTGTTTGCTGAAATCGAAGACCCAGATTGGGAGACGCACACCGAGCCGGCACACCCGCTGCGCCGAGAGGGCCATCCGTCCGCCCAGGTCGAGCCCGTCCGCATTGCGCCCCCGTTTGCCGATGCGCCGGCGGTGCCGCAACGCGCGCCCGGCCCCGTGCTAGAGCAGGTCACCACGATTCAACGTGTGGCGGGCGGTACGAAAGAGTCGCACTGACACCGCCCAGGAGCCGCCCGATGCGCGATGTGATGCTGTTCTCCCATGCCAACGGTTTTCCGGTCGGCACGTATCGCAAGATGCTGGGTGTGCTAAGCGACGCATTTGATATTCGCGCGGTGGAGCGCTTCGGGCATGACCCGCGCTTTCCGGTCACGCGGGCGTGGCCGGGGCTGGTCAAGGAGTTGTTGGCCGAGATTGACGCGCAGCCCGAGCCTGTCTGGCTTGTCGGTCATTCGCTCGGTGGTTTCTTGAGCTTGATGGCAGCGTTGCGCCGGCCCGAGCGCGTGCGTGGTGTGGTGATGCTGGACTCGCCTGTCATTGCCGGCTGGCGCGCCAAGCTGCTGCGCGTGGCGCAGTGGCTGGACATCGACGATCGCCAATCCCCGGCGGCATCCACCAAGAACCGGCGCAACCTGTGGCCGGATCTCGATTCGGTCTGGAGCCACTTCAAAGCCAAGAAAAAATTCGACCGCTGGGACGAAGACGTGCTGCGCGATTATGTCCAGCACGGTACCGAGCCCACTGGCCGTGACGGCGAGCGCACGCTGCGCTTCTCGCGTGAAGTCGAATACCAGATCTACCGCACGTTGCCGACCAATATGGGACACAAGGTCGCAGGCGGCGCGCCATTTCCGGTGAGCTTTATTGCTGGCACGCGCTCGCGGGAAATCCGCCAGGTTGGTTTGAGTGCAACCCGGCGGCTGGTTGGCAGCCGGCTGCGCTGGATCGAAGGCAGCCATCTCTATCCGATGGAAAAGCCGTTGGAAACGGCCGAGTTGATCCGCCAGATGGTCAACGAAATGCGCGCCAACGCAGGCGCCATGCGGCACGCCGCTTGATCCGCTGAATTCCACCGATCTGTCACGGATCGGGCAGGGCACCTTTGGTATAATCCGGCTTTCCTCGGCAAGCTAGGTCATGACCAAGTTCGTATTCGTTACCGGTGGCGTAGTGTCCTCACTCGGCAAGGGCATCGCCGCCGCCTCGCTCGCGGCCATTCTCGAGTCGCGCGGCCTCAAAGTCACCCTCCTCAAACTCGATCCCTACATCAACGTCGACCCGGGCACGATGAGCCCGCTGCAGCACGGCGAGGTGTTTGTGACCGAGGACGGCGCAGAAACCGACCTCGATCTTGGCCACTACGAGCGCTTCGTCTCGGCCAAGATGCGCAAGTCGAACAACTTCACCACCGGCCAGGTTTATGAGTCCGTGATCCGCAAGGAGCGTCGCGGCGAGTACCTCGGCAAGACGGTGCAGGTCATTCCGCACATCACCAACGAAATCCAGGCCTTCATTGAGCGTGGCGCCGCGGCGTCGCACGACGGCAAGGCCGACGTGGCGATCGTGGAAATCGGCGGTACGGTGGGTGACATTGAATCGCTGCCGTTCCTGGAAGCCGCGCGTCAGATGAGCCTGCGCCTTGGCCGCAACCAGGCCGCGTTCATCCACCTGACGCTGGTGCCGTTCATCGCCAGCGCAGGCGAACTGAAGACCAAGCCGACCCAACACTCGGTGCAGAAGCTGCGTGAGATTGGCGTGCAGCCGACCGCGCTGCTGTGCCGCGCCGACCGCCCGATCCCGGATGACGAGCGCGCGAAGATTTCGCTCTTCGCCAACATGCCGCAGGACGCGGTCATCTCGGTGTGGGACGTCGACACCATCTACAAGATCCCGCAGATGCTCAACGAGCAGGGGCTGGATCGCATCATCTGCGAAGAGCTGCGCATTGACGCGCCGCCGGCGGACCTGTCGGTGTGGGCACACATGGTGCACACGCTGGAAAACCCGCAGCACGAAATCACCATCGGCATGGTCGGTAAGTATGTCGACCTGACCGAGTCGTACAAGTCGCTGATCGAGGCGCTGCGCCACGCTGGCCTGCACACCTCGACGCGCGTCAACATCGAGTACATCGATTCCGAAGAGCTGGAGTCGGGCCACATGCAGGTGCTGGAATCGCTGGACGCCATCCTGGTGCCGGGCGGCTTTGGCAAGCGCGGCACGGAAGGCAAGATCCGCGCGATCCAGTACGCCCGCGAGAAGGGCGTGCCGTACCTCGGCATCTGTCTGGGGATGCAGTTGGCTGTGATCGAATTCGCCCGCCATCTGGCCGGCATGACGGACGCCAACAGCACGGAATTCAACGACGACACGGAGCACCCGGTGGTAGCCCTTATCAATGAGTGGCTGGACCGTGATGGCCGTGTGGAAAAGCGTTCGGCGGACTCGGACCTGGGTGGCACGATGCGCCTGGGTTCGCAGCGCGTGCCGGTGCAATCGGGCACCAAGGCAGCGACGATCTACGGCGCGGAAGTCAATGAGCGCCACCGTCACCGCTACGAGGTGAACAACCACTACGTGCCGCAGTTGGAAAAGGCCGGGATGATCATCTCGGCGCGTACGCCGTCGGAAAATCTGCCGGAAATCATGGAACTGCCGGCATCGATGCACCCGTGGTTCGTCGGCGTGCAGTTCCACCCGGAATTCACCTCCACGCCGCGTGACGGCCACCCGCTGTTCAAGGCCTACGTGGAAGCCGCGCTGGCGCATCACCAGCAGACCGCACAACGCGCTGTCGCCTAAGGCGCTGGGGCACAGGAACATCATGAAACTCTGCGATTTCGAAGTCGGCCTCGACAAACCGTTCTTCCTGATTGCCGGCACCTGCGTGATCGAATCCGAGCAGATGGCGATCGACACCGCCGGCACGCTCAAGGAGATCACGGGGGCGCTGGGCATTCCGTTCATCTACAAGTCGTCGTTTGACAAGGCGAACCGCTCGTCGGACACGTCGTTCCGTGGCCTGGGCATGGACGAGGGCCTGCGCATCCTGGCGGAAGTGCGCCGCCAGGTGGGCGTGCCGGTGCTGACCGACATCCACGAGATCAACGAGATCAAGCCGGTGGCCGAAGTCGTGGACGTGCTCCAGACGCCGGCCTTCCTGTGCCGCCAGACGGATTTCATCCGCGCCTGCGCGCAGAGCGGCAAGCCCGTCAATATCAAGAAGGGCCAGTTCCTCGCACCGCACGACATGAAGAACGTCATCGACAAGGCGCGTCATGCGGCTCGTGATGCCGGCCTGCCGGAAGACAACTTCATGGCGTGCGAACGCGGTGTTTCGTTCGGCTACAACAACCTCGTGTCGGACATGCGCTCGCTGGCAATCATGCGCGAGACGGGTGCGCCGGTGGTGTTTGACGCCACGCACTCGGTGCAGCTGCCGGGCGGCCAGGGCACCAGCTCGGGTGGTCAGCGTGAATTTGTGCCGGTGCTGGCACGTGCGGCTATCGCCACGGGCGTGTCGGGCGTCTTCATGGAAACGCACCCGGACCCCGCCTGCGCCAAATCGGACGGCCCGAATGCCGTGCCGCTGCGCCGCATGAAAGACTTGCTGTCAGTTCTGAAAGAACTGGATGCGCTCACCAAGCGCAGCGGTTTCCTGGAAAATCAGTTCGACTGATTGACTGATCCCACCTCGACCGGCGGCAGCGTAGGTAACACACACCCGCTGCCGTCGTCGTTTGTTGCTGCTTCCGGAGAGAGACACATGGGCGCTGGCTACATCCTGGCGTACGTCGACGTGACGGACCCCGTGCAATACGAGCAATACAAGGTGCTGTCGACCAAGGCCATGCAGGCCCACGGCGCCGAGCCGCTGGTGCGCGGCGGCAAGACAGAACAACTGGAAGGTGAGTGGAACCCCACGCGCATTGTCGTGCTCAAGTTCCCGAGTTACGACGCGGCCAAGTCGTTTTACGACAGCGAGGAATATCGCGCTGCCCGCGACGCGCGTGCCAATGCTGCCAAGATGAACATGATCGTGGTCGAAGGCCTCTGAGCATTCGCGCCACCGATCGCTGCATTACCTGCTTTAAAGACCAAGAGGGATTTTCATGAGTGCCATCGTAGATATCATCGGTCGCGAAGTGCTGGACTCGCGCGGCAACCCCACCGTCGAATGCGACGTGCTGCTGGAATCGGGCGTGATGGGCCGTGCCGCGGTGCCGTCGGGCGCCTCCACCGGCTCGCGCGAAGCCATCGAACTGCGTGACGGCGACAAGTCGCGCTACCTGGGCAAGGGCGTGCTCAAGGCCGTCGAGCACATCAACACCGAAATCTCCGAGGCCATCATGGGCCTGGATGCGTCGGAACAAGCGTTCCTGGACCGCACGCTGATCGATCTGGACGGCACCGAGAACAAGAGCCGCCTGGGCGCCAACGCCATGCTGGCCGTGTCGATGGCCGTGGCCAAGGCCGCTGCCGAAGAAGCCGGCCTACCGCTGTACCGCTACTTCGGCGGTTCGGGCGCGATGCAGATGCCGGTGCCGATGATGAACATCGTCAACGGTGGCGCGCACGCCAACAACAGCCTGGACATCCAGGAATTCATGGTGATGCCGGTCGGCCAGCCGAGCTTCCGTGAAGCCCTGCGCTGCGGCGCCGAGATCTTCCACGCGCTGAAGAAGATTCTGGCGGACAAGGGCATGAGCACCGCCGTGGGCGACGAAGGCGGTTTCGCACCGAACTTCGCCAGCAACGAAGAGTGCCTGAACACCATCCTGTCGGCCATCGACCAAGCCGGTTACAAGGCTGGTGAAGACGTACTGCTGGCGCTGGATTGCGCTGCCTCCGAGTTCTACAAGGACGGTAAGTACCACCTGGAAGGCGAAGGCCTGCAACTGTCGTCGGAAGAGTTCGCCAACTACCTGGCAAACCTAGCCGACAAGTTCCCGATCGTGTCGATCGAAGACGGCATGCACGAAAGCGACTGGGCCGGCTGGAAGGCGCTGACCGACAAGCTCGGCAAGAAGGTGCAGCTGGTGGGCGACGACCTGTTCGTCACCAACACCAAGATCCTGAAGGAGGGCATCGAGAAGGGCATCGCCAACTCGATCCTCATCAAGATCAACCAGATCGGTACGCTGACCGAAACCTTCGCCGCCATCGAGATGGCCAAGCGTGCCGGCTACACCGCCGTGATCTCGCACCGCTCGGGCGAAACCGAAGACAGCACCATCGCCGACATCGCTGTGGGCACGAATGCTGGTCAGATCAAGACCGGCTCGCTGTCGCGCTCGGACCGCATGGCCAAGTACAACCAACTGCTGCGCATCGAAGAAGACCTGGGTGATATCGCCAGCTACCCGGGCAAGTCGGCGTTCTATAACCTGCGATAATCGCTCGCAGTTTCGCCTCATGTGACCGTGCGACCGCCGCTCTGGCGGTCGCGTGGCATTTGGGGCCTGAGCACCGCCAACGCTTGTCCTTATGCGCCTGATCACGCTGTTTCTGCTGCTGTTGTTGCTTGCCATCCAGTACCCGCTCTGGCTGGGCAAAGGCGGCTGGCTGCGCGTGTGGGACATGCAGAAGCAGGTGACGGTGCAGAATCAGCGCAACACCGAGCTGAAGCAACGCAACACCAAGCTTGAAGGCGAAGTGAAGGATCTGAAGGAAGGCACGGGCGCCATCGAAGAGCGCGCGCGCTATGAGCTGGGAATGGTGAAGGACGACGAAGGCTTCGTGCAGTTCGTGGCGCCGGCGCCGAAGACCAGTCAGACTCCGCCGCCACCGCCCCCTCCTGCGGGCCAGCAGGGCCATCACTGAGCCTGCTGCGCGAACGCGCCGTCGATGACGCGCTCGCCTCAAGACAAATTCCTGGATTTACCAGTAGTACGGATAGCCCCAGACAGGCGCGCCGTAGCTCACGCCCCAACCACCACGGTGGCGCCATCCACTGCCGTAGTACACCGAATAGCTCCCGTAGTATGGGTAGGGCGCGTAGTAGGGCGTTGCCGCGTAAGCACGGGCCTCGGCATCACGCTTGATGGCTTGGTCCGATTCACGTAGCGCCTTGGCATTCAACTCATCCAGCTTCTTGCGCTCTTCCGCTGACAGCGGTGCGGGCGCCGGTGCGGCTTGCGAATCCGCCGGCAGGCGTGCGGTGTAAGGCGTGCCACCCGGGCCACGCGGCACGGCGACGCAGGCAGACGCCAGCAGCGTCACCACAACGGGCAACGCCAGCGCGCCAGCTCGGGATAGATGCAGCGACCGGAAGAGGGAGTCAGAGGAGTCAGACATGATGCGCTCCGCAGCAAGCGGCAGATGATGAAACTGGCGACTTAGAGCGCGGGCGGCACCCGGAAGTGCCGCGCGCCACGCATCTTCATACTATGTCGCCGGGTTCAATGACGCTGTTCGGATGCGCCCTGAATACCCTGTGCGACGGTGTCTTGCGCGAAGAGTTGAGCACAATCCACGGCATCAAAGCTGTAGTGTTGGCCGCAGAATTCGCAGTCGATTTCCACTTTGTCGCGCTCTTCCAGGATGCTCTCGACCTCGGCTTGACCGAGCGTGCGCAACATGGCGCCTACGCGCAAGCGTGAGCACGAGCAGCGGAAGTGCGGGTTCAGCGGTTCGAACATGCGGATGCCGGCCGCTTCCATTTCTTCCCAGTAGAGGCGCTTGATGAGCGTGTCGATGGGCTGTTCGAGCAGTTCATCGCGGCGCAGGGTCTTGCCGAGCTGGCAGACGCGTTCCCACGTGTCGAGATCCTGTTTCTGCACGTCTTCATGCAGCGGCTGGCCGGTCTCGCCCACTTGGGCGGCATGGCCTGTACGGCCTTCCATGGCCCCGCCGTAAGACGGCAGGCGCTGCAGCAGCATGCCCGAGGCAGCCTTGTTATCGGCGGCGAGCCACAGGCGTGTATCGAGCTGTTCGGAGCTCTGCATGTAGTGCTCGAGCACCTCGGTGATGGTGGCGAGCGGCCCGTTTTCGTCCGCCAGGGGCACGATGCCTTGATACGGCTGCTGACCCGGCAGCTTGTCTTGCGGATCGAGCGTGATGGCAAAGCGGCCGTGGCCGTGTGCGTTCACCATCGAAGCCAGCGTGGCGTCATCGGCAATCTCGGCGCCTTCGGCAATCTTGGCGGTCGCGCGCATCGACAGGTCGGAGTTGCATTCCACGACGAGCATGCGCACGGGGCCATCACCGTGCAGTTGCATGACGAGCGCACCGTTGAATTTCAGGTTGGCCGACAGCAGTGCGGCGGCAGCCATCATCTCGCCCAGCAGCGTTTGCACCGGAGCCGGGTAGCGGCGGCGGCGCAGCACCTCTTGCCAGGTCCCTTCCAGGCGCACCAGTTCACCGCGCACGGGCGCGGCGTCGAATACAAATTTCTTCAGCTCGTCAGTCATCCATCAATCCGTTTCAGTTGCTGCTTGTACATCGCCTGGCGCACCGCATACGTCTCGGTGTTCAGGTGCATTTTGGCGATGTCGTCTTCCGTCAGTTTGCGCACGGCCTTGGCAGGCGCGCCCAGGATGAGCGTGCCGTCTTCGAAGACTTTGCCCTCGGTGACGATCGCGCCCGCGCCCACCAGGCAGTTCTTGCCGATCACAGCGCGGTTGAGCACCACCGCCTGGATGCCGATCAGCGAGCCTTCGCCGATGGTGCAGCCGTGCAGCATGGCCTGGTGGCCGATCGTCACGCGGTCGCCGATG
Organism: Ralstonia sp.; assembly: GCA_039592975.1. Lineage (GTDB taxonomy): Bacteria > Pseudomonadota > Gammaproteobacteria > Burkholderiales > Burkholderiaceae > Ralstonia. The sequence continues at coordinate 122,834 of JBCNQE010000010.1, read as the reverse complement.
TTCAGCGGGCAGCCCGGATCGGTGTGCAGCACCGAGCCTTCCTGCACGTTGCTGGCCTCGCCCACGGTGATCGGCTCGTTGTCGCCGCGAATGACGGCGCCCGGCCAAACGCTGGCGCGTGCCTTGAGCTCCACGCGGCCGATCACGGTCGCTTCGGGCGCCACATAGGCGTTTTCGTCAATGGTCGGTGCAACGTCGCCGAGTTGGTAGAGGGCCATGCGATCGGTCTCCAGAATCTGCCTGAGTGGACCCCACTAAGTGGGGAAAAAGCGCGCGTCTTCAAGCCTGCCCAAGAGCGGGCCGACACGTCGATTTAAAATGGCGGAAAGCCAGAATTGTACGCCGATGACCGCTTCACAGCCTTCCCTCCAGCCGTCCACCTACTCCTTGCGCCATGCTGCTTTGGCCGCCCTCTGCTTGAGGGATCCCGCCAGCAAGGTCGACGCCACATTGCGCCTAGGTCAACGCGCCCAGAGCGCCGACGATGCGGACTGGGGTATCGACGACGCGATTGCAGCACCGGCGAGCGGTGTGCCCGGGCGACCCGACGCGCCGGTGCTCGTGCCGCCGTCTGCGGTTCCGCGTCGGCGTGCGATCGATACGCCGCGTGGCCGCGCCGCGCTGCTGCATGCGCTGGCGCATATCGAATTCAACGCGATCAATCTGGCACTCGACGCGGTGTGGCGTTTTGCCGGCATGCCGGTCGCCTTCTATCAGGACTGGATGCGCGTGGCTGCGGAGGAGGCGACGCATTTCTCGCTGCTGTCGGCGCACTTGGCGACGCTCGATTGCCGCTACGGCGACCACCCCGCCCACGACGGCCTCTGGCAGATGACCGAAAAGACCGCCGCCGACCCGCTCGCACGCATGGCGCTGGTGCCGCGCACGCTGGAGGCGCGCGGCCTGGATGCCTCGCCGCCGATTCGCGCCAAGCTGGCACAGGCAGGCGACATGGTTGCCGCCGGCATTCTCGACATCATCCTGCGCGACGAGATTGGCCACGTGGCGGTGGGCAACCGCTGGTATCGCTGGCTGTGCGAGCGTGCTGAGCTCGACCCGGTGCCGACATACCGCAAGCTGGCCGAGCAATACGGTGCGCCACGCCTGCGTGGGCCGTTCAATCTCGACGCCCGCCGTCTGGCCGGTTTCGACGACGACGAAATCGCGGCGCTGGAAGCCTCCTTCTAAGCGCCACGGCGTTGCCCGTCCGCCGCTATAATCGTCAGAAAAAGAACGATCGTTCGATTTCTAATCGGTGACGGAAACCATGGACTCCACCACGCAGCCGGCCACGCGCCAGGCTTCCCGCTCGACCTACCTGCCTGTGCGCGGCCTGCGCTACCACATCCGCGAATGGGGTGAGCCTGGTGCGCCCATCCTGTTCCTGTTTCACGGGTGGATGGACGTGTCGGCATCGTTCCAGTTTCTCGTCGATGCGCTGCGTGAGCGTTGGCATATCGTGGCGCCGGATTGGCGCGGCTATGGCCAGTCCGCCCGGTCCACGGATGCGCCGGGCGTCGAAAGCTATTGGTTTGCGGATTACGTGGCCGACCTCGAAGCCATCATCGACCACTATCAGCCCGAAGGGCAGGTAACGCTGGTCGGCCACAGCCTGGGCGCGAACGTCGTGTGCCTGTATGCGGGCATCCGGCCCGAGCGTGTGCGTCGCGTGATCGATCTGGAGGGCTTCGGCATGTCGGCGTCCAAGGCGTCGCAGGCGCCACGCCGTTACGCGCGCTGGCTGGATGAGCTGAAGGACAAGCCTCGCATGAACACCTACGCCTCTGTCGAAGACGTTGCCGCGCGCCTGCAGAAGACCAACCCGCGCTTGCCGGCTGACAAGGCTGCATTCCTCGCGCAGCACTGGTCGAGCCAGAATGCCGAGGGCCGCTGGGAAATCCTCGGGGATCCGGCGCACAAGATCATCAATCCGCAGCTGTATCGACTGGATGAGGTGATGGAGATCTGGCGCCGCGTTACCGCGCCGGTGCTGCATGTCGAGGCGATCGATTCCCCCACGCTGAAGGCGATTGCCGGTGATGTGCCGCTGCCCGAGTTCAAGGCGCGCTTTGCTGCGTTTCCCGATTTCCGTGAGGTGCTGATTGCGGATGCCGGGCACATGCTGCACCACGACCAGCCCGAGCAGGTGGCCGCGCTGATTGAAGACTTCTGCTCGCAGCGCTGAGCGGCAACGCTCAATCCAGAAACCGCTGTGCCGCGCCGGGCGGCGGCAGGATGCAAGTGTCTGACCGCCCAAACCATCGATAGCGGTTGCGCGCGACGCAGCGGTAAAGCGCGTCGCGCAGCGGCACCGGGATCCACCAGCCGATCCACGCCAGACGCCACGGCCAGCCGAGCACATGCAGTATCCGCAGCACGGCGGCACTTTCGCGCCACGCATGGCCGTCTCGCACGAACAGCACGGTGTCGACATCATCTGGATTCACGCCGGCTTGCGCGAGCAAGTGCCGCCCAGTCTTGCCTTGCATGGACGCAAAGCGCAGCACGCCTTGCCGATCGTGGCGCAGCAGGAACCGGATGGAGCCGCTGCACAACAAGCAGTGCGCGTCATAGACGACGATCATTCGCGCTCCAGCGTCGTCAGGTCCAGATAACCGCGATAGGCAGCAACAACGCCCAGCAACGGCACGCTGGCGCGTACGTTGAAGTGGAAGCGGTCACCATTGCCGGTTTCTTCGGCCAATACGTCAGGCCGCAGCCACGCAGGGCAGGGGATGCCGAGAAAGCGCAAGCCTTCCAGACGCATCTGCAACGCGCCGTGCGCTGCTTCCAATGCAAAGAACAGGCGCACTGCGCCGAGCCGCTCCATGACACGCCCTTGATGCAGCGACAACGTTGAGCGCATCGTCTGGCGCGGGAAGTGGCGCGTCCAGGTCTCTTGCGTTGGCGTGGCGTCGAGCGTGAAGCGGATCGGGCCGCGTGTCGGTGTACGGGGCGTGCGGATGCACCACGCAAGCCAGCGTGCCACGCGCGACGCAGGTGGTTCGGTTTCAACCTCGCCGTGCAGGACGACGCGTCCTGTTATGCGGTGGAACGCCTGCACCGCTGGCGCCAGTTCCGCATACCGCGCGCCGAGTATGGTTTCGTAAAGGGAAGCGGTCATGCGCGGGCTTCTTGCATCGTGATGGCCAGGCCGTCGGTTTCGCGGGCGAAGTCGTCCAAGGTCAGCAAGCCGACGCAAGGCATGGCGCCGCGTTGCGGCAGCGTGCCTTCCAGAAACCGGCGGACCAGTGCAGCGGCGGCCAGCGTCGGCACGTAGGGCCCATCACCGCGAAGGGCGATCAAATGCCACAAGCGTGCGCGCAATGTGCCGTCCGCCAGCCGCCCTTCGACGCGCAGATGCATGCCACCCACGTCTGACCCCCAATTCAGGAACCAGTCGGATGCAGCTTTCAACCAGCGGGTATGGCGTGCCCAGTTGTTGACCAGCCTGGCCCGCGCCATCGCTGCCATCACGTTCATGCCGCGATGCAGGAAGCGCAGTTCCAGCCCAGCCCCAAAGCGCACACGCGGCGTTCCCGGATAGCGTTGGGGAAACAGCGCCAGATCTGGCACGTCGCACGGCGACATCAATCGCTCACCCACCGGCGCGGGATAGGTATGGCGCCATGTGCCGCTCCAGCCGAAGACCGGCTCGCTCGCTCCCGCAGAGGGTAGCGGCTTGCCGCAATACGTGAGGATCGCCTCGATGGTCGACAGCCCGCGCTCTGTGCGATTGCCCGGGCTGATGCCGATATCGATGGACTGCACCGACGCCATGTCGCGCGTCAGGCCATCAATGGCCGCACCCGACAGCGCCGGCACCGAACTCGCGCCACTGACGACGAGTACACCGGCTTGCTTGGCCGCTGCGTCCAGCGTGGCAATGTCCTGCACAAAGGCACGCCCATCGGCCAGGTCGATGTAGTGCACGCCTGCGGCGATACACGCACGCGCTACGTGGTAGTCCTGTCCCTGGAATGGTCCACCGGTATGGATCAGCAGATCGGGCGCGAGCGTGCGCAGATGCTGATCGAAATTGGGCGCATGGATGTCGATGGCCTCGGCGCGCAGCGTGGCGCGGGCCTTCGGTTGCAAGGCGGTGGCCAAGGTTTGTGCTTGGGTCAGCGATCGCCCGGCAATCGTCACTGTCAGCGAGTCATGGATCGACAGACGCTCGACCAACCGTCGCCCAAAAAAGCCATAGCCGCCGATGACTACGACGTGCACATCACGCAGGAGCGAGGTCATTCCGACGCCACATGCAGCTTCGTTTGCAGCCCGGTGTCGTTGCTCGAATGCGTATGGACGAGCGTCTTGTCCGGATTCGCATAGCGGTATGCACGGCGCAGCGCCATGGCCACCTCATGGAAGCCCGACAGAATCAGCTTCTGCTTGTTCGGATACAGCGCGATATCGCCCGCGGCGAACACGCCTGGGCGCGAGGTCTCATACGCCGTGGTCTCCACGGTGATGCGGCCCGCGCGCATCTCCACACCCCAGTTGGCGATCGGGCCCGGCTCCGACACCAAGCCGTACAGCGCGATCAATTCATCGCATGGCAGGGCGGTTTCGCCGTCGCGCCCGCGAATGGCCACGCCGGTAAGTGTGCCGTCGGGCGTGCTATCCAGGCGAGACACCATGCCGAGCACGAAATCCATCTCGCCGGCAGCAACGGCGGCACGCATTTCAGCAACGCTCGCATCGGCCGCGCGAAAGCCTTCTCGTCGATGCACCAGCGTGACGCGCGCCGCCACCTTGCGCAATGCCAGCGCCCAATCGAGCGCGGAATCCCCACCGCCGGCAATGACGACGCGCTTGCCTGCAAAGCGGGCCGTATCGCGCACGGCGTAGTGGAGATGGCGGCCTTCCAGCGCAGCGGCCTCGGGCAGCGCCACGCGTTGCGGCGTAAAGGCGCCATTGCCCGCGGTGATGAGCACGGCGGCACAGTCGAAGACATCACCGGCACTCGTGGTTACGCGGAAGCGCTTGCCGTGTTCGCCTTCCAGCGTCTCCACGGTTTCGGCTCGGCGGTTGCAGAGGATGGGGTAGTTGAACGGCGCGCACTGCGCCAGCAGCCGGTCGACGAGTTCCTGCGCAGTGCACGACACCAGCGCGGGGATGTCGTAGATCGGCTTCTCCGGATACAGCTCGGTGCATTGGCCGCCGGGGCGGTCCAGCGCATCCACCAGCACGCATGACAGCCCCAGCACGCCAGCCTGAAACGCCGCAAACAGGCCGACAGGCCCCGCGCCCACGACAAGCACGTCGATGCGTTGCTCGATGGGTGGGGTGGATTCAGCGGGGAGGGTGGCGGCGGAAGTCATGACAAAGCGTAGGGAACCAAACAATGCGCGCACTATAGCGTGCAGCAACTGGCGCGCCGCGAACACCGCCACGGGCAGTCGGGTCTTCCCAGGGCCGTCCGGTCGTGGGGTGGGCCCCCGGTGGCGCGCCGCAGCAGTAAAATGGCGGAATGCTAAACATCTCCACCGCCTCCGCCCGAAATGCCGATCTGCACTGTCATTCCACGGTGTCTGACGGCATGCTTGCGCCGCAAGAAGTGGCCGCGCGTGCTGCCGCTCACGGTGTGACGCTCTGGGCGCTGACCGATCATGACGAAGTGGGTGGTCAAGCCGCCGCGCGCGAGGCCGCCCGATCGCTTGGCATGGCCTATCTGTCGGGCGTGGAAATCTCCGTCACCTGGGCAGGGCGCACGCTGCACATCGTCGGCCTGGGCATCGATCCGGAGAACGCCGATCTGGTGCAGGGCCTGGAACGCACCCGCTCCGGCCGTTGTGCGCGCGCCGAAGACATCAGCGCCGCGCTCGCCAAACTCGGCATCGAGGGCGCCTACGAAGGCGCGCTCAGCTACGCGGGCAACCCCGACATGGTCTCGCGCACGCACTTCGCGCGCTTCCTGGTTGAGCACGGCCATTGCCAGGATATTTCCGAAGTGTTCGACCGCTACCTGGGCGATGGCAAACCGGGCTACGTGCCGCACCGCTGGGCACGCCTGGCTGACGCGATCGGCTGGATCAAGGGCGCCGGCGGTGTCGCGGTAATGGCGCATCCGGGGCGGTACACGCTCTCCCTCGTCGAGCACAGTGCGTTGTTCGACGAATTCAAGGACTTGGGCGGCGAGGGCGTCGAAGTGGTCACCGGCAGCCACACGCCCGATCAATACGCCCTGTATGCCGACGTGGCGCGGCGTTACGGTCTGCTGGCTTCGCGCGGCTCGGATTTCCACGGTCCGGGCGAGGGCCGCATTGAATTGGGCGAATTGCCGCCGCTGCCTGACAACCTGACGCCGGTGTGGAGCCGGTGGATGTCGTAGGTTTTCGCACCCCATCCCCATTCCCACCCGCGTCCCGCATGTCCCAGTTCTTCCAGATTCACCCAACTACGCCGCAAGGACGCCTCATCCGCCAGGCGTCCGACATCATCCGTGCTGGAGGCCTGGTCGCGCTGCCCACCGATTCCTGCTACGCGCTCGCCTGCCACCTGGATGACAAAGCGGCCGTCGAGCGGCTGCGCCGTGTGCGCGGCATCGACGAAAAGCACCACCTCACGTTGATGTGCCGGGATTTGTCCGAACTGGCCACATTCGCGCGCGTCGACAACAAGCAATACCGCGTGCTGAAGGCGGCCACGCCCGGCCCGTTCGTGTTCCTGCTGGAAGCGACCAAGGAAGTGCCGCGCCGGCTCTCGCACCCGTCGCGCAAGACCATCGGCCTGCGCGTGCCAGAACACCCGATTCCGTTGGCGCTGATGGCCGAGTTGGGGGAGCCGCTGCTCTCTGCCACGCTGCAGTTGCCCGGCGATGACGAGCCGCTCAACGAGGCCGAGACCATCCGAGATCGGTTGGAGAAGCAACTCGAACTCGTCATCGATGGCGGCCCGGCCCCGGCCGAACCCACCACCGTCATCGACCTGACCGGCGGCGAGCCGGAACTCGTGCGCCGGGGCCGGGGCGATCCGGTGCGCGTGGGCCTGTAGACAAGTGATTCGGCGGCCGGCGTGCGGTGGCATGCGCTTGCTACAATAGCCCGCTTATGGACCCCACCTTGATCCAGAACATCGCGGTTTACGCGATTCCCGTCCTGTTTGCCATCACGCTGCACGAGGCGGCGCATGGCTATGTCGCCAAGCATTTCGGCGATGACACGGCCTATGTCATGGGCCGCATCAGCATCAATCCGCTGCGGCATATCGATCCGATCGGCACGATTGCCATGCCGCTGCTGCTGTATTTCGCTACCAACGGCGCCTTCGTCTTCGGCTATGCGAAGCCAGTGCCGGTGCGCTTCGGCCGCCTGCGGGATCCGCGCTGGCATGGCATGTGGGTGGCGCTGGCGGGCCCGGCCACGAACTTTGTCCAGGCAATCCTCTGGGGCGTGCTGGCCGTGTTGTTTGCCGTGGGCGGCGTGAATGAGCCGTTCCTGATCGGCATGGCGCGCGCCGGCATTCTGGTGAACATGGTGATGGCGGCGTTCAACATGTTTCCGCTGCCGCCGCTCGATGGCGGGCGTGTGCTGGCGGCACTGCTGCCGCCGCGGGCTGCACTGGGCCTGTCGCGCATCGAACCATTCGGCTTCTTCATCGTGATGGCGCTGATTATTTCCAACGTCATCACCAACGTCTGGATGCGCCCGATCATGGCGCTGCTGTTTCAACTGCTGCAGTGGATTCTGAGTCCGTTGCAGATGCTGTTTTCTTGAGTCCTCAATTCCAATTCCCACATGTTTCCTGAACGCGTTCTCTCTGGCATGCGTCCGACCGGTGCCCTGCACCTGGGCCACTACCACGGCGTCCTGAAAAACTGGGTCCGGCTGCAGGCCGAATACCCGTGCTTCTTCTTCGTCGCCGACTGGCACGCGCTGACCACGCACTACGAATCGCCCGAGGTGATCGAGGAATCCGTGTGGGAAATGCTGATCGACTGGCTGGCTGCCGGTGTTGATCCATCGCAGGCCACGCTGTTCATCCAGAGCCGTGTGCCCGAGCATGCGGAGCTGTTCCTGCTGCTCTCGATGGGTACGCCGCTGGGCTGGCTCGAACGCGTGCCGACGTACAAGGACCAGATCGAGAAGCTCAAGGAGAAGGATCTGGGCACCTACGGCTTCCTCGGCTACCCGCTGCTGCAGGCGGCCGACATCCTGATCTACCGCGCCGGCTTCGTGCCCGTGGGCGAAGACCAAGTGCCACACGTCGAGATGACGCGCGAAGTCGCCCGCCGCTTCAACTATCTGTACGGTCGCGAACCCGGCTTCGAGGAGAAGGCGCTGGAAGCGGCCAAGAAGCTCGGCGGCAAGCGAGCCAAGCTGTATCTGGAGCTGCGCACGGCGTATCAAGAACGCGGCGCAGACGAAGCCCTGGAGCAGGCCCGCGCACTGTTGGCCGAATCGCAGAGCCTCTCGCTGGGTGACCGCGAGCGCCTGTTCGGCTACCTGGAAGGCGCCCGCAAGATCATCCTGCCCGAGCCGCAGGTGCTGCTGACCGAGGCGTCGCGCATGCCGGGTCTCGACGGCCAGAAGATGTCCAAGTCGTACGGCAACACCATCCGCATGCGTGAGGACAAGGAAAGCGTCGAGAAAAAGGTGCGCACCATGCCGACCGACCCGGCCCGCGTGCGCCGCACCGATCCGGGCGACCCGGACAAGTGCCCGGTCTGGCAATTGCACCAGGTCTACTCCGATGCGGACACGAAGGAGTGGGTGCAGAAGGGCTGCCGCAGCGCTGGCATCGGGTGCCTGGAGTGCAAGCAACCCGTGATCGACGGCATCCTGCGTGAGCAGCAGCCGATGCTCGAACGCGCGCAGAAGTACATGGACGATCCGTCCCTGCTGCGCGCCATCATCGCCGACGGCTGCGACAACGCCCGCAAGGTCACGCAAGAGACCATGCGCGAAGTGCGCGAGGCGATGGGCTTGGCCTATAGCTGACGTGCTGGTGATGGCGGCCGCTGCATTGGATCCGCACACGCTCGCTGCGCCGTCGCCGTGGGTGACACGCTGGGCGGCTGAGTTGCCGGCCGGCGCGTCCGTGCTGGACGTCGCTTGCGGCAGCGGCCGTCACGCGCGGTGGCTTGCAGCGCGCGGCCTATGCGTGACTGGCATTGACCGCGATGCGGCAGCACTGGCTGATCTCTCAGGGGTCGGCGAAACCATCGTCGCCGACATCGAGAATGGGCCGTGGCCGTTGCCGCCCGAAGCCACTTTCGATGCCGTCGTCGTCACGAATTACCTGCACCGACCGCTCTGGCCGCAGTTGCTAGCGGCCGTCGCCCCAGGCGGACGGTTGATCTATGAAACTTTCGCCGTCGGAAACGAAACCGTGGGGAAACCGTCCAATCCGGCATTCCTGCTGGCGCCGGGTGAACTGCTCGAGGCTGTGCGAGGTCAATTGCGGGTGGTCGGCTACGAAGACGGCTTCCTGGCATCACCCCGAAACGCTTACGTGCAGCGGATTTGCGCTGTGCGCGAGCGAGCCGGAGCCCAGGCGCCACGCTACGCACTTTGAACTTGCTGAGGACAGAGGCTTACCCATCTCTTGGTGGGTCTCAGATGTGGCGAATCCGTTCTGACGATCCGGTACAATCCGACTGTTTACGTTTACGCTTTTGTCTGCTTTCGAAACCATGACCCAGATTTCCGGCAGTCTCGTCGCCATCGTCACGCCCATGCACGAGGACGGCAGCCTTGATTTCCCGTCGCTGCGCAAGCTGATCGATTGGCACATCGCCGAGGGCACCGACGGCATCGTGATCGTCGGCACCAGCGGTGAATCGCCGACCGTGTCGGTGGAAGAGCACCGTGAGCTGATCCGCGTGGCGGTCGAGCAGGCCAACAAGCGCGTCCCCATCATCGCCGGCACCGGCGGCAACTCCACCACCGAGGCGGTCGAACTGACGGCCTACGCCAAGCAGGTCGGCGCCGATGCGTCGCTGCAGGTCGTGCCGTACTACAACAAGCCGACGCAGGAAGGCATGTACTTGCACTTCCGCAAGGTGGCTGAGTCGGTGGACTTGCCGGTCATCCTGTACAACGTGCCGGGCCGTACCGTGGCCGATATGTCGGTCGAAACCATGCTGCGCCTGGCCGATGTGCCGGGCATCATCGGCGTGAAGGAAGCCACAGGCAACATCGACCGCGCCGCGCAGCTCATCAATGCTGCCCCGGCCTCGTTCAAGATCTACAGCGGGGATGACCCGACCGCCATTGCGCTGATGCTGCTGGGTGGTCACGGCAATATCTCCGTGACGGCCAACGTGGCGCCGCGCGCCATGCACGAACTGTGCGCTGCCGCCATGCGTGGCGACGTGGAAACGGCCCGCCGCATCCACATGCAGTTGCTGTCGGTGCACAAGAACCTGTTCGTGGAATCGAATCCGATTCCCGTCAAGTGGGCCCTGCAGGCCATGGGCAAGATGGGAGGCGGTATCCGCCTGCCGTTGACCCCGCTGGCACCTCAGTATCACGAGGTCGTGCGTGCATCCTTGAAGGATGCCGGGCTGCTCTCCTGATGTTCAACGGCTCTTCCTTGGTTACTCAGGCCATCGTTCTCGTTTGAAGGATCGCAAGTCAATGAAACTGCACCAAACCCGTCGCGGGGCTGTGGCGACGTCTGCTCACCTGTTGCTGGCCGCGCTGTCGGTTGCCCTGATTTCCGGTTGCGATACCGTCAATGAGGTGATGCAGCCGGACCGCATCGATTACAAATCGCAGGCCAAGAAGGGCCCGACGCTGGAAGTTCCGCCCGATCTGACCAGCGTTCAGGCGGATCGCCGTTATGCCGCGCCGGACACGGGTACTGCCACGTTGTCGGCCTACACGTCGACGGCGCCGAAGGTCACCACGCCGGGTTCGGGCACGGACAACGTGCTGCCGGCCGTGTCCGACATGCGCATCGAGCGCGATGGCAATCAGCGCTGGCTGGTCGTCAAGACCACGCCGGACGCGCTCTGGCCGCAACTGCGCACGTTCTGGCAAGAGCTTGGCTTCCTGCTGGTGATCGACTCGCCCGAGACCGGCATCATGGAGACCGACTGGGCTGAGAACCGCGCCAAGATTCCGCAGGACATCCTCCGCCGTACGATCGGCAAGGTGTTCGACGGCCTGTATTCGACGGGCGAGCGCGACAAGTTCCGCACCCGTATCGAGAAGGGCCCGAACGGCTCGGTGGAGGTCTATATCTCGCATCGTGGCGCGCAGGAACAACTGGTGGGTTCGTCCAAGGACCAGACCGTGTGGACGCCGCGCCCGGCGGATCCTGAGCTCGAAGCCGAATTCCTCTCGCGCCTGATGCAGCGTCTGGGCGCCAGCAAGGACGCCGCGCAGCAGAAGCTCGCGCAGACGCAGGCGGCACATCCGGTGGAACAGGGCGGAAAGGCAACGGAAGGCGTCCAGGCTGCACGCACTGCCGGACCGTCGCTGCTGGCGCAGGCAAATGGCCAGCCGGTGCTGAACGTGCCGGAGCCCTTCGACCGCGCTTGGCGTACCGTGGGTCTGGCCCTCGATCGCGTGAACTTCACCGTGGACGATCGCGACCGCGCGCAAGGCGTGTACTTCGTGCGCTACGCCGACACCAAGGCCGAAGCGAATGCGCCGGGCTTCTTCTCGCGCCTGTTCTCGGGCACGAAGATCGAAGACCTCAAGCGCGCGAAGCGCTATCGCGTGGTGGTCAAGGATGCTGGCAATGCGTCGACCGTCACTGTGCAGAACGACGACGGCTCTGCGCAGACCGGCGACATTGGCAAGCGCATCCTGTCGCTGCTCGACGAGCAACTGCGCTGATCAGCGTGATGCAGTACCGCTGCTGTGTAGGCTGAGCGATGACCCTTCGATTCGCCAGCCTCGGCAGCGGCAGTGAAGGCAATGCGCTGCTCGTCGAATCCACCGATGGAACGACGTGCACGCGCATCCTGCTCGATTGCGGATTTGGTATCCGCGAAACCGTGCGCCGGCTAGAGCGGCTTGGCTGTGCGCCGGAATCTCTCAACGCCATCCTCGTCACGCACGAGCATGGTGATCATGTCGGCAGCGCCTACGCCGTTGCCGCCAAATTCAACATCCCCGTCTGGACCAGCCACGGCACCTATCGCGCAACAGAAAAATTGCGTGGTGCGGATCGCGCCGCCGTGCGCTTCTGCCGCGCCGACGACGTGTTTAGCGTGGGGGGCTTGCAGATCTTGCCCTATACCGTGCCGCATGATGCGCGCGAGCCTCTGCAGTTTGTCTTCAACGATGGGGCGCGGCGCCTAGGCGTGCTCACGGATGCGGGCATGTCGACGGAATATCTGTGCGCGCATCTGGAAGGCTTGCATGCGCTCGTGCTGGAGTGCAATCACGACCGTGAGATGCTGGCCAACTCGCCATATCCGTGGTCATTGAAGCAGCGCATCGGCGGGGATTTCGGCCATCTGGCCAACGACATTGCCACCGCGATCCTCTCGCGGATTCGGCACGACGCCTTGCATACGGTGGTTGCAGCGCACTTGTCCAAGCAGAACAACACGCCGCTGTTGGCTGGAGAGGCGATTGCGGTCGCGCTCGGCGTTCATGCCGGCGATGTACCGATCGCGGATCAGGAAGAGGGGCTGCCTTGGCATGCTGTATAAGGGTTGCCTCAGGCGCTTTGTAAGATTCAGAAACAACTTGAATTGGCAACCGGGCGGTAGAGATGTTCTCTAGCGTGCGCCCATGAAAAAAGCCGACCCAAAGGTCGGCTTTTTTGTCTCGCGAGAAACGCGATTATTGCTTAGCAGCCGGAGCCGAAGCGTCAGCAGCCGGAGCCGAAGCAGCAGCGTCCGAAGCGGCAGCAGCCGGAGCCGAAGCAGCAGCGTCCGAAGCGGCAGCCGGAGCGGCCGGAGCAGCAGCGGCCGGAGCCGAAGCTTCCGGAGCAGCAGCCGGAGCAGCGGCTTCTTCCTTCTTACCGCAAGCAGCCAGAGCCACAGCAGCCATCAGCGAGGCGATCAGGAGAGACTTTTTCATTTTTTCGATCCTTAAACTGAATATGGAAAGCGAACTACAGAAAGTGCGATGAATAATTACCGGTAATTATCGCTCTGGTACGACACTTCTTCTGTGCTGACTGCCAATCCGCACAGGACGCCTTGGCAGCAAGCTAACGCCGGATTATAGCGGCCTTTGACTACCCTGTGTAGCTGAGTGGGGCCTGACGCACGCTGGTTTTGCGCGGTTTTGTAACCATCTGTTTCAATGGAATTTAGCGCTGTGCTGGGCCTGCCAAGCGCACCCAGCCTTCTTCATACCAAGCGTGCAGCGTGTCCATCAGATCAGGCAGGTCGGCCGCGGCATCGACTGACGCCGCACTTGCGCGGCGCTGGTCTGCCAACGCGGAGAGCCACGCAAGCAATGTTCCCGAAGGTTCGAACGTGTCGCCGTTGATCCAGAAGCGTTGGTCGTCATACAGCGCTTGTGTACGCGCGTCGAGCACGATGCCTTCCTTGCGGGCGCGTGCGGTGAATCGCGACAGCGGCAGCCGCGGCTGCGTCACGAAATCCACGTGATCCTTGGGCTCTGAAAGATAGGCACCAAGGAATTCGCCCACCAGTTCTGGTGTCCAGCGCAGCGCGTTGAGCTTTTGCGCGAGGGCCTTGACCATGGCGGCAGGCAACTCGCCGGGGCGCTCCGTGGGCTTCTGGTCCGGGTCGGCGTAGCGGCCTTCAAAGTTCGGGTCGTCTTCGAGCGTCTGCGAGAGGAAGCCGAGGAAGTGGCCCGCCAGCTCGCGGTACGAGGGTGAGCGAAAGCCGATCGAGTACGTCATGCAATCACCCTCGGCGACACCGTCGTGCGCATAGTGCGGGGGCAGGTACAGCATGTCGCCGGGTTCGAGCACGAATTCTTCTTCGGGCTGGAAATTGGCGAGAATCTTCAGCGGCAGATCCGGCACGAGGGTCAGGTCGTCTTGCGCGGAAATCCGCCAGCGACGTTTGCCATGGGCCTGCAGCAGGAACACGTCGTACGAATCGAAGTGCGGGCCGACGCCACCGCCGTCGGTGGCGAAGCTGATCATCACATCGTCGAGTCGTGCGTCTGGAATGAAGCGGAAGCGTTGCATGAGCGCTTCGACGGCGGGTTCGACGAGATTCACGCCCTGCACAAGCACTGACCAGTTGCGCGTCTTGCGCGAGGGCAACGGGCGTTCGCCGAAGGGGCCGTGGTTGAACGACCAGCGTCCGCGCGATTGTGCGATCAGGCGCGACTCCACATCGGGGCGTTCGGCCAAGGCGAGTACCCGCTCGGGCGACAGTGGAAAGTGCAGCGCACGCATCTCTTCAGGCGAGAGTGCTTGCCGGATCAGCAGAGGTTTTTTCTGCCAGTGCGTGCGCATGAATTCGCGTGGCGACAAGCCGCCCAGCAACTGTGCGGGCTGGCTCACTGGAAGCGCAGTTTGGACACTGCCTTGGACGCCGCCATCGGCAGCGTATAATGAGACTTCGTTCATGGAGTGCGCAATTGAAAATCGCGAAGAATACGGTGGTGTCGGTGGCTTACAAACTGTCCGACGCGCAGGGCAACGTCATCGAGGAATCCGATGAGCCGATGGTGTATTTGCACGGCGGCTATGATGGCACGTTCCCCAAGATCGAGGAAGCGCTGGACGGCCATGAGCAAGGCTTCGAAACGAAGCTCCAGCTTGAGCCGGACGATGCTTTCGGCGATTACGATCAGGAACTGATCAAGATCGAGCCGCGGGACCGCTTTCCCGAGCCGCTCGAAGTCGGCATGCAGTTCGAAGGCGTGCCCGAAGATGGCGACGAGGAAGATGCCATCGTCTACACCGTCACGGATGTGGCGGAAGACAAGGTGGTGCTCGACGGCAATCATCCGCTGGCCGGCATGGCGCTGCGCTTTGAGCTGAAGGTGACGGACGTGCGCGAAGCTACGGCCGAAGAGATCGAGCACGGCCACGTGCACGGCGAAAACGGCCTCGAAGTGGTGGACGAGGACGAAGACGACGACAAGCCGCACACGCTGCACTGATCGTCTGATACGCATATGAGAACGGGAGCTTCGGCTCCCGTTTTTCATTGCATCGGCGCGGGCGAGATTTCCGGTGCCGGGGCAGGGGTGTTGTCGAGACGGCGGCTGCGAATGTGGAAAAGCGGCGTGCGGCCCGGCGTGACGGATACCTCCAGCCAACGATCCAGTACCGGCGAGCCATACGTGCGTGCCCGCATGACGTGCGGATCGGGGCGACCATCCTCATCTTTGAGCGGGCGGTCGAGCATGAAGGTCTGGCTGGCACCATGGATGAGCAACACCGCGCCGTCGTATTCCCGCGTGAGTGTGCGTAGCTGGCGTTTCAGCGCCAGGTAGCCGTCGTGCGAGCGGCGCCGCAGCAGTCCATCGAGCAGGTTTGGCGCGCGGCGCCGTTCCCAGCCATCTTCGAACAGCGGATCGGCCTGCATCATGATCGCCACGCCAGCCAGTTTGCGCTGACGGGCAACGCCGAAGGCGCGTGCCAGCCACTGGCGATTGGCTTCCAGGCGGTCTTCGTATTCGCCGTTGCGGCCGCCGGCGGTCTTGTAGTTGTTGTTGTCGCCGGGCACGTTGAGGGTGACGAACAGCACGCCGCCGGTTTCCCACCGCGCGTTTTCGCGGTAGCTGCGGAACTTGGCCTGGTCCGACTGGCGCATCACCGTCATGGTGCGCTGACCGAGCGTGTTGTCATCAGGGTAGAACAGTTCGCGGACGCGCAGCAGCCGTTCGAGGGGATCAAAACCGCCGGCGGCAGGGCGCTGGCAGTCGCTCCAATCGTGGTCGCCGGGAATGTAGACGACGGGCGAGATCAGGCTGTCGAGCAGATCATGGCGCGCTTCCAGCAGCGTGTCGGCGCAGGACTCGTCGCGGCCTTTGAGGTTGCCCAGGTGGACGACGAAGGCCGGGTGCGCGGCGTCGATGGCATCGAGCAAGGTACGCGCGGCGCCGACATCCTCAGCGCGTTCGGGCACGTTGCCGATGACCGCGAAGCTGAATCCATTCGCCGCATCCGCCCGGTTCGCAGACGCAGCGTGCACCGCGCCACCCGCCAGCATCGCCAGTGTGATGGCGATGCATTGCAGCGTGCGAGGCACCAGCCGAAGGCGCTTCATCAGGCAGAGGGATTCGACAGCGCCTTGAGCCGGTACAGCGCATCGAGGGCTTCGCGCGGTGTCAGGTCGTCGGGGTCAATGTTGGCGAGCGCTTCTGTCAACGCGCTGTTGGGCGCATCGGCTTCGGTATCGTCTTCGTCGTCGATGGGCGATTCGGCGGCGAGGGCGAAGAGGTCGAGCTGCGGCGTGGCACCGGTGTCGGCGGAATGCTGCTCCAGCCACGCAAGGCGCTTGCGTGCGGCGCGGATGACGGGCTGCGGCACGCCGGCGAGTTGCGCAACCTGTAGGCCGTAGCTCTGGCTGGCGGGGCCTTCCTGCACGGCATGCAGAAAGACGATGCCATCGCCGTGTTCCACTGCGGAGAGATGCACGTTGGCCGCCTGCGCGAACTCCTGCGGCAGTTGCGTCAGCTCGAAGTAGTGCGTGGCGAACAGCGTGTGGCTGCGGTTGTGCGACAGCAGGTGACGCGCAATCGCCCAAGCGAGCGCCAGGCCATCGAACGTGCTCGTGCCACGGCCGATTTCGTCCATCAGCACCAGGCTGTTGGGCGTGGCGCGGTGCAGGATGGCAGCGGCTTCGGTCATCTCGACCATGAACGTTGAACGCCCGCCCGCCAGATCATCCGCTGCGCCGATACGCGTGAAGATGCGGTCGATCGGGCCGATGGTGGCGGCCTCCGCCGGCACGAAGGCGCCCACGTAGGCCAGCAGGACGACCAATGCGGTTTGCCGCATGAAGGTCGATTTACCGCCCATGTTCGGGCCGGTGATCAGCAACAGCTTGCGGGTGTCCTGCAAGACGCAGTCGTTGGCGACGAACTGTTCGACTTGCTGTTCGACCACCGGATGCCGTGCGCGGATCAACTCAATGCCGGGGGCGTCCGTCAGCGTTGGGCGCGCCCACGACAGCGCGTGTGCCCGCTCGGCAAGCGTGGCCAGCACGTCGGCCTGCGCCAGCGCGGCTGCAATGCGTTTGAACTCGGCCAGATGTGGCAGCAGCTTCTGCAGCAGTTCTTCGTAGAGCACCTTTTCACGCGACAACGCGCGGTCTTGTGCGGAGAGCGCCTTGTCTTCAAACGCTTTCAGCTCGGGCGTGATGTAGCGTTCGGCGTTCTTGAGTGTCTGGCGGCGACGGTAGTCGTCGGGCACCTTGGCGGCCTGGCCGTTGGTGACTTCGATGTAGAAGCCGTGCACGCGGTTGTATTCCACGCGCAGGTTGGCGATGCCGGTGCGCTCGCGCTCGCGGGCTTCCAGGTCGACGAGGAACTGGCCGCAGTTTTCGGAGATATCACGCAGCTCGTCGAGATCCGCATCGTAGCCGCGGGCGATGACGCCGCCGTCGCGCACCATGGCGGCGGGCTCGGCCATGACGGCGCGCTGCAGCAGGGCGTGGGCGTCTTCAGGCAACGTCAGCGCGGCGTACAGCTCGGCGAGCAGCGGCGCGGCATCGCTCTGTGGCAACTCTTCGCGGATCTCCGGCAGGCGCGCGAGCGTATCGCGCAGCGACGACAGATCGCGTGGGCGTGCCGACAGCAACGCCAGTCGGCCGGTAATGCGTTCCACATCCGACAGCGTGCGCAGTGTTGCGCGCAGCGTTTGCCAGTCGCTGCCGAGCAGCACTTCGATGGCTTGCTGGCGTGCTTGCGGTATCGCGCGATCCCGCAGCGGGTGATGCAGCCAGTGACGCAGCAGGCGGCTGCCCATGCTGGTGGCGCACGTGTCGAGCAGCGAGAACAGCGTGGGGGATTCCTGCCCGCGCAGTGTCTCGGTCAGTTCCAGATTGCGGCGCGTGGCGGTGTCCAGGCCGATGAATTCGCTTTCGTGTTCGACCGTCAGGCCAATGACGTGGCGCAACGACTGGCCTTGCGTAGCCGCCGCGTAGTTCAGCAGCGCGCCTGCTGCAGCGAGTGCGGCCGTCAACGTTTCCGCACCGAAGGCGATCAGGCTTGCGACGCCCAACTGCTCGCGCAGGCGGCGCGCACCGGCTTCCACATCAAAGTGCCAATCGGGCAGCCGCGTGCGGGCGACGTCGGCCTGAATGGCATTCAACGTGGCGTCGTCGGCCAGTACTTCGGCGGGACGGATGCGCTCCAGTTCGCGATCGAGCTGGTCGGGGCTGCATTCCATCACGCGCAGTTCGCCCCCGACGAGGTTGAGCCACGCCAGGCCGATCAGCGGTGCGGCGCCACGCTTACCCGGCAGATGCGCAATGGCCAGCAGGTGGTTGTCGACCTTGTCGGACAGCAGCGCGGCATCTGTCAACGTGCCGGGTGTGACAACGCGCACGACCTTGCGCTCAACAGGGCCCTTGGTGGTGGCCGGGTCGCCGATCTGTTCGCAGATGGCAACCGATTCGCCCAGCTTGACGAGCTTGGCGAGGTATTGCTCCACCGCGTGGAACGGAATACCGGCCATGCGGATCGGCTGCCCGTTGGAGCTGCCGCGCGCAGTGAGCGTGATATCGAGCAGGCGGGCGGCTTTCTCGGCGTCTTCAAAGAAGAGCTCGTAGAAGTCGCCCATGCGATAGAAGACAAGCGTATGGGGATGGCCCGATTTCAACCGAAGATACTGTTGCATCATCGGTGTGTGCTTGTCCAAGGGGCCGTATTTCGGGTCGATCTCCAGAGCCGGAGCGGCGGACTGTTCAGCCATGCGGTGCAAATGGGTACTCAGGCGCGGCGCAATCGATCAGCCGATCGCGCGCGGAAGGTGTGGAATCGCGCAATTGTTGCATACCCGCGATGCGCTTTCACCGCACATTCATCGCACATTGTCTGCTGCGTCCTCTACGAGCCGCGCTTCCAGGTAGTCGAGAAAGCACGCAATGCGCGAGGCCAGTTGCGTATTGCGGTAGTAGACCGCGTGGATGGGTTGCTGCACCTCGACCGTTGCGTCGGGCAACACCTGCACGAGATCGCCGCTGCGCCGGTCTTCCACCGTCATGAAATCCGCCAGGCAGACGATGCCGGCGCCTTGCAGGGCGAGTTGCCGCAGGGTTTCGCCGCTGGAGGCTTTGAGCGTCGGTTCAATGTGCAGGCGATCGCCGTGTGGGCCACGCAGGGGCCAGTGGTTCAGCGATTCGGGTTGCACGAAGCCGAGTAGTGCGTGCTTTTGCAAGTCGCTGACGCTGCGCGGCCGGCCATGTGCCTTGAGATACGCGGGGCTCGCCAGCACGCGGAGCCGCCGCGTGCCGAGCAGCCGTGCACGCAGTGTGGAATCGCGCAGCGTGCCGATGCGGATGGCGACATCGGTGTCTTCTTCCAGCAGGTCGATGATGAGGTCGTTGGTATTCAGCTCCAGGTCGATCTGCGGAAACTGCGCACGGAAGTCGGGCACCAGCGGCGCGATCACGTGCAGCATGAACGGCATGGCGGCGTTCACGCGCAGGCGCCCGGCAGGCTGCTGGCGGCGCAGGGCGATCTGTTCTTCGGCTTCATCGACGGCCGCAAGAATCTCCCGCGCGCGGGCCAGGAAAGCGGTGCCCTCGTCGGTAAGCGACAAACGGCGCGTGGTACGCGAGAGCAGGGTCGTTTCCAGCTTCTCTTCCAGTCGGCGCAGTGCACGGCTGACACCCGAGACCGTCTGGCCGAGCTGTTCGGCGGCGGCTGTGACGGAGCCGGTATCCACCACGGTGCGAAAGGCCAGCAGTTCTTCAAGCGTCGTTTTCATGGTCGATTATCAATTCCCAGTCAAAAGTATTCTGCACAACAAGGGGTTTTTTGCAAAGACGCGCGCGCCCACACTCCGGTCATCGATTGAACGGAGGGCACCATGCCTATTGCTTTGTTTGCGCTCACCCTGAGCGCGTTTGCCATCGGGACGACGGAGTTCGTCATCGTTGGCCTGATCCCCACGGTGGCGGCCGACTTGAGCATTACGCTGCCGTCCGCCGGGCTGCTGGTGAGCCTGTATGCGCTGGGCGTGGCGGTGGGCGCGCCGGTGTTGACGGCACTGACCGGTCGGTTGCCGCGCAAAACGCTGCTGCTGTCGTTGATGGCGCTGTTCACGCTGGGCAACCTGCTGGCGTGGCGTGCGCCGACGTATGAATCGCTGGTACTGGCGCGCGTGCTGACCGGGCTGGCGCACGGGGTGTTCTTCTCGATCGGCTCAACCATCGCCACTAGCCTGGTGCCGAAGGAAAAGGCCGCGAGCGCCATCGCCATCATGTTCACGGGGTTGACCGTCGCACTGGTGACAGGCGTGCCGCTGGGCACCTTCATCGGCCAGCATTTCGGCTGGCGTGAGACGTTCCTGGCCGTGTCGGCGCTCGGGGCGATTGCCTTTGTGGGGAGCCTGCTGTTTGTGCCGCGCAAGCTCACGCAATCACCGCCGGCATCGCTCGCGCAGCAGGCCAAGGTGCTGGCGCAGCCGCGCTTGCTGATGGTGTACGCCAAGACGGCAATCGGCTATGGCGGTTCGTTCATCCCGTTCACCTTTCTGGCGCCGATCCTGCAAGACGTGGCGGGCTTTAGCGCTGGGGCGGTGGGGTGGGTGATGCTGATCTATGGTGTATCCGTGGCGGTGGGCAACCTGTGGGGCGGCCGCTTGGCGGATCGCAAGGGGCCGATTGCTGCCCTGCAGATCATCTTTGCGCTGCTGGCGGCGGTGCTGTTTCTGTTCACCTTCACTGCCCACCATCCGTGGACGGCGGTGGCCACGGTGCTGCTGTGGGGCGCTGTAGCGTTCGGCAATGTGCCGGGGCTGCAGGTGTATGTGGTCAAGCAGGCCGAACGCTATACCCCGCATGCCGTGGATGTGGCGTCGGGCTTGAACATTGCGGCCTTCAATCTCGGGATTGCGGGTGCGGCATGGGCGGGCGGGCTGATCGTCACGCATCTGGGCCTGATGCATACGCCGTGGATTGGCGCACTGGTGGTGCTGGTGTCGCTGGGCCTGACGACATGGAGCGGCGTGCTGGACCGCCGCAGCGGCATCGGCCCGCGCTTTGATGGTCCCATGCCCGCAGCGCACTGATGGCGACTGATCCCACACTTCAATACAAGGACAACGTAATGCCCCACGCTTTCAACGTTCCGGCTTTTGGTCTGGGCACTTTCCGCCTGAAGGGCCAGACCGTGATCGACTCCGTGCGCACCGCGCTGGAACTCGGCTACCGCGCCATCGACACCGCGCAAATCTACGAAAACGAGGCCGAGGTCGGCCAAGCCATCGCGCAATCGGGCGTCGCGCGCAACGACCTGTTTTTGACCACCAAGATCTGGGTCAGCAACTTTGCGGCGGACAAGCTCATCCCGAGCTTGAAAGACAGCCTTGCCAAGCTGCGGACCGAGCAGGTGGACCTGACGCTGATCCACTGGCCCTCGCCCCAGGGCGAAGTGCCGATGGCCGAATACCTCGGTGCACTGGCGGAAGCAAAGCGGCAAGGGCTGACGCGCGCGCTGGGCGTGTCGAATTTCACCGTCTCGCTGCTGAAGGCGGCCATCGGCATCGTCGGTGCGGAGAATCTCGCCACCAACCAGATCGAGCTGCATCCGTATCTGCAGAACCGCGCGGTGGCTGCGTTTGCGCAAAGCCAGGGGATTCACGTCACGTCGTATATGACGCTTGGCGTGGGCAAGGTGCTGGCCGATCCGGTTATTGCCGACATTGCCCAGGCACACGGCGCAACGCCCGCCCAGGTCGCGCTGGCCTGGGCATTGCAACAGGGCTATTCGGTCATTCCGTCGTCCACCCGGCGCGCCAACCTGGAAAGCAACTTGGCCGCGAGCACCCTGCGCCTGACCGATGCCGACATGGCCCGCATAGCCGAGCTGGACCGTGGGGAGCGCATCGCCAACCCCGCAGGCATCGCACCCGCCTGGGATTGATCCAGATCAACAAAAGAGGGCTCACCCGACGAAGCTGACTGCCAGCGGCGACCACCGGCTCAAGATTGTTGAGCAGGTTGCCGATACACCTTCCGGAACTCTAAAACCAAGGGGAGACGCTTCGCGCACTTTGCGCGGGTGGCTCCCACTCCGGAGACTCTGGAATGAGCAAGCTCAGCTTCCGTCAAAAGCTCTGGCTGCCGCTGGTCGTCAGCCTGATTGCATTGACGTTGATCTCGGTAGTTAACGCATATCAGGCGCGCGCCATCCGTATGGATGAACGCAAGAACAACCTAGTGAGCGTGAGCAGCATGGCGCTCAACCTCGCCAAACAGTACGACGATCTGGCCAAGAGCGGCGCGCTGACAAAAGAGGAAGCTCAGAAGCAGGCGCTGGACCGCTTCAAGGCGCTGCGCTACGGTAAGGATGGCTACTTCACCATTACCAGCTCCAACAACGTGGTGGTGATGCACCCGATCAAGCCGGAGTTCATCGGCAAGGATCAGTCGGGCTTTAAAGATGCGCAGGGCAATGCGGTGTACGTTGGCCTGACCAACGCCGCCAAAGATCCGAACGGCGGCTTTACCAGTTATGTCTGGCCCAAGGTCGGCGGCACGGAGCCGGTGGACAAAACGGCCTTCGCCATCCGCTACGAGCCGTGGGACTGGGTCTTCTCGACCGGTGTCTACATCGACGACATCAACGCGGCATTCATGACGTCGCTGTACCAGACCGGTGGCTTGCTGGCGGTGGTCGGCCTTATGCTGATTGCGCTTGGCACGCTTGCCAACCGGGGCCTGCAGAACACCCTGGGCGGTGACCCGGCATATGCAGCCGAGGTGGCCAATCGTATTGCTGGCGGTGACCTTACGGTCGACATTGCTACCCGCCCAGGCGACAACCACAGCCTGCTCTACGCCATGGGCCGCATGCGCGGCGCGCTGGTGCAGACCATCGGCAGCATCAAAGGCGCATCGGACACCATCGGCACCGCCACGCGTGAAATCGCCAGCGGCAACCTGGATCTCTCCTCGCGCACCGAGCAGCAGGCCAGTTCGCTCGAAGAAACGGCCTCGGCCATGGAGCAGCTCATGTCGACCGTGCAGCAGAACGCCGACAACGCGCAGCAGGCCAACCAGTTGGCTGCATCGGCATCGGATGTGGCGGTGCGCGGCGGCGACGTGGTGACGCGCGTGGTGGAGACCATGGGCTCGATCAACGCCTCGTCGCGCAAGATCGTCGACATCATCGGCGTGATTGATGGCATCGCTTTCCAGACCAACATCCTCGCGCTGAATGCGGCTGTGGAAGCGGCGCGTGCAGGCGAGCAGGGCCGTGGTTTCGCAGTCGTGGCCGGCGAGGTGCGCAGCCTCGCGCAGCGCAGTGCGGCAGCGGCCAAGGAGATCAAGGCGCTGATCGACGATTCCGTAGCCAACGTCGACGCCGGCAGCGTGCTGGTGGAAGAGGCTGGCGAGACCATGCGCGAGGTGGTGGCCAGCGTGAAGCGCGTGACCGACATCGTTGGCGAGATTTCGTCGGCCAGCCAGGAGCAGCGCTCGGGCATCGAAGAAGTCAGCCACGCCGTGACGCAGTTGGACGATGCTACGCAGCAGAACGCCGCACTGGTGGAGCAGGCCGCCGCCGCTGCACAGTCGCTGGAAGAGCAGGCCGTGAGCCTCACGCAGATCGTGGCGCAATTCCGTCTACATGCCGATGCGCTGCGTGCCGCGCCGGCTCCGGTGGCCCGGGTAGCCCCGGCTGTTGCAACGGTGGCCCCCGCCGCGCCGGTTGCAGCCAAAGCCGAAACGCCGCGCCGCGCGCCCGCCAAGCCGAGCCCCGCTGCTACCAAGCCCAAGCTGACATCGCGCAAGGCGCCGGTCTTGAGCAAGCGTGACGACAAGCCGGCCAGCAAACCGGCCGAGGCAACCCCCGCCGCCGTGCCGGCAAGCCTAGCCAAGGCCAAGCCGCTGGTGGCCGCGGGCGACGATTCCGACTGGGAAACCTTCTGACCTCCGCCCACGCACCCATGGACCGTATCCTGAAAAACACCAGCGTACGTACCGGCCTGCTCGCCATCCTCACCGCGTTTGCGTTGATGATCGTGGTCGGGGCCCTGGTGGGCGTGCTGGCGTTGCGCACGACCAATGACGCCACCGCCCGCGTGCATGCGATCTCCGAGCGCAGCATGCTCCTGAACGATGCCTACAAGGACATGCAGCGGGCCCGCACCGGCATGGCCCGCGTGTACGGCACACTGCGCGAGAACATGGACGAGGCCGCCAAGGCCGCCGCCATCGAAAGCTCGGAAAAAGGCCTAAAGAAGTCCATCGAACAGGTGGAGGCCTTCAAGAACGCGCCGGCCATCGAAGGTGTGGACGACGCCCTGCGCCAGGCGATCACCCAGGCCGCGCAGACGCACATCGAAGCCGTGCAACGCGCCATGACCGCCTTGCGAGCAGGTGACGCAGCCGCCTACGCCGCCATCAACTACAAGGACGTGACGGCAACCGGTGCAGCCTGGTCCGTGGAGATCGAGCGCTTCCAGCAGTTGGTCAAAAAGCTCACGCAGGAAGAAACCGATGGCGGCCATACGCGCTACAACTTGATCCTGAAGTTTGTTGCGCTCGGCATTGCCATGGCGCTCGCGCTGATCGTGGCGGTGTTCTATGGGCTCCGCGCGTTCGTCATCACCCCGCTCAACGAGGCGGTGACCGTGCTCACGCGCGTGGCCGAGGGCGACCTAGCGGTGCAGGTGAAAGCCGGCGGCCGCAATGAATTGGGCCGGCTGCTGTCCGCCGTGGCGCGCATGCGCGAGAGCCTGGTCAACACCGTGCGCCAGGTGCGCAGCAGTTCGGATTCGGTCAACACCGGCGCGCATGAAATCGCCAGCGGCAACCTCGATCTGTCTTCGCGCACGGAGCAGCAATCGGCGTCGCTGGAGAAGACCGCCGCCAGCATGGAACAGATGACGTCGACCGTCAGCAACAACTCCGACAGCGCCCGTCAGGCCAGTGCCCTGGCGTCGAACGCAGCCGAACTGGCTTCGCGCGGCGGCGAGGTGGTGCGCGGCGTGGTGGCCACCATGGACGACATCAGCGCGGGCTCGCGCAAGATGGCCGACATCATTGGCGTGATTGATGGCATTGCGTTCCAGACAAACATCCTGGCGCTGAACGCCGCCGTGGAAGCCGCACGCGCCGGTGAACAGGGCCGTGGGTTTGCCGTGGTGGCGGGCGAGGTGCGCGCGCTGGCCCAGCGCAGCGCAGCCGCCGCCAAGGAAATCAAAACGCTGATCGATGATTCGGTCTCGCGCGTGCAAGCCGGCCACACGCAAGTGGCACAGGCGGGCGAAACCATCAGCGAAACCGTTGAGGCCGTGCGCCGCGTTGCCAACATCGTCGAAGACATTGCCGCCGCCTCTGCCGAACAGACGCAAGGCATCCTGCAGATCGGCCAGGCGGTCTCGGAAATGGAGCAGGTGACGCAGCAGAACGCCGCGCTGGTCGAGCAAGCCGCTGCGGCCGCGCAATCGCTGGAGGAGCAGGCGCAGAACCTGACGCAGGTGGTGTCGCAGTTCCGGCTGGACGCGGCCGACATTGCCGTGAGTCCGGTCTCGGCTGTAGCGAAGCCTGCCAAATCTGTGACCAAGCCTGCAGCGAAGCCGATCGGTGCGACCAAGCCGCAACGCACGTCGCCCAAGCGTGAACCGAAGCTTGCTGCGGCCGCGTCTGCGGTAACGGCTCCTGCAGCGGCCGCTGCGCCTGCAGTTGCCGTCAAAGCCAAGCCTTTGGCGGCTGCCGGTGCCGGCGCTGACGGCGATTGGGAAACCTTCTAATCAGGCGTCCAACGCTGGGCCATCGATGCGCTTGGCCCAGCTTTCCACCTCGCCGCGCGCAAGCCGGCCTTCCACCAACTTGCGCCACGACGGTGTGAGCGGCAGCACCAGCATGGCTTCCAGCGCGGCGCGGTCCAGCGTGTTGCGATAGAGCACATCCAGCACACGCGTCAGCGACCATTGCGGCCATGGGCGCTCCGTCCACTCGAGCATGTCGCCCGGGCGCAGCGTGCCGCCTTCCAAGACGCGGTAGTACCAGCCCGTGCGGCCCGTGTGTTGCACGCGGCGCGCCATGTCGCGCGTGTCAAAACGGTCGTTCAGCTTCCAGCACGGCTGCCGCAGTTGCGAGACCTCCAGTACCACGCTCCCCACACGCAGGCGATCACCGATGCAGATGTCGTCTTCCGTCACGCCCGTCGTGCTGAGGTTTTCACCAAACGCGCCGGGCTGCGCGAGCACCGTTTGTGCACCGATGCCCGCGCCGATATCCGCCTGCCACGCCGCGTAATGGTCGAATGGATAGTGGTGGATCGCCTTGTCGGGGCCGCCGTGCACGCGCAGGTCGCCCTGTTCATCGCCAACGATGCCGTTGCTGTCGACCTGCACCGCGTCAGCCACCGGGCGCTTGTTGATGGCACTGCGTGATCCGGGCCGCGTGTAGTCCACTGCGCGGCCGGTGAGGATGGCGTCGATGCGGATGGGCGCGGGCAGCGTCATGCGGCCTCCGCACGATCCAGCCACGCCGTGAACACTTCGCCGGCACGTTGCGACAAGCGTTGCGCCACCGCAGGCGCCTGGGCACGCAGCACGCGCGGGTCGATACCGGCCGCGCCCAGCTCTGCCGCATGGCCGATCAACCAGGCCTCCAATTCATCCAGATCCGCCTCCAGGTGGAATTGCAGCCCTAGCGCGTGGTGACCAATGGCGAACGCCTGCTCCGCGCAGGTGGCCGTGAAGGCAAGCTGCTGTGCGCTGGGCGGCAGGTCATACCGATCGCCATGCCAATGCAGTACCGGCGTGCCATCGGCCAATGGCGCGAGCGGCGAATCCTGACCCGCAGCCGTGAGCGTGATGGGCGCAAAGCCGATCTCCTTCACGCCCATTGGCTTGACGGCCGCGCCCAAGGCCCGCGCCATCAACTGCGCGCCCAGGCAGATGCCAAGCAGTGGTTTGCGCGCAGCCAGTCGCCGGGCGATCGCCTCTGCTTCGTCACGCACGAAAGGGTAGGCCGCATCGTCGTACGCGCCGATCGGGCCGCCGAGCACGATCAGCAGATCGGCGGCGGCCATGTCGTCTGCGGGCACGGGCTGTACGCCTACGTCCACGTAGCGGACCGTGTAGCCGCGCGCCTCCAGCAAGGGCTGAAGGATGCCGAGGTGCTCGAACGGAACGTGGCGCAGGGCGAGGGCGGTTTTCATGGCGCGTGACGAAGTCGATGGCGAGAAACGCATTGTGAACGACGACGACTCCACACAAAAAAACCGCATACCCAACAGGGATTGCCGCCCGAATGGCCGGCAAGTGACAACTTGCATCGCTATCCCCACAAAAAAACAGCTTTGGGGGGATGCCGCATCAGCGCTTGTTCACTAACATCGCTGTGCGCTGGCGCACGCCACCGCGCCAATCACAAAAATTCTGGAGGGAGTCGTGCGAAAACCAATGCGTTGGGCCATAGCCTGTGCCGCCGTGGCTTGTTTGGGGGCGTGCGCCCCCATGGTGTCCACAGCCCCAGCCACTTTGGCTGACGATGCGGCCATTGCACCGTCGCAGATTCAACTGAAGGCGCCGGCAGAGATCCGCCTGGACACTGGCTATACCCGCACCCTCGAAGCCGGCTCGAAATGGCGGCGAGTGGGTGCGCTGCCGCAAGGTGTGGTTTACCGCCCAGTCGGTACGGTCTTCACCATTGAAGGCAGGCAGGTTCACGAAGCCTATCTTGTCCTCGCCGATCACCGCGTGGTCGGGTTCTACCTGCCTGGCGAGCAGGCGTATTCCCAGCTTTCCCCAGCCGTTTCCATCACAACAGGAGAATCACAATGAAGGGAGTTTTGCGCACTGTGGCTTCGGCCATTGGTATCACCGTCTTGATGGCGGGTTGCGCTTCGGGCGTGAAGTATTCCGAAATGGCGTCGACTATTCCGACGCTTAAGGCAGACCAGGGGCGCGTGTATTTCCTGCGCTCGTCGTCAATGGTGGGTGCTGCGGTTCAGCCGGACATTAAGCTCAACAACGAAGTCGTTGGTGAATCGAAGCCGGGTGGTTTCTTCTTTGTGGATCGCCCCGCCGGCAAGTATGCGGTGTCGACGTCGACCGAGACGGAAAAGACGCTGAGCTTCGCACTGGACGCTGGTGAGACCAAGTATGTGCGTACGTCGGTATCGATGGGCCTGATGGTTGGGCGTGTGATTCCTACGCTGGAGACACCGGAGAAAGCGCAAGAAGAACTGCCCTCGCTAAGCTACGCGCCGAAAGCCCCTGCGGTTGCGGCGAAGTAAGCGGTACAAGCAAAGAAAAAGCCCGCGCGATGCGGGCTTTTCTTTGGGCAAGACAGCTGTTAAGCCTCAGCCTTCGACCGCGAGAACGGCGACGTGATCTTGATCATCTGCACAAACGCCTTCGGGTTGCCGGCCAGGATCTCGCCCTGGTCGAGATAGCCGGTTTCGCCGGTGTAGTTGCCCACCAGGCCACCCGATTCCGTCACCAGCAGCGAGCCGGCGGCCATGTCCCACTTGCTCAGGCCTTGCTCGAAGAAACCGTCGAGGCGGCCGCAGGCCACGTAGGCGAGGTCCAGCGCGGCAGCGCCCGGGCGACGAAGGCCGGCGCAGTTTTCGGTCATGGTGGCGAACAGGCGCGTGTAGTCGTACAGGCCTTCCATGTCGCGATACGGGAAGCCGGTGCCGATCAGGCAGTCGGCCAGCTTGTCGCGGCGCGTGACGCGGATGCGGCGGTTGTTCAGGAATGCGCCACCGCCCTTGGTGGCGGTGAAGAGTTCGTCGCGCGTCGGGTCGTACACCACGGCCTGGGTGACGACGCCACGCTGCATCAGCGCGATCGACACGCCATATTGCGGGAAGCCGTGGATGAAGTTGGTGGTACCGTCCAGCGGGTCGATCACCCACACGTTTTCGCTGGCGGTTTCGCCGTCGGCCCAGGATTGGCCGGACTCTTCCGCTAGAATCGCGTGATCGGGGTAAGCAGTCTTGATGACTTCGATGATCGCGGCTTCGGCCGCGCGATCGACTTCGGTGACGAAATCGTTGTGTTGTTTGCGCTCGGTGCGCAGGCTATCGACGTCGAAGGACGCGCGATTGATGACGGTGCCGGCCTTACGAGCAGCCCGGACGGCGATATTGAGCATCGGATGCATGACGGATCTCCGCGCCTGACGCACCGATTTTTCGGCAGTGGCGGCAGGCGAAACAACACAGCGAATTGTGGAAGAACGAACGGCGGACAAGATTCCGCCGTCAAAAGAGTGGCCGTATTGTATATGAACCCCGCCTCCGGCGCCCCCGAAACCGTACCGAACCTCACCCCAGTCGACCCTGAAACGTTGCGCCTGCGCGCCGCACGCTGTCGTTTTGTGCTGGTCGAGACCAGCCACCCGGGCAATGTCGGCTCCACCGCACGTGCGCTCAAGACGATGGGGTTTGGGAATGCGGGCAGCTTCGTACTCGTGCGCCCGCGTGAGGCGGATGCCCAATCTCACGCCGACGCTGTTGCCATGGCAAGCGGCGCGGATGACGTCTTGGCCGGCGCCCGTGTGGTCGACGACATTGGCGAAGCGCTCGCCGGTGCCTCGCTCACGATCGCACT
Source organism: Ralstonia sp. (assembly GCA_039592975.1). Lineage (GTDB taxonomy): Bacteria > Pseudomonadota > Gammaproteobacteria > Burkholderiales > Burkholderiaceae > Ralstonia. The sequence continues at coordinate 93,233 of JBCNQE010000010.1, read as the reverse complement.
GACTGCCCGTCCGCGCGAGTTCGGCCCGCGCCGCATCGGCCCGCGTGCCGCGGCGGAAGAGGTGGCCGCCTTGCTGGCCGCACCGGACACCACAGTCGCCTTCGTCTTCGGCAACGAACGCTTCGGCCTGCCGAATGACGTGGTGGAGCGCTGCCATGTCGTCACGCATATTCCGGCCAATCCGGCGTATGCGTCACTGAACCTTTCGCAAGCTGTGCAGTTGATTGCGTACGAGGTGCGCATGGCGCTGCTGGCCGACACCGGCACCGGCGACACCCGGATGGAAGGCGTCGGCTTTGTCGGTGAGCCCGCCACGGCGGAGCAGATCGACGGCATGTTTGAGCACCTGGAGCAGGGGCTTGTCGAGATCGGTTTTCTCGACCCGGCCCAGCCGAAGAAGCTGATGCCGCGCCTGCGGCGTCTGTTTGCCCGTACGCAGCTGGAGACCGAAGAGGTCAACATCCTGCGTGGGATTGCCAAACGCATGCTCGGCCGCCGTGCCGAAGTTACGACGCCACCTACCGGCGCAGCCGACGACTGTCGCTGACCTCTGAGAAGCCGCCCGTTCTGAATCGAACGGCGCGGTATCCCCTTGCATGTCGGGCGAAAACCCTTGCCGCTGTGCCGTCAATGGCAAAGTCGGGCAATGCCTTACACTGCCCTCGGCGCATTGCGCATATCGATATAACGATCCACCCACACGAACCAAGATGTTCACACGCATTCGCGAAGATATTGCCGCCATCATGGAGCGAGACCCAGCCGCGCGCAGCCGCTGGGAAGTGCTGACCTGCTATCCGGGTCTGCACGCCGTCATCGTCCATCGGGTCGCGCATGCGTGTTGGAACGGTGGCTTCAAGCTGATGGGGCGGTGGTTCTCGCACCTCGGACGTTTCCTGACCGGCATTGAGATCCACCCCGGTGCGACGGTCGGCCGACGCGTCTTTATTGATCACGGCATGGGCGTCGTGATCGGCGAGACAGCGGAGATTGGCGACGACTGCACGATCTACCAGGGCGTGACGCTGGGCGGCACCTCACTGTACAAGGGCGCCAAGCGGCACCCCACGCTCGGCAAGGGCGTGGTGGTGAGTGCGGGCGCCAAGGTGCTCGGCGGCTTCGTCATTGGGGATGGCGCGCGCGTGGGGTCGAATGCGGTGGTGCTCAAACCGGTGCCGCCGGGCGCGACGGCCGTTGGCATTCCGGCACGCATCATCGAGCGCGACGCCGCCACTGAGGCAAAGTCGGCGCTCAAGCAGGAGTTCTCGGCCTACGGCATCACGCCGGATGCGGACGATCCGGTGTCGCTGGCGCTCAAGCGGCTGATCGACCACAGCGAACTCCAGCAGGAGCGCATCGAGTCGATTCTTTCCGCCTTGGATCGCCTGGGCGCACACCTTGAGAATTCGCCAAACGATCCGTTCGATGCCAGTCAGCTGAAGCGGATGTTGAAGTAAAGGCAGGGCGGTGGCGGCAGCCTAGGTCGTCGCCACTTGCTCGACCGTCAGCACACCGTCTTGCAGCTTGAGAAAGCTGCCGCGCGGTGTCAGGGTATCGAAATCCCAGTCGGAGAGGACCCAGCGCTGGCCGCGTGGCTCGTGATGCAACTGCGGGCGGTGCGTGTGGCCGTGGATGAGCGTGGGCGTGCCCGCGGCTTGGAATAGCGCATCGACGGCTTCAGGCGCCACGTCGCCCATCATGGCGGCGGCGCGCGGTTCGCCTGCCACGTTGGCAGACATGGCGCGGCCGGCTTCGCTTTCGGCGCGCATCTTCTGCGCGATATTCAGCCGCCAACGCAGCGGCATCGTCAGGAATATCCGTTGCACCCAGCGCTTACGCGTCCAGTGACGAAAGCGCATGTACGCCGTGTCTCGCGTACAGAGGGCATCGCCGTGCGCGACGGCAATACGTTGGCCATCGACTTCCAGCACGCTCGGGTCTGACAGCAGTGTGGCGCGTGCGGCGGCTAGGAAGCGCTTGCCGAGCAGGAAGTCACGATTGCCGTGCATGAACAGCACACGCGTGCCGGTGTTCGCCAGTTCAGCGAGCAGGTTGGCAACGTGCCGGTGGAACGGATCGGCCAGCTCTTCATCGCCGACCCAGTATTCGAAAAAGTCACCCAGGATGACGAGCGTGCGGGCTTCACGTGCGCGCGTGCGCAGGAAGCGCTCGAATGCTGCTGCGGTGGCCGGCATGCTGGCCGTCAGGTGCAGGTCCGAAATAAAAAACACCGGCCCGGAAACCCGGACCGGTGTCTTCAGCGCGGTGGCCTGTGAGGCGTGCGCTGTGTCACTCATTCGATCACTTCAGCGCTTTCGATGATCACGTCTTCCATCGGCACGTCTTGGTGGAAACCGCGGTTGCCCGTGCGCACCGAGCGGATCTTGTCCACCACATCCATGCCTTCGGTCACTTTGCCGAACACAGCGTAGCCCCAGCCTTGCGGCGTCGGCGAGGTGTGGTTCAGGAAGTCGTTGTCGACCGTGTTGATGAAGAACTGTGCGGTGGCCGAATGCGGGTCATTGGTGCGTGCCATGGCAATGGCGCCGCGCTCGTTCTTCAGGCCGTTGTTGGCTTCGTTTTGGATCGGGTCCTTGGTGGGCTTTTGCTTCATGTCGTTGCCCGGCTCGAAACCGCCGCCCTGAATCATGAAGCCCTTGATGACGCGGTGGAACACGGTGCCGTTGTAGTGGCCGGCCTTCACATAAGCGACGAAGTTTTCGACCGACTTGGGTGCCTTTTCAGCGTCCAGGGCGAGGGTGATGTCGCCGTGGTTGGTGTGCAGCTTGACTTGGGTCATGGTGAATTCCTTGGGTGGGGCAAAAAGCGTTGTTCGGGCGTTACTTGGAGACGATGGTGGCCGATTCAATCACGATCGGCTTCACGGGCACGTTCTGGTGCGGGAACTTGGTGGTGGTTTCCACCGCCTTGATCTTGTCGATGGTATCGGTGCCCTCGACCACCTTGCCGAAGACGGTATAGCCGAATCCGTCCCGACCAGGGTAGTTCAGCATGTTGTTGTCGACCACGTTCACATAGAACTGTGCGGTGGCGGAGTTCGGGTCCATCTTGCGGGCCATGGCGATCGTGTACTTGTCGTTCTTCAGGCCGTTGTTGGCTTCGTTGTCGATCGGCGCCCTGGTGGGCTTCTCATTCATGCCCGCATCCAAACCGCCGCCCTGGATCATGAAACCGTCCATCACGCGGTGGAAGATCGTGCCCTTGTAGAAGCCGTCCTTCACGTATTGCAGGAAGTTGGCGACCGTCTTGGGTGCCTTGTCCGGGTAGACCTCGACGGTGAAGTTGCCCATCGACGTCTTGAACTGCACGCGCGGTGCAGGGGTTGCTGCGGCGGCGGCGGTTACGGCCAATGCGCACACGAGTCCGGCAAAGAGGGAGCGAATACGGAGCATGGTCTGGGAAGCTTGGGGGTGGGAAAACGTGTCGGCCGCGTCTTAATGACGCTTGGCCGGCTTGGCCTTCACGCCGCTGGCCGCGGGCAGTGTGGGAGCAGCAGGGTCGGCCGCCGCCGGGCGCACGCCCGGCAGATCCGGCAGGGCGTCCAGGCGCGCACGTGCCGTGGCGTTTTTCGGGTTCAACTTGAGCGCACTCTGGTACGACTGTGCGGCCAGGCGAACATAGACATCGCCCAGGTTGGACTGCGCCAGCGCATTTTCCGGTGCCACGCGGTTCGCCATGATCAGGCTGTCACGCGCGCGGAGCAGTTCGCCGCGTTCGGCATACAGGGCTGCCAAGTTGATATACGGTTCGGGCAGTTCAGGGAAGTCCTGCGTCATCTGGCTGAAGGCCAAGATGGCGTCGTCACTGCGGCCCAGGCCGGCAAGCGCCACACCGCGCTGGAAGCGGGCTTGTGCATTGCGCGGCTGCGAGGCGACGTCCTTGTCCAGCTCGGCCAGCGCCTGGGTGTATTGCTTCTTGGCCAACTCGTCATCGATGCGCTTTTGACGTGCGACCTGTGGCGGCGTCTGCGTGTTGGGTGTCAGGTCTGCTGGCAGGGCGATGCCGGCAGTCTGTGCAAGGGCGGGTGCCGCCGATACAGCGAGCAGGCAAGTCAGGGTGGCAGCGCACAGGGTGGCAGCGTGCTCGCGCAGCGGTCTGGTCATGAGAATCGGTTCCGTTATACTCCGCCGCATTCTAACAAACCGTCTTTGCGCGCAGCAGTGGCAACGCGCGCCGGAAAAGGTTCTTGATTGGGAGCAGACCGATCGCACGGCCGGCCAACCCATCGGGGCAGTTCCGGTAAAATGTGCCGCTAATTTGCGCTCGCGCACCAGCCGCACATGGCAATTGCGCCCGCCGGCATCCAGCCCAGTACCTCAGTACGTGGCGGCGCGCTGAATCTCCCGACACCGATTCATGGAATCACTCAAGATCTACAACACGCTCGCGCGTGAGAAACAGACGTTCGTCCCCATCGAGCCCGGCCGCGTGCGCATGTACGTGTGTGGGATGACGGTGTACGACTACTGCCACGTCGGGCATGCGCGGGTGGTGGTGGTGTTCGACATGGTGCAGCGCTGGCTGCGTGCGTCGGGTTACGACGTGACCTACGTGCGCAACATCACCGACATCGACGACAAGATCATCAAGCGAGCGGTCGAGAACGGCGAAACGATGAGCGCGCTCACCGGCCGCTTTATCGACGCGATGCACGAAGATTTCGCCGCGTTGGGTACACAACGCCCCGATCACGAGCCCCGCGCCACACAATACGTGCCGCAGATGCTCAGCATGATCGGCAAGCTACAGACCAACGGGCTGGCGTATCAGGCCACTGATGGCGACGTGAACTACGCCGTGCGCAAGTTCCCTGGCTACGGCAGGCTCTCGGGCAAGTCGCTTGAAGACCTGCGTGCTGGCGAGCGCGTGGCGGCCAACGATGCCAAGCAAGACCCGCTGGACTTCGTGCTGTGGAAATCCGCCAAGGCAGATGAGCCGGCCGAATCGCGCTGGGCGTCGCCGTGGGGCGAGGGGCGTCCGGGCTGGCATATCGAGTGCTCGGCCATGAGCTGCGAGCTGCTGGGCGAGCATTTCGACCTGCACGGCGGCGGCGCTGACCTGCAGTTCCCGCACCACGAAAACGAAATCGCGCAGTCCGAAGGCGCCACCGGCAAGACCTTCGTCAACACGTGGATGCACAACGGCTTCGTGCGCGTGAATGACGAGAAGATGTCGAAATCGCTCGGCAATTTTTTCACCATCCGCGATGTGCTGAAGGTGTACGACGCGGAAGTCGTGCGCTTCTTCATCCTGCGCTCGCACTATCGTAGCGACCTGAACTACAGCGACGCCCACCTGGACGACGCACGCCACGCGCTCACGCGCCTGTACACCGCGCTCAAGGACGTGCCCCCCACGGCCGGTGCGCAGCCTGATTGGAACGAGCCGCACGGCAAGCGCTTCCTCGAGGCGATGAACGATGACTTCAATACGCCGGTCGCCGTGTCCGTGCTGTTCGAGTTGGCCAGCGAAGTGAACAAGACGCGCTCGCCGGAGCTGGCCAATCAGTTGTCCGCGCTGGCGGGTGTGATGGGCCTGCTAGGCCGGGATCCGCATGCCTTCCTGCAAGGCGGTGTATCAGCGGATGGCCTGGATGCGGCAGAAGTGGAAGCCCGTATTGAAGAGCGCCGTGCCGCCAAGGCCGCCCGTGACTTTGCGCGTGCTGATGCCATTCGCGCCGATCTGCTGGCTGCCGGCATCGTGCTGGAAGACAAGCCGGGTGGCGTGACCGAATGGAGACGCGCATGAACACGGCGGCCAAGAAGGCCAGCAAGGTCAGCGTTGGGCGCAGTACGGCCGCCAAAAAGGCGCCAGCGGTGAAGGCGCCAGCGGCCAAAAAAACGGCAGCCAAGAAGATCGACGGCGTCCCGAGCAAGACGCTCGCCGCCAAGGCGTCGGCCAAACGTGCGCCGGCATCGAAGGTGCCTCTGCCCGAAACGCTCGCCACGAACGAGGCGATGCCTGTGCCGGCAGAAGTTGTGCTGTCCGGCCCGCCTGAATATTGGCAGGAGGCTTGCGCAGACCTGATGAAGCGGGACCGCATCCTGCGCAAGATCATCCCCGCGTATGGCCCGGCGCACTTGGCCTCGCGCGGCGATCCGTTCGTGACGCTGGCGCGGTCCATTGTCGGCCAGCAGATTTCGGTCAAGGCAGCGCAATCGGTGTGGGAGCGCGTGGTGGACGCGTGCCCCAAGCTGGTGCCAGCACAATTCATCCGCGCCGGGCAGGAGAAGCTGGCGGGCTGCGGCCTGTCCAAGCGCAAGGCCGAGTACATCCTCGATCTGGCCGACCACTTCCGCAACGGCACGGTGCACGTGGCCAAGTGGGCCGAGATGGAAGACGAGGATGTCATTGCCGAGCTCACGCAAATCCGCGGTATCGGTCGGTGGACGGCCGAGATGTTCCTGATGTTCAACCTGATGCGCCCCAACGTGCTGCCGCTGGACGACATCGGGCTCATCAACGCGATTTCGCAAAATTATTTCAGTGGCGAACCCGTCACTCGCAGCGAAGCACGCGAGGTGGCCGCGAACTGGGAACCGTGGCGCACCGTGGCTACGTGGTACATGTGGCGCAGTCTCGACACGGCCACCACCTATTGATCTGTTTATTTTGATGAAACGCGCAGGGTCGACCGGCGGTCAAAATCCGGTAGAATGCGCGCCTTCAAGAGCCTTCCAGAAAATCCATGAAAACAACCTTCCTGGAGTTCGAGCAGCCGATCGCAGAACTTGAGGCGAAGATCGAAGAACTTCGCTTCGTGCAAGACGATTCCGCTGTCGACATTTCTGAAGAAATTTCCCGCCTGGCTTCCAAGAGCCAACAGCTCACCAAAGATCTGTACGCCAACCTGACGCCTTGGCAGGTCGCACAGATCGCACGTCACCCGCAGCGTCCATACACGCTCGATTACGTCCGCGAAATCTTCACCGACTTCCACGAACTGCACGGCGACCGCACTTTCGCGGACGACCTGTCGATCGTGGGTGGTCTGGCGCGCTTCAACGGCCAGCCGTGCATGGTGATCGGTCATCAGAAGGGTCGCGACACGAAGGAACGCGCACTGCGCAACTTCGGCATGTCCAAGCCCGAGGGCTACCGCAAGGCCAAGCGCCTGATGGAACTGGCGGACAAGTTCGGCCTGCCCATCTTCACGTTTGTCGACACGCCGGGTGCATTCCCCGGCATCGATGCGGAAGAGCGTGGCCAGTCGGAAGCCATCGGCCACAACCTGTTCGTGATGGCCGGCCTGAGGGTGCCCTTGATCGCCACCATCATCGGTGAGGGCGGTTCGGGCGGCGCGCTGGCGATCGCCATGGGCGATGCGGTGATCATGCTGCAGTTCGCCACGTACGCCGTGATCTCGCCGGAAGGCTGCGCGTCGATCCTGTGGAAGACTGCCGAGAAGGCGCCGGAAGCCGCCGAGGCACTGGGTCTGACCGCACACCGCCTGAAGGCGCTGGGCCTGATCGACAAGATCGTCAACGAGCCGCTGGGCGGCGCGCACCGCGATCCGAAGGGGATGGCGACGATGCTCAAGCGTGCGCTGGCTGAGTCGCTGCGTCAGTTCCAAGGCATGAAGACGTCTGAACTGCAGGCCCGTCGTCACGAGCGCCTGATGGCCTATGGCAAGTTCAAGGAAGTCGACGCGCGCTGATCCGTCTGCCCGATCGGCCAGTCTGGTCAACAAGGTCGCACAACGCGTTGCCGCGTGTGCGGCCTTTGTTGTTTCTGGCGAGGCTGAAGCGCCGACGGTAGCGATTGCGTTGTCGGGTGGGCGGGATTCCGCCGCGCTGCTGCACGCGTGTGTCGCGTGGCGCGATGCAGGCACCCCGGTGCGTCTGGTTGCGCTGCATATCCACCACGGCCTGCAGGCCGATGCCGGTGCCTGGGAATGCGCCTGCGAGCGCATGGCGGAGGCGGCGGGGGTCGCGTTCCATGCGCGCCGTGTCCACGTCGAAACCGATGCAGGGCAGGGTGTCGAAGAGGCAGCGCGCGACGCTCGGTACGCCGCCCTGGAGGCGCTTTGCGCGCAGACCGGCGCGTCGATCCTGCTGACGGCCCATCACCAGGACGACCAGGCCGAAACCGTGCTGCTGCAATTGATGCGCGGCGCTGGTGTCGATGGTCTTGCCGCCATGCCGATCGTTCGCGCAGGCGTTATCCCTGTGCTGCGTCCGTGGATCGACGTGCCGCGCAGCGAAATCGAGCTGTACGCGCACACCCACGCGCTCACCTGGATCGAGGATCCGTCCAACAGCGATGCGCGCTATGCACGCAACGCGCTGCGGCCGCTGCTGGCTGGCATGGCCGAGCATTTCCCCGCGTATCGCGAGGCGCTGGCGCGCAGTGCAACGCATCTGGCGGATGCTGCCGCGCTGATCGACGAGATTGCACAGGCGGATCTCGCGCGAATTGTCTCGACGGAGGGGCTCGATGTCCTGGCGCTGATGGCGCTATCCGTGCCGCGTCAGCGTGCGGTATTGCGTGCGTGGCTGGCGGAGGCGGGCATGCGCGCCTTGTCCACCCGCCGCTTAGACGATCTGCGCACTCAGTTGGTTGACGCGCGTGACGATGGCGCGCTGCGCATTGCATTGCCGGCAGGGCAGGTCAGACGCTACCGCGGCCTAGCGTGGATCGAGCCCCACGCTAGCGAGGTATTTGCCCCTGTTGCAGTCACCCTCGATCCGGGGCAGTTCGATGCTGCAGATCGGACCGAGCAGCGCGTGAACGTGAACGAATGGGGTGGGGCGCTGCTGTTTTCACCTGTGGCGGCCGGTGGCATCGACGCCGACATCTTGCGGGCGCCCTTGTCATTGGTGCCGCGACGCGGCGGCGAGCGCATCGTGCTGCGCCCGGGTGGACCATCGCGTGCGCTCAAGCAGGCGTATCAGGAGGCGGGCGTCCCAGCGTGGGAGCGTGAGCGCTTGCCTCTGCTGTATGCGGGGGAAACGCTGGTCTTTGCCGCTGGGGTCGGGATGGACCACGCGGCGGTGGGCAGTGGCCCAGGCTGGCGGATCATGTGGGTTGGCGGGCAATGAGTGCGCTTTGGCACACTTCTTGACTCGGCGCAATCGGCCGTTTTCTTGCCGATCGCTGCAAATTGCTGTATTTTCAAAGGCTTTTGCACCGCTTCGCCTCCTCTCGATCTTTCCAAGATGGCTCTCATCGTTCACAAATACGGTGGCACCTCGATGGGTTCAGTTGAACGCATCAAGAACGTCGCCAAGCGCGTTGCCAAATGGCACCGTGCAGGTCACCAGATCGTGGTCGTTCCCTCGGCCATGTCCGGCGAAACCAACCGCCTGCTGGGTATGGCCAAAGAGATTTCGGCCCAACCCGACCCCCGTGAACTCGACATGATTGCCTCGACGGGCGAGCAGGTGAGCGTGGGCCTGCTGGCCATCGCGTTGCATGCCGAAGGCATCGACGCGCGCAGCTACACCGGCTGGCAAGTGCCGGTCAAAACCGATTCCGCCTACACCAAGGCTCGCATCCAGTCGATTGATGATGAGCGCGTGCGCGCTGATCTCGACGCCGGCCGCGTGGTCGTCATCACCGGCTTCCAGGGCATTGACGGCGAAGGCCATATCACCACGCTGGGCCGCGGTGGCTCGGATACGTCCGCTGTGGCGGTTGCCGCCGCGCTCGAAGCCGACGAGTGCCTGATCTACACCGATGTCGACGGCGTGTACACGACCGACCCGCGCGTGGTGGACGACGCTCGCCGCCTGGACAAGATCACCTTCGAAGAGATGCTGGAAATGGCCAGCCTCGGCTCGAAGGTGCTGCAGATTCGCTCGGTGGAGTTTGCTGGCAAGTACCGCGTGAAGACCCGCGTGCTGTCGTCGCTGACCGACCCGCTGATGCCGCTCGACGTTGAGATGAACTCGGGCACGCTGATTACTTTTGAGGAAGATTCGAACATGGAAGCCGCCGCCATTTCCGGCATCGCCTTTGCCCGCGACGAAGCCAAGATCACCGTGATCGGTGTGCCGGACAAGCCTGGCATCGCTTATCAGATCCTGGGGCCGGTCGCCGACGCCAACATCGACGTCGACATGATCATCCAGAACCAGTCGGTGGAAGGTAAGACGGACTTCACCTTCACCGTGCCGCGTGGCGAATACCAGCGCGCTCTGGCGATCCTGAACGACAGCGTAAAGGGCCACATCGGTGCAGCCAGCGTGTCGGGCGACCCGAAGGTGTCGAAGGTGTCGGTGGTGGGCGTGGGCATGCGCTCGCACGTGGGCATCGCCAGCAAGATGTTCCGCACGCTGTCGGAAGAGGGCATCAACATCCAGATGATCTCCACCTCGGAAATCAAGATCTCGGTGCTGATCGACGAGAAGTACATGGAGCTGGCAGTGCGCGCGCTCCATAAGGCGTTCGAACTGGATCAGGCGTAATCGGCTGAACCGGTACCGGGTTGGCCGGGGTGGCGACCCCGGGGGCCACGATTCTCACCGCATGTCATGCAGTTGTCGTTGACCGGGTGAGGTGAAGTGGCTAGAATACGCGCTTCGTTGCACGGGCTCCTTCGTGTGACGCAAGTTTGGGAGACGTGGCCGAGAGGTCGAAGGCACTCCCCTGCTAAGGGAGCATCCGGGCCAAAACCTGGATCGAGGGTTCGAATCCCTCCGTCTCCGCCAGTTTGGTGCTTCTCGCGGGAAGCGCATTAAACAGGCGGATGCGAGTCGAGCTGACGTGACGGCTCGCATTGCACTGCACGTCAGAAAGCCCGCATGGTTTGCGCCATGCGGGCTTTTTCTTTGCCGATCGTCTTTGCCGATTGCGAGATCGAGGACTTGCATGCGCCACCCGAAGAAGGCGCATGCAGCGTCAGCGCAATCAGTCTTGGCCGACGCTTTCCGGCACGCCTGCGGTCACGTTGAAGCCGCAATCCACATACGTGATCTCGCCGGTCACGCCGCTGGCCAGGTCCGACAGCAGGAACGCAGCCACGTTGCCGACTTCTTCGATGGTGACGTTACGGCGCAGCGGGGCCACGTCTTCCATGTACTTCAGCAGCTTGCCGAAATCCTTGATGCCCGAGGCGGCCAGCGTCTTGATTGGGCCGGCCGAGATGCCATTGGCGCGGATGCCCTTCGGGCCCAGCGCGCCAGCTAGGTAGCGCACGCCGGCTTCCAGCGAGGCTTTGGCCAAGCCCATCGTGTTGTAGTTCGGGACGATGCGCTCGGCGCCCAGGTAGGTCAGGGCGAGCAGCGAGGCCTTGTCCGACAGCATCGGCAGCGCGGCCTTGGCCAGTGCCGGGAAGCTGTAGGCCGAGATGTCGTGCGCAATGCGGAACGACTCACGCGACAGGCCATCGATGAAGTTGCCGGCAATCGCTTCGCGCGGTGCGAAGCCGATCGAATGCACCAGGCCATCGAAGTGGCCCCAGTGTTGGCCAAGATCTTCGAACACCTTGGCGATCTGCTCGTCGCTGCCGACGTCGCAGTCGAACACCAGCTTGCTGTCGAACTCGTTGGCGAATTCGGTGATGCGGTCCTTGAAGCGTTCGCCGACGTAGGTGAAGGCCAGTTCAGCGCCTTCGCGCTTGCAGGCGTTGGCAATGCCGTAGGCGATCGATCGGTTGGACAGAAGGCCGGTAATCAGAATGCGCTTGCCAGCGAGGAATCCCATGTTTTCTCCGTACAAATGTGGGCAACGTCGCACCGGTATGCCACTGCGGTCACTCCGTGGCGGCATATGGGCGGTTTTGTCGGCGCGATCATACCGGAAAGCTACGGGCATCTCGTGCTTTTGCGCAGTGCCGCAGATGCGCGCCGCCCTTGTCAATGCGGGACGATCCCCGGAGGCGATTTGGCGGGATTGTCGTGACAGAGCGTTAGAATCGTCCGAAACACGCTTTCAGACGACGGTGGAGTGGAGTCAAGACATGCAAGAGCAACGGGGGCACAAGGCGGCATGAGCGTGCTTGCAGCGGCAAACAAGCCGTACGGGCGGTTTCTGGCGGCACTGGCTTGCCTGCTGGCGGCCGTGGGTGCAGCGCCGAGCTGGGCGGCGCACGGCTATGCCGAGTACGGTGATCTGAAATACCCGGCCGGCTTCTCCCACTTCGGTTACTTGAATCCGAAGGCGCCCATCGGCGGCATGCTGCTGTTGGGCAATCCTGACCGCCGCACGAGCTTCGACAAGTTCAATCCGTTCACCATCAAGGGGACGTCTGCTCCGGGGCTCACCCAGCTCGTGTTCGAGAGCCTGCTGATCGGCAGCTGGGACGAGACGGCCAGCGGCTACGGGCTGTTGGCGGACGACGTGGTGGTCTCGCCGGACGATCTCTCGGTGACCTTTCACATCAACCCGCGCGCGCGTTTTTCCAATGGCGACCGGGTGCATGCGTCGGACGTGAAGTATTCGTACGACATGCTGATGGGCAAGGGCGCAAGCCCGGCCTATCGCAGCATGACCGCCGATGTGGCCAAGGTGACGGTGGTGGATGCCGCCACCATCCGCTATGACTTCAAGCGAAAGAACAAAGAGCTGCCGCTCATCGTCGGTGGGCTGCCGGTGTTCTCGCCAAAATGGGGCAAGGGCAGCGGCAAGCCGGAAGACCAGAACGAAGGCAAGGATGTCGCGTTCGATAAGCTGACGTTCCAGGAGCCGGTTGCCAGTGGCCCGTACCTGATCGAACGGTTTGACCCGTCGCGCGGCATCACCTTCCGCCGCAATCCGAACTACTGGGGGCGCGATCTGAATGTGCGTCGCGGCTCGTTCAACTTCGAGCGCATCCAGTACAAGCTCTACAAGGACGAAACCGCGCGCCTGGAGGCCTTCAAGGCGGGCGAGTACGACGCCATGGTGGAGTACCGCGCCAAGAACTGGGCCAAGAGCTACGTTGGCGTGAAGTTCCGCAGTGGTGAACTCATCAAGAGTGAGTTTCCGCACCGCAATGGCGCCGGCATGCAGGGCTTTGTGATGAACCTGCGCCGGCCCATCTTCCAGGACTTGCGGGTGCGCAAGGCGTTGTCGCTGGCGCTGGATTTTGAATGGCTGAACCGGCAGCTCTTCTATGGCGCCTATCGCCGGCTGGACAGCTATTTCGCCAACAGCGAACTGGCTGCGTCCGATTCGCTCACCGGTACGCCGGGCAAAGGTGAACTGGCGCTGCTGGAGCCCCTGCGCAGCAAGCTCGACCCGGACGTCTTTGGCGTGTTGGCCGCGCCACCCTCCACCGATCCGCCGAGTTCACTGCGCGACAACCTGCGCCAGGCGCGTCGGCTGCTGGCACAGGCAGGGTGGACGTACGACGACGGCGCGCTACGCAATGCCAAGGGCGAGCCCTTCGTCTTCGAGATGCTGGACGATGGCGGCGCAATGAGCCGCGTCATGGCCGCGTACGCGCGCAATCTGGAAAAGCTCGGCATCCAGGTCAACCAGCGCGTGACGGATTTCGCGCTCTACCAGAAGCGGCTGGAAGAGTTCGACTTCGACATGATCTCGTTGCGCTTTCCCGATTCGCAAAGCCCCGGCAACGAGCTGAAAGATCGGTTTGGCTCCGCTGCTGCGGACGAAGCTGGCTCGGACAACGTGATCGGCCTCAAATCTCCCGCCGTGGATGCGCTGATCGATGACGTGCTGCGCGCCGACGATCGCGATGAACTGATCATCGCATCCCGCGCCCTCGATCGGGTGCTGATGCACGGTTGCTACGTGATTCCGCACTGGTATTCGCCCACGCACCGTGTGGCTTACAACAAGAACCTGATGTATCCGGATCGTCTGCCGTACTACTACTCGGCGGAAGCCTGGGTGCTGACGGCGTGGTGGCGCGTTCCCGCGCCCGGCCATTGAACGCTTCGCGCTAACGTGATGTCGCCATGTTTGCTTATTTGATCAAACGGCTGCTGCTCCTGATTCCGACGCTGATTGGCGTGATCACGCTCACCTTTGCGGTGATCCAGTTTGTGCCGGGCGGCCCAGTCGAGCAGATGATGATGGAGATGAAAGGGCGGGGCGGCGCCGGCGGCGAGGCCAGCGGCGGCGGCGCCTTCGACTACCGCGGCCGACGCGGCGTGGATGCCGAGAAGATCAAGGAAATCCGTGCGCTGTATGGCTTCGACAAGAGCCCGGTGGAGCGTTACTTCCTGATGCTTGGCCGCTTCGCGCGCTTTGATCTGGGCGAGAGCTACTTTCAGCATCGCAGCGTGTGGGAACTCATCAAGTCCAAGTTGCCGGTGTCGATTTCGATCGGGCTGTGGACGTTCTTCCTCACTTATCTCATAGCGGTGCCGCTTGGGATTGCCAAGGCGGTGCGAGCGGGCAGTCGGTTTGATCTGGTGACCAGCATTATCGTGCTGGTGGGCTATGCGATTCCGGGCTTTGTGCTGGGTGTGCTGTTGCTGGTGCTCTTCGGTGGCGGCACGTTTTTCCAGTGGTTCCCCATTCGCGGCATTACGTCGGACAACTGGGATCAATTGAGCCTGCTGGGCAAGGTGACGGATTACCTCTGGCACATCGCGCTGCCGGTGACCGCGTCGGTGGTGGGCAGCTTTGCGGTCATCACCATGCTGACGAAGAACGCGTTTCTGGAGGAAATCCGCAAGCAGTACGTGCTGACTGCGCGCAGCAAGGGCCTGTCGGAGCGGCGCGTGCTGTGGAAGCACATCTTCCGCAATGCGCTGCTGCCGCTGGTGACGGGCTTTCCGACTGCATTCATCGGCGCGTTCTTCACGGGGTCGCTGCTGATCGAGCAACTGTTCTCGCTCGATGGCATGGGCTTGCTTTCGTATGAGGCCGTGATGCGGCGCGACTATCCGGTCGTGCTGGGCACGCTGTACCTGTTCACGCTGATCGGGCTGGCGGCGCGCCTGATTTCCGACGTGTGCTACGTGCTGGTGGATCCGCGTATCCACTTCGGCTCGGTTGGGCGATAGGCGGGCAGAGACATGACTCAGTACTCCCGCACTTCCGCACATCCGTCCAACGTGGCGGCACCGCACGCGGTACGCCATTCGCCATCGCCGCTCAAGCGTGCGTGGCGGCGTTTCAAGCAGCACCGCCTCGGCTATTGGAGCCTGATTCTGTTCGTGGCGCTGTTTGTGCTCAGCCTGGGCGGCGAGCTCATCTCGAATGACCGCCCGCTGGTCGTCCGCTACCACGGCACGTGGTACTTCCCCATCGTCAAGACCTACCCGGAGACGGCCTTCGGCGGCGACTTCCCCACGCCCACCGACTACCTCGATCCGTACATCCGCGACAAGTTCAAGGAGCCGGGCAGCTTTGCGATCTATCCGCCCAATCCGTATTCGTACGAGACGCTGAACTACTTCTCCAAGGAGCCCAACCCCGCGCCGCCGTCGGCAGAGAACTGGCTCGGCACGGATGATCGCGGGCGGGATGTCTTTGCGCGGCTGCTGTATGGCTTTCGCGTGTCGGTGCTGTTTGGGTTGGCGTTGACGGTGATAGGGGTATTGGTTGGCACGCTCACCGGCGCGTTGATGGGCTTCTTCGGTGGTCGCTTCGACATGCTCTCGCAGCGGTTGATCGAAATCTGGAGTTCAATGCCCGAGCTGTACTTGCTGATCATCTTTGCGTCGATCTTCACGCCCAGCCTGGGCCTGCTCATCATCCTGTTGTCGTTATTCGGTTGGATGGGGCTCTCGGACTACGTGCGCGCTGAGTTTTACCGCAACCGCTCGCTGGACTACGTCAAATCGGCGCGTGCGATGGGGCTCTCGAACTGGCAGATCATGTGGCGCCACATCCTGCCCAACAGCCTGACGCCGGTGATTACCTTTCTGCCGTTCCGCATGAGCGCGGCCATCCTCGCGCTCACGAGCCTGGACTTCCTTGGTTTGGGCGTGCCGCCTTCCACCCCCAGCCTGGGCGAGTTGTTGTCGCAGGGCAAAGCCAACTTGGACGCTTGGTGGATTTCGCTGTCGACCTTCGTAGTGCTGGTGCTGACCCTTGTGCTGCTGACCTTCATGGGCGATGCCCTGCGCGATGCCTTTGACACGCGCCTGTCGTTCGCGCAATTGCGCGCGCGTCAGAAGCCGACGGAGGGGAAGTGACCCGCGTCGATTTGCGTTCCACCGCCCCCAAGTACGACGGCCCGCTGCTGCGGCTGGATGATCTGTGCGTGCATTTCGACTCCGAGCACGGAGAGACGACAGACGCCGTCAAGCACGTTTCGCTCGATTTGCACGCCGGTGAGCGCTTTGCGTTGGTGGGCGAGTCTGGCTCGGGCAAATCCGTCACGGCGCTGTCCATCATGCGTCTGCTGGCGGACGCGCGTTACAGCGGACGCATCCTGCTGGAGGGACGCGATCTTCTTGTCGCCAGCGAACGTGAGATGCGCGGCCTGCGCGGCGCGGATGTCGCCATGGTGTTTCAGGAGCCGATGACGGCGCTCAACCCGCTCTACACCATCGGCAACCAGATCGTCGAAACACTGGAGCTGCACGAAGGCCTGGACAAGCGTGCCGCCAAGGCCCGCGCCATCGCGCTGCTGGAGCGCACGGGCATCAAAGAGGCGCCGCGCCGGTTCGACGCGTTTCCGCATCAGCTTTCGGGCGGCCAGCGCCAGCGCGCCATGATTGCCATGGCGCTCGCGTGTTCGCCCAAGTTGCTGTTGGCCGATGAGCCGACGACCGCGCTCGACGTGACGGTGCGCATGCAGATCCTGCAGCTGCTGCGCGAACTGCAGGCCGAGTTCGGCATGGCCATCATGCTGATCACACACGATCTCAACATGGTGCGGGCCTTTGCCGAACGCGTCGGCGTGATGGAGCAGGGCGTCCTGGTCGAAACCGGCAATACGGTCGACGTGTTTGCCGCGCCCAAGCACCCCTACACCGTGCGCCTGCTGGAAAGCCGCCCGCAGCGTGATGTGCTGCCGCTGGTGCCGCTCGCGCCGGTGCTGCTCGAAGCCGACAAGCTGACCGTCACCTACGAGCGCCATCGCCCCGGCTTTGCGGGCTGGTTCCGCAGCGATCCATTCACGGCGGTCGATGCCGTCTCGCTGCAACTGCGCGAAGGCGAAACGCTTGGCATCGTGGGTGAATCCGGCTCAGGCAAGACCACGCTCGCGCAGACGCTGCTAGGGCTGCAGGCGCCCAAGGGCGGCGATCTGCGGTTTCTCGGTAACTCGCTGCTGCGCGTCTCGCGCGAAGACCGCCGGGCGGTGTGTGCGCGCATGCAGGTGGTCTTTCAGGACCCGTATGGCTCGCTCTCGCCGCGCATGACGATCGAGGAGATCGTCGGCGAAGGGCTGGCGTTGCACCAGCCCCACATCAACGCAACCGAGCGCCGCCATCGTGTGATTGAAGCGTTGCGCGAGGTCGGTCTGGACCGCACCGCATTGGGGCGTTATCCGCACGAGTTCTCGGGCGGCCAGCGTCAGCGCATCGCCATTGCGCGGGTGCTGATCCTTAAGCCGCAGGTGCTGGTGCTGGATGAGCCAACCTCCGCGCTCGATGTGTCGATCCAACAGCAGGTGCTTTCTCTGCTATCGGCCCTTCAGAAAAAATACAACCTGTCGTATCTCTTCATCAGCCACGACCTTGCCGTCATCCGCGCCATGTCACATCGCGTGGTGGTGATGAAGGATGGCAAAGTGGTGGAAGAGGGCGACACCGAAGCGGTGCTGGCGTCACCTTCTCACCCTTACACCTGCAAGCTGATGGCGGCCGCCTCACTCGCCCCTGCGCGGGATAACCCGTAAAAATCGGCAGTTTGCGCCCCAAATAGGTGCGGTTGCGATGCACCATTTTTGTAAGGATGCGCATCTAAAGTGATGCGTAAGTGCTTGATTCGGCTGTGAATTTGAGCAAATTTGTAACGACCTTTGACAAGTCAAAGTGTCACTTTTATCATCCTGCGAGATTGTTTTATCAGGATTCGGACTGGTCTCATTCGCGCTGTCATATGTCGGTGCGATCATTATGAGTTTCCGAGGGAGAACCAATGCAGCACTTCGTACTTCATTCCATGGCGCGCCTAGCGGTAGGGGTTGTGATCGGCTGCGGCGTGATCGTGTCGAGTGCAGTACAGGCTGATACGGTTTTCAAGGACACCGAAGTCCGCGCCGAGGCCAAGCCGGAAGCCAAGCCCGGCCTCATCTCCAACGTGATGAGCAAAACCGGCGACGTGGTCATGAACGCGCTGGGCATGATCGGCCTGCGCTACCGTTTCGGCGGCAACACGCCGGAATCGGGCCTCGACTGCAGCGGCTTCGTCCGCTACGTCTTCAACGACACCTTTGGTTTCCTGCTGCCGCGCCGCGCCGTAGAAATGAGCCGCGTCGGCACCAGTGTCGACATGGCGGAACTGCGTCCCGGCGACTTGGTGTTCTTCAACACCATGCGCCATACGTTTTCGCACGTCGGCATCTACATCGGCGACAACAAGTTTGTGCACGCACCGTCCACCGGCAGCAAGATCCGCGTGGATGACATGACTGCCTCGTACTGGGTGTCGCGTTACAACGGCGCACGCCGCATCGAAGGCAATTCCGGCTCCCCGATCAAGGACGGCGCCGACAATTTCGTCGAGCAACTCAAGCGCGTTGACCCGAATGCCTCTGGCAAGCCCCTGGCGTTGTACGGCGGTTGATGCGCTGATACGTAGCCTGAAAAGAAAAGACCGCCGCGGCGGTCTTTTTTGTTGTCGGTACGGCGTGTTCAGCGTGCCGGCAGGGGAGAGGCGGCCGTGGCTTGCGGCAGGCGCAGTTTTTCGCGCAGCAGTGGCATGGCTGCCTGGGCCGCTTGTTCGCCGCCGAGGATCGCTTCGTTGCGGGCCGTAAAGTCGCTGCCCTTCACGAATGGCAACGATGGTGTGATCACCACGTCAGCCTGCGCTAGTTCGGTCTTGTTGATGCTCTGGCCCATGATGGCCGTTGTCTGCAGCAGCATGCTGGCCTGGCCGGATACCGACTGATTGGACGGATCCGCCGAGATGTTCACCGCAATCACAAACGTTGCGCCCATCTGCTTGGCGTAGCTGACCGGCACCGGCGCCACCAGGCCGCCATCCACGTACTGCCGCCCGCTGATCGTTACCGGCTGGAACACGCCCGGAATACTGCACGACGCGCGCACCGCCTGGCCGGTATTGCCACGGCGGAACAGGATCGGCTTACCGCTGGTCAGGTCCGTGGCGACAATGCCCAGCGGAATGCGCATCTGTTCGATGCTCTTCTGCTTGACCAGCCGGTTGATGTAATTCTCCAGCGCTTCGCCCTTGAGCCAGCCGCCAAAGCGCGTGCCGAACGGCAGCGCCCAGTCGGCGATCATGGCTTCGTCCATCTTGAGCGCCATGCGGTTCATTTCGATACCCGACATGCCCGATGCGTAAATCGCCGCCACCACGCTGCCCGCGCTGGTGCCGGTGATGTAGTCGATCTGGATACCTTGTGCCTCCAGCATCTTGATGACACCGATGTGCGCGAAGCCCCGCGCGGCGCCGCCCCCCAGCGCCAGACCGATGCGCACCGGCGGCGTGGCCGATTGCGACGACGGCGGCAATACGGCGGTGGATGGCGTCACCGGCGTTTCAGTCTTGTGGGACGAAAAGCCCGTCACGGTGCAGGCGGAGAGCAGGGAGGTGCCGGCGGCACCCAAAAAGAGGCGGCGTTGCATGAGCGTTGGGGCGGTTCAGTGGCGCGCGCGGGTGCGCGCTGTAATCGGCCGCCATTGTGCCAAAGTTCGGCGGCGGGCCGGTCAAGTCCTGGGGGTACGGTTGCTATAATTTCGGTTTTGATAAAGGCCGCTCACGATCCATCACGGATTCCACCAAGCGGCCTTGTTCGTTCAGCCATTCCTATGACACAGCGCGTCCGCACTCGTTTCGCTCCTAGCCCCACTGGTTTCATCCACCTCGGCAACATCCGCTCGGCACTCTATCCGTGGGCTTTCGCCCGCAAGATGAAGGGCGACTTCATCCTGCGCATTGAAGATACCGATGTGGAGCGCTCCAGCCAGGAAGCCGTCGACGTGATCCTGGAAGCGATGGACTGGCTCGACATGGACATCGACGAAGGCCCGTTCTACCAAATGCAGCGCATGGACCGCTATCGCGAAGTCATCGCGCAGATGGTGGAGAAGGAACTCGTCTACCCGTGCTACATGAGCACCGAAGAGCTTGACGCCCTGCGCGAAGCGCAACGCGAGCGCGGCGAAAAACCGCGTTACGACGGCACCTGGCGCCCCGAGCCGGGCAAGGTCCTGCCGACGCCGCCGGCCGGCGTGCAACCCGTGATGCGCTTCAAGAACCCCATCGGCGGCAGCGTCGTGTGGGACGACGCCGTCAAGGGTCGCATCGAAATCTCCAACGATGAGCTGGACGACCTCGTCATCGCCCGCCCGGACGGCACGCCCACGTACAACTTCTGCGTGGTCGTCGACGATATGGACATGCAGATCACCCACGTGATCCGCGGCGATGACCACGTCAACAACACGCCGCGCCAGATCAACATCCTGCGCGCACTGGGCGGCACGCCGCCGGTCTACGCTCACTTGCCGACCGTGCTGAACGAGCAGGGCGAGAAGATGAGCAAGCGCCACGGTGCCATGAGCGTCACCGGCTACCGCGATGCCGGTTACCTGCCCGAGGCCATCGTCAACTATCTCGCCCGCCTGGGCTGGGCGCACGGCGACGCCGAAATCTTCTCGCGCGAGCAGTTCATTGAGTGGTTCGACCTGGAGCACCTGGGCAAGTCGCCCGCGCAATACAACCCCGAGAAGCTCGCCTGGTTGAACAACCACTACATCAAGCAGGCGGATAACGTGCGCCTTGCTGGTTTGGTGAAGCCCTTCATTGAAGAGCTGGGCGGCAAGGTGGATGGCGGCCCCGTGCTCGCCGATGTCATCGCTCTGGTGAAGGACCGCGCCAACACGCTGCGTGAAGTCGCGCAAACGGCGCTGCTGTTCTACCGCACCGATCTGACCATCGAGCCGGAACTCGCCGCGCAACACCTCACGGACGACGTACGCCCGGGCATTGCCGCGCTGGCGAAAAAGCTGGGCGCATTGCCGGAGTGGAAGCGTGAAGCTATCAGTGC
This sequence comes from Ralstonia sp., assembly GCA_039592975.1. GTDB lineage: Bacteria > Pseudomonadota > Gammaproteobacteria > Burkholderiales > Burkholderiaceae > Ralstonia. Next base: position 72,184 of record JBCNQE010000010.1, on the reverse strand, counting down.
CGCGTTCAAGGAGGTGCTGGCCGCCCACGGCTGGAAGATGCCCAAGCTGGCCATGCCGGTGCGCCTGCTGGTGGCGGGGCAACTGCAAACGCCGTCGATCGATGCCGTGCTGGAGCTGTTCGGCCGCGACGTCGTTCTGGCCCGTTTGGCAGCGTGATGCACGAGGCGCAAAAAAATTTGCGAGAGGGTATTGCCAAGCGCTAATTACTTCCCCTATACTCTTGTTTTCGCTGCAACACGAAGCGAAACGAAGCAAGAAGCCAGCAGTAAGAAGTAGTTAGCAGTACTTGGGGCTATAGCTCAGCTGGGAGAGCGCTTGCATGGCATGCAAGAGGTCAGCGGTTCGATCCCGCTTAGCTCCACCAAAATGCCGGAAGGTTCGATTCAAAAATAAATTTGAAAAGAAGCTTCCAAAACGCTAAAAGGTCTGTTAAGATAGCGGACTTCGCAGCGTAAGACGGAAAGCGTTGCAAAACAGTTTCTGTCCCCTTCGTCTAGAGGCCTAGGACATCACCCTTTCACGGTGAGTACAGGGGTTCGAATCCCCTAGGGGACGCCATAACAAGAGCTTAACCAGAAGCTCAATCGCAAAGCCAGTCTCTAGCTGGTTTTGCAACCGACAAGGAGCGGTAGTTCAGTCGGTTAGAATACCGGCCTGTCACGCCGGGGGTCGCGGGTTCGAGTCCCGTCCGCTCCGCCAAATCAAAGCCCGCTGCTTGCAGCGGGCTTTTTCTTTTGCATTTCCCATTTCAATTGCCATAGCGGCTTCCCTTTAAACACGCATTCAATGTGGTGCGTGTGGTGCTGGAATTAAGGGATTAATCGGGAAGGCGGCTGACGCGATTGAAATAGCTGACCAGCAACGCACCGGCCACCATCAAACTCAAGCTATTGGCTGCCCAGAAGCCGGCTGCGCCACGGAGTGCTGCAGCAACGTCGCCGAGCAATCCAAAACCCAATACGTAACCACCGCCCAAGCCTACGCCCCACAGCGATAGCGCATAGATGACGGTGGGGATGAGTGCGATCTTGTAAGCGCGCAGAATGAACGCCGCCATCACCTGCAGCGCGTCGAACATCTGATAGAACGCGATGAAAGGCAGCAGCGGTACGGCAATGGCCATCACTGTTGCATCGCGCGTATACAAGCCGACCAGTCCATGCCGCAAGAACAGCACCGCCGCGCCGACGATGGCCGCACAGATGACGGCCAGCTTGATGCCATTCAATGAGATCCGCCGCGCGGCCACGCGATCGCGGGCGCCGATGGACTGCGCGGCCAGCGTCGATGTGGCTATCGACAGGGACAGCGGCACCATATAGGCCACCGCGCCCAGGTTCGCGGCGATCTGGTGGCCGGCCAGCACGACCGTGCCCAGGCGCGCAATAAAGATCGCCATGAGCGTGAACGAGGTGATCTCGATCAGGTAGGTGAAGCCCATCGGCACGCCAAGGCGGACCAGCGCCCACAATCGCGCCCGGTTGGGCGGCGAGTAATGCGTGAAGATCGCAAACGGCGTGTAGGCGGGATTGCGTATCAAGATGGCGGCCGCTGCAATGAACGACAACCAGCTGATGATCATCGACGCGAGCGCACAGCCCGGGCCGCCCATGGCGGGCAACCCCATGCCGCCGTACAGAAACAGCGCGTTGAGCGGAAACTTGAGGACCAGACCGGCCAGTTGAAGCACGGTCACCATGACGGGGCGGGACAACGCGTTGTTCAGCGCCGAGTAGATGCGAAACCCGAGCGCCGCTGGCAGCGCGAGCGCTTCGTAGCGCAGATAAGCAGTCGCTTTTTCGGTCAACTCGGGCGTGGCGTTCGCCAAGCGCAGCAGCGGAGCGGGGAACCAGAGGATCAGCATGCCGATGGCCGCCAGCACCAGTCCGAGCCAGATGGCCTGGCGTACTTCTTCGCCGATCTCGCCGTGTTTCCCCGCACCGTAGAGTTGCCCGGCGATGGGGGAGAGCGCCTGCAACACGCCCATCAGGCTGATATACACCGTTACGTAGATCGAGCCGCCGAGCCCGATGGCGGCAAGATCGGCGGCAGAGGCGCGCCCGGCCATTGCCGTATCAAGCACGCCGAACGTGATCACGGCCAACTGGCCAATCAACACCGGCCACGCCAGTGCGGTAATGCGGCGAACGTCGGTGAGAAACATTGACGGGTTGGGCGCGACGTTACTGCCGCAGCTTGCGCCGGCGCGTCGTGGTCGACGTGGGCGGCGGATGCGTTGCGGCGGCGGCCTCGGTCAGGCGATACATGCGGAAATGTTCGTCGCGGTCAGCGGGGCGGCGGCCTTCCCAGATCAGGCGCCACTCATAGTTGGAGACGCTCGAGGGCGCGCCATAGTCGTATTGATCATGGCGCAGCAGGATGTCGCAGTTGTCTTCTGCGTTGCCGAAGCGGATGTGGCCGAAGTAGGCGAACGAGGCAAGCTGCGCATCACCCATGCGGACCGGCTGCACGCACGTGTAGGTGCGCGGCAGCGCCAGCGCAGCCGATTGCGCCACGTCGCGGTATGTCTTGGCGTAGTTGATGGTGGGCAGCCACAGCGTCATCATCAACACCCACATCAGCGTGGTGCCGGCGGCGGAAATCACCACTGCGCGCCAGATAGCCTTGGGGGCGCGAGACGTGCGCCACACTACGATGAGCACCCACGCAGCCGTCACCAGGAGCGCCCAGGCTAAGGCTGTCCAGCTGAACTCGGGGCGATAACCCGGCACGATGCGGTACACGTTGCGTGCGAGTTGCGGCGGAAAGCCCGTCATCTTGGCGATCCACAGCAGCCACACCGTGCCACCGAGGATGGTAAAGGCCAGCAGCGCAAACCAGTCGATGGCGCTGATCACGCCGCGCTGCAGCGTGGGCAGGGCAAACGTGGCCATCACGGCCATCGGCGGAATCAGCAGCAGGAAGCTGTCGTCGCCGGGCGTCGGTTGCAGCAGCAGGAGCAGCAACTGCGGCACCAGCACGGCCAGCGGCAGCGCGATATGCGGGGCGGTGCGCATGCCGCTCCAGCTGCGCCATGCCCAGGCAGCCAGCGGCCACACTGGCCATGCAAACAGCGGCAGGTTGCGCGCGATAAAGCCAAGCGAATGGCCGGTCGGTCCGGCGTACTGGTGGCGATCAAAACGTGCCCATTCGCGGATGTACGTGACCGCATCTGTCGGGTTGGTGGCCAGCAGATACGCCATGGCTGGCCACGACCAGCCGAGTACGAGCGAGACCGGCAGCGCGATCGTCAGAAGCGGGCGCAGAGGCAATACACGCGTGGTCGGTGCAACCACCAGCACGGCAACCGTAATTACCAACGGCAGGATCGGCCCGCCCGCCAATGACAAGCAGCCGATGCCGATGCCGTAGATGAGGCTGCCGCGCACGGGCTTGTCGAGGGCGCGAATTAGGCCATACACAGCCACCGCGACAAAGCACAGCGCGCCAACCAGCGGCGTGGTTTCGTGCCCGCGCTGCGCCAAGCCGACGCAGGCGAGGAAGATCAGCAGTGCGCCGTCGGCCAGTGTCCGGCCGTAGTCGCGCGTATTCGGTTGGCCGCCGAAGACGAATTCAAAGGGCTGAACTTCAGCGCGACGGCCGAGCAGGTAGGCGCCATACCAGATGCAGGCGCAGGTGATGAAGAAGAACAGGGCGGTGGCCAGGCGCGAGGCATCTGACGGCCCGAACCATTGCCCGAACACGCGGATGAACGCCCCACCGATCCAGAACACCAGGGGCCCCGCCTGCACGACCGGGCGTCCGACGATGTTCGGCATCAGCCAATCTTGCGTGTTGCCGGTGGCCAGCGTCCACATTGCGCCGAAGCCGGCGGCGTCTTCGTTCTTCCACGGGTCGCGCGAGAACAGGCCTGACAGGCCGTAGATCACGCAGATGGCGAGCAGCAGCCAGCGCGGCAGTTCGCGTGTGGCTGCGGCAGTCAGGCGGATGCGCGAGACGCGGGTGGTGTTCATCGGGTGTCAGACCAGGGGAGCCCGGCCAGGTTGCACGACAGCGTGCCGATCGTAAGGGGCGAGGGCGCTAACGCCCAGTCGGGTGACAACAAACAAAAAAGGCAGCCGCAGCTGCCTTTTTCTGACCAGTGAGACGGGTCATGTAGTGAGCCGTCTCCGGCGCCGATATTACTTGGCAGCCTTGCCGACCTTGCTGCCGAACTTCTGGCGGAACTTCTCGACGCGACCTGCCGTATCCAGAACCTTTTGCTGGCCCGTGTAGAACGGGTGCGATTCGGACGAGACTTCGATCTTGGCCAGCGGGTATTCCTTGCCGTCCAGCGTGATCATTTCCTTGGTCTGGATGGTCGAGCGGGTGATGAACTTGAAGTCGCTGGACATGTCCTGGAACACGACTTCGCGGTAATTCGGGTGAATGCCTTCTTTCATGATGGGCCCTGGGGTTGAGGTAGCCAATTCGGGGCGCGCTTCAGGTGCTCGGGTAATCAGAACACCGTGCGACCAGCCGTCGAATCACTTGCCGGGTGGAGAAACGGCGATTATGCCAGAGAAACAAGGGCTTGGGCAACGCGCCGCTGGCAAAATGCGCAAGGGCTACCGCACGAAAAGCAATTCATTCATCACTTGTTGTGGTGAAAATCCGACCGGGTCAGTTCCGCATGCCACGTGCGGCGCGCCGGATCTTGCAGATAGAACGCCTGCAACAGCGCATACAGGGCCGGTAGCGTTTCGAGCAACGCGCCAGGTTCAACGAAAAACACCTCGGACGCTACCGCAAAGAATTCTGCGGGATGCTGCGCACCGTATGGGTCGAGCAGGGACAGGATGGGATCCCTCTCCCAGCGATGTTCTGGAAGCTGGTCACATCGATCGGTAAAGGCGTCGTATTCCGCGTAGAGCGCGTCGGCCCATGCTTCACGGTCGAGATTGCCATGCAGCCTCGACGAGAAGGCGGGGATGCCGTCGGACTCGCCGTTGAGCATGTCCAGCTTGTGCGCAAATTCGTGGATCACCACGTTGTACGGCTGCGCATCATGGGCGGCCAACGCGCCGCCGAGTTCGATGTCTTGCCACGACAGGATGACCGGGCCGTGCTCCCACGCCTCGCCGGCGGCTTCTTCGCGCACGTGGTGAACGACGCCGTCTTCGTCCATCACCTCTTTGCGGATGACGAACTCGCCTGGGTAGATAACCACGCCGTGCCAGCCGCCGTACCACGCGATGCCGAGTTCCAAGATCGGCACGCTGGCCTGCACGGCAATGGCAACCACCATCTCATCCGTGAGCGGCAGGCCGTGCGCGGTGGTGAATTCCTTTTCGGCGATGAAGAGTGTGGCGATTTCACGCAGGCGCGCGAGATCAGCTTTGGGCCAATCCTGCAGGAAGGGCAGGCCCGCCAGCGTGCGCGACCACAGCGCGTCGGAGATGGCGTAGCGCACCAAGCGCCGCGACCTTGCACGGCCGGAGAACCAGCGGAAGACGGACGAAAGCATGCGCTCAGTATATCGACACCCCGCCTGCGGCTTTGCGACGCGCGCTTTGGCTTTGGCGCAGGGTCAGGCGACGGAGAGCAGCCGCGCGCCGCGCTGATTGGCAACGTAGACCGCTTCGGTGCGGCTACGGACCTTCAGGCGCCGATACAGCGTGCTGATATGCGCCTTGGCTGTCGCCTCGGAGATGTTCAGCATGCGGCTGATGGTCTTGACGGGGTGTCCGCGCGATAGCAGTACCAGAATCTCGTACTGACGCGGCGTGATGCCCAGCAGCTTGGGGTCGGTTTGCGGATCGCCGGCCAGCGCCGGGTTGGGCGCGCCGTCCAGGCGTGATTCGGGCAGCAGCGCGCTGGCCGGAATGTACTGCCCGCCCACCAGCACCAGTTCTAGCGAGGCCGCGATGACCTCGCCCGGCGAATGCTTGAGCGTGTAGCCCGACAAGCCCATCTGCATGAGCGTGCGGATGATGTCGGGGGATTCGGATTCGGCCAGCACGACCACGTGGCGCGCGTGCGGCCGGTGCATGATCTCGCCGATGGCCGACAGCTCGTCCAGATGCGGCAACGGCAGGCCAATCACGAGAAGGCCAGCGTCGGCATTGGCTTCGATGGCGTCGAACATGCCGTCGTCTGGCTCAACGACGGTGACGCCGGTGACGCCTTTGAGCGTCCGTAGCAGGTGCGCAATGCCCGTACGCACCAACGGATGGGCTTCGATCAAAACAGTGTTCATCGTTGTTCTCGACCTGTTACCGATCTTGCGAACATCCTTGTCGCCCCGGACGATAAAGCAGGCCGGAGCAGACCCCCGTTCCGAATCATTCTAGTGGCGTATCAAGAAAATGACAGTTGCCACGGTCATGCCTCGGGACCCTTGCCGATCCGCCCTAGCCACTGTAGGTCAGTGTGTGCCGGGGCGCGTAATTCACGCGTGACGAAGCGGGACGACGCGATGGCGGTGATTTTGTGACCGCGCTTGTTTCAGTCGCGACACAAAAACGCATGCCATATTGGGACGATCCCACTTTCTCGCGCGGAATATCCCGTAAAAACAAGGCGTTAATCAGCATGGCATGGATGTCGCTCTATGCCTCGTGGGGAGGAGCGAGCCATGCCAACCATTGCGCAGCGCTGTGCTCGGCGTTGGCCGTTGCGGCGGACGGTCGATTGGACGGAAGTCGTTGCGAGGTTTGCGGTCTTGGCGCCTGCGCTCGCAGTAAGTAGCGACTTCGCCATGCAGCGTGTCGCCATTCGCGGCGCTTTCACCGATACGTTGTCGGCGAGAACCGCGATCGGTCCTGATCCCACCCGCGCATTCGATCCATCCATCGGTTTCGATCCGCCCATTTTCTGGGCCGGCGAACAGAGTACGTCGCATGCGTGGCTTAACCATCCTCCGGCAAGGGGCATATGCGCAACCCCCCCGGAAGTGGGGGTGCGGGCTTCGGTAGCACTGCGTTGGGGTACTACGCACGCCGAAATGCGCGCCGGCTGCGGGTGACGCGCGGACAACACCTTCGCTGCGCACTTGCTGCATACAGATGTGGCGTTGACGCAACGTAGGGCACGGTGTGGCAGTGCTGCATCGCATGGTTTTGTGCTCCGTCCCCCGGCGGGCACTCTTTTCTAACGGAATCCAGGGCAGGAGTTCAATATGAAAACGACACAGACCGCCTATGCGGCACCGGGGCCGCCCGTCGCTCGTTGAATGGCGGTATGGGAGTGTTTGAGCCCAAAAAAACAGCGGGGCAGCGCAAGCTGTACCCCACATGGGACGAAGAACGTTGGGATCAGGCCGTATGCAGTGGGTGTTCAGCGCGGATGCCGTGCTTTTGCATCAGCCGATACAGTGTCACGCGGGATACCGCCAACTCGCGCGCCGTCATGCCCATATGGAAACCATTGCGCGCGATAGCCGTGCGGATGGCGTCGGATTCGGCGCCTTCGCGCGCTTCCTCCAGCGTCTGGCCCGATACCGACGCATAGCCTTCCAGGTGCAGATCGGCCGCGGAGATCTTGCGGTTGTCCGTCATCACCAGGGCGCGGCGCACGCGGTTGATCAACTCGCGCACGTTGCCAGGCCAGGGGTAATGCATCATCGCGTGGAGTGCGCAGGGCGTGAAGCCACGGATGCGGTGCGAGGCTTCGCTGGCGTGCTGCGCGAGGATGTGCTCAGCCAGCAGGACGATATCGCTGCCGCGTTCGCGCAACGGTGGCACCGATAGCGTCAGCACGCACAGCCGGTGGAAGAGGTCGGTGCGGAATCCGCCGTGGTGCTGCGCGGCTTCCAGGTCCACGTGTGTGGCCGAGATGATGCGGATATCCAGCGGAATCGCCTGATGTCCACCCAAGCGCGTGATGGTGCCTTGCTGCAGGAAGCGCAGCAGGCTCACCTGGCTCTCCAGCGGCAAATCACCGATTTCATCGAGGAACAGCGTGCCGCCATTGGCGTGTTCCACCCAGCCGATATGGCGCTGGTGGGCACCCGTGAATGCGCCTTTCTCATAGCCGAACAGTTCGGACTGGATCAGGTGCGGGGGGATCGCCCCGCAATTGATAGCGATGAACGGCCCGCCAGCCCGCGACGATGCTTCGTGAATGGCCTGTGCGGTCAATTCCTTGCCGGTGCCGGACTCGCCTGCAATGAAAGCGGGGGCGCTGTTCTGCGCGACCTTGCGAATGGCGCGGAAGAGGTTGTGCATGGCCGGGCATTCGCCGAGCATGCGGGCGCTATTGGGCTTGGGCGCCGGCGCGGATTCTTGCGCCAGCGCAGCCATGCCCCAGGCGTGGCGCAGCGAGTAGCCCGCCTCTTCCGTGCGCAGCGGCATCTGTACGTAATCGACGCAGTAGTCGCGCACGAGCTGGCGCACGCGTTCGTGGTTCAGCAAGTTGGGCGGCAGTGCGGCCACCCATCCCACGTGCGGCACCTGCATGCAGCGCTCCAGCAGGTCCAGTTCGGAGGCGGAGAACCCGCTGCCGAAATCAATCAACCCGGCCTTGGGCACCCCATCACGGATCGCGCAGCCGAGCTCGCGCACCGACGTGACACGCCGTACGTGCCAGTCCGCGCCCAGAACCGTCTCGTCGATCTCCCCCATCCCCGCGCGTGACGCAACCACGACGGTTCGGCACGCACTTGTACATTCCAGCGACGTTTCGCGCATGGTTTCCCCCGTTCGTTTTTCGTGGTCTTTCCCTGCTGCCCAGGCGGCTCAGCCCAGGCAGGTTTGCAGTATGGTTGCCGGGGTTCGCTTTTGCGATGACGTTTAAGGACGAGGGCGGCAAACGCTTGCGGGCGGCGCTCGTAATGCAAATGAACTAGCGAGTTTCACAACGGTGACGAGAAAATCCGCTGGTAAATCAAGCCATTGTCGAAGCAATAAAAAAAGCGCACCACTGTGGGTGCGCTTTTCGGTACGTAGGGAAACCGCCTCAAGAGGCTCAGCCGCCACGCTTCATCATGTCGAAGAACTCTGCGTTGTTCTTGGTGGACTTGAGCTTGTCGAGCAGGAATTCCATCGCTTCGACTTCATCCATGTCGTGAATGAACTTGCGCAGGATCCACACCTTTTGCAGGATGTCCGGCTTGATCAGCAGTTCTTCGCGGCGCGTGCCCGACTTGTTCAGGTTGATGGCGGGGTAGACGCGCTTCTCGGCCAGGCGGCGCTCCAGGTGCACTTCCATGTTGCCGGTGCCCTTGAACTCTTCGTAGATCACGTCGTCCATGCGGCTACCGGTCTCGATCAGTGCCGTGCCGATGATGGTCAGCGAACCACCTTCTTCCAGGTTACGTGCCGCACCGAAGAAACGCTTCGGGCGTTGCAGCGCGTTGGCGTCCACACCGCCGGTCAGCACCTTGCCCGAGGTCGGCACCACGGTGTTGTAGGCGCGTGCCAGACGCGTGATCGAATCCAGCACGATCACCACGTCTTTCTTCAGCTCGACCAGACGCTTGGCCTTTTCGATGACCATTTCGGCCACCTGCACGTGGCGCACGGCCGGTTCATCGAACGTCGATGCCACGACTTCGCCGCGCACCGTGCGCTGCATTTCGGTCACTTCTTCCGGGCGCTCGTCGATCAGCAGCACGAACAGCTCGGCTTCCGGGTGGTTGGTCGCGATGGCATGCGCAATGTGCTGCAGCATCACGGTCTTGCCCGACTTCGGGCTTGCCACCAGCAGCGCACGCTGGCCGCGGCCGATCGGGGCAATCATGTCGATGATGCGGCCGGTGATGTTCTCTTCGGCCTTGATGTCGCGTTCGAGTATGAGCGGCTTGTTCGGGTGCAGCGGCGTCAGGTTCTCGAACATGATGCGGTTCTTGACCGCTTCAGGAGGCTGCGCGTTGACCTTGTCGACCTTCACCAGCGCAAAGTAGCGCTCGCCGTCCTTGGGCGTGCGGACTTCGCCTTCAATCGTGTCGCCGGTGTGCAGATTGAAACGGCGGATCTGCGACGGGCTGATGTAGATGTCATCCGTGCTGGCCAGATACGACGTTTCCGGCGAGCGCAGAAAACCAAAGCCGTCGGGCAGCACTTCGAGCGTGCCGTCGCCAAAAATCGTTTCCCCCTGTTTCGCCTTCTTTTTCAGGATGGCAAACATCAACTCTTGTTTGCGCATGCGCTGCGCGTTATCGATCTCCAGCTGTCCCGCCATTTCCAGCAATTGGGACACGTGCAGGGATTTCAGTTCTGTCAGATGCATAGACGAAAGAATGGGAAGGGCCCGAACGGGCAGCGAAACGAAAAACGGGGGAGGGGGGAAAGGTCGAGCGAACGCTCGGGGAAACAGATTGGCTGCAATCTTAGCACAACGCTGGCGGGCTTCCAGGCGGAAGTGCGCCAGCGTCTGTGCGGGTAGTGCGACGGATTGCGCGCTACCCGAAACTACGTCTTACAGATGGCTGTCCAGGAATGCAGTCAGCTGCGACTTGGACAATGCGCCAACCTTCTGCGCAGCCACGGCGCCGTTCTTGAACAGAATCAGCGTCGGGATGCCGCGAATGCCGAACTTGGCCGGCACGCTCTGGTTTTCATCCACGTTGATCTTGGCGATCTGCACTTTCTCGCCGTAGTCCTTGGAGACTTCGTCCAGGATCGGGGCGATCATCTTGCAGGGGCCGCACCATTCCGCCCAGAAATCGACGAGCACGGGTTTGTCGGACTTGAGCACGTCGGCCTCGAAGGACGCGTCGCTCACATACTTGATCTGTTCGCTCATGGCGGGAACCTCTGTTATTTCGTAAAAGCTGGCGACGTGCGCCGAACCCATACATTACACGATTACGCGAACCGGCGTGTATTGGGGCCACTGTCGGTGCGGGTGCTGCTGATATAGTACCGGCGCCCCCTTTTTCAACTGTTGATTGTCGCTATCAGGCTGATAGCGATGGCGGCAGTGTGTTGTCACCTCTTCTCCGCTGCATGCAGACGCTTGCCTTCGCGCCCGGCCCAGCATTCCTCTCCCGTGCTGCCGATGCGGCGTGGCGTTTTCTCGACGCGCATCCGCAATCCTCTGGCGCCACCACCGTTGTTGTGCCGACTGCCGCGCAAATCCCCGGCGTGCGCGGCGCGCTGCATGCCAGTGCGCAGGCCGCGGGCACGCCGCGTCTGCTGCCGCGCATAGTGACGCTGGGTCACTGGCTGCTGGATTTGCCGCCCGAGCCCGGATTGCCCGCTGCGCGCACCACACTGTCGCGGTTGCTGGCGGTGCAGCAGGCGCTCAAAACGCAGGCGTGGCTGCGCGAAGCACTCGGTGCGCAAGACGATGCGGCGCTGTGGGGCGTGGCGCAGGTGCTGGTGACCGTGTCCGACGAGTTGTCGCAGCGGTGGCTGACGCTCGACGCGGCGGATAGCGATGCCGAAGGCCGACAGGATGAACTGGAAGGCGCGCTTGCGGCAGCGCTGGAGCACACGTACGCGCAGTTGTCGGAGCGCTTTCTGGGCACCGAGTCGCGCATCGTGCTCACGTTCTGGCGCTTGCTCTCGAGTGCGGCAGACCCGATTCCGGTGCGATTGCGCGCGATGCGGCGCTTGCTCGACGCGCTGCGCGGGCCGATTGTGTGGATGAGCCCGACAGACCCCGAAGCCGTCGATCTGGATTTTCTGCAGCGAGCCGCTGACCGTGTGCCGGTGCTGAGCATTGGCTACGACTGGAACGCGGCGCAGGCCTCGTCTGCGGAGACGGGTACGCACGCGGATTTCCGCAATCTGCTGCTCCACGCGTGGCCCGAATGCGCGACACCCGCACAGGCCGCGGACGATGATTCGGATCGCGAGATTCCCGCCCCCATCCTCCGCATCGCAGGTGCGGCCCGCTTTGAGGACGAAGCCGCTTTTGCCGCGCATACGCTGGTCGATTGGCTGAACGCCGGGCGTCGCTCCTTGGCGCTGGTGGCGCAGGATCGCATCGTTGCCCGACGGGTGCGAGCGCTGCTTGCGCGCGTGAATGTGCCGGTGCGTGATGAGACCGGCTGGAAGCTCTCCACCACGCGCGCGGCCGCCGCGCTGATGCGCTGGGTCGATGTCGTGCAGGGCGATGGCGATACCGCTGCGCTGCTCGACCTCGTCAAGAGCCCGTTTTGCCTGCGCGATGCCGATGGCGGCACCGTTGCTGGCGCTCCCTCGCCCGCGTGGGTGACGGAACTGGAACGTCGCGTGCGCCGGCACAACGTCACCGGCGGATGGGGGCGTTTGCGGCGCCTGGTGGCGGATCGCCCAACAGAAGGCGCAGAGGGCGAGCCGCAAGTCAGTCGCTTGGCCGATCGACTGGGTGTGCTGGCCGACGAAGCAGCGCTGTGGCGTCGCGCCGGCAATGCCACGCTCGACGCTTGGATGACGTTGCTATCCGGCACGCTTGACCGCTTGCATATGCGCACCGGGCTGCAGAACGACGATGCTGGCCGCCAATTGCTGGATTGGATCGACCGCTTGCGGACCTCGGTACACGGTAGTGCCGACGCGGGGGCGCGCTTCTCGCTGGTCGAATGGCGGGCGCTGCTGTCGATGCTGCTGGAATCCGCGGTCTTCAGTGAGCCCGCACCGCCGGCGGACCGGCGTGTCGTCATCCTGCCGCTCAACGGCGCGCGCATGCGGCGCTTTGATGGCGTGGTGGTGGTGGGGTGTGATGACGCGCAGTTGCCGTCCGCGCAGCCGGAGTGGCTCTTCTTTTCCAACGATGTGCGCCGCGAACTCGGCTTGCCCGACCGCGCGCAGCGTTTCGCCCAACAGGCACGTGACCTTGCGGAGGTGCTGCTCAATCAGCCGGAGGTCGTGCTGAGTTGGCAGCGCCATGGCGGGCGCGGTGAGCCCAATCGTCTGTCGGGCTGGCTTGAGCGCTTGCAGCGCCGTCTGGCCGTGCGCGGCGTGCGCATCGATACGCCCGTCGTGTTGCCAAGCCTGCAGACGACGAGCCAGCCGACCGACATGCCCGCGCCCGCAGCGCCCGCGCTGGTGCCCGGCACGCTCAGTGCCGCCGCCTACAACAGCCTGCGCCGCTGCCCGTATCAGTTCTTTGTGGGCCGCATGCTGCGGCTGGGTGAGTTGGAGGAAGTGTCCGACGAACTGGAAAAGCGCGATATCGGCGAAATCCTGCATGAGATCCTGCATCGCTTTCACCGGCAGTTGCTGGAGACGCCGATGCATGACCCAGCGGATCGTCGGGCGCTGCTGCAGACCATCACCGATGAGCTGTTTGGCCGGTTGCTGGCGGAGGACGGCAACGCGCTGCGGTTCTATCGCCGCTGGCTGGGTGTGATGCCGTCGTACCTGGCATGGCAGGCTGCGCGCGAGGCGGAAGGGTGGCACTTCGACGCAGGGGAGGTGGAGGCGGAGACGTCCATCACACTACCGAATGAACGCCCGCTGCGCTTGCGCGGCCGAATCGATCGCGTTGATGTGCATGAAGAACACGGTGTGGCGGTGCTGGACTACAAGACGCAATCGCCGATGGTGCTGGTGCGTCGCGCCAAGACGCCATTTGAGGATTGCCAGTTGCCGTTCTATGGCGTGCTGGATGCGCGCGCGGACCGGGGTGGTTGGGTCTCGCTCGACGGCGAGGCGCGCGGCGACAAACGCGATGTCGAGCTGCCGGATTTCACGCAGGTCGTCGACTGGTTGATCGAACAGATGCAGAAAGACATGACGGCCCTGGCGGCCGGGGCGCCGCTGCCGGCCTTTGGGGATGAATCGGCGTGTCGCTATTGCGCCGCGCGTGGCCTGTGCCGCAAGGGGTATTGGACCAACGGCGCGCCACGTGAGCCGGAGGGCTTGGCATGAGCGACCACGCCTACGAACGCGACGGCACGGCGGTCTCGCCCGAGGATTTTTCGCGTGCCGCGTGCGATCCGCTGCGTTCTGTTGTGGTGGAGGCGTGCGCGGGCAGCGGCAAGACGTGGCTGCTCGTCACGCGCATGCTCCGCTTGCTGCTGGCAGGGGCCGCACCGGGCGACATTCTGGCCATCACGTTCACCCGCAAGGCGGCCGAAGAGATGCGGCAGCGCTTGCTGGACATCCTCGCGCAACTGGCGAGTGCAGATGATGACGGCGTCGTGCGTGAGCTGATTGCGCGCACGGTCGATGCACGCGAAGCGCCTGCACTAGTCGACACGGCACGCGGGTTGTATGCGCGCGTGTTGGAATCGCCGCAACGCATGGCGATCGATACGTTCCACGGTTGGTTTGGCTCATTGCTGCGCGGGGCGCCGTTGTCTTCGGGCGTGCAGCAGGGTGCCTCGTTGCGTGAGGATGCCGGTCGGCTACGGCGTGAGGCATGGGCGCCGTTCTGGCGCGGTCTGCTGGCCGAAGACCACGCCGAATTGCGCGTCGCATACGAAACGCTGGCCGACTTGGTCGGCGACTTTCAAGCTGGCCGATTGCTCGATGCGATGTTTCACCAGCGCAGTGATTGGTGGGCCTACAAGACACAGGCGGTCGGCCGCCCCTTGGATGCACTCGACGCATTGCTGGGCGACGACGCGACGATCGATCCGTTGATCGAAGCGCTGCAGGATGCGGTGTTGCTTGCCGACATGCTGCGCCTGTCCGGCTGGCTGGGTCAGGGTGGTGCGGCTGAGGGTAAGCGCGCGGTGACCATCGAATCGGCGGTGACGGCCGCGCGCGGGATCAATGTGTCCGACGAGGCGGCACGCGCGCAGGCATTCGATGCGCTGTTTGGCGCCTTCCACACACAAGCTGGCAAGGCACGCGCCTGCAAGCCGACCAAGGCACTCATCAAGGCCATCGGCGATGACCACGCGCAAACGCTGGTGACCCTGCACGCCACGCTGTGCGAAGCGTTGACCACCATTCAGGCGCGTCGCCAGGAAGCCCATGTGCGCGCCGTCAACGCCGCACTGTTTGCGCTGGGCGATGCGCTGATCGACCGCTACCAGGCCTACAAGCGCCAGGCGCGTGCCATGGACTTCACCGATCTCGAATGGGAAGCCGCTCGCCTGATGCAGCAGGAAGACACCGCTGCTTACCTGCAGGTGCGGCTCGACGCACGGTACAAGCATCTGCTGCTCGATGAGTTTCAGGATACGAACCCGATGCAGTGGCGCATCCTGCAAGGCTGGCTGGCCGGCTATGCAGGCACCGGCACGCAGCCGAGCGTGTTTTTGGTGGGGGATCCCAAGCAGTCCATCTACCGCTTTCGCCGTGCAGATGCGCGCTTGTTTGACGCCGCGCGCGAGATGCTCGTCGCCGAGTTTGGTGCCACCGTGCTGCGCACCAACCGCACGCGCCGCAATGCGCCCGCCGTGCTGGAGTGGGTCAACGCCGTCTTTCTGCAAGCGCGTGCGCGTGGTGACTACCCGATCTACGCCGAGCAAAGCACCGCCGTCGACGCCCCCATCGGGCAAGCGCTGCTGTTGCCGCTGGTGCCGGTGCCCGAAGCCGCGCAGGCCGACGGAGAGGCCGACAAAGCCGCTCCCCGCGATACGCTGACCGAGCCGCGCGAAGAGACCGGCGACACGCAGCGCTACGACGAGGGTCGTCAGGTCGCCGCGTGCCTGCGCGCATTGCACGCCGCCGAGCCTATCCGCGAAGGCAGCGTGGCACGGCCCGCGCGCTGGAGCGATTTCCAGTTGCTTGTTCGCCGTAAGCGCTACCTTGCCGACTACGAACGCGCTCTGCGTGATGCCGGCGTGCCTTACATCAGCCCACGCCGGGGCGGCTTGCTCGCCACGCTTGAGGCGCTCGACCTGTGCGCGTTGCTCGATTTTCTGATGACGCCACAGGCGGACCTCTCGCTGGCGCATGTGTTGCGCAGCCCGATGTTTGCCGTCACGGATGATGACCTGATCGCAATCGCGCAGGCTGGCGACAGTACGTTTGCGCCAACGTGGTGGGAGCGCTTGATGGCGCTGTCGGCCCAGGCAGATGCCGTGCCGGCATTGCGCCATGCCCATCGCATGCTCGCCCGCTGGTTGGCGGTCGCGCCCACGTTGCCGGTGCATGATCTGCTCGATCACATCGTCTACACCGGCGAGCTCAAGCGCCGCTACGCGGAACGCGCACCGGCGGCCAATCGCGACCAGGTGCTCGCCAACCTCGATGCATTCCTCAAACTTGCGCTCGACCTGGATGGCGGCCGCTACCCGAGCCTGCCGAAGTTCATGGCCGAGTTGCGTGCCATCCGCCAGGGCGACGAGGACGAAAGTCCCGACGAAGGCACGCAAGGCGATGCGGAAGCGCCAGATGCCATCGATGCGGAAGTCGCCAGCGAAGGCCTGGATGCGGTGCAGATCCTGACCGTCCACGCGTCGAAGGGGTTGGAGGCACCGTTTGTGGCGCTGCTCGATGCCCATCACAGCGACACCCGCGCCGATAGTGCGGGCATCCTGATCGATTGGCCGCCCGGCGCTGAGGCGCCCACGCACTTCTCCGCCTTCGGCAAGACCGCGGAGCGAGGCCGCGCGCGCGATCCGCTGTTCGCGCAGGAAACCGCGCTTGGCGAGCGTGAGAACTGGAACCTGCTCTATGTGGCGATGACGCGTGCCCGGCAAGCGCTGATCGTCTCCGGCGTTGCCAACAAGCGCGATGCCACGGCAGCGCAATCGGTAGATGAGGGCGACGTGCCCGACGTGGACGGCGCTGCGAGCTGGTACACGCTGTTGGCGACAGCGGGGGTTGCGTCCCCCGCGCCGATGCTTGACGACGCGGCTGTCCCAGACGACGTGACTGCCGAACGTGAGACCGTCTCATACCACGACTTCCGCGAGCCGCTGACGGTAACGGTACGCGTTGGCGCAGCAGGTGCCCAAGCCGAAGGCGCCGATATCGTGTTTGATCAAGGCGCCGTGGCGCAGGGCGAACTGCTGCATGCCGTGCTGGAACGCCTGACGCGTCGCGGCTTGCCGGAGCAGGTGCCAGACGCCGACACCATCGCACGTTGGTTTGGGGCGACAGGCACCACGCAAACTGAAGCCACTCGCGCCGCGGAAGCGGTGCGCCGCATGCTCGCGGCCGATGCCTTGACGCACGTGTTTGACCCCGCGCATTTCGATGCTGCCCACAACGAGGTCGAGCTGTTCAGCCCAGACGGCGCGCTGCTGCGTATCGATCGCTTGATCGAACGGGGCAACGAAGTTCTCGTCGTGGATTACAAGCTGCGCCTGCTGCCCGTCGAACGCGCCGCCTACGCAGAGCAACTGCGTGGCTATATCGCCGCCGTCACGCCGATGTATCCCGGGCGTGCCGTCCGTGCCGGCGTGGCGACAGCACAAGGCGAATGGATCGATCTGGATGCGTTGCCCAAGCCGGTGCAGCCATCACATGACGACAGCCAAGGCGCGCTGTTCTGACGCGAGCGAAACAAACAGAAAAAGGGAAAGGGTGATGAGGAGGGGAAAGAGAAGGGGGACGAGCCTGACCCTCGGCACTGGCAGGAAACGGCTGTGGCTGCTTCGTTCCCGACCTGACCAGGTTGACCGCGCCACCATGCGAGGAGGCCCGTCCGACCGCCATTGTAACCGACTTGCGCATCCCCACCTGAATATCCTTGCAATTCGCTCGGCGTGCATGACGTTTGACCCCTCGTCGAGCGCGTCGGAACTCCACCTCGCTTTGCTACAATCCGCCGCATGAGTTATCAAGTGCTCGCCCGCAAGTGGCGCCCCCGCGATTTCACCACGTTGGTCGGTCAGGAACACGTGGTGAAAGCGCTCACGCATGCGCTCGAACAGCAGCGTCTGCACCACGCCTACCTGTTCACAGGCACGCGTGGTGTCGGCAAGACCACGCTGTCGCGCATCTTAGCCAAATCGCTCAACTGCGTAGGCGCGGACGGGCAGGGTGGCATCACCGCGCAGCCGTGCGGCGTGTGCCGCGCATGCACCGAAATCGATGCCGGGCGCTTTGTCGATTACATCGAGATGGATGCCGCCTCCAACCGCGGTGTCGACGAGATGGCGCAGTTGCTGGAGCGCGCGGTGTATGCGCCCACGGTTGGCCGCTTCAAGGTCTACATGATCGACGAAGTGCACATGCTGACCAACCACGCCTTCAACGCGATGCTGAAGACGCTGGAAGAGCCGCCCGAGCACGTCAAGTTCATCCTCGCGACCACCGACCCGCAGAAGATTCCGGTGACGGTGCTGTCGCGCTGCCTGCAGTTCAACCTCAAGCAGATGCCGCCGGGGCACATCGTGTCCCACCTCGATCGCATCCTCGGCGAAGAAGGGATCGCTCACGAGGCTAATGCGCTGCGCTTGCTGGCGGCTGCCGCACAGGGCTCGATGCGCGATGCGCTGTCACTCACCGACCAGGCCATCGCGTATAGCGCGGGCGAGGTGAGCGAAGCTGCCGTGCGCGGCATGCTCGGTGCGATTGACCAGAGTTACCTCGTGCGTTTGCTCGACGCGCTGGCCGACGAGAACGGCGCGGGCCTCATCGAGATTGCCGACGAGATGGCCGGGCGCAGCCTGAGTTTCTCGGGGGCGTTGCAGGATCTGGCATCGCTGCTGCAGAAGATTGCGCTGGCGCAGGTGGTGCCTGCTGCCGTGCAGGACGATTGGCCCGAGGCCGACGATGTGCGTCGACTCGCCGAGCGTTTCGATGCGCAGTCGGTGCAGCTGTTTTACCAATTCGCCAATCTGGGCCGCAACGAATTGGCGCTGGCGCCGGATGAGTACGCCGGCTTCACCATGACGCTGCTGCGCATGCTGGCATTCCAACCCGGTCAGTCGGGTGGGGATGCGACACCGCCTTCGGGCGGCGGCGGCAAGCGGGCGATGCCGCTGGCAGCGACGCCGGCTGCATCGCCGCGTCCCGCAGCCACGGCGACAGCGCCTGTGGCGGCCCCGGTTGCCCAGGCGGCGCCGGTGGCGGTGCGCCCGGAACCGGTGGTCGAGACGCCGCGTGCAACGTATCAGGCAAGCCCGGCGGCACCCGCGCCAGTTGCAGTGGCTGTCGAGGCGCCTGCAGCAACGCCAGCTGCGCCGGTGCGCCGCTCGCCGGCCATGGAGGCACTGGCTGCCGCGCGTCAGGCATCGAGCCGTGGCCGCGGCGGTGCTTCGGCGCCGGCAGCGGCACCGATGGCGGCGCCTGCGCCTGTCGCCCGTCCTGCCGCTCCCGCAGTTGGGCCGCGCCCGAGTTCCGCGAGTACCGCGAATCCCGTTGCTGCGCCGGCATCCCCGCCGCCGCGCCGTGAGCCGCCAGTAGCGGCTGCTGCGCCTGCCGATGATGGCCCGCCGCCTTGGGATGAAATGCCGGGCGAGTTTGCTTCGCCTTCGCTTGAAGAGATGGATGCCGCGTTTGCCGGCTGGGATTCTGCTTCGAGCGCGCGCCCTGGCGCATCGGAGCCGGTAGCACGTCCTGCGCAGATCGAGGCGCCGGCCAAGACCGCCGCGCCGGAGCCTGTTGCCCCGGCGACGCCGCCCGACTTGAGCGCCAGCAGCCTCACCACATTCGACGGCGATTGGCCCACGCTGGCGGCTCGCTTGCCGATGCGCGGTCTGGCCCAGCAGCTTGCGCACCAGAGTGAGTTGGTGGCCGTGGAAGGCGTGACGCTGCGCCTGCGCGTGCCACTGCCTGCGTTGACCGAAGCCGGTGTCGTCGAACGGCTGGAAGCGGCGCTGACGGAACACTTCGGCACGCCTGTCCGCGTGGCGTGCGATATCGGTGCGGCACGCGCGACGGCCGCTGCCGTGGATGCCGAGCTGCGAGCACAGCGCCAGCGCGATGCTGAGGACGCCATCGCCGCCAACCCGTTTGTCCAGGCGTTGGTGCGGGACTTTGCCGCGCAGGTCGTCCCCGGTTCGATCCAACCGCACGCACACTGAATCGCCCCCACGTCTGAAGACTGAACACCGGCGCGCCTGTACGAGCAGCGCGCTATGTATGACCCATTTCAAGGAGCAACAACCATGATGAAAGGCCAAATCGCCGGGCTGATGAAGCAAGCCCAGCAGATGCAGGAAAACATGAAGAAGGCGCAGGAGCAGCTCGCGCAGATCGAGGTGGAAGGCGTGTCCGGCGCCGGCCTCGTGAAGGTGGTGATGACCTGCAAGAACGACGTGAAGCGCGTGACCATCGACCCGAGCCTCGTGGCCGAAGGCGAAGACAAGGAACTGCTGGAAGACCTCGTCGCCGCCGCGTTCAATGACGCCGTGCGCAAGGCCGAGGCCACCACGCAAGAGAAGATGGGTTCGCTGACGTCGGGCCTCGGTGGCATGGCGAGCATGCTGCCGCCGGGCTTCAAGCTGCCGTTCTAAATCACGCAGCCTCTAATCAGGAGCACGCCATGGTGCTGGAATCCGCGCTGTTGCACGTCAAGCCCGGTGAAGAGGCGGCGTTTGAGGCCGCCTTTGACAAGGCTCGCCACATCATCGGCGCGATGCGGGGCTTTATTTCGCTGACGCTGTCGCGCTGCGTGGAAAAGCCCGGCGACTACCTGCTGCTGGTGCAGTGGCAGACGCTGGAAGACCACACCGTGGGTTTCCGGCAGTCGGCCGAATACCAGCAATGGCGCGCCCTGTTGCATCACTTCTACGACCCGATGCCGGAAGTGCTGCACTACACCGCCGTTGCGGAGCACCCCTGATGCGCAACGGCCCGGGCACGCCATCGGCGCTGCAAATGTTGGTGGAGGCCCTGCGTGTGCTGCCGGGCGTCGGCCCGAAATCGGCGCAGCGCATGGCGTATCACCTCCTGCAACACGATCGCGAGGGCGCGGCGCGCCTGGCGCAGGCGCTGGGCGAGGCCACCGAGTCCATCCAGCACTGCAGCCGCTGCAATACCTTCACCGAGCAGGATGTCTGCGAAACCTGCTTGGACCCGCGTCGTGATGCGTCTGTGCTGTGCGTGGTGGAAACACCGGCCGATCAGATGATGATCGAGCAGACGCTCACCTATCGCGGCCAATACTTTGTGCTGATGGGGCGGCTCTCGCCGCTGGACAACATCGGCCCGAAGGAAATCCACCTCGAGCGCCTGCTGGCGCGAGCGACCGACCCGGCGCTGGGAGGGCCGTGCGCCGAGGTCATCCTTGCCACCAACTTCACCAGCGAAGGCGAGGCGACTGCCCACTACATCGGCGAGATGCTCAAGGCGCGCGGCATCAAGGCGACGCGTCTGGCGCGCGGTGTGCCGGTGGGCGGCGAGCTGGAATATGTGGATGCGGGCACCATCGCCCGCGCGGTGCTGGATCGGCGCCAGCTCTAAACCGGTGCTGGCGCCAGATCATCAGAATTCGGTATGCAGGCGCGTACCGAAGAACACGGCAGGGCCGCGATCCGCGTTGTAGCCGGGGTTGCGAATCCACTGCACGTCGGCGCTGACCCACAGATGCTTGGCCGCCTGCAGGCTGTAGAACGCCTCGACGATCTGCTCGGGTGCGTAGTTCAGCTTGCCATCCCCCAGGAAAACGCCCATGCCACCTTGCTGCAGATAGCGACGGTGATCTGGCGACAGCATATTGATGGCTGCCGCCAAGCCGACGGTGTCTTGCGAGCGCCCCCACTTGCTGCCCTTGACCACGGCGCCGAATGACATGGCGCGGTCGATTTCCGTAAAGGCGTACGTCTCCGTCTTGCCATCTGCCCACGACGCGCGCGCGAAGACGCCGATGTCGTCGTTGATCTGCTGTTCGCCGCCAATGCCGATGCCCACCTTGGTGTTTTCACGCCGCGCGAGGCTGATGTCCGGCGTGTTGCCGGTGGATTGACCGAGCGCTATCGCATCGTCATAGCGCGCCATATTCGTCTTGTTACGGAAGAGCATGACGCGCAGCTTGCCGGGCTGGCCCGCCAGTATGTGGCTGCGTTCCACTTCAAAGACGTCACCGTAGTGGCGGGCGACGCGGGTATCCAGCTCCAGACCGTTGGATTCAACCGGCTGGATGAAGCGGCCCAGGCGATAGGCCCAGTCGCCGTCGTAATACTCCAGCGCGGCGCCCCAGGTGTAGCCGCGTGCGTCGGCGGCGTAGTCGAACGCGCCGTGCGTGAGGAACGACCAGTTCAGGAACTGCGTGCGCGGGTCGTGCGCGTAGGTCACGCCATCGAAGACGTCCAGCACCGAAAAGTTGCCTGCGGTGAAGACGAGGCGGCGCTTGTCGACCGGGCCGGCAAACTTGTTCATTTCGGCTTCCTGGTCTTCGGTGCCACCGCCCAGGCCGACCGTCTGGCGGAAGAAGGCGCGTGCGCGATAGACCGTGGGGTCGGCGCCGGCGGTCTTGGCCAACTCACCGTTGCTGAAGCCGCCCAGGCCGTGCAATCCGGAGAAGGCCTTGCCGAGGGCAACTTCCGGGTTGATATGCACTTCCGCGCCTTGCCACAGGCGCATGCCGAGGTCGAGCGTGGTGGTGACCGAATAGCTGGTGGTGGATCGCTCAGACAGGCTGTTCGGGCCGCTGTACGGCGAGTGGAACGACAAGTCGTGCTGCCACACATAGGTCGCCTGGCCATGCACGGCAAAGCGGTCCGGATCGTTGATCGCCCAGCTTGATGCGTTGTCCTCCGCAAAGGCGTGCCCGGCGCACAGCATCAGGGCAAAGACAGGGGGCAGCGCGGTCAAGCGAGACAGGCGGGGGCGGAACGGCAGCATCATGACGACAAGCGGCAGCAAGGGGGGCGAAGGCCGTTAGAATCCTTTTCTCGGATCGGGACGGCCAAAAGTCCGCCATGGTAACCGTGGGCGGGTGGCAGCCGGATGAAACACGCACGGAACGTGCCTCGATGCCGTATTGGATGTTGTGTATTCCCCACCTTCTGCGCTCACGATGAACCTCGCCCGCTTCGATCTTGTCACCCTCGGCCTGTTTGTAGCGGTGGCCCGGCTGGGCAGCATCTCGGCCGGTGCGCGGCAATCGAACCTGGCGGTGGCTGCGGCCAGCAAGCGGATTTCCGATCTTGAAGCCGCAGTAGGGGCGCCGCTGCTGTATCGCCACGCTGCCGGCGTGGAACTGACCGAAGCCGGGCAGGCGTGCTTTCGCCACGCCGTGGGTATCCTGCAGGATGTCGAGCGCATGGCCGGGGCGCTGTCGGACTTTGCCGCCGGCACGCGCGGGCTGGTGCGCGTGTGGGCCAATACCTCGTCGATTACGCAGTTTCTGGCGGATGACCTGGCCGCCTTCATGCTCGCCAATCCGGCCATCCGCATTGCCCTGGAAGAGCAGGACAGCGGCGATATCGTCGCCGCGCTGCGCGAGAACCGCGCGGATCTTGGCATCTTCGCCGCGGGCACGCCATGCGAGGGGCTGCAATCGTTCGATTACCGCGAGGACGATCTCGCTCTGGTGACGCCGCGCGGCCATCCGCTGGCGAGCCGCAAGCAGGTGAGCTTTGCTGATGCGGTGGATTTCGATTTCGTCAGCCTGCCGCCAGGCACGTCGCTGGCCGCGCAACTGCTCGAAGAAAGCCAGCGCCTGGGCAAGCCGCTACGCTTGCGCATCCAGGTGCGCAGCTTCGAGGCCGTCTGCCGGATGGTTGCTTCCGGTCTGGGCGTGGGAGTGCTGCCGCGTATTGCCGCGCAGGGGCATGTGTCGAGTCTGCCGGGCGCCGGCCTCGCGCTTGTGGCGCTGCAAGACGAATGGGCACATCGCCGCTTGCTGGTGGGCGTGCGCGACCCCGATGCGCTAACCAGCTCCGCGCGCCTGCTGATGACGCATCTGCTCGGCAACCCCGCCGCGCTCTGAATTCAACGTTTTCTCTATCGCCATGCCGACACAGGTTTTGCAGGACATCCGCGTGCTCGAACTCGGGCAACTGATTGCCGGGCCGTTTGCCGCCAAGACACTCGCCGACTTCGGCGCCCAGGTCATCAAGATCGAGCCGCCGGGGCAGGGCGATCCGCTGCGTAAATGGCGGATGCTGCATGAGGGCACCTCTGTCTGGTGGGAGGCGCAGTCGCGCAACAAGCAATCCGTTTGCGTGGATCTGCGCGTGCCCGAGGGCCAGGAAGTCGTGCGCAAGCTCGCCGCCGAGGCCGATGTGCTGATCGAAAATTTCCGCCCCGGCACGATGGAGAAATGGGGCCTGTCGTACGAGGCGCTCTCTGCCATCAATCCGAAGCTGATCATGCTGCGGGTGTCCGGCTACGGCCAGACCGGCCCGAAGCGCGACGAGCCCGGCTTTGCGGCCATTGCCGAAGCCATGGCCGGGCTGCGCTATCTGACTGGCGAGCCGGGCCATCCGCCTGCGCGCGCCGGCCTGTCGCTGGGGGACACGATTGCCGGGTTGCATGGCGCGCTCGGCGTGTTGCTGGCGCTGTACGAACGCGATGCGCGTGGCGGCAAGGGGCAGGTGATTGACGTCGCGCTGTATGAATCCGTCTTCAATTTGACGGAGAGTTTGCTACCCGAGTACTCCGTGTTTGGCGCGATTCGCCAGCCGGCGGGTGGGGCGCTGCCCGGCATTGCACCGTCCAATGCGTACCGCTGCGCGGGCGGCGAGTACGTGCTGATCGCCGCCAATGGCGACAACATCTTCCGTCGCCTGATGCTCAAGATGGGCCGGCAGGATCTGGCCGACGATCCGGGCCTCGCCCGCAACGATGGCCGTGCCGCGCGTGTGGAAGAGATCGATGCCGCCATCAACGCGTGGACTGGCGCGCAGCCCATCGCCGAAGTTCTCGCGGCGCTGCACGAAGCCGAGGTGCCCAGCGGCCCGATCTACACCATCGCCGATATTGCTGCCGACCCGCACTATCGTGCGCGGGGCGTGATCGAAACCGTGCGGGCGCAGTCGGGCATCGACGTCGAGATGCCGGGCGTGGTGCCCAAGCTTTCCGCCACGCCGGGCGCCGTGCTGGCCAGTGCTCCGCGCCTGGGCCAGCATACGCGCGACGTGCTGCGCGGCCATGGCCTGACCGATGCGCAGATCGACGCGTTGGTCGCTCAGGGCATCGTCGCAGAGGCGGCACAACCCAATGGCTGATAGCTAGTCCACTGAATCACTGAAATCGGTCGGTGCCTGCCATGCCGTGCAGGTGCATCGCGTCGTTGCAAATGCTCGCAATAGCCCGCTATTGCTGCGCTTTGCGCCTAGCGCTGCATCCCGCACGGCATGTCCTGCCCCTCCCATTTCAATGATTCAGCGGACTAGGACGATCCCGCATGTTGTGTGGCAAACCGTTGCGGTAATATCGCCGCCGAGGCAGCGAATGCCGCAGAACAACGCATTTCAGGAGACAAGCATGGGGACACGACGCATCGGCCGCTGGGCAACATGGATGGGCGCAGCCCTGTGCGCGGCGAGCCTGCTGGCCGCCAGCCCCGGCGCCCTGGCCCAGGCCAAACCTGAAAAGAGCAAGGTGACGATCGCCGTGGGCGGCAAGGCGCTGTTCTACTACCTGCCGCTGACGATTGCCGAGCGCCTGGGCTACTTCAAGGATGAAGGCCTGGATGTGGAGATCGTCGACTTTGCCGGCGGCGCCAAGGCGCTGCAGGCCGTGGTGGGCGGTAGCGCCGATGTGGTGAGCGGCGCTTACGAGCACACGCTGGTGCTGCAAGCCAAGGGCCAGAACTACCAGGAGTTCGTGCTGCAAGGCCGTGCCCCGCAGATCGTGCTGGCGGTCAACAACAAGACCATGCCCAACTACAAGTCGATCGCCGACTTGAAGGGCAAGAAGATTGGCGTGACCGCGCCGGGCTCGTCGACCAACATCATGGTCAATTACGTGCTGGCGCGCGCCGGCATCAAGCCGAACGAGGTATCGATCATTGGCGTGGGCCCGAGCAGTGGGGCGATTGCCGCCGTGCGTGCCGGTCAGATCGATGCGCTGGCCAACCTTGACCCGGTGATGTCGATGCTCACGCAGAAGAACGAGGTGCGCGTGATTTCCGACACCCGCACGCTGGCCGATACCAAGGCCGTGTTCGGCGGCAACATGCCCGCCGGCTGCCTGTATGCCTCCACCGCGTTCATCCAGAAGAACCCGAACACCACGCAGGCGCTGACCAACGCCATGGTGCGCGCGCTCAAGTGGCTGCAGAAGGCGGGCCCGTCGGACATCGTCAAGACCGTGCCGGAAGCCTATTTGCTGGGGGACCGCGCGCTGTACCTGGCCGCGTGGGACAAGGTGCGCGAGGCGATCTCGCCGGATGGCACGATGCCGGCCGACGGCCCAGCCACGGCGCTGCACACAATCGCGGAGTTCGACGCGGAAGTGAAGGGCAAGTCGATCAAACTGGACCAAACCTTCACCAACACCTTCGTGCAGAAGGCCAACGCCAAGTACAAGTAAGCCTTTCGGATTTTCACTATGCGCCCGGTTCCCGCCGGGCGTATTGCTTTGGACGATTCCTCATGCCCCATCCCGCGCTTTCGTTCGATCAGATCACCTGCACCTTCCTCTCGCCCGACAAACCGGGCCAGCGCTACACCGCCGTGCAGAACACGACGCTGGATGTGCAGGCCGGCGAGTTCGTCTCGGTCGTGGGCCCGACCGGCTGCGGCAAATCCACCTTGCTGAATCTGGCGGCGGGGCTGTTGCAGCCGTCTTCCGGGCAGGTGCGGGTGTTTGGCGAGCCACTGGTCGGCATCAACCGCCGTGCCGGCTATATGTTCCAGGCCGAAGCGCTGATGCCGTGGCGCAGCGCGTTCGACAACGTACTGGCCGGGCTGGAGTTTCGCGGCACGCCTGATAAGGAAGCGCGCGATCTGGCGATGTCGTGGCTGGCGCGCGTGGGCCTGACGGGGTTTGAAGACCGCTATCCGCATCAACTGTCAGGCGGCATGCGCAAGCGCGTGAGCCTGGCACAAACGTTGGTGCTGGACCCGGACATCATCCTCATGGACGAGCCGTTCTCCGCGCTCGATATCCAGACGCGTCAACTGATGGAGAACGAGGTGCTGGACCTCTGGGCTGCCAAGCGCAAGGCGGTGCTGTTCATCACGCACGATCTGGATGAAGCCATTGCCATGAGCGACCGCGTGGTCGTATTGGCGGCGGGCCCCGGCACGCACCCGATCGGCGAATTCATGATCGACCTGCCGCGCCCGCGAGATGTGGCGGAGATTCGCGACCAGGCCGGCTTTGTCGATCTGCATTCGCGCATCTGGGATGTGTTGCGCGAAGAAGTGCTCAAGGGCTACGCCCAACATCGCCGCGTGGCCTAAATCGGATTCCAACGTTCTCTCTCATGGCTAATCGTCCGCTTTCCCCATTCGCGCTGCGCAGCTGGCAGCTTGGCTTATTGGTCGTCACGCTGGGCGTGTGGCACTTCGCCACGCGTACGCAGGAGGTCGCGTTCTTCTTTGGTGAACCGCTGATCGTTGCCCAGCGCGTCTGGGCATGGTTCGTCACCGAAGGCGATATCTATCAACACCTCGGCGTGACGCTGGCCGAAACCGTGCTGGCGTTTGTCATCGGCACGGCGACGGGTTTGGGTGCCGGGTTATGGCTGGCGTTGAGCCCCGCTGCATCGGCGGTGCTCGATCCGTACATCAAGGCCGCCAACTCGATGCCGCGCGTGATTCTGGCGCCGATCTTTGGCGTGTGGTTCGGGCTGGGTATCTGGTCGAAGGTCGCGCTGGCGGTGACGCTGGTGTTCTTTATCGTCTTCTTCAACGTGTATCAGGGCGTGAAGGAAGTGAGCCCGGTCGTGCTGGCCAATGCGCGCATGCTCGGTGCCTCGCAGAAGCAGCTGCTGCGCTTCGTCTATCTGCCGAGTGCGACGAGCTGGGTGTTCTCGTCGCTGCATACCTCGGTGGGGCTGGCGTTTGTAGGCGCGGTGGTGGGGGAGTACCTTGGCTCCGCGCGTGGCGTTGGTTACCTGATCCTGCAGGCCGAAGGCACGTTCGACATCAACACCGTCTTCGCGGGCATCGTTGTACTGACCGTGTTTGCGCTGGTACTCGACTGGCTGGTCGGCCTAGTGGAAAAACGCCTGATGCGCTGGCAGCCCAAGACCGGCGAGACCGAGAAACTCTGAACAGAAACACTTAAGACGGAATCGTCACATCGACCCTGCGCATAGCAGGGTCATGCAACTAGACGGTCGGTCTACTACAATGCGATCCATCATGAGCAAGCACCCCGAACCCGTCACCGCTGAAGGCGCCGAAGCCCGGCACGACACCCGCGACCGCATTCTGGACGCCGGTGCCGAGCTGATCCTCGGACGCGGTTTTTCGGCCGTCGGACTGGCGGAGATTCTCGGCCGCGCACAGGTGCCCAAGGGCTCGTTCTATTACTACTTCGGGTCCAAGGAAGATTTTGGCGTCGCCATGCTGGAGCGCTATTTCCAGGACTACGACGCCGGCGTTGTCAGCCTGTTCAACGACACGCGCTTGACCGGACGCGAACGGCTGTTGCGCTATTTCGCCGCCTGGATCGACCTGCATGAGCGCAGCGCGTGCGAGGTCACCTGTATGGCGGTCAAGTTGTCGGGCGAGGTATCCGACTTGTCCGAGCCGATGCGCAAAGTCTTGTCGACAGGGATGACGCGGATGGTCGATCGCATTGCCGTGGCCATCGAAGCCGCTGTGGCCGATGGTTCGCTGGCTCCGGTGGAAGACGCCCGCAGCCTGGCAGAAGGGTTGTACGCAATGTGGATGGGCGGCGCGCTGCTGGCCAAGGCGCACCGAACGGTGGACGCGTTTCAGAGCTGTGTTGCGCAAACCGAAGTCCTGTTGGCCAAACCTGCACATTGATCGCAACCGAATGCATTAGCCGGCGAGGCACGTTCCTCGCTTTTTCTTTCACTCCGGTTCTAGATGACCGGTCGAATAGTCTCTCTTTCAGGAGCTGATATGACCCAACAACTGCTGTCTTCCATTCAGGTCGGTCATACGACCCTCGCCAATCGCGTCGTCATGGCGCCGCTGACACGTTCGCGCGCTGGCCAGCCCGGCGATGTGCCGACCGAGCTGAACGTGACCTACTACGCGCAGCGCGCCAGCGCCGGCTTGATCGTCACGGAAGCCACGCAAATTTCCCGCCAAGGCCAGGGATACGCCTGGACGCCCGGCATGTACACCGATGCGCAGGAAGCGGGCTGGAAGGCCGTGGTGGATGCCGTGCACGCGAAGGGCGGCCGCATCTCGCAACAGCTGTGGCATGTGGGGCGCATCTCCAACACGCTGCTGCAGGAAAACGGCCAGGCACCGGTTGCGCCGTCGGCCATCGTCGCCAAGGGCGCGCAAAGCTTTGTCGTTCACCCCGACGGCACGCCGGGCAATGAACCGACCAGCGAGCCGCGCGCCCTGACCACGGAAGAAATCCCGGGCGTCATCGCGCAATACCGCCAGGCCGTGCTGCGTGCACGTCGCGCGGGTTTCGACTTTGTCGAAATCCACGCCGCCAACGGCTATCTGCTGCACCAGTTCCTGTCGACCAACAGCAACCAACGCACGGACCAATACGGTGGCTCGCTGGAAAATCGCGCGCGCTTGATCCTCGAAGTGGTCGATACGGCCATCGCCGAGATCGGCGCAGACCGCGTTGGCATCCGCCTGTCGCCGCATTTCGTTGCACACGATATTGCGGATGCGCAAGCTGAAGAAAGCGCGCTCTACCTCGCGCGCGAACTGACCAAGCGCGGCATCGCCTACCTGCACATCGCCGAGCCGGATTGGGCGGGCGGCCCCGAGTTGTCCGGCGATTTCCGCCGTCAGCTGCGCGATGCCTTCAAGGGCACGCTGATCGTGTGCGGCAATTACACGGCGGAAGAGGGCGAGCAGATGATCGCAGCCGGCTTGGCCGATGCTGTCGCGTTTGGCCGTCCGTTTATCGCCAACCCGGACCTGGTGGCGCGCATCCGTGCCGGTGCGTCGCTCAATACGCCGGATCGCTCGACGTTCTACGGCGGCCAGGAGAAGGGCTACACCGACTACCCGACGCTGGAAGAAGCGGCCTGATCACCGCCGCGCCAAAGAAAAAGCCGCGCTGGGTTTGCTGCCCGCGCGGCTTTTTTGCTGGGGATGACGCTTACGGCTGAATCACAACCTTGCCTGTCACCTTACGCGCCGCCATGTCGAGCAGCGCCTGCGTCGTCTGCTCCAGCGGGTAGCGCGCCGAGATGTGCGGGCGGATCTTGCCTTCCTGCATCCAGCCGAGCATCTGCATCATGTTCGCCAGATTCGCCTTCGGCTCGCGGCGTACGAATTCGCCCCAGAACACGCCCACCAGCGACGCGCCTTTCAGCAGTGCCAGGTTCAGCGGCATCTTGGGGATCTCGCCGTTGGCAAAACCCACCACCAGATAGCGGCCGCGCCAGGCAATCGAACGGAACGCCGGCTCGGCATAGATGCCGCCGACCGGGTCGTAGATCACGTCCGGGCCCTTGCCGTCCGTCAGTTCCTTGATGCGCTCGCGCAGGTCTTCGGTCGAATAGTTGATGAGCGCATCGGCGCCGTGGTCTTTGCAGACGGCGAGCTTCTCATCGGTCGACGCCGCCGCAATCACGCGCGCGCCAATCGCCTTGCCGATCTCGATGGCTGCCAGGCCGACGCCGCCGGCCGCGCCCAGCACCAGCATCGTCTCGCCGGCCTTCAGTTGCCCGCGATCGATCACCGCGTGGTGCGACGTCCCGTAGGTGAGGGTGAACGCCGCAGCCGTGTCGAACGCCATGCCCGGCGGCATCGGCATCACCACTTTGGCTGATGCCTTTACCTGCGAGGCAAACGCGCCGTGGCCCAGAAACGCAATCACATGGTCGCCCGCCTTCACGTGCGATACGCCTTCGCCCACCGCGTTGACTACGCCCGCCACCTCCGAACCCGGCGTAAACGGCAGTTCCGGCTTGAACTGGTATTTGTTCTGGATGATCAGCACGTCGGGAAAATTCACCCCCGCGGCCTTCACATCGATGACGACTTCGCCGGCACCGGGCGACAAGTCCGGCAACGTTTCAATCACCAGCGATTCGGGCGGGCCCCAGGTTTTGCAGACGACGGCTTTCATGGTGTGTCTCCTGATCAATCTAGCGTTGGATTGTTCGTCATCTCGCGCGCTTCTCACGCGATTTTGTCTGGCAGTGTAACCGAATAAAAGCACGGTCGTTCGATTCGATGGCGTCCCATCTTTAGTGCCGCCTTCAAGCGCCTTGGCAATGCATTTTTGTAAGCACGTACAACGGTGCGGACGAGCGCGATTCATGAACGTTGCTCGGTTACAATCCGCGCCATGCATATTCTCATCGCCAATGACGACGGATACCTCGCGCCGGGTCTCGCCGCGCTCCACCGCGCGCTGCAGCCCCTGGGCCGCGTGACGGTGGTCGCGCCGGAACAGAACCACAGCGGTGCATCCAACTCCCTCACGCTGCAGCGCCCGCTGTCGGTATTCGAAGCCTCCGAGGGGGCCCAGAAGGGCTTCCGCTTCGTCAATGGCACGCCCACGGACTGCGTACATATCGCGCTCACGGGCATGATCGAGGAGCGCCCCGATCTGGTGGTCTCCGGCATCAATCAGGGCCAGAACATGGGCGAAGACGTGCTGTATTCCGGCACCGTCGCCGCAGCCATCGAGGGCTATCTGTTCGGTATTCCGTCGATTGCGTTTTCGCAGGTGGACAAGGGCTGGACGCATCTCGATGCCGCTGAGCGCGTGGTTCGGGAAGTGGTGGAGCGTTACTTGGCCGATCCGCTCGACGGTTCGGTGCTGCTCAACGTCAACATTCCCAATCTGCCCTACAGCGAACTGGCGGGCTGGCGTGCGACGCGCCTGGGCAAGCGGCATCAGTCGCAGCCCGTGATCCGCCAAGCCAATCCACGTGGTGAACCGATTTTCTGGGTCGGCGCCGCCGGCGATGCGAAAGATGCCAGCGAAGGCACCGATTTCCATGCCGTCGCCAACGGCTTTGTTTCGTTGACGCCGCTGCAACTCGATCTGACCGACACGGCGCAACTGCGCGCTGTGCGCCGCTGGCAGACCTCATGATCGCCACGGTGGCCCATGTCTGAACGTTCGCGCGATCGGCGCTTTCCTCTGCCGCTTGACGCTGTGGTCGAACGCAAGCCGGTGGAGCGCCAGCGTGAGACGCGTATCTCGTCTGGCGTGAGCGCTGTGTCGCGGCCCACGCCCGCGCGCACCGTTTCGGTCGAACGTGTGGCGCCTGCGTCGGCTTCCGCGCCCGCGCCGCAGCGGGTCGCTGGCGTCGACGCGGCGGTCGGTGCCGTGGCGGCAAGCGCGGTGCAGGCGCGTACGCTGGCAGCGCATGCGGCAGCGGGCGGCATGGCATCGGATCGCGCGCGTCAGGCCTTGGTCGCCAAGGTGCAAGCGGCCGGTGTGAGCGACGCACGCGTGCTTGCCGCCATCGGCTCGGTGCCGCGTCACTTGTTCGTGGATGCCGGTCTGGCTTCGCAGGCTTATGAAGATTCCGCGTTGCCGATTGGTCACCAGCAAACGATATCGAAGCCTTCCGTGGTAGGGCGCATGATCGAATTGCTGATGCGTCAGCGGCCGGCGCGCAAGGGTGCGCCGCTTGCCCGCGTGCTGGAGATCGGAACCGGCTGCGGTTATCAGGCGGCCGTGCTGTCGCAGCTTGCCGATGAGGTGTATTCGATCGAGCGCGTACGCCCGCTGCATGAAAAGGCCAAAGCGAACTTGCGGCCACTCCGTGTGCCAAACATCCGTCTGCACTATGGCGACGGCATGCTGGGTTTGCCGAAGGCGGCACCCTTCGATGCGATCATCCTGGCTGCCGCCGGCATGGAAGTTCCGCAGGCGCTGCTCGATCAGCTCGCCATCGGTGGCCGTCTGATCGCGCCGGTTGCCACCGAGCGCAGCGGCGGCCCAGTGCAGCAGCTCGTGCTGATCGAGCGCAGCAGCCGCTTCCAGTTTCACAGTACTGCCCTTGAAGGCGTTTTCTTTGTCCCGTTAAAATCAGGAACTGTTTAGCATGTTCATTTCCCGGAGCTTCATGAACCGTCCAAGCCCGAGTCGCCTAAGCTTCGGCGCCAGCCGGCTCGCTGTGGCAATGGTGTCGACCGCGCTGCTTGCGGCTTGCGCATCCTCCGGCAACCAGGCACCTGTGTTCGACCGCACCTCGCGTGCTGGCAGCACGAGCGCCGCATCGCAGGAGCCGCCGCCGCCCGGCTACTATCGCGTCAAGCGTGGCGATACGCTGTACAGCATCGCCCTGCGCAACGGCCAGGCGCCGCGTGATCTGGTGGCCTGGAACAACATCGCCAATCCGAATCAGATTGAAGTCGATCAGTTGATCCGCGTGGTGCCGCCCAACGCCGACGTCAGCAGTAGTGGCGCCGTCGTTACGCCGGTTCGCCCGCCTAACACCGCTACGCAACCGGTCGATTCCACGCCAGCCACCCCGACGGCAGCAGCTTCGTCCGGCGCCGTTGCCGGGGCAAGCGACAGCGCGATCGCATTGGCTTGGCCCGCACGCGGTTCGCTCATCAATCGCTTTGATGACAAGAGCAATAAAGGCATCGACATTGGCGGCAAACGCGGCGACGCGGTGCTCGCCGCCGATGACGGAAAAGTGATCCACGTCGGACCCTTGCGTGGGTACGGGAATCTTGTCATCATCAAGCACAACGACACGTTCCTGACCGCCTACGGCAACAACGATAAGGTTCTGGTCACCGAGCAATCCACGGTTAAGAAAGGGCAAAAGATCGCCGAGATGGGTAGTACCGATGCGGATCGCGTGAAGCTTCATTTTGAAGTGCGCCGCAACGGTAAGCCGGTCGATCCGATGCGCTTCCTGCCGCCTCAATAGAGGAATGCATGCCGCGCCAGAAGACCGCCACGCCCGCCGCCACCCCCGTCGATGACAACATCGACGCTGCAGATGGCCAAAGCGCCTCTAACGGGCGTGCGGGACGGCGCGCGCGCGGCGCCACACCATCCCCGGCTGAAGAGATTGAAGTCGTCGATACGCTGATCGACGATGCACCCATCGCCGAATCAACGGACCTCGCCGATAGCGCTGATATCGACGAGCCCGATGAGGAAGACGAAGACGCCGAGGAAGCAGAGGAAGCCGCCCCTGAGGAAGACTTCCGCAAGGTGCTGCAAGCCGAGCTTGCGGCCGACACCGTTCAGCACTATCTGAATCGCATCAGCATCAAGCCGCTGCTGACGCCGGCCGAGGAACTGCATTTCTCGACGCTGGCGAAGGCTGGTGAGTTTCCGGCTCGACAGGTCATGATCGAGCGCAACCTGCGCTTGGTCGTGAGCATCGCCAAGGGGTATCTGAACCGTGGCGTGCCGCTGCTTGATCTGATCGAAGAGGGCAACCTCGGCTTGATGCACGCGATCGAGAAGTTCGACCCGGAGCGCGGGTTCCGCTTCTCGACCTATGCGACATGGTGGATTCGCCAGAGCATCGAGCGCGCGATCATGAATCAGGCGCGTACGGTGCGCCTGCCGGTGCACGTGATTCGTGAGCTTAACCAAGTGCTGCGCGCCAAGCGCCATCTGGAGAAGAGCGGTGTCGATGGCCGCGACGCGAGCCTCGAAGACATCGCCCACTTGCTCGGCAAGACGACGGAAGAAGTGCAGGACGTGCTCTCACTCAACGAGCACACGACCTCGCTCGATACGCCGTTCGATCTGGACCCGGGCACGAGCCTGCTCGATTTCCTGTCGGACGAACATGGCGCGTCGCCGGATCAGGAAGTCGCGCATCGCGAGTTGTCGCAACTCATGAAGTCCTGGCTGGCACGTCTGTCCGACAAGCACCGTTATGTGGTCGAACGTCGCTTCGGCCTCAACCACATCGAGCCGGCCACGCTGGAAGAACTCGCTGCCGAGATGGGCTTGACGCGCGAGCGTGTGCGCCAGATCCAGCAAGAGGCGCTGGTTAAGCTCAAACGGCATTTCGCCTCGCAGGGCGTACGCAAGGACGCAGTGCTGTAACGCGCCGCTGTTCCTTTTCTCCGTTTCAATCGTTTCGTAGTTCCAGCAGCATCGGCTGATGGTCCGATGCCTGCGTGGCGCTGTTCACCTCGACCCGTAACACGCGTGTCTTCAGTGGTTCGCTGATCAGCATGAAATCGCACGCGTAGGCGGGCTCGCTCCAGCCAGCGCGGTCATGTACGCCGAAGGTTGGCGGTTGCGGCGCTGATCCGTTTGCAACTTCCCATGCGTCGAGCAATGCCGGCTCGCGGGCGAATGGCGCCGTGGCTAAGCGCTTAGGTGTGGAATCCGGCTTGCAGTTGAAATCGCCGCAGATGAGGGTGGCGGTGGTTTGCGCGAGCGGACGAAACGGGCCGGCCTCGGGTTCCGGCCCGAGTATCGGCGGCTGCGTCGTTCGCGCGCAGCCTTCCGCATGAATCGCGCGCAGTGCATCGACTTGCGCCAGCCGTTGGGTTTCGGAGTAGTACTCCAGGTGCGTCGTGACGATGCGCAACGGCCCGAATGGCGCTTGCAAGATGGCCTCGATGGCCATGCGCGGCATGGTTGGCGTTGCGTCTGGCGGGCAGGGCAGCGCGTGGCGGACGGCATACAGCACAGGCAGCCGGGTGGCGATCGCGTTGCCAAAGCGCTGGACGTGTGCGCCATCGTGGCGTTCCAGTGCGAATCCGCCGATTACGGTGTACTCAGCGCCCAACGCGTCCGCGAGTTCGCCCCATTGGTCGGCGCTTGGCCCGCCGGGCAGGCTGGTGAAGCCAGCGGTGACCTCCTGCAGGCACAGCACGTCGAAGTCGCCCATCGCGCGCGCCTGCGTCAGCTGCCTGGCTGGATCCACGTGCCCGTCGACGCCGCGACCCCATTGGATGTTCCACGTCAGGATGACGGTGCCCATGCTGGTCCTCCGGTGTCTTACAATGCCGCCCTTGTCCTCAATCACCCCAGGTTCGCCCGTGTCTCAAGCTGCACCTAACGTCACGCCTTCGTCCCTTGACTCAGCAACGGCTGCGCCTGCCAAGGCGCCGCGTGGGCGCAAAAAGCCCGAGATGCCGGTTGCGGGCCCGCTGGACATCGTCTCGCTCGACGGCGAGGCCCGCGGGATCGGCCGTCTCGCCAATGAGGATGGCACGCCGGGCAAGGTCGTCTTCGTGGAAGGCGCGCTGCCAGGTGAACGGGTGATGTACCGCAGCCATCGCGTCAAGCCGTCGTACGAGCAGGCGAGTGTGGTGAGCATTTTGCGCCAGTCCGCCTCGCGCGTGACGCCGGGGTGCAAGTTCTTTGGCGTGTGCGGTGGCTGCTCGATGCAGCATCTGGATTCGCGCGCGCAGGTCGCAATCAAGCAGCGCGTGCTCGAGGATGATCTCTGGCATTTGGCCAAGCTGCGGCCAGATGTCGTATTCAGGCCGATCGCCGGGCCGGATTGGGGCTACCGCTATCGCGCGCGCCTGACGGTCCGTCATGTGGCGGCCAAGGGCGGCGTGCTGGTGGGCTTTCACGAACGCAAGAGCAGCTATGTGGTCGACATGACCTCGTGCGAGGTGCTGCCGCCGCACGTGTCGGCGCTGCTAGTGCCGTTGCGCGGGTTGGTGGGGCGTTTGTCCATTTTCCAGCGCATGCCGCAGGTCGAACTCGCGGTCGGTCAGGATGTGACGGTGCTGGTGCTGCGCAATCTGGAGCCGCTCACCCCCGAGGACGAGGCTGAACTGCGCGCCTTCGCCGATCAGCACAACGTCCAATTCTGGCTGCAACCCAAGGGGCCGGACACGGTCTATCCGTTCTACCCGCTGGATCGCGCGCTGACCTACACGCTGCCCGAATTCGGCATCACCATGCCGTTCAAGCCGACAGACTTCACGCAGGTCAATCACCAGATCAACCGTGTGCTGATGTCGCGCGCGCTGAAGCTGCTCGACGCGCAACCGGGCGATCGCTTGCTCGACCTGTTCTGTGGCATCGGCAACTTCACGCTGCCAATGGCCATGCGTGCCCGCGAAGTCATGGGCATCGAAGGCAGCGAGGCGCTGACCACGCGTGCGCTCGCCAACGCCAAGCACAACGGGCTGGATTCAAAAACGACGTTTGCGTGCCGCAACCTGTTTGAGGTCACGGCGGACGATATTGCTGCGTTGGGGCAATTCGACCGCTGGCTTGTCGACCCGCCGCGTGAAGGCGCGCTGGCAGTGTCCAAGGCGCTGGCTGAGCTTGCGCAGCGTGGCGGCGAGGCGACGCAGTTCTTGCCCAAGCGGATCGTTTATGTGTCGTGCAATCCGGCCACGCTGGCGCGCGATGCGGGCCTGCTGGTGCACGAGGCCGGCTATCGACTGGCCGGTGCGGGCGTGGTGAACATGTTCCCGCACACGTCGCACGTCGAATCGATTGCCGTATTCGAGCGCGACTGAGCGAGACGTTGTAGGCAAAGAAAAACCGGCGCACCAGGCGCCGGTTTTTTTCGCTCGCTGCTGCGATGAGGCTTAGTCGCGCTTAGTCGCGATTCCCGCCGAAGATGCCCAGGATCGCCAGCAGGTTCGTGAAGATGTTGTAGACGTCCAGGTAGATCGCCAGGGTGGCGGTCACGTAGTTGGTTTCGCCGCCGTTCACGATGCGCTGCACATCAAACAGGATGTAGGCCGAGAAGATCGCGATGGCCAGCACCGAGATCGTCAGCATCATCGCCGGCAGCTGCAGCCAGATATTGGCCACCGAACCGACGATCAGCACCAGCACGCCCATGAACAGCCACTTGCCCAGGCCGGAGAAGTCGCGCTTGCTGACCGTGGCCACCGTCGCCATCACGCCAAAGATGATCGCCGTGCCGCCAAACGCCGTCATGATGAGCGAGGCGCCGTTCGAGAAGCCCAGGATCATGCCGATCAGGCGCGACAGCATCAGACCCATGAAGAACGTGAAGCCGAGCAGCAGGGCCACGCCCACGCCGCTGTTCTTGAAGCGCTCAATGGCGTAGAAGAACCCGAACGCCACCGCCATGAAGAGGATGAAGCCGATCAGCGGATTGCGCGCCATCAGGCTGAAGCCGGTGACAACGCCGATCCACGCACCGAGGATAGTGGGGATCATTGAAAGCGCGAGCAGCCAATAGGTATTGCGCAGCACGCGGTTGCGGACGGCCAACGCGCCGGCGGTGCCGGAAGCGCCAAAGCCGTACGAGTTGAGTTGGTTGTCCATGCGAACTCCTTGGGTGAATGACATTGCAGACAATACGACGACGCACCGAATGTGGCATCCGAAGTGTGCTTTTGCAAGCCGCATCGTCCTTGCTTGGAGGGGACAGGATGCCACGCGGTTCCGGCGCCCGGGGCATGATCCGGGCAGAAAACGTGCTGCTGGGGTGACTTCTTGTGCCCTTGATAAGGCAATCCTAAGGCCTTACGTCGCAGTTGTCGCCCCAATCGGCTGGAGTGATGTACGGGTCGCCTATTGCGCCCACTGCACAGTACGGCGGGTTGCACCGCTTGACATTCAATCCGGCCTCGCTCCGTGTTAGAATCTAACGTTTATCTTTCACGTAACACCTTCATTTTTTGGAGTTTTTAATGGCGATCGAACGCACCCTCTCGATTATCAAACCGGACGCAGTGGCCAAGAATGTCATCGGCCAGATTTACGCCCGTTTCGAAGGCGCAGGCCTGAAGGTCGTTGCGGCCAAGATGATCCACCTGTCGCGCGCTGAAGCCGAGCAGTTCTACGCCGTGCACAAGGAGCGCCCGTTCTTCAAGGATCTGGTCGACTTCATGATCTCCGGCCCGGTGATGGTGCAAGCACTGGAAGGCGAAAACGCAATCGCCAAGAACCGTGACCTGATGGGTGCAACCGACCCGAAGAAGGCAGAGAAGGGCACGATCCGCGCCGACTTCGCCGACAGCATCGACGCCAACGCCGTGCACGGTTCGGACGCCGCTGAAACGGCTGCCGTGGAAGTGGCTTTCTTCTTCCCGGGCCTGAACATTTACAGCCGCTAAGCGTCAACACTAGACTGGAACTGGCGGTCCTCAGGTTGCAAGACATGAACGATGTGGTGAATCTCCTCGATTTCGACGCACAGGGCCTCGTCGCGTACTGCGAGAGCCTGGGCGAGAAGTCGTTTCGCGCCAAGCAGTTGCAGCGCTGGATTCACCAGTCGGGCGCGTCCGATTTTGGCGAGATGACCGATCTCGCCAAGTCGCTGCGCGAAAAGCTTGCAACCCGCGCCAACATCCAGGCGCCGGCGGTCATTTCCGATCACCTCTCGTCGGACGGCACACGCAAGTGGCTGGTCGACGTGGGGCAGGGTAATGCCGTCGAGACGGTGTACATCCCCGAAGAGACGCGCGGTACGCTGTGCGTGTCGTCTCAGGCGGGGTGTGCCGTCAACTGCCGGTTTTGTTCGACCGGCAAGCAGGGTTTCTCGCGCAACCTTAGTACGGGCGAGATCATCGGTCAGCTCTGGATGGCCGAATTCGCCATGCGCAAGCAGCTTGGCCGTGGCCCGAAGGACGACCGTGTCATCACCAACGTGGTGATGATGGGCATGGGC
Organism: Ralstonia sp.; assembly: GCA_039592975.1. Taxonomy (GTDB): domain Bacteria; phylum Pseudomonadota; class Gammaproteobacteria; order Burkholderiales; family Burkholderiaceae; genus Ralstonia. The sequence goes on along the minus strand of JBCNQE010000010.1, from coordinate 32,928 downwards.
GAGCCGCTGCTGAACTACGATGCCGTGGTGCCGGCTCTGCGCATGATGCTGGACGACAACGCGTATGGCTTGTCGCGCCGTCGCGTGACGGTATCCACGTCCGGCGTGGTGCCGATGATGGATCGGCTCGCGCGTGATGTGCCGGTGGCGCTGGCCGTGTCGCTGCATGCATCCAACGATGCGCTGCGCGATATGCTCGTGCCGCTCAATAAGAAGTACCCGTTGGCTGAACTGATGGCAGCCTGCCGCCGCTATCTCGAGTTCGCGCCGCGCGATTTCATTACCTTCGAATACTGCATGCTGGATGGCGTTAACGACACCGTCGAGCATGCCCGTGAACTGCTGCGCGTCGTCGCCGACGTGCCGTGCAAGTTCAACCTGATTCCGTTCAACCCGTTCCCCGAGTCTGGGTTGAAGCGCTCGAATAACGAGCAGATCCGTCGGTTCTCGCAAGTGCTGCTGGATGCGGGCATCGTCACCACGATCCGCAAGACGCGTGGCGATGATATCGATGCCGCTTGCGGTCAACTGGCCGGCGAGGTCAAGGACCGTACGCGCTTGGCCGAGCGCGGCAAGTTCGGCAAGATCGTTTCGGTTCCTGTGGTCGGGGCCGACTCCACTCAACCTATGGGTACCGCATGAAGCGTTGGTCGACTGCTGTCAGTCTGGTCTTTACGCTGGCAGCCGCCGGGTGTGCAGTGTCGCCGCCGCCGGCCCAGACACCACCACAGACACAAGACCCCACGACGATCCCCGAAAAAGCCGATGCAGGCCGCCGTGCCGCGATCCGGCTGCAATTGGCGATGCAATACCTTGAGGCTGGGCAGAACGCGACGGCGCTTGAGGAGATCAAGAACGCCATCGCAATCGATCCGAATGTGCCGAATGCGTATCACGTCCGTGCGCTGGCTTACATGAATCTCGGTCAACGCGAACAGGCAGACGACAGCTTCCGCAGCGCGTTGTCGGCCACGCCGCAAGACGGAGATCTTCTGAACAACTACGGCTGGTTCCTGTGCGGGCAGGGCGGCAAGCCGGATCAAGGCACGGCGATGTTGCGCCGAGCCATCGAGGCGCCGGCCGCCGGCAACCCGTCCAAGCCGTGGACCAACCTGGGCGTCTGCCAGATGCGCCAGGGCGATCTGGAGGGTGCGGAGAAGAGTCTCACGCGCGCCACCTATATCGATGCCAATAACCCGCTGACCAACGTGACGTTGGCGCAGCTGTACTACAAGCGCCGCGAATACGCGCGCGCCATGCCGTTTATCGAGCGCGTCAATAGCCGCAACCCGACTGCCGAAAGTCTGTGGCTGGGCGCACGCATTGCGCGGCGCCTGGGTGATGCTTCGCAGCAGAACGCATGGAGCGCCCAGTTGCAGCGCCGTTTCCCCAATGCGCCCGAAGAGGCGGCTTTCGAACGAGGAGCATGGGATGACTGACCGCGACGTGGCAAGCGCTGCTGATCTTTCCCAAGGATCAGGGCCTGCCTCGAATTCGCCGAGCGCCGCATCATCGCCGGAACGCGACGATGCGCTGCGTGAGATTGCTGAACGCCTGCGTGGCGGTCGGGAGCGCCAGCGCCTGACGGTCGAGGATCTGGCCACGCGCCTGAAGGTCGCACCGGGCAAGCTGGCGGCCGTGGAGTCTGCGGATGTCGGGGCATTGCCCGACATGACCTTCGCAAAGGGGCTGATCCGCGCGTATGCCCGTGCGCTGCAGGTCGATGTTGACGACCAGCTGGCGCGCCTGAATGCCCGTGCTCCGGTCGCCAATATTGGTTTGCGGCCCGAAGGCGGCTTGGGCGAGTCGTTCTCCGACAAGCCGAGCTTTGCCAAGCGCCGTGGCAACCGCGGGTGGCTGATTGGTGTGCTGGTAGCCGTAGTGGTGGCCGGCGGCGCATTGGCTGGCATGGACCGCTTGAAGCAGTGGCTGGCAACGCAAACTGCCGCCACGCAAACCGCAGAGCCGGTCACGAAGGAAGCCGCGCCGACGGAACAACCTGCGACGACAGAGGTAACGCCGTCGCCCGCACCGGCGCCGTCGGAAACGCCGGCGGCATCGATGCCGACTCCGCTAACGCCTGTGGCGCCGGCTGCGCCCGCTTCGGGCGTGGTGACCGCGCCCCTGGCGCCGCCGCCGACACTTCCGCGATCGGACAGCGGCACTGCATCTGCACCAGCGGTAGCGGCGGAGAGCGCGAAGCCAGCGGTCGTCAACGTCAACATGCCTGCCAGTGAGGCGGTCAAGCCTACCGAGGCCGCCGCGGGTAGCGGTACGGTTTCGGTGCGGTTCTCCGGTGCATCGTGGTACGAAATCAAGGACAAGTCGGGCAAGACGCTCGCCAGCGGCATTTCCAAGGAAGGTGAGGCGCACGACCTGAGTGGTACGCCGCCGTTCAAGGTCGTCTTTGGCAATGCCGAGGCAGTCGAGTCGCTGACCGTGGGTGGCGCTTCGGTCGACCTCCAGAAATACGCCCGCAACCGCGTGGCGCGGGCCACGCTGCCCTGAATCGTTTTTGCTGAATGGCGCTGTGCCTGCGTGGTACAGCGCTTCGTCTGATCATGGAAACCTCCACGCCTCTCGATTGCGCGCCCGCCTTGGCTGGTCCTCTGCCGCGCCGGAATTCGCGCCCGGCAGAAATTCGCTGGGGTGCACACGTCGTACATGTAGGCGGCGCTGCACCAGTCTGCGTGCAATCGATGACGAACACCGATACGTCGGACGCCATCGGCACGGCGATCCAAGTCAAGGAACTCGCACGCGCGGGCTCTGAACTCGTTCGCATCACGGTGGACACGCCGGCCGCTGCTGCGGCTGTGCCGGCCATCCGGGAGCAACTGGATCGCATGGGCGTGGATGTGCCGCTGGTGGGCGATTTCCACTACAACGGCCACAAGCTGCTGCAGGACTATCCCGAGTGCGCGCAGGCGCTGTCCAAGTACCGCATCAACCCGGGCAACGTGGGGCAGGGTGCGAAGCGCGACACGCAATTCGCGCAGATGATCGAGATCGCCTGCCGCTACGACAAGCCCGTGCGCATTGGCGTGAACTGGGGCAGCCTGGATCAGGACCTGCTCGCACGCATCATGGACGAGAACGCGCAGCGCGCCACGCCGTGGGATGCGCGTGCCGTGATGGTCGAAGCGCTGATTACTTCGGCGATCCAATCCGCGCAGAAGGCCGAAGAAATTGGCTTGCCCGGCAACCAGATCATCCTGTCGTGCAAGGTCTCGGCCGTGCAGGACTTGATTGCGGTGTACCGTGAGTTGGCGCGCCGCTGCACCTATGCGCTGCACCTCGGCTTGACCGAGGCCGGCATGGGCAGCAAGGGCATCGTGGCTTCCACGGCGGCGCTGTCGGTGCTGCTGCAGGAGGGGATCGGCGACACGATCCGCATTTCGCTTACGCCGGAGCCGGGTGCGCCGCGCGAGAAGGAAGTCATCGTCGCGCAAGAAATTCTGCAGACCATGGGCCTGCGCAATTTCACACCGATGGTCATCGCGTGTCCCGGTTGTGGGCGCACGACAAGCACGGTCTTCCAGGAGTTGGCCGCGCGCATTCAGTCGTACCTGCGCGAGCAGATGCCGATGTGGAAGGTGCAGTACCCCGGCGTTGAAGAGATGAACGTGGCGGTGATGGGTTGCATCGTCAACGGGCCGGGTGAGAGCAAGCACGCCAATATCGGCATTTCGCTGCCGGGCACGGGGGAGTCGCCTGCCGCGCCGGTGTTCGTTGATGGCGTGAAGGTGAAAACCCTCCGCGGCGAGCGCATCGCAGAAGAATTCCAGACCATCGTCGACGAGTACGTGCGCACGCATTACGGTGCCCAGACTCAGGCGGCGTAAGGCTTCAGAGCAAGATTGGACAAGCTGGCCCACGAAAGCGGCCGGCTTTTAACGTGACATCATGAGCGATACACAAAAACAACGCGTGCAGAAGATCGCCGGCGTCAAGGGCATGAACGACTTGCTGCCCAGTGACGCCCCGCTGTGGGAGCACTTCGACAATGCCGTGCGCAGCATGCTGCGCGCCTATGGCTACCAGCAGATCCGCACGCCGATCGTCGAGCAGACACAGCTCTTCGTGCGCGGCATCGGCGAGGTGACGGACATCGTCGAGAAGGAGATGTACACCTTCACCGATGCCCTGAACGGCGAGCAACTGACGATGCGCCCCGAAGGCACCGCCGCCGCCGTGCGTTCCGTGATCGAGCACAACCTGCTATACGACGGCCCGAAGCGCCTGTGGTACACGGGCCCGATGTTCCGCCATGAGCGCCCGCAGCGTGGTCGCTATCGCCAATTCCACCAAGTGGGTGTGGAAGCGCTGGGCTTTGCCGGCCCGGATATCGACGCTGAAGTCATCCTGATGTGCCAGCGCCTGTGGGACGACCTCGGCCTGGTCGGCCTGAAGCTGGAGCTGAACTCGCTCGGCCAGGCGGAAGAGCGCGCCGCGCACCGCGCGGATCTGATCAAGTATCTGGAAGGCTTCCAGGACATCCTGGACGAAGACGGCAAGCGTCGCCTGTATACCAACCCGCTGCGCGTGCTCGACACCAAGAACCCCGCACTGCAGGAGATGGCTGCCGGTGCACCCAAGCTGATCGAATACCTGGGTGACGAGTCGCGTGCGCACTTCGAGGGCGTGCAGAAGCTGCTCAAGGCCAACAACATCCCGTTCACGATCAACCCGCGTCTCGTGCGTGGGCTGGATTACTACAACCTCACCGTGTTCGAGTGGACGACCGACAAGCTCGGCGCACAGGGCACGGTGGCCGGCGGTGGCCGTTACGACCCGCTGATCGAGCAGATCGGCGGCAAGCCGGCGCCGGCATGCGGTTGGGCGATGGGCGTGGAGCGCATCATCGAACTGCTGCGTGAAGAAAAACTGGAGCCCGAAGCGCAAGGCTGCGACGTCTACATCGTCCACCAAGGCGATGACGCACAGGTGCAGGCGCTGGTGGCCGCTGAGCGTCTGCGCGACGCGGGCCTCGACGTCATCCTTCACGCCTCGGCGGAAGGGCGCAACGGCAGCTTCAAGTCGCAGTTCAAGCGTGCCGACGCAAGTGGCGCATCCTATGCGGTTATCATTGGCGACGACGAAGTCGCCCAGGGCGTGGCGCAGATCAAGCCGCTGCGCGGTGACCCGACTGCGGATGCCCAACAGACCGTGCCGTCCGATCAGCTGGTTGTCCGCCTGATCGATGCCATGGTGGCAAGCAGCGACTAACCCCGGCGATTCACTCCAATATCAAGCTCTGCAAAGCATGGCCTACGACCTCGAAGAACAGGAACAACTAGAGAGCCTCAAGCACTGGTGGCGCGACAACGGCAACGTGGTGACGTGGATCGCCATCGTGGTGCTGTTGGCCGTGGCTGGGTGGTTTGGCTGGAAGAACTGGCAGCGCAAGCAGGCCGGTGAAGCGTCTGTGCTGTACGAGCAAGTGCAGAAGGCGGTGGACGGCAAGGATGCGGAAAAGATCAAGCGTGCCGCCACCGACATGGAAGACAAGTTTGGCGGCACGGCCTACGCGCAAATGACCGCGCTGGCCGCAGCCAAGGCGCTGTACGAAGCGAACGATGCGGCGAGCGCCAAGGCGCAGCTGCAATGGGCGGTCGATCACGCGCATGACGACGAATACAAGGCGCTGGCGAAGCTGCGCCTGGCCGGCCTGCTTCTGGACGAGAAAGCCTACGATCAGGGCCTCGCGCTAGTCTCCGGCGATGTCGTTCCGGCATTTGCCGCACTGTATGCCGATCGCCGTGGCGACCTGCTGGCCGCACAGAACAAGACGGAAGACGCCCGCGCTGCCTATAAGCTCGCGCTGGAAAAATTCGGCTCGACGGATGCCTCGGCGCGCCAGATCGTGCAATTCAAGCTGGATGCCCTGGGCGGCGCCTGATCGGGCTCGGCTCACGCGCAATTCAACGCATAACAAAAGGATCCCGATTTCATGATTCACGCACTTGAGCAGGGTGGTGTCGCGCGCGGTGTTGCACGATCGGCGCGCGTGGCGGTGCTGGCGCTGGCGGCAACAGCTGTCCTTGGTGGTTGTTCGCTGTTCAGCAGCAAGACCAAGCATGAGCCGGCCAAGCTGCAGGAAGTGCAGCAGGTACTGGGCGTGCGTCAGGCGTGGAGCGTGAGCGTCGGCAAGAGCGGTCGCTATGTCATGCAGCCGGCCGTTGCTGGGAACAACGTCTACGTGTCTGCCGCTAACGGCACCGTGACTGCGCTGGAAGGCGCGACCGGTCGCACCCTCTGGCAGGGCAAGGCCGATGCGGATCTGACCACCGGCCCCGGTAGCGACGGTTCGCTGACCGCCGTGGCGGGTGAGAAAGGCGCGGTCATCGCCTTTGACGAAAAGGGCGCGCAGAAGTGGAAGATCGCCGTCAACGGTGAAGTGCTGACCGCGCCGCTGGTGGGCCAGGGCTTGGTGATCGTACGGACGACAGACGGCCGCATCCTGGGCCTGGACGCCAGCAACGGCGAGCGTAAGTGGATCTATCAGCGTTCGCCCTCGGCGCTGAACCTGCGTACTGGCATGCCGATGGTCTTTGCCGGTGACAACGTCGTCCTCGGCTTTGCCGGCGGCAAGTTGGGCGCGCTGGCGGCCAGCAACGGCGGCCTGCGTTGGGAAGCTGCCGTGTCGTACCCGCGCGGTGTATCTGAAATCGAGCGCCTGAACGACGTGACCGGCGTGCCGTCGGTCAATGGCTCGCAGGTTTGCGCTGCCAGCTTCCAGGGCCGTATCGCGTGCTTCGATATCAGCAATGGTGCGCCGCTGTGGGCGCGCGACTTCTCGTCGCCGACCGGCGTGACGCAGGAAGATGGCGCATTGTTCGCGGCCGATGAAAAGTCTGTGGTCCACGGCTTTAATGCGACGAACAGTGCTGAACTGTGGAAGAACGACGCGCTGCTGTGGCGTGACCTTGGGGCGCCGTTGGCGTTTGGCCGTGCGGTCATCGTGGGTGACTTTGAGGGCTGGCTGCATTTCCTGTCGCGCGACGACGGCAAGTTTGTCGCCCGCGTGAAGACCGACAGCAGCGCCATCAACGCAGCACCGGTGGTCGTGGGCCAGACGCTGGTCGTGCAAACGAGCGGCGGTGGCGTGTACGGCTACCTGCCGAAGTAATACCCGTCGCCGCGCGCAGAAGTCACTCGCCCGCGGCGACAAACGCATCACACGGGGCGGAACGATCGCCTCGGACCCGCGCCCGCGTACCCCGCGGGCGTCTTGCATCTGTTCGGTGGGCCTGTGGGTGACCGTGGGGGTGCCAACTGCAGTTGCAACAACCGGAATTTGCCGTGACGCCATTCGCGCTCGGTACACAAGCATGAAACCAGTCATTGCCCTCGTGGGGCGGCCGAATGTCGGCAAATCGACCCTGTTCAACCGTCTGACGCGCTCGCGTGACGCATTGGTCGCGGACATCCCCGGCCTGACACGCGATCGTCACTACGGTGAGGGCCGCGTCGGCGATCGTCCGTTTATCGCCATCGATACCGGTGGCTTCGAGCCCGTCGCCAAGGAAGGTATCGTCGCGGAGATGGCCAAGCAGACGCGGCAGGCCGTGGTCGAAGCCGACGTGGTCATTTTCATCGTCGATGGTCGCTTGGGGCTGGCGCCGCAGGACCGCGTGATCGCCGACTACCTGCGCAAGACCGGGCGCCGCATCCTCCTGGCCGTCAACAAGGCTGAGGGCATGCGGTACACCGCCGTTGCGAGCGATTTCTACGAACTCGGCCTGGGCGACCCGGCTGCCATCTCGGCGGCACATGGCGATGGGGTCAATGACTTGGTGGCGGAAGCGCTTGATCTGGCCTTCGCCGAGCGCCCGGAGCTTGCCGAGGCAGCCGATGCGCACGACCATGGCACACGCATCGCCATCGTCGGCCGCCCGAACGTGGGCAAGTCGACGCTGGTGAACGCGCTGATCGGTGAAGAGCGCGTGATTGCATTCGACATGCCGGGCACCACACGCGACGCCATCTATGTGGATTTCGAGCGCAACGGCAAGCCGTATACGCTCATCGACACGGCTGGTCTGCGCAAGCGCGGCAAGGTGTTCGAGGCGATCGAGAAGTTCTCGGTGGTCAAGACGCTGCAGTCCATTGCCGATGCCAACGTGGTGGTGTTGCTGCTCGACGCGCAGCAGGATATTTCCGACCAGGACGCGCATATCGCTGGGTTTATCGTGGAATCCGGCCGCGCACTGGTGATCGGCGTGAACAAGTGGGATGGCCTCACGGGCCACGCCCGCGATCGCATCAAGCACGATCTGGAACGCAAGCTACAGTTCCTGTCGTTTGCCAACGTGCACTACATCTCGGCCAAAGAGAAGACCGGCATTGGCGCGTTGATGAAGTCCGTGGATGCCGCTTACGCAGCCGCCATGGTCAAGCTACCGACGCCCAAGCTCACGCGCGTGCTGGAGGAGGCGGTCGAGTTTCAGCAACCGCGCCGCGCCGGCGTGTCGCGTCCCAAGCTGCGCTATGCGCACCAGGGTGGTTCCAATCCGCCGATCGTGGTCATCCACGGCAATGCGCTGTCCAACATTCCGGAAACCTATCGTCGATACCTGGAAGGCCGCTTCCGCGATGCCTTCCAACTCAAGGGCACTCCGCTGCGGATCGAATTTCGTACGAACAAAAACCCGTACGCCCAATCCAAGGAATGAGCGTCGAGGCGGTGGTATTCGACAGTGGGAGCGTGTGACGCGGGGCAATCGAACGGGGGACCACCAACCAACGCTGTCATTTCATATGGCGGAGTGGCGGGTTTTCCGTTTGCTTTCCCCGATTTCTAAGGCTAAATTCTCGAGACATGGCGCTTAGTCTCGATAGACTCGGCGCCATTGCCGTCGTTTAGATCCATCTGGCCGACTCTTTTGACGAACTTTTTTTGCGTCGCCTGCTTGAACCCGGGCTTCCCAGCCCCATAACCCATCACTAAACCTATAAATCTGGAGTGTGCCATGAGCAACAAAGGGCAATTGCTACAAGACCCGTTTCTGAATGCGCTGCGTAAGGAGCATGTGCCGGTGTCGATCTATCTCGTCAACGGTATCAAGCTGCAAGGCAATATCGAGTCGTTCGACCAATACGTCGTGCTCCTGCGCAACACCGTCACGCAGATGGTGTACAAGCACGCGATCTCCACCGTGGTGCCGGCCCGTGCCGTGAATTTCCGCGTGGACGAAGCGTCCGACGCCTGATCTGCCTCGCTCCCGCCGCCCTCCGCGCGGCGGGACGCTTCCACCCTCGGTTTCTCCCTCTTCATTTCCCCGCTTGGCATCCCATCCCACCTCCAATTCGGAGCCGACGCGCGCCATCCTGGTCGCCGTGGATTTCGGCAAACATGATTTTCAGGAAAGCCTGAGTGAATTGGCGCTGCTGGCCTCCACGGCCGGCTCGGAGCCGGTGCGCGCCGTCACCGGCAAGCGCTCGCGGCCAGACGCCGCGCTGTTCATCGGCGCGGGCAAGGCGGAAGAGGTGAAGATCGCCGCGGACGAGGAAGACGCTGAAATCGTCATCTTCAACCACGCGCTGAGTCCTGCCCAGCAACGTAACCTGGAACGCTTCTTCGGCCGCCACGTGGTGGACCGGACTGGCCTGATCCTCGATATTTTCAGCCAGCGCGCCCAAAGCCATGTCGGCAAGGTGCAGGTGGAACTGGCGCGCGTCCGCTACCAGTCGGCACGTCTGGTCCGGGCGTGGAGCCACTTGGAGCGCCAGAAGGGCGGGGTTGGCCTGCGTGGCGGCCCTGGTGAGCGCCAGCTCGAATTGGACCGCCGGATGCTGGACGAGCGCGCCAAGCGCTTGTCGTCCGAGCTGGACAAGCTGCAGCGTCAGCACGACACGCAACGCCGTGCACGCGCGCGCAACGATGCGTTCTCCGTCTCGCTGGTGGGCTACACCAACGCAGGCAAGTCGACGTTGTTCAACGCACTGACCAAGGCGCGTACATACGCGGCCAATCAGCTGTTCGCCACGCTGGATACAACCTCCCGCCGCTTGTATCTGGAGGGCTTGGGCAACGTGGTGTTGTCCGACACGGTCGGTTTTATCCGCGATTTGCCCACGCAACTGGTCGCCGCCTTCCGCGCCACGCTGGAAGAAACCGTGCACGCCGATGTGCTGCTACATGTGGTGGACGCCGCCAGCACGGTCAAGCATGAGCAGATGGAACAGGTCGATCGCGTGCTCGATGAAATCGACGCCAGCGGTATTCCGCAGATTCTGGTGATGAACAAAATCGATGCCGCCGAGGAACTGCGCGCTCAGGGCCCGCGTATCGAACGTGACGAAAACGGTGCGGTGCGGCGCGTATTTGTTTCCGCCATCGACGGAACTGGGCTGGATCTGCTGCGTGAGGCCTTGGTCGAAACCGCCATCCGCCTGCGCGAGAATCCGGCGTCGAACGGCGGGGAGTTTGACCCCCGCTTCGACACGCGGCGCGACGCGCTGCCCGCGCACCGTGACGAACTGTCGCAAAGCTTGCTGAACGACGGCACTTCCGCCGAACGTGACGAGCAGGACTGATAGAATCCCCCGCTACCTCTTTAGCAGTCAGACTAGGACCCAGCCCGATCGCTCATGCCCGAGATTTCGACCCAGTTATCTTCCATGGCTTCGCAGCCCACAGCGGTGCGAGGTTTGTGGCACCGCTTGCGCGTGCTGCTTTCTCTGAATGATCCACGCTGGGGACGCGGCGACAAGGATGGCGACAGCGCCAACGCCGAGCGCCAGGACAAAGACGAGCCGAAGCGCCAGAGCAAACCGCCCCAGGAAGGGCCGCCCGATCTGGATGAGCTGTGGCGCGACTTCAACCGCCGACTGAACAACCTGTTCGGTCGCAAGGAAGGCGGTAACGGCGGCAATGGTGGTCCGTCGCCGCTGCGTCCGAGTAGTGGCCGCGGCGGTTCCGGTCTGGGGGTTGGCGTGTTGCTGGCTGTGCTGGTCGGCTTGTGGTTGGCCAGCGGCTTCTTCATCGTGCAGGAAGGCCAGACCGGCGTGATCCTGCAGTTCGGCCGCTTCAAATACCTGGCGACGCCCGGCATCAACTGGCGCCTGCCGTATCCGATTGAATCGCACGAGATCGTCAACCTGTCGGGCGTGCGCACGCTCGAGATCGGCCGCACCACGCAGATCAAGGATACGAACCTGAAGGACTCGTCGATGCTCACGCAAGACGAGAACATCGTCGACGTGCGCTTTTCGGTTCAGTACAACATTGCGGATCCGGTCGAGTATCTGTTCTTCAATCGCACAGACCGCGATGGTGATCAGGAACTCGTAACGCAGGCTGCCGAGACGTCGGTGCGCGAGATCGTTGGCCGCAACAAGATGGATTCGGTGCTGTATGAAGGGCGCGATGCTGTCAGCCGCAATCTGGCGGAGTCGATCCAGCGCATTCTCTCGGCATACAAGACGGGCATCCGCATTCTGAGCGTCAACGTGCAGAGCGTGCAGCCGCCCGAGCAGGTGCAGGCTGCGTTCGACGATGTGACCAAGGCGGGTCAAGACCGCGAGCGCGCCATCTCCGAAGGCCAGGCTTACGCCAACGATGTGGTGCCGCGCGCCAAGGGTACGGCTGCGCGTCTGGTGGAAGAGGCGCAAGGCTACAAGGCTCGGGTCACGGCACGCGCGGAAGGCGATGCCGCACGCTTTGGCTCGGTGCAGCGTGAATACGCGAAGGCGCCGCAAGTCACGCGCGACCGCATCTATCTGGAAACCATGCAGGACATCTACGCCAACGCTACCAAGGTGATGGTCGATCAGAGCAACGGCAGTCTGCTGTATCTGCCGCTCGACAAGTTGATCGCGCAGACGCAAGGCGATACGCCGCGTCCGGCGTCGGCGCCCGGAGCGTCGCCGCAGGATAGTGGCGCTGCCCAAGGCGTGCCCACGCCCTCCAACCCGTCGTCGATGAGTGACGCCGACTCGCGTTCGCGCGAGGCGCTGCGCAACCGCGACCGCGATTCCCGCTAAGAGGAGGGCATATGAATCGTCTGATTTCTGCCCTCGTGGCGCTGGTAATCGCCCTGGCGGTGTTTTCGTCGGTGGTGTTTGTGGTGGACCAACGGCAATACGCCGTGGTGTTCGCCTTTGGTGAGATCAAGCAGGTCATCAAGGAGCCGGGGCTGCATTTCAAGCTGCCCCCGCCGCTGCAGAACGTCGTGTTTATGGACAAGCGCCTGCAGACCATCGATGTGGCCGGCGCAGACCGCTTCATCACGGCCGAAAAGAAGAACTTGCTGGTCGATTGGTTTGTGAAGTGGCGAGTGGCCGAGCCGCGCCTGTTCTACGTGAGCTTCAAGGGCGACAACCGCCTCGCGCAGGACAGCATGACGCAGAAGATCAACTCCATTGCCCGCGATGAGTTTGCGCGCCGCACGGTGTCCGACGTGGTCTCCACCGACCGCGAAGCGGTGATGCAGAGCATTCTCAAGGGCGTGCAGGAGTACGGTAAGTCGGTCGGCGTGGACATCATCGACGTGCGTCTGAAGCGTGTCGACTTGCTGGCCAGCGTGACGGAATCGGTCTACCGCCGCATGGAAGCCGAGCGCAAGCGCGTGGCCAACGAACTGCGTTCGACCGGTGCCGCCGAAGGCGAAAAGATCCGTGCCGACGCTGACCGCCAGCGCGAAGTCGTGCTGGCCGATGCCTACCGCGATGCCCAGAAGATCAAGGGTGAGGGCGATGCCCGCGCCGCCGACATCTACGCTGAAGCATTCGGCCGCGACCCGCAGTTCGCCGCGTTCTGGCGCAGCATGGAGGCCTATCGTGCGTCGTTCCGCGATCGCAAGGACGTGATGGTGTTGCAGCCCAACAGCGATTTCTTCAAATACATGCGCAGCCCGAACGGTGGTGGCTCGGCGGCAGCGCCGGCTGCTCAAACGGGGCGCCATCGCTAGTACAATGCGTCGCTGATCATTTGAGGCGGACAGACCCCGGCTTGCCGGGGTTTTGTTCGTTCGCCACCCGTATCCCATGGAAGACTCACTCCCCACCGTTTTGCTGGCCGCGTGCGCGCTGGTGCTCGTATTTGAGGGCATCCTGCCGTTCGTCGCGCCGCAGGCCTGGCGTCGTGCCTTCCAGATGCTCACTGAGCTGCCCGACGAAAAGCTGCGGGTGATGGGATTGGTGTCGATGGCGATCGGGCTGATCCTGCTGCGCTTGCTGCATCACTGAGCCGCAACCCGCTTTCCCTGCGCCATTCGCCAATTCACTGAAATTCCGCCGTACCGAGACTGTTGACCGAGACCGCCATGCCGACCAACTGGCTGCTGCCTGAATCCATTGCCGACGTGCTGCCCTCCGAGGCACGCAAGATCGAAGAGCTGCGCCGCCGCATGCTCGACCTGTTCCGCACCTACGGCTACGAACTGGTCATGCCGCCGATGCTGGAGTACATCGAGTCGCTGCTCTCCGGCACCGGCCATGACCTCGATCTGAAGACATTCAAGCTGGTCGATCAGCTGTCTGGCCGGACCATCGGCCTGCGCGCCGACATCACACCGCAGGTCGCCCGTATCGATGCTCACTTGCTGAACCGCGCCGGTGTGACGCGCCTGTGCTATGCCGGCTCGGTCCTGCACACGCGTCCAAGCGGCTTTCACGTCACGCGCGAGCCTCTGCAGATCGGTGCGGAAATCTACGGCCATGCCGGCCTCGAAGCCGATCTGGAAATCCAGGACCTGATGCTGGCGGCGCTTTCGGCAGCCGGTCTGGCCGACGTGCGCCTCGACCTCTGCCATGTGGGCGTGGTGGCGGCGCTGCTGGAGCAATCGCCGGTGGCTGCCAGCGCGCAGGATGAACTGTTCACCGCACTGGCTTCCAAGGACGTGCCGGCGCTGCGTGACATCACCGCCAGTCTGCCCGCCGCTCAGCGTGATGCGATCAATCTGCTGCCGTCGCTGTACGGAGGTGTGGATGTGCTGGTTCGTGCACGTACGGAACTGCCTGCGTTGCCCGCCATCGGTCGTGCGCTGGACGATTTGGCCACGCTGGCCGAGCGCGCCGGCGGTGCCACCGTCAACATTGATCTCGCCGATTTGCGCGGCTACCACTACCACAGCGGCGTGATGTTCACCGCCTACGTGGCAGGCGTGCCCAACGCTGTGGCGCGTGGCGGCCGGTATGACAAGGTCGGCGAAGCGTTTGGCCGGGCGCGTCCTGCCACCGGTTTTTCGCTCGATTTGCGCGAAGTGGCTGGCATTTCGCCGGTGGAGGCGCGCGCCGCCGCCGTCCACGCTCCGTGGTCGGGCGACGCCAAGTTGCGCGAGGCGATTGCCGCCTTGCGCGCTGCCGGCGAGATCGTCATCCAGTCCCTGCCGGGCCATCCGGAAGATCTGGAAGAGTTCGCCTACGACCGCCAACTCGTGGAAGAGGGCGGCCGCTGGATCGTCAAGCCCCGCAACGCCTCGGTGTGAGGCTGTTGCATAACGTTCTGTGAATACCCGGTAATTTCAGGGAAGACCCTGGCAACAAGGGTAGAATACGTTTTTAACCCATCTGCAAATTCAACATGTCCGCACCAGCAGTGAGCCAAGGACGCAATGTCGTCGTCATCGGCACCCAGTGGGGTGACGAAGGTAAAGGGAAAATCGTCGATTGGCTGACCGATCATGCGCAAGGCGTGGTTCGTTTCCAGGGCGGACATAACGCAGGCCATACCCTCATCATCGGCGGCAAGAAGACGATTCTGCGTCTGATCCCGTCGGGCATCATGCGCGACGGCGTCGCCTGCTACATCGGCAACGGTGTGGTGCTCTCGCCCGAGGCGCTGTTCAAGGAAATCGACGAACTGGAATCGGCCGGCGTGCAGGTGCAGAACCGCCTGCGTATCTCCGAAGCGACCACGCTGATCCTCCCGTACCACGTTGCCATCGACAAGGCGCGCGAACTCAAGCGCGGCGCCGCCAAGATCGGCACGACCGGCCGTGGCATTGGCCCGGCGTACGAGGACAAGGTTGCCCGCCGCGCGCTGCGCGTGCAAGACCTGTTCGACCCGGCGTACTTTGCCGAGCGTCTGCGCGAGAACCTGGACTTCCACAACTTCGTTTTGACGCAGTACCTGAACCACCCGGCGCTGGACTTCCAGCAGGTGCTGGACGAGATGCTGCCCTACGGCGAGCGCCTCGCACCGATGGTGACGGACGTGTCGGGCGAGCTGTTCGCCGCCAATGCCGCCGGCAAGAACCTGATGTTCGAAGGTGCGCAGGGTACGCTGCTGGATATCGACCACGGTACGTATCCGTTCGTCACGTCGAGCAACTGCGTGGCCGGCAACGCCGCCGCCGGTGCGGGCGTGGGCCCGGGTCAACTGCA
The DNA here is from genome assembly GCA_039592975.1 of Ralstonia sp. GTDB lineage: Bacteria > Pseudomonadota > Gammaproteobacteria > Burkholderiales > Burkholderiaceae > Ralstonia. The sequence goes on along the minus strand of JBCNQE010000010.1, from coordinate 17,595 downwards.
CTACATCCTCGGTATTACCAAGGCGTACTGCACGCGCGTGGGCTCCGGCCCGTTCCCGAGCGAACTGTATGACGCGGATAACCCTGCTCGCCAAGACCCGACCGGTGTGCGCTTGGCCAACGTCGGCAAGGAATTCGGCTCGGTGACGGGCCGCCCGCGCCGCACGGGTTGGCTGGACGCTGCCGCGCTGCGCCGCGCCATCCAGATCAATGGTGTGTCGGGCCTGTGCATCACCAAGCTCGACGTGCTCGACGGATTGGAAACGATCAAGCTGTGCGTCGGCTACAAGCTCGACGGCAAGGAAGTCGATATCCTGCCGCGTGGCTCCGATGCCGTGGCTCGCTGCCAGCCGATCTACGAAGAGTTCCCGGGCTGGAACACGTCCACCTTCGGCTTGAAGGAATGGAGCGCGTTGCCTGAGACCGCCCAGGCTTACCTGAAGCGCGTCGAAGAAGTGGCGGGCATTCCGATTGCCATGATCTCGACCGGCCCGGATCGCGACGAGACCATCCTGCTGCGTCACCCCTACAAGGACTGACGCGTATCGCTCGGATTCGCCCGGTCCCTCACCGGGCGAATTTGTATTGGGGCGCAGCTTTATAGAACATGACAGCGGCACTCGCGCCGCATTCACGATCAAGAAGAGGAACACCATGAACCAGCCGATCAACGACGACTCCCACCTGTGGGTCTCCTGGGATGACTACCACGGCCTGATCGAGCGCCTGGCGTTGGTTGTGCACGAGTCGGGCTGGAAGTTTGACAAGATCTTGTGCCTGGCGCGTGGCGGTTTGCGCGTGGGCGATCAACTGTCGCGCATCTATGATTTGCCGCTGGCTATTCTGGCGACCAGCAGCTACCGCGAGGCTGCCGGTACGCAACAGGGCAATCTCGATATCGCTCAGTACATCACCATGACGCGCGGTGAGTTGTCGGGTCGTGTGCTGTTGGTGGACGACCTAGTGGATTCGGGCGTCACGCTGGAGCGCGTGGGCCGTCACCTGAAGGAGCGTTACCCCGCCGTGACCGACGTGCGTACGGCCGTGCTGTGGCACAAGGCGTGCTCGAAGATCAAGCCGGATTACGCTGTGCAGTTCTTGCCGACCAATCCGTGGATTCACCAGCCATTCGAAGAATACGACACGCTGCGCCCCCACAACCTTGCTGCCTGGATCAAGCGCGGCAAGGCGCGCACGGCGGGTAATGGCGACGCGCCGGCCGCTTGATTCGTTGGTGGCGGGCGTCGAAGCATGGATGGAGTGGCGTGTGCGGCTTGCGCCGTGCGTGCCACTTCGGTAACCTCACGACACGAGCTGCAACATTGGCTCGAAACCCGCGCACGGATTGGCTTTGCGGCCCGAGTGCGCGGATGATCGAAGTGCGGCGCGTCTTGATGGATGTGCCGGGCGTCGAACCCACCCAGCGCTTGGGGCAGGTGAGGCCGGAGATTCTGGCTGAGCCCTGGCGCGATAGCCAAGACACAATGCACGTCGCTCTTCGCGGAATGTCGCATCAGCCAGTGAGCAACACAAATCCGATCGCGGAAAAGAAAAACGGCGCAACTTGCGTTGCGCCGTTCCTAAACTCTGGTGCCCAGGAGAGGACTCGAACCTCCACGGAGTTACCCGCTAGTACCTGAAACTAGTGCGTCTACCAATTCCGCCACCTGGGCAGGTGTGCGTGTACCGAAGCTGTAATTATTACGGGTTCCAGCGAACCTGTCAACACTCTAGAAGAAAAAATTGAATCAACCGACTTATCCGATCCCGAGCCGCGAGGAAATCCTCGGAGTGCTGCGCACATCGGGGTCTCCGTTGTCTGCCTCCGACATTGCCAAGGCGCTTTCTGTCACGCGCAAGGAGCATGACGGCTTTATCAAGCGTCTGACCGCCATGGAGCGGGATGGTCAGATCGAACTCAACCGCAAGGGGCGCTACGAACTGGCGCACCAGCCCAATTTCATCGAAGGCCGCGTGATCGGCCATCGCGATGGCTACGGCTTCTTTGTCCGCGATGACGGCGAGCCCGATATCTTCCTGCCCGAACGCGAGATGCAAAAGGCGATGCACGGCGACCGCGCCTTGGTGCGAGCCGTCGGCTATGACCGCCGCGGGCGCTCCGAAGGCCAGATCGTCGAGATCCTGCAGCGTGCCAACAAGCGCATCATTGGCCGCCTGCTGTCCGAAAGCGGCACGCTGGTGGTGGCGCCCGAGGACAAGCGCCTGGGCCGCGACATCCTGATTGCGCCCAAGGGGCAGGGCAAGGCCAAGGTCGGCCAAGTGGTGAGCGTTGAGATTCTGGAATATCCGGACCGCTACGTACAGCCGATCGGCCGTGTGGTGGAAGTGCTGGGTGAGATTGACGACCCGGGCATGGAAATCGAAATTGCCGTGCGCAAATACGGCGTGCCGCACGAGTTTTCCGAGCCGACGCAGCGCGAAGCGGAGGCGCTGCCCGATGTGGTGCGCGATGCCGATCTGGCGGGGCGCATTGACTTGCGCGATGTGCCGCTGGTCACCATCGACGGTGAAGACGCGCGCGATTTTGACGACGCTGTCTACGCTGAACCGGTCAAGATCGGCCGCAGCAAGGGCTGGCGTTTGATCGTCGCGATTGCCGATGTGTCGCACTACGTGCGGCCGGGGCATCCGCTGGACGCGGATGCGATTGATCGAGCGACCTCGGTCTACTTCCCGCGCCGCGTGATCCCGATGCTGCCGGAGAAGCTCTCCAACGGCCTGTGCTCGCTGAACCCGGAAGTGGATCGGCTCTGCATGGTCTGCGACGCGGTCATCACGGCCAAGGGCGAGATCAAGGCGTATCAGTTCTATCCGGCGGTGATGCATTCAAAGGCGCGCCTGACCTACAACGAGGTCTGGTCGATCCTGTCGAACGTGAAGGGCCCGGAGGCCGCCAAGCGCGCGCCGCTGGTGCCGCATCTGCAAGACCTGTACGAGCTGTATCAGACGCTGCTCAAGGCCCGGCGTGAGCGTGGCGCGATCGACTTCGACACGACCGAGACGTACATCGTCTGCAACGCGCAAGGCAAGATCGAGCAGATCCTGCCGCGCACCCGCAACGATGCACACCGGCTGATTGAGGAATGCATGCTGACGGCCAACGTCTGCGCCGCCGAGATGCTGGAGAAGTACAAGCACCCGGCGCTGTATCGCGTGCATGCGGGCCCGACCGAAGAAAAGCTGCAGGCCCTGCGCGCTTTCCTGAAGACCAGTGGCCTCACGCTGGGCGGTGGCGACAAGCCTCAAGCCGCCGACTATGCGGAGGTGATGGAGAAAATCGCCGCACGGCCCGACGCACCGATGCTGCAGACCATGCTGCTGCGCTCGATGCAGCAGGCGGTGTATAGCCCGGACAACATCGGCCACTTCGGGCTGGCGTATCCCGCGTACGCACACTTCACGAGCCCGATCCGGCGCTATCCGGATCTGCTGGTCCATCGCTCCATCAAGGCGATCCTGCAGCGCACGCGTTATGTGCCGGTGCTCGCGCCGGGCGTGCAGTTGAACAGCGCGCTGTCGCCCAAGGCGCGGCGCCTGCAGGCGGAAGCCGAGAAGGGCGTGCCGGCGGCGGTCGTCAACAAGGCCAAGGTCGAAGCCATTTGGCATGAGCTGGGCGTGCATTGCTCGGCCAACGAGCGCCGCGCCGATGAAGCCTCGCGTGATGTCGAAGCCTGGCTCAAGTGCTACTTCATGCGCGACAAGCTCGGCAACGAGTTCTCGGGCACGGTCAGCGCGGTCACGTCGTTCGGCATCTTCGTGCAGCTCGACGAGTTGTATGTGGAAGGCCTAGTACACGTGACCGAACTCGGCAGCGATTACTTCCAGTACGACGAAGCCCGCAACGAACTGCGCGGCGAACGCACCGGCATCCGCTACCGCCTGACCGACCGCGTGCGTGTGCAGTTGCTGCGGGTGGACCTGGATGCACGGAAGATGGATTTCCGCCTGATCCAGGAGCCGTCGACGAAGGCGTTGCGTCCAGCCAAGGTGACCGGCGCGCCGGAAGCCGCGGGGGCGCGCCAACCGGCTGTCGCCACGCCGGCACCGCCGGTGGGTCGTAAAAAGCCGCGTCAATTGGCGGCGCTGCTGGGCGGTACGGCCAAGCCGGAAGAGTCGTTCGACGAGACGCTGGATCGCGTCTTTGAAGAGCAGCCAGTGTTCGAGCCGGGCTCGCGCGCTGTGCCGCCGGGCCATGCGCACCCCAAGCCGGCGCGCAAGAAGCAGCCTACGCGTGCAGCCAAGCCCAAGGGTGGGGCCAAAACCGCCGCGCCGCGCAAGGTGGCCGGCAAAACCACGCGGAAGCCGAAGGGACGGTAAAACGGCCGGGGAGCGAGGGCAGACGGGTACAATCGCGGCCATGTCTAAATCCAAGCTCCTCATCGGCTTTCATGCCGTGACCGCCCGACTGCGCCACAGCGCGAAGTCGATCGACGAAATCTACTTCGAGGCCAACCGCCGCGACCGCCGCATGCAGGACTTCCTGAAAGCGGCGGAAGCAGCGGGCGTGCGCCTGATTCCCGCTGACAACGATCGCCTGCGCGGCATTGCCGGCACCGACCGCCACCAGGGTGTGGTTGCCAAGGCAGAGTCGCTGTCGCTGGCGCTCAATCTCGACGAGCTGCTCGACGGTATTGAAGGCACGCCGCTGCTGCTGGTGCTCGACGGCGTGACCGATCCGCATAACTTGGGCGCTTGCCTGCGCGTGGCCGATGCGGCCGGCGCACATGCCGTGATCGCGCCCAAGGACCGTAGCGTCGGCATCAACACGACGGTGGCCAAGGTGGCCAGTGGCGCTGCCGAAACCGTTCCCTACATCACCGTGACGAACCTGGCACGTACGCTGCGCGAGTTGCAAGAGCGCGGCGTCTGGGTGATCGGCACGGCCGATGAGGCTGAGCAGGATCTCTACCAAGCCGACTTCAAGGGCCCGATTGCCATCGTGATGGGCGCCGAAGGTGAAGGCATGCGCCGCCTCACACGCGAAACGTGTGACGCGCTGGTCAGCATCCCCATGGCTGGTAGCGTGGAAAGCCTGAACGTGTCGGTGGCCAGCGGCGTGTGCCTGTTCGAGGCGGTGCGTCAACGCGCGGCGAAATAATTTTCATAAGAATCAGTAGCTTACGAAAACGCTTCGACGCACTTTAGGGTCATTTTTCCATCGCAGTGTCCTGTGATTGTCCTGCGAAAGTGACCTGTTTACAAGGGCTGACGGCACTTCAACAAATGCTACTGTCCTGTGGGGTGGGGCGGCTGGCAGCAAAGCGATTGGCATACTGCTGTGCGGCCTGCACGGCCCTGCCATCTACACCACAAATCGAATATCAATGAGATCAAGGGCTTGGCAATGCGCCAAGCCCTTTTTGTTTGGGATTTCGAAGATTTTTTGCTTGGACTGTCGCCCGGCAGGGTGACACGAGCGTGACTGGACTATCCCAGTCGATCCGCAGCATGTTGCATGGTCTGACATGGGTCTATTGCGTTTGCTCATTTGCCGACTACTGGCAGCCGGTCCACATCCCCCGTCATTGGAGGTCTCCATGACACGTCCCGGTAGGAAAAGAAGAAGCGACGAGGTTCTACATCGTTTTGGCGAAATCAAACAAGTCAGCACCAGCCTGAGTGTTCGCGCAGACAAATCTCGGTCATTGCCGCCAGAACGGAAGACCATGCTGACCATAGACATCCAAGGCGAGTTCACAGAACCGATAGCAGGTATTTCGCAGTTTTCCATCATGGCGTACGTCCATGCAAACCCTGTCATCGGGCAGGCGGAGGTGCCAGCAATTGGTGCATTCACTGCCATCAAGCCGGTGCTACGGGGTGGTATCGACCTGTCCCCAAGCGAATTCCAGTCCCTGCTAACGATGGCGGCTGAAGTTCCACGACATAGGTGCGTCCACATCTCGACCTCGTTGATGTACATCGAACCTCGGCAGTGGCCTCGGTTTGAATCGCCGTCACTTCGTGCCGACGAATTCATCAACTGGTTGATCTGACATACAAGAACCCGGTATTCGCACCTGTTGCCGCTTCGACGGGCGACGATCAGGTCTGATCGGATTTGTGGTCCATCAATGGAGCCGGTGGCATTCATCGGCTTGATCTGTGGCCTTGATGCATGTGCCACTTGATGTCACCCGCAAACCGCAACTCATCTATGATGGGTGGTCCTTGATCCGGCTTCATTGCGAAGCACGAAGTTCGATCAGGTGCGGTTGTGCGACGAAGATCAGGCGATGGGGGATGCCACAGAAGGACTGCTGATGTGATGGCAGTCATGAGGAACACATGGGTTCCTTTGATGTACCAATGAGATTGGATACATCAGGAATGAAAATTATACCACAAATGTCAATGCTTTGTCCACGACCAACCGGTGCCGAACTATCACCAGACCTGACTGGGCCTGTTTCGGCATTCACTGACCACCAGACCTCATTGGTAATCAAAGCTTGGGTTTCCGCACTCGGGTATGTGGTTAACGCGCACCCATAGACCGGACTTCACCTTTTCCATGAATTCGTCTTCCCGGCCAGTGTGAATGACGAAGCGACCGCCTTCTCTCAGGGTTACGTCCCAAAGTTGATCAAGCGGGTCGCGAACGACTGAATGCGCGTCAAACATGGCAGACACGCCGTCATCCACGACAATCAACCATCCGCGAACCACACTCCACGCCGGATGTTCGCCAACCCATTGGTCAGCGTTCTCGTGGCAGCGATGCGGGATCGGCTTCCAGTTGTCTGGGCGGGGCGTTACGTAGTCTAGTTGGATTGCTTGGTCACGGCGATCAAAGAGCATCTGCGCTATGTGTGGGTCCATGTTCGCCTTCCCATTCGATGAGCGTCTTGCGGAATATTGCATCCGCAAGCATTGTACGAGCCGGGGGAAAACTCGCCTGACTGTGGGCGGTTCTATTCAAATCAAAAAATTGTGAGAAGAGGGCTATGGAATACAGGACCATCAGGCTGACCGACGTGGACATGCTGCACAAGGTCTTTCGAGGGTTCAGAAGCTACGACGGGTTTGGATACGTGTTCCGTGGACACGCACAGGCGGATTGGCAGTTGCTGCCGAAGGCCGGTCGGGCCGAGTTTTATTTGCCGGATAACCGTGACCTTGGGCGATTCCATGATTGGACCAGAAGCGCCGTTGCATACACGTCGCTGTCGTCAAGCTATCTGGATCAGTTGGCCTTGGCGCAACATCATGGCCTTGCGACACGGCTGCTCGACTGGTCGATGAATCCGTTGGTCGCGTGCTACTTCGCGTGTTCCGATCAAGCCGATAAGGACGGCGCGGTCTGGATGTACGAGATGAACAGTACATATATGACCGAAGAGATCACCAGAGACGCATTGAGGGAGAGCCACGGAGTGTTCTGCTTTCGTCCTAAGGCTGCGTTTTCGCGAATCATCCATCAGAAAGGGCTGTTCACTGTTCATTGCGATGCGGCGCATGCAATCGACGTGAAGGAGTCGCTTTCGGGAAATGGATGGCCCAACCTGATATGCCTTCACATCCCGGCAAACCTGAAGGCCGACATCGTGAACCTTCTCGCAGACTACGGTATCGACCGGTCGCATCTGTTCCCCGATCTCGACGGCCTATCGGCGCACATCAATGCCGCCACGTTTCAGATGCGGAAATCTGGTGCAGGCCAGTAGTGGGCTTGTTTCATTTCGCTTGTACCTCCGCGGGCCGCTGGTGAGGTTCTTGCTGATGATTCAATTGGCAACGAAGATTCAGCAGTTGAGGATGTAGCCGTCTGCGATAGTCCATGCCGTCGTCAACAGCTTGACTGCGTCTACTTCGGGGACGGCTTCCGGTTCTCCGTGACGTGTTGCCTGTGCCGCCTTTTCTAGCAACCTTGTGGCAGATTCGTCGCACCCTGCGATCTGACGCAATGTGTTCCACTGCGCAGCCTTGTCTTTTGGGTCTAGTGAGTGCGTGGCGATGCAATGGTGCCGCAGGGATTCAATGGCGCGATAGCAGTGGAATGCAACGTCGTCAGGCTCCTTCATTGCGGTTATAAGGTCCCGCAGGCAGCGGTGGAGGAAGAGGCCGGATTCACCAAGAAGCTTCGGGCGCATGGCAGCGATACGAGCGTCGAGATCGACTCCGCGATGTAGTTCGCTTATACACGGAACGTTAATGCCGAAGACCACGTCAACGCCGATTTCCGGGCAAATCGCACGTCGGATTTCGACATCGTAGGTGAGGCCCAGAACGTTCCCCATCATGTCCATCTCCAACTGGACCAGATTTTTGACTACGTTTCCCAGGTCCAGCGCGTTCCATTCGGCTTCGGTTTCTACCCAGACGGCGATCTGATTGAGAAGAATCCGAATGTCGGCTTTCGCCTCGACGCCGGACGCGACATGGCCGAACTTGGCAGTGATGCGGTGATCTTGTATCTGTGCGCGTTCGGGATGGACTATTCCATCAAGGAAGTACCGATACATGTTGTGTGACTCTTGGTTTCACTTTCATTTGGCCGCCACATCGTCTGGTGGGGTGATCCGCCTGTCAGGACAGGTCACGCGACTGTATTAAGCGTTCAAGCCCGTCCCATGTCGATTGAATCGGATGGCGGGTTCTCGGATCAATCAGGCCCACCTCTGCAAACGTATAGTTCATTCGACCGTAGTTGCATGGTGCACACGTGATCAGCATGTTGTCGGCGTCGTTGGTGCCGCCGCGTGCATGGGGTATGACGTGATCGTACTGGACCCACATGGCCTGAAAAGCGGCATGCTGTTCTGCATTCCGGCCTTCCCATTGGACCGCCGAAGGGTATGCATCGTGCAGCCGCTGACGGACCTCTTGCCGGATCACGGGGATGCTACAGACCCGGCAGTGGTAGCCATCACGCACGTGAAGCTGGCGCCTTTCAGCCAAGGTTGGCATCCTCAGCTTGGTGCGTTGGTCGGCTGGTAGATGGGGTGGTGCATCGGTTTGCTGGCGGAACTGGACATGTGGGCTTTGCGCGCCCCAGATCGATTCCGTCCATTGGCGGATAGGTGGCATATCGGCTAGTCGTAGCAACTGATCGGCCAGATCGTGATGTCCAGCCAAGTGCGCAGATACGGCAGCGTCCAGATAGCGCGCTGCATCGAATATCTCTGGGATAGGATCGCGAAAGCAACGTCGAAGCGGTGGCAAGTCGCCATCCAAGCTTGAATCCATGTGTCCTCCGTCGATGAGTGCGGGATCAGAGCGTCCCAGACACTACCGTGCCACCGAATCTTTCAACCACACTGCCCACGCTCACTGTTGCGTTCCGTCTTGCGTCGGCATCGGGGAAGTACTGGCCGAAGACATCGACCCTCAGCATCATCAACGCGCAACTACCTTTGTTGGACTGCCAAACTGGTAGCCAATATGTGAGCCGGATACACGGCCAAAGGTGAACCGTCTGGAACGACTAGCAGTGACGCTTTTGGAGTTCGTCAAATACGATGTCCGGGTCCATCTGGGCGTGGTAGTTGAAATGAAGATGCAGCCCGTCCGCGCGAACATCCAAATCTGGCAGTGCTACTGTGGGTCGGACCAACGGCTTCAGGTTAGGCCATTGCTGTGCGAGCACAGCCACGGAGATACTGGACACTGCTGACCAGGTCGCCTCCCCGCCGCATATCGGCGGAAGATAGTTCAGTTGCAACACGTGGCGAAGAGCATCAAATATCGACTGCTCATTTGAGAATTCAAGTTCCAGCCGATGCGGTGCATCAACATCGTCCCCTGCTGCAACGCTATCTCTTGTAACTATCAGCCTCATATCCGAATTTTCCAAGTTGGCTGGCATGTGGCGGCGGCTATGCCAATTTGCTGCGCTCCCAAACTAATGCCTCGGTCGTCATGGCGTAGGCGGCGCAGGGGAGTCCTCTGGATCCCCGGACGCAGTCATGCGTCTCCCCATATACCGAAGTAACCATTATGCCGTGGCGCCTTGATTGAACTAGTAGCCAATTCGAAATGGTTCTGGATCGGTATAAGTCAGGCGAACCGGGCAGTTGGTGGCACGGTTTGTGACCGGTCGAAACCCATGTCGAACCGTTGCCGTCCAAGTACCCATGTCGAACCGGCAGTTTAACGACCGCAACTTGCGTCGCCGGCCATCTCTCGCCGCACCCTGACAAGACCGCAGCCAGCGTAAGCATGTGCGAAACAGGCCATGCCCTCTCCTCAAAGGCGTGTCGGCGCGACTAGGCGACTCGACCGGAATGCTCAAACAAAAGTCATTTGCGATGCCCGAGAGTGAGGGCGCGTGATACTCTGATGAGGAACCCCGAGGTGGCCGAAAGCCGCCACGGTCACGTGGAGGAATCCACTTCCATCCAACGAAAATTGGAGTAGCTGTAATGGCTGATTTGATCCCGCAATATTCGACTCTGTTTCAATGCCGGTACGATGAATCGCGTCCCGGCCCGAACCTTCACTACCATTACTCCGTCTTCAGAGCGGTAGACTCTCGTGACGTTGAACAAAAACCCACAGAGTTTCCTCACGTTCACGATTTTGTGGTGCTCTGGGATGATGATCACGACACGCGCGTCATACGCGTACTGGAAGAAATGCTGATGACTGGCATGCTTCCGGGCGTTCAATTTATCGGTGAGCACAAAGGCGATCTCACCGTGATCTTGGCTGCGCGGACGTATTGCCAGATTGACACTAAAGCGTACGCGGTCCGACTGCATAACCTCACAGGCTTGTCAGCCGGTGACTATTGGAACATCGAGATCGGGATGTATGATCACTCTCATGGCAATCTTCGCTTGGGTCATCAGTGCGACTTCAAGAACATTTTGGGCATGGGAGATGAAGAAGAACACGCTCATCTATTCGTCATCGACTCGCGGTGGAAGCTTGGGACCAAACGGTGGGTCGCGGCCGATGTCCCTGACGCACCCGTTCCGCCCGGCCAGCTTTTCGCACTGCCGAACCGCTACGAGATGAGAGGGCGCCGCCCCAACCTTGGCGTTGGCTGCGCGATTGGTAGTGTGCCTGCACTGCCTGGTTCCGTGCCTCCGCCCCCATCTTGGGCCGCGAAAAACGGGAATCAGTAACGCCCCAAAGTGATATTAAACAAGGATCAGCAGCGGTTGGATTGCTGCTGTCCATTGTGAACTGCCCGCCTGATAAACACGACCGTTGAAACCGGAAGCGTCTATGGCCTCATGCCAAATCGAATGACGGGAGTGGCGGTAGGTTATTCGGTGCTAGGCCGACCGTTCGCTTCTGGATCGATGACGGCCGGATGCAGTCAAGCGTCCGAAACCGTCCGTTTGTGAACATCCCCACCATCTTTGTTCGAAAACCTGCTTGATCCTATTTCGTACGTTGTTAATGTTCCGTACGTCGTTTGGGTACATGGGGTATTGGAATGGCTAGAGTGTTTTCGTACTGTCGGGTTTCCACTGCCGAGCAGACTACCGAGAATCAGATGCGCGAGATACGCGCGGCAGGTTTCAACATCGAACCGCGCCGCGTGGTGGAAGAGGTGGTATCCGGTTCGGTCTCGGCGAAACAACGGCCGGGATTCGCTAAGCTGCGCGATCGCCTCGAAGCCGGGGACGTGCTGGTAGTGACGAAGCTAGATCGTCTCGGGCGCAATGCGATGGACGTGCGCATCACCGTGGAGGAACTAGCGGAGGCTGGCGTGCGTGTGCACTGTTTGGCTCGGGGCGGAGCCGATCTAACAAGCGCAGCCGGCAAGATGACAATGTCGGTGTTGTCGGCCGTGGCGGAGTTTGAACGCGACCTCTTGCTCGAACGCACATCCGCGGGGCTCGCCTGTGCAAAGGAGGCCGGTAAGAAACTGGGCCGCCCCTATGCTTTGAACGCCAAGCAGGAAAATATCGTTCAGGAGCGTCTCGCGCAAGGGCACGCCGTCGCGGCTATCGCGCGCGACTTGAATACGAGCCGGCAAACGATCATGCGGGTTCGTCACCGCAGCGGCCAACAAACGTATTAGTAGAGCTGCACCATGCCAGTTTGCATCCGGTTGCGAAATTCTCCGGCCCGCCCGTTGTACTGGGAGCGCACCCCGGAGCGGCGGAGCGGCGTTCGCGACCAAACGTGACGCCCTGTTTGCTCTTGATGAGTGGTTTCGGGCACAATTAAAACGTTAGGTAGCGCCCTCGGGCTTCTCTGCGGGTTGCGCTGCACGTCACCAATCGGCCCGATGGCGCAAAGGCGAGCGATCGCTTGAGCGTGAACGGCGGAATCTGGGGCGGGTCGGACTCGGAAGAGGCTGTCCGCAACGAGGATGCCGAAGGATCGTTGGATTCGTCTTCTGTCCCCGGATATGTTGGGAAGGCGAATAACAAACGTGCGGGGCACCCCCGAGGCAGGGAGGCGGGCGCGCCGGCAACGTCGAGGGGGAGCGCTTCACTAGGCCACCTCCGTTGCGCATGGACGAGGTTCGCCTGTGTGATCGTAACCGCGATCGCCCTCGCAAGCAGTGTCACGGCCAGCGTAATGGGAGTAAGAATGAGAAGCATTTACATCTCGGCGGCCGCTTCGGTCGATGTGCTGCGCCCTCGGGCTTCTCTGCGGGTTGCGCTGCACGTCACCAATCGGCAACATGGCGCAAAGGCGAGCGATCGCTTGAGCGTGAACGGCGGAATCTGGGGCGGGTCGGACTCGGAAGAGACTGTCCGCAACGAGGATGCCGAAGGAGCTTTCAGCCGCTGGTCCGGGGAGGAATATCAACGCCAGCGCAGCACCTGAGCATGTCGCAGAACGCGTTCTCTTCCGCCTTGTCGCTGGCCTCACTCCAGCAGGCATTCGGCACTATCTTTCACGCAGCTTCTCCTCGCTCACGGAACACCGTCGGCGTTGACGACACCTCCCTCAATGACTTTCGGGCGGACGAAAAGGCCCAGTTGAATCGCCTAGCGCGAGATATTCGCCAGCGGCGCTTTCACTTTGATAGTCTGCGACCTCATCTAGTCCCTAAGCCAAACGACAAGTACCGTCTGATTTGCGTACCGACTGTCCGCGATCGCGTAGTCCAACGGGCGCTTCTCGACTATCTTGCTGAGCGCTATGCGGACAAGCTCGCAAACAAAATAAGCTATGGCTTCATCAAACAGCGCGGTGTTAAAAAAGCGGTGGTTGATGCTTGCAAGCTGCGGACTTCACACCCCTGGGTCTTTAAAACCGACATTACCTCGTTTTTTGACCGAATCGAGCGACCTCGCCTTGCGGATGCCCTTCGGAAAATCATACGAGAGCGCTCGCTACATGGCGTCCTGCTCGGTGCGCTGTCGTGCGAGATTCAGACCGTCAAGGGAAGCACAGGGAAGCGGATTCGAGCGCTAGGCATCCACCACGGGCACGGGGTACGGCAGGGCATGCCGCTTTCTCCCTTCTTTTCCAACATCATGCTGGCAGGCTTCGATCGCTCTATCGAGGCGCATGGGTATCATGCCGTTCGATATGCAGATGACCTGATTTTCTTTGCTGACTCTCGTGAGGAATGCGAAGCACTGGCCCAATACTGCGCCCAAGAGTTGGGGCGAATAGGGCTTGAGATTCCACCGGTTGATGCAGGGACAAAATCCGTGATCTATGCCCCTGAACAGGCCGCCGAGTTCCTCGGCGTTAGCTTGGCTCCGTTCGGATCTGGTTACCGGGTTGAGCTGGCAGCCTCGCAGATTGAGCGGGTTCGTTCTAGCCTGCTGGCGCTTGGCTCGCTCAACGAACTTGTGTCTCGCCGCATCACTCTGCCCAAGCTCGGTCACGTACTGGCTGCTCGCAAGAACGGGTACTTGGCTGCGTACGATATGTGCCAAAACGTGGATGATCTGGAGCGCGGCCTTGCCGATTTGGAGCAGCGCATCCTACGTAAGATTTATCAGGAGGGGCTCCACATCAATCTGGCCACGCTGTCAGGGGAGGCCAGGTCCTTCCTAGGTCTTCGTTAGAAGTGCGCAGTTTGAGCGAAGGCATCGTGTCGTCGCTGCCATTTGAAACCGGTTGCAAAATTCATGAAGTTACTTAAGTACGTGATGACACATGACTCTGGTCTGGCCCCGAATCCGTACTTCGGGGTGTGCTCGCTGGCACTCTGTACGCCCAATCATAGGAATGCCAATCTAAACCCGGGGGATTGGGTTGTTGGACATTCGTCTAAGAGCACCGGTCGTCGCCTCGTGTATGCCATGCGATTAACGAAGATACTTAGTATGGACGAGTACTTCGAAGGATTTCCTGACAAACGTCCTATGGAGCATGGCAGTATCGAACAGCAGTACGGCGACAATATGTACTTCCGGCAGGCGGGGCGCTGGCTACGTGTGGCATCACCGGAGCACAACACTGTCGAAGCTTTCGAGCAGGATCAGGGGCGTCGTGTCTATCTGGCAGAGGGCGTGGATAGCTTTTGGTACTTTGGTGCGGCCCATCCTTTGCCTGAACTCTGCACGATTTTGGACCAATTTCCTTGGCTGATTCAGGATCGACAGGGCTTTGGATATGTCCGCGACGTACAGCGAATTCAGAAGTTCGTTGAGTGGCTGTTGACGCTCGGTCAAGGCGGCTTGCTGGGAAAGCCGCGTGATCAGAGATCGAGGCCCCTCAAAGTTGGTCGCTATTTGGAAGCAATCGATCCTGTGCCCGTCTGGCGGGACGACGGACTAGATGTTGGCTCTGGCAGATGCACTACAGCCGGATGTAGGTTGCGCTGCGCTCGGCAGCGGGGTCTCAAGCGTGGTTGCTGAGTAGGCGCAATGTTTCTACTACTTTTCGAAACCATGCCGACGGCGATGCAGGGACATGTACTTGCGGTTGGCGGACGTGATACCTCGCAGCGCCGTGTACCTATCCAGAGTTAGGACCCTTCGGTCCGTCGGCGTGACCGACGAGCTGACCAGAAGCGATCCGTCGTCGTCAAACGAAATGAGTCCTCGGTCAAACAGGCGGTCGATGTGGGGTGCCAGTAGGAGCCCGTTGTCAGTATCGATGCGTTCGTCGTTGTTACTCAAACTCCACGCATGAATATGCGAGGCAATGAGAAGGTCGGGATTTGCTAGGCTGGTGAGAGAGCATTTATGGCTCCATCTACGGAGAAGGTTCGACCGAAACAGACCTTGGCCGACTCGGGCTTTAACGATCGCGTCTCTCGTTGTTTTGCTCAGCTTTCTTTTGTTTGCTTCTTGGTCGACCAGATCATGCTCAAACTGCGCAATGAGGTGCGCGACCTCCAGTAAGTACACCGCAGCGTCTTTAGGCAGGTGAGCCATGTATATCTGCTTGAGCGTCGCGTTGCCGGTGAAGATGCTGGGCATGCACCGTTGGTCATAGAGCGAAGCGAACTCGCGAGCTATTTCATCTCGATGTATTGGGTTGCGGAGAGGGATGAGGTCTACGTCAACTCGGTTGCCTGCGGTTCCCCAGTCGGAGAAGGAGCGCGTTGCGGGGCGGTCAGCGTGGTATGCGTCTCGAGTTGCTACTGCAATGTGAGTGATTTCTTGGCTATGGCAGCAGAAAATCACGTCGCCTGATCTGACCGCGGCAAGTTTGTCCCAGTGCTCCAGGCGCTTGATATGGCCGGACTTCGTCCGCGATGCTTCAGGCGCCCATAGGAATTGCCCGTTCAGTACTTCCCTAACGGTCTTGCCAACGTTGACCCAGTAGAAATCCATCGCCCCGTACCTTTGTGATATTTGGCCGCCCGTGATGCTGCCTCGCAAGGGGAGCTATCCGAACAGAATCGGCAAACGAGCGTTCCAATTGTCTCCGTGGTTCTTGTTGCGTACACCAATTCTGATAAGTGGTCGTTTTATATCGTTTGTCGAAAAGACAAAGTGCACATTCTGATAGGTTAGGTTGCCGTTCCGGGTCACCTCAGTCCAATGAAGCTGCCACTGACGGATGTAGGAGAAGTCCAGCATCTCCGGCGACTGCTTGGGGCCGAATGCAAGGCAACACTTCTTCGTTGTGGGGTCGAAAACGAGTGATCCATTGGATGATCCATCACTGAGAATGAAATCCATGCCGCCGTCATTTTCAGGAAATGAGGTTCCGTGGGATCGATTCAATTGCCGCATCTTTTCGAAGAAAATCTGCTTATTCGACTGGCTTTTCTGGTGCGCCCAAAAGAAAAAACCGATGACTGCCAGCGTGCATAGAATCAGCATGCTCATTCTGATTGGTTCCTAGAGGAAAGCTCGGGATGTGTGCTAACCGCCGTAACGGCAGGACACTGCCAATCCCAACCCCACGTTGGTGGGGAGGTTATACGGGGCCGGATGAGTGTTAGTGTGCCGGTCGCCAAGATCGCTCAAGGCATGCAAGCCAATTGTCAGAACGTAACTGGGGCCGGCAGGCCGTGACCGTGCAATCGGCGGCTACTTCATAAGCCCGCTTCGACCATCAGTTCAGCCAAAGTCATCCCAAGGGCGTTCGCCAGTCTCTTCAACGTCAGCGTAGCGGCGTTGTTGGTACCGCGTTCCACGCGCCCCACATAGCTGCGGTCCACGTCGGCAAGCAGCGCCAAAGTTTCCTGCGACATTTCTCTAGCCTCACGTAAACGACGGATCGCGTCTCCGAGCGCGATTAATGAGGGGTCCTTGCGTTGATCGGTGCGAATTGGCATGCCCGCATCGTGTGCGGTATGATCGCTCTAGACGACGGACCATGGTCCTCTATTTTGAGGGGCTGTCAGTGACCGTGGGCAAATACCGGAAACGAGGGGAGGGTGCTGCATGCAAAACAACCGGAAACCGATTCGGAAAACCTATGCGAAGAAGTCGCAGGTGAAGCCCTTATTGGCGGCACTTGGGGCGATGGTGCTGTTCGCCACGCAAGCCTCCAGCGAGGCGGCGGACCAAGCTGGTGGTTCGTTGGCGAACCTCTCAGCCCGGTTTAGCGGTGCAGGCAAGCTGGATTGCGCGTCCAAAGACGTGAAGGACATCATTACGGAGAACTACGCAGAACAGATGGCAGAGGCCGGTCCGCCCGATTTGGTGATGGCAATCGTCAAGGACCGGATCAAGTTCCGTGTCGAGATGATTAGCGAGGTGGCGCGAAACAGCCAATCCAAGAACGTCCAGTGTTCCGGCAAGCTGGTGGTCGAGTTTCCCAAGGAAGACTTGGGTCGGGCCGCGCAGGTCAAGGAATCCAAGGTCGTGGAAGCAGCCATCCGTGGTTTCCGTGTTCCCACCGATCCGGTGTTCAGCACGACGCTGTCTTATCTGGTGTCAATTCCGGCAGACAAGGCGGAAAAGCAAAACGGTCCACTGGTGAAGATGACCACCCGCGAGGGCGTTAGGGCAGGGGAGGGCGATCTCGGTCCCTATATGGTCGCTTACACCGTGCTGGCCTATGCCGCCCCTGACATCACCGCCTCGTCCAAGAACACCAAACCGTGGGATAAGGAGTGGAAGGCCATCGCCCTTCAAGGATGCACTGAACATCAAAGTCCTGAACTGTGCTCATGCAAGATGGCGCAATTCGAGAAGCTGGTGACACAGGACGACATGCAGCGCATTGGATACACGATCCAGACAAATGCGCTTGTTGCGGGCAAGTACACCAACTTCATGGCGCTTTCGGATGCTCT
>JBCNQE010000001.1:0-725844 GCA_039592975.1 Ralstonia sp. | reverse complement strand
CGACGAACTGGGCAGCCTTGAGCTTGCGCAGGGTTTCCTTCACGTCACGGGCGATGGCGTTGTCGTGCACTTCCATCGTCTTGATCACGCCTTGCGGGTCGATCACGAACGTGCCGCGCAGGGCCAGACCTTCTTCGGGGATGTGCACGCCGAAAGCGTTGGTCAGCGCGTGGGTGGGGTCGCCCACCAGCGGGAACTGGGCCTTGCCGACTGCCGGCGAGGTTTCGTGCCACACCTTGTGCGAGAAGTGCGTGTCGGTCGTGACGATGTAGACCTCTGCGCCAGCCTTTTGGAATTCTGCGTAGTTGTCAGCTGCGTCTTCCACTTCGGTCGGGCAGTTGAAGGTGAATGCGGCCGGCATGAAGATCAGCACGGACCACTTGCCCTTGAGCGACTCATCCGTAACTTCGATGAACTTGCCGTTATGGAACGCTTGGGCCTTGAACGGTTGGACTTGAGTATTGATCAGCGACATAGTGGTTTTCGGTTGGGGTTGCTTGGTTGACAACGGAGTGGATCGTATCGCCCTTCGATGCATTGCACAAGTTGATTGATCTGATTTTATTGATTGTTTTTTTCTATCAAGAGACTGTGCGCGTCCCGGAACCCACCCTCACGAGCCCACTGGCCAATCCCCGAAGACGGCGCGCGTCTTTCCCGTCGACCTGCCGACCACCGCACCCAATGTGCCCTCAACGGCATAGGCGAAATTACATCGCGCGCCCCCAGGTTGCACACGCCGCACGTGCGCGGGTGAAGCCGCAGGCACGGTAATCATCACTGCCTGCCAAGGCACGGCATGCACCCGCGTGGCACGCGTGTCGGCCTCTGTCTGACTGGCATAGCTCTTGCGCAACCAGGAGGATCGCAAACCTCCGCCGCGTGCAGGCGCCGTCCACAGCTCGTGCGGTTGATGGATGGCGCGAGCGATGGCGGGCCCTCCGGGAGCATGACCTTGTCGCTGAATATCCTCTTTGTCGCTTCAGAAGCGGTGCCCCTGGCCAAGACCGGCGGGCTGGGAGATATGGTGGGCGCTTGTGCGGGCGCGCTGCAGCGCGCTGGCCTGCACGTGACGGTGATGCTGCCGGGGTACCCCGGCGCCATCGCGCAGATGCAGCACGCCCAGACCGTGTGTGAATGGACCGACCTGCCCGGCGGACGCGCGCGTCTGCTCAAGGGCACCATGGGGCCACATGCCGTTCCGGTGCTGCTGTTCGATGCGCCGGCGTTATTCGGTCGGCAGGGCAATCCGTATCTGGACGACCACGGTGCGCCGTATGACGACAACGCGTTGCGCTTTGCGGCGTTCAGCCAGGCGGCGGCGCGTGTGGCTGCGGGGGTACGGGGCGCGCCAAGCTTTGACCTCGTGCAGGCGCACGACTGGCACACGGGCTTGGTGCCGCTGTTCATCCAGCGTGCGGGCAGCAAGGTTAAGACCGTCTTCACGGTGCACAACCTCGCCTTTCAGGGCAACTTCCCGATGGAGATGGCACCGCAGATCGGCGTGCCTGCCGATGCCGCGCTGGCGGCGGAATTTTGGGGCCAGCTCAGTTTTCTGAAGGCGGGGCTGCTGTGGGCGGACCGCATCAGCACCGTCAGCCACGCTTATGCGCGCGAGATCCTGACCGACGCGGCCGGCTGCGGCATGCAAGACGTGCTGCGCGCACGCCAGCAGGACTTGGTCGCCATCCTCAACGGCATCGACAACGACGTGTGGAACCCCGCGAAGGATCCGTTCCTGCCGCGCCCATTCTTTGCCGCCGACCTGAACGGCAAGCACGCAGCCAAGCGCGCGCTGCAGCAGCGCTTCGGCCTGCCCGAAGACGCGCAAGCCCCGTTGCTGGCGCTGGGCAGCCGCCTCACGCATCAAAAGATGGCAGACGTGGCGTTGCAGGCGTTGCCGCAGTTGTTGGAATCGAACCCGCGCCTGCAGGTGGCTGTGCTCGGCTGCGGAGAACATTCATACGAAAGCGGCATGGCCGCACTGGCCGCCCGCTACCCGCGCCAGATGGCAGCCAAGATCGGCTACACCGAGGCGCTTGCCCACCTGCTGCATGCGGGCGCGGACCTCCTCCTGCACGGCAGCCGCTTTGAGCCGTGCGGCCTCACCCCGCTCTATGCGATGCGCTATGGCACCGTGCCGGTGGCGTCACGCGTGGGCGGGCTGGTCGACACCATTACCGATCGGGGCTCCCCCGAAGCTGCTTGGCGCGGCGCCACGGGTTTCCTCTTCGACGGAGACACGGCAGACGCGATGGTGGCCGCGGTCGAGCGCGCCCTGCACGTCTTCGTGCAACCGCAGGCATGGCGCATCCTGCAATACAACGGCATGACGACGGACTTCGGTTGGTCGCAGCCGGCGCGCGAATACATCGCGCTGTACCACACGCTGGTGCCTGCTGCCACGCCAATGCCAGCGTTGACGCTGGCCGAATCGACCCCCGAGGCCGCAGCGATTCCGCGCCGGGACAAACCGACCGAGCGCACACCCGTCCGCCATCGCGCGACGGCGTTGTCCGACGAAGTGCGCGCGCATGCCGTGGCGCGCGCTGCCAGCGCCGAGAAGATTCGCGCCTGACGTTCGCACCGGCTGTCACGCATGCCTACGACCCAGACCCCCAAACCCACCACGCCACGCAAGACCACGGCCGCGCTCAAGGCCACCAAGCCGCCCGGCAGCGAAGCCAAAACGGTCGCCAAACCCGCATCGCGCGCAGCCGCCGCACCGCTGTACGCGCCGGGCATCTGTTATGTGCACCCGCTGCAACTCGGCCGGCTGGACCGGTGGGACGGGGTGCTCGATCGCATTGCCGCACTCGGCTTTGACCATGTGCTGATGGCGCCGCCGTTTGCCGTCAGCGACGGTGGCAACGTCTTCGCCACGCGCGATCATGCGCAGTTGCATGCCGCGTTGGGCGGTGGGCCGGCGGATGCGGCACTGGCTACCCTGGCGAGCGCGTGCCGACAGCGCGGGCTCACTCTGCTGCTCGATCTCGTGATCGACCGCTTGGCTACCGATGCGCCCCTACGCGCCGACCACCCCGACTGGTTCAGCAGCCACGCAGAGAACGGCGACGCGCTGGACCCACGCCTGCCGCCCTCGCATCTGGAGGTGGCGTGTTTCCGTCACCACGACCCGCGCTACGCTGACGCCATCCTCGCGTGGTGGACACAGCAACTGCGCGCATGGGCGGCATTGGGCATCGGCGGTTTCCGCTGTGAGGCACCGGCACGGCTGCCCGCGCAACGCTGGCGCACGCTCATCGCCGATGTGCGCAAGGACGCTGACACATCGGACGCCGCTACAAGGTTCCTCGCGTGGACGCCCGGCATGGATGCCGCTGCCGTTGAAGCGCTGGCGGGCATGGGCTTCGACGCCACGTTCTCGTCCTTGCGCTGGTGGGATTTCCGCGCGGGCTGGATGGTGGAGGAACACGCACGCCTGGCGGCCGTCGCCCCGCCCATCGCCACCGTTGAAGCGCCGTTCGGCACACGCTACGGACAAGCGTTTGGCGATGCGATGGTGCGTGAACGCGCATACCGCCGGCTGCTTCACGTGGCCGATACGCTAGATGCCGGCTGGCTGATGCCGCTTGGCTTCGAGCGCGGCGCGCTGCTGCCGATGCTGGCCGAGCGCGGCGACCCATCCGATCAGCACTGGATCGACGCGCATGCCGCCTTCGACCTGAGCGACGCGGTGCGCGACGTGAACGCCACCATCCGCGCCGCACGCGAAGCCAACACCATCGCGCCGCATGCCGAGCTGCGCATGCTGACCGGCCCCGACGCGCCCGCCACCGCCCTGCTGCGCGCCGATGGCCCCGACCTGCGCGCAAGCGATGCGGCCACGCTGGTCGTCATCAACCCGGACCTACACATGGGTGTATCGGTGCATGCGGACCATTTCCTGCCCGGCGTGGCCGGTGGCTTTACGCGCGGCGTAGCGCTGGATCTGGTGACCGAGCCGGCCGGCAGTTGCGATGAGACGCTCCGGCCCACGGCCCGCCCGTTGGCCGAGATCGACCTGCTGCCCGGTGACGTGCAGGTGTGGCGCGTGTTCCGCAACGCACCGGTTCAAGTTCTCGGCACCGGACCCGCCAAGGGAACGCGCAGCAAGGCGGGCAGCGCAAAGGACCCCGTCAACGCAGCCATTGCCTCGCCGCGCATCGGCATCGAACAGGTCCTGCCAGCTGTGGACGATGGCCGGTTTGCCGTAAAGCGCCTGGTGGGCGACGACATTGTCGTTGAAGCCGATGTGCTGATGGATGGGCACGATCAGTTGGCCGTGCACCTGTTGTGGCGCGCGCAGGACGAAGAGGCTTGGCAACACGTGCCGATGGTGCCGCTGGGCAACGATCGCTGGCGCGGCGCGTTTCGCCCAGAACGGCTCGGCCGCCATGTCTACGCCATCGGTGCGTGGCGCGATGCATTCGGCACGTATCGCTCCGAGTTGGAGAAGAAGCACACCGCCGGTGTCGACGTGACGCTGGAGTTGGAAGAAGGCGCGCGGCTCGTTGCACAAGCCGCGGAGCGCGCGCCCAAAGACGCCCCGGTGGACGCCCTGCACAAGCTGGCACAACTGCTGGCAAGCGCCGACACCGCGCGTCGGCTCACGGTGCTGCTGGACCCGGCCACCGCGCACGTGATGGCACAGGCGTCGCACTATCGACCGTTCTATGTGGAAAGCGTGTCGTACCCGCTGGAAGTCGAACGCGCTGGCGCGGCATTCGCGAGTTGGTACGAGATCTTCCCGCGCTCGGCCTCTGACGATGAACAGCGGCACGGCACGTTCGACGACGTGATCCGCCGCCTGGGCGCCATTCGCGGCATGGGTTTCGACGTGCTGTATTTTCCGCCCATCCACCCCATCGGCCGCACCAACCGCAAAGGCCGCAACAACAGCCTGCAGGCTGCGCCAGATGATCCGGGCAGCCCCTACGCCATTGGCTCAGCGGAAGGCGGGCACGATGCCATCCACCCGCAGCTCGGCACGTTGGACGATTTCCGCCGCTTGCGCGATGCGGCCCGCGAGAAAGGCCTGGAGCTGGCGCTGGATTTCGCCATTCAATGCTCGCCCGACCACCCCTGGCTGCGCGAGCACCCCGGCTGGTTTGCGTGGCGCCCCGACGGCAGCATCAAGTACGCCGAGAACCCGCCCAAGAAATACGAAGACATCGTCAACGTCGACTTCTATGCCAACGACGCCAAGCCCGCGTTGTGGCTCGCGCTGCGCGACGTGGTGATGTTCTGGGCCGATGAGGGCGTGCGCCTGTTCCGCGTCGACAACCCGCACACCAAGCCGCTGCCGTTCTGGGAATGGATGATCGGCGAGGTGCGCGCGCGTTACCCCGATGCGGTGTTCCTGTCGGAGGCTTTTACGCGGCCCAAGGTGATGTACCGGCTGGCGAAGGTGGGGTTCTCGCAGTCGTACACGTACTTCACGTGGCGGCATACCAAGCAGGAATTCATCGATTACCTGACCGAGCTGACGCGCACGCCGGTGCGGGAATATTTCCGCCCGCACTTCTTCGTCAACACGCCCGATATCAACCCGGTGTTCCTGCAAACGTCGGGGCGGCCGGGCTTTTTGATTCGTGCCGCACTGGCGGCTACGCTGTCGGGCCTCTGGGGCGTGTACAACGGGTTCGAGCTGTGTGAAGGGCAGCCGATTCCGGGCAAGGAGGAGTACCTCGATTCCGAGAAGTACCAACTGCGCGCGTGGGACCACGACCGCCCCGGCAACATCGTCAAAGAGATCGCCCTGCTCAACCGCATCCGCCGTGCAAACCCGGCGCTGCATTCGCACCTGGGCGTGACGTTCCAGCCAGCGTCTGGCGAGCACATCCTGTTCTTCAGCAAATCGACACCGCCGGTGCTGCCCGGCAACCCTGCGGAGTTGGCCAATGCGCTTCCCGCGGACCGCTTTGGCGACAACACGCTGTTCGTCGCCATCAACCTCGACCCACACCACGCGCACGAATCCGACATCGAACTGCCGCTGTGGCAATGGGGCCTGCCCGACCACGGCGCGCTGATGGCCGAGAACCTGGTCACCGGTCAACGCACGGTGTGGCGCGGCAAGTGGCAGCACATCCGCCTGGAATCCGAGCAGCCATTTGCCATCTGGCGCGTGCGCCCGGCCCTGCCATCGGAGGAGCAACCGTCATGACGCGCAACCCGCCCGCGCTGCTGGTGGACGATCCGCTCTGGTACAAGGACGCCGTCATCTACCAGATCCACGTCAAGTCGTTCTGCGATTCGGACAACGATGGCGTGGGGGATTTCCCCGGCCTGATCTCGAAGCTCGACTACATCGCCGAGCTGGGCGTGGATGTGATCTGGCTGCTGCCGTTCTACCCATCCCCCCGCCGCGACGACGGCTACGACATTGCCGAATACCGCGGCGTGCACCCCGACTACGGCACCATGGCCGACGTGCGCCGCTTCATTGCCGAGGCGCATGCGCGTGGGCTGCGGGTGATTACCGAACTCGTCATCAACCACACGTCAGATCAGCACCCGTGGTTCCAACGCGCGCGGCGTGCCAAGCCGGGGTCTGCGCTGCGCGATTTCTATGTGTGGTCCGACAACGACAAGAAGTACGCCGGCACACGCATCATCTTCATCGACAGCGAACCCTCCAACTGGACGTGGGACCCGGTGGCCAACGCCTACTACTGGCACCGTTTCTACTCGCACCAGCCTGACCTGAACTTCGACAACCCGCGTGTGCTGAAAGCCGTGCTGGGCGTGATGAAGTTCTGGCTGAACCTGGGCGTGGATGGCCTGCGGCTGGACGCCGTGCCCTACCTGGTAGAGCGCGAAGGCACTTCCAACGAGAACCTGCCCGAGACACACGCCGTGCTGCGCAAGATTCGCGCAGCCATGGATGCGGAATTCAAGAACCGCCTGCTGCTGGCCGAGGCCAACCAGTGGCCAGAAGACACGCAGGAATACTTCGGCGCCGGCGACGAATGCCACATGGCGTTCCACTTTCCGCTGATGCCGCGCATGTACATGGCGATCGCGCGCGAAGATCGCTTCCCGATCACCGACATCATGCGGCAGACGCCCGAGGTGCCCAACACCTGCCAATGGGCCATCTTCCTGCGCAACCACGATGAGCTGACGCTCGAAATGGTGACCGACGCCGAGCGCGACTACCTGTGGGAGGTCTATGCCAGCGACCGCCGCGCACGCCTGAACCTCGGCATCCGCCGCCGCCTCGCACCGCTGCTGGAGCGCGACCGCCGCCGCGTGGAGCTGATGAACAGCCTGCTCTTCTCGATGCCCGGCACGCCGGTCATGTACTACGGCGACGAAATCGGCATGGGCGACAACATCCACCTGGGCGACCGCGACGGCGTGCGCACGCCCATGCAGTGGTCGCCCGACCGCAACGGCGGTTTCTCGCGCGCCGACCCGGAACAGCTTGTGCTGCCCGCCATCATGGGCTCGTTGTACGGCTATGAATCGGTGAACGTGGAGGCGCAGAGCCGCGATGCGCATTCGCTGCTGAACTGGACGCGCCGGCTGCTCGCCACGCGCAAGCGGCACTGCGTGTTCGGGCGTGGCTCCATCCAGTTCTTGCAGCCGGCCAATCGCAAGGTGCTGGCGTATATCCGCGCACTGGAGGGGGAAGCGCCCATTCTGTGCGTGGCGAATCTCTCCCGCGCCTCGCAGGCGGTGGAGCTGGACTTGGCCGCCTATGCGCAGCGCGTGCCGGTGGAGTTGATTGGCGGGACAGCGTTTCCGCCCATCGGCCAGTTGTCGTATCTGCTCACGCTGCCACCGTATGCGTTCTATTGGCTGGAGTTGCGCGAGAACGAGCCGGGCCCGAGCTGGGCGCAACCCGCCGCCGAACAACTGCCCGAATTCACTACGCTGGTGTTGCGCGCGGGGCTGGATGCCGTGGCCGACACGCGCCAGCGCGAAGCGCATCGCCAGTTGATCGAACGCGAGATTCTGCCGACGTATCTGCCCAAGCGCCGCTGGTTTGCCGCCAAGGACAGCGTGCTGCGCAGCGCGAAATTTGCCTGGGGTGCAGCGGTGCCGGTGGATGCCGCGTCCACCAACCGGCCACTGGCAGGCGCCACGCGACCCGAAGTGTTCTTCAACGAAGTGGCCATTACGCTGGGCAGCCCCGATGGCACGGAGCGTGTTGAACGCTACTTGCTGCCGCTGTCCATCGCGTGGGAGTCGGCCACGCTGCCCGCGCTGCCGATTCAGCTCGCCCTTGCGCGCGTGCGGCGCGGTCGCCACGTCGGCTACCTGACCGACGCCTTCACCACCGAGACCTTCGCCCGCGCCCTGCTCACCAACCTCGTGCGTGGCACCACCCTGGAAGCCAACGACGGCACCGTGCGTTTCGAACCTGAGCCCAACATTGCTGAGCTGTCGGAACCCACGGAAAGTGCAGAAGCCGGCAGCGTACGCCCCGCCCCGTTGCCGCTCGCGCCCGATACGCCCATCCAATGGCTGGCCGCCGAGCAATCGAACAGCTCGCTGGTGATTGGTGAATCCGTCATCGTCAAGCTCATCCGCCGCATTGCCACCGGCATCCACCCTGAAGTGGAGATGACGCGCCACCTCACCCGCGTGGGCTATGCCAACACGGCCGCATTGATTGGCGAGGTGTCACACCACAGCGCTGATGGTGAGCGCGCCACGCTGGCCGTCATGCAGAGCTTCGTGCCCAACCAGGGCGATGCCTGGACGTGGGCGCTGGACTACCTGCGCCGCACCATCGACGAGCTCGCCGTGCAGATGGAAGGCGTGACGTCCGGCGACGGTGCATCGTCGCCCGTGGCCGTATCGGAAGCGCGAGTGGACACCGACGAGGCGCTGGCCGGTTACGTCAACTTCATCGGCATGATCGGCACGCGCCTGGGTGAGCTGCACGCCGCGCTGGCCGCACCCACGGAAGACCCAAGCTTCGGCGCGCGCATTGCAGACGCGGAGGACGTTGCCTACTGGACAGCCCGCGTGAGCGAACAGCTCACCCGCGCGCTCGACAACCTGACGGCGTGGCAGCAGCAGAACAATCCTGACCCCAACGTGCAATGGCTGTTGTCGCAACGCCAGGCGCTGCTCGACGCCGCGCACACGCATGCGGAAGATGGCCTGGGTGCCAAGCTCTCGCGCATCCATGGCGACTTCCACCTCGGCCAGGTGCTCGTGGCGCAGGGCGACGCCTTCCTGATCGACTTTGAAGGCGAGCCCTCGCGCCCCGTGGAAGAGCGCCGGCGCAAAACAAGCCCACTGCGCGATGTGGCGGGGCTGATGCGCTCGCTCGACTACGTGGTGGGTGCCATGCGGCAAGGCCCCGAGCACGTGGCCGGGCCCGCCCAAGAGCGCCGCAACCACCTGCTGGAGCTGTTCCGCTCGGCCTCGACTGAACGCTTCCTGGAAGCCTATGCCGCTGCCATTCGCGGGCCCGATCTGAATGCGCTTGACCAGCCAGTGGTCGACCTCCACCTGCTCGATCTCTTCCTGCTGGAAAAGGCCGCCTACGAGGTGAACTACGAAGCCTCCAACCGCCCGACCTGGCTGCCGATACCGTTGGCAGGCTTCACGCGCGTGGCACGCCGTCTGCTGCATACGGAAGCACCACCGCCCGCTGCGGAAGACTCGACCGGAGGCCCACCGTGACCGCGCTCGACTTTGCCACCCGTCCCCCAACCGCCGCCGCCCCTGAACCGCCGATGGTGCCGCCGCCCGGCGTCGACCCGATGCAGGTCGATGCGCTCACGCACGGCCGCCTGGGCGATCCGTTTGCCGTGCTGGGGCCACATCGCGTCGACACCGACGATGGACCACGCTGGATGGTGCGCGCCTTCTACCCCGGCGCGCGCCGCGTACAGGCCATCGACGCACGCGGCCAGATCATCACCGAACTGACGCCCGTGGGCCGTACCGGGCTGTTCCATGGCCCGCTGCGCGCGGATGCGCAAGAGGTCTACGGCCACCCCGAGAGCTACCGCCTGCGCATCATCTGGCCCGCCGGCACCGGGCACGAAGCCGTGCAGGAAACCGAAGACCCGTACGCCTTCGGCCTGCTGCTGGGCGATCTGGATCTGCACCTGCTCAGCGATGGCACGCATTGGACGCTGGCCAGCTGCCTGGGCGGACAGGCCGTGCGGATGGACGGCATGAGCGGCGTGCGCTTTGCCGTCTGGGCGCCGAATGCGCAGCGTGTGTCTGTGGTGGGCGACTTCAACCAGTGGGACGGCCGCCGCCACCCGATGCGCCTGCGCCACCAGGCCGGTGTGTGGGAACTGTTCCTGCCCAGCGGGCTGGGCATCGGCCCTGGGGCGCGCTACAAGTTCGAACTGATCGGCGCGGATGGGCGCCTGGTGGTCAAGGCCGACCCGGCTGCGCGCCAGACCGAGCCGCCGCCCGCCACCGCATCTGTCGTCGCCGACCCGGCCCCCTTGCGCTGGGGTGATGACGCCTGGATGCAGAGCCGCGCCGCGCGCCAGCAGCCCGACGCTCCCATCAGCATCTACGAAGTGCACGCCGGCTCCTGGCTGCGCGATCTGGAAGACGGCGGCCGTAGCCTTCACTGGGACGAGCTGGCGGACCGGCTGATCCCCTACGTCACCGCGCTGGGCTTTACGCACATCGAGTTACTACCCGTAGCCGAGCACCCGTTTGGCGGCAGTTGGGGGTATCAGCCGCTGGGGTTGTTTGCACCGTCTGCGCGATTCGGCGCGCCGGAAGCGTTCGCGCGTTTTGTCGACCGCTGTCACCAGGCCAACCTCGGCGTCATCGTCGACTGGGTGCCCGCGCATTTCCCCACCGACGCACACGGCTTGGCGCAGTTCGATGGCACCGCGCTGTACGAACACCAAGACCCGCGCGAAGGCTTCCACCAAGACTGGAACACGCTCATCTACAACTTCGGCCGCAACGAAGTGCGCGGCTTCCTGATCGCCAGCGCGCTGGAGTGGCTGGAGCGCTTTCACATCGACGGGCTGCGTGTGGATGCCGTGGCGTCGATGCTGTATCGCGACTATTCCCGCCACGCCGGTGAATGGGTGCCCAACCGCTACGGCGGCCGGGAGAACCTCGAAGCCGTCGCCTTTCTGCAGCAGATGAACACGGTGGTGCACGAGCGCTGCCCCGGCGCCATCACCATCGCCGAAGAATCCACCGCCTGGCCCGGCGTGACCGCCCCCGTGGAGTTCAACGGCCTGGGGTTCGACTACAAGTGGAACATGGGTTGGATGCACGACACGCTGCACTACATGCAGCGCGATCCGGTGTATCGGCAGCACCATCACGATGGCATGACGTTCGGGCTGGTGTACGCGTTCTCCGAACATTTCATCCTGCCGATCTCGCACGACGAGGTGGTGCACGGCAAGGGCTCGCTGCTCGGCAAGATGCCCGGCGATGAATGGCAGCGGCTGGCGAATCTGCGGGCCTATCTGGCGTTCATGTGGACGCACCCGGGCAAGAAGCTGCTGTTCATGGGGTGTGAGTTTGGGCAGGTGGGGGAATGGAACCACGATGCCTCGCCCGAATGGCACTTGTTGGATGACCCGCGGCACCGTGGCGTGCAGCGGCTGGTGCAGGACCTCAATGCGCTGTATCGGAGCGAGCCGTCATTGCATGCGCGGGATTGCGCGCCCGAAGGGTTCAACTGGGTGATTGGGGATGATCGGGCGAATAGCGTGTTTGCGTTCTTGCGGTTGGATGGCGAAGGGCGGCCGATGCTGGTGGTGGCGAATATGACGCCGGTGCCGCGGGAGGGGTATCGGATCGGCGTGCCGTGGGCTGGAGGCGCCGTGCGCTGGCGCGAGGTGCTGAACACGGATGCTGCCGTGTATGGCGGGAGTGATATGGGGAATGGTGGGGCGGTGGATGTGGATCATGTGGCTGCGCATGGGCAGGGGCAGTCGTTGGTGTTGCGGTTGCCACCGCTGGGGGTTGTTGTGTTGAAGGTTTGAGCTTTTTGGTTTTGATTTTTTTGTGGTGGGGCATCCCTTGTTTCACCCCCTGCCGGGGGCGACTCACTTTCTTTGTCTTGCCAAAGAAAGTAAGCAAAGAAAGGCGCGCCCGAGATGGCGAAAGATCCCTTGAATTTATGTCGCAGGGAGGGAGGGGAGGCAAACTCGCTTCGCTCAGACAAGCCTCCCCTCTTTTTCCTCCCTGCAACATAAATTCAAGGCGCCATCTAGGGCAGGGAACTGCCACACCGTCGCGGGGCTCTCGGCATTGGCTCTCTGGGTGCCGGTATTGGTTCTCTGGGTGTCAGCGTCGGCTCTTGGAGGCTCGACGCCAGCTCTTCGAGACTCGGTGCCGGCTCTCTGAGTCCCAACGTCGGCTCTTTGAATGTCAGCGCCGGCTCTTGGAGAGTCAGCATCGGCGCTTGGAGGCCCGGCGTTGACTCTGTGAGTGCCAGCGCTGGAGCTTTGGGCGTCAGCATTGGCTCGGGGAGTCCTGGCCTTGACGCTTTGGGCTTCGATAGGAGCAAGAAACACAGCGCCACGGGGCAGCCACAGATGGTGTGGCCGTACCCTGCCCTAGATGGCGCCTTGAATTTTCGTAAGCGGGCGGAAACAAGATGGGGAACTGTTTGAGCGAAGCGAGTTTTCCCCATCTCCGCCCGGTTACGAAAATTCAAGGGATGGGTCGCCATCTCGGGCGCGCCTTTCTTTGCTTACTTTCTTTGGCAAGACAAAGAAAGTGAGTCGCCCCCGGCAGGGGGTGAAAGGGAGGCAAACCACCAAGGTAGAGAAAACATCGCAAGCGCCCACGAATGCTACGTCTCCCAAGCTCCCTCTCTCCAGGCAAACCCTTCCCCCTAGGCGCCCAATGGGACGGCCTAGGCATCAACTTCGCCGTCTTTTCCGCCAACGCCAGCAAGATCGAACTCTGCATCTTCGACCCCACCGGCCGCAAGGAGCTGACCCGCTTCCCCCTGCCCGAATGCACCGACGAGGTCTGGCACGGCTACCTCCCCGGCGTGGAAGCCGGCCTCGTCTACGGCTACCGCGCCTACGGCCCGTGGGAGCCCCAGCACGGCCACCGCTTCAATCCGCACAAACTGCTGCTCGACCCGTATGCCCGCCGGCTGGTCGGCGCGTTGCGCTGGTCCGATGCCCTTTTCGGTTATCGACTGAACTCGAACCGCGGGGATCTCTCATTCGATCGCCGCGACAGCGCGCCCGCCATGCCCAAGGGCATCGTCACCGACGAATCCTTCAACTGGGGCAATGACGTACGCCCCAGCACACCGTGGTCACGCACGGTCATCTATGAAGCGCACGTGCGCGGCGTGTCGATGCTGCGCGACGATCTGCTGCCGCCTGAACGCGGCACGTTCAGCGCGCTGGCCGATCCGGTGTTCATCGATCATCTGCAAAAGCTAGGCGTAACAGCCATCGAGCTGCTACCGGTGCAGGCCTTTCTGCAAGACCAGTTTCTGGTCGAGCGCGGCCTGCGCAACTACTGGGGCTACAACACGCTGTGTTTCTTTGCCCCGGAGCCGACGTACCTGTCAGGCCCATCGGTACACGAGCTGAAAGTGGCGATCCGGCGCCTGCATGCGGCCGGCATCGAGGTGCTGCTCGACGTGGTCTACAACCACACCTGCGAGGGCAGCGAGCTGGGGCCCACGCTGTCGTTTCGCGGGTTGGACAACGCCAGCTACTACCGCCTCGTGCCGGGGCAGGAGCGCTACTACATCAACGACACCGGCTGCGGCAACACGCTCAACCTGTCGCACCCGCGCGTTCTGCAGATGGTGATGGATTCACTGCGCTACTGGGTCAACGCGTTCCATGTAGATGGCTTTCGCTTTGACCTGGGTGTCACGCTCGGGCGCGAAGGTGGCGGCTTCGACCCGGGCTCGGGCTTCTTCGATGCCGTGCGCCAGGACCCGGTGCTCTCCACCGTCAAGCTCATCGCCGAGCCCTGGGACGTGGGGCCCGAGGGCTACCAGGTCGGCAATCACCCACCCGGCTTTGCGGAATGGAACGATCGCTTCCGCGACGGCATCCGCCGATTCTGGCGGGGGGATTCCGGCCAGCGGCCCGACCTGGCGGCGCGCCTGACCGGCAGCGGTGATCTCTTCGATCGACGGCGCCGCCGGCCGTGGGCCTCCATCAATTACGTGGCCTCGCACGATGGTTTCACGCTGCGTGATCTCGTCACCTACGCCGACAAGCACAACGAGGCCAACGGCGAGGACAACCGCGACGGCCACAACGACAACTGCAGCGCCAACTGGGGCGTCGAGGGCCCCACCAACGACACCGCCATCCAGGCCGTGCGCGAACGTGTGATGCGCGCGCTTCTGGCCACGGTGTTTTTCTCCAACGGCACGCCGATGCTGCTGGCGGGGGACGAATTCGGCCGCTCGCAAGACGGCAACAACAACGCGTACTGCCAGGACAACGCCTTGTCATGGCTCGACTGGTCATTGATGCAAACAGGGCCGGGGCAGGCGCTCATGCAATTCACCGCACGGCTCATCGCGTTACGCAAGGCCAGCCCTGCACTGCGATGGCCGCACTACGTGCACGGCAATCTCGAGATCCTGCCCGGCGTGCCCGACATCGCGTGGTTTGATGAGCGTGGCCAGGTGCTGTCGCCCGAGGCGTGGAACGACAGCGAGGCCCGCGCGCTCGCGCTGCGCCGCGCGTGCATCGAGACCATCGACGGAGAGGCACGCCCGCACGTGGCATTGCTGCTCATCAACGGCGCGGCCGCCGACCTGACCTTCACACTGCCGGAGCCGGCCATGGACTGGCTGCTCGCCATCGACAGCGCTGCCCCCGAGCAGGATGCCCGCCCACACACCGGCAGCACGCTGCGCGTGGCGGGCCGCAGCGTGGTGCTGATGTTGGCCACGCAACTCGCCAGCATTGCGCGCATTGCCGGCCACCCCGATGCGGACGTCACAGGTGCGACCGTCGACCCGGCATCAGACGCCCCGCACGATGCACAGCCAGACACCCGGCAGCCCACCGCCCCCAGTCAATCCGAGCCCACCACCGGCAACGAAGAGGGAGACCGCACACCATGACCGAATCCGCCGCCCGGTTCGCGCACGACATGCCGTTTGGCGCCACCGTCCTGCCCGACGGCTCCACGCGCTTTCGCCTGTGGGCGCCGGACGCAACCGATGCGTGGGTCGACATCGATAGCGGTACCGGCAGCAGTAACGGCGGCAGTAATGGCAACAGCGCCATCCACATGGCGGCCGAGCCCGGCGGTTGGTATGCCGTGGTGGCGCCCGTCGGCGCGCGGGCCAGCTATCGATACCGCGTCACCCATCAGGATGGCATCACGTTGTCCGTGCCCGACCCAGCCTCGCGCGCTCAGTGGCAAGACGTGGCGGGCCCGAGCCTTGTTGTCGATCCGCAGCAGTACCGCTGGCAGCATGCAGACTGGCGCGGCCGCCCGTGGCACGAGACCGTGCTGTACGAGTTGCATGTCGGCACCTTGGGCGGCTTCCGAGGGGTACGCGCGCGCTTGCATGAACTGGCGCGGCTTGGCATTACGGCCATCGAACTGATGCCGGTGGGCGAGTTTCCGGGCGCACGCAACTGGGGCTATGACGGTGTGCTGCCCTTCGCACCCGACGCCAGCTATGGCACGCCGGACGATCTCAAGGCATTGATTGACGCAGCACACGGCCTGGGCATCATGGTGTTCCTCGACGTGGTCTACAACCACTTCGGGCCCGACGGCAACTACCTGCACCACTATGCGCGCAGCTTCTTCCGCGATGACGTGCATACGCCCTGGGGTGCAGCCATCGACTTTCGCGTGGCCGAGGTGCGTGAGTTCTTCATCCAGAACGCGCTGATGTGGCTGATGGAATATCGCGTGGATGGCCTGCGGCTCGACGCCGTGCATGCCATTACCGAGCGCGACTGGCTGGGCGAACTGGCCGGGCGCGTGCGGTTATCCGTGGAGCCCGGCCGTCATGTCCACCTTGTGCTGGAGAACGAGCACAACGCGGCATCGTTGCTGCATGGTGGCGACACGGCGCCAGACGCCCACGGCGATTTCAACGCCCAATGGAACGACGACGGCCACAACGCACTGCATGTGCTGTTGACCGGCGAGCACGAGGCCTACTACGCCGCCTATGCCGACGCGCCCGCGCAGCGCTTGGCGCGCGTGCTGCAAGAAGGCTTTTGCTACCAGGGCGAGCCCTCGCCCATCCACGACAACGCACCGCGCGGCGAACCGAGCGCGCAGCTGCCACCCACCGCCTTCGTGCTGTTTCTGCAGAACCACGACCAGATCGGCAACCGCGCCTTTGGCGATCGCCTGACGCGCCTCGCCCACCCCGATGCATTGCACGCGGCGCAGGTGTTGTTGCTGCTGTGCCCGCAAATCCCCATGCTGTTCATGGGCGAAGAATGGGGCAGCCTGTGCCCGTTCCTGTACTTCACCAGCCACCATGGCGCCCTGGCCGATGCCGTGCGCGAAGGGCGGCGACGCGAGTTTGCGAAGTTCGCCGCGTTTGCCGACCCGCAGCAGCGCGAGCACATTCCCGACCCGAACGACGAACGTACCTACCTCGCCTCCTGCCCCGGGGAGGCGGCAACCTCCAACCCCGAGCACATCGCCTGGCTCAACCGCACGCACCGGTTGCTGGCGCTGCGCCATGCGGAGATCGTCCCGCGCCTGCCTGGTGCACGCGCGCTCGATGCCGTGCCGCTGGGCGCCACCGGTGTCCTCGCCCGCTGGCGGCTGGGGGATGGCAGCGCGCTGACGATCGCGCTCAACCTCGGTGCGCAGCCCGTGGCCGTGCCGACCGTGCTGGCCGGCAGCCCGGCGGATCTGCTGCATGAATCGCGCGAGGGTGCAGCAGCAGCACTCGTCACACACCGGTTGCCGGAGCGTACGTGCGTCGTCCTGCTGCACGCGCCAGCACCGGTTTGATCTGCCTACGCCATGAACCCCACCCGCACACCCGGCACACCGCACACGGCACTCCAGCAACTGGCAACGGAGGCCGGCTTGCTGGTCGATTGGGAAGACGCCGCGAGCCGCCCCATGCGCGTGTCGGACGACGTCTTGCGTGCCGTGCTCGGCTCGCTTGGCCTGCCGGCCGGCACCGCGGCTGACGTGTCGGATAGCCAGGCACGTCTGCGGGCAGAGGCCGAACACATGGCCATCCCGCCGCTGGTCACGGGCGTGGTTGGCCGGCCCATCGAACTGACAACGCCCGCGCCGCAGGCTGCGTTGCTGGGCGGGCAGACGTATCGGATTGACTTCGAAGGCGAGGGCCACGCCAGCGGGCAAGTCGGCGTCAGTGCAAATGCGCATCACGCTACGCTGCGCCTCGCGCCGGTGCAGGTTCCGGGCTACCACCGCCTGCGCATTGATGCGGGTGCAGGTGCCACCATTGAAAGCACACTCGCCGTCGCGCCGGCACGCTGCTATGGCGTGGCCGACGCATTGCGCGCCCACAATCGCCCCGCAGACATGCGCCCGTGGGGTAGCGTGGCGCAACTCTACGGCCTGCGATGCGGCGCCGACCACGCTGCCGTCTGCGCGGGCCTGGGCGACTACACAGCCGCTGGTGTGCTAGCGCGCCACCTTGCGCAGCACGGTGCGGATGCCCTGGCGCTGAGCCCGGTGCATGCGATGTTCTCGGCCGATGCGCAGCGCTATTCGCCGTACTCGCCATCGAGCCGCTTATTCCTGAACGCGTGGATGATCGACCCGGCCGCGATGTTTGGCGACGAGGCCGTGCGCCGGGCGGTGGTCGACTGCAACCTCGTGGACGACTACGCCCGCCTGGAAGCCGCTTCGCTCATCGACTGGCCCGCCAGCGGCCATGCTCGTATGACGGTGTTGCGCGCCCTGCACCGTCAACTACAACAAGCGCCCCTGAACGACAGCACCGCGCAAGCCTTGCTCAACGACTATCGCGCACATTGCGCCGCAGCCGGCACCAGCCTGCTCCACCACGCGCAGTTCGAAGCGCTCAGCGCGCACCTGGGCGCCGCGCATTGGAAACAGTGGCCCACGCAATATCAGGACCCCAGCTACCTGGCCGTGCAATCCTTCGCGCGCGAGCAGGAAGGCGAGGTGGACTTCCACTTCTTCCTGCAATGGGCCGCCACCCGACAACTGGCTGCCGCACAACGCAGCGCGGTAGACGCCGGCATGGCCATCGGCCTGATCGCCGATCTGGCGGTCGGCACCGACAGCGCCGGCAGCCACGCCTGGGCTCGCCAGCAAGACGTGTTGATGGGCGTAACGGTGGGTGCTCCGCCCGACATGTTCAACGCACAGGGCCAGGGCTGGGGGCTGACGACCTTCAGCCCACGTGCCATGCGCACGCAGGGCTTTGCCGCCTTCATCGAAATGCTGCGTGCGGTGATGGCCGTGCCCGGCGGCGTACGCATCGACCACGTGCTCGGGCTGATGCGGCTGTGGGTGATACCCGACGGCGCCCGGCCGCTGGATGGCGTGTACCTGCGCTACCCGATGCAAGACCTGCTGCGGCTCGTGGCGCTGGAGTCGTGGCGCAACCGCTGCATTGTCATCGGCGAAGACCTGGGCACCGTGCCGGCGGGCCTGCGTGACCAACTCGCCGACGACGGCCTGCTCGGCATGCGCATCCTCTGGTTCGAACGCGATTACACGCGCGACGACGCCCCATTCAAGGCACCCAACACGTGGGCCCCCGCTTCCGTAGCCATGACGAGCACGCACGATCTGCCTACGCTCGTCGGCTGGTGGATCGGCAATGACTTGCGCTGGCAAGCGCAACTCGGCTTGCTGCCCGCCGGCATGAGCGAAAGCGAAGCCCACGCGCGGCGCATGGCCGATCGCATCGCGTTGGTGGACGCCTTTGCCGAGCACAACCGCCGCGTACTGGCTGAGGGCGGTGTACCGTTGATTCGCGTGGCTCCATTGCAGGCCACGTTGGAGCAAGCCCGCGCTGCCGCAACGCCGGAACTGGCCACCGCCCTGCTGCAAGCCAGCGCAGAGGACTTCGCCACGGCAGCAACCATCTTCACTGGCGCGGCACCCACACCGCTCGCGCTCATCCCGCTGGAAGACCTGCTGGGCCTCGTGGAGCAACCCAACCTGCCCAGCACGATCGACACGCACCCGAACTGGCGGCGCCGCCTGCCCGGCGCCGTCGATACGTTGCTTGAGGCACCCGCGGTACAGGCACGCCTGTCTGACCTGGCCCACACACGCAGCAGCACGCCATGAATGCGCTTGTTTCTTCCTCGCTCGTGCCGCGCGCTACCGTGCGATTGCAATTGCACGCCGGCTTCACATTCGACCATGCGCGCGCGTTGCTCGACGACTTTGCGGCGCTCGGCATCTCGCACCTCTACACCTCGCCCATCACCACGGCACAGCCCGGGTCGACACACGGCTACGACGTGGTCGACCCCACGCGCGTGAACCCCGAACTGGGTGGCGAAGCCGCACTCGAACGTCTGGTGGAAGCATTGCATGCACGCGGCATGGGTCTGATCGTCGATATCGTGCCGAACCACATGGGCGTGGGCGGCGCACACAACGCCTGGTGGCTCGACGTGCTGGAAGCCGGCCCCGACAGTGCCTATGCCGGCTTCTTCGATATCGATTGGCAACCCGCCAACCCCGCGCTGCGCAACAAGGTGCTCGCGCCGTTCCTGGGCGAGCCCTATGCCGAAGCGCTTGCCGGTGGGCGGCTCACGCTCGAATACGACGCCACCGCCGCGCGGCTGGCCATGGCGTATTACGACCACCGCTTCCCCATCGCCCTGCCCGACTATGCCGCGTTGCTGCGCACGGCCGATGCGGACACCGCCATGCAGGCTGTGGCCGACGGTTTTGTCGCCATCGGCACCACGCGGTCGCTTCGCACGCGCCGCGAGCGCGCCGAAGCGGCCCGTGCAGCGCTGCGCCACCTTGCCGCCACGGACGCTGGCGCCACGCACATCGCCAACGTCGTGCGCACGCTCAACGCCCAGCCCGATCGTCTTGATGCGCTGATGGCGCGTCAGCACTGGCGCCTCGCCCACTGGCACACCGCCAACGACGAGATCAACTGGCGC
Source organism: Ralstonia sp. (assembly GCA_039592975.1). Lineage (GTDB taxonomy): Bacteria > Pseudomonadota > Gammaproteobacteria > Burkholderiales > Burkholderiaceae > Ralstonia. Next base: position 705,802 of record JBCNQE010000001.1, on the reverse strand, counting down.
CGCTTCTTTGACATCAGCTCGCTGGCCGGCTTGCGCGTGGAGCGCGCGGAGGTCTTTGAGGCGACCCATGCGCTGCTGTTCCGGTTGTACCGCCAGGGCTGGATTGACGGCGTACGCATCGACCACGTCGATGGCCTGGCCGACCCGCCCGCGTATTGCCGCCATCTGCGCCGCCGCCTGCAAGCCGAACATGCCGCGCGCCCGGCCGACCGCCGCAATGGCCGCCCGTGGATCGTCGTCGAAAAGATCCTTGCGCACGATGAAGCCATGCGCACCGACTGGGCCATCGACGGCACCAGCGGCTACGACTTCATGAACCAGGTCGGCGCGCTGCTGCATGACGCGCATGGGGAAGCTGCGCTCACGGAAGGCTGGCTCGCGTGGATTGGTGCGCCGGCGGCACAAGCGCCGTTCTCGGCCACGGCGCTACCCGCACGTCGCCAGATCTTGCATGAGCACTTTGCGGCGGAACTCGATGCGGCCACCACAGCGCTGCATGCCGTCGCGCAACAGGCGCCAGACAGCCATGATGTGACATGGCACGCCATCCGCCGCGCCCTGGCGGAGATGGTGGTGCACTTGCCCGTGTATCGCACCTATGCCAGTGCCAATGGCCGGGACGCACAGGACACGGCGATCGTGCAAGCAGCCCTGCAAGGCGCAGCACCGTGCCTGCGCCGCGTCGATCAGCCGGTGCTGGCATGCCTCGATGCATGGCAGGGCGGCCATCCGCGCAACCCACGCGACGGCAATGAGAAGCTGCACCAGCTGGCGCTGCGACGGTGCCAGCAGTTGTCGTCGCCAGTGGCGGCCAAGGCGGTGGAAGACACGGCGTGCTACCGCTACGGGCGGCTGCTCTCACGTAACGAGGTCGGCGCAGACCCCGGGGTGTTTTCCATCAGCGCCCGCGCGTTCCACCACACCATGCAGGCACGCGCCCACACCTGGCCCCACGCGATGCTCACGACCGCCACGCACGACCACAAGCGCGGGGAAGACGCGCGCGCGCGGCTGGCTGTGCTCTCGGAGCGGCCCGCGCAATGGCTGGCGGCGGCCAACCAATGGCGCACGGAACATGCAGCGTGGGTGCGCGATCTGCCGACCGGCCCCGCACCCTCACCCGCCGCCCAGTGGATGCTGTATCAAACGCTCATCGGCATCTGGCCTGCCGCGCTCGATTGGCAGGACACCGACGCCGTGCGCGCACTGGCAGAACGTGTGGCGCAATGGCAGGAAAAGGCCCAGCGCGAAGCGAAGCTGCGTACCGATTGGTTTGCGCCCGACGCCGACTACGAAACCGCTTGCCGCAATTTCGTCTTCACGCTGCTCACTGGCGAAGCTGCGCCGACGTTCTTGCCGTCACTGTCTGCGTTCGTGCAGAGCGTGGCGCCGGCTGCCGCCGTCAATGGCCTTGTGCAGATGCTGCTGCGCGTGACGGCACCCGGGGTGCCAGATCTGTATCAGGGCTCCGATTTCTGGGACACCAGCCTCGTGGACCCCGACAACCGCCGCCCGGTTGACTACGCCGCGCGCCACCGCGCCCTGCGGGCGCTGCACACGCATGCGGACCATAGCCTCGCATCGTTGCTGGCGCATTGGAGCGACGGCCGCATCAAGCAGGCCGTTCTGGCGCGAGCATTGGCCGTGCGTGCCGCACTGCCCGCGGTGTTCGAATCCGGCGATTACCAACCGCTGGCCATCACCGGCAGCGGCGCCGAACACGTGCTGGCGTTTGCGCGCATGCACGACGAACAGGCCATCGTCGTGATCGTGCCATTGCATGTGTCGGCACTCCTGGGCCATGCCACCACGCCCACCTTCCCTGCCGGCGCCTGGCGCGACACCACGGTCTGCCTGCCGCCAGCACTGACGCACGCCACGCTGCGCAGCGCATTCGACGGTCAGACGCTGCAATCGCCGCGCCTGGCGCTGGGCCAAGTCTTGGCGCATCTGCCGGTCGCCCTCCTCCACCTCTGAAGACGCCTCACGGGTTAACACCGACTGCGTCACCCGGCGTGCCGCCCTAGAATTCCTCTATTCATATAGATGACTAGAGCAATAGGTCGACCGGAAAAAGGCGACATGTCGCTCACGTCACCCGGAGGAGACCGCATGTTCGGCTGGTTCAAAGAGATATCGAAAGGGGAAAAGCGCACCTTCTGGGCGTGCTTTGGCGGCTGGGCACTCGATGCGCTGGACGTGCAGATGTTCAGCCTGGTCATCCCCACCATCATCGCGGCGTGGCATATCGGCAAGGCGGAGGCCGGATTGGTGTCGGGCGTCACGCTGGTCGCATCGGCACTGGGCGGCTGGATTGCCGGCGCGCTGACCGACCGCTTCGGCCGTGTGCGCACGCTGCAGGTCACGGTGCTGTGGTTCTCGCTGGCGACATTCGCCTCGGCCTTTGCGCAGAACTTCGAGCAGTTCCTGGTGCTCAAGGCCATCCAGGGCTTCGGTTTTGGGGGCGAATGGGCAGCGGGCGCCGTGCTGATGGCAGAGAGCATTCGCGCCAGCCACCGCGGCAAGGCCATGGGCACCGTGCAGAGCGCGTGGGCCGTGGGCTGGGGTGGCGCGGTGCTGCTGTATGCGCTCACGTATTCCTTCATCGAGCCCGACCTCGCCTGGCGCGTGATGTTTGCGGCTGGCTTGCTGCCGGCGCTGCTCATCATCTACATCCGCCGTGGCGTGCAGGAACCGGTGCCCGCAGCCAAGCCGCAAGCGAGCGCCGCTGCTGCTGGTGCCCAGCCGATGCCGGTCTCGCGCTTCCCGCTGCTGGACATCTTCCGCCCGCAGGTACTGCGCATGACGCTGATCGGCGCGCTGCTGGGCGTGGGCGCGCACGGTGGTTACTACGCACTGATGACGTGGCTGCCGACGTATCTGAAGACGGAGCGCCACCTGTCCGTGCTCGGCACGGGCGGCTATCTGGCGGTGATCATCTTTGCGTTCTGGTGCGGCTGCGTGGCCAGCGCCTGGCTGCTGGATGTGCTCGGCCGTCGCGGCAACATCCTGCTGTTCTCGTGCTGCTGCGTTGTCACGGTGCTGGTGTACCTGCTGGTGCCGCTGTCCGATGGTGCGATGCTGGTGCTGGGGTTTCCGCTGGGCTTCTTTGCCGCGGGCATTCCGGCCAGCATGGGGGCGCTGTTCAACGAGCTGTATCCGCACGGCGTGCGCGGCACGGGCGTGGGCTTTTGCTACAACTTCGGGCGCGTGGTGTCCGCCGCATTCCCAGTGCTGGTGGGCAAGATGAGCGCGTCGATGTCGCTAGGCACAGCCATCGGCATCGATGCGGCCATCGCCTATTCGATCGTTGCGGTGGCGGTGCTGATGCTGCCCGAGACGAAGGGCCGCGATCTGGCGGCGGTTACGGTCTAAGCGCCTGAACACCCACAACAACATCATGACGACGCTCCTCACCCGTCGCCACCAGGAGACCCCATGCCCACTCGCCGCGCCTTCAACACTGGGTTGCTTGCCATGCTAGGTTCCACTGCCCTTGCCGGATGCGGCACGACAAGCCCGCGCGAACCGGCCGCACGCATCACCGCCATCGACACGCATGCCCACGTGTTCGAGCGCGGCCTGCCGCTGGCCAATGCACGCCGCTATGCACCGGCCTATGACGCACCGCTGTCGGCCTACTTGGCGCAGCTCGACGCGCATGGCGTGTCGCACGGCGTACTCGTCCAGCCCAGCTTCCTCGGGGTCGACAACAGCTACCTGCTGGCCGCGCTCAAGCAAGCGCCACAACGCCTGCGCGGTGTGGCCGTGATCGATCCGGTCGCACCCGAGACCCTGCTCACGCAGATGAACGCCGAGGGCATCGTCGGCATCCGACTGAACCTGATCGGCGCGCCCGACCCGCAATTGACATCGCCCGTGTGGCAGGCCGCACTGGCGCGCCTGCATGCGCTGGGCTGGCATGTGGAGCTGCACGTGGAAGCCCGCCGCCTGCCGGCGCTGCTACAGCCGCTGCTGGAAGCGCAAGTCAACGTGGTGGTTGACCACTTCGGCCGCCCCGACCCGGCACTGGGTGTGGAGGACCCCGGCTTTGCCGCGTTGCTCGCCGCCGGTCGCACGCGCCGCGTGTGGGTCAAGATTTCTGGCGCTTATCGTAACGGCGGCAACGGCACCGATGGCCGCGGCGAGGCCATCGCCCAGGCCGCCATGCCGCGCCTGAAAGATGCGGTCGGCCTGGACCGCCTCGTCTGGGGCAGCGACTGGCCGCACACGCAATTCGAATCGCGGATCAGCTACGACAAGATGTGGGCCTTCACCAGCGTGCTGTTGCCCAATGCCGCCGACCGGAAGCAGGTGCTGGTCGACACGCCAGCGCAACTTTTCCGCTTCGTCTGAACACGCGATACCGGCCTTCGCGAATCACGAATTTCGCCGCGCGGGCCGCGCTCCTACACTGGCCGCTCCTCGTCCCCACAAGAAGAAAGGAGCCGCCATGCAACAGCATCGACTCGTCGACCAGCAATTCGGCCAGGTCGCCCAGGCCTATCTCACCAGCACCGTCCACGCCCAGGGCGCAGACCTCGATGCACTGGCCGCGCTGGCGCAAGCCGTGCCGCATGCCAAGGTGCTCGACCTTGGCTGCGGCGGCGGGCATGTGAGCTTTGCCATGGCGCCGCACGTGGCGGCCATGGTGGCGTATGACCTGTCGGAAGACATGCTGAGCGTGGTGGCAGCAGAAGCCGCGCGACGCGGTCTCACGCAATTGCACACGCTGGCCGGCCGCGCCGAAGCCCTGCCCTTTGACGATGGCGCATTCGACATCGTCGCCACACGGTTCTCCGCCCACCACTGGTATGACGTGCGCGCCGGCCTGGCCGAAGCGCGCCGCGTGCTCAAACCCGGCGGCAAGCTCGTCATCGTGGATATCGTCGCGCCGGAGGCGCCGTTGCTCGACACGCTGCTGCAAACCGCCGAGGTGTTGCGCGATGCGTCGCACGTGCGCGACTACCGTGTCTCTGAATGGCAGGCCATGCTGGCCGAAGCGGGTTTCCAGCCCAGCACCCCGCGCACCTGGAAGCTGACGATGGCATTCGACAGCTGGATCGCCCGCATCCGCACACCGCAGGTACGCGCCGACGCCATCCGCCACCTGTTCGACCACGCCGCTGACGAAGCGCGGGCGTACTTTGCCGTGGCTGCCGACCATTCGTTTGCGATCGACGCGATGATGATCGAGGCCGTCTAATCCTTTCGACTGCCCCTACGTTTGGACGAGAGGGCAACGCCGTTGCGCGCTGGCGAGCGCAAAACCGAAAACATGCGATCGGGCATCACACCGCTGGCACCCAAAAGCCATTACGCTTGAGGGCTGCCGGCAGCCCCCATGGCAACGCGCCCCCCCGATCCATGTACGCACTGCTTCCCGCCTTCGTTTCGTCGCTGTTCCTGTTCTATGGCGTCTACGTACTCAGCACGCGTGGGCGCTCCCGTGCAAGCCTGGCGTTCTTCGCGCTGACGGTGCTGACGTGCCTGTGGCAAGGGCTGTGGGCTTTTCTGTTCCGCGCGCCCGACGTTGCCACCGCCGAGGTACTGACCACGCTCGGCTGGCTGGCCATCCTGCCGCTGCCAACAACGATCTACCACTTTGCCCTGGAGATGGCCGAGCGGCCGGACGAGCGGCGGTGGCTGGTGGCGTCTTACGCGCTGTCGGCGGTGTTGATGGTGCTGCTGGTGAGCACGGACTGGGTCATCGCGGGCGTGCGGCGGTTCGACTTTGGTTTCTACCCGAAAGCGGGGCCATTGGAAGTCGTGCATATCGCCCAGACCACGGCGCTCATCGTGCGCAGCCTGTGGCTGCTGTACGGCAGTCAGCGACACGCCACGCCGGAAAAGCGCAGGCGCCTGCGGTTGTGCATGCTGGGCGTGGGGGTGTACTCGCTGGCTGCAGCCGACTACGCGGTGAACTACGGCCTGGCACCGTATCCGCCGGGCGTGCTGTTCATCGCGTGCAGCCCGTTGCTGATCACCTGGGCACTGGTGCGGCTCGACCTCATGCGCCCGTACGCGGTGGCTGCCGGCATCGCGCACGAGCTGCGCACTCCGCTGGCCACCATCCGCATGCAGGCCACCGAGATGGCGCGCGCGTGGCCCATCCTCTTCAAGGGCTACCAGTTGGCCGTCAGCAATGACCTATGCGCCGACGCGCTGGAGCCAGCCACGCTCAAACGCATGTCACGCCTGGCCACCGCCATTGACACAGAAGCCGCCACCGCCCATATCGTCATCGACATGGCGCTCGCCTCCGTCACGTTGGACCGCTTCGACACGCGCCACTTTGCCGCCCACAGCCTCTATGACTGCGTGGCGGAGGCCATCGAGCGCTACCCGTTCCAAGCCAGCGAGCGCGCCCGGCTCACGCTGACGCCATTCGACCCCGACTGGCGCTTTTTCGGCTCCGACACGCTGCTCGTGTACGTGGTCTTCAACCTCATCAAGAACGCGCTCTACGCCATCCACACAGCCGGCAGCGGCATGATCGAAATCAGCGCCACCTGGAGCAGCGAGCATTACACGGTCGAATGCCGCGACGCTGGCTGCGGCATCGCACCGGAGCACCTCGGGCGCATCTTCGATCCGTTCTTCTCCACCAAACAGCACGGCAGCGGACACGGCATGGGGCTGACGTTCTGCCGGCGGGTGATGGAATCGTTCGACGGCCGTATCGATTGCCAATCGACGCTGGGCAAGGGCACGTGTTTTTCGCTGTCGTTCCCGCGTCTGCCGGCGGGTTGAGGCCCAGGCGGACAGCGCCACTGGCATCCCGCCCAGCGGGCAGCGTCGTACCTTCGATTCGTTCTTCTCGCCCAAACACGTCGGCAAGGGCTCGGGTGTGGGGCTGACCTTCTGTTGTCGCGTGATGCAGGCCTTCGGCCGCCGCATCGAGTGCGAATCCGTGGCTGGGGAATACGCGCTGTTCTCCATGCGGACTCCTCAACCTCCTACCATTTGACTTCAAATCAATCGTTAAGACTTCAGGACGCCTGCGCAAACTGCGGCAGCGTATCGAATCCGCACGTCTTCACTTTCCGGCGCACATGTCCCGGCAACCGCTGAATCACGCGTTCGGTCGAGCGAAATACGTGTTGGCGTAGGTATCGGAGTCCTTCTGATAAACATCGAAGGCGTGTTGGAAGGTCTGTTAAGCAGAAATGGATCAGGCAGCTCGGCATGATGCGGATAGCGGTCAACGACTGTGGCAACAGATTGGCCTGTCGACATCGCATACTCAAAGAACAAATGGCTGCTCGTGGCTGCTCGTGTGCGATAAACCGTGTGCGTCCCATCCTTCCGATGCGGGTCCCAGTTCGTAACATGCAAATCCGTTGCCGCTGCCGATATACGGCACTTCGGTTTCACTGACGCTACGCTAGATGCCGCTCCGCCCTCCTCAAATCCGACAAAAATATTATCTCCATGCGGAAGGGGGGATTCCCGCTGAAAAACCATCTGAGATCATTGCGGATTGGCACGCCTGTAGTGGGACTTATCTTGGATAATGGCGCCACTCAATATTCGGGCAGGTCTGGGGCCCACGTTGACGCAACCCACGTATTGTTTAGACATTGGATCACCGAGATATATGACACGCGCACGTCTTGTTGCACTGACAGCCTCGCTTGCCCTGTTGACTACACCGCTCGGTTGGGCGAAAAGTTCGGGTTTTGGCTCCAGCTCCAGTTCAAGCTCGAGTTCTTCCAGCAAGTCGTCCTCGTCATCCGGCAGCACATCGAGTTCCAGCCGATCCAGCGGTTTTGGCTCGTCAAGTTCATCAAGTTCATACAGCGCTTCCCGCTCATCCCGGTCATCTGACTCGTCGGACGCCTCCAGCGCTTCCCGCCGTGCGCGTTCGTCTGGTTTCAGCTCCGGCGACTCGGATACGTCGAGCCGGTCCGCATCCACGGACTTCGGCAGCAAGCTGTATTCGTCGCAGGCAAGCAAATCGGCAGCGACGACGTACTCCAATAACAACGCGAAAGCCAATAGCAGCAATACCAGCCAGGGTTCCGGCTACGCGCCGCGGAATACGCCGGCAGCCGACAACACATCGCCGTCCTATTCGGCGGCGCCCTCCTATCAGCGCCCCACGCCTCAGCCGTCAGCAGGCGCGCGCAATACCGGCGGGGTGGCCCTCGGAACCGCCGCAGTAGTGGGCGGTGCGGCAGCGGGATACATGATGGGCCGATCGAACGACTCGCTTGCCGCGACTGACTCACCGCAGTCAATCTCCGCGCGCTCCAACGACCCGGCTACCGATGACACACCGCCATCCAACAACGTCACGGCACAGGAAACCGCCGATCCTCAATCGGCAAGTGCGCCCGCAGATCCGGCCCAAGCCACAGCAGTTGCGGACAGCGCGGCGGAAGAATCCTCAAGCGGATCCGGGCACATTTTTGCAATCATTGCCGGGGTGATTGCTTTTGTGTGGGCGGCCCGTAGAGACCGAAAATTGCGGGCCGCGCGCAAAGCCGCTCTAACGCCGAAGACAAACTACAGGCTTTAACCCCATGGGACTGTTCAATCTTTCGCGTCGCGTTCTCGGAAAGACGCTCGATAACGCGGCAAACAAGTACGCGACGGCGCCGGATCGCGTTGACGTCGGCCTGCCGTTCAATGCACAGATCGGCGCGCTTCTCGAACTGCAGCGCGCCGAGTTCGCTTTACTGAATGGCTCGCTGCTGACGGTGCCGACTTCATCGCAACTGCCCATCGTATCGGTCAGCCGACTGCGCATGGAAGGCGACGAAGACCTCCAGATCTATCGCCTCTATACAGACACGGGCCCGGAGCGCGATGGCATCGGGGCGAGTTTCCTGCAGGTCCTCTGCGGCAAGGAAGGCGTCGACACCATCCACGATCTCGCCTACTACCAGTTCCTGTGCCGCCAATATCCGACCACGGACGACGAGCAGGCACCCTATCGTGGCGAGGGCTTCGGCCTGGGCGAAAGCGATTACTTCATGGCGGAAGACCAACTCGGAACCATCCCGCAGGCTGCCGGCCAGATTGCCGCCCTGCTTGGCGGCACCGATGCGCTGCATTTCACCCGGGACACGCCCGGCGGCAACTACGTGAAGCCCTTTACCGCGCGCGAGAACCGGCTGGATGATCCGATCGGTGAGAAAGGAACGAGCAAACGGGTCTCGTTCATGCCATACGTTCGCGCGCTCAAAGATGGCGGGCAGGAACGCTTGCTGATCTCCTTCGAGTTCGTCGAAACCATGGACGGACACGCTGCCCCCGCCGCCTATGTCGACTTCATGGCGGGCATTGCGCTGGACCGTCACAAGGTGAAAGTCCTCTGAACCTGAACACAACCCAACCCATTCCTTCTTCAAGGAGCTTCACCATGTCCGGCTGGAAACTCACTGCAGCACTGATCACCAAGCACGTTGGCGTCATCGGAGACCGTATTGCAACGGCGATTGCATCCTTCGACCCCGAGACCGCCACGCAGGTCGACCGCGACAACCTGCAAGACAAGCTGCGCGAAGTCGCGTTGAAGCTGGCCGACGCAAAACGCAAGAACGACGTGGCGCAGAAAGCGGCATCGGAGCTCGAAGCCAGCATTGCCAACGACAAGAAGGCCGCCGAGATTCTCATCGGAAAGTTCGAGGCAAAACAGATCGACGAAGCCACGCTCAACGAGTTTGCGAGCAGTCTGGAAGCCGATCAGGCGCGGCTGCCGGGCGTCAAACAAGACGCCGGCGATGCGCAGCAATTGGTCGATACGTTGCAGGAAATTCTCGATGCCGTCGAAAAGAACCTGAACGACTTCGACGCGAAGGCCCGGGCCGCCATCCGCAATCTGGAACAGGCCCGCGCGGATCAGGAGCGTGCCGACCTGCGTCAGCAGCATCAGGCCGAACTCAATCAATTGCGCGCTGGTACCGGCGGTACGTCGAGCGGACTAGCTGCGCTGAATCGTGCTGCGGACAAGGCGCGTGTGGAAGCCGACGCCGCGCAGACCCTGGCCGACATTGGCCAAAAGCCGCTCGACCGTGCCGCAGCTGTCGAAGAAGCCCGCCGTATCGCCAGCGGTGCGGCAGAGACAGCGGGCGAATCGGCCGCAGAACGTCTGCGCCGGATCGCAGCAGGCAGCTGAACGTCGCGTGCCGAGCTACGGCCCTGCCTTGAAGGGGCCGGCCGGCATGCCAACGCGCTGCTCAGCCCCCACCAGAAACACTCCGCAACCCCGGCGCACCATGGTGAAAACGGAACGTGTTCCGCCCGTTGCGCTTGGCCTCATACAACGCCATATCCGCGCGCTCAAACAGCGCATCGAGGCGCTCATCCCCCGGCGTGAACGTGATGGCGCCCGCCGATAGCGTGATGTACGGCGCCACCGCAGACGCCGCATGCGGATGCGCCCGCGCTGCCACCGCACCCACCATGCGTGCCACCGCGCGGTGTGCCTCATCCAGCCCCAGGTCAAACAGCATGGCCGCAAATTCCTCGCCGCCCACGCGCGCGATGAAGTCGTCGGGGTGGTGACACGCAGCGCCCAGCGTCTCGGACACCATGCGCAGGCAATCGTCGCCGTGCAGGTGGCCGTAGGTGTCGTTGTATTGCTTGAAGCAATCGATGTCGAACAGCGCCAGCGTGACGGAGCGGCCATCGCGGCGGGCGTGGTCGAGCAGGCGCGGCGCCTGCGTCTCGAAAAAGCGGCGGTTGAAGAGGTGCGTGAGCGCATCGCGGTTGACGTCGTTTTCCAGCAGGCTCAGCTTGGCCTGCGTACGCTGTAGTTCGCCGCGCAGCGCATTCTGGGCACTGGCCATGCCGGCACGCTGCAGCTGTTCGACCGTCACGTCGCGCAACAGCAAGAACACGCCGACATGGCGAGCGCGCGCATCGGTCAAGCCTTCCAGGGTGATTTCCAGCGTGCGCCCAGTCTGCGGTAGCCACACCTGGTGACGCTGCTGGTACCGATTCTGTAAGCGCGTGCGCTCGAACTCGCGCAGGATGGTCGCCACCTCCAGCTCCGCCGGCGGGGCCGCATACAGGCGCGCCGTGGGCAGCAGATAGCGCGCGGCCGCATTGATGCTGGCGATGCTGCCGTCGGCCGCCAGCACGATGCAGCCATCTCGCATGGCTTCAATGATCTTGCCGCGCGCATAGACAGCGGTATCACGCAGGCGCGGCAGCAACACCAGCCAGCCCAGCAGCGCCGTGCTGAGCGCAAACGTGGCAGGGGTGAGGTCACCGCCCAGCGCGGTGGTCCAACGCTGCAGATACGCCAGATGCGCCACCAGCGGCAGCAGTTGCCCGATCACCAGTGCAAGCCGCACGCGCGTGCGCGACATGCCGTACAGCGCGGTGACGGCCTCGCTAGCCGGCAAGGTCAGCAGCACCAGGCTCAAGGCCAGCAGCAGGTAGTTGTAGGCCGTGCCCACCCAGAAGATCCGCCCGTGGTCGAACACGGCACGCTGCACACCATCGATGACGACAAAGCGCGCATCCAGCCAAACCAGATGATGCAGCTCGTTGGTCGCCACCAAACCGAGAAACCCGGCGGCCAGCAACAACGCCGCCACCCAACCCAGGCGCACGGCCGGCAGCGCGTTGCACTCCGGCCGGGTCAAACCCACCACCATGCGCAGCCAGGCAGCCGGCACGATCATGATGCCGATATAGGCCATCTTGGCCCAGCCCACGCGCACCGGCATGTCGAAGCTGACCACCTCCATGAGCCGCGCCCCGCTCCACAGTGCGCAGCCCAGGGCAAGCAGCATGAAAGCGGAGACCTCCGGGTCATCGCGGCGGGGCCATGACAGGCCGATCAGCGAGATGGAGAGAAGCGCAGCACAGGCCAGTGCGACGATCAGCATGATCCGCACACCCCGCGCGCAGGACAGTGCCGGCGCAGGCGGTCGCCAGCCGGTGTATCCACGTTGACTCCCCGTTTGGTTGTTGTTCTTGCCGTGTCGGGCGCCGCAGGTCATTCCAGACCGTAGGGCGGGCGCTCGACCAGTCATCAAGCGCTATCGGCGCAAATTGTAAAAACTGAAGCCCCGTCTGGGGCCGCAGGCTGCCGCCATGTTGCCCACCGCATATCGATCTGCCAACGAATTCGTTTGCGCGGCGCAGCAATCACCCTACGCTTGCCCCCCTGAAAATCTTCTGGGGGTCAGTATGCAAGCAGGTTTTTCGACGCGTTTCTCGTTACAGGCGCTGACGCGTGGCGCACGGCAATCGATGGGCATGGTCATTGGGGCGGCGCTGGCCGCGGCGGTGCTGCATGCGCCGGCGGCCCAGGCCGATCGCCTGGACGACATCAAAAAGGCCGGCGTGCTGCGCGTGGGCGTGTTCGATGCCAACCCGCCCTTTGGCTATGCCGATGCCAAGACCGGCCAGCCAGTCGGCCTGGATGTCGATTACGCGCAGGCCATCGCCAACAAGCTGGGCGTGAAGCTCGAACTGCGCGCCACCAACCCGGCCAACCGCGTGCCGCTGCTCACCTCGGGCAAGGTCGATATCGTGGCCGCCAACTTCACCATTACGGACGAGCGCAAGAAGCAGATCGAGTTCAGCACGCCGTACTTCGCCAGCGGGCTGCAGTTCATCGCCAAGAAGGGCTTCCTCAAGCAGCCGGACGATCTGAAGAAAGACGGCATCCGCCTGGGCGTCGACAAGGGCACCACGCAGGAAACCACCCTGCGCGAGGGCTACCCCAACGCGCGCGTGATTGCGTATGACGATTCCCCGCTGGCGCTGACCGCCCTGCGCAGCGGCGCCATCCAGGCCTTCGCGCAAGACGGCGCCAAGCTCGGTGCGCTGCTCGCCACGCTGCCCAATCGCAATGAGCTGGAGATCTCGCCATTCGTGCTCACGCGCGAGTACATGGGCATCGGCATCCCCAAGGGGGAAACGCAACTCACGGCCACCGTCGACCAGATCCTGCAAGGCCTGGAGAAAGACGGCACCGCCGCACGCATCTACGACCGCTGGTTCGGCCCGAAGAGCGCCGCGCCGCTGCCGCGCGATTTCATCATCGGCAGCACCAAGTGAGCTTGAGCCTGGCCGCATTCCTCCAGCCCCTGCCGCCGCGTTATCTCGGCTGGATGCTGGAGGGCTTTGGGATGACGCTGCTGGTGTCGGCAGCCGCTATCGCCGGTGGGTTGGCGATCGGCCTGCTGCTGACCGCCTTGCGTGCCAGCCACCTGCCCTGGCTGCAGTGGCCGGCACGCGCGCTGGTGGCCTTCCTGCGCAAGACGCCGCTGCTGGTGCAGCTGTTTTTCTGGTATTTCGGCGCGGCGCAATTGCTGGGGGAAGATGTGGTCGGCGCCATCACGGGCTGGAGCGGCATCACTTTCGGGAGCTGGCGACTGCCCGCGCCGTCGTTCGAATTCCTGGCGGCGGCATTTGGCATTGCGTTGTATGCAAGCGCGTTCTTCTCGGAGGAGTTGCGCGCCGGTATCCGCGCCGTGCCACGTGGCCAGCGTGAAGCGGCACTGTCGCTGGGCTTCACGCCGCGCGCCGCGTTTTTGCGCGTGGTGCTGCCGCAGGCGCTGCGCGTGTCGGCCCTGCCGCTGCTGGGACAGTGCGCCAATACCATCAAGAACACGTCGCTGGCCATGGGCATCGGGCTGGCGGAACTCTCTTACAGCGCGCGGCAGGTGGAAACCGATACGCTGCTCGCGTTCCAAGCCTTTGCCGTGGCCACGGTGCTGTACGCCGTGGTGATCCTGCTATTGCAGTGGGCCGCGCCGATGGCGCTGCGGCGGTGGCGCTGGGTGGCAGCATGACGGCCGAAACCATATTCCTGCACCTGCGTTACCTGCTGATTGGGCCGTATCCGAATGGGCCGTTGGCCGGTGCCGTGCTTACGCTGTGGATGGCGCTGCTGGCGTGCGTGAGCGCCACGGCAGTCGGCGTGGGGGCTGCGCTGCTGCTGGATCGGCTCGACAGCGCACCACGACTGCGTGGTCTGTCACGGCTATTGCGCGGGCTGCTCGCCACGTTGCGCGCCATTCCCGTGCTGATGCTGATGTTCTGGGCCTACTTCCTGATCCCGATGGCGCTGGGTGTGTCCGTGCCGGAAACGGCCACGGTTGTCACCGCGCTCGCCGCTGTGGGTGCCGCCTACATCGCGCAGAGCATGGAAGCCGGGTTGCAGGCCGTCGGCACCGGGCAGCGCAACGCCGCGCTGGCGTTGGGTATGTGCCCGGCGCAAGCGCTGCTGACGATCGTGTTGCCGCAGGCGTGGCGGATCATGCTGCCGTCGCTGGCCAATCAGTGGGTGTCGACGGTCAAGGACACATCGCTCGCCTACATCGTGGGGGTGGTGGAACTCTCCACCGCCGCCAGCCAGGTCAACAGCCGCACGGTGGCCTATCCGGCCGAGGTGTTTGGCGCCGTAGCGGTGCTGTACTTCCTGCTGTGCAGTGGCATCGAGGCACTGCCGCGCTGGTTGCATGCCGGGACGCCTCATGCGCAGCCTGTGCGCACGTCACCCTGGCAACGCTTCTTGCGCTGGCGCGCGCGCCCTTCTGTCGGGGTGGTCAGCTAGGGCTCACGACACTGGCGTGTGTCGGCATCCGTTCAAACAAAGCGCTCAACAACGTCGGCCCCACGGCGGCACGGTGTACCTTCGCATCGGTATGGCCCAGCGCGTGCATGACGGCCTCCCAGCGCGGTCCCAGATTCACTTGCCTGGCCGTTTTGAGGTGCACCTTGGCAAACTCGTTGAACCGCATCGTCTGTAACGCTTTGGGCTCCACCGGTTCCGAGGTATGCACATGCACAAACAGCGGTGCGGCAGGCCGCTGATTGGAAAGGGGCTTGGGCTGGATGCCGATCTCGAAGACGGTGCCCCGGCTGCCCACATCGCCCGCAGCCTGCAGGCGAACAGGCGTACTGACATGCTCGATCTGGCCGCCCTTCAACAGCCGCTCCAGATGGCTCGATCTCGGCAGGGCATCACGCTTGAGTTCATCAGCCTCCCAGGTATTCAGGTGTTGCTCCATCACACCCAGTGCTTGAAGGCGTTCCGTCAACTGTGCGATACGCGCGTCCCCGGCGGGCAGCGATGCCTGCGCACGCTGTAGCGCAGCCGCCTCGCCAAACCAGTTGCGCACCGATGCGCGCACAAAGTCGACGGTTTTCACGGCATCGCGACGCGGGTCTCGCATGGCCGCCTCGACACTGCTGGTGTTCTTGCCGCTTGCGCGTGCCGCCGCCACGACATCGTCCACACTGCGCGCGCCGACCAGGCGGTCCGCAGGATACTTCTTCAGCAGCGTGTCGGCGTGCTTCTGGGCATCGATGCGCGTGTCGGCGGGGGCTGCCACCTGTGCGGATGCCGGTGCTGACGTGGGCGTGGGCTGCACAACCGGGCGTTTGCCCTGTTTGCGCGCCTTGCGGCTTGTGCTGGCAGAAGGCTGGGGCTCGGCTTCCTTCAGAGCGCCGGCCACAGGCAACCAGTCGTCCAGCGCCCCTTGTGCCGCGGGCTTGGAACCCCCAACGCTGTCGCACATGTCTTTCAGGACCGCCTGGTAATCGGCAATCGCATGGGCAAGGTCGAGCACGCTCTTCCATAGGCCGGCGTTGTCATCCATCTCGATCCGGTCCGCCGCCTCCAGGCAGAGGGCCGTTCCGACCTGGTCCAGGTTGTGGCGAAACGCCTCCACCTCGCTCACGCAGGCTTGCAGCCGTTCGGCGGACAAACGGCCAGCAGGGCGGGACGGCCCACCGCGTGCCATGGCGATGCCATGGTCATGGAGATCCGCCAGTGCCTCATGGCCTGCTTCGCGTCGATAGTGCGTCGCGGCGCCAAATTCTCGCGCCAGTGCGACGGCATTGAATGTCCCCGTCGTATTGACCAAGTCAAAGAACCGGTCAGCACGCTTGTCCACAGCCAAGCCGACGGCCGAGCGCATCAGGCGGCGGTACAGGCATACGCCTTCGCTCAGCCCACCGAGCAACGGTTGGAGCGCGTCACGCACGGCGCGCGGCGTATCCGTGCTCTTACAGCGCTGGATGGCATCGGTCGCCACGGCGTGGAATTCCTTGAGCGTGCCAAGCTTGCTGTCCAGCGCATCGCTCGAATGCGGGCCATTGAAGCTCACCAGAATGCGATCCAGCGCCTGGATGCCAGACATCGCCGCGGTGGCGCGGCTGGACAGCAGCTCGGCTTGCACCTGGTAAGGATTCGCCGCCTGTCCTTGCTGTTTTAGTTGTGCCAGCGCATCCAGACCTAGATCGGCCGCCTGCACGCCCCTTGCCGCGATATCCACTTGCCGCAGATGGCTTTCCACGTTCTGCGCCTGCGGGTGCTGCATCGCGCCGATCATCACCCCGGCAAGCGCCTTTTCAGCGGCAGCGCCCATCTTGAGCGCTCTGTCCAATTGCTGCTTCAGGTCATCGACCGGCAAACGCGACGCAGCGGCCTGCGGAGGCAGGTCGACACGCCTTGACAGGCCGGACCCCGACGCCCCAGGTGCACGCCCTGATGCCACGGGTGCTCGCCCCGGCGCATTGGCGGCGCGGCCCCTGTTTCGCCGCGTGCTCGCGGGCTGCGTTGGCGTGCCCGCAGCAGTTTGGGCGGATACAGGGTCGGGCGACGCTGCGCGTGACGGCGCGCCCGAATGGATGCGTCCTGCGTCCATGGCGGTCTTTCCTTGATCAATGTGCTGTGACAGGCTGGCTGGTCCAGCCCTTCGAAGAGCGTCCAAGCTAATCACGCCGCGCGCGGCGCCATCCCTCACTACCGCGAACCGGGTGCCCCTTGAGCGAAATCGGCGAAGACCGTGTGAAGCCGGGTTGGCATCTCCAGGGCGGTATCTATCGGGCACAAAACGCCGGTATCATCGAAAACATGACTGATACCCGCGCCACCACCCACCTCTATCCCGCGCACGACCTGGCGATCTGCACCGACGCCAACACCGCAGTCGAGCGCATCACCGCCATCTACGAGCGCTCGGCCCAGGCGATCCGCGATCGCTTCCACGCCTTCGCGCGCGGGGAGGATTGCAGCGAAGACCTCTCCGCCTGCTACCCCTACCTCGGCATCACCGTCGACCCGAAAACGCTGGTGAGCGATGCACGCCCGGCGTGGGGCACGGTGGCGTATCCGGGCGTGTATGGCACCACGCTCACGCGGCCCGATCTGTTCCGCGAGTACTACCGCGGGCAGATCGAGCGGCTGCTGCACTATCACAACAGCCCGGTGGTCGTGGGCGTGAGCAATCGGCCGATTCCGCTGCCGTTCGTGGTGGAAGCATCCACCGTGGACATCACGCCCGAGCAGGCGCGCGCGCTGGGTGGCGCGTTCACGCTGCCCGACTTGTCGATGATCGACGACTCGATCGCCAACGGCACCTACCGCCCCGAGGGCGATGCGCCGCAGCCGCTGTCGATGTTCACCGCCGAGCGGGTCGACCTGGCCCTGCAGCGCCTGTACCACTACACCGCCACGCACCCGAAGCACTTCCAGCGCTTCGTGCTGTTCACCAACTACCAGCGTTACGTGGATGAGTTTGCCGCCCTCGGCCGCAAGCTCATGGAAGAAGGCAACGACGAGGGGTACATCCGCTTTGTCGAACCCGGCGACACCGAGCACGAACTCGGCATGCCGGCCCCGGATGATGCGCACCGCATCAAGGGCCTGCCGCAAATGCCGGCTTACCATCTGGTGCGCGAAGACAAGCTGGGCGTGACGCTGGTGAACATCGGCGTGGGTCCGTCCAACGCCAAGACCATCACCGACCACCTGGCCGTGCTGCGTCCGCACTGCTGGATGATGATCGGCCATTGCGGCGGCCTGCGCCGCTCGCAGCAACTCGGCGATTACGTGCTCGCCCACGCCTATGTACGCGACGACCACGTGCTCGACCAGGACCTGCCGCCGTGGGTGCCCGTACCGCCCATCGCTGAGATTCAGGTGGCGCTGCAGGAAGCTGTGGCGCGCATTACGGGGCTCTCCGGCGCCGACATGAAATCGCGCATGCGCACCGGCACCGTGGTCTCCACCGACGACCGCAACTGGGAGCTGAAGTACCAGGCGCTGTACACGCGCTTCAACCAGTCGCGCGCCATTGCCATCGACATGGAAAGCGCCACGATTGCCGCCAATGGCTTCCGCCTGCGCGTGCCCTACGGCACCCTGCTGTGCGTGTCGGACAAACCGCTGCACGGCGAATTGAAGCTGCGCGGCATGGCCAACCTGTTCTATCGCCAGCGGGTGAGCCAGCATTTGGATATCGGCATGGAGGCCGTGCGCCTGCTGCGCGAAAACGGCGTGGAAACGCTGCATTCGCGCAAGCTGCGCAGTTTTGACGAGCCGGCGTTCCGGTAAGCACGCACATCAACAGCATGGCCTCGGGCGGGCGCGTATTGAAACGCAACCGATCCCGAGGAAATGCGGGTTGGCAAAACGATGGCCTGTCTGCAGACTGCGATCGTTCCCCATCACCCGCGAGTGTTTCCATGCCCCTTCCGTTCGCCTCCACCCGCCGCCTTCCCCACCTCGCCGCGCTGCTTACGCTCGGCGCCGCGAGCCTAGCTGCCGCAGCCGACCTCTCCCCCGCTGAAGCCGAACGCTACGCACAGGCAACGTACCGCGACTACTTCGAACTGCTGTCCCTGCCCAACGACGCCATCGCACCGGAAGACATCCGCAAGAACGTCGCGTGGCTGGAACAGGCGTTCCGCAAGCGCGGCTTCACCACGCGGCAATTGGCAAACGACGGCAAGCCGATGCTCTTCGCCGAGTTGCCGAATGCGGACCCTGCACGCAAGACCGTGCTGTTCTACATGCACCTCGACGGCCAGCCGGTGATTCCCGCGCAGTGGGCGCAGAAGAGCCCATGGATGCCCGTGCTCAAGCACAAAACGGCGCAGGGCAACTGGGAAGAAATCGATTCGGCACAGCTCTTCAAGGGGCCGCTGGACCCCGAGTGGCGTGTGTTCGGCCGCGCTTCGGCCGACGACAAGGGCCCGATCATGATGATGCTGGCCGCCATCGACGCGCTGAAAGCCACGGGCGGCCAACCAGCGGTCAACGTCAAGGTGATCCTCGACAGCGAGGAAGAGAAAGGTTCACCGTCGATCAGCGAGATCATGCAGGCCAACCATGACCTGCTGCGCTGCGATGCCATCGTCATCCACGACGGCCCCATGCATGCCTCCAACCTGCCGACGCTGGTGTTCGGCAACCGCGGCGCCGCCGAGGCCAAGCTCACCGTGTACGGCGGCAAGGTGCCGCTGCACAGCGGCCACTACGGCAACTACGCGCCCAACCCGGCGCAACGGCTGGCGACGCTGCTGGCATCCATGAAGAGCGACGACGGCCGGGTAACCGTGCCGGGCTACTACGACCACGTCAAGATCAGCGCGGCAGACCGCAAGATCATGGCGGCCGTGCCCGATGACGAAGCCGCGCTCAACAAGCGCCTCGGCATTGCACACGCAGACAAGGTCGGCGCCAACTACCAGGAGGCGATGCAGTACCCGTCATTGAACGTGCGCGGCATGGCCTCCGCCGCCGTGGGCGACAAGGTGGCGAACATCGTGCCCGACAAGGCCGTCGCCGAACTGGACCTGCGCACCACGCCCGACTCCAGCGCAGCCTACCTCGGCAAGCTGATCGAGCAGCACATCGTGCGCCAGGGCTACCACCTGGTGAAAGACGCGCCCACCGATGAAGAACGCAGCCGCTACGACAAGCTCGCCAGCTTCTCGTACCAGAGCGAAGGCGCGGACGCTGCGGGCTCGCCCATCGACGCCGCCGTTGGCAAATGGGCCTATCAGTCGCTCGCGGACAGCTTTGGTGCCACACCGGCGCCGGTGCGCATCCGCATGATGGGCGGCACCGTGCCCACGGCCGAAATCGTGCGGGTGCTGCAGGTGCCGTTTGCGATCATTCCGCTGGTGAATGCCGATAACAACCAGCACGCCGCCAACGAGAACCTGCGCATGGGCAATTACGTGAGCGGTGTGCGCACGATCCACAGCCTGCTGACGCACCCGCTTTGATGTGAGCGGAGCGCACATAGCAAAACGCCCGCTGCATGGCGGGCGTTTTCGTAGTCGTACGCTAGTGCGGCAAGCTGGATAACCGGTGCTCGGCCAACAGCACGCTGGCACTCAAAGCAAGCTGGGCGGAGATGAAGCCCTCGGGCATTTCAAGGTCCTCCCAGTCACAGACCACATGGCCTGCGCGGCAGACCTGGAAACGCGCCATCCAGCGGCGGTCGTCACGTTGCAGCGGATCAATCAGGATCACATGCAGCCCGTGGGTCACTTCCTGAATGGGCATGGTCTTCCCCGTGTGTCGTTATTGGATGTTCACCTTAGCAAAGAGACGTGACACAAATCTGTCCGCGAGGCACCTACAAACGGGTGAAGGCAAACGTTGGAGACCCGCCCAAGTCACCTCATCCGACCAGGGGATCCGGGCGCGCAGAGGATCGCGTATTCGGCAGCGGGTAATTGTCGGGCCCGTAATAGGTGAACACGGCTGAGAACTTGACCGCACCGGTCTGGTTGGCGCGTGCAGCGTGGAAGGTGTTGCAGTGAAACAGCAGCACGTCGCCCGGCAGCAGCGGCACGGGGCGCGCGGTGTCGATGAGCGCGCGGTTTTCGGGCACGTCGGGGCGCAGGAAGAGCTTTTCGTCGAAGCGCTCGGCGGGTAGCTCCAGCGTGTGGCTGCCGGGGATCACCCACAGGCAGCCGTTGTCGACCGTCTCCTCCACCAGTGCCAGCCACGATGACACCAGCGCATTGCGCGCGAACGACCAGTAGCGGCTGTCCCGATGCCAATGTGTGGCCGTGCCGAAGGCGGGGTGCTTGGTCATCACGCAGTTGTGGTGCGCGAGCGAAAGGTGCACGGGGCCGCCGATCAGTTGCGCAATGGCACCGGCCACGCGCGCATCACGGGCCCATTCGGTGTACGGCGTGCCGCGCGAATCCGCATCGAGCAGCCGTCGCACCGTATGCCCGCCCTCAGCCTCGCGCGAAGTTGGCGCACCGGCATAGCCGACATCCGTTTCCAGTTCCACCGGCGCCACCGCATGGGCCAGCGCATCCTGCGCGGCGGACAGCAAGGCGGCGCACTCCTGCTGGCTCGCCAGCCCGCGCAGCACGAGGTAGCCGTGCTCGTTGAAGAAGGCTTGCTGTTCGGCGGAAAGCGGATGCGCGTGGGTGGGCTGGAAAGCAGGCGCGGTCATGGCGGAAGGATCGGTGGGAGACGGCGAAAGACAAAGAGTGTAGCGCGCCGCCCCTCCGTCTGCAGGCCCATCGCACCATCAAAGCCGCCGGGCCTGCGCAGGATCAAACGATGCGCACGCCGACTGCAGCGCAGTCACGGTCAGCGCGCCGAGCCAGCGTCAAAGGCAGGCGAGCAAGCGGTGCATCGAGGAAAGACGGGCCGAACATCGCTTGCAGCAGCAACCGCGGGTGTAGCGCGATGCCATCAAATTTCGCGCGATATCGCACAAGATGCGCCGGGCACGGCACAATGGCACGCTACTGCGTACCCATTTCTGCGCACCGCTTTTCCCCATCCTTTCTGTTTCAACGTCCCCATGAACACGCAATCCCACCAGCTCAGCATGACCGTGCTGATGACGCCCGACATGGCCAATTTTTCCGGCAATGTGCACGGCGGCCATATCCTCAAGCTGCTCGATCAGGTCGCCTATGCGTGCGCAAGCCGCTATGCGGGCCGCTATGTCGTGACGCTGTCGGTGGACCAGGTGGTGTTCCGCCAGCCGATCCATGTGGGCGAGCTGGTGACGTTTCTGGCGTCGGTCAACTACACCGGCCGCACGTCGATGGAAATCGGGATCAAGGTGGTGACTGAAAACATCCGCAACCAGGTCGTGCGCCACACCAACAGCTGCTACTTCACCATGGTGGCGGTCGACGACGACGGCAAACCGGCCGACGTGCCGCCGCTCACGCCCGCCAACCTGGAAGAAAAGGAACGGTTTGAGGCCGCCCAGCAGCGCCGCGCCCTGCGCCAGGAAATGGAAGCGCGGCACAAAGCCATCAAGGCGGCCTATGGCACGCCAGGTACATCGGACACGGTCAGCTAAGCAAACACGGGGGCCAATCCTGCTTGCCTACGCAGTCAGCAACGCACTGCAAACCGCATGGCGCCGCGATCGGGCATCGTTATCCACAGGCTTACCCACCGTTTCTGTGGATAACGCCCGGTGCTTGCGCAAACCCGGCCAAGACAATCGCTTCAACCGGCCGCGCCACAATCTGCACCCAAATCGTTCAGAAAGGCGAGCACCGCATCGTTGAACGGCGCCGGACGCTGCAGCGGCGCAAAGTGGCTCACACCCGGCAACTGCACCAGCCGTGCGCCGGGAATGGTCGCCGCCAGATACTGCGCGTGCTCGGGCCGGATGAACTCGTCGTGCTCACTCTGCGCAATGGTGACGGGCACGCCGCGGATCTCCGCCAACGCCTGTGCGGTGGCATTCGGCTGCGTCTGCATCATCTCGGTGACGGCGGCGACAAAGGCATCGAAATCGCCGGGCGTGGCCGATAAGGCTGTGTAGTCCTGCCGATGGCGGTGAAAGCAGCGATCGATGACGGGCGTGGGCTGAAAAGGCTTGGCCCCGCTGGGGTCCATATTGCAGCCGAAGAAGAACACGCCGCTCACCCGCTCGGGCGTTTGCATGGCGAGCGTGAGCGCAATGCAGGCGCCATCGCTCCAGCCAATGCATGCGGCGCGCTCGATGCCGATGGCGCTCATGACGGCGCGCACGTCCGCGGCCATTCGCTCGTAGGTGTAGGGCCGCGTATCGCGCGTGCTGCGGCCATGCCCACGGCTGTCGATCACGATGGCGCGATAGCCAGCGGCTACTAGCGCCGGCACCTGGTACCCCCAGTTGCCGCTATGGCCGAGGCCGCCGTGCAACAGGATCACCGGAGCGCCAGCGCCGAAGGTTGCGTACCAGAGGCGCGCACCATCGTGCTCGACATGGCCGTGCTGTGCGGCAGCGGGCAACGACGCTGCACCGTGGGCTTCGAAGTGCGTCAGATCATCGTCGAGCATGCCCACGCCAACCTCCTGTCAGCCTGCGTAACCCAGCGCCGCGAATTGCTGCTTGAACCACCAGTAGCACAGCGCCGCGATGGCCGCGAAAACAGCCACGAGCGCCCAGCCGATGGGCGTCAGGCGCTTGCGCTGCGCGTCGCGATAGGCCAGCTTGTCGCCGCCCAACAGAAACGCCAGCCCGAACACAAGGCAAGCCGGCACCAGCACCATCGCCTTGAGCGAGTAGCGCACGGATGGCGCGCCGGCCTGTGCCTCATGCAGCGGGCCGAGAATGAAAAACCAGCCGATTACGGCGCCAATGATGAGCGTCAGCACGCCGCCTAGACGGGTCTTGAGATCTTGAGACATGGGGATTCCGAGAGGTAGATGGACCGGCGGTGTAGGATCAGGCCGCCGGTATGCCCGCGAGAATAGGGAAGCCGCTGCAGCGGTGCAACTTGTGTTAAGCGCGTTAACAATCGCTGCCCTCTTCAGGAAAGCGCGGTCACGCTGGTTTGACCAGCAACATCACCAGCGCCGTGCCCAGCAGCACAGCACAAAACGCCAGCCGCAAGCGCAGCGCAGAAAACCGGTGCGCCAGCGCCACGCCCCAAGACACGCTCACGATGCCGCCAATGGCCAGCGGCACACCCGTGCCCCAGTCCACATGCCCAGCGTGCGCATACGTGGCCAGCGCGATGACCGTGCCCGGCACGACCAGCGCGAGCGCCATGCCTTGGGCGCGCGTCTGCGCCATGCCGAAAAACGTCACCAGGGCCGGCACCACCACCAGGCCGCCACCCACGGTAAAGATGCCCGACATGGCACCGCTGGCGATGCCCATCAGCGGCAGTGCGGCAGTGGGCATGGCGTGTGGTGCCGCGTGCTCGGCTTCGTGCGCAGTGCCCGCCTTGTCCTTGAGTTGCGAGGCAAAGTACACCGCCAGCACGATCAGAAACACCGCAAACGCCGTATGCAGATGGTGTGCGTCCAATCCGGCCGCAAAGCGCGCCGCCACATACGTTGCCGCCATCGAAAACACGCAGATCAGCGCCACCGAGCGCAGATGCACCGGATGCCGTTGGTGATACCGCAGAAACCCGATCAGCACGTTGGGCGCAATCATCACCAGCGCGGTGCCTTGCGCCAGGTGCTGATCCATGCCGTACAGATACCCGAGGATGGGGATGGCAATCAGCCCGCCGCCAATGCCCAGCAGCCCGCCCGCCACACCTAGGCCCATGCCGAGCAGCAAGTTGATCAGACCAGTGAAGACCGCGTGAGACGTCATGCCAGCGTGCAATGCGAGGAAGGAGAAATTCGGAGGGATGAACAAACACGGCGGCGCGCCATGTGGAACACAGCGCGCCGCCGGAAGGTCGAGCGGGAAATTGTAGCGTCAGGGCTTAACTGACGTGCGCGGCAAAGCCGGATTGACCAGGGGCAATGTCTGCGCGCAGCGTCAGGGCGGGGATCTCGTAGTCGCCGGCATTCTGCTTGCGGAACGGGATCGGCGCGGTGGTGAACAGCGTATCGAGCCGCTGGCCGAGTGCGTCCGTCATTTGCTGGAAGCGCGCCGCGTCCATGCGACCGGTGCGGTAGGTCACGAACGGCGGCAGCACATCAAAGCCCGGGTAGTACAGGATGCCGTGCTGGATCGGGAACAGGAGGTCGTCGATCGGGCCATTGATGCCCCGCGCGCTGTAGTGCGATTCCCAACCGCCCGTGGTGACGACCAGCATGGCGCGCTTGCCGGCCAGCGTGCCTTCGCCGTAGCGGTCACCCCAATGGGTGTCGGAGTGTTCGCCCACGCCATAGGCAAAACCGTAGGCATACACGCGCTCGACCCAGCCCTTGAGGATGGCCGGCATGGAAAACCACCACAGCGGAAACTGAAAAATCACCGCATCGGCCCATTGCAGCTTGGCTTGCTCAGCGGCAATGTCGGGGGCCTGCAGGCCATGCTCAAAGGCGTGCCTGGAATCGAGTGACGCATCAAAGTGCGGGCCGATGGGTGCGACGGTGCTGTCGGCGGCATCCAGCACGGCCTTCCATTGCATGGCGTACAGGTCGGACACCTGCACCGTGTGGCCGGCATCCTCCAGCCGGCGGACGGCGAAATCCTTCAGCGCGCCATTCAGGGATTTGGGTTCGGGATGGGCATAGACGATCAGAACATGCATGGTGACAACTCCAGATGAGATGACGCCAGCATGCAAGGCGCGGAGGTATATTGGAAATGAATGTTCAACATCCCAGCCATAGCCATGAATAATCTCAGACGACTGGACCTCAACCTGCTCGTCACGCTCGATGTGCTGCTGACCGAGCACAACGTCACGCGCGCGGCGGAGCGGCTGAACTTCTCGCAGCCCTCGGTGAGCGTGCATCTGGCCAAGCTGCGCGACATCTTTGGCGACCCACTCCTGTTGCCCGGCCCGCGCGGCATGCGCCCCACCGCGCGCGCTGAGGCATTGCGCGAACCGCTGCGGCAGGCACTCGAAGCGTTGGAGCAGGCCGTCGCGCCTGCCAGCCCGTTCGAACCCGCCCAGGCCACCAACACCTGGCGCGTGGCCGCCACCGACTACGGTGAATCCACCATCGTGCTACCCGCGCTCAACAGCCTGCGCGCCACCGCACCCGGTACGCGGCTGGCTGTGCTCGAACTGGTGCCGACGCGCATCGAAAAGCAGGCCGAGCAAGGCGAGGTCGACTTAGCCCTCCACACCACGGATGGCGCGCCGCTCGGCCTGCGCCGCCGCACGCTTTTTACGGAGCGCTACGTACTGGTTGGCCGCGCCGGGCACCCGCGGCTCAAGCGCAAGCCAACGCTCGCGCAGTTCTGCGCCCTTGACCACGTCATCGTGTCGCCCGACGGCGGCGGCTTCTTCGGCGTAACGGACGACGCGCTCAAGGCCGCCGGCGCCAGCCGACGCGTGGCGCTGTCCGTGCCCCACTTTCTGTTTGTGATGACCGCGGTGGCCAGCACCGACCTGGTGGCGATGCTGCCCGAGCGGCTCGTGCGGGGCACCAGTGCATTACAGGTGGTCGAACCGCCGGTAGAGGTGCCCGGGTATGAGATGTCGATGCTGTGGCATGAGCGCGTGCATCGGGACCCAGCACATCAGTGGTTGCGTGACGTGATTGCTGGGGCGGTATAGGCTGCCGCGCCCCCTAAACCGGCTCGTTGGCGCGGTCAGCGTCGACCGGCCTACCGCAAATCACACCGCATACACAGCGCCGACGTACGTTCTGCATTGCGGAAGACCGCCGAGGCCCGCACTTCCGGCGGTGCCTTTTCTGCTGGGAACAGCGAGAAACCCCAGCGCGCAAAGTACGCGGGGGCGGTCGTCGTCAACAGATAGGCTTCACGCGCACCCAGGCCGCGCGCCCGCAGCAACAGCGTTTCGATCAGCCGGCTGGCGACGCCGCGATCCCGGTAGACCGGGTCGACCGCAGCCGAGCGCACCACGATGGACCGACCACCCTGCTCCGCCGCCGCGCAGCCGATGATGCGGCCCTTGTCCAGCGCCACATGAAACGCCTCGATGCTGTCCTGGGTGTCTTCTGCGGGCAGCCCGCAGCGCCGGAGGAGCGCGGCCACCTCGCTCCAGTCGTCGGGGGCAGCCTGGCGGAGCTGGATTTCGTCGGTCTGCATGTTGGATGGTGTGTGCAGGAGCGCGCCCGCAGGCAGGACATTGCTGCGGCACGCTTCCAGGGTCATGACGCAATATAGGTCGTGCCTTTCCCGGCGTCAGCGTGTTTTGGGGGGTACGGCTTGTCGCTGGCGAAAGGCATCCGGCGTACGGCTCGGATCCAAAAAAGTCCATGCGTCTTTTTCCGCACGTCAATCGTCGGCATGACCGATAGGCGGGCGACGTCGGTTTCCGACAACGTTCACAATCATTGACTGTGCGTTTGCGCAATCTGTGTTTGCCGGAAAGACATGGCCCCGGTAGAGTCTTTGCCCAATGGGCGCTTGGCCCAGGAGCAGTTTGGCAAAACCGGAGTGATCCGGCGACGCAAAGCTATAGGGACTTCCATCGGGGGAAGTCAGCCAGTTGCCCGTTGACCTGCAATGGCGGCGGGCCAATTGACACGCAGATTCAGCGTGATCAGGAGGCACTCATGAAAACAACGAAAACAGTTGGGCGCACGCCTACATTCGCCACGGCATTCGTGGCATCGCTGGGGAGCAGCGCAAAGGCCAAGCTGGCGCGCATTGCGTGTTCAGCCATGGCGCTGGTAGCCGGGGCGATTGCCGGCGCACCGCTGGCGCAGGCCGAAGGGCTGCTGGTGCCGGCGTATATCTACCCCTCCGGCACAGGTGCGACGCAGTGGAACACGCTAGCGTCCACCGCCAAGACGGTACCGACCACCGTCATCCTCAACCCCAACAGCGGCCCGGGCACCACGCAAGACCCCAACTACGTCGCGGCAGTGGCCAAAGTGCGTGCCGCTGGCGGCAAGGTGATCGGCTATGTGTCCACCTCGTACGCGCAGCGCCCGCTGTCGGCGGTGGTGCAAGACATCAATACGTATCAGGCGCTGTACCAGGTCGACGGCTTCTTCATCGACGAGATGACCGAGGACAGCGTGACCTCGAACATTCAGTTCTACCAGTCGGTCTACAACTACATCAAGGGGCTGTCGCCGGCCTACACCGTTACGGGCAACCCGGGCACCAACGTGCCGGAGATCTACGCCAGCCTGCCGGTGGCCGACCAGCTCGTGGTGTTTGAAGACGCCGCCAAGTACTACAAGTCGTACGCGCCCCTGGCGTGGCAGGCGAACTACCCGGTCAGCCGCTTTGCACATATCGTCTACAGCGCCTCTTCCACGCAGATGCCGACGTTTGTGAAAAACGCGTCTGCGCTGGGCGCCGGCTCGGTGTATGTCACCTCAAAGGGTCTGCCGAACCCGTATGGCGCGTTGCCGGGCTACTGGAGCCAGGAAGTCTCGGCCGTCGCTGCCGCAAAATAATCGCCGCAAAATGATGTGAGGTTTTGCCGCCGGGGCAAGGAAAACCCGGCGCATGCTTTATAGTCGGGGCCACATCCGCATCCCCCTCCGCCCGCTGCTGCTCGCGGGCCTTGAGGGCAACAACAAGGAGAACTCCGTGGCCCTGACTTCCAACAAGCTGCCTGTCTGGACCATCGCCGGCCCCGTGTTTGCGTGGGCGGTTCTGGTGGCCGGCACGCTCATGACACCGCCTGGCTGGCTGATCGCGCTGATGGGGCTGGCGCTGGCCGGCGCCGTCTTCGCCGCCGTGCACCACGCCGAGGTGGTCGCGCACAAGGTGGGCGAACCGTTCGGCACGCTGGTGCTGGCCATCGCCGTGACCGTGATCGAGGTGGCGCTGATCGTCTCCGTCATGCTGTCGTCCGGGCCGGAGAAGGCTGGATTGGCGCGCGACACGGTGTTTGCGGCAGTCATGATCATCTGCAATGGCATCGTCGGGCTGTGCCTGTTCGTGGGCGGCCTGCGCCACCGTGAGCAAGCGTTCCAGGCGCCGGGCGCCAATGCCGCGCTGGCCGTACTCGCCGCACTGGTGACGTTGACCATGGTGCTGCCGAACTACACCAGCTCCACGCCGGGGCCCGTGTTGACGCCGTCGCAGCTCGGCTTTGCCGGGGTGACGTCGCTGGTGCTGTACGGCTGCTTCGTGATCGTGCAGACCATCCGCCACCGTGATTACTTCCTCGCGGAAGGCTCCAACGAAGACGTACATGCCCCGCCGCCGCCCACGCGCATCGCCCTGGCCAGCACGGTGCTGCTGATGGTGAGCCTGGTGGCCGTGGTCGGGTTGGCCAAGATCCTGTCGCCATCGGTGGAAGCGGCGCTGCTGAGCGCGGGCGCACCGGCGGCGGCGGTGGGTATCGTCATTGCGGCGCTGGTGCTGCTGCCTGAAGGCCTGGCGGCCCTGCGCGCGGCCAATGCCGATCGCATTCAGACCAGCCTGAACCTGGCGCTCGGTTCTGCGCTCGCCAGCATCGGGCTGACGATTCCCACCGTGGCGGCCGTGTTCATCTGGATCGGCCGGCCGCTGGAGTTGGGCCTGGGGCCCAAGGAGATGGTCCTGCTCGTGCTCACGCTGATCGTGTCCGCGCTCACGCTGGGCAAAGGCCGCACGACCATCCTGCAAGGCGTGGTTCACCTGGCGATCTTTGCGTCGTACCTGTTTCTGTCGATCGTGCCCTGAGCGGACCGTTCGGCAGCAACCAACACTTCGGGCGCCTGCGGGCGCCCTTTTTATTGGCGCTACATTTGCGCTACGGCGGGGGCTGCATCTCCTGCAACAGCGTCGGCACCAGCTCGGATACGGTCGGGTGGATGTGCATGGCGCGGCTGATCGTGGTGTAGGGCGCCTTGGCGTACATGACGTCGAGCAGCGCATGCACAACCTCATCCCCGCCCACACCAAGGATGGAGGCACCCAGAATTTCGTGGCTCTGCGCATCGACCACCACGCGCATGAAGCCCGCGCTCTCGCCCTTCTCCACGGCGCGCCCGACGCGCGTCATCGGGCGGTACCCCACCAGCAGCTTGCGGCCGGATTGCTTGGCCTCCGCAAGCGACAGCCCGATGCGCGCCAGCGGCGGATCGATGTACATCGCATACGCGGCAATGCGGTCCGATACCTTGCGCGGATCGTTATCGAGCAGGTTGGCCGCTACGATCTCGTAATCGTTGTATGAGGTGTGCGTGAAAGCGCCGCGCCCATTGCAGTCCCCCATGGCCCAGATGCCAGGGACGTTGGTGCGCAGCTGTTCGTCCACTCGGATATAGCCACGCGCATCGGTTTCAATGCCGGCGTTGTCCAGGCCAAGATCGTCCGTGTTGGGCACGCGCCCCACGGCCATCAGCAGATGCGAGCCTGAGACCTCCCGCGCGCCGCCACCACAGTCCAGCCCGACCACCACATTGGCCCCATCGCGCCGCACATGCAGGCAATCGGCGCCGACCTGCACATCGATGCCTTCGGCTTCCAGAATCTCGCGCACGGCTTGCGAGACGTCTTCATCCTCCCGCGCAATCAGGCGCGGGCCTTTCTCAATGATGGTCACGCGTGCGCCAAAACGCCGATACATCTGCCCGAACTCCAACCCCACGTAGCTGCCGCCGATCACGATCAGGTGCTCGGGCAGAACATCCACGTCCATCATGGTCGAGTTGGTGAGATAGGGCACCGCGTCGAGCCCCGGCATGGAGGGAACCAACGCGCGCCCGCCGACGTTGATGAAGATGCGCTCGGCCTCCAGCAAGGCATCGCCCACGCGCACGGTGCGTGCGCTCTCAAAGCGTGCGTGCCCCTGGAAGACCGTACCGTGCTCCAGACCGCGCACCCAGGTTTCCACGCCATGGTTGGAGCGGCCGGAAACCTCGTCCTTGCGGGCCTTCACGCGTTGCATGTCCACGGTGATGGCGCCATTGATGACCACGCCATAGTCGGCCGCGCGCCGGGCCATATGCGCCGCGTAGGCGCTCGCCACGAGAGTCTTGGTGGGGATGCAGCCGGTGTTGACGCACGTGCCGCCAAAGCGGCCGCGCTCGATGATCGCAACCTTCATGCCCGCGGCAGACAAGCGCGCGGCCAGCGGTGGCCCCGCCTGGCCGGTGCCGATGATGATGGCGTCGAAGCGTTGCGTCATGGCAGCCTCCTGCGTAGCAGCATCGATCCATGGTAGACCGCCCGAACGGGAACGTCAGGGGAACAGCATGAGAACCACCACCATGCTGCAGCGATGTGCTGGAGGAAGCCGTGCGCGTTGCACGCGATCAGCCGAGCGGCTGATGCAAGGAGGGCAAATCTACGCAACCGGAAGCGCGAGCGCTCCCGGCGTACGTCACATCAATGACGATGATGCTTGCCGTGGCGACGGCGACCATGATCGCCATGGTCCGAGTACGAATTGCGCTGCACATTGCCGCCCAGTGCCGCACCCGCGCCGCCGCCCAGGCCCGCACCCACGATGCCGCCCGCACGACCGCCCACGGCGTTGCCCGCAGCCGCGCCCACGCCGCCGCCCAGTGCACCACCCACAATCGCGCCCTTGCGCTCGCGGCCGTTGGCCGTCAACGCACCGCCAGCGCCGCCACCAATCGCACCGCCCACGATGGAGCCGGTCTGGCCGCCAATCGCGCCACCCACGGCCGCACCGCCCGCACCGCCCAGTGCGCCACCCAGCGCATTGCGCAAATCATCTGCAGCCGCCGGCAGCGCCGTCAGGCCGGCGAGCGTTGCAATAACCAACGTCGGGGCAATTTTCTTCCACATGGTGAGTTCTCCTGATTCGCAAATACCGGATGCAGGCCCCGTCTGTCTGGCGGCCCATCCTGGCTCAATGTCAATGGATGTGCGGCGCAGAATACCCGGCGCGTGGTGGCTCGGGTTATACATTCCCGTCAAACCAGTAACAAAATGTATTCAAATATGGGCGATTGCTCAGTTGACAGACAAAAACCAGGAGATTTCCGCCCTATGCCGACCTACGTCGCCTTCCTGCGAGCCGTGAATGTTGGCGGCACCGGCAAGC
Source organism: Ralstonia sp. (assembly GCA_039592975.1). GTDB lineage: Bacteria > Pseudomonadota > Gammaproteobacteria > Burkholderiales > Burkholderiaceae > Ralstonia. The sequence continues at coordinate 674,248 of JBCNQE010000001.1, read as the reverse complement.
TGCCGATGGCCGAGCTGCGCGCGATGTGCGAATCCATCGGCTTGACAGACGTGCGCACCTACATTGCAAGCGGCAACGTGGTTTTTAAGAGCCGGCTGTCGGAAGCCTCGGTCAAGGCCAAGCTGGAGCGCTGCCTGGAGGACTACGCCGGCAAGCCCGTCGGCGTACTGGTCCGCACGGGCGCGGAACTGGCGGCAGTGCTGGAGGGCAATCCGTTCAAGGCTGCGGCGCCCAACCGCACGGTGGCCATCTTTCTGGACGCGCCGCCGCCAGCCGATGCGCTCACCACCGTCAGCGGCCGGAATACGGAAGAGCTCGCCCTCGGCACGCGCGAACTCTACGTGCACTACGGCGAGGGCATGGCGCATTCCAAGCTGAAGATTCCCGCCGCAAAGACCGGGACGGCACGCAACATGAACACCATCGCCACGTTGGTCACGTGGGCGATGGCGTGAAGCGCCAAGACAGACGGATCAGTTACCCGGCGGAAGTGGATTGCCCGCACTCGGGGCAGAAGCGGCTGCCGGCCGGCAGTTCGGCTTTGCAGCGGCCGCAGTTGGTTTTGGCGGCCAGGTTGTGACCGCACTGCGGGCAGAATTTGGCGCCGTGCGTTTCGGTATGGCACTCGGGGCAGACGAGCGCGCGGGCCGCGCCGATCTCCACATCGGCTGCTTGCCCCTTGCCGACTTCCCGGGCGGCATCTCTGGCTGCTTCCACGGTGCCGGTATGCCGGGCCACGCGCACTTCTGCAGCGAGGTCGGGGGCGCAGGTCTGGCACAGGCCGGTGTCCGGGCTCCAGCACTGGCTGCATGCGTAACGATGGCAATGCGCACACCGGTGGAAGTGTGCCTGTGCCGAGCCGATGGCGGACTTGAATGCGCCATCACGTGCGGTGCCCCAGCCGGCGCGTGCCAGGCCTTCGGCCGCATTGTCCAGATGATTGCCAAACCCGCCGAACAGGCCGCCCAACAGCCCGCCAGCTTCACGCATCCAGCCCGAGGCTTGCCCGCTGCGATACGGCTCGAACGGCGAGCGCCACGTGTCGCTGCAGCACTGGCAATAAAACTCGAACTGGAACCCTGCGCCCGTTCCCGACTGGATGCACAGGTCACGGTAATTGTTGGAGAAATGCAGATCGCTATCGTTACTCATCAACGGCTCGCCAAAATATCGGCCCCCCGGGGCCAGAGAGTGCAATGAGCAAGCACCGGCGCAGTGTCGTATTTCTATTTATTAACACTGGGCCGGTGCGTGCTCGCCACCTTAGCACAGCACAAATCGGTGGCGTTCTGTCGGCACTCTGCAAGCCTTCAACGCGATACCCGCATCAATGCGGAGCCGCTACCTTGCGCTGCGCCATATGGTGGAAGTACGCCAACAGATCATTGAGTTGCGCGTTGGATAGTGTCTTCTCATCAATGGTGGACATGCGCGCGTTGGGCCACCAGCGCAGCGACTGCGGATCGCGAATGAGGTGGCGCAGCTTCTCGTCGCCCAGGTACTCCACGGGGCTGTATGGCACGTTCAAGTCCGGGCCAAGGTTGGCGTCGCCCGCGCGGTTAAGCGTATGGCATGAAAAGCAGACACGCTGGAAGGTGGCGAAGCCGCGCATGACGGGGCTGTCAGCGGGCAGCCCGGCGGCAGGCTGGATGGCGGTAAAGCGCTCGCCCGGCAACGCGGCCACGTCAATGCGCACGATGTTGTACGTCCACAGGCTTTCATTCACCAGCGATGCCTTGGCCGGCGGCGCCGTCCAGACCAGGCGGAACGGGCCAATGTCTTGCCCCTTGAGCGTGGGCCATGGTGCTGCGGGGTCTTCCACGGCCAGCCAGGCACGCGGGCCATCAGCGCGGTCGGCCAGCAGCAGGCGCATCGGCAGGTGCGAGACATAGCCGTCGCTGGCGGCAGTGGTGGCGCTGGCCTCGGGGTTGATCTGCTGCCCACCAAAGAGCGCCTGCGCGGGAATCGCCTTGACGGTCAGGTGGCGCTTGAGGTTCTGGTCTTCCACGGTGACATCACGCAAGCGCGGATCGTGCAGCAGCGCGTCACGCGACAACGTCTGCTGCTGGGCACCGACGTTCACGGTAAGCGTGGCGTTGTCCTCAGCCTGCGCGGCGCCTGCCAGCAGGACACATGCGCACACCATCCAATTCGCCATTGTCACGAGCGGGGTCTTCATCGGGTCTCCTTGTTGTCCATCCGGTGAGTTCGGTGCATTCAATGGGACGCCAGTGTAGGCAAACCAGCGTGCTTTGGCATGTGGATTGTCATCGGTCGCGTACCGGGCGGCAGGCCGCCAGTGCGGATTTTCCCGGCCAGTTCGTCAACGAAGGAGGGGTAGCGGGCCTGGGTCCTGTCTTGGTGCACTCAGGACAATTTTTTGATTGTATTGTCCACACGCTCTAGCATGGCATCGACCCCAACACCGCCCGCCCCACACCATGCATATCGCCATCCTCACCTTTGACGGCTTCAACGAACTCGATTCACTCATTGCGCTGGGCGTGCTCAATCGCATCAAGCGGCCTGGCTGGCGCGTGAGCCTGTGCTGCCCGCAACGGGAAGTCACGTCAATGAACGGGGTGACGGTGCATGCGCAATCGATGCTGGAGGACACGCGCACGGCAGATGCCGTCCTCGTCGGCAGCGGCATCCGCACGCGCGAGGTGGTGGCCGATGCGGCGTTGATGGCGCGCCTGGCGCTTGATCCTTCGCGTCAACTGATTGGGGCACAGTGCTCCGGCACGTTGGTGTTGGCCAAGCTGGGGTTGATCGGCAACGTGCCCGCCTGCACCGACCTGACCACCAAGCCCTGGGTGCAGGAAGCCGGCGTGGAAGTGTTGAACCAGCCGTTCTACGCCAGCGGCAATGTGGCGACGGCGGGTGGGTGTTTTGCTTCGCCGTACCTGGCAGCCTGGGTGATTGCGCGTACGGAAGGGATCGACGCGGCGGCAGAAGCGCTGCACTACGTCGCGCCCGTCGGCGAGAAAGAGGCTTATGTGGAAAACGCCCTGCGCAACCTGCGGCCTCACCTGCCCGGCTGATCGCGGGGGCATGGGCAGTGCCGATACACTGGCCAGTCCTTCAAACCGCGCAGATACGCGATCAGGAGTGACCTCTTGAACACGCTGACACCACTGAAGACACTTGCCCTGCCCCTTGCCATAGCGTTGTTGACCCACAGTGCTGGAGCCCCTGCGGCGGAAAGCCTCGCCAACGGCATCAAGCGCCGCGCGCCGCAGGGCATCACCACCCGCCTCTATGCGTGCGTCGACAAGGCGGGCGACAGCCCAGACGCCATCGGCGCCTGCCTGTCTGCCGAGAAGACCGCGCAGGATGCGCGCCTGAACACCGCGTACAAAACGCTGCTCGGCAAGCTCAATGGCAATGCGAAAGACGCGCTGGTGAACTCACGGCAGGCGTGGCAGGACTTCGATGGCAAGACGGCCGCCTTTGAATCCCGCCTCTACGGCAACGGTACGCTGAACGACTTGCAGCGCCTGGAGAACGCCATCTTCCGACTCAGCGAACGCGCCAACGCGCTCGACAAATACGCCGCTGCCGCACAAGCGCAATAACCCCGCGCCTCAGGCGCTATTCGCCATCGACAACCACTGGCGCAGAATCGCCACGCTGTAGCGCGAATCCACTTGCTCGATGAACTGCATGAAGTCCACGCTGGCTGCATCATCCGCGCGGTCGGAAATCGTGCGGATAGCGGCAAACGGCACGCCCCACTCGTGGCACACCTGGGCGACGGCGGCACCTTCCATTTCCACCGCCAGCGCATCGGGCAGCGCCTGGCGCAGGATGGCGCTTTCCGCCGAGGTGCAGACGAAGCGGTCTCCGCTGATGATCAAGCCGGTATGCACGCGCGGCGCGCTGATACCAAACGCCGCCATGACCTCTGCCCCGAGCAGCGCATGCGGATCGGCCAGCACGGCGTGAGCGCTGTCCAACAGTGCCTGCACGAGTGCGGTATCGGCAGGAAACCGTGCCACGCCGGTCAGCGGAATCTCCCAGCGCGGGAACAGCGGCGAGGCATCGACGTCGTGCTGCAGCAGTTGCGCTGACACCACCACGTCGCCCACCGCCACCTCGGGCGCGAGGCCGCCCGCCACGCCGGCAAACACCACGGCCTGCACGTTGAAGTGCGTGATCAGCGCCACCGTGGTCGATGCGGCCGCCACCTTGCCCACGCGCGAGAGCACGACCACCACGGCGCGGCCATCGAGATGGCCCGTCCAGAAATCGCGGCTGCCGATGCGCACGCATTGCGCGTCGGATAGCAGCGTCAGCAATTCGCTGATCTCCTGATGCAGGGCGGCCACGATGCCGATGGGACCATTGGGATCGTGGGGGCCGTGGGATGGGGCTGACGGGGTGTGCATGCGAGCGTTGGAGCGGGCGAGAAAGACGCCATTGTCGCCGCAATCCACCCGGCCCCAGCGGAGTCGGACTTCAGATGCGCTGCGCGGCCACTTGCACGGCGGCGTAGCGATCGGCGCGCAGCCGGTTCAGGCGTTCCGTTACCGCTTCCAGAACATGCGGCGCCGCGCGCTCGGGGCGGCCGCAATCAAACGGCGGCGCGGGGGCATATTCGATGCCGAGCTGCACGGCCTGCGCGTGTTCCGCGCCGGCAATGTCGGCCATGACAGAGAGCGCCATGTCGATGCCGGCTGTTACGCCACCGCCCGTGATGAGGTTGCCGTCGCGCACCACGCGGCCTTCGTCCACCGTGGCACCAAATGCCGGCAGCAACTCGCGCCACGCCCAGTGGCACGCCGCGCGCTTGCCACGCAGCAAACCGGCCGCGCCGAGCACGAGCGAGCCGGTACACACGGACGTGACGTACTGCGCGCCATCCGCCAGGCGACGCACTTCTCGCACGAAATCGGCATCGCCCATCGCCTCGATCACGCCAAAACCGCCGGGCACGCAGATCAGGTCGGCGTGCGGAATGTCCGCCAGCCGCTGTACGTTGGCAAAGGTGAGCCCGCCATCAGCGTGGATGGTGCCGCCGCGCGCGGATGCCAGGACACATTGCGCGCCGGGCAGGCGCCAGAACACTTCGTGGGGGCCGGTGAAATCCAGATGGGTAACGCGGTCGTACAGCGCAAAAACGACGGTAAACGGGGAAGCCGACATGGTGCCTATCTCCTAATGGGTGGTTGACGCTGGCTAGCATCGCGCTCTATCGTGTTGGCAGCAATGTCGTGTACCCCACCTTTTCTGCCATGCCCCACCGGATTGCCGTGCTGATCTTTCCCGATTTTCAGGTGCTCGACGCAGCCGGGCCGGTGGCCGCCTTTGAGGTGGCGAGCCGTTATCGGGATGACCATTACGCGCTGCGCACGGTCGCTGCGAAAGCGGGGCTGGTTCGCAGTTCAGCGGGGGCGTGCTGGGCGGCTGACGCGCTACCGCCCGCGAGCCAGGTCGATACGCTGCTCGTGGTCGGTGGCGACGGCGTGGATGCGGCCATGGCCGATGCACGCACGCGCCGCTTCGTGCAGCGTTGTGCGGCCCGTGGTGCGCGCGTGGCGAGCGTGTGCTCGGGCAGCCTGCTGCTGGCGTCCACCGGCTTGCTCGACGGCCGGCGCGCCACCACGCACTGGAGCCGCAGCGATCAATTCGCGCGCAAGTTTCCGCAGGTGCAGTTGGAAGCCGACCATATCTACGTGAGGGATGGCGATGGCCGCGTCTGGACCAGCGCCGGCATCAGCGCGGGCATCGATCTGGCGCTGGCGTTGATCGCAGAAGACCTGGGCGAGCGCTTGGCGCGTGCGGTGGCCCGGCAATTGGTGGTGTATTACCGGCGGCCGGGTGGGCAGTCACAGTTCTCTGCGTTGAACGAAATGGATTCGGCGCGGGGCCGCTTCAAGCCGCTGCTGGACCACGTGCGCCGCAACCTGGCAGACGCGCATCGCGTGGATGATCTGGCCGAACACGCCTGCATGAGCCCCCGCCATTTCGCGCGTGCGTTTCAGGCGGAAACCGGGCTCACGCCCGCCAAGGCGGTAGAGAAGCTGCGCGTGGAAGCCGCACGCGCAGCGCTGGAAAGCGGTGCGACATCGATGCAGCGCGTCGCCAATGAATGCGGCTTTGGCGATACCGAGCGCATGCGTCGCGCCTTCCAGCGGCTACTGGGCATGCCGCCCACGGCACTACGCGCGCGCTGATACGCAGTCGGCCGCATGGCGTGCGGCCACCCACTCCTCGTTGGTCGGCTCCACCGCCACGCAAAGGCGGCTCGCGGTGGTCGAGATGACTGGGGCGTTGGCCTGATTGGCCGCGTCGTCCAATTCCGCACCCAGATAGCCTAGTGCCTGCACCACACGTTCACGCAACACGGCGTTGTGCTCACCAATGCCTGCGGTGAAGACCAGCAGATCCAAGCCGCCGAGCACCGCCACCAGTGCGCCGATCTCCCGCACGATGCGGCGCACATACAGCGCCAACGCTGCGTGCACGCGCTCGTCTTCTGCCTCGTACGGCAACAGCTCACGCGGGTCGGACGACAACCCCGACACGCCCAGCAGGCCCGACTCGTGGTACAGCATGTGCCCGAGCTGCCCGGGGGACAGATGCTCCGTCTCCATCAGATAAAGCACGGCGCCAGGGTCGAGCGCGCCGCAGCGCGTGCCCATCATCAGGCCGTCGAGCGCGGAGAAACCCATCGTGGTTGCCACGCTGACGAGGCCCTGCATGGCGCACAGGCTGGCGCCGCTGCCGAGGTGCGCCACGATGGTCCGGCCGCGCGCCACATCGCCGTGCCGCTCCGGCAACGCGATCGACATGTACGCATACGACAGCCCATGAAAACCGTAGCGCCGCAGCCCGCGCTCCCAGGCGGCATAGGGCAGCGGCAGCAGGCTTTCGACTTGCGGCAGCGTGTGGTGGAACGCGGTGTCAAAGCACGCCACCTGCGGCACGTCGGGCAAGGCATGCAGCAGCGCTTCGATCGCCTCCAGCGCAAAGGGCTGATGCAGTGGCGCCAGCGGAATGTAGCTGCGTAGATCGGCCAGCACATGCGCATCCACCCTGACCGGCGCGAAGTACTTGGCGCCCCCATGCACCACACGATGCGCCACGGCCACCAGGCGACGATCCCCCAAGGCATGCGCAACGCGCTGGCGGATGTGCACCAGCGCGTCGTGATACGGCTGCGCAGCATCCATCGGCAGAGGCTGTGCAGGCATGCCGCTGCTCGATACCGTAGCGTGGCCAGTGCCGATGCCCTCCACCTTGCCGCTCCACAGCGGCGTGCGAGGCAGCGGGTGCAGGGCCGCGTCGAACAGCGCGAACTTGATGCTCGACGAGCCGCAATTCAGAACCACGATGGCATTGTTCATGGCGGCACTCATGGCGGCAGAACGCGGTAGCGGTGCGCCAGCAGCGTGGCAATGGCGCATGAGGCGATGCGCGATTCGCGCGAATCGGCGCGGCTGGTCAGCACAATGGGCACGCGTGCCCCCAGCACGATGCCGGCGCTGGCCGCACCACCGAGGTATTCCAACTGCTTGGCGAGCATGTTGCCGCTTTCCAGATCGGGCACCACGAGCACGTCGGCTTGCCCAGCCACCTCCGAAACGATGCCCTTGATGCGCGCCGCTGCCGCCGATACCGCGTTGTCAAACGCCAGCGGCCCATCCAGCACGCCACCTTCAATCTGGCCGCGATCCGCCATCTTGCACAGCGCGGCGGCATCCAGCGTGGCGGGCATGCGCGGGTTCACGGTCTCCACCGCCGCCAGAATGGCCACGTGCGGCCGCTCCACGCCAATCGCGTGGGCCAGGTCGATGGCGTTGCGGATGATGTCCGCCTTCTCCTCCAGCGTAGGCGCAATGTTGATGGCGGCATCCGTCACGATGAACGGGCGCGGATACGCCGGCGACTGCATCACAAAGCAATGGCTGATGCGGCGCTTGGTGCGCAGCCCCGCTTCGGCACGCACCACGGCGGCCATCAGCTCGTCGGTATGCAGGCTGCCCTTCATGAGCGCCTCGACCTTGCCTTGCGTGGCCAGCTCCACAGCGCGGGCGGCGGCGGCGCTGCTGTGCGGCACGTCTTCGATCTCGACACCGCTCAGGTCGAGCCCGGCCTCGGCGGCGACGTGCGTCAGCTTGGCAAGCGGCGCAACCAGGCACGGCACGATCAACCCTTCAGCACGCGCATCCAGCGCCGCCGACAGGCTCAATGCATCGCACGGGTGGACCACCGCGGTACGGACAGCACCCAGCGGCCGCACATGGTCGAGCAACCGATGGATGCCATTGCCGTTGATGGTGATGCGCACGTCGGGCAGCGTCGTGCGTGGGCGCTCGATGCGCTCGGTGGGCGCGATGACTTCCGCCTCGCCCGCCACGGCAACGGTGCCCATGTCGTTGGTGCACGTACAGGCCAGCTTGAGGCGCTTGCGCTCGTCGTCCTTGCTGGTCACCGTCACGCGGATGGTGAGCGTGTCGCCAATGCGCACCGGCGCGTGAAACTGCAGCGTCTGCCCCAGGTAGATCGTGCCTGGCCCCGGCAGGCGTGTGCCCAGCACGGCGGAGATCAACGCGCCGCCCAGCATGCCGTGCGCGATCACGCCATGAAAGCGCGTGGACGCCGCAAATTCCGCATCGAGGTGCTGCGGGTTGACGTCGCCCGACAGCACTGCAAAGAGCTGGATGTCTTCCGCCGTGAGCGTACGTTGGATGGCAGCGGTATCGCCCACGGCGATCTCGTCGAAGGTGCGGTTGCGCACCACGCTCAAGTCGCCGCCGGGCAGCGAAGCGGGCGGGATGGCCGACATCGGTGGTGCGGCGGGTACGGGCAACGGGTCGGTTGTCATGGGGGTTCCTTAGGAGGCCGGGCGCAGTTGGCCGTTGCCCCGACTGCGTGCGGGCGCAGCAACGGACGGGGCCACTGCTGAGCGGACAAACACATCGGCGGGCGTGCCAAACGCTGACAGCACACCTTGCAGCGTCGTATGGATCGGCATGGCGTTGCCGGCCGCGCTCAGCGCCTGCACCGATGCCTGCTGCCACGCCAGCACGGCGCGCTGGTAATCGGTGGCAAAGCTGGCCTGGTTCGTCAGCGCGGTCTGCATCACGCCCTGCATGAGGGTGACACTGCGCTGGCTGGCCTGCCAGAACGCATTGGGGAGCAACGCGGCAAAGGCCTGCCAGTCGTCAACGCTCTGCAGGTCTGTCAATGCGGATTCCGTCCTGGCAACGTCGTCGGCCAACAGGCCCGCGCCCAGTTCATACCAGCGCTGACGCGCGGCCTTGAATAAGCCCAGCGTTTGCAGCGCCAGCGCACATTGCGCCTTGGCCAGCGTGAGGGGGAGGTTGGCAGCGGATTCCATATCGGCTCCTGACACCACGGTTAAGCCATCTGGCTGATGGTCTTACGAAAACGCGTCAACGACGCAACAAACAGCGCAGCGCCAATGCCTCCGATGGCCAGACACTGCGGCCACACCACGGATAGCCCTGCGCCCCGGTAAAGAATCGCCTGCGATGCCGCCACGAAATGCGTGGTCGGTGCGGCCAGCATGATGTCGCGCACCAGCACGGGCATGCTCTCGCGCGGGGTGCTGCCACCCGAGAGCAGCTCCAGCGGCAGCAGCACCAACACCAGCAGCATGCCGAACTGCGGCATCGACCGCGCCACCGTCGCAAGAAAGATACCCATCGACGTGGTGGCAAACAGGTGCAGCGTGGCTACCACCATGAACAGCAGGATGGAGCCCTCGATGGGCACGCGCAGCGCGCCCTGCACCACAAACAGCAACGCCACCAGCGCGGCCAGCAGCACCACCAGCCCCATCGACCACACCTTGGCCGTCATGATCTCGAACGGCGTCACGGGCATCACCAGCAGGTGCTCGATGGTGCCGTGCTCGCGCTCACGAATGAGCGCCGCGCCGGTCAGGATGATCGACAGCATGGTCACGTTGTTGATGATCTCCATCAGCGAGCCGAACCACGTCTGTTCGAGGTTGGGGTTGAAGCGCGTGCGCAGCACCAAGTCGACCGGCACGCTCGGTGCACTGCGATGGCGCTGCAGGAATTCACTCACCTCGCCCGAAACAATCTGCTGGATATAGCCATTGCCGGTAAAGGCCTGGCTCATGCGCGTGGCATCGATATTGAGTTGGATGGCCGGCCTGCGCCCGGCCAGCACATCGCGCTGGAAGTTGGGCGGAATATCGAGCACGAAGGTGTAGCGGCCGCTGTCCATGCCCGCATCCATCTCGGACAGCGGAACGAGCGAGGGCGTGCGGAAATGCGGCGGGTAGAACGCCGACACAATGCGCGCCGACAGCGGCGAGCTGTCTTCATCCACGATGGCGATGGAAGCGTTGTGCAGGCTCTCCGGCATGGCCGTGGCCGCCACATAGATCGACAGCGTGAAGGTGTAGGCGATCAGCACCAGCATCATCGGGTCGCGCGCGAGGCTCCACAGCTCCTTGATGCCAAGGCGGAAGATATTGGTGAGGTGCGCGGACCGTTGGTTTGCCATGGCGTGCCCTACCGATCCTGCTTGCGCAGCATCAACAGCGTCGCCGCCAGAATGACGGGCACCGCCGCCAACAGCGGCCAGAACGCACTGCCCAGCGCGCTCGCATCCAGCGCCTTGCTGAACACACCCCGGCTGATGGTCAGGAAATGCGTGGCCGGATACACCCGCCCGATCATCGCGCCCATGCCCTCCAGCGACGACACCGGGTTCAACAGCCCCGCAAACTGCACGCACGGGATGATCGTGCCGATCATGGTGACGAACATGGCCGCGATCTGGCTTTGCGTGAACGTGGACGCAAACAACCCGAAGCCCGTCGAGCACGTTACGAAGATCAGCGCCGCCAGCGCGAGCGTCGCAAAGCTGCCCTTGATGGGCACGCCGAACACCGTGACGGCCAGCAGCGCCAGCAGCAGGAAGTTCAGCATCGCCAGCACGATATACGGCGCCTGCTTGCCCAACACGAACTCCGCCCGCGTCACCGGCGTCACGTAGAAATTGATGATGGAGCCCAACTCCTTCTCACGCACCACCGAGAGCGCGGCCAGCATGGCGGGAATCATCATCAGCAGCATCGGGATCACGGCAGGCACCATGGCAGGCAGGCTTCTGACATCGGGGTTGTAGCGGTAGCGCGTTTCAATCGTGCTGGGCACGGCAAGCCGCTGCCCCAGCCGATGCACGGCGGCGTCGGCCAGCCAGAGCTGGTGGATGGCCTGCACGTAGCCGCGCACGGTTTCCGCGCGGGTCGGCATGGCGCCATCCACCCACGCGCCGATCTGCACCGATGCACCGCGCTCCACGTTGCGCGCAAAGCCGGGCGGAATCTCGATGGCCAGCGACAGCTCGCCGTTGCGCATGCGGCGGTCCAGTTCAGCGTAGTCGCGAATCGGGGGTTTTTCGATGAAATAGCGTGAGCCGGCCAGATTCAACGTGTAGTCGCGCGACAGCGTGGTCTGATCGCGGTCGAGCACGGCGTAAGTCAGGTTCTCCACGTCCAGGCTGATGCCGTAGCCGACGATGAACATCAGGATGGCGGTGCCAAGCAGCGCCAGCGTGGCACGCACGGGGTCGCGGCGCAGCTCCAGCGCCTCGCGCTGCGAATAGCTCAACGCGCGCGCCAAGCTGAAACGGCGGCGGGTGTCCGCAACGGTGGCAGGCCTGTCGACAGCCGCAGCCTGCGCAACTGGCGGCGTGGTGGCCGGTGCTGCATCGCCGGTTTCCGAGGCCTCGCGCAAGTAGGCGATAAAGGCCTGCTCCAGTGTCTGCGCGCCACGCGCTTGCACCAGCGCAGCGGGCACATCGCTCACCAGCACACGCCCGGCATGCATGAGCGAGATGCGGTCACACCGCTCGGCCTCGTTCATGAAGTGCGTGGAGATGAAGATGGTCACGCGGTCCTGCCGCGCAAGGTCGACCATCAAGCGCCAGAACATGTCACGCGCGACGGGGTCCACGCCCGAGGTCGGCTCGTCCAGGATCAGCAACTCGGGCTTGTGCACCATCGCCACGGCCAGCGACAGGCGTTGCCGCATGCCCAGCGGCAAGCTTTCGGGCAGGCTGTCTGCGGCATCGTGCAGGCCAAAGCGGGTGAGCATCTCCGCCACGCGCGGTTGCACTTCCGGCTCGGGCACCTGAAATAGCCGTGCGTGCAACACCAGGTTCTGGCGCACCGTCAATTCGCCGTACAACGAGAACGCCTGCGACATGTAGCCCACGCGCCGGCGCATGTCGTTGCCCTTGCGGATGTCCTTTGAATCCACCGGATTGCCGAACAACCACGCCTGCCCCTCGCTGGCGGGCAGCAGGCCGGTGAGCATCTTCATGGTGGTCGACTTGCCGCAGCCGTTGGAGCCGAGAAAGCCGAAGATCTCCCCACGCCGGATACGGAAGTCCACATGGTCAACCGCAACGAAATCGCCAAAGCGCATGGTCAGCCCGCGTGCCTGCACGGCCACGTCGTCGTCTGCACTGGCCACCAGCGGCGGCACCACCACGGGTTGGTGCCCTGCCCTTCGTGCCGGCGGCAGCAGCGCAATGAACGCCGCCTCCAGCGAAGCCGCGCCAGTACGGTTGCGCAGGCTGGCCGGTGTGTCGGTCGCCAGCACCTGCCCCGCATCCATGGCGACCAGCCAATCGAAACGCTCGGCCTCTTCCATGTAGGCGGTGGCCACGACCACGCTCATGCCGGGGCGCTCGGCGCGGATGCCGCCAATCAGCTCCCAGAACTGGCTGCGCGAGAGCGGATCGACGCCCGTGGTCGGCTCATCGAGGATCAGCAGATCGGGGTCATGGATGAGTGCGCAGCACAGCGCCAGCTTCTGCTTCATGCCACCGGAGAGCTTGCCCGCCGGCCGCGACAGGAAGGGGCGCAAACCGGTGCTCGCCGTCAACGCATCGATGCGGCGGCGGCGCTCGGCGGCATCGTGGCCAAACAGGCGGCCGAAGAACTGCAGATTCTCTTCAATCGACAGCGTGGGATACAGGTTGCGGCCCAGCCCCTGCGGCATGTACGCAATGCGTGGGCCGACCGCAGCGCGTGCACGGCTATCGGCCATGTCGCTGCCCAACACGTGGACCGTGCCGTCTTGCAGCGCGCGCGCCCCGGCCACGAGCGACAGCAGGCTCGACTTGCCCACGCCGTCAGGCCCGATCAGCCCGACCATGCAGCCGGCCGGCAAGTCCAGCGTGACACCATCAAGTGCCACCGTCTTGCCATAGCGCAGGCGCACGCCGGCCAGGCGTGCCACGGGCGGCTGTGCAGCAACCGTGCTCACTGCGGAACCTTGATCGCCAGATTGGCGGGCCACGCAGCCTGCGGGTCCAGCTTGAGCCATGCCATGCCGGGCAGCCCGGTCTTCACCAGCTTCAGGTGCTTGCGCAGCAGGTCGCGGTCAATCTGCGCCTTGATGCGGAACATCAGCTTCTGCCGCTCGCTGGCAGTTTCCACCGTCTTGGGCGTGAACTGCGCGGTGCTGGCAACGAACGACACGCGCGCCGGAATGACGTACTGCGGCGCGGCGTCGAGCACGATGCGTACCTCGCTGCCCATGGCAATGCGGCCGGCATCCGTTTCTGGCACGAAAAAGGTCATGTACACATCGGACAGATCCACCAGATTCAGCAGCCGTCCGCCGCCCGCCAGCACCTCGCCGGGCTGGGCGATGCGGTATTGCACGCGTGCATCGCGCGGGGCGGTGAGCGCGCTGTCGTCCAGGTCCGCCTTGATGCGCAGCACGGTGGCATCCGCCGCCTTGACGGTGGCGTTGGCCCCGGCCACCTGCGTGCGGGCCGCCGCTACCGCAGCCTGCGCCGCTTCTGCCTGCGCGCGCGCCGCCACCAGTGCGGCCTTGGCACTGCGCACGCGGGCTCGGTCATCATCCAGTTCCTGCATGGAAGACGCGCCTTCATGCGACAGCGTTTCCGAGCGTGCCAAGCGGCGCTGCGCGGCATCCAGATCGCTCTCTCGCAGGGCAATCTGCGCCTGGGCTGCTTGGCGGTCCGCCTCGCGCACCGCCACTTGCGCTTGGGCACTCGACACGCCAGACACGGATTGCTGCTGCCGTGCCAGCGCCTCGTCGCGCTGCGCTTCCAGGCTCTGCACCTGCATGTGCGCAAGCGGCTGGCCGGCGGTGACGAAGTCGCCCTCGTCCACCAGGATGTCCTGCACTCGGCCGGGCAGCTTGGTGGCCACGTCGACCTCGGTGGCTTCAATGCGGCCGTTGCCGCTGACAAAGCCCTTGCCAGGACCGTCGTGCCGCAAGACCTGCCAAGCCACCACGCCACCGCCGGCCACCAGCACAGCCGCGATCAGCGCAATCCATTGTTGTCGGGAAGGTGTCTTCATGGTGTGGCTCCACCCGATGCACGCGGCTGCGGCGTCAGGCTCAGATGGGGTGGCGATGCAGCGGCGGGGGCAGATGCGGAATCGGTGGCCTGTGTGCCGCCGCCCAGCGCGGCATACAAACCCACGCGGCTCGACAGCAGCGCGCGGCGCACCTGCACAACCTGCTGCTGCGTGGCCAGCAAGTCGCGCTGGGCGTCCAGCACTTCCAGATACGTCGACGAGCCCGCATCAAAACGCAGTTGCGACAGGCGGGCGCGCTCGGTCTGCGCAGACAATGCAGCTTGTGCGATGTCGAGTTGCTCGGCGAGCCACTTGCGCGCAGACAGCGCATCCGACACATCGCGGAAGGCGCCCTGCACCGTCTTCTCGTAGCCGGCGACGGCAAGGTCGCGGCGGGCCTCGGCCAAGTCCAGGTTGCTACGCAGCTTGCCGCCCTCAAACAGCGGCAGCGTGATGCTCGGCGCGAACAGCCACGCGCCGGTGCCGGGCGAAAACAAATTGCCCAGCTCTGGGCTGACCGTGCCGTATGCCCCGGTCATCGCCACACGCGGGAAGAACGCCGCACGTGCCGCGCCAATGTTGGCGTGCGCCGCGCGCAACTGGTGCTCCGCCGCCACGATGTCCGGACGCTGTGTCAGCAGATCGGACGGCAGCCCCGCGCGCAGGTCCGCCAGCATGCCGCGTTCGTCCAGCGGCTCGGGCACGGGCGGCAGATCAATGGGCTTGCCCACCAATAACGCCATGCCATGTGCCTGCGCATCACGCGCCTGCTGCAGCTGTGCGAGCAGCGCCTGCGCCTGCGTCAGCAGGGTCTGAACCTGCGTACGGTTCAGGCGGGACGTGGCACCCACGTCCACCCGGCGCGAGAAGATGCGCAGTGTCTCGGTGCGGCTGTCCACGGTTTGCTGGGCCAGTGCGATGCGCTCGTCCAGTTCGCGCAGCACGAGGTAGCTGTCGGCCACCTGGGCGATCAGGCTGAGCGCGGTGGCACGGCGTGCGGCGTCGGAGGCGATGGTGTTTTCCAGCGCAGCATCGTTGAGGTTGCGCACGCGGCCCCAGAAATCGATCTCCCAACTGGAGACACCCGCACCCACCTGATACTGGCTCACCCGCATCGGCATGCCAAAGGGGCTCTGGTTCGCCGGAATGCCCAGGCGGTTGATACCGGCCTGTGCGTTGAGGTGCGGAAACGCCTCCGCGCGTTGAATGCCGAACGCGGCGCGCGCCTCTTCCACGCGCAGCACGGCGGTGCGCAGGTCGCGGTTGTTGTCCAGCGCCTGCGCAATCAAGGCCTGCAGGCGCGCGTCGGTGAAGTACGCCTGCCAGCCGGTCGCGGCAGCCGACAGGCCATCGCGACCATCATCGCCATCGTAGTGCGCGGCTACGGGCAATGCGGGCTGGGTGTACGTCGGTGCCATCGACACGCAACCCGACACGGCAAAGAGCACAGCCAACGCCATCGACATGACCGCCGTGCCGCGCGCTGAAACGTAGGTCCGCTCACGCATCTACTTCTCCAGCACGTAGGGGCCCGGCGCATCGCACAACGGCGGCAGGGCGGGTGCGCCCATCTTGGGCGGCTTCACGGGCGTGGTGGTCGATGCATGCACCACCAACCATGCGTGCCACGCCGGCCACCAAGAACCCTCTTGCATGGGGGCCGAGGCCAGCCAGTCATCCTGCCCCATCGACGTTCCACCCGCCGTGCGCGTCTGCATCTGGAAACGCCGATGCGAGTTCGCAGGTGGGCTGACGATGCCCGCGTTATGCCCGCCGCTGGTCAGCACAAAGGTCAGCTCCGCGTCGGTCAGGTGATGCAGCTTGTAGACGGAACGCCACGGCGCCACGTGGTCCGTCAGCGTGCCCACAACGAAGATGGGTAGGTCGATATCGCTCAGCAGCACCGGCTTGCCACCTACGGGGTAGCGGCCTTCGCTCAGGTCATCGTTCAAGAACAGGTGCCGCAGATACTGGCTGTGCATGCGCGCGGGCATGCGCGTGGCATCGGCGTTCCACGCCATCAGGTCGTTCATGGGCGCACGATCGCCCAGCAGGTATTCGCCCACGATGCGCGACCACAACAAGTCATACGACCGCAGCATCTGGAAGGCGCCCGCCATCTGGCTGGCCCGCAGGTAGCCGGTCTGTGCCATCTGTGCTTCGAGCAGGCTGACCTGGGCCTCGTCGATAAAGAGGCCAAGTTCACCGGGTTCGCAAAAGTCGGTTTGCGCCGCAAACAGCGTCATCGAGGCGAGCCGCTTATCGCCATCGCGTGCCATGGCTGCTGCCGCAATGGCCAGCAGCGTGCCGCCCAGGCAGTAGCCGGTGGCATGCACCCGGCGCCCCGGCACGATGGTGTTGACGGCATCGAGCGCGTCGAACACGCCGAGCCTGAGGTAGTCCTCCATGTCGAGGTCGCGGTCGGCCTCGTCGGGGTTCTTCCATGAGATGCAGAACACGGTGTGCCCCTGTTCCACCAGATAGCGGATCAGCGAGTTCTGCGCAGACAGGTCGAGGATGTAGTACTTCATGATCCACGCCGGCACGATCAGGATCGGCTCGGCCTGCACCTTGGGCGTGGCGGGCGTGTATTGGATCAGCTCGATCAGCCGATTGCGCAGCACCACCTTGCCGGGTGTGACAGCCACGTTCTCACCCACCACATAGCGTTCGGTGCCCGCAGCTGCGGCGCCGCTCATCGCGCGCTCCACGTCATCCAGCGCGTTGAGCGCGCCGCGTACAAGGTTGCTACCGTGTTGCTCGAAGGTCTGGCGCAGCACCACCGGGTTGGTCGCCAACTGGTTGCCCGGTGACAGCATGTCGAGCCACTGGCGCGCGGCAAAGGCCACCACGTCTTCGTGGTGCTTGGCGACGCCCCACACACCATGTGTGGCGGCGTCCCACCATTGTTCGGTCAGCAGGAAGGATTGATGCAGCACATTGAACGGCCACAGGCGCCATTCGTCTGCCGTAAAGCGCCGGTCGTGCGCGGGCGGCAAGACACATAGGCAGGTCTGCTGCGGCCCGGCAGCCATGCAACCGCGCACGTAGCGGCCGAGCTGCTCGGCTTGCGTCAGCGCCAGTCGGAACAGGTCCAGCCGCTTGCCGGGCGACACCGCCAGGTGCAGCGCCCAATCCAGCCAGGCCAGTTGCATCGACACGAAGGACAACGAACCCGAAGCGCGCGCCAGCGCGGCATGAAACGGCGGGTCGATCTGTTCGGCAGCAGGGGAAGACAGCACGGGAGCAGCGCGCATGGTCGGGGGCGGTGTGAAACGATTGCGATTGCGTGGCGTGACGCTTGATTAGATGTCACCCGCGCACCGCACAACTTGATGCACCTCAAGCCGACAAGAGAGCAACGCCTCTAGAACGTTTCCTATTCCAGACATGACGCCCCAGCCCAAACCAACCCTTGATCGATATCAGCCCCGCCACGGGCCGCAGGCGTAGGCTTAACACCATCAACGCGCAGAACGAGGAGCCACCATGCTGGAACGACAGCCCGATGAAGTGGTGGACGCCACGCTGTGGGAACTGGAACAGACCGCCAGCGCCGCCCTGCCGCGCTCCGCACTGGTGCGCGCCACGCGCAGCGCGTGTGGTGGCTACGACGTGCTGGCGGAATGGACGTCCGCCGGCGTGCATGGCAACCCCACACGCTGCACCCTGACACTCCACGTGGCCGCGCGCGAGGTGCGCGCCTACTGCCGCCTGAACCACCCGAAGCGAGAAGACATCCGCCACCAGCTCGGCCAGTGGTTGCGCGCCCAGGTCGCTGCGCAGCTTACCGAGCCGGCCGCAGGCAAATCGGCGGATATCGGGTTCGACCTGCACTGCACGGCACCGTGGGCGTTTTTCTACGATGACGCAGACCCCATCCGCATCGACGCCCAGGACAAGGCGCACGACTTTGCGCTCTATCGCGGTGCGCCGCCACCGCCGCTGACCTAGCGCCCGAAAACGTATGTGCGCTGGCGTCAGTTCACGCCGCGTACGTGGTCAAAGAAGGTCCACGACGGCTGCCGGCGACCGTAGAACTGGCTGACCGCCGCCACCTCGCCGTGCTGCGCGAGCAGCTCGTCCGCCACCGCATGCATGCGCCGCACGCCCGGCATGTCGCGCAAGAACGCGTCCACCACCTGCGGATCAAAATAGCTGCCGCTGCGCTCAGCCAGCGCGGCCAAGGCGTGGTCTTCCGTCATGCCCTGGCGGTAGACACGCGGCTCCGTCATCGCATCGAAGGCATCGGCCACAGCCACGATGCGTGCGGCCAGTGGAATCTGTTCACCCGACAGGGCATCCGGGTAGCCCGTGCCGTCGAAACGCTCATGGTGGTGGCGGGCCACGTCAGCGGCGCACTGCAGCAGCGCGTCTGCACTGCCCGAGAGGATGTCCGCGCCGATGCTGGAATGGCGCCGCATGATCTCGTGCTCTTCGTCGGTCAAGGCGCCGGGCTTGAGCAGCACGTGGTCTGGCACGCCAAGCTTGCCGACATCATGCACGGGCGCGGTGAGATAGACCTGCCGTTGCATGGCGTCGTCCAGGCCCATGCTCTCCGCCAGCCGGCAACTGAGGCACGCGGTGCGGATGAGGTGCCCCATGGCCGATGGATGCCGTAGCCCGCCCGCCAGGGTGAGGCTGGCCAGCAGCAGATGGGGGCGGTGGTGCGTTGTTTTTGTCATGCGCCTGCGGGCGGTACGTATCCGGCTTTGGGGGGCCTGCATGTTAGCAGCCAGGGATTCGAGCGCGCGCCGTCGGACCCACCCCGTAGAGGGGTGTCCACCCACATCATCACAACAAGTCGGCGACCAGCACGGCGTTCAACGCTGTCACCAGCACCGTGCCGAGCGCGGCCAGCAACATGACGCCGCGCCCCACCGCATGCGGCCCCATCACGTCGGCGCGGCAGGTCAGCCAGATGAGTGCGGCCATGGGAAACGGCACCACCATGCTCAGCACCACCTGGCTGATCACCAGGGCGCGGGTCACGTCCACCCCCGCACCAATGACGACAAACGCCGGCACCATGGTCACCAGCCGACGCACCCACACCGGCACATGCGCGCGCAGAAAGCCCTGCAGCACAACCTGCCCAGCCATCGTGCCGACCACCGAGCTGGACAGCCCAGATGCAATCAACCCCACCAGAAACACCGCCGCCGCCGCGCCACCAAACAGCGGCACCAGCGTGACATAGGCCGACTCAATACCCGCCACACCGGCATGCTCGGGGTGGAAGGCACTGGCGGCGACCACCACCATCGCCACGTTGATGCCGCCCGCCACGGCCAGCGCGGCCACCACCTCCCGGTTGGAATAGCGCAGCAGCTGCGCCGTCTCGCGCGCGCTTCGCGGGCGCACGCGGGTGTCGGTCAAACCCGAGTGCAAGAACAGCGCGTGCGGCATCACCGTCGCGCCCACGATGCCGGCAGCCAGCACCAGCGCGTCAGGCGGCAGCGCCGACGGCACCAGCGCATGCCGCAGCACCGGCCCCCATACAACCGGCAAGATCCACATCTGGAGGATGTAAGAGATACCAATCACGCCGACCAG
The DNA here is from genome assembly GCA_039592975.1 of Ralstonia sp. Taxonomy (GTDB): domain Bacteria; phylum Pseudomonadota; class Gammaproteobacteria; order Burkholderiales; family Burkholderiaceae; genus Ralstonia. The sequence continues at coordinate 654,336 of JBCNQE010000001.1, read as the reverse complement.
CGCGCCGATCACCAGTTCAATGCAGCGAAAACCTCGCGCCTGCAACGTCAGCAATAGGTAAGTCAGCACACCGGCCGCCAGCATGGCGTGCGGCAGCGGAATGCCGGTCAAGAGCGCGATGCCAACGGCCGCCCCCACAAATTCCGCCAGGTCGGTAGCCATGGCCGCCAACTCGCTGATGAGCCACATGGCCAGCGCCGCCGGTGCGGGCAGATAGGCGCGACAGAGCTGCGCCAGGTTGCGCCCCGTCACGATACCGAGTCGCGCAGAAAGCGCCTGAAACAGCATCGCCACCCCATTGGCGGCGACCACCACCCACAGCAATTGCAGCCCATGGCGTGCGCCCGCCTGGATGCCGGTCGCGATGTTGCCGGGGTCGGTGTACGCCACCGACACCACGATGGCCGGCCCCATGAGCGGCGCGAGCGCACGCCAGCCGCGCCGCCGGCCCTCCAGCACGTCGCGCACCTGCGCGGCCACGCGGGCAGACGCCGCAGGTGTGTCGCTCGGCAATACAAGGCTGTCATCCATGGGCGCTCCGAAAAAGCGTGGCGCAGCGCGTATCGCAACCGCCGTTCCCGCAAGCCCCACCGCAACCGCATCGCATACATGCGGCACGCGATGGCACGGCCATTGCGGCCAAGGCTGCGCCACCCGGCACCTGACTACGCTCCCAGGAGAACCCCATGTTCATGCACAACAAGCGATTGCAGTACACCGTCCGCGTCGACCAGACCGACCCCGGCCTGGCCAACCTGCTGCTCGAACAATTCGGCGGCCCGCAGGGTGAGCTGGCAGCGGCCATGCGCTACTTCACGCAGGCCGTGGCCGAGGAAGACGCAGGCCGCAAGGACATGCTCTACGACATCGCCACCGAGGAACTGAGCCACCTGGAGGTGATCGGCACCATCGTCGCCATGCTCAACCGGGGCGCCAAGGGCGAACTTGCCGAAGCGGTGGACGAACAGGCCGAGCTGTATCGCAAGCTCAACGGCGCCGGCAACGACAGCCACGTCACGCAGGTGCTCTATGGCGGCGGACCGGCGCTGACCAACTCCGGCGGCGTGCCGTGGACGGCCGCCTACATCGATTCCATCGGCGAGCCGACGGCTGACCTGCGCTCCAACATCGCGGCGGAAGCGCGCGCCAAGATCATCTACGAGCGGTTGATGAACGTGACGACCGACCCCGGTGTGCGCGATGCGCTGGGCTTTCTGATGACGCGTGAGGTCTCGCACCAGAAGTCGTTCGAGAAGGCGCTGTACGCCATCTCGGGCAACTTCCCGCCGGGCAAGCTACCGCCGGTGCCGGAGTTCAGCGATGCGTATTTCAAACTGTCGCGGGGTGCGCCCGTGGTGCATGCGCCGTGGAACAGCGGCACCGGGCTCCACCTGGTGGCAGACCCACCGCTGCCGGCCGATGGCGGCGACGGCACCGCTTCGGTCAAGCTGAGCGACGTTGAACTGGCGACGCTTGATGCGCTGAAGACGCGCCTGGCCTCCGAGACGACCGGTGACCCGCGCACGGGTGCCGAACTGGGCGAGAAGACCGGGCCCAACGCCAAGGACGACGACTCGCTGCTGTAGCCGTTGCCCCGCGACAGCCTGGCTCCACGCCGGCATGCCACCGCTTCAGGTCCGGACTTTGCGTCAGAAGCGAGTGGCATGCCCCAAGAGGCCACCACCAGGAGACACGCATGAACACGCATGAATGGCTGACCATTGCGGCGGTCACGCTGGCCGTGATCACCGCCTATGCATTCGCACGCGACCTGACCAGGGAGTCGGTCGACGCCAACGTGCTGCAACTTGCCCTGCCGCCCGCGCACGCGAAGCTGCCGCGTCTGCTGTGGCCGCATCCGTAAGGCATGGTGATGCAAATTCCCACATCGCGCGCCACGCTACTGGCTGGCACGCAAGACGAGCCCGACGTTCAGTTCGAACACGCGGGCTACACGATTACCGTGACGGCCTTTCAGGACGAGCACGGCGTGTGGCTACCCCGCGTGACGGTCGACACGGGCGCGCGGCAATTTGAGATCCGCGAGCTTGCGCAACCCTGGCGCGGCTGGCGCACGCATGGTGAGGCCGTGCGCGACGGCATGGAGCAAGCGCGCCAGTTGCTGTCGGGCGATCGCCACCAACCCTGACGATGCCAGCCAGTGGGTCGTCGCCCTTGGTCGACTGGCCGACGCGGTTGGCCGAAGACATCGCGCGCCGCCGCGCGGTGCTGTTCTTCGGCTCGGGCATCTCGGCCAATGCGCGCTCGGCAGACGGCACGCGCCGTCCACCCACGTGGGCGGAGTTGCTGGAGAGCGCCGCTGACGCCATCAACGCCGATGCCCCGCAACTCGCCCGCGAGGTGCGGCTGTTCATCACGCGCGGCGATGTGCTGACCGCGGCCGAAATCGTGCGCCGTGCGCTTGGGCAGCACCGGTTGACCGCGCTCCTGCGCCGCCAACTGGTCACGCCGGATTTCCGCCCGGCACCGATTCACGATGCCTTGCTCGCACTGAATTTCCGCATCACCCTCACACCCAATTTCGACACGCTGTACGAGACCCGCGCGCAAGAACTTGATGGCGGCGCCTTGCGGGTCTGCCACTACAGCGACCGCTCAGTGGCCGCGCACGTGCGCGAAGAGCGCAACCTGCTCATCAAGACACACGGTTCGATGAGCGATCCGGCGTCGCTCATCTTCTCCCGCTGCGATTACGTACGCGCACGCACGCGCTATCGCACGTTCTATGACCTCGTGGAAGCCCTGCTGCGTACGCACACCTTCCTGTTCGTCGGTTGCGGCATCGACGACTCCGACATGCGCGGGCTGCTCGAAACCTATGGCGCCGAACACCCGGGCGCCGAGGGGCACTACTTCGTCACGGCGGCGGACACGTTTTCCGACCTGGCCGCCGACGTGCTGCAAGACGCGCTGAATCTGCACATCGTCCGCTATGCCGCGCCCACGTCTGACCACGCTGCGCTGGTGCGTGCCATGGGCACGTTGGCGGAGGCAGTAGAAGCGGCGCGCGCGGACGTGTCCGCCCCACCATGCGCTACATGAGCACGCCGTACAGCAGGGCCAGCACGCACAGCAGCGCCACGAAGACCCAGCGGATATTGCCTCCGGCCATCGCCAGTCTACCTACCGCTTGGCTTCGAGCCCCGGCGTGGCCGAGCGCCGCAGAAACGCCACGGTGGTTTCCGGCTGGCGCCCGGCCAGCCAGGCCGCCATGGCGTGCGCGTCGCCCAGCCCGTCCAGCACGTGCGCATTGGCAGGGGTGGTCATGTTGGCTCCTTGATTGAGTGGCGCCCATGGCTACGCAATGCGCGCGCCCGCCCGCGCTGGCTCAAGCCGGCACACGGGTTGCTGTGCAGCGGTCACATTGGGACGACACGGAGGACGCACCGAACCATGACCGTGCGCATCGGGATCTCGGGCTGGCGCTATGCAGGATGGCGCGGCGTGTTCTATCCGAAGGGCCTGGCGCAGCGCCGGGAGCTGGAATACGCCTCGCGCCAGTTCGGCACCATCGAGATCAACGGCTCGCACTATGGGTTGCAACCCATCGAAAGCTGGCTCGCGTGGCACGACACCGTGCCGGATGACTTCGTATTTGCCGTCAAGGGCCCGCGTTACCTGACGCACATGCTGCGCTTTCGTGACGAGACGGCGGTGCCCGCACTGGCCAACTTCATCGCGTCGGGTGTGCTGGCGCTGCGTCGCAAGCTGGGGCCCTTTCTGTGGCAATTTCCGCCCAACTACCGCTTCGATGCGGCGCGGTTCGCGCGCTTTCTCGCACTGTTGCCACGCGATACCCGCGCCGCACGTGCGCTGGCCCGGCAACACGATGCACGCGTCAAGGCACCCTGGTTTGCCACGCGCGGCACGCAGCCGCTGCGGCATGCGGTGGAGGTGCGGCACGAAAGCTTTCGCACGCCCGAGTTCCCCGCGCTGCTGAGGCAACACGGCGCAGCGCTGGTGGTCTCGCACGCCGTGGCCGATTGGCCGTATCTGGAAGACGTCACGAGCGACTTTGTCTACATGCGCCTGCATGGCGCCGATGCGCTCTATAGCGGCGCTTACTCGGACGACGCACTCGACCACTGGGCCGCCCGCATCCGCCAGTGGGCCAGCGGCAGTGAACCCACCGATGCACAGCGCGCCGCGGCGCCCGCGCGCAAGCACATTCGCCGAGACATCTACTGCTATTTCGACAACGACATGAAAGTCCAGGCGCCGTTTGATGCGCACCGCCTGCTGGAACGTCTGGCGCTGCGCTAGCGGCGCGCCACCACACCGGGTTGCGATGGCGATGTGCTGCCCCGCCGGCGCAGGCGCACGCAACGCACCAGCTCTTCCGCGTAGGGCACCAGCTCCAGCAGCACAAAGATGGCCAATACGGTACCGACGTATCCCCAGGGCAACGGCGGGTCCTTCCACTGCACAGAGAAATCCGGCGCTGCGGAGCCGACGCCAAACAGCGCCTGTACCTCGCCCCAGTGCAATAACACAACAACCGACAGCGCCATCAGTGGGATCATCTCCAGAAAGCTGTGCACGTGTTGCTCGAACGGCGTCACGTTGCGGCGCGCGGTGGCGTAGCTGACGTCCCACATGGCCGTGGCCTCGTGCACGACATACGCCACCAGCATCACCAGCATGACGAGCGCATTGATGCGGAGGAACAGCGCAGCCAGCACCGGCACGCCCATCTCCGCCAGCATCAGCAGATGCAGCAGCGATTCCTTCGGGCCGGCCGTTTGCTCGATGCGCGTGGCGCGGTGGCAGAACCAATCGGCCACGCCGGCCGACACCCACAGCGGAATCAAGAACACCATCAGGTACCACTCGAACAACTCGCGCATGGGTGTTACCTCGTCGGTGAGATCGGTGACGTCGCTGTGCGCCGACGCAATGGGCATTCCAGCGGTAAGCGTTTGCCTTGCGTGCGGCACTCAAGTTGCTGAAGGGTCGGCAACCTTCATCACGCTGCACACCGTTGAACAAGCGCCCTCCCCGCTCCACGCGCACTCCGCCGCCCACGTCGGGGTCGGAACAGACCGATCCGGACCAGCAACCGAGCTCGCTCGACGCCTGCCGCCGGTGTGATCTTTGGCGTCACGCCACCCAGGCCGTGCCGGGCGAGGGACGCAAGCGCGCGCACATCATGCTCGTGGGCGAACAACCCGGCGATGGCGAAGACCTGGCCGGCAAACCGTTCGTCGGGCCAGCAGGGCAACTGCTTGACCGTGCGCTGGCGGAGGCCGGCATTCCGCGGGATGCCGTCTTCATCACCAACGCCGTGAAGCATTTCAAGTGGGAACTGCGCGGCAAGCGGCGTCTGCATAAAACGCCCGGCCAGCGCGAGGTGGAAGCCTGCCTGTATTGGCTGGAACGCGAACTGCACGACGTGGCCCCCAGCGTGGTGGTGGCATTGGGCGCCACGGCGCTGAAAGCCTTGCTGGAAGATTCGCACGTACGCCTGCAAGACTATTTTGGGCGCGCAACGCAGCATGCCGGGCGCACGCTGCTGGCCACATGGCACCCGTCGTATGCCTTGCGCGCACCTGACCCAGAAGCGCGAGAGCGCGCCTACGCCGACATCGTGGCCACACTCAAGCAGGCGCGCGAGTTGCGTTGATGAGGACGCCACACTCGATACCAACACAAGGAGTCACCATGTCGCCCCCGACCCGTCCGCACCCTACCCGGCGTGTTCGCCCGCGCATTGCTTACGTTGCAGCATCGATGGCTGCGGTGTTTGGCCTAGGCGGCAACGCTGCCTTCGCACAGGCCACGGGCGCACAAGCCAACAGCACGGACAACACGGCAGGCGCCGCGGGCACCACCAGCACCAGTGACAACAGCAGCACCACGGCCACCGGCACCACCAGCCGCACGGACAGCCCCACCGGCCGCGATGCCACGCGCAACCGCAGCCATTCCGGCACCAGCAGCGGCAGCAGCACCGGCACAAGCGGTGACTACGTCCCGCGCTCCGGCTCCAGCTCACACCGAGACCAGCACGGCAACGTCATCAAAGACCGCTCTACCGGCGGCAGCCCTGCCGGCCGTGAACGCCCGCCCAACGAGAATCAGTAACCGTCGCGCGCCGCCAACACCTTGACGGAGACGGCGGGCGCTTCATCCGGGCGCGTGATCTCGTCCGTACTGCTGGCCCAGCAGCAACCCGGCGCTGAGGGCCGTATCGCACGACACAAACCCTTCCGACATCGACGCACTTTCCCACGCCGAAGCGCTGTGCCCGGTCACGAGCCGATACTCACAGTCCCACCGTCGATCGGTACGCTGCGCGGTACGGACTTCCAGTGTCCCGTTCGGGACTTCAATGATGATTTGCATGGACGTGTCCCCGCATTTCCAATGCAGAATCGCCAGCCAACCGACATGGCCAGGTGCCATGCTGCCAGCCTCTATTGCACAGGGCGGGCTTGTTGAGCACCGTGCGCCAGCGACCCCATCGCCAGCACATCGGCCATCGGCAACACCGGCGGGCGACTCGCCTGCTTACATGGTTTCCTTTTCCTGGCGATGACGTCACATGGCGCTTGGGCGCGCAACGCCCAGTGCCTGCAGCAAGGCGTGGCCGTGCAGGGTGACGCGCGGCTGGCCGGGGCCGGCGTCAGTGGGCTCCAGGGTAATCAACTGATGAGAGAGCAACGCTTGGACATCCACATCGTCCAGATCGGGCGGTTGGGACCCGCTGCGCACCACAAGCAGGGTGGCAATTTCATGGGGGCTGAGCATCTTGTCTCCTGCTCGTGTTGTTATGGTGTTGTTTGCCTTGATCTGCCCGTGCCTGGCGATTTGTACAACGCCGCACGTAAGCCGTACCGCTTCGCGCATCGCTGCGCATGGCGGCATCTGGCGCGGCCTCGCGCTTCAAGTGCGGTGCAGCCGCCGAAAGCGGCCTCGAGGTGGCAAACCGCTGCCAAACCCGAGGGCGCCGTCGCCACGCGCGCGGGCCAACGCGCGGGCGTAGACGCAATTGCCGTGCCTTGTGCGCGCCAGCCCGACATTCGGGCTGCCAACCTGCGCCCCTGGCGTTGCATTTTTGAGCGGCATCCCGCCGCACCGGATAGGTACGCCCGATGCTGCCCACCTAGTGTCCCGAGGTGCTGACGCGCCGGCACTTGCGGAACGTTGACCCACGCAGAGCGCGCCTGAGGAGGTTTGCAATGAAAGTGCGAGACGCCATGACGGCAGACGTCAAGCTGGTGAGCCCGGACCAGACCATCCGGGAAGCCGCGCGCATGATGGCCGAATGCGATATCGGCGCACTGCCCGTCGGCCAGCATGACCGCCTGGTCGGCATGGTGACCGACCGCGACATCACCGTACGCGCCGTAGCAGAGGGGCGTAGTCCCGACACCCGCATCGGCGACGTGATGTCGCAGCGCATCATGTACTGCTTTGAAGACGACGAACTGGACAACGTCACCTACAACATGGGCGATATCCAGGTGCGGCGCCTGCCGGTGGTGGACCACAACAAACGCCTGGTGGGCATCGTTTCCATTTGCGATATTGCCGCCTGCGGAGACATCGACAAGACCGGCGAAGCCATCGGCAACATCTCCACGCCGGCCGGCAGCCACTCGCAAGCCGCGCATTGACCGACACCACGCGGCGGCAAGCAGCGGCGGGCGTGACACAAAGTCGTATCCAATTGTTAATGGAGTGAGGTGCGGTCGACTTGACCTGGCGCATGCGGCGGCGGGCTGCAGTACAGTCCCAGCCATGAAAGCCGCCCTCCCTCTCCGCTACGCTCCGTCTCTCGTCCTGCTGGCCTTGCTCGGCGCCTGTGCTTCGCATGGGCCCTCGCCGTCGGCTTCGTCTTCGCAAGCGCCGGCTGCGGATGCCACCAGCACCACGACCACCGACAGCCCCTGGATGGCCCAGCGCGCCCAGTACATGGACTGTGTTCAGCGCCGGGCCGATGCCTCACTGGCCGGCAGCGACCCGACCAAGACTGTCGTCACCGCTGCGCTGGATGCCTGCGAGGGCCAGTTGAACACCATGCATGACGCCTTCCGCGATTACCTCGGCACACAGATGGTGTCGTCGCATGGCAAGACAAGCGCTCGCCAGGCCGCAGACCGCGTCACCAAGGACACCCGCGAGAAAGCGCGTGTCTACCTGACCGGGTATGTGGACTACACCCGCTATCAATCGAAATCGCGCTAAGCGGGGCGCTAGAGCATCTCCAGGGGCCGTGGCCCCTTGGGTGGCGGAAAGAGGCCATCCAGCGTCGCGAGCTGTTCCGACGACAGCGCATGCGCCAACGCCCCCACGTTCTCACGCAGGCGTTCCCGGTGGCTGGTCTTGGGAATCGCGATGATGCCGTCACGCGCCAGCAGCCATGCCAGCGCCACTTGCGCGGGCGTCATGCCGGCGTCTTGCGCAAAGCGCGCCAGCTTGGGGTGGCGCACCAACCGCGCCTGCTCGATGGGCGAATACGCCATCACCGGCACCCGGCGCTCGTGCAGCCAGGGCAGCAGGTCCCATTCAATGCCGCGCCGGGTGAGGTTGTAGAGCAACTGGTTGGTCGCTACCTGGTCGCCGCCGGGCGCGCGCCAGAGTTCTTCCATGTCGGACAAGTCCAGATTGCTCACGCCGTAGTGGCGGATCTTGCCGCTGCGTTGCAGGGCTTGCAGGCCTTGCACGGTCTCTTCCAGCGGCACGCTGCCGCGCCAGTGCAGGAGATACAGGTCGATACGGTCTGTGCCGAGCCGGCGCAGGCTGCGCTCGCACGCCGCGGCCACGCCCTCGCGGCTGGCGTGGTGCGGGTAGACCTTGCTGACGAGAAACACCTCGTCGCGCCGCCCGGCAATGGCCTCGCCAATGAGCGATTCCGACAGGCCTTCGCCGTACATCTCGGCGGTGTCGATCAGGCGCAGGCCCAGATCGAGCCCCAGGCGCAGCGTGGCGATTTCTTCAGCGCGGGCGGCGGGGTGGTCGCCCATGTTCCAGGTGCCCATGCCAAGCGCAGGTACGCGCTCGCCATCGGGCAGGGTGACAGTCTTCATTCAGGACTCCGTCGGACGGTTGCGCAGATCAGCATGGCGCCAATCTACAAGACACCGCTGCCGGCCGAAAAGGGTGCAACGGTTCGCTCAGAAGATACCCCGCCCTGGCGCTCCCCTCGCTTGTAGCGTTGACATTGGCCTGCCGGGTGACTATCACCGGTTTATCAGCCCAGCCGCAATACGCTGCGGCGCAATATAAAAAAACGCGCGTGACACCGTCACCGTATCGGGGGCCATCGTGATGTCAGAAACGTTGGACTTGCAACGGGGCTTGCTGCTGAACCTGTCGCCCGGGCGCCGGACCTACCGGATGGCCCAGGCGGTGGTGCTGCTCTGCGCGGCGGTCTTCGTGGCGGTGTTGCCATACGCGCGGGTGCCGTTGGCGCAACTTCCGTCGTTCGTGCCGGTGTACGAATCGACGCTGATCCTCAATGACCTGATTACCGCCGTGCTGCTGTTTGGCCAGTTCGCCATCACGCGGTCGCGCGCCATGCTGGCACTGGCCGGCGGTTACCTGTTTACCGCCGCCACGGCCGTCGGGCACATGCTCTCGTTTCCGGGCTTGTTCGCCCCGGGCGGCCTGCTGGGTGCCGGCCCGCAAAGCACCGCGTGGATCTACATGTTCTGGCATGCCGGTTTTCCGCTGTTTGTGATGGCCTACGCGCTGCTCAAGGTGCGTGAAGAGCGCGAGCCCGACCGCTTCGGCGATCACTCGCTCAGCCGCAAGGCCATGATAGGCATGGTCGCCGCCGTGCTGGGCGCATCGGCAGCCTGCGTGGCGCTGGCCACCGCCGGCGAACATCTGTTGCCCGCATTCATGGTGGGCAATCACTACGCGCCAGCCCAGCGGGCGATTGCCGGCAGCACGTGGCTGCTGTGCGTGGCCGCACTGGCTGTGCTCTGGCGCTGCAAACCGCATCTCACCCTCGATATCTGGCTGATGGTGGTGCTGTGCGTGTGGATCTGCGACGTTGCGCTCAGCGCCGTGTTCAACGCCGGACGCTATGACCTGGGCTTCTATGCAGGCCGCGTGTTCGGGCTGATGGGCGCGAGCTTTGTGCTGCTGTTGCTGCTGATCGAGAACACCGTGCTGCACTCTCGGCTGGCGGCGGCGCGGGCGGAGCTCAAGCGCCTGGCGGCAAGCAACGTGGCCGGGCGGGACGGCTAAGCAAGCGAGCGGAAGCTCATGGCCGGAAGGACTTCCTCGTGCTGCGAACTATGTTTTGCACCCGAAGCCTTGTCCGCAATTGCGAAAACACCAAGCCATATCGCCCGGCTGAGGGGTGACCCAGCGGCGGCGGTTGCCTAAGATGTCGCCCTCTCGGCAGGTTGCTACAAGCCGCCACGCCGGGCCCGACGGTCATGCGCAACATCCTGGGCATGACCGTCAACCCCTAGCCGCCTCTCAGGGCCATCCACGCTTGATGTCGAAGATCAGCAGCGCGAACGGTATCCCGCCACGGCATGACAGTGCGCCCTCCGTGCAGCACGCATGCATTGCACCGCCACCCGCCAACGCACCTCGTGTGGCCGCCCCCGGCCTGATACAACTGCCCAAACCCGCTGCTGCACGCCCACCCGCCACCCCAACCCGGGTCAAGGCCTTGCGGACGCTGGAAACGCGGCAGCGCCTGCACCGCTTGCGCAAAGAACTCAGCAAGATCGACCCGCCGCCCGCCTGCGCGGAAGAGGCCCATGCCGACATCCTCGCGGCCATGGCGCGCGCTGGGCTGAGCGGCTGGACGGTGCCGGCGCTGTCCGACCCCGCCAACCCGCGCCATGCCGATGGGTCCGTGGTGGTGTCGCTCGTGTCTCACGCCATCGTCTTCAACGTAGGCGGCGCGTTCCGCATCCTCGATCTGCTACCGCCCGGGAGCGTGTACTTTGAATTGGCCGGGCGCGATGGCGCGGCGTTTGTGTTGCCGCGCGGCTGTGCCCCCGTCGCCGCCCATTAGCACACGACGCCAAGGTTTGCATCCGGCGCATCCCGATTTCTCAAAAATCCTCGCCTCAGGGTTATCCGCCATTTCGGGCGGCGCCCACCTTTTCGACACTCTTGGCACACCCACCAATAAAACAAGGGGCGGAGACAGGTATGGATCGGAGGCAATTCGTACGGAGTTCAGTGGCACTGGGCGGCGCAATGATGTTGGCGCCCATGGCGCGCGCGGCGGAAGCCGGCGTGTTTGCAGACAAGATCGTCTTTGGGCAGACGGTCGGGTTCGACAGTGTGTGGGGCGGGCTGTACAAGAACTACACCAACGGCCTGCTGGCCTGCTTTGAGCAAGTCAATGCTCAGGGCGGCGTAGGCGGCCGCAAGTTGGTCGTCAAGCGGCTGGAAGACAACTACCTGCCCGACAAGGCCGTGGCCAACGTCAAGACGCTGGTGCAGGAAGGCGTGTTCGGGCTGGTGTGCATGGGCGGCACCGGCAACACCATCGCCGCGCTGCCCCTGCTGGAGCAGTATCGCCTGCCGATGGTGGGCGCCATGACGGGCGCCACCGCCGCGCGCAAACCCAGCGCACCGTTGTTCCACACGCGCGCCAGCTACGCTGATGAAGTCACGAAGATGGTGCAGCACGCCACCACCATCGGGCTCAAGCGCGTGGCCGTGGTCTATCAGGACAACCCCTTCGGCTCCGGCAATGCCGACGCCGCCAAGGCGGCCGCCAGCAAGTTCGGCGCGCAGATCGTCGCGCTCATCCCGCACAACGCCAAGGGCGACGACATCGACATGGTGGTCGACAAGATAGCTGCCGCCAACCCGCAGACCACGCTGCTGTTCACGTCGCCCGTCTCTGTGGCCGACATGCTGACGCGCTATCAGGCCAAACACGGCCCCTTGCCGCTGCCGCAGCCGTGGATTCTGTCCGTCACCACGCCCAAAACCGTGTTCGAGAAAGCCGGTGCGCTGGCCCACGGCGTGGCTGTCACGCAGGTCATGCCCGGCCCCAACGCGCGGACCCAGCCGCTGGTGCGCGCGTTTCGCGAGGCCAACGACAAATTTGGCGAGCGTAGCAACCAGACCTACGAAGCGGTGGAAGGTTTTCTCACCGCACGCGTCATCGTGGATGGCCTGCGTGCCTGCGGCAGCAACCCAACACGCGATGCCTTCATCCAGGCGCTGGAAGGCTTCGGCACGCGGGACTTTGGCGGCGTGCGCGTCCACTACGATCGCAACAACCACGCCGGGCTGGATTACGTGGACGTGACGATGATCGGCAGCAACGGCAACCTGGTTGGCTGAGTCATGCGCAGCCGGTGTCGCAACGCACACCGGTTACCACATGGCGCCACGCCAACCACAACCCGCCTCCCGAGGCGGGTTTTTTATTGCCCGCCCGCAACCACATGGCCGCCTTACCGAACCCATACACCTCACCGCACAGATACCGGCTGCCCGCGTAGAGGGCCGACGCCGCGGCCACCAGTTGATAGAATCCCCCGGCCTTTGACGACACCCGATACAACGCGATGACGGTATCCCTAAGCCTGGACGCGCAGTTCTTTCACCTCCTTGCAGACAGCCACCAGCGGCTTGTCGGCGCGCCACTCGTCGACAACGCCATCGCGCAGGCCGATGCGGCCCGCTGGCTCTACGAAGACGCACCGTTCTGCGTGCTGGCACACAACACCGATGCCGACCCGCGCTTCATCTATGCGAACCGGGCCGCGCAGCGCTGCTTTGAATACGACTGGAGCGGCATCACGGCATTGCAGTCGCGTTTTTCAGCGGAACAACCAAACCGCGAAGAACGCGCGCAGTTGCTTGAAGCCGTACGCACGCGCGGGTTCGCCACCGGTTATCGCGGCGTGCGCATCTCGCGCACAGGAAGGCGGTTCTGGATTGAGGGCGGCACCGTGTGGAATCTGATCGACAGCGATGGGGTCTACCACGGGCAAGCCGCGACTTTCCACCAATGGCATGACGTCTGATGCGCGCGTCTAAAACGCAAGCGAAATGCGCCGCCGCACTTCGCCCGGACACCCCTCGCTTCGCGTCGCCGCTTTTTCGCCACGCGCACCCCACGCAACACTATCGGCTTCGTTGAACACCCCAGGAGAGGCGACATGGGGCTCTGCATTTCCAATGCCGAGCAGTCCTTCGGTCAGCCGCAGGCACGACACGCAGGCCGCAACCGAACTTGCGCCTCAGAACACTGGCCAAGCGCAAGTGCGCAACGCCCGCCACGCTGGCGGCCACCTCAGCCAACTCGGCAACATGAAACTATGGCATCGAGACACTTATGTCTGCGACCCATGGTGCAACATCGCCTGCCGGGCAAAGGACTACCCCAAGCAGTTCATCGACAAGATGGAGAAGTGGGAAAACCGAGGCAAGCTGGTCGGCTATCCGCCCATGGGCTTCGTGCACCCCACGGAACCGGAATGGATCAGAGACGTGCTGCGGGGCGATAGAACCGTTTCGAACCCTTTCGAAAGCCAGTCGTCGTAACCCACGATGTGTGGGTGGCCGCCAAAGCCAGCAGCACGTGAACCCGATCGTCGACATCGGCTAGCGCAGTTGCAGGCGGCCCAGGGTCCGCGCTTGCGGTGCAAAGCTCGGCGTAAAATCCGCTTGCCACGGAAGCTGCCCACCCATGCCCGCTCGCACCATTGCAATGCTCTGCGCCCTCGCCCCTCTCGCAGGTTGCGTGAGCTATCAAGACCCACGCACACCCGCACAGCAAAAGCTGGAGCTACAGCGGGCCGCCAACGAGTTGGTCGGGAGCTACACCATCACAGACAGCCGCAACGACGATGGCCGCGGCTATACGCAAGCGATCGTCAGCAAGCAAGACGGCGCAGACTCAGACCAGCTCAGCCTGCAGTTGATGGGCCCTGCCACCGGCGCAATCACGCTGGCCGGCTCCGACTGCCGAGGGTGGTATGCCGAGAATCACCGCTACACCGCCATGCAGTGCGATGCGTTGACCGGCGAAGTCTACTTCTTCTCCTTGGTACGCCAGGCCAACCCAGACCCCGTGAACTCCGGCACCCTGCCTGCTTCATTTGCAACAATGGCGGTTCCGGAAGGCAGCTATCGCTTCGACATTGCAGAGCACAGCGGGCGCTATCACTACTACGTGTTGACGAAGACACCGTTGCAGCAGGTGAGCGAAGCCCCGGGGGCAATGCGACGATGGCCTGCACCGCCCGCGCCGCATGCACTGCATGCACCGCAATAGGCAAACTGCTCCGTCATATCGCCGGCGTGGCATTCACAACACAACAACATACGTTTCAAAGGGGTAGGCGTTGTCGAACAAGATGATCTCTCTGGTCTTGGCCTGCGCGTGCAGCCTAGCCCAAGCGGCCTTCGGACAAATCTCGATGGAAGCACCCCTGACAGACGCGCCGCAAACCGAAGCGCTCCAGGCTGAAGTCATTCAAGCCGGCGCACCCCAGGCAGGTGCACCCCAGACAGACGCACCCGCGCCGGAAACCCCGCAGGCGCAAGCGCCCACCCCCGAGCCCGCACCCAAGGCGGCGCCCGTCGCCAAGGTCGAACAAAGTTATTGGGCCTCGGAGGGCCTCAGCGCGCAGATGCGCAAGGCCAAAGGAATCTCGCTATACCTGTTGGACCCCGCCCTGCAGCCGCTCAAGGCCGTGGACGAAGCGCGCCTGAAAGACGCCGGCTGCGAGTACACCACGGAAGACGCCGCGCTCATCGCCAACTTTGTCGAAACCATGGAAGGCACCAGCGTGCGTGCCAACTCGTTCACGCTGCAGTTCGAGCCTCGGGAGGCGGTCTACCTGGCGCTGGGTGGCGGCAGCGAGATGAAGCTGCTGTTTGACAAGCCCTACCCGAATCAACCGGAAGTGCTGGGGCAGATCAACGGTCAACCGGTCACGGTCAGCAAGGGACTGGTCGATGCGCTATATCAATGGGCCGCGAAGGTTAGCCGGGTCCGTCAGTGCGAGCACTTTGTCGGCAGGTATCGATAAGCCAGTTACCTGCGTCAAACCGCATGCGCCAATGGCCGCAGGTTGGCATCGAGCACAAACTGCTGGCAAACGTTCGCCGCCAGCGGCCGGCTAAAGAAATACCCCTGAAACCGATCGCAGCCCAGCGCTGACAGGCGCGCGAGCTGCTGTTCGGTTTCCACGCCCTCCACCACCGTCGATAGGTTCAGCGTCCGGCTCAGGCTGGCAATGCTGCGCACGATGTGTTCGTTCACGCTGCCCGCACTTACGTCTGCCAGTGAGCGATCGATCTTGACGGTATCCAGCGGCAGCTCGCGCAGGTAGTGCAGCGACGTGTGGCCCATCCCGAAATCATCCAGCGCCACTTTCACACCCGCCTCCCGCAGCCGCTTGAGGTTGTCGATGGCGTTGACGTCCGGCAGCAGCATGGTGGATTCGGTGATTTCCAGTTCGAGTTGGGTGGGCGACAACCCTTCGCGATGCAGGATGTCGATCACGTTCTGGTGGAACGCGCGGTTCAACAACTGCCGCGGCGAAAGATTGACGGCGACCACGAAATCGTCCGGCAACACTTCGCGCCAGGCAGCGCGCTGGCGGCATGCGAGCGACAGGATGCGCAGGCCCAACTGGTCGATCTGGCCAATGTCATCGGCCAGCGCCACCACAATCGGTGGCGCCACGCGCCCCAGCACCGGGTGCTGCCAGCGCAGCAGTGCCTCCGCGCCAAACACGCGGCCCGTTGAGTAATCCACCTGGGGCTGGAATTCCAGAAAGAGCTGGCCGTCTTTCTTGATGGCGTCTTCCAGGTCACTGGCCAGGGCCACGGCCATACGGCCCTCGTCGCCGGGCAAGTCCAGACACCGCCGGCCCTGCAGGCTCACCTCGGGCGACTCGGCAATCTGCTGCAGCGAGGCGAGCACGTCCTGGCTGCGCCGCGCAGAGAGAACATCGGCCATGCGGACGAACGGCAGGTAAATGGCCGCCCCCGCCGCGAGGCCGATGAGTTGCACCACCGCACCGGCCGCCGACCCCGTCACCGCATAGCCACTGAACAACACGGGCGTGGTCCACGCGACGCTGTAGCCGGTCTTGGGCATCAGGTCGACAACGATGGCCGCATAGGCGATCAGAATCTGCACCACCGGCGCCAGGACGAACGGAATGGCATACACCGGGTTGAGTACCAGCGGCAGCCCGAACAGCAATGGTTCGTTGACGTTGAACAGCGCCGGCAGCATCACCACCAGCGCCATCTTGCGCCCGCGATGCGCGTTCCGCGACATCAGCAGCGCCAGGATCAGGCTGAGCGTGCCGCCCGACCCGCCCATGCGCGCAAACACCGCGAAGAAGTGATAGGTAAAGATGAAGTGCGGATGGTCTCCCCTGGCCACCGCTGCCACATTGGCATGCGTGGCTGGGTCCAGGATGTGTTGATGGACCGTGTACAAAGCGTTTGGCCCATGGATGCCCAACAACCACAGCATTTGCGCGGCGGTTTCGTAGCCCAGACCAAACAACAGGCTGTTGGAGATTTCCGAAAACGGCGCCGCCAGCAGCGTGTTGAATGCCGCCATGAGCTGAGACCACCCCGCCCAGACCATGGCGACCTTGAGCACGGCAAACGTCAAGATCGTCAGCATGCCGGCCGGCATGACCGTTAGCACGTCGCCCACCAGCAGGTCATTACCCAGGTGGTTCGACGG
Source organism: Ralstonia sp. (assembly GCA_039592975.1). GTDB lineage: Bacteria > Pseudomonadota > Gammaproteobacteria > Burkholderiales > Burkholderiaceae > Ralstonia. The sequence continues at coordinate 637,652 of JBCNQE010000001.1, read as the reverse complement.
AATGCGCAACCGGCGGATATCGCACAGCTTCAGAAACAGGCTGCCACCCAGCGACGCCACCAGCAGAGCGCCAAACAGCCCCTGCCCCAGCGAGAGCGACGCCATCAAGGGCGTATTCGCATCCGGCGCGACGAGCGTAAAGAAGCACGACACCACCACCACCGCCGCCACCGTGGGGTTGACCACGCGATGCCCCACGCGCTGGTTATGCAGTTGCGCCAGCACATCCGCAAAGCCATACAGCGCGACCAGGGAGCCAATGCCAAACGTACCGGCTTGCACGCTGTCACAAAAGACATCCAGCCGCGCGCCAAACGTCTCTACCAGCATGTGCCGTATGCCGGCGGTGGGCGGATCGCGCAGCAGCAGCGACAGCGCCCCCACCATGATGAGCGGCAGCGCCAGCGCCAGCCCGCGCCGGACAGCAATGAAGTACGGCGCCCGGTCGAACCGCTCTGCAGCGGTCAACAGCCGGAGCCATGGCGATAGCGCTTGCGTCGTCATAAGGCTCGATCTTGTGCGAGTTGGGTCGGCAACATCCTGGGATGCCACTATCGGGCTACGTCCGATAAACGGCAGCGCCACAGCGCGACTGAAGCGCTTGCGCGCGAAAAAGCCTCACAGCCTATGGCAAGGTTCGTGCAATACCTAGGGGAAACCCGAAGTTTTGTCGCTCCTTTGCACCGCGCGTGCACCGCAACAAAGCATCGGCACCAAGGTGGCGCCCACGCTGTGCACGGCGTGCCCCAGAATCTGCAACGATCTTGCTTATGTCGATTTCCATTCGTGCGCCCCGCACTGTGAAACTCCCTGCCCCGCTTCTTTCCGTACTCCGGCTCATGCGTGACCCGCATCGGCGCTATCGCCATGCGCGGTACATCCACGCCACGCGCGTCGGCCTGGGCGTGCTGCTGTCCATTGCCGTGACCGCGGGCTTCGGCTGGCCGCATGGGGAGTGGGCCACCATCTCCCTGCTCATCGTCATTGCCGGCCTGCAGCACCACGGCAACATCCGCAAGCGCGCCGCCGAACGCGCCTGGGGCACGCTGATCGGCGCCTCCGCCGGCCTGCTGATCATCGTGCAGCAGACCTGGCTCGGCCACCTGCCGCTCACCTACGCGCTTGTCGCAGCAGCATGCGGCATCTGCGCGTATCACGCCATCGGCAAGGGTGGGTATATCGCCCTGCTGGCTGCCATCACGCTCGTCATTGTCGTAGGCCATGGTGACAACGACCTGCTCGACGGCGCCTGGCGCACGCTCAACGTGCTGGTGGGGATTGCGATTGCGCTGCTGTTCTCGTTTGCGCTGCCGCTGTATGCCACGTACTCGTGGCGCTATCGGCTGGCCGACGCGCTGCGTGAATGCGCCCGGGCGTATGCCAGCCTCGGCGAAGGCGGCGCAGCGGCCGGTGAGCGCAGCAAGCAGCTCGGCAAGCTCAACACGCTGCTGGTGCAACTGCGCTCGCTCATGCCGTCGGTGTCCAAAGAGATCGACGTGCCGCTGGAGCGGCTGGAAAACATTCAGCGCAGTTTGCGTATCTGCATCAGCACGTTGGAACTGTTGAACGCCGCGCGCGGGCCGGTGGGCGAACCCCGTGCTGATGTGCTGCCTGGCGTGGCCGAGCGGCGCCTGCGTGATGTGTTGATCGGCATGTCACGCGCGTTGCGGTTTGGGACGGTGGCGCGCCTGGCGCATGTTCGAGTGGCGGATGCTTCAGAAGAAGCCCAACCGCCCGGCACAGCGACGGTGGAAAGCGCCCTGGCGGCGGGTTTTGCCCACGAGGTGGAACAGCTGCGCGGGCAACTGCTGGCGATTGCGCCGCAGTGGAATATTGGGTGACGCCGCCGCTGGGGCCTTTTCGGCGTGGCGGTGGTGTGTGCGATCGAGCCCGGGTGCCGCCCGCCGGGGACCAATCCCGCCCGCAGCTTCGCCTACGCGGTTGCATTTTCGTTGGGAGCGCTGCCTCAATCGAAGGCCTGCATCAACCTGATACCGCTGTCATGTCGAACTGCTCATGCCTCCAACACAATCCATGCTCGACATCCACCTGGTCAAGCGCCTCAGCCTGAGGCTGCTCAGCACGCTCGTTCTTGCGCTACAGCCGCTGTGCGTGTCGCTTGCGGGCGCCGAACCGCTGCACAATCGCGCGATACCGTGCCAGATCGGCAATGACACCCCCGTTGAGGCGGACCACGACGCCCGGTCTGCCTGGCACCCCGAGCAGATCGGCCAATTCGGCATCAGTGCAGATGGCAATGCCTACACCGTCGACACCGGCGCCGGATTGGCGTTCAAGGTCCGAACGCGCGGTGCCAACGGCGGGGATCGTGGCAAGGGCGACATCGTCTCCATGCTGTGGCATGGCGTGCAGTATCAGGACCCGCGCAAAGGCAGTCAGGTGAACTCCGGTTTTTCTGGCCTGTATGACGGAGACGACCGCGTCAACGTAGACGCCGTGCGCGTGGGCAATGACGCCATCAAGATCACCGTCAGTGCCGGGGCGTTGACCCACGTCTACATGGCGCGCCGCGGGCACCCCAACATCTACATGGCGACGTACTTCACCGCCGAACCCAAGCCCAACCTCGTGCGCTTTGTCGCTCGGGTGCCGCACGCACGCCTGCCCGATGGGCCGCAATGCGCGGACATCACCACCGCCGTGCGCGGCGTGGAAGCCCATGACGTATTTGCGTTGGCCAACGGCGAAACCCGTTCCAAGCATTACTCCAACATGCGGCTGAAGGACTGGCAGTACTTTGGCGCGACCGGCCCCGGTGTAGGGATGTGGATGGTCCGCGACAACAACGAGGGGGGCTCCGGTGGCCCGTTCTACCGCAGCCTCCTCGACCAGGGCACTGAAGACCAGGAGCTGACCTATATCGTCAACTACGGCGAGAACCAGACCGAGCCGTACCGGATGGGCGTGCTCAACAGCTACGTGCTCGCCTTTACCCATGGCGAACCGCCGCGCGAAGTCGACACCCGCTGGTTCAGCGGCATGGACCTTCCCGGCTACGTGCCCGAGAGCCAGCGCGGCGCACTCGAAGGCCATTTCACCGGCCTGGCCGAAGACGCCCCCTACACCTTGGCGCTCAGTAATGCGCATGCGCAGTACTGGGGCGACGTGTCTGGCCGCGATGGCCACTTTCACCTGCGCGGCCTGCTGCCTGGCCAGTACCAGGCAACGCTCTATCGAAACGAGCTGCAGGTAAAACGCTTCAACGTCGATATCCCGGCCGGCCACACAACGCCATGCGCATGCGGCGGTATCGATCACGATCCACAACACGATGCCGCGCTATGGCGCATCGGCACCTGGGACGGCAGCCCACGCGAGTTCCGCAACGGCGACAAGGTCACGGTGATGCATCCATCGGATGTTCGTATGCAGCCGTGGACTGCCGCCGATTACGTGATCGGACGCTCCACCCCCGCTCACGACTTCCCCGCGTACCAGTGGAAGGCCGTCAACGGCGCGCTGGTGGTGCGCTTCAACCTCAACCAACGCGACATTGCCGATCACCGGCTACGCATCGGCATTACCACGGCGTTTGCCCACGCGCGGCCGAGCATCACGGTCAACCAGTGGAGCACAGCCGCGCCGCAGCCTGCAATTGAGCCGACCACCCGTAGCCTCACGGCGGGCTCCTACCGCGGCAACAATGCCACCTTTGCGTTCGACATTCCGGCCTCGGCCTTTGTGGTGGGCCAGAATGTGCTGACGATCAACGTCACCAGCGGCAATGCCGGAGACGGTTTTCTCAGCCCCGGTTACGCCTTCGACGCGATTGATTTGCTGAAGTGACGGGCACCACCGAGGGCCAACACGACACCGTGAGCGATGTGTCGGCGTGCTCGCGTCACGCCGCCATCATCAGCTTCGAGTCAACGCTGGGTGGTGACTGCCCGCCCGCCTGCTGCACGGTCAACTGATAGCCGCGCGAGTAGACCGTCTTGAGTTCGACGCCGGTCGCCGCTCCAAAGCCCAGCTTCTTGCGCAGCTTGTAGACGTGCTGTTCGATCGAGCGCTCTGCAATGCAGGCCTCCGTACCCCATACCGCAGAGGCAATCTGCTGGCGCGACAGAAACGCCCCCGACGAGGAGAACAACAGCCAGGCCGTGGCAAATTCGCGTGCGGTCAGGCGGATCGGCGCGTTGTGCAATGTCGCTGTGCGGGTCAGCCGACACAAGCGGTAGGGCCCAACCACCACCTGCGTGTCGAGGGCGACCTGCATTGACCTGTCGGCCCCGCGCAGGATGCGGCGAACGCGCGCGCACAGCTCCTCGGCGGTGAAGTGGCCGGAGATGATGTCATCAATGCCTGCGTCGAAGGCGCTCAGCATCTCTTGGCGGCCGGCAAAGTGGCCAAACACCAAGGTTGGCCAGCACAGATTGGCGTTGCGCTCGCGCCCGGAGAGCAACAGCCGGCCGGCTGTGTTGAACTGCTGTGCATCGATCATCAGCAAGCTGAAGACCTCGGTCTGCCCGATGCGCATCAGAGTCAATGCGTCGTCGAATCGGACACAGGTCACGCCCTGCGCTGACAGGCAAGTCGCCACGTAGGCGAAACTGGCCGGATTGGTGGTGAGTACGGCGAACTTCATGGCAAACCCCCGACGATGCAGGGTCGATCAATGTGTCGACCTGCTTGTAATCTTTTACGAAAGCATAACGTTCACACTGTGTTCATCCATCGCTATAACTAGCGATGCGGCGGCGGGGCAGCCGTTATTCGCGCGCTTCAACGGGGCGTAAGTGACCGGATCAGCACCGTGCGGATCGCCCGTGACATCGTTCATGACGCGGAAACCGTTAATGACAGTGTCTGCGCCAGGTTTCGCGTCCCGAACCCTCCCTTCGCATGAAATGGAGGCGCAACCGTGGGCTGCACGGTAGCCTTCTGACCTCCGATTGGAGGTCCAGCATGGTCAAGAACGTCACAGGCAACGTGTCGCGCAGCATCTCGCCGTTGCCATCGTCGCCATCCCCCACAGAGCGAACGACGCAGGCAAGCACAAGCCGACCCACGGCACGTACGCGTTCCGCCGCACTGGAGAACCTTCCCGCGCCGGGCACCAGCGGCGCCAGCGGACCTGCGCGGGTGTCCGCCACGCCGGCCAAGATTGCCGAGGCGGAGGTGCCATTGGCGGCGTACCTGCTGATGCGCGCAGTGGACGGGCGCCCCGTGGGGGCGTCGGAAGTCTCGCGCCTGCGATTGGCGAACGCCAGCGTGAATGAAACCCGTCAACTGCTTAAGCACGGCCGTGGCAACGTCGACGTCGACGTACGTGCGAGCCATAACGAAAGCACGTGGCGCACGAATGCCGCCCGCACCTTCCGGCAGGAGCGTGAAAAAAAAGCGAAAGTCCCCTGGAACGTGTTCGAGCAGCGCGCGCCGTATTCCGCTGCGGCAGCTTCGGTATTTGGCGCGGGCAATTGCGGCGAACACACCAGCACGACGAGCGTCTATCACAGCCGCCGGCTGGCACCCAATGAAGAAGTGCACTACGTGAACTCGCCTGCCGCCGGACACACCTGGGCAGAGGGCCGCATTCCGGGCGCGCCGCAAGCCGAACAGGCAGAGCGGACGGTCGTGATGGACGCCTGGGCCAAAGGCCCCGCCGTGCTTGCGCCCGATGCGCGTTTTGCCAAACGGCGCAGCGGGCTACAGAGTCTGCTGCACTACAACGCAGAAACAGGCCGTGACGCGCGCATTACGGCCAACGACCTGGTGCTGGAGGCACGTTCTGCCGGGCCTGCCGAAGTTGCCCGGCGCGTGCAAAGCGAGAACACGCCGACCGCGCGCTTTGCCGCGTTCATCGATTCCGTACTGCCCAGCGGCATAGGCCACTGGCGCGAGCAGCATGTGATCGACGGCAACTTCTCGCAGCGCGTGAAGGACAAACTGACCGTTCCGGAGAACCATGCGCAGAGTCTGCAGCTGGCTGCGCGTGTTGCCGGACAACTCGGCGTGCCGGCCCAGCAGCGCATGGCGGAAGCGCAACGCATCGTCGAAGCGGCTCATGCCATGTTGTCGGGCCGGTGAAACCGGCGCTGGACTAGCACCCACATCCCGGCCTGTAGACCAGACACCATCCCACCGGTACCCCACACAAGCGGTAGTTGAGGATTTTTCAGGATTGCGCGCGTCGCTCCCCGTACATTCGGGGAACTCTCTCTTTCCACCGCATCCGGCATGAAATCGAAAGGCTCACCAGGCAGCCAAGGACCCGTTTTGCATGGCGACAGCCAACGGCGCAACGCAACGGGAGCCGACGGAGCCGATTCCACCGGGTCATCGCATCCCGCGCGGCGCGCGGTGGGCGAGCCCGTCCAGCATCTGGTGATCGGGCTGCGCGCTCGCGACCCGCATGCCAAGCGCACGACTGCCGGGTGGATCCTATTGCGGTACGCGCTGAGCGATTGCCTTGCGTTGATGGCGGCGCTTGAACAGGCGCCGTCGGCCATCCGGCTGCACCCTTACCGCGTGAATGCCCCCGCGAATGACGCACCGCTGCGCTGGCTATTGCGGCGCGCCGGCCGGGGGCTCGTCAAGGTGGTTGGTGTCTCCGCGCAGGGGCGCGAGGTGTACGCCTCACTATCGATGCCGGCGGACCGGTTCCAGCGAATGGCCCGCCCGGGCTGCGCGCCGACAGGGCCCTACGAACAGCGCCACGGCCAGATGATGTTCTTTGACCGGAACCCCGAGAAACTGCGCACCCACTTTGACGGCCAGTTGCTCCGGTACAAACCGGTCAGCGCGCAACTGCGCAACCGCCCGCTCGCCATGCGCCCTGCAGACGTGCGCCGCCTGTCGGCCAAGCGCCATGGGTTGCGACGCTCGGCGATTTCCATGTCGGTCTGCGCGGCCATCGCCACGGCGGCCCCGGCGCGCTATGCCCTGGCGACGGACTACACAACCCCCATCACCGGAAACAGCGCCACCGATCCCGCCTATTCCACATCCACCAATGGCGCCGGCAGCCTTGTATATGCGCTGCAGAACGGCGACACGGTTTCCGCATCGACCAACCAGCTCGCCAACCTGCAGGCGGTGAACCTCGTTGGCGTGACCACGCCCGTTGTCTTGCAGGTCGGCAGCAACGGCACCGGCACGCTGGGGGTCTCGGCCACCCGCACAGGCGTGACGGACTGGGGCATCGTCCACGGCATCGATGTGGAGAACGGCAGCAACCTCACTGTCAACGGCAACACCAACGTCAGCGCCAGCACGGACAACGCCAATAGCGAGATCGAAGGCGTCTTCGTCAGCCAGGGCACGGCCACGTTCAACGGCAACACGACCATCTCGACCAACACGCCGGGATACTCGCGCGGGCTGTGGATCTACCGGGGCAACGTCACCTTCAACGGCGACACCACGATCATCGTGCGCGGCAAGCGCCAGCTGACCGACGGCATCTACAACTCCGGCGGCGGCGCGGGCAACGTCACGTTCAACGGCAACGTCAAGATCGACACCGTGGGCATGTGGCCGAGCGATGACGTCCACGGCATCTACAACGACAACATCAACACGCGGCTCACCATCCACGGCAATCTCGACCTGTCTGCTGCCTCCAACGGGTCCACCGTGTTCGGCATCCGCAACCAGGGCGTGCTCACCGTTGATGGGGACATGTCCGTTACGGCAACGGGCCCGCGCTCGGCATTGGGTGTGGCCAACACGCACCGCACGGCACGGCTGACGGTGGGCGGCAACGTCAACATCAATGTCGTCAACACGACGGGGTACACGCCGTTCGGGCTCCCGGCCGCCATTCAGGCCCACTACGGCACCGGCTCCAGCATGACGTTCCGCAAGGGCGTCAACGCTACGGTGAATGCCGTCACCACCGCCTTTGGTATCGACAACACCGGCGTGATGAATTTCTCGTCCGCCAGTGATGCGGTGGCACTGAACGTGGCGTCCACCTGCGCAACGTGCAGCGTGTTCGGCATCAGCCAAAACGGTGGCGCCACCACCATGGCAGGTGGCGCGCAGATCAAAGCCTCCACCACGGGCACCGGCGAAAGTTTTTCCATTGCCAACGCCGCCGCCAACGGCACGAACGCCACGCTCGACATCAACGCGGCAGGCGCCGGCAAGGTCATGCTGGACGGCGATATCACCACTGCCAACTATGCAGCCAGCAGCAACACGGGCAGCACGAACGTCGTCTTGAACACGGCGGACTCGTACTTCAAGGGCAACGTCGTCCCGTACAGCAATACCGGCCTGACCACCGACACCACCAACTATGTGGCGGGCGCCACAACGCTGAGCTTCGCCAACGGCGCCACGTGGGTCCCCACCGGCACCGGCAACACCAGCAACGACTTCGGTGCCGGCGGCTTGACGCTGGCCTCCGGCGGCGGCATCGACCTGTCGCGCAGTTGGGGCACATTCGCGCCGGGCAGCATCCCCACGTACAACCTGCGCACCGTCACCATCGACAGCAGTGCGGCCGGTGGTGCCAGCGTCAACCTTAAGGACGGCGCGACCTTCACGCTGCTGAGCGACGTCCGCAACGGTGCGGCAGACAAGGTGGTGTTCGGCGCCGGCATCAGCAACTTCTCGGCCGCGGGCACCCAGAACATCAAGATCGCCTACGACCCCGTCTTGCAAGACACGTCGTGGGTAAACGCCAGCACCGTCAAGACTGGCAAGACGTTCAGCGCGGCGTCGCCCATCACCATCGTCGATGCCAGTGCGGCAGCGGGCGGCGCAGCCAGGCTTGCCGCCGTCACGGGCACGCCCGGCGCCTGGACGCGGACGTATGAGAACGCGCTGGTGTCGTTCACCTACACGCCGCAGGTGGCGGTATCGAGCGACGGCAACAAAGTGCTGCTCACCGGCATCCAGATTGCGGGCAACGGCGATGGCTCCTCCACGGGCGCCGTCGGCAACCCGGGCGCGACGGACCCGACCAATCCGACGAACCCGGCCACGCCGACGGTGCCCACCCTTTCTACCGGCTTGGCAACGTCGTCTTCCGGCATTCGCCCGGCCGAGGCCGTGTTGACCGCGTCCGAATCCGTGGTGGCGATGCGCAACCTGCTGCTGCGCACGTCCGCCTTGCCCGGCACCACCGGCACGGGGGGCATGATCACGCCCCCGCAGGCGGACAACGCTGAAGGCAGCGTCTGGCTCACCCCCATGGCCAGCCGCGACAAGACAGACACCAGCTATGGCCGCCAGACCAGCGAGACCATCACGTCGCTCAGCCTCGGCGCAGACCGCCGCGTTTATCAAAGCGACAGGAGCACCGTACGCGTGGGCGCCAGCATCACGCAGGGCAATGCCAACGTCGGCTACACGCGCGGCTCGGGCACGATCAACATGACGTCGGTGGGCGTCAACGCCACGCTACAGGCCAACAACGGCCCGTACGTCAGCGGCGGCATCAGCGGCGCGACGCTGCGCAACAGCTACAACGCGACCGACCTGGAAGGCACCAACACCAGCGGCAAGTTCAACGTCAAGACGCTTGGCACCACGCTCGCCGCCGGGTGGCCGTTCGACCTCGGCCATGGCGTGACCGTGGAACCGTCCACTGCTGCAGTGGCGGGGGTCATGTTTGGCGACCAGAGCGTGACGTCTGCCGGCGTATCCACCGACCTGAATCGCAAGACCTTCGGCATGGTGAATGCCGGTGTCACGCTCAAGCACACGGGCACCAACAGCGTTGGCTCGCATGAAATCTATGGCCGCGTCGCACACCTGGAAACCTTCGGCAGCGATCTGTCCGTCGCCGCCAGCAAAGACGGTGGCAGCATCACGGCCGACGCAGCCCCGGCCCGGCGCAGCGGCTATCAAGTGGCGCTCGGCGGGTCAGTGGGATTCGGCCCCGCCAAACGCCTGGCCGTGACGATGGAAGCCGGCCGGCAGCATCTGTCTGGGTCCAGCGCGGGGTGGTCTGGGCTTGTGAGTGTTAAGTATCGGTGGTGATGGGCTGACACGCCGGCCGCGTCGATCATTGCGCAGTATCGACGCGGTCGACTTCATTCTTCGTCATCCGAGGGCAACAGGCGCTCAATTGCCGCGCCTCGCAGCGCTTTTACAGTGTCGACGTTCTTTTGTGGATTGCCTTCCATCACCGCCCGTGGGTCGCTGATATGGATGTCGCCCCGGGGCTCAACCAAAAACTGAAGGTCGTCGATCACCGTGGCGGTCTCACGCAAGGTGGCGATTGTCGAGTTGCATTGTTCGACGGTTTTTGGTGTGAGGTATTGCCCTTCCGGTACTTTGCTGGGAGCACCAACGATGTCCGCAGAACGTTTTGCGTGGTGCAGGTAAGCCTGCTCAATGCCGACACGGTCGCCGATACGAACGAGACGATACGTGTCGACCGTGCGAAAGCCTCGGGCGCGCAATTTCAATAATGCGTCCATCTCTCGTTGGGCGTGGGTAGCCGGCGTGTCGAAACGACCGATTGCATCGGTACGAACCAGTGCCACGCAATGGTGCGGTTCGTCGGTCAGCCTGTACACGTCCTTTTGGCTTCCTCGCCCTATGAACGGTCCGAGGGCATGTGCAGGCAATTCCGGAATACCAGGCGTGCGGAGCGAAATGGATACCCCAAGCGCGGCGGCCTCTTCCGTATGCGCGTTCTCCGCACGCACATCATCGGCCGACGGTCGGTGACGAGCATAGGGTTGCAGGCCTGCGAGCGCTCCTGACCGCGTGGCCACGAGCTCACGCGAGCGCGGGGCCATAGGAGTTGAGGCTGAAGTGTCCGCGCTGCGATTCACCTCCTGCTGCCCGTCGGATGAGGTCGCGGCCGCATGTACGCAGCGGAAAGCACCGTCAATGTTTTGCATCACTCTGCAAATTGGAGGTGGCCGGTCGCGAAGACGCCAGCGTCGAAGATGCTCAGTGTGGCGATGTCGATCACTTCGATCGCCCGCTCGTTGCCGAGCGGGACGGTGTTCTCTACGGGAGTCGATATTCGGTGCAAAACCCCTGCCTCGGAAAGGCTGGGGCTCGCCGAACATCGACCACCGCGCGGAACAATGTCAGGCCTTATGCGATTTCGTGCCCGTCGCAACGTCGTCCGCGGTTGCCTTCAATTTGTGGAAGAAATTCGAGAGCATTGCATCCAGCTTGTGGGTTGCATTCTCAAGATTCTGATTCGCAGGCTTCGGCGGGGTGCCTGTCGCCTGCGTGGCGTGAGCGTGGTGGCCGACAAATAGATTGGAGATTTTGCTAAAAATGCTCATGATAATCCTAGTGAAATAAATGGCTCGCCCGGAATCGTTACCGGGGGAATGAAATTTAATGCCCGGCGCCAATGTTGCAGCACGATATTGCGAATATCTTTAACGGGAAGCGAAGTTTGGGATAGATATTTATCTGAAATATCGATCGACTTTAGGAATGCTCTGCACAATATGTTCAAGCGCAAGGCGGAATCATCAAAGCAGATGTGAGAGGCGGCGCCCAAAGATACGGTGCGCTCCACCGGTCTTCGCGAGACGCACATTGATTTCGCCTCAGACCCTGCACCACACCCGGGCCGCACTATGCTAGGCACTCCACACCTTCACAAAAAGAGAACGCACCTTGGGACTCTGCATATCTAAGCAAACAGGCTCCTTCGTAGACCCGCACGACTCGACAATCAACACCGTGCAGCGAGACAACGGAGCCTCCAGCTCCTCTCCTCGAGCGGAGGTCAATGCTCATGCGTCCCCGTTCTCGCAGTTGCCGCGCCGCGCTCGCAGAAAAGCCGAGTCCCTGGCTCACACCCTCAGGTTTGCAAACAACGTCAACCCCCAGCTGGCGCACTATGCGCAACGGGTGCTGGACACTGTTGTCACTAGCCAACCTACCCGAGAAATCAGCAACCTAGACGCACAGAACCTATGGATCCTGGCAAGGACCTATAACCATAAGTATCCGGGACTGAACTTGCAGTATTCGGAAACGCCGACGGCTTTCAGAGCGTCTCTGGCTGCCACCCATACACCGAGTTGGCGCTGCGTCTCCATTCTGGACCCGCGAGGGTCGCATCGCATCGCAATTGACGTGCGCACACATGACGATGGACGCCGGACTTTGCTCGTCATGGAAACGGCTCAATCACTCAAGCGTGACCAACATGGTCAGCCCATGCTTCTAAATGGCTATCACGAATTCATCACCGCCCTAAACAATGAATTCGGTGCCAACGCTTCCATGGCCGTAATTGATGTGAAGGCGCAGAAATCCAAAATTGGTTGCCAGCCATTTTGCTTCAACTTCGCACTACATGCATTTCATCACGCTCAATTCTTCGATGACTTGCATAATCGACTGCATGACACTGGAGCATGCTTCAGGACTGGCGGTAAATCCGATCATGTGAATGGAATGGAATATATCGACGGAACAAAAATCCTGCCAGCGGTCTTCTACAAACACGCTGAATCACGCGGTACCGTCGACACGGTACTTAAGCAGCAGCCGGGCCTTGCGCGTAAAAATGTCAGCACCAGCAGCCACGGCCCCTCCGAGACACTGAGAGAGCGAGTCAACGCGTTCCGCATCCAGCGCGATGCGCTCGCCTACAGCATGTCTATCGAAGCTTCCCGCATGCACAAGATTCAGGAGGCCATCGCGCATGATTCGGGATACGACATGCGCCCTGGCCGCAATGAGGCTTCGGAAGACTGAACTGACACCTCGAAGTTGGTCGGTCAAGACGCCACCGATCAATGGTGCTTCTCGAACGTGACTCTTGACGGGTGACTATCGGGGGTCTCGTTCGCAACGGTTGCGATTGCCCTCAGAGTTTCTAGTACGACCTTCTTTGTACGGAGGCGCCTTCCCTTCCGCGGGCCGGTCGATAGTCAGCCCTGAACGCTCCGCTTCTTCGCCGCCGGCCGCTCTGACGCAGCCGCAGCTTCGCAAGTCGTCCACTTCTGATGCCCCGCCATGTTTTCGACCGGGCAGCCGCTCCTGATCTTTCCCACGCTTACGCTGGGCCGCTAGGTTGAAGCGCACAACGAGGGTGCCGTTGATGGCTTTCGGTCCAGCACGCGTTGGCTCCCCCCACCGATGCAGGCCGACCCGGAGGAAAACCGGGAGCGTGCGTTCGGGAGCCCCCTCTTTCGGACGCCTTGCCCACACGTCGCCGTCCTCTTAGTATCGAGCGCCGTAACGTTCTGCCAACCGCGCCGAGCCCCAGGGCGAATGCGATAGCCAACGCTGCTGGCAAAGCCCACCAAGCGCTCCCCTCATGAATAAACCCGTCTTGCCGACCATCGCGGCCTACTTTCTGTTGCTGGGTGCCACCACGGTGCTCTTGGCCTTCTATCGCATGCACGTAGCCGGTTACTTTGGTACGGCACCGCTCATTCCCGATTGCTCTCTGTCGGCCCAAAACCAATGGCGATGGTTGGGCGTACTCACCGTGGCAAACGTCGGCATTGCGATCGGGCTCTTGCGCCAACAGCGGTGGGCCAAAACCGCACTCATCACCGTGTTTTTTGTGTGGGAGGCAGGCAATCTGCTGATCACCAAATTCGCCACAACCAAGTTCTTGTGTGGTCTTGCATTTGCGGTCATCCCGGTGATCATGCTGGCAATGTCACCCACCACAGCATGGCGTGCGCACAAGATAAAAAGGCCCGGATGGCGCGGCGTCAGGAAAGTTGTGGGCCTGTCTTTCTACTGGGCCACTGCATTCGTGTTGTTCGTCATCCTGACCGGGAGGTTCATGCCACCGGAAGCGTCCGTTTCAGCGGGCGTGGAAGTCCACACCGGCGCCTATATTGCCTTGGCCGCAGTGGTCATGCTGGCGGGAGGGAACATCATGGGCGAGCTGACCGTTGCCGCAACCGAAGCCGCACTGATGCTGATTGCGCTGGCTTCATTCTTGGTTGCGTACCTGATTCAGACCTACCTGATATTGAAAGTGACCTATCCGAACAACCCGTGGCACTACCAATGGGATAACACCTTCCCGTGGCTGCTCTTGCTGGGGATGGTCGGTTTTGCGCTGATGGCCGTGTCAGAACGCCGGCAGGTTGCCGGCTAGTCGAAACTGCGCGTCTAGATAAGGCGCCGCCGTCGTTTCTCCATGGAAGAAGCTCACCGCGCCTGCCTGGCGAAGTGAACATCGGTAACTACAGCGGCCGGTCCCGCGCTGCCTCGGCATGGCTGCCTTCGCGCATCGCTTCCACCAACCCTAGAATCTTCGTCGCCTTCTCAAAGTGGTCCAACCGGTAGGTCTGAATCCACCAAGTGGCAGCCTCCATGAGAAGCTCAGGGTCGTCGTTGCGGTTGGCGAAGAACGCGTAGAAGGACAGGCCGACACCTTCGCCCTTGGTACGTATCTTCTCGTGGCAGGTGGCCACCATCTTTTGCTTCAGTTCAGGCGTCATAAAACGATCTTGCTAGAGGCGAGTGCCGGGGGTGGCAGCTTACGCTCGGTGTACATCCTGGTCACGGCGATGCTGGCGACAAACACCGCCACGCCAATCACCATCGATGCGAGGACGCGGGCTCGCCTGCCCGGGCGGAGCACTAGCACGAACACCACCAGAGGCAGCTCCACCAGCACAATCAGCAAGCCGAGGATCATGACCAAGCCACCGATCGCCACCGGCGGCCCGGTACGTACCGCCGCCAGATCGATGTGGGCGAACTGCAATACATAAACGGTAAAGGCTGCGCTGATCGCAACCAAGATTCCGGTCAGAACATCGACCCAGCGAACAACGCGCGTTCTTGTCATTGCAATTCTTCCCCTGCCGCCTGCTTGGCGAGTGCCACCCAACGCTGCGGACTGTCTTTCACCATGAGGGCATCGTAGAAATCCCCTTCCCTGTTAGCCGGTCGGCGCACCGAAACGGCGGGCGCCACTGTGAGCGAACGGCGAATGCGAAGCCATTCAAACGTTCTAAGGCCTGAGTTGCGTGCGGTTGAATCGGCCAGATGAAACAGGCGGTCGTCCTGTGGGGCAAGGCATCCCAATCTCGCCTGGAATCACCAACGAAGTGCTCTGGCGACAGCACCGCCGGCAGATTTGTGCGCGTGCACAAGACCTGCTGGACAGCAGGAGCAGCGTCATTGAAGCCGCCCGCGTGTGGGTGCCGTTGGCAACGCGAACACGCGCCCGTATTCCGCATGGCAAGGCATGGCGAGGATTACTCGAAGGCGGGATTTATTTTTGCATTTGTTTATCTTTACATTTGTTTATAATGCTTTAACTATTAAGATTCGCGCAATTCATTCGTTAATATAATCAGAATTCGAAAATCAGAATTTGCCGTATCGCCCTCGCAAGCATAATCTCCCCCTGCAGCCCAACTTGGACCTGCAACCAATTCTCGATGCCTCGCAAAATGCCGGCAGTACCGAGATTAACTTAGACCTTAGGAGGGTGAGACAATGCCAGCCACGCCATGCACGATTTATTACGCCGGAAATCCGAAATTTGCCATCGGTGTAAATGACAGAATCGCAAATACCCCCGTCGTTCTGCGCGATACCACATTGTCATCGGTAAAGGAGGCGTATTACGAGTGGATCCTCCGGGATGACAACACGATTGCATTGCGATCGGACCCGACACTTATTCTTGATGTTGCGACGCTCGCTGACTTTCAGCAGTTCAAGCTAAGCCTCTACAACTCCTCAAACGTTCTCCCCACGCAGAAGTGGATCGACGATGGCTCCAAACACTACCTCAACGTAGGCAATCCGAATTTCGCGATCGACAATAAAGGGCGGGCGACCAAGGATGGCAATCCCATTATTGTTCATGCCTATAACGCCTCCCCCGCCCAAGAGTGGACTACGAAGGACGACATGGAGCTGAAACCAACGCGGTTCTACCTGGGTAATTCGAACTATGCTTTTGGCGTCAAGCGAGCAATATCCGGCGCGCAAGTGGTTTTGCTTGACACACGCAGGGCGAACAAGGATCAGTACGAGTGGACTCAGCAGGAAGACAATACCTTCGTCCTAACTGCGGGAGGCAGCGTTCTGGTGCTGGACACCGCGAAGCTGGCACCCCAGCAAAACATGTTCTTGAGCGTTTATGACCCCAGTAACGTCAAGAGCACGCAGCAATGGATGTATGACGACAACAGCTACATCCGCAGTATTCAGCAACCCAACCTCGTTATCGACGACAAGGCAAGCGTGGTGACCGACGGGAACCCCATCTGGACCTACGGGTTCAACGGCTCAAGCGCGCAGCAGTGGCGCCCTGTCTACGATGACAGCCTGGAGAAGAGCGCGGAGGAAGGGCAGACGCAAGTCGTATAAGCCCGCTCGCACCGTTAGGGGCGCACGGCGTGGTGGGGCTTCAACATCCGCCACGTCGCTGCCATCGGCGGGCTGTGTTCATCTCAACGCCCGCCTTGAGCACGGAAATCCTGACACTCCCGCGAGGGCTCTGTTTTCCGAGTTCTGAGCTCGGCGTTTCGAGTTCTGAGCTCGACGTTCCGAGTTCTGAGCTCGACGTTCCGAGTTCCGAGCTCGACGCTCCGAGTTCTGAGCTCGGCGTTCCGAGTTCTGAGCTCGACGCTCCGAGTTCCGAACTCGACATTCCGAGTTCTGAGCTCGGCGTTTGGCGTTCTGAACCCCACGTTTGGGCCTCTGAGCTCCGGTTTGTTGGCCATTGGAGCCCGGCACTTGAGCTTTTGAGCTCGGTGTTCGGCAGTTTGGGCCCGGCGTTCGTCCGTTTGAGGCCGGAGCACGACGCTTTGCGCTCGGCGTTTTGAATCTCTGACTGCGGTGTTCGGAGTTTTCGGCTCGGCAGTTGGCCCTTGGACCCTGGCGGTCGGGCCTTGGAGCTGCGCATGTGCGGCGTTGGGCTCGGCACACGAAAGGCTGGGCATTGCGCCCGGGGATGGCTTCCCCGCCCGTCTCGGGGTCGCGTTTGCTGCGGTTCTTTTATTTCTGTTGGTCTGCGCACTCCAGCACGCGCAGGATTTCCCACCGGTTCACATCCACCAGCACGCCCTCCAGCGTGATGAGCATGTACGCGCCAATCGCGTCCAGAAACCCGGCCTGATATTCGGCGGGCTTGTCTTGGAGGTGGCGCTGGTATTCAGAGCGCAGCGCTCTGGGTTCGAACTGTCGATGCAGCTTCAAGGCCACCTGCATGCGACACAGAAAATCGCGGCCGCCGAGTGCGCCTTGCAGATAACACTGATTGGTGTGCAGGTTCATCGCGCGCCTCCGTCCGGCGGGCGCGGTGGCAGACAAGCGATGCGGGTGGGAGGTGGCGTTGCAGGGTAATGCCGGCGTGTGGTGGGTACGGCTTGGGTCGGTTGATCCATTGTCTTGCCCTCTGCTGGTTGAGTAGGGAGCCACCCACCGGTGAGGGTGGGCGGGCACACGACAAGGTCTGCAATACCGATCAGCGTTTCCAAAAACCGGCAGGGCCGAAGCCCTCCCTATCGGGCCCGCCCATATAGGCGAACGACGACACGCGAGGGCTATAACGGCTCTCACGGGAAATGCTGAATTCGGGATTGCAGTCCCGGCTGCGGTTGTCTGCGCAGCGGAGGGAGTTTAGCGCATATTAGGAATGAAGAAAAATAAAATAAACACAATGATAAATTTATATTTCCGGCTCAACCTCCCTCCAAGATTCATCGCCGGTAACGGGAGTTTTATTATTTGATTTTTCTATGTTTGCCGGGGGCTTTGCTTTTCCCTGCGATCTATAGGTTTTTGTTTTCTCAAAATCCTCCTCAATACTTATCCTCAGCAACCCCACCTTGAAGCGCATCGCATTGAGATTTGATAGCGCGTTCTTTAGTGTGACTTTTGAGAAGAAGGGCAACTCATCCGGAATGCTCTTTGTGGTAGCGATGGCGTATATAACACTATATTCCTCCGCCACGGGGCGTGCATGAGGATTAGCAAGCCTTATATTTTCCGGGAGCTTTTCATTCAACTTCACGCGAAAATCTTCATGCTTAATGAACGCCTCCGCCGAAGCACTACCCTGTGCGAATAAATGACTGAGCGTCGCAGAGCTTCGATATAACTTCACATGGATCAGTTCTTTTCTATCCCTCACCAGATCACAAAATTCTATTTTGTCGTATGGTCCGCCAACGTGAATATTCTTCTTATCCATTGACACGTACCCCGGAACCCTGTCCGCGACATCCTTGTTGTAAGATCCCTCATCGGCATGCATGTACGCCGGCATGTCCTTCGCATCATGGGCCTTGAGTCCACTTAAAGCTCGATCCACTCGCTGGACAAAGTCTCTGCTAATTGCATACCAAACTCCATTTCTGAGGATATAAGTATGCTCACCAGAAGGGTATTCAGCATATAAGCACCGATAAGCCATCCACTTCCCCACGGGTTGCTGATTACCGTCAACTATGTGTATGGGCCGCTTCTTCAAAGTTTCTGTGGTTGGCGCTTCCCCCAACGCGGAGAGATAATCAAGCAAATCGCTCAACTTTAGCGTCTGATGAATAGCCGTTCTTCTCCGCAAGTCGAACGAATATCCAATCTGCCTTTCCCAATCCACAATCTCGGGTTCGCCAAGCCATACATTCCCAAGCGACTGCTTCCCAGCTAGCATTCCAGAAAGCTCTAGCTCAAGAATTTCTAATGTATCCTTAGCCTTCACTCGACTTACATCGTCTATCCATGAAAACTTCTCCGGCATTCTCTCCATATATCTAGAAAACGCCACAGAAAGAATATTTGGAAGATCATCCAAAACCATCTTCGGCATTATTGTCAATGCATCACGTCCAGTGACGAGATCACCAAACACGGGCTCCATGGACGCCCCAGTAATGGCGTAAACCATATCGGTTTCCGTATCGACGTGCAGATCAAAAATATCGGCATCCCTGGGGCTTTGATTTCGAGTATTTAGTGGATTTATCTCATAGCTTGCCTTGTCCAAGCTCCGCAGCCTGTCTGGAGCAATAGTGTGCAAGGCAACCCGAAGTCCGAAATCGCGCTCGACCAAATCATGATCAAGCAAATGAAACCCCATGCCGAATGTCAACACAAAAGTCGCCTCTTCACACCGAAAGACCAAAAGGGCCCCCTCCGAGCGACCGCCTTGAAATAAGTCGTCCGGCACATCTTGATTTTTGGTGAGAAATTCCGACCAAGCTGGTTTAACTGGCGGAGGCGTCAGTTTTACATACAAAATTGCACTGCCCGAGGCAATCTTTAATTGCACAGGGCGTTTCGTATGATTGGTATCGATGAACTGGTAGTCCTGAAGTTTGACATCTTTAACTAGATATATCGTGAGATGCTCCTTCTTAGCCTGACGCTCTTTGCTCATAGCCCCCCCTTCGTCTTTGTAGAAGGAATAAACACGACACAGAGCCGATAGCAATTCACTAGGCCCACCTTTGGCTAGTTTTTCTCAGACGCCTAACGCTCCACACTCCGTTTTCGCGAACTAGCTTCCGCGCTGTCGACTTAATGCTCGTTTTCCATCAATAGCGCCGTAATTTCCCCATCCAAGACAAAGTGGGCAAGATCACGACTAAGCTCAAGTCCCTCGGACGATCTGCAACGTATACCGACACCCCTTCCAATAATTAGTACACCCCCAAAACGCCCCACTCTTCCCATTCCGCGCCACCAGCTTCACCCCACAAGCCGGGCACGAAGGCGTGCGGTAATCCCCCTCAAACACCTTCGCCAGCAGCGCAGCCTGCTTGCCCGCATCAAGCGCGCGAATGCGCTCAAGCACCGCCGGCCCGTCCAATAGCTGGATACCGGCAAGCTCGGAAAACTCCTGCACCGGGTTGCCGACATAACCAGACAAAGACCAGAACACGCCCCGCCTGACCTTGTGCGCCAGCATGGAGCCGCCCAGCGCCCGCACCTGTTCCACCTTCACGGGCTTGGACCACGCCTTGCACTGGACCACCGCCACGGGCGCGTCCAGGCCGGCCTTGTACAGCGTGGCGTCAATGCCGCCGTCTGGGCCGTGCGGCACCGTCTTCACGGTAAAGCCCATCTGCTCGTAGTACTGCACGCACAGCAGCTCGAACCGTTTCCACTCAAGGGATTGGATGGCCTCCAGCGTCCAGCTCTGGGGCACGGCGGGCTCTGCTGGCGTGGTGGTTTGCGCAGGTGGGGTGGTATCGCGTGCGGGGTTGGGCGTGGTGTTGCCTGCGGCGTTGCGGG
This sequence comes from Ralstonia sp., assembly GCA_039592975.1. GTDB lineage: Bacteria > Pseudomonadota > Gammaproteobacteria > Burkholderiales > Burkholderiaceae > Ralstonia. The sequence continues at coordinate 617,516 of JBCNQE010000001.1, read as the reverse complement.
CGGGCTGGGGCGGCGCCTTGGGTGGGCGGGCCCGCGTGGCCGGTTCCGTGCGCGTGGGGCCGAGCCGGGCATCGGCCTGCTGGCTGCGCTCCCGCAGGTATGACAGCACGGCAAAGAAGGCGAGCAGCAGTGCAGGCATCCACGCCAGCCCGCGCGCCAGCATTCCGACACCGCTCAAGATCGGATTGGCAGCCAATGCCGCCGGGAGGATGTTGTGGAAGACCAAATAGCTTGCCGCCGCGCCAATCGCCAGCATCCACCACGGCAACGCCAACAGCAGGTCGCTCGTGCGTGGTTGTTGCTTTCTCCTACGCCCCATTTACTGCCCCCGGGTTACTACTTTAGATATTTTGGACTAGGCGCTTTTTTGATAATGGCGAATATAAGCAGCGCGCCTGCCTTTTTCGGGAAACAGCATAGATGATGCCCCCCCATTTCGCCCGCCCCAATTAGTGGGGTATCGACAGGGTTTTTGATTTGAATGGGGGTGAAAACAAACGCCAGCCAAGCGTTCTTCTGATTATGAAAATCAGAATTTAATATCAAGCATCACGGCCAGCCGCGTTGGGGCACGGCCGGCGGCCCGGCATCGTGCAGATGCCGGGCGCGTTGCCTTAGTGTTCGGCACCGTGCTGGCTAGGGCCAACCGCCGCAGAGCTGGCTGCCTCCTGGCTCCTCTGCCGCCATTCCGACCACAACAGCCCTTTCCCGCCCGGATTTGCCCGAGCGTATTCATGGAATGCATTCAGGAATGCGAGCCGGTCTTCCTGCAGAGCCATTTTGTAGGGCTTGTCGGCGTTGATCGTGGACATCTGATAGTCATAACTGAACACGGCCTGGCGCTTGATGATGTCTTCGGCGGGCACCCGCGTTGCGTTATGCAGCATGTCGTACAGCGTCATGAACGTTGTCGTGCGCCCTCGGCCGCCAAGACAGTGAACGTGGATGCCCGCGCCTTGGGGCATCTCGCGGACAACCTTGAGGAAGCGATCGACCTCTTCCCGGCGGGGGCGGCTATGGTCGGTCACGGTCAGCCGGCGATAGTTGGCGCCGGCGCCTTCGACCAACTCGCGCTCGCTCACCACCTCCGGCTGCTTCAGCACGATGCGATGCGGCTCCGCCACGCCTTTTCTAAGGTCAAGCGACCGGACCAACGAGATCTCATCCTGCTGCTGCAGCTTCGTAATCATGTCCGCCTCGCCGCGCAAGACTTCTTCATGGGATAGCCCGACGTTGGCCCAGTCTCGACGGCCGCGCAACGTAATGGGGTGCCCGCTGGCAATGGCGTGCGATTCCTCGCGCAAGTCGACGAAGTAGAGGGCGGGGGTGCCCATCGCCGCCATAATCCGCTGGACTTGGCTTTTTGACGAAATGCCTTCGCTGCCTGACAGGCGCAGGGCCTGCATGCCCGTTGTGTTGATGGAAGCGGGCAGGCCGCCGAGGTCGTTCGTGCATCGGAAGAACGACAACGCGCTCGGGTCGGCCTTGGGGGTGCGATCGTATGCCAGCACTGGCGACGTTTCTCGCTTGGGAATCGACAGGCGAAGCTTGGGGATTCCCGGCCCGACGGGGCCACTGGTGTCTTCGAACATGGCCTCGTCGGCTGACGCTGCGGCCGCATGGCTGGCTGCGGAGGTCGATGGGCTTGCCGGGCGCTTTTTACGCGGTTGCAAATCGAGTTCGGGCGATGCGGACCGCTTCCCCGCCTGCGTTGGCGAGTGCGAGCTGGAAGCGGGCGACGACGGATGGCTGCTTGCGCCTTCAGTCGTGTCAACGTGTGCCGCCGCCGGGGGAGTACGGGAAGAGATGGATGTCATTGATCGTTTCGTTCCGTCTGAGGTGTGGAAAGTCGTCCGGTCGACCCCAGTCCGCTGGACCCAGGTCGCGGCGCGATCGAGTGGCGCTTTCTTGAAAAAGGCGAGCGATGGGCGAAGCAGTCTCTTCGGAATGGCGGCGGTAATCGTCGGTGGCGACGAAAAATGAGCACATTCAGCGAAAATGCCGTGTCGGACAGCCTTAGGAATAATCGCCCCCGATATACGATCAGCCCGTGATTGCCCGTTAAAAACCATCCCCTATGCGAATCGCCGCCCTCTCCGATATTCACGGCAACCTGGCCGCGCTGCATGCGGTACTGGAAGATCTGCAAACCCAAGCCGTCGATTTGGTCGTGAACCTCGGCGACATTGCGTCGGGGCCGCTACAGCCGCGCGAAACGGTCGACGCGCTGATGGCGCTGAACTTGCCAACCATCCGAGGCAACCACGAGCGGCAGGTGCTTGAAGGCGATCCCGCTCGCATGGGGCCATCGGATCAATACGCATTCGGGCAGTTGCGGCCCGATCAGCTTGCGTGGTTTGCCAGCCTGCCGGAGCAGCGTTACATCGAAGACGATGTGCTGCTTGTCCATGGCTCTGCCGAGAGCGACCTGACGTATTTTTTGGAGACGCTCACTGAACACGGTTGCCGCGCCGCCACGCATGACGAAGTGCTGTCACGCGCCACTGGCGCCGACGCCAAGCTCGTGCTCTGCGGCCATACGCATGTGCCGCGGGCGATGGCGCTTGCAGACGGCCGCCTGATCGTCAACCCCGGCAGCGTCGGCCTGCAGGCGTATCGCGATCCGCATCCGGTTCCCCACCAGATTGAAGTGCACAGCCCGCATGCGCGGTATGCCATCGTGACTCAGCAGGCGAACGCGTGGGCCGTGGAGTTTCGTGCGGTGGAGTATGCGTGGGATGAAGCGGCGGCGGTTGCGGAACAGCACGGGCGGCCCGATTGGGCGGTTTGGTTGCGCACGGGGCGGATGGGGGTGTAGCGCGGCGCTTTACCGCCACACGGCGAATCTGCCTTTGCCGGAATGGGCGACATCACGTTTCTTTGCCCATTGCCCCCCGCCCCTACGCATCCGAATCACTATCCGTATCGTGCTCAAACGTCAGCCGCTCCTTGCGCGAACGCGTGATCGACGTGCCAACGCCGGCTTGCACCTGACGATCGACGTTCTCGTCGCGGTCGAACCCCATGCGCCCGGCCCGCGACAGCCACGCGGGCCCGCGATGCACCTCGGGCTTGGCCTCAAGGTCGTCTGCACAACTGCTACACGGCCGCATGGTGCCGGCGAGCTGCTCGGTCTCTACGCGCGTGCGGTGTTCACTGATCATGTGATCGTTGATGCGCCGTTCGGCGTGCAGATCGACCGGATATGTGCGCGACGGCACCTGGAAGCGGCGCTCGGCAATCGCCGCCAGCACAGCCTCCGAAGCCTCGCCCACGTGTGGGTCGGAAGCCGGGTCCATGCGGCGCAACAGCTTGGCCTCATGCCGGGCAAGGCGATCCTGGTTGTCGACGTGTGGCGGCGCGGGCTTGGCAAGCAACCGCTCAAACTCGGCGGACGCCAGGAAGCGGCGAATGCTCTCGTTGACGGTCGAGACGTTGGACGACACGACGATGGAGCGGCGGCTGGCGTCGAAATAGCATTGCACTTCAACGCTTTTCGGAAACCGCTGCCGCAGCATGGTGCTGAGCCAGCGCAACGGCTGGCGTTGCCGGTCGGGTTCGTAGCTACGCGGCGGATGCACGAGTTCGCGGTTGGCCCGGTAGATCGTGGCGAGCCGCTTGTCGACGTTCGGGCCGGGGTCTATCGTGTTGGATTTGACGACCAGCATGCGGTCAGGGGCAAATCTGGCACCCGGCATGTGCAGCGGTTTCATGGTGGGCCGCCCTTGCACGATGGTGCTGCCAGCGCCCGGCCGCGCGCTTGTGTTTGCCGGGCCCGCTGAGCTTGACGGCGCATGGTCAGCGCCCTCGATCTGCCCGCGCAGGCGTTCCAGCAACCGGCCCAGGCGCGCTGAAGCATGGGTGTCGACACCGTCCAGCATCTGCTCGATAACGGGCTGCTCGCGGATCGCGCCGCGCTCGTCGAGCAGCGCCCGGACCCACGCCCTGGATACACCGGTCTCCTGCGCAATGGCAAACATGGTCACATTGGCCTGCTGTTCATCACGCATCCGCCGCGCCACCTCGGCCACTTGGTGCAGGTGATTGCCTACCCGGTGCAGAAAATCGTCAGCCGTGGCGCCGAGCTTGGCTGGGGCGTGGTCTTCCGGAGCGGCCGGGGCCTGCGGTGGCGCAGGCAGCAAGGCGGCTTGGTCCGCATGGCCGAGCGCCCGCAGTGCATTGCCGAGTGCTTGAGCGTGCTCGGCATAGCCTGGCATGTCGGCAACCTTGTCGAGATGCCTGAGCCGGTTGCCCGGTGTGATATGCGTTGCCAGCGACGTGACAGCGACACCAAGCGAAAGCGCCGTGGCACCGCGTTGCGCTTTCGGGTTGGCCGCGATTTTGGCGAGAAACTGGGCGATGGTGCCAGCACCGACTTCCTGCGCGCGAGTCGGTTCGAGCGGCATGGCAGCAGCCGTCTCTGCGTGGCCGAGTTCGCTCAGCAATCGCACGATTTCATCGCGCTCGTCCACGTAGCCCGGCAGGCGCGACACGTTGCCGGCAGGCTTGCGCAGGGAGCCATCGGCGGCGATCCAGGCCAGCATATGCTCCTGTTTGACATCGGCAATGTCATAGAGGGCCCCTTTGAGCGACGGATCATCAAGCCGGCCTTCCGCCTTCGCTTTCGCGCGTTGTTGGATCACGCGCAGGACGGCAACCAGCTTGTGGGCAGTAAAGACGCTGCGCGCTGCCGCAGGCTCGGGCAGGCGCTCGTCCTTGCCGATCACGCCCAACTGCCGCAACTGCGTTTCGATGCGCGCGCGCCAGTCGGCGTAATCGGGCAGCTTGGAGGCTCGGGTGGCGAGGTCCTCGCGTGGCCAGGCGGCGGGCGTCTGCCAGCGCGCCAGAGTCTTGTCCGACACCGGCTTGCCCGCCAGCCGGTCTGCCAGCAGCGCGTGCACACGCTGGGCGCTCAACGTCTGCCGCTCACGGCCGGCGCCGATTGCGGGGCCCAGCGCTTTTAGCGTATCGGCCTGCTCGCCGTGCCCCAGGCGCCGCAGTGAAGCGCAGATCGACTCGGTATGCGCCTCGAAGTCAGGAAATGCCCGCACGCTATCCATCAGCCGCAGCGCACCGCCCGGCGCAAGGTAGTCGGTCATCCTAGACATTCCCAGATCGGCGCTGATCGACACCAGCGGGCGCATCGGATCTTCTGCAAGCGTCTTGAGCGCGGCTGCGATCAACGCTGCGCTCATCCGTGCTGGCTTGCTGCGGGCCGGAGCACTACTGGTGGAGGTGGAAGCGGAAGCGACTGCGTTGGAGGGGCCAGCCTCCACGCGCGGCCGCTTGCTGGGCATGGCGGAGCGCGGTGCGGCAGTGCTTCTGGTGGCGCCCGCCGACGCCGCGCTGCGTCGTGCCAGCCCAAGCGGGGCATCCGCCGGCCGCTTGCGCTCCGTTGCCGGCGCATGCTGCGGCGAGGGCGAGCGCGGCGGTGCCCCGTCGCCCGACGTGGACGGGGGCGAGTGGTGTTCGACTTTGCCGATGCTACGGACCATGGCGGGGGCGCTCAGGAAGACTTTGGGGTGTATTGACCTCCCACGCTATCGGCGCGCACGGCAGGGGCGGGGCACACCGAGCGAAATCCTCCGCGCGTGGCCGAAGGGAACACCAGGCTGTCGTGCAGAAGTGAAGGGAGCGCCTACCGGTGCGGCCACAGGTAGCAGTACGCCTGGCCACCCTCAAGGTTCGGCCCCACCGAGCCATCCTCGCCAATCTTCTTGACCCAGCCATTCGGCTCTTGCGGCGTTGGTGTATCGCCGCAATTGTTGTGGACCCAATGAATGCCGCCATCGAATGGCAGGCCGCACACCTCCAGCGCATCGCCCACGGCGATGGTGTTCAACGGGGCCGGCACCGTCTTGGCGTTCTTGCGGTAGCCCTGCGCAAACACGTTGTCGATGGCGACGTCGTAGTCGGTACCGTCGGCATCACCGCGCAGGGTCAAATGGGTGTGAGACAGCTCGACACCGTTGCGATACATCCCGTGCTTGAAGCGCGGCGCCGATGTGACATGACCGATCAGCAAGGTGCCCGCAGCCGCTTGGCAATCCTGGGCTTCATCGGCAAACACCCCAAACGAAACCAAGGCAAGCGCGAGACACAGGGCCACCGATCGGCGCTGCCCGCGTAGACGAGCAAATCGTGCAAATGACATGACGTGTTCTCCTGAGCACCTTCTCTTTTTTGTACCGCACCACGCCATATTTATTATTTCTCCGCCCCCTTGCAACAAAACATCCTGCCCATCAGACATAAATTAATTTCAATCCATTCACCATTCTAAATCGATCGTTCGAAATACTAATGTAAACCGCGCATTTGTTTTTAAACATTTGCGCAAATAACAGGATGTATTTTTTTCAGCGATCACTTTTAAATCTGATCGATAGCATCGTGTAGGAGGCAGCAAATGAGTGGATTGGAAGCCATGGTTTCTGCCATGGAAGGTCTGGTGGGCGTCCGTGATACCGGCGGACATGACGTCAACAAAATCACCCAGTGGTATGGCATGAACGGCGAGCCGTGGTGCGACATGACCATCACTTACGCCGCTTACCACTCGGGCAATGCTGACCCGGTGTGCTTTGGCGGCCGGTTTGCATACACCCCCGCACATGCGCAGGCGTTCCAGGCTCATGGCCAGTGGCACCCCGTGGATCACGGCGTGGCAGCGTCCGGCATCCGCCGGGGCGACATCATTTTCTTCGAGTGGTCGGGTGGAAAATCGATCGCAAAAATCGACCACGTGGGCCTCGTCACCGACGTATCGGGCGATGTCGTCCACACCATCGAGGGCAACTACGACCACATGTGTGGCCGCTTCAGCCGGACGGCGCATGACATTGTGGGCTTTGGTCGGCCGGCTTATGCCGCCAGCACGCCTACCAAGCCGGTCAAGCCACCGCTGCCTCCGGTGGTTCCAGGCAAAGACGAACCCTTTCCAGGCGCCGATTTCTTTAAGACCGGCAGAAAGAGCCCGATCATTGCGGCAATGCACGCGCGCTTAATCGCGGTGGGCTGCAATAACTACAAGAGCAATTTGAACGAGGACACCTGGGGCACGGGCGATCAGGCGTCCTACGCTGCGTGGCAGCGCAAGATCGGCTATTCCGGCAAAGACGCCGATGGGATTCCCGGCAAGGCTTCGTGGGACGCGCTACACGTTCCGAAAGTCTGAGAGGCATCGCACATCGTAAAAGGGCCGAGGCTCGATCGAGCCCCGGCCCCTCCATTACGGACTGCGCGGGATCGGGTGAGCGCGCTAACTCATGCAGCCGGCACGCCACTCAACCGGAAGAACGCCACTGCCCGGCTCAGTTGCTGGCCCTGCCCTTCCAGCGAAGTCGACGCAGCGGCGGCCTGCTCAACCAGCGCGGCATTCTCCTGGGTGACTTGATCCATCTGCGTCACTGCCTGGTTGATCTGCTCAATACCGCGGCTCTGCTCCACGGAGGCTGCAGCAATCTCGCCCATGATGTCCGTCACGCGGCTCACTGCCCGGGTGACTTCGGCCATGGTCTTGCCGGCGCTCTCGGCCAGGGTGGAACCGTTCTGAATCTTCTCCACCGAGGTGTTGATCAGGTCCTTGATCTCCTTGGCGGCGCTGGACGAGCGCTGCGCCAGGCTGCGCACTTCACTGGCCACCACGGCAAAGCCCCGGCCCTGTTCGCCCGCGCGGGCGGCTTCAACGGCTGCATTCAACGCGAGGATGTTGGTCTGGAACGCAATGCCTTCGATGATGCCCGTGATGTCCGCCACCTTGGCCGAGCTGTCGCGGATGTCGGTCATGGTGCTGACCACATCGCCCACCACGGTGCTGCCGCGTTGTGCGATGTCGGAGGCATCGGCGGCCAGCGTGCAGGCCTGTTGCGCGTTGTCTGCGTTCTGCTTCACGGTGGAGGTCAGCTCCTCCATGCTCGACGCCGTTTCCTGCAATGAGGAGGCCTGCTGCTCCGTGCGTGAAGACAAGTCTTGGTTGCCGCTGGCGATCTGCCCCACGTCGCTGGCAATGCCCTGCGCGGCCTGACGGACCTGGTCGATCAGTTGCACAAGGCTGGTCTGCATGTCGGCCATGGAAGCGAGGATGCTGCCGCGCGGTGCGGTCTGTCCGCCCGGCACGGGGCTCAGGTCGCCCGAGGCAACGCGGCGTGTCACGGCGCTGAGTGCATCGGGCTCGGCACCCAATGCGCGTGTGAGGCCCCGGGTGATGAAGAACGCCGCCGCAATCGCGCCGAGCACCGTCACCAGGCAAATGCCGATCAGCAGCGCGCGCTGAAACGCATAGCGCTCCGCAGCCTCTCGCTCCATCTCGTGCGCGCGCTGGTGGGTGTAGTCGCTATAGGCGTTGGCTGCCTTGATGAGCGCGGCAAGCAGTGGACGGCACTGCGTGTTCATCATCTCAATGGAGGCTTCACGCTTGCCAGTCAGCGCTGCGTTGACGATGGCCAGTGCCACGGGGCCGTATTGCGTCTCCACGCGGTCGATCTCGGCGATCAGGTTGCGGGCTTGATCCGTGGCGTTGCTCGCGCTGGTGACCTTGTCTTTGAGCTCGCGCAGGCGCGCTTGCACGTCTTCATGCGCCTGCGTGACGGCGGCTTTTTCCAGGGCGGTGTCGGACGCGGTGGTCACCAGCACCAGGTTGCGCGCGGCAATGGCGCGGCGGTCCACGGCGGCGCGCACCTGTTCGGCCAGGGCGGCCCGCGCATTGATGCCGCTCACATATTCGGAAAAGCGGTCGTTAGCAGCGCTCAGCGACTGCACGGCCAGCGCGGAGACCAGCAAGACCAGCCCCGCCAGCAAGCCAAACGCCATGGTGAGCTTGGCGCGCACCGTCAAGTGTTGGAAGTTCATATGGTGATTCCCCCGTTCGTCCAGCGTTGATGTTGTTAGGATGGGGCAGCGGCGCCGGAGGCCGTGCCATGAAGTTGCATCGGCAAGAATCGAACGATCTACAGCGATCGCGGCGCCGCCCAATCGTTTGCATCAGGTTTTGGAGCGCAGCACGGTCGGCGGATGTGCGCGTGCATCCGCCCAGCGCGCCATTGCGTGCATTTGGCGCCGCCTGTCACGCGACAAACTTATAATGACGCCCGACCCGCCACCGCGCACAAAACTTGCGCTGCACACGCAGTGGCGCCGCCGGCCACCCGATCGCATCGGGCTCGCCATCCGCGGCCAAGCCCTTTTTGCCAACACCATGCCCTACCGCTTCCGCCTGCTCTCCGTTTCGTGTGCGATTGCCGCCTTGTCGGCGTGCAGTTCCGCGCCCACGCCGCTCTATCAGCAAGAGCAATTCGATGCGGGGGCCAGCCCCTACGCGCGCACCTTCCATGCACGCTCGGATGCCACCTGCGAGGCGGCGCGCCGGGCGTTGCTGAGCCAGGGCTATGTGTCGACCTCGCCGCGCGCCGACACGATCGACGGCAGCAAGAACTTCCAGCCGAGCAACGATTCGCACGTGGTGATCTCGTTCCATATCGTGTGCGCAGACGCCAATACCGATGGCACCTCCAGCACGGCTTATGTGAACGCGGTGCAAGACCGGTACTCGCTCAAGAAGACGAGCACATCGGCCAGCGTGGGCTTGAGCATTCTGGGCTCGGTGTCGCTGCCCATTGGCTCGGGCGACGATTCGATGGTGAAGGTGGCCAGCGAGACGATTCCGGCCGGGGTGTTCTACGAGCGCTACTTCAACCTGGTCGACCACTTTTTGAAGATCGACCCCGCACGCCAGGACCGCAAGGTGGCCAAGGCCGCGGAGAAGGAACACGTAGCGCCGCTGCCCGAGCCGGCACCCACGCCGCAAGGCGAGCCGATGAAGATGACCACGCCCGTGGTGCCCACGCCGGCCGCGCCGCCTGTGCCGGTGGCGGCACCCGCGTCGGCTCCGGCTGCGACGCCAGCAGCGCCGGCATCCGCACCAACGGCCACACCACCCGCGCAAGAGCCGAAAACCCACACCGAGCCCACCCCCGCCTCCGCACCGGCTGCCAGCGCCACCGGCGGCGCCAACTGAACAGGGGCTGGCGCGTTCAGCCAGCCGACGGCGGCAGACCCGCCATCAGTTCATCCACCCAGGCCATGAACGCCCGCAGCTTTGCGCTGACGTGCCGGTTGGGCGGATACACCAGGTACATCGGCATGGGCGGGACATGCCAATCGGTGAACAGCGGGATCAACTCGCCACGCGCCACGTGCGCGTCGGCCATGTAGCGCGGCAGCCAAAACACCCCCACACCGGCCAAGCCGGCCGCCAGGTAGGCGTTGCCATCATCCAGCGCGGCCATGTACCGCGCCCGCACGTCGATACGTTCGCCCTCGCGCTGCAGGCTCAGCGGAATGACCTTGCCGCTGCGGGCGCTGAGAAAACCCACCATGCGGTGGTGCGTATGCTCAAGGTCGCTCGGATGCGCGGGCGTGCCGGCCTGCTCCAGATAGCACGGCGCAGCGTAGGCACCCAGCGACAGCTCCCCAACGCGACGCGCCTGCAGCGAGGAGTCATCCAGCTCGCCGCCGCGCAGCACGCAATCCACGTTGTCGCCAATCACATCCACCATGCGGTCGCTCACGCCAATGTGCAGTTGGATGTCGGGATAGCGCGCATGGAATGCCGGCAGCGCAGGCGCCAAGACGAGCCGAGCAAACGGCGTGGGCACATCCACACGCAAGCGCCCCCGCGGTGTGGCGGACGCGGATGACAGGCTGGTATCAGCGTCTTCCAGATCGGCCAGCAGGCGTACAGCGCGCTCGTAATAGGCGGCGCCATCGGGCGTGACATTGACCTGCCGCGTCGTGCGATTGAGCAGCTTGACGCGCAAATGCGCCTCCAACTGCTGCACCAGCTGAGTCACCGTCGTCTTGCTGATCTGGAGCGTCTGGGCGGCCTTGGTAAAGCTGCCCGCCTCCACCACGCGCGTGAACGCCTGTAGCGCATCAAAACGGTCCACGTTGGTCCTCTGCCCCGAAAGATTGTTTGGAAACACCAAACGGTGATTGTAGGCATGGGTGGTTTATCGCTGAGGCGCGAACCCCTACAGTGCCGGTGGCTGCGCAGCCGCCCATAGACCCCTCTACCCCATGCAAGGAAGCAATTCATGTCTGCACGCGATGTTGTGTTTCCGGCCGCGCGCCAAGCCCTGTATGAGCAGAACCGCTATTCGCCGGCCATCCGCTCCAATGGTTTTCTGTTTGTGTCAGGCCAGGTCGGCAGCCGGCCCGATGGCTCGCCCGAGCCCGATCTGCAGAAGCAGGTGAGGCTGGCGTTCGACAACCTGAATGCCATCCTGTCCGCCGCCGGCTGCACGTTCCAGGATGTGATCGATGTCACCGTCTTCGTCGTCAACCCCGAGACGCAGTTCGAGCCCATCTGGAAGGTGGTCGGCGAGCACTGGGGCGACGCGCCCTATCCAACGCTCACGGGTATCGGCGTGACATGGCTTTACGGCTTTCAGTTCGAGATCAAGGTGATCGCCAAGCTGCCTGAGGCGGGAGTGTGAGGGCCTGCTGGCCGCTAATCGTGTAACAACACGCTGCCTGCCCCAAGACTGTGCGACATTGGTAGCCCCGGCAACGGCTGGCGGCTCCAACCGACAGACTGCGACGCTGTGATGTGACGCCCTGCCCCTCAGATGCCGGTGTCCCACCGTTCAAAAGACAGGAGACACGCATGACCAGCAAGAACACCATCTGCTTGTGGTACGACCGCGACGCGCTCGACGCGGCCAACTTTTATGCAGCCACCTTCCCCGACAGCAAAGTCATGGCCGTGCACCGCGCGCCGGGTGATTACCCGGCCGGCCAGGAGGGCGATGTGCTGACGGTGGAGTTCACCGTGGCGGGCATCCCCTGCCTGGGGCTGAATGGCGGCCCGCAGTTCAAGCACAGCGAAGCGTTTTCGTTCCAGATCGCAACGGACGATCAGGCCGAAACCGATCGGCTGTGGAACGCCATCGTCAGCAACGGTGGGCAGGAAAGCGCGTGCGGGTGGTGCAAAGACAAGTGGGGCCTGTCATGGCAGATCACGCCCCGCGCTCTCACCGCAGCCTTTACCGACCCGGACCGCGCAGCGGCCAAGCGCGCATTCGACGCGATGATGACGATGACGAAGATCGACATCGCCACGATTGAGGCGGCACGACGCGGGTAGGCGTGGGTAGATGCCGGGGTTGAGCATCGGCGCGCGAGTGCCGGTGCTCCGGCCCCGGCTCACTGCTGAACTGGACGCGGCACCGATGCACGAAACCGATGCGCCAGCGTGTGATAGAACGACGGCGTCAGCGCTTTGGACAGCTGGCTGGAAAGCAACGCCACCGCCATCAGCGGCAAGACCATCTCGTGGCCGTCGATCATCTCCATCACGATCACGAATGAGGTGATGGGCGATTGCGTGACCGCCGCCAGATAGCCCACCATGCAAAGCGCGGCCAGACTGGGCAGCGGTATCGCCGATGTCACGAGCGACATGACGTTGCCAAGCCCGGCGCCAATCGCCAGCGACGGCGCGAAGATGCCGCCAGGAATGCCGGACAGGTAAGACGCGATGAGCGCGGCAAACTTGAATACGGCGTAGAACGGCGACAACGCTTGATGGGTCTCCAACAGGCCGCGTGCTTCCGCATAGCCGCTGCCGAACGTGGTGCCGCCCGAGGCCAGCCCCACCACCGCAATGGCAACGCCGCACAGAAAGGCAAACCACACGGGCCGCACCTGTCGCAGCGCCATCAGTGGCGCGGGCATCCAGCGCGGGAGGTTGAGCAGCAGCCAGGCAAACGCTCCGCCCGCCACACCGCAGAGCAGGCTCGCGGCAATCACGATCGGGATCAACGCCGGGTGAAACTGCCCGATGGCCTGGATGCGCCCGAAGTATAGGTAGTTGCCCTGCAGGCCCAACGCGACCACGCCGGAAAAAATGATGGCGGTGATCAGCGTGCCGCTGTTTCGTGACACAAAGCTGCGCGTGAGTTCTTCAATGGCAAATACCACGCCGGCCAGTGGCGTGTTGAAGGCCGCGGCAAGCCCGGCTGCCGCACCGGCGAGCGCCAATTGCCGTTCGATGTGTTGGCTGCTGCGACGATAGCCGCGCCGCATGGCGTACATGAGCGACGCGCCAATCTGCACGGTCGGCCCCTCTCGGCCAATCGTAAAACCGCAGAGGATGCCGAGGAACGACACCACGATCTTGCCGACCATGATGCGCAGCGAAAGCAGCGAGGTGGCCAGGCGGCCGTCTTCCAGCGTTGCAATCACCTGAGGAATACCGCTGCCCTCGGCACCGCGAAAGAACCGCCGCGTCAACCAGATGGCAAGCGCCGCACCCAGCGGCGTGATGATCAGCGGCAGCCAGAACGCGTGCGACGCCATGTTGCGAAAAAGCTCGAAACCCAAGTCGATGAGCTTCGCGTAGGCGACGGACACCAACCCCACCAGAACGGCACCGAGCCAGAAGATGCCGTAGTTGGTCCACAGTCTTCGGGCTCGACGTACTGAGCTGTCGGCAATGTGGAGCGGAGAAAACATGGCGTTGGCGTAGCGGTTTGTGAGGTCGACAGTATAGGGTTCGGCGCCTGGTGCCCGAGTGGACGAACGGACACGTGGCTGCGATCCACCGCAACCTGCTCGCAACTATCCGGCCTGCAACCGCCGCCAGAGTGTGGTCTTGCTGATGCCCAACGCGGCACACACCGCATCGCGGTCCCCACCATGCGCAGCCAGTGCAGCGCGAATCTCCTCCGCCTCCACGCCACGGCTGCGCTCGCGCAGGGTCTGTGGGCCCTTCTTGCCACGCGCGGGGTGCGCAAACACCTCGGGCGCGATCATGCGCAAGACGTCTTGGGAGATGGCACCGGGCTCGTCGGTATCAGCCAGTTCCACGGCGATGCGTTCGATCACGCTTTGCAACTCGCGCACGTTACCAGGCCACGCGTAGTGCCGCAGCGGATCTGCAACGGCTGTCAGCAAATGCGCAGCGACGTCGGTATCGGGAATGCGCAGCAGCAGCCGTGGCTCGCGGCGAGCGGCTTGCACGAGTAGCTCGGCAGCCAGGGGCACCACATCGTCAGCGCGCTCGCGCAACGGGGGCAGCGCGATGCTGAGGATGTTGAGGCGGTAGTACAAGTCTGCTCGGAAGGAGCCTTCCTCCACCGCATCGGTCAGCGCGCGGTGCGTGGCCGCGACGACGCGGATGTCCACGCGCGTGGGTTCAGTCGAGCCCAGCCGCACCACTTCGCGCTCCTGCAGTACGCGCAGCAGGCGGCTTTGCAACGGCAGGGGCATCTCGCCAATTTCATCGAGGAAGAGCGTGCCACGATGCGCAGCTTCAATCAGCCCAGCCTTGCCGCCCTTGCGCGCGCCGGTGAAGGCGCCTTCCTCATAACCGAAGAGTTCGCTTTCCAGCAGCGCTTCGGGAAACGCGCCGCAGTTGATGGCGACGAACGAGAAATCACGCCGCGCGCTCAGCTCGTGCATGCTCTGCGCGACCATCTCTTTGCCGGTGCCGGATTCGCCCAGCACCAGCACGGTGGCATCGGACTTGGCATAGCGGCGCACCAGCGTGCGCACGCGCTCGATGGGCGCGGATTCGCCCACCAAGTCATCGAGCCGGTAACGCGCACTGAACTGCTGCGGGCGCTGGCGCGAGCGCAGCGTGCGGTCCAGCCGCTCCACCGCGCGCGATTCCTGGAACGTGAACACCGTGCCCTCTGCGGCGCCCATGCCGGTAGTACCGCCCAAGGGGCCACGATGGATGACATAGCTCACGCCGCGCACCGTGCCCAGCGTGTCGCCATCGGCGTCGGGCAGCAGGCCGAGCAGGTTGGGCGCGATGCTGAGCAGCGGGTGTCCGATGGCCTGTTTGGCATCGATGCCGAGTGCCGTGGCCAGCCGCTCGTTCAGGGCTTCCACGCGACCTTGCGCATCCAGCGCGACCACACCGTCGCGCAGATGCTGCAGCAGGTTGTCCAGGCGCTGACGGCGTTGCGCCTCGCGGCGGGTGGCCTGTACGACTTCCAGCGCGGTATCGAACGCGGCGCGCACGGAATCGCGCGAATACAAAAACACCGTTTGCATGCCGGCCTCTGCGGCCAGGTCCGTCACCAGGCCGGGCCCGACGACGGCGCCCACGCCCCGGTCGCGCAGATCCAGCACGCAACTCTCCGCATCCTGCCGCGATGCATACGACGCGAACACCACGTCCATGTTGTACGCGGCAACGAAGCGACGCACCTCGTCAGGCGTATCGCCGTGCGTGACGAGCGCCACCGATTGCGCCTCGCCCGATAGCGCACGTCTGGCACGCGCCAGTGCATGCATCACGTCAAAGCCGGTCGGGTTGATGACGACCACCGGCAAGGACAAACGCGGCTTCAGATACGCACCGTTGGAGCCGCCTGCCACCACCACGTCGGGCCGCTGCGAGCCTGCCGCTTCGATCTCGCGCACGATGTCTTCAAAGCCGCGTGTGATAACGCGCAGCTCGGCGCGGTCGTTGTACTCCGCAGCAATGTCGAGGAAGAGATCGCTCAGCCGGCTGATGCCGCATGCCCAGATGCGCGGGCGGTCGGCCTGGGATGGAAGATCGGCGTGGGTGAGATTGGATACAGGACTCATAATTCGGCCATTATGCGCCGCGCATTTCCATCTTGAAATGCAAATTTCATTTCTGAAATGACGTGATGCCGGGCGGCAAGCGCACTTCCATACAAATCAAGGGGTTACGGGCGACGTGGTGGGTGGCCCGCTTCCTGCTCTAAGGGTTCATTCTTTGTGGAGCCCGCATGAGCACAACCAAACGTCAGCCCGTTAGCGCGGGCGCCAAGTTCCGCCAGGCAGTGGCCGAATCCCAACCGCTGCAAGTAGTGGGCGCCATTACCGCCTACGCCGCCAAGATGGCCGAGCAGACCGGCTTCAAGGCCGTCTACCTGTCGGGCGGCGGCGTGGCCGCCAACTCGCTGGGCATTCCGGATCTGGGCATCAGCACGATGGAAGACGTGCTGATCGACGCCCGCCGCATCACCGACGCCGTGCAGGTGCCGCTGCTGGTCGACATCGACACCGGCTGGGGTGGTGCCTTCAACATCGCGCGCACCGTCCGCTCGTTCATCAAGGCGGGCGTGGCAGCCGTGCACCTGGAAGACCAGGTCGGCCAGAAGCGCTGCGGCCATCGCCCTGGCAAGGAAGTCGTGCCCGCCGACGAAATGGTCGACCGCGTGAAGGCCGCCGTGGATGCGCGCACCGATGACGACTTCGTCATCATGGCCCGCACCGATGCGGCCGCCGTGGAAGGCATCGACGCCGCCATCGAGCGCGCCGTGGCCTACGTGGAAGCGGGCGCGGACATGATCTTCCCCGAAGCCATGAAGACGCTGGACGACTACCGCCGCTTCAAGGCCGCCGTGAAGGTGCCCATCCTGGCCAACCTGACCGAGTTCGGCAGCACGCCGCTGTTCACCGTGGATGAACTGCGCACCGCCAATGTCGACATCGCCCTGTACTGCTGCGGCGCGTATCGCGCGATGAACGCAGCGGCGCTCAACTTCTACCAGGTGTTGATGCGCGACGGCACGCAAAAGGCCGCTGTGGAAACCATGCAGACGCGCGCAGACCTGTACCAATACCTCGGCTATCACGCATACGAAGACAAGCTCGACGCCCTGTTCGCGGCCAAGAAATAACGTCCAAGACTCAACGCATCCAAGGAGACACCACACCATGAGCGAAGCAGACAACAGCACCCCGAACACCGGCGCATTCAAGCCGAAGAAGTCCGTGGCCCTGTCGGGCGTGACGGCAGGCAACACTGCACTGTGTACCGTCGGCCGCACCGGCAACGACTTGCACTACCGCGGCTACGACATCCTCGACCTGGCCGCCGCCTGCGAGTTTGAAGAAGTCGCCCACCTGCTGGTGCACGGCAAGCTGCCCAACAAGGCCGAACTGACCGCCTACAAGGCCAAGCTGAAGGCCCTGCGCGGCCTGCCCGCCAATGTGAAGGCCGCACTGGAATGGGTGCCCGCCTCCGCCCACCCGATGGACGTGATGCGCACAGGCGTGTCCGTACTCGGCACCGTGCTGCCCGAGAAAGACGACCACAACACCCCCGGCGCGCGCGACATCGCCGACCGCCTGATGGCCTCGCTCGGCTCGATGCTGCTGTACTGGTACCACTACAGCCACAACGGCAAGCGCATCGAAGTCGAAACGGATGACGACTCCATCGGCGGCCACTTCCTGCACCTGCTGCACGGCGTGGAACCGTCCAAGTCGTGGGTCGACGCAATGCACGTGTCGCTCAACCTGTACGCCGAGCACGAGTTCAACGCCTCGACGTTCACCGGCCGCGTGATCGCCGGCACGGGCTCCGACATCTACTCGGCCATCACCGGTGCCATCGGCGCGCTGCGCGGCCCGAAGCACGGCGGCGCCAATGAAGTGGCGTTCGAAATCCAGAAGCGCTACGACACCCCCGACGAAGCAGAAGCCGACATCCGCCGCCGCGTGGAAGCCAAGGAAGTCGTGATCGGCTTCGGCCACCCGGTGTACACCGTGTCCGACCCGCGCAACAAGGTCATCAAGGAAGTGGCGAAGAAGCTGTCGAAGGAAGCCAGCAACACCAAGATGTTCGACATCGCCGAGCGCCTGGAAACCGTCATGTGGGACGTCAAAAAGATGTTCCCCAACCTCGACTGGTTCAGCGCCGTGTCGTACCACATGATGGGCGTACCGACCGCGATGTTCACCCCGCTGTTCGTGATCGCACGTACGTCCGGCTGGGCCGCGCACATCATCGAACAACGCATCGACAACAAGATCATCCGCCCGAGCGCCAACTACACCGGCCCGGAAGACCTGAAGTTCGTACCGCTCAGCAAGCGCGCGTAAGAGAAACGCCACCGCACGCACTCAGACGGTTTGGCCTTTGACGTTCCTGCCCTATGCGGCGCCTTGAATTTCTGTTGCAAGGAGGAAAAAAGAAGGGGAACTGTCTGAGCGCAGCGAGTTTTCCCCTTCTCCTCCTTGCGACATAAATTCAAGGAGGGGGTCGCCGCATCGGGCGCGCCTTTCTTTGCTTACTTTCTTTGGCAAGACAAAGAAAGTGAGTCAGCCCCGGCAGGGGATGAAACAAGGGATGGACCACCATCATGAACACACAACACCGCAAACCCCTCCCCGGCACAACGCTGGATTACTTCGACGCGCGTGAAGCCGTAGAAGCCATCCAACCCGGCGCCTACGACAAGCTCCCGTACACGTCGCGCGTACTCGCCGAAAACCTGGTCCGCCGCTGCGACCCAGCCACCCTCACCGCCTCACTCAAGCAACTCATCGAGCGCAAACGGGATCTGGACTTCCCGTGGTTCCCCGCCCGCGTCGTCTGCCACGACATCCTCGGCCAAACCGCCCTGGTAGACCTGGCAGGCCTGCGTGATGCCATCGCCGACCAAGGCGGCGACCCCGCCAAGGTCAACCCGGTGGTACCGGTGCAGCTCATCGTCGACCACTCCCTCGCCGTGGAATGCGGTGGCTTCGACCCCGACGCCTTCGCCAAAAACCGCGCCATTGAAGACCGCCGCAACGAAGACCGCTTCCACTTCATCGACTGGACCAAGCTCGCGTTCAAGAATGTGGACGTGATCCCCGCGGGCAACGGCATCATGCACCAGATCAATCTGGAGAAGATGTCGCCGGTCATCCAGGCGCACGAGGGCGTGGCCTACCCCGACACCTGCGTCGGCACCGACAGCCACACCCCGCACGTGGATGCGCTGGGCGTGATCGCCATCGGCGTGGGCGGCCTGGAAGCTGAAAACGTGATGCTCGGCCGCGCGTCGTGGATGCGCCTGCCGGACATCGTCGGCGTGGAGCTGACGGGCCAACGCCAGCCCGGTATCACCGCCACCGACATCGTGCTGGCGCTGACCGAATTCCTGCGCAAGCAAAAGGTGGTGGGCGCGTACCTGGAGTTCTACGGCGAAGGCGCATCGAAGCTGACGCTGGGCGACCGCGCCACCATCTCCAACATGGCCCCCGAGTACGGCGCCACGGCGGCGATGTTCTCGATTGACGACAACACGCTCGACTACCTACGCCTGACCGGCCGCAGCGACGAGCAAGTCAAACTGGTCGAGACGTACGCCAAGACCGCCGGCCTGTGGTCCGACACGCTCAAGCACGCCGATTACGAACGCGTGCTGCGCTTCGATCTGTCGAGCGTGGTGCGCAACATGGCCGGCCCGTCCAACCCGCACGCACGTGTGGCCACGACAGACCTCGCCGCCAAGGGCATCGCCGCCAAGTGGGAAGACACCCCAGGCCAGATGCCGGACGGCGCGGTCATCATCGCCGCCATCACGAGCTGCACCAACACCAGCAACCCGCGCAACGTGATTGCCGCCGCGCTGCTGGCACGCAACGCCAACCGCCTGGGCCTGACGCGCAAGCCGTGGGTGAAAAGCTCGCTCGCGCCAGGATCCAAGACGGTGGAGCTGTATCTGGAAGAAGCCGGCCTGAAGGCAGAGCTAGAAAAACTCGGCTTCGGCATCGTCGCGTTTGCCTGCACCACGTGCAACGGCATGAGCGGCGCGCTGGACCCGAAGATCCAGCAGGAGATCATCGACCGCGACCTGTACGCCACCGCCGTGCTGTCGGGCAACCGCAACTTTGACGGCCGCATCCACCCGTATGCCAAGCAGGCGTTCCTCGCATCCCCACCACTGGTGGTGGCCTATGCGATTGCCGGTACGGTGCGCTTCGACATCGAGCGCGACAGCTTTGGCACGGATGCCAACGGCAAGCCGATCCTGCTGAAAGACCTGTGGCCGACCGATGAAGAGATCGATGCCATCGTGCGTGCCTCCGTCAAGCCAGAGCAGTTCCGCAAGGTCTACATCCCGATGTTCGAGCAGCGCAGCGAATCCACCGCCAAGGTGAGCCCGCTGTATGACTGGCGCGCGCAGAGCACCTATATCCGCCGCCCGCCGTATTGGGAAGGCGCGTTGGCTGGCGAACGCACGCTCCAGGGTCTGCGCCCATTGGCTGTTCTGGGCGACAACATCACAACCGACCACCTCTCGCCGTCCAACGCCATCCTGGCGAGCAGCGCCGCCGGTGAATACCTCGCCAAAATGGGCCTGCCGGAAGAGGACTTCAACTCGTACGCCACGCACCGCGGCGACCACCTGACCGCGCAGCGCGCCACGTTCGCCAACCCCACGCTCATCAACGAGATGGCCGTGGTGGATGGCGTGGTGAAGAAGGGATCGCTCGCGCGCATCGAGCCCGAGGGCAAGGTCACGCGCATGTGGGAAGCGATCGAAACCTACATGGACCGCAAGCAGCCGCTGATCGTGATTGCTGGCGCTGACTACGGCCAGGGTAGCTCGCGCGACTGGGCTGCCAAGGGCGTGCGCCTGGCCGGCGTGGAAGCCATCGTCGCCGAAGGCTTCGAGCGCATCCACCGCACCAACCTGATCGGCATGGGCGTGCTGCCGCTGGAGTTCAACCCGGGCACCACGCGCCTGACGCTCGGCATTGACGGCACGGAGACGTTTGACGTGATCGGCGAACGCAAGCCGCGCGCAGACCTGACGCTGGTGATCCACCGCAAGAACGGCGAACGTGTGGAAGTGCCCGTCACGTGCCGCCTGGACAGCGATGAGGAAGTGTCGATCTACGAAGCAGGTGGCGTGCTGCAGCGCTTTGCACAGGACTTTTTGGAATCGAACAAGGAGGCGGCATGACGCATCCGGCCCAAATCAAGGTTCCGGCCACCTACATCCGTGGCGGCACCAGCAAGGGCGTGTTCTTCCGCCTGCAGGATCTGCCGCCGGCCGCGCAGCAGCCGGGCGCTGCCCGTGATGCGCTGCTCATGCGCGTGATCGGCAGCCCCGACCCGTACGGCAAGCAGATTGACGGCATGGGCGGTGCGACGTCCAGCACCAGCAAGACGGTGATCATCAGCAAGAGCACGCGCCCGGACCACGACGTGGATTACCTGTTCGGCCAGGTCTCCATCGACAAGCCGTTTGTGGACTGGTCGGGCAATTGCGGCAATCTCTCCGCAGCGGTCGGTCCGTTCGCCATCAGCAATGGCTTGGTGGATGCAAGCCGCGTGCCGCAGAACGGCACGGCCATCGTGCGCATCTGGCAAGCCAACATCGGCAAGACCATCATCGCGCACGTGCCCATCACCAACGGCGCAGTGCAGGAGACGGGCGACTTTGAACTGGACGGCGTGACCTTCCCGGCGGCCGAAGTCCAACTCGAATTCCTCGACCCCGCCGCAGAAGAAGACGGTGATGGCGGCGGCGCAATGTTCCCCACCGGCAACCTCGTTGACGACCTTGAAGTGCCCGGCGTGGGCACGCTCAAGGCGACGATGATCAACGCCGGCATCCCGACCATCTTCGTGAATGCCGAGGCCATCGGCTACACCGGCACCGAGCTGCAAGACGCTATCAACAGCGACGCGAAGGCGCTGGCGATGTTCGAGACCATCCGCGCGCACGGTGCTGTGCGCATGGGCCTGATCAAGAGCATCGACGAGGCCGCCACGCGGCAGCACACGCCCAAGGTCGCTTTCGTTGCACCACCGAAGGAGTACGTGTCCTCTAGCGGCAAAAAAGTCGGCACGGGTGATGTGGATTTGCTGGTGCGCGCCCTCTCCATGGGCAAGCTGCACCACGCGATGATGGGGACGGCTGCCGTGGCAATCGGCACGGCGGCGGCGATTCCGGGCACACTGGTCAATCTCGCGGCCGGTGGTGGTGAACGTGGCGCCGTGCGCTTCGGCCATCCGTCGGGCACGCTGCGTGTGGGTGCAGAGGCCAAGCTGGTTGACGGCGAATGGACGGTCACCAAGGCCATCATGAGCCGCAGCGCGCGGGTGCTGATGGAGGGCTGGGTGCGCGTGCCGGGCTAAGGCTAGGTACGTACGCTTCGCAAACAGAAACCGCCGCATCCGGGCGCAAACCGGCAGCGGCGGTTTTGTCGTTTCTGGCAGTCAGGCTGCGCCGGTGTTCTTCATGCCCAGCACTTCAATCGGCGCAATCTCCGGCGGCGAGGCCAGCAACTCGGCCGCATTGGCCATCAGCGCTTTGGCAATCGGGCCGTCCAGGTGCGCCTGGCGATCCTCCTCGCTGGCAAACGCATCGAAGATGCCGAACACGTTGGGCGCAATGCGCAACGCAAACCAGATCGGCGTAGTGGCTTCCTGATTGGCCATCTGCAGGCCGGCGGCGAGAAAGTCGGCTACGGCCTGCTCCTTGCCCGGCTTGGCGATGAGCCGGGCAAATAGTGCGTACTTGATCATGTTGGGTCTCCGGATGCCGCGCGCGACTGCGCGGACAACACGTACTGTACAAACCCGGATGCACCGGCGCGAGCAACAGATGGCCGAGATGCGCTTGCGGGAGCACAGCGCGCGTTGATCTACAGCACGGCCGACGCCTCGGCGCCTTGCAGCCTGCGCGCAGGCTCCGTCCGATGGAGGTGGACAGCGTAGGTATCCCACGGCAACTGAAAGTCGGGCCCGGCACTGGCGGCCACTTGTCGCATTACGCGCCCCACTTCGCCACGGTGATAGCCGCCGTGCGTGATGACATGCATCAGCATTTCTTCGCGCGTCATGTATCCACGGTCGCCGTCGGTAAACGTGAATGGGATGGACTCGGACAGCTCGGCTGACGTGACCGCTTGGACATAGTCGAGATACCACCGGTCGACCGTTGCCAGCTCGGCATGCAATGCGGCAAGCGTGGGCGTCTCGGGCGTGTTATCGGCGGCAAAGCCGTGCGGCTTGCCCACAAGATGCGCGGCAAAGATCTTGTTGACCACCAGGCAGTGGTTCATCAGGCGAAGCGCAATGTGCCGCGCCTCGGCGTGCTCCTCGGCGTGGAGGCCGTGGATGGCGCGCGCCATCTCTTCATTTGCCCATGCCTGGTAGCGGAACATCCGGAACAACAAATCGCCTGCGCTCATGCCGATCACCTCTCATCCAGATCCGTGTGGGGTGCGTGCATTATTTTCGGGAGGTGCCCCGATGTCCAATCGGAATGCGATCCGACACCGCCATTCCGCGCAAAAAAAGACCGCTCAGCGCAAAGCATGAGCGGCTCACCTCCCCCGGCGAATTCGTTGTCAGTGACGCGTGCCCCCAAGAGCCGACCCAACCGTCCCCAATGCCCCACCCACTGCACCCGTGACCGGCGCCAGCGGTGTGGTCGCCCCGGTGGAGGTCACCGACGACCCGACACTCGTGACCAGCGAACCGATCGGCGCCGTTGCACCCGTGGCCGAGCCGGAACCGCCCAAGGCACCGGTGACGGCCCCGAGCGGGTTGCTGCCGCCCGTCGCACCGCCGAGTGCCCCCGTAATCGGCGCCAATGGGCTGCCGCCCGAGCCGCTGCCGCCAGACAGCGGCCCACCCAGCGCGGCGACCGTGTTACCCGTGGCCGTCACCACGCCGCCCAAGTTGGAAACCACCGGCGCATTCGTTGCCGTGAGCGACGTGCCAACACCCGCCACGCCGCCACCGACGGCCTGCAGCAGGTTCGTGCCCGGTGCGCCCAGGCCGGTGGTGTCGCCCAGTGTTTGCGTGCCGGCGGTGACTTGCGAGGTGAGCGGCACCACGGCAGAACTGAGCTGCTGCGTCACCTGCTCCACCGGCCCCGTCGACAGCGCGGTGCCCAGCGTGCCGCCCGCATTGGCCACCGCCTGGCCGACCTGCTGAACCGCACCGCCCACCGGCGTGGTCACCGGTGACAGCGGCTGCAGCGGGCCGGTACCCAGGCTGTCGACCAGGCCGCCGGTGGCCGTCACGGTATTGCCCGCAGCGGTGACGACGTTGCCCGTGCTCGACACCGTCGTGCCGATCGGGTTCGGGTTGGTGCCGATGCTGCCCAGGCCCGACTGCACACCCGTGCCAAGCGTGGAGACTGTGTTGCCCAGGTTGTCGACCACATTGCCGACGCCGGATGCGCCCGGCAGGTTGCTGCCGCCGATGGTCGTGCCGAGGCTGCTGATGGCGCCGCCGGTGGCCGTCACCACGCCACCGCTTTTGTTGGCAACGTCACCGGTGGGCGTGGTGGATGCCGTGGTGGTCGAGCCATTTGAGCCGTTGGAGCCATTCGAGCCGGAGCCGTTGTTGGCGGAACTGCCATCGCTCCCGGTGGTGCCGCTCATGTCGCCCGAGCCAGAGCTGGCGCATCCGCCCAGCACAAGCAGCCCAGCCAAAACGGCTGAAACCAGCGTCCCGCGTTGCCATGTCTTCATGTCTGCCTCCCGCTTCAAATGCGCGTTTGATAATGCCCTACCCACCTCGTCTGATGTTTTTCCTAGCCTGCCACCCGATTAATAGGGCAGCACGCTCAAATTCAGTCTATTCACTGAAACCACAGCAATTGCAAACATTTTCAAACACCGCAGAGCCTTTTTCCATGCGGATTTACGCGCACAATGCCTTTGCGGAACCCAGCAGCGCCTATCCCCGAACGCTCGCAGATAGACGCGCCAATCTGATTATGTTTTGAGGCTTCGCCCTAAATTACTCAAAATAGGTTAGTTGGGCTGCGCACCGTTATCTGGCTGCCGTTCGCACAAATGGCAGGCGCGGCAATCGCAAACCGGCTGGGCGCTGCGGCGCGGCCACGTCAAAGTGATGGCGCTCAATGACGATGCCGCGCGCCGGTGCTGCCTCGATGAACTGCTCGACCAT
Source organism: Ralstonia sp. (assembly GCA_039592975.1). GTDB lineage: Bacteria > Pseudomonadota > Gammaproteobacteria > Burkholderiales > Burkholderiaceae > Ralstonia. The sequence continues at coordinate 592,810 of JBCNQE010000001.1, read as the reverse complement.
CTCGCGCACGTCGGGGTCGATGTAATCGGCGCGGGCACCGTCGACGATGAGCGTGGCGTGGTCGGGCACCTGCGCCAGGTAGCGCTTGAGCGGCACCTTGCCCATGAACGACACGTCCTTGCGGAACGACAGCAGGAAGTGGTCGTGATGGCGCGCCATGACAATCGTGCGGCGCAGGTTGGCGCGAATCGCCAGCGCAATGCTCAATGCAATGCCGATCACGATGCCGATCAGCAGGTCCGTCAGCAGCACGCCCACGATGGTGGCGATGAACGGCGCAAAGCGATCCCACCCCTGCTTGGCCACCGACACGAACAGCGACGGCTTGGCCAGCTTGTAGCCGGTAAAGATCAGGATGGTGGCCAGACACGCCAGCGGAATGCGGTTGACGATGGCCGTGAGCGCAAACACGCTCGCCAGCAGCAGCACACCATGCACCACCGCCGACCAGCGGCTCTGCGCACCGGCATGCACGTTGGCCGAGCTGCGCACGATGACGGAGGTGATGGGCAGCCCGCCCAGCGCGCCCGCGACCATGTTGCCGATGCCCTGCGCCTTGAGTTCGCGATCGGGCGATGCGGTGCGTTTTTTCGGGTCGATCTGCTCGACGGCTTCGAGGCAGAGCAGTGTCTCCAGGCTCGCCACGATGGCCAGCGCCATCGCCAGGCGCCAGACCTCCGGATTGCCGAGCGCAGCGAGTGCGGGCGATTCCAGCGCATCCAGCAATGCGCCAAACGATGCCAGCGAGGGCAGTTCCACGCGATGCTCGGCGGCGGGTGCCATGCCGGGCGCGACGGCATCCAGCAGCAAGGTCACGCCAATGCCGAGCGCCACCACCACCAGCGGCGAGGGCAACGCGCGCACCAGCGTAAAACGCCGCAGCATCGGCGTATCCCAGCCGATGAGCACGGCGGCGGAGAGCAGCGTCACCAGCATCGCCGTCATCGAGAATGCGCCGAACCGCGTGGCGAGCATGCCAGGGGCGGCCGCACCAGCACCCACACTCGCCCCACTCGCCAGCCCCAGGGCCAGCGGCACCTGCTTGATGATCAGCAGCAGGCCGATCGCCGCCAGCATGCCCTTGATGACCGACGACGGCACATACGCCGCAAAGCGCCCGGCACGTAGCACGCCGAACACAAACTGCAGCGCGCCGGCCAGCGCCACGGCCACCAGAAACGCGGAGAACCCGCCCAGCTTGGCAATGCCATCCACAACGATCACGACGAGGCCAGCAGCGGGGCCGCTCACGCTCAACTGCGAGCCGCTGAGCAGCGCCACCACCAGGCCGCCGATCATGCCGGAGAGCAGCCCCGCAAGCGGGTCGACACCCGATGCATTGGCAATGCCCAGGCACAGCGGCAGGGCGACAAAGAACACGATGACCCCGGCGAGCATGTCGCGCGGGAAGAAAGCCGGTGAGGTTGGTGTCTGCATGATGGATTGTTGGTGTTGTAGGAACTGCGCACGCGCGAACGCCTGCCTGCGGGCGGGCGGGCGAGCTGGAGACCCGCGCCGGCATGCGTGAGGAGAGAAAGCGTGTAAAAAGCGGCGGCCGCGAAAGCCACCGCCGAGTGGTCAGGCGATGGCCTCGGCGGGCATCAGGATGTCGCCACGGGCCGCGTGCTCGGCATCGGAGTCGCCGGAAGCCAGCACGCGGATGCGCCCATCGGCCAGGCCGAAGATCCAGCCATGCACGCGCGGTGGGCGTTCGGCATCGCGCACGATGGGGTTCTCGCGCAGGCAGCGCACCTGCTCGAGCACGTTCAGCTCGGCCAGGCGGTTCACGCGGTCTTCCAGATCGGGCACGGCATCGAGTTCGGCGCGGTGGTGGCGCGCCAGGGTGCACAGCGGCGCAATGCGGCGCGCCACGTGCGGCAACCCATCGGGCGGCGGCAGCAAGGAAGCGCGCACGCCGCCGCAGCCGTCATGCCCGCACACGATGACGTGCGCGACTTTGAGCACGCGCACGGCATATTCGAGCACGCTCATCGTATTGTCGTCCGCCGGGCACACCAGATTGGCGATATTACGGTGGACAAATAAATCGCCCGGGTTGGAATGGGTAATGGTTTCGGCCGGCACGCGGCTATCTGCGCAACCAATCCATAACACCTGGGGTTGCTGGCCTTGTGCCAGTCGTGAAAAAAATCCGGGGTCGCGCGCGGCGGTTTCATGCGCCCACGCGACATTCTCGACAAGCATGCGTTTTGGTCGATGCATTGGGATGGCTCCTGCAGGATCAGCTGGGCCGCTGCAGGCCGCAAAGCCCGGTTGGGCCGGCTTCTACAGCAACGTTGCAGTGCAGCGGAAAGGTTACGAAATCGATCGTATGAGAAAGGTTCCCGCAGTGCCAATCTGCCCGTGCAGTGGGGTTTTTCGCCAGATGCACCAGAAATACGCGTGGGCCTGCGTAAATTGGTCGCACTGATTTTATGGATCGCGAAACTGCGTGCAGTTATTGCACGCTCAATGTTATTTATCCGAAATATTTAAACCCAGAATGGGAAAATATTTCATTACCGCTCGGTAGCCATGCGGGAAAATCAACACAGGTATGCCCCGCATTGGGGCACGCGATTTAAGCGGATCAACAGCTTGCGCGCGCGCTCAGGCTTCGTTGGGCAATGGCAAGGTCACGCGGAAGCATGTGCCGCTACCCACTTCGCTGCGGGCTTCGATCTGGCCGCCATGCTTGCGCACAATGCCGTACGAGATCGACAGGCCAAGCCCTGTGCCCTGCCCCACCGGCTTGGTGGTGAAGAACGGGTCGAAGATGCGGCTCAGGTGCTCGGGGCGGATGCCGCTGCCGGTGTCTTCCACCTCCACCCACACGTTGCGCGCATCGTGGCCGGTGCGCAGTGTAATGCGCCCCTGTTCGTGGATGGCCTGTCCGGCGTTGACGAGCAGGTTCATGAACACCTGGCTCAACTGCGCGGGCATGCAGTCGACCTCGGGAATCCCGCTGTATTCCCGCACCAGCTCTACCTTGTACTTCAGCTCGTTCCAGACGATCTTGACCGTGGTCTCCAGATACGTCTCCAGATTGGCACGCTGCACTTGTGCCTCGTCCACATGCGAGAACTCCTTGAGGCCCTGCACGATGCTCTTCACGCGCTGCAGCCCATCCAGGGATTCCGCCAACAGGGCCGGCATGTCTTCACGCACATAGTCGAGGTCGGCGGCCTGCTTGATCTGCGCCAATGCGGCGCGCGTGGCGGGCGCCAGTTCCGCTTCGTACTGTTCGTAGGCCGCCACCATATCCAGCAGCCCGGCCACATAGCGTTGCAGGCTGCCCAGGTTGGCATTCACGAACGAGACGGGGTTGTTGATCTCGTGCGCCACGCCCGCCGCCAACTGGCCGATCGACGCCATCTTTTCCGATTGCAGCAGTTGCCCCTGCGCCTGTGCCAGTTCGTGCAGCAGTTGCTCCTGGCGCGCGCGCTCGGCCTGCAGTGCTTCGTGCGCCAGGGCGAGTTGCCATCGGTCCTGCTGGAACTGCTCGACTGCGCGGGCCATCTGGCCGATTTCGTCGTCGCCCGCCACGGGCACGGCGCCGGGTGCACCGTCTGAATGGCCATGGCGCAAGCTGCGGCTCACCTGTAGCAGGCGCTGCAGCACGTGGCGCCCCAGCAGCCCATACGCAGCCAGGCAGGCAAACGCCACGCTGCCGGCCAGCAGCGCCGTCACCCAGTGCTCGTTTCGCTCCGATACCGCGGCCAACGCCTGCATGGATTGCTGAAACGCATGCGTGTGCCGTGCCGACAACTGCTGCGCAGCCGCCACCATGGCACCGGCCTGCAGGTAGAGCGCATCCACCGAACGCCGCCCCGCCGCTGTGCGCTCCGCCGCCGCCTGCATGGCGGAGGCATTGGCGGCTACGTTGACGGCCACGTTGACGGTGTTTGGGCCACCCGCAGCGGCGCGCTGCAATTCGCTTTCCCACCATTGCGCGACGATGTTGACGGCGTTGCGAAACAACTGGCTCGACTGATGCAGGTCGAGTACGTCAATGTCGTCATCGGCCGCTGCCAGCCGTTCAGACAACTGCTCGAACGCCGCCAGGTTGGTCAGGATCTCCGCGTAGTGACGGCGCAGTGCCTCCACGGATGCCGTCTTTTGCAACTGCGCCGATTCGCGCTCGATCAGCAGCGTGTGCTGCACCAGCTCCTGGGCCTGACGCAGTTGCGTGAGCTGCTCGTTGGCCAGCGCCCGCGTCGCGTTGGCGGACGTGCGTAGCGCCACCACCGCGGTAATGCCGCCGGCCGAGATCAGCAGCGTCAGCACCACCACCGCCAGCATGAACTGCCGCCCCAACGAGCGCGGCCACAGCCCGCGCAGCGGCAGGCGCGCGCGCATGAGGTGGAGGCTGGCGGCCGGCCCGAACACTCAGCGGCCCCAGATCCGCCGATACACGGCGCGATAGCCGCTGTCCGGGTCGTATTGCCCCAGCGGTCCACCATCAAAGGCGATGTTCTTGGCGGTCACCAAGTGCACCGGCGACACGTAGCCGCTCACGGGCTGATGCGCCAGCAGCCGGTTCAGTTCGTCCACCAGTTGCCAGCCCTGCAGGTTCAGCGGCTCGGCCACGGTGCTCGTCTGGAACGCGCCCGCCTGGATGCGCAGGAAGGCCGCCGCACTGCCATCACCGGCGGACAGCATGCGGATGCCATCGGGCCGGCCGGCACGCGTCAGCTCAGCGGCTGCGTAGTCGAAATAGATGTCGTTGATGGCCAGTGCGTGCGTCCACACGCGGCCATGCTGCGCCAGCAGCCGATGCATGACGCCCGGCATGGCCTGCGCGCTGCCCGAGATGGGCACGTCTTCCACCGCCAGCAGGCGGCAGCCGCTGCAGGCGCGAATCACCTCGGCCATGGCAGCTGCCTTGGCCTGCGCAATCTGGAAATTGGAGTCCGTAAAGATGACCACGTTGGCATGGCCGCCGGATTCCACCACTGCCGCCATGGCAGTCAGCCGCGCCACCGCCAGTGGGTCGGTCGACACATTCATGGCGACGGGGCTGCCTGCAATGGGGCCCGCCGTGGCGGCAACGTGCCAGCCCACGACGGGGATGCCGCGTTGCGCGAAGGGCGCCAGCGCCGGCTGCATTTCGCGCGCATCGCCGCCCACCAGCACGACGCCGCCCGGTTGCAGCGCGAGTGCCGATGCCACCGCCCTGCGGCGGCCCTCGGGCGTACCGCCCGCGTCATACACGCGCACCGTCCAGCCAATGACGCCGGCAGCCTCCTTGATGCCCTTGGCGACACCCAGAATGCCGCCGTTGCGCAAGTCCTCGCTGAGGATGGCAAGGGTGATGCCGGCCTGCGCGCGCGGGCCCGCCTCGGGGCCATCCCAGCGTGCGCCGTGCTCGCTGGCGCGCGCGACGACCTGCTGCATATGCGAGCGGTCGGGCACGGCTTCTGTCGCCATGGCAGCCTTTACGCTCGTCATGGCAACGTACATACCAAACATGCAAATCATGTAGGCCAGCGCACTCCGGCCACGTCCCCATTCCATAGCCCCTCCCCAAAGGCCTCAACAACGCCACAGGCTGCACATCACGCTGGTTTTTGCGCTTCTGCGGCGTCGGGTGTGTCTGATGTGTTCGCCATAGCAGATGCTTGCGCCGGCTCCGGCGCTTGCGCGTAGACCAGAATCGCAAACGGCAGGTCTTCATGCGTCTCAAAGCGGCGGATCTGCAGCACCTGATGCTCGCTGACAACGCTATCGCGCGTGATGAGCAGCACGCCGCGCCGCGTGAGCAAGTCGTCGGCCAGGCGCATGCCCTCGCGCAGTTCGGCGGAGGACACCTGGCGCACGGCCATCACCTCGCCCTGCTGCTTGAGCACCGCCACAAAGCGCACGATGACATCCGGGTCGTAGCGCAGGCCGGATTGCGCTTTGATCATCTCCATCGCCTGGTCGGCGGTGACATGGTCCTTGATGATCTCGCCCGACAGCAGCCCTTCAAAATCGCGCGCCACGGCCAGCACGCGCGCCCCGATGGGGATGCTGGGCCCAAGGAGCCGGTCCGGCGTGCCGCGGCCGTTGAAGCGCTCGTACTGGTGCCGGATGATCTGCGCCACGTGTTCAAGCTGGCGCACGGGTGTCAGCACCATCTGCGCGCGCAGCGGATGCTGATAGAACTGCTGCGCCTGCTCGGCCGAGAGCCGGTCGAGCGACGTGTTCAGCAATGCATCGGGCAGCGAGAGCTTGCCGATGCCGTGCAACAGCCCCGCGTGAAAGATGTCCTGCACCTGCAGCCCCGTCAGCCCGCATTCGATGGCAATGCGCCGCGCCAGGTCCGCCACCCGCAGCGATTGACGCGCCATGGCACCGCAGCGCATCTCGATCATGCTGGCGCACACCTGGACCATGTTGGTGAAGTTGGTCTTCAGGTCGCGCTGCGCACCTTCCAGAAACATCACGGTCTGGCGGATCTCTTCCGTGCGCGACTGCACCTGCGTCTCTAGCCCCGCATTCATGCGTTGCAGCGTTTCGTTCTGCTGCTGGGTCAGTTCGGTCAGGCGTTTCGCCTCGCGGGCCAGCGTGCGCTGCTCGATCGCATGGCGCACGGTCAGCAGCAAGTCCTGGTCATCCCATGGCTTGTTGAGGTAGCGATAGACCCCGCCCTCGTTGATGGCCTTCACGGCGGAATCGATCTCGGAATAGCCCGTCAGCAGAATGCGCATCACGTCGGGATACTGCTCACGCGCGCGCGCCAGGAACTCCGCGCCGCTCATGCCGGGCATGCGCATGTCAGAGATGATCAGGTCGACCGGATACACGCCCAGCATGTCCAGCGCCGCGGCGCCGCCCTCGGCGGTGATCACGCGATAGCCCGTGGGCCGCAGCAGGCGCCGCAGCGATGCCAGCACACCCGGCTCGTCATCCACCAGGAGGATCAGCGGCGTCACGGCCGTAGGCGCCGCCCCGGCAGGGGCGCTGGCGGGTTGTGGGGCGGCTGCGGGATCAGCGGCGGCGGTTTGCGTCGTGTCGTCTTCGGTGGCAAGCATGGCGCGGTTCCTCAAAGTTGGATGGCGAGCCCGTGGTGTGTTCTCAAAGCGCCTGGAGAAACTGTTCCAGCGCACTCTTCATCTTGCGGATGGCGGTTTCAGGCAGCAGCATGACCAGCTTGGCGACAAAGCCGCCGCGCTCCAGCGTGAAGCGCACCTCCAGCAGTAGCGCCACATCCCAGCGGCCGAGTTGCTCGTCGGACAGCGCATGCTGCAGCGCCGCCGCCGGCACAAAGCTCGGCCGCGAAAACGACAGGTTGCGCCCCAACTGCTCGAACACGCTGCGCACACACGCCCCCACCAGCAGGTTGGCAATGTCGGACAGCGCTTCACTTTCCACGCCGAGGTTCACGTCGTCGTAGCCCATCAGTTCTTCCAGCTCTTCGCGGCCGTCCTTGCCGAACAGCACGATGGCTTCGCCCGAGATGTCGGATTGGAATGCCTGGCGCACCGGCGATGGTGTATCGCCGGTCGCATCTCCGGCCAGCAAGTTGGCCCGCAGCTGCGCCGCATCGACCAGCTTGATGCCCGGCACCGACAGCGTGACGAATGCCCCCAGCAGTTCGGCCAGCGCGGCCCCCGCCTTGCCCATGCCGATGTTGGCGATTTCCTGCAGCGCGTCGCGCTGCTCCTCGTTCAAGGTCAGGTCATTCATAGAGCCCATACCCCCGCAGGATCGGAACAATGCGGTCAGCCGACACGGGCTTCGAAATGAAGCCGATGGCGCCGAGGTCCTTGACGCGCTCGACCGCACCCGACTGGATGTCGGCCGACACCACAATCACAAAGGCGTCGTCGCCAGCGTGGCGGATCTGTTCGAGCACCTGGAAGCCGTCCATGTCGGGCATGGTCAAGTCCAGGAAGACCACCGTGCCCTTGCCGGCGCGGAACAGCTCCAGCGCCTGTACGCCGTTGGAGGCCTGCGAGACCTCCACATCCCAGTCTTCGGGCAGGGCATTGATCAGAAGCTTGCGCGCCAACGATGAATCGTCGGCAACGAGCACGGGTAGCGCCATGGTGTGTCCCCTCTTTACGGCGTGAAGCGTTGAAACTACGTTGCGGCCAGCGCGATGTCGGCTGGCTTCTTTGGTTCGGTTTCGGCAACCGGGGCAACCGCGGCATGTGCGCCAGGTGCAGGCGCTTGCCCGCACACCGGCAACGTCACGCGAAACGTCGTGCCCTGGCCCACCGTGCTCGATACGTCGATACGCCCGCCGTGTGCCTTGACGATGCCGTAGGTAAGCGACAGCCCCAGGCCCGTGCCCTTGCCGACGGGCTTGGTGGTAAAGAACGGATCGAAGATGCGCTTGAGGTTTTCCGGCGGAATGCCGCAACCGGCATCGGCCACCTCCAGCCAGATCGACGTGGCGTCACGTGCATCGCAGCCGGTGCGCACGGTGATGGTGCCGCGCCCCGCGCATTCGGCATCGGCGTCCCCCTTGCAGGCATAGGCCTGCGCCGCATTGACCACCAGGTTCAGCACCACCTGGTTGATCTGCGATGGAATGCACATCACCGGCGGCAGCGTGCTGTATTCGCGCACCAGGTCGGCTTGGTATTTGATCTCGTTGTGGACGATGTTCAGCGTGGATTCGATGCAGCGGTGGATGTCCACCTGTTCCCACTGGTGCGTGGTGTCCACGCGCGAGAAGTCACGCAGGTCCACCACGATGTCGCGCACGCGGGCCAGGCCCTCGCGCGATTCGGTCACCAGCGCGGGCGCGTCTTCAGCCAGGTAGTCGATATCCGCCGCCTGCGCGAGCGCCGCAAGCTGCGGGTCCAGCGACGGTGCCGCCTGCGTGATCAACTGCTCCATGCCACGCGCATAGTCGAGCAGCGTGCCCATGTAGCGCTGCAGGCTGTTCAGGTTCGACAGCACGAACCCCACGGGGTTGTTGATCTCATGCGCGATGCCGGCAGCCAGTTGCCCGATGGCAGCCAGCTTTTCCGATTGCAGCAACTGCTGGTGCGCCTGGGCCAGTTGTTCATTCAGTGCCGACAGTTGCGCGTTGCGCACCGTCAGCTCCTGCAGGGCGTCGGTGACGGTCTTTTCGCGCTTTTGCAGCTCGCCATAGGCCAGGCAAACGTCGGTGGCGTCGATCAGGGTAATGCCCACGGCAATCACCACGCCATGGGCGTCTTCAATGGGAATAAAGCTGCAGTTCTGATGCATCCATTCAATCGTGTCGGTAATCGGCCGCGTATGCCGAAAACGGAACAGATACGGCCGATGCTCCCACGTCGTATAGGCCGACACGCCCAGCACAAATACGCTCTCGATTTTCTTGCGCAGCCATTTTTCCGGCAGCTCCGGAAACAGCGCAAACATGTCGTGCCCGATCACCTCGTCGCTGGCGCGGCCGCTGTGGTACTGCATAAAGCGGTTCCACGAGAGGATGCGCATCTCGCGGTCCACCGAAAACACGCCGCAACTCACCAGTTGGGCAATGGCTTCAGATAATTGGGATTGGGTAATGTCTGCCATGCTGGGCCGCGATGGGGCAAATACGGAGTTTGCTCAGGACCACTTTGCATCCGTGGCGCCTACCCATGCATATCGACCGAGTTTTGCCCAGGCAGATAAGTAGAAACCCGATTATTTGAAAACGGGTATGGCTGAAAGTGCGGTCGGCGGTACTTAATCCCGCCAGATTATCTGCAAAATGATGCTGCGCGCACTATCGAAAAAAACTCAGCCCCGCAGCGACACCTGTGCGAGCGTCTTGCGCCATTGCGCAAAACGCTGGGCGCGCGCTTGTGCATCGCCATCGTCCCGGCCATAGCGCAGCGCGACGTAACCGGCTGCGGCTTCACGCAATACCTGCGCCGCTTGCGGGAATTGCGCCGCAGCGCGTTCGACATAGGCCATGGGCCCTTCGGTAGGACTGCGCGGGCAACCGTGCCGCGCGAGGCGATCACACAAGCGTTGCCACTGCGCCTGCACCGGGTCGGGCTTCGGCTTGCGCTGCTGCCACAACAACGGAAGCGCGGCCAGCAGGAAGATGCCCGACACGCCCCACAGCACGGCACGCGGGTCGGCAGCATCCAGCCCCAGCCAGGCGAACAGCTCGGCCTGCCGACTGCGGTCATAGCCAAGCACCCACCGGTTCCAGCCACTGACGAGGCCATCGAGCCCCCAGCGCACACTGCGCAGCCACTTGGGTTCTTCCACACGGCGCGAGCGGAATTCGCTGGCCGGCACGGCGGCCGCCAGGCCGCGTTCCACACGCTGCGGCGCCACGGCGGCGGTCGGGTCCACGCGCACCCAGCCGCGCCCGTCGAGCCACACCTCGGCCCAGGCATGCGCATCGGACTGGCGCACGATGATGTCGCCGCTCACCGCGTTCACCTCACCGCCAAGGTAGCCCACCACCACGCGTGCCGGCACGCCCGCCGCACGCATCAGAAAGACGAAGCTGCCCGCGTAGTGCTCGCAGAAACCGCGGCGGGTGCGGAAGAGAAAATCATCGATCTGCTGACCGTGCAGCGGTTCGGGCTCCAACGTGTAGGCAAAGGGCGCACTGCCGAACAGCTTGAGTGCCGCCGCCACGCGCTCAGCCGGCGGCAGCCCCGCCCACTGCGCGGCCAGGGCGTGCGTCTGCGGATTGCCCGGCGGAAGCGCCAGGGCCATCTGCTGCGCGGACGGATCGAGCGGTTGCGCATCGCCAGTGCGGCCGCGCACGGGCACGCGAGAACGCGCGTGATAACGCACCCGCTGGTCGAACGGCTGCGTGCTGACGAACTCACCATCGATACTGCGGCCGACACCATCGCGCGCCGCCACCGACAGGCCGCGATCCAGTGCAAACAGCCAGCGCTGGTGGGTGGGTTCCAGCGTGATGTTGTAGTCGACCGCGCCGGAAGCGCCGCCGATTTCGTCCGCAGAATTGGGTACGCTTTCGGTCGTTCGGCGCTGCCGGGTCGGGGCTGCCGTCCATGTCTGGCCGTCAAAACGCCACAGCACCATGCCGCGCCAATAGAGCGTATCGAGCGGTGGCGGCGTGCCGGCAAAGTCGGCGCGGAAGGCGAGGTCATCAGACAGGATCAACTGGCCGATCGACCCGGGCGACATGCGGTCGGAGATGCCGCTGGTGGCGGTCTCAGCGGTTTGCGGCAAGCGCCACAGCGGGTGGTCCAGCCGAGGAAAGAGCAGGAAGAGCACCGCCGCACATGGCAAGCCCATCAGCACAAGGCGCGCGAGCACCCGCACCGGCGACACCCGCGTGCGCGCCTGCGGATGCAGGAGCACCAGCCAATTGCGCAGCAGCAGCGCGCTCGTTGCCAGCAGGGTGGCAGCCAGCCAGGGCGGCTGATCAAACAGCACCTGCGAGAGCAGCAGGAAAAAGCACAACTGCGTCACCAGAATGCCGTGGCGCACCGTGTGCGATTCCATCAGCTTGAGCACGAGAAACGCGCCCAGCAGCGCCACTGACAAGTCGCGCCCGATATTGCCGCCGGTGCGCATGGCCAACACCAACGTAACGATCAACGTGGCTACGCCCGCCAGGCCCAGCACCCACTTGCCCGGCAACGGCGCTCGCCGCACCCACAGCAGCGTGCGCCAGAGCAACAGCACGCCAAATACGGCGCAGGTGACCAACGGCAGCGCACGTAGCAGCGGCACCAGCACAACGGCAAGCTGCACGATCAGCGTGCCGTGCTCACGCTGCGTCAGCGCGCGGGCCGAGCCGAAGACAGCAGTTTCAGTGCCGGTGCTCATGCTACCGCCTCCTCAGGCATGGCCGGCTTGCCCCACAGCGCCAACGCACGCAGGCATGCGTCACGATGGGCAGCGCCGCGCGCCGGACCAATCGATACGCCAGGCAGGCTCAGCGTGTATTCGGGCTCATCGCCGGCGGGGGCGTTCTCAGCCGCCAGCACCCAGGCACACAGGCGCGACAGGCGCTGCTCCACGTTCATTGATGGCGGCAGCGCTTCCCACGCGAGCACGCATTGCGCGTGGCGCACCTGCTGGCCGGTGCGGCTCATCCAGGTGTCGAGCCGGGCGCTGTGCTTCCACGCAATGCTGCGCAGCGCATCACCGGGGCGGTAGGTGCGGAGCTGGTCAGCTGCCTCCTCGACGTGGGTGCGGGCGGCGCGCGTGTCGTCTTCCTCGCCTGGGTCGGGCGCGAAGCTGGCGGGCAGCGGCGGCGCGGACGGCTCCGGCGCGGGATAGACCAGCAACGTGAGTGGCGCGTCGGCGTAGCTCCACGCGCGGAACAGGCCAAGCGGAAACCGCGTCGACACCGTCAGGCGCGGCAGCTTGAACCAGCCACGCGGCTGATCGGCAAAAGACAGCGCGGCGACGATGGCGTCCTGCGCGTCGAGCGACGCTTCCACCGCCGCGGCGTCGCGCGCACTGACATCCACGCCCACGCGCGCCCACGGCGTAACGTTGGCCAGCGCCACGCTCACATTCAGAGCGTGGCCGGCAAAGACTGCATCGCCCGCTGCGCCACGCACCTCCAGGTCAACGAGGTTGCGATGCGTCTGCCACATGGCGGACGCTGCCACGCCGGCCAGCACGAAGGTCAGCAGAAAACCCAGGCTCACGTTGTAGTTGAGCGAGGTCAGCAGCATCACCATCAGCAGCAGCGCAAAGCCAGCGCCGGCCGCCGTGGGGAGGATGTAGACGTGATTGCGATCCAGGCGGATGCGGCCTTCGCGCGGCGTGCGCGGCCGTTGCAGGAAGCGCTGCACGCGCGCCCGCGCAAAGCGGACGCCGGGCAGCATCGCCAACACGGCACCGAACGCGCGGAACGGTGCAGCGAGCAGAGCGGTAAAACGCGCCATGGCGCTGCCTGCTCAGGGAATGGCGACCGTATCAAGCAGCCGCTGCGCCAGCGCGGTCGCCGAAAGCGTGCCACCCGTCGGCAACAAGCGATGCGCCGCCACAGCCTTGAACACGGCCTGCACATCTTCGGGCAGCACGGCATCGCGGCCGTCGATCAGCGCCCAGGCACGGGCCGCCGCCAAGAGCGCCAAGCCGGCACGCGGCGACAAACCCATCTGCACCTGCGCATCGGTGCGCGTGGCGTTCACCAGCGCGAGCACATAGTCGACCAGCGCGGGCGCCACGTGTACGGCATCGGCGGCGGTTTGCAGCGCGACGACCTGCGCGGCGGTCAGCACGGGCTCGACATCTTGCGGCGCACCGCCACCGAGGTACAGCGCGCGCTCCGAGCTTTGATCGGGATAACCGAGCGACAAGCGCATCGTGAAGCGATCCAGCTGCGATTCCGGCAGCGGATGCGTGCCGATCTGGTTCAGCGGGTTCTGCGTGGCAATCACGAAGAACGGCTCGGGCAGCGGGTATGTCGCCCCATCATGCGTGACCTGCCCTTCAGCCATCGCTTCGAGCAGCGCGCTTTGCGCCTTGGGCGTGGCGCGGTTGATCTCGTCGGCCAGCACCACCTGTGCGAACAACGGGCCGGGGTGAAATTCGAACGCACCCTTTTCTTTCACGTAGATCGACACACCGATCAGGTCGGTCGGCAGCAAGTCGCTCGTGAACTGCACGCGCTGGTATTGCAGCCCGAGCGTGCGGGCCAGCGCGTGCGCAAGCGTCGTCTTGCCCACGCCAGGCAGGTCTTCGAGCAGCAGATGCCCGCGCGACAGCAAACACGCCAGCGCCAGACGAATCTGCAACGGCTTGCCGAGCACGATGCGATCGAGCGCGCGTTGCGCCTGCGACAGCGCGGCCGGTAACGCTAGTGGCTGCACCGGCGCGGTTTGCGTGATGCGGATGGGAGACAGCGGGGCTTGGTTGGGCGTCATCGAGGTGCAGCCGGAGCAACAATGCCAGCGAGTGTAGCGGCATCGCACAGGGCTCGCGCGCCCATGTTTTTTCGCGTGAACGCGCTACAACATCAGTCTTGCGTGGAAGCCGGGATAGCCGCATCGAGCAACACGCGTGCCGTGCGCGGCAGGCTCTTGATCAGGCGCGGCGCATCGGTGCCGAAGGTCTGGCTAGCGGTATAGGCGCCCTCGATCAGGAAAGCCAGATCATCGGCCAGCGCAGCGGGGTCGGTGGCGCCGGCGGCTTCGGCACGGTCACGCAGGCGCGCGAGCAACAGCGCCTTGTTGCGCTGAACGAACTGCCGCGCCGCATGCGTGAGATCCGGAAACTCCGCCGCCACATTCACGAAGGGGCACCCCCGGTAGCCGGGGCGTGAAGCGCGCTCAGACACGTCGATGAAGAACTGCAGCAGTTGCGCGCGGGCATCATCCGGATGCTTGGCCATGCTGCCGTTGAAGTAGCCCCAGAAGCTCTCGTCGCTGCGCTCCAGATAGGCGAGGACGAGGTCGTCCTTCGATTTGAACTGGCGATACAAGCTCATCTTGTTGACGCCGGCCTTCTCCACCACGGCCTCCACGCCCACGGCCCGCACGCCTTCGTAGTAAAACAGTTGACGGGCCGCTTCGAGCAGGCTGGCGTGTGCGTCCTCCCCGCTGATGCGGCGCGGGGTCGGTTTGGGTTGATCAACGGTGGAAAGCGCGCGGGGGCCGCGACGAGTGGCGGTGGCCATGGTGGTACTCCTGCAGGCGCGGCGGAGGGCAAACCCCTAGCCACACCGGTGTCATTCGAATGCTGCTTGACATGTTACCGACCGGTACCTACTATCGCAACCACGTTGTTACCGACCGGTAACGAATGCGATATTGTCGCCCCAACAAGAATCGAAAGAATCGGACACCCCATGCAGCGACTTGCCCGCCTCATCGCCCCACGTTTCCACTACAGCTGGCTTGCGCTGGCGGTGGTGTTCCTGATCCTGCTGTGCGCGGCCGGTACGCGCGCCACGCCCAGCGTGATGATGCTGCCGCTCGAGCACGAATTCGGCTGGAGCCGCAGCACGATCTCGCTGGCCATTTCAATCGGTATTGCGCTGTACGGGCTGACCGGGCCGTTTGCCGCCGCGTCAATGCAGTACTTCGGTATTCGCCCGACGGTGCTGGGCGCGCTGGCGGTGCTGGTGTCCGGCACGGCGCTCTCGGCGATGATGCATGAGCCGTGGCAGATGGTGCTGCTGTGGGGTGTGATGGTCGGCGGCGGCACGGGTGTGGCGGCCATTACGCTGGGCGCAACGGTGGTCAACCGCTGGTTCACATCGCACCGCGGGCTCGCCATGGGCATCCTGACGGCCAGCTCGGCCACCGGCCAGCTCGTGTTTCTGCCGATGATGGCGGCGGTGGTGGAGCACTACGGCTGGCGGCCAGTGGTGCTGATCGTGGCCGGCGCGCTGGCGCTATTGCTGCCGATCGTATGGCTGCTGCTGCCGGAATCCCCCAAGAGCGTCGGGCTGCGCACCTATGGCGAACCGGCCGATGCGCCGGAAGCGGCACAAGGCCCGCGCGCCAACCCCATCGTCCTGGCCATGCAAACGCTGGTGCAAGCGGCACGCAAGCGCGATTTCTGGCTGCTGTTTGCGAGCTTCTTTATCTGCGGCGCCAGCACCAACGGCTACATCGGCACGCACTTCATCGCCATGTGTGCAGACCACGGGTTCTCCGAGGTGAAAGGGGCGAGCCTGCTGGCCGCCATGGGGATCTTCGATTTGGTGGGGACCACGCTGTCGGGCTGGCTGTCCGACCGCTACAACAGCCGCGTGCTGCTGTTCTGGTACTACGGCCTGCGCGGGCTGTCGCTGATCTATCTGCCGTATGCGTTCGGCTTCGAGTTCTTCGGCCTGCCGGTGTTTGCCGTGTTCTACGGGCTGGACTGGATCGCCACCGTGCCGCCCACCGTGCGCCTGACCAACGATGTGTTCGGCAAGGCGGCAGCGCCTATCGTGTTCGGCTGGATCGTCGCCGGGCACCAGCTGGGCGCGGCGTTTGCCACGCTGGGTGCGGGCATGATGCGCGCGTCGCTGGGCAACTACACGCTGGCGTCGATGATCTCGGGCGGGCTGTGCATCGCGGGGGCCTTCCTGGTACTGCGCATTCACCGCACACCCAAGCGCGATGCAGAAAGCGCCAGCCAGCCTGCTACGGCGTAATCAAGGCTTCAGAAAACCGTACTTGGCCAGCACCGCCTGGCCCGCCGGCGACAGCACATACGCCACGAAGTCAGCCGCCTGCTGCGGCTGCTTCGTGCCGGACGTTACGGCGATTGGGTAGGTGAGCGGCACATTCAGCGGCACGGGGCTCGCCACCTTCACCTTGTCGGCGGCGATGGCGGCATCGGTGGAGAACACCAGGCCGGCCTCCACCTCGCCGCGCGATACGTAGTCCAGCGCCTGGCGCACGTTCTGCGCCAACACGGCCTTGGCTTCGACCGGCTCCCAGAGCTTGGCCCCTTCCAGCGCACGCTTGGCATAGCGACCCACCGGCACCGAGGCCGGGTTGCCGATCGCCACGCGCTTCACCTCAGGCTTGGTCAGATCACTCAGTGCATGTACGGGCACCGCGCCCATGGTCGGCACGATCAGCACGAGCTGGTTGGCGACAAAGTCTTTGCGTGTGTCGCTCTTGATGACTTTCTCAGCCACGGCCTTGTTCATCGCTTCCTGATCAGCGGAGGCAAATACATCAGCCGGGGCGCCGCGCGCGATCTGCTGCTGCAGCACGTCGGACGCGCCGAAGTTGAGCACGACGGTGGTGCCTGGATGCAGCGCTTCGTACTGCTGCGCGATGGTCTTGAAGGCGTTGGTCAGGCTGGCTGCAGCCGAGACGACCAAATCCGCAGCCTGTGCCGGTGCGACCAACCCTAGCGACAGCACGGCGACCAGACCAACGGCGCGCACCTGTGTGCGAAGTGAGAAACGTTGCATGAGAAACCCGGCTGCGTGGATGAATAACCACCCGTAATATACGAATCGATATAACGCCCGGTCAATGAGACCTCGCGTATAGCCGGTATCACCGGTGCCATAGGCCTACCCCTCCCTGCTCGTCAGCCATTCGCAAGAAACTCAAGATTCCTCAGGGCTGCACAACGGCGTCGACGACGATGCTAGCCTCACGCTCACTGATTGACCTGCGCCAAAGCAGCGCCGGAATCGAGAAGCAACAACAAGCAGGCATCGCACCAGTGGCTTGAGCAAGGCCCGGCATGCATGCCGCACTCCACAGAGAAATACCGCGCACCTGCGCCGGCCCTCTTGTGGTTGGGAATCTGATTTGGGGGAACAGGCATGGAGCCTCTGGCGCCGGGCCGCGCGCGCGTGGAACACCGCCGTGGCCGTATCTCGTTGCAGCAGCTTGACGAAGATGTGCAGTGTCGGCTGCGCGCCGGGCTCAGCGCGATTGTGGGTCGCGCCCTGTATCAATGGGACGAAGTCCTGCCACATCAAGCCGATGTGGTGGTGCTGACTGCAACGTCGGCCCATGTTGCCGCCGCCGGGACGCCCATCAAGATCTGGCTTGATGAAGCACCTCGATCCGGCCACGGCGATGACGCATTCCACCTGCCGCGTGCATTCAGCCTGCACGACCTCTGGGGCACGCTCGATCGCGTTGCGCTGCGGCTGATGGACAACGCCGTGCGGCCGAGCGCCGTGTCGGCGGAGTCCCAATCCGACTCCTTGCCAGCACGCACCCTCGCTGACAGCCCGGAGCCCACTTACCGCCTGCTGCGCTGGGTGACGCTCGAGGTGCATTTGCAAGCGCTGCGCTTCCGGCGTGCGATGGCGGCCATGACCAGTCGCGCCGTCAGCCTGCGCTGGCTGACGACCGACGGCGGGCTCGAACAGGAAGAGGCTCGCCTGCTGCTGCGCACGCTAAACCAGCTTGGCGCGCTGCAGATCAACGTGCACCGTGACACCACACTGGCAAGCGCACCCGACCAGGCACGGCCCTCTCACACCCGCTTCTTCGACTTGGTCGGACGCTGGCTACGCAGTTCGCGCCATCAGTTACAGGCACGACCGTAAATGCATCGCATCGGCATCTTCGGCCCCATGGGCATCGGCAAAACGACGGCCATTCGCACACTGTGCGGTGACGTGACGATCGATTGCGACGTACCCAATCTTGACCGCCACGCTTCGGCCAAAGCCACGACAACGGTGGGCGTCGATTTTGGCGAGGTCGACCTGGGCAACGGTGAACTGCTGCAAATCTACGGCAGCCCGGGCCAGGACCGTTTCGATTTCCTGCGTGATTGGCTCATCTCCGTCATTGCCGGCGCGATCGTCATGGTTGACGTGAACGCACCTGATGCGGGCGCGCACTGCGTTCCGCTGCTGCGCCGCATCGCTGCGGAGCCTGGGCAGCCGTCCGCGCTGGTGCTCGTGGCAAGGCCCGCTACGCCCGCCCAGGTCGACGCGTTCTCAGCCCAGCTCAGCCAGGCACTCGGGCGTGCGCTTCCGGTCGTCATGGCCGATGTCCGCGAGCGCGCGCAGATGCTCGATATCGTCGAAATCATGCTCTACACCCTGCAAACATGAACGCCGCAGTCTCGCCCGTTCCCGCCGAACTCACGCAAGCCGCGACGGCTGTACTCCAGCGGTACGCGCATGCCCTGCCAGACCTGGCTGCCGCAACGCTGTGCACGCTCGACGGCTTTACGATCGCCTCGGCACTCGACCCGGCACGCTATAGCGCGGCGCGGCTTTCAGCCATGACCAGTACGGTGATGTCGGTTGTCCGTGCGCTGGGGCGCGAAATGCGTTTCAACACCTGCCACCGGCTGGTGCTCGAAACCGACATGGGGACCATGGTGTTCCAGCCGGTTCGCCAGTCCGCGATCGTGCAGGTATGCATGGCGAATGGGCACGACGCCGTGCTGGGCCGTGCCCTGTGGGAAGCCAAGCGCATCGCAGAAGAATTGGCTTCACTGCCCACCCTGTCCCTCCTGCACCGGCCGGCCTAGTTGAGCCAACCGGTGCCAGCGCAGTTGCACCCGTTTTTCACCGCCACAACCACAAACCTACTCAAACCATCCGGGGAGTCGCACCATGAGCAATCTCAACAGTTCCATGACCCACCTTGCAACGTTCGATGGCGCCATGTGCGCCATGCTGGTGGATAGCGCGAGCGGCATGATCCTCGCATCAGCGGGGGACGGCATCGATCTCGAGCTCGCCGCTGCAGGCAATACCGAGGTAGTGCGCGCCAAGCTCAAGACCATGCAATCGCTCAAGCTCGATGACGTCATCGACGACATTCTTATTACGCTGAGCAAGCAGTACCACATCATCCGCCCCGTCGCGAGCAAGCCCGGGCTGTTCCTCTACGTGGTGCTCGACAAGAGCAAATCGAACCTGGCGCTGGCACGCCGCAAGGTCCAGGAGATTGAACAGGCGCTGAGCTTCTGAGCTTCTGATCGCCTGCGTGCCGCCGAGCACGCGCCATCAGGCATGCGCCCGCGCGGCCTCGTCAATGCAATCGGCCAGGCGCCCGGCAATGGGCTGACGGCTATGGCGCGGGCGTTCGATCAGGCCGATCTCGCGCGTGAACGTCTCGTCGCCCAACGGGATGGCACGCACGCCGGCAGGCCATGCACCCTGCGCGGCCGTGTGCGGCGCGAGTGCCACGCCCTGCCCGCGCGCCACGAGTTGCGTCATGCCTTGCAGCTCGTCGAGTTCGATCACGTCGTGCGTGGTGATGTGCTGGTCGCGCAGGAATTGGTCGACCCGGCGCCCACCGAACGAACGGCGGTCATAGCGGATGAACGGCTGGTGCGCGAGCAGCGCGCGCCAGTCGTCGCCATGCACGCCGTCGGGCACCAGCAGCACGAAGGGCTCGGCCACCAGCGTGCGCCATTCCAGATCGGCCGGCACACCAAACGGCGGGCGGATCAGCACAGCCAGGTCGATCTCACCCGCATCCACCAGACCGAGCAGATCGAGCGACACGCCCGGCACGATGCGCGCGCGGCAATGCGGGAATTCGCTACGGAACTGCACCAGCGCATCCACCAGAAACGAGGTCTGCACCGAGGCAATCGCGCCGATGCGCACCAGGCCACGCTGCTCGTTGCCGCTGGCCTGGTCACCCAACCGGTCGTACAGCGTGACGATGTGCTCGGCCAGCGCCAACGTATCGCGCCCAGCGGCGTTGAGCGTGGCCGAGCGGCCCGTACGGTCAAACAATTGAAAGCCCAGCGATTCTTCCAGCCGCTGGATCTGCGCGCTCACGGCGGATTGCGTGAGGCCGATGCGTTCGCCTGCGGCCGCGAAGGTGCCGTGCCGGGCGACGGCGATGAAGGTCTTGAGTTCTCGGAGCATACCGGCGCGGATCAAAGCAGATCAAAGCGAAAGCGCAAGGATACGCGCCGCACCGCCTTCCGCCTTACTTGGCGAACAGCGATGCCATATTGGCAAACGCCTTGATCTCCAGGGCGTTGCCCGATGGGTCCAGGAAGAACATCGTGGCCTGCTCGCCCACCTCGCCCTTGAAGCGGATGTGCGGCTCGATGATGAAGTCGATACCAGCAGCGCGCAGCTTGTCGGCCGCGGCTTCCCATTCGGCCATGGAGAGCACCACGCCAAAGTGGCGCACCGGCACGTTGTCGCCGTCAACGGCGCTGGTTTTGCGGTGGCCGACTTCTTCCGGCGCGAGGTGCGCGACGATCTGGTGGCCGTAGAAGTTGAAGTCGACCCAGTCCGGCGAGCTACGGCCTTCGGGGCAGCCAAGCACGTCGCCGTAGAAAGCGCGCGCCGCGGCAATGTCGTGCACGGGGAAAGCGAGATGGAATGGGGCTAGCACTGGCGTGATGTCGCTCATGGGGAGTCAGGGTGAGGGCGGTAGTCGATCAGAGGGTGGGAATCAGGCGGCACCGGCACGCGGTGGGGGGCACCTACGCACCGGGCCACGCGAGTGAGTCTATGCGCGTCCATTCATCCATAAAAGCGATGTTTTTTTGCGCTGAGCACCACCAATTTCGATGAATCGACCAAAAAAGAAGCCGCACAGCGGCGGCGAAAGAGACACACGGTAAGCACACCTGCATGGGTGCAGGTGCGCGAAGCAGGCACGTCAGGCGAAAGCGAATGGCGTGATGGCGGCCTCGGCCTGGGCCAGCGGCAGGCGCACGGTGCACACGGTGGCGTCGCCCGGCACATTGGCCACGCGGAACCCCGCATCGCGCGCCAGGGCGATCATCCGGCGGTTGATGGAGAGCACTTCCCCAAAGACTTCGCGCGCGCCAGACACCCGCGCCGCACGCACCAGCGTGGCAAACAGGCGCCGGCCGACGCCCTTCCCCTGCCATGCATCGGCCACCAGCATGGCGAACTCGGCCACGCCGTCTTCCACGACAAAGCGGCCGTCGGCGATCAGGTCTTCACCGGTCCCGTCGGGTCTGGCGACGCTCACGACGAGCGCCATGTGGTTCACGTAATCGATTTGCGTGTAGGCGGCCAGCATTTCGTCGGAGAGCCGGCCACCGCCCACCAGAAAGCGCGCATAGCGCGACTCGGACGACAGCCCCTCGACCAGGGCGGCCTCAAGCGGGGCGTCTTGCGGCAGAATCGGGCGCACGGTAGCGATGGAGCCGTCGTGCATGGTCCAGCGGTCGATCCATTCGGCGGGATAACGGTGGATGGTGTACAGCATGGGGGTTCTCCTCACGCGATGGATCGCTTGTTTTGATCGCCAGCCCGAGATCGCCGCCTGACTTTTCAATTTGAACCCAGCTTAGCAGAAACCCTGGCTTTTGCAAATAAAGTTAGTGTCCTATGCTTTTGACATGAAGACTGCTGAATCCCCCTCCCCCGCATCGTCCACGCCATCGGCTTCCGAACTGGTGACGTCGATGGACGAGCCGTGCTCGATTGCCGCGGCGGTGTCGATCGTCGGCGAGAAATGGACACTGCTTGTGCTGCGCGAGGCGTTTTCGGGCGTCACGCGCTTTGATGAGTTTCTGCGCCGCACCGGCTGCTCGACGGCGATCCTGTCGTCGCGGCTCAAGGCGCTGGTGACGTACGGCATCCTGCGCCGCGAGCCATACCAAGAACCGGGCGACCGCGTGCGCGATGCGTATCGTCTGACCCGCGCAGGTGTCGACCTGCTGCCCGCCATCGTGGCGCTGATGCAATGGGGCGACCGCTACCTCACCCCCGACGGCGAGGGCCCGATCCTGCTGCGCGACCGCCAAAGCGGCACGCCGATCCATGTGGCGCTGGTCAACGCGCTGGGCGAGCCCGTGGCGCCCAAGAACTCGATGCGTGAACCAAACCCACGTTATGGCCAGCGGAATCCCGGGCCCGCTGATGGCGTCGATACCGCTTCGGCGAACGGGTAAGTCACAGCTTTACACATTTAACAAAACACCCTATCGTCGCGAATGCATGGGTGAATGCCGGCTTACGGCCGCCTATCAATGCACCCCGCGCCTGGCCGCCCCCTTCTGGCGGCCGCCCTTTCAGGCTTTCCGACCTCAAGCTCGCTCCGCCCGGACCCACGACCGCCATGCCCGATGCCGTGGTACCGCTTTACCACCAGATCTACGTCGTGCTGCGCCAGCAGATCCTCGAAGGCAAATTCGGGGACGGCCCCATGCCGGGCGAGATCGAGCTGGCGCGCCAGTTTGGTGCGTCGCGCGTCACCATGCGGCGGGTGTTCGACTACCTCGTCAAGGAAGGGCTGGTGCGCCGCCATCGCGGCATGGGCACCTTCGTCGTCAAACCCAATGACCCGGTAACGATGGGTGGCGGCGGGCAAACGCTGCTGCAGAACATCATCGACGTGGGGGAGCGCACCTCCGCCGTGGTCGTCGAATTTGAAGACGTACAGGCGCCGCCCGACGAGGCCAAGTGCCTGGAGGTGGCGCCCGGTACGCCCATCAAGAAACTCGTGCGCGTGCGGCATCTGGAAAACACGCCCATGGCGCTCATCACCACGTGGCTGCCGCTGGATGTGACCAGCAAGCTCACGCTGGAACGGCTGGCCAACCAGTCGCTGCTGCGGCTGATCGAGGCCTCCGGCGTGCGGATCGATCGGGCATCGCAAGTGGTGTCGGCACGCCTGGCGGATGTGGCCACGGCGCAATATCTGGATGTGTCCGTGGGCGCACCCCTGCTGTCGGTGCAGCGCATCGTGCGCGAGATGAGCGGCCGGCCGGTTCAACTGCTGCAGGGTCTGTACCGGCCCGACCGCTACGAATACCGCATGGAGCTCTCGCGCGTGGGCGAAGACCGCGCCCGCCTGTGGATCGACAACGCCGGCCACGACGTGCAAGGCGGCCACAGCGAAGACGTGGAGGAAGCGCCCACGCCCCCCCTCGGCAAACGCGCCTGACACCACCGGCGGCAAGGTTATTGGCCGTCTGCAGAGGCACAGGAAAGTTGCTAGCATCGCCGCTTCGTTGCGATGCAACAATCCTGCCAAGAGGTTCCCATGTCGGCCTCGCCTGTTTCGTCCTCCACCTCCGCCACACAAGCCGCCTCCACGCAAGACAACCCCGGGCTGATCCGCCTGCTGACGGCAGGGGCCGGCATCAGCGTGGCGTGCATCTACCTGAACCATCCGTTGCTCGGCCTCATCAGCCGCGACCTGAACATCGCGCCGCCCGCGCTGGGCGTGTTGCCGACGCTCACGGCAGCGGGCTACGCCAGCGGCATCTTTTTCTTCGGCCCGTTGGGCGATCGCTACGACCGCCGCGTGGTCATCCTGTGGAAGGCGGTGCTGCTGACGTTGGCACTCATCGGCAGCTGCCTCGCGCCCAACCTGCCGCTGCTGGCGGTGGCCGGCTTTGCGATCGGGCTGTCGGCCACCATTGCGCAGGATTTCGTGCCCAGCGCCGCCGCCATCAGCACGGACGCCAACCGCAATCGCAATATCGGCACGGTGATGACCGGGCTGTTGATCGGCATCGTCAGCTCGCGCGTGTTCAGCGGCATCGTGGCGGACCACTTCGGCTGGCGTGCGGCATTTGGTGTGTCAGCCGTGGCGATTGTCGGGCTGGCGATTGCCGTGCGCGCATCGCACTTTGGCGTGGCACCGGCCACGCGGCAACCGTATCTCACGCTGCTGCGCTCGCTGGGCACGCTGTTCAAGCAGCATCCGCGGCTGCGCGCGTCGGCCATCACGCAGGCGTTCATCGGCATTGCGTTCTCGGGCTTCTGGTCGACCGTGGCGCTGCATCTGACAAGCTCGCTCGGGTTGTCGACCGGACAAGCCGGGCTGCTGGGCCTTGCCGGCGCAGCGGGTGCGCTTGGCGCGAGCATTGCCGGGCGGCTCTCCGGGCGAGTCGCACCGGGCCACATCGCTGCCGGCGGCGCCTTGCTGATGGCCGTGACCTTTGCCGCGATGGCGCTGTTCCCGCAGTCGCTCGTCGCCATCGTCATCGGCACGCTGGTGTTTGATGTGGGCGTGCAGGCCGCGTTGGTGTCGCACCAGACCATCATCTATGCGCTGGCTCCGGAAGCGCGCAGCCGCATCAACGCGGTGTTCATGACATCGCTGTTCATCGGCATGTCGGTAGGGGCGTATGGCGCGAGCCTGGCGTGGAATGCGGGGCGCTGGTCGGGGCTGATGGCGTTCTGCACGGCTGCGTCGTTGGTGGCGCTGACGTTGCGGGCGGTGTTCAACGCGCGGCAAGGTGCGCGCTAGGCCCACGTCAGGGCCAGCAACAGCGGCAAGAACGGTGTGAGCCGACGGTGAGCGTACCCATTTCTGCGTGCCCGCACGCGCAGGCATCGGGGCAATTCCGGGGCGCGGCATTCGAGTACATGTCGCTACAATCCCAAGGACCAGCCTAGGCTGCTCCACAAGAACACCCACCCCGAGACGCTCCATGGACACCACTGCCGCTTCACACGCAGATTCGCACGCCGTCGACCCGCACGACACACGCCGCCGCATCTTTGCCATCGTCGGCGCGTCGTCGGGCAACCTGGTTGAATGGTTCGACTTTTACGTCTACGCGTTCTGCTCGCTGTACTTCGCGTCGGCGTTCTTCCCCAGCGGCAACCCGACGGTCCAGCTGATGAACACCGCCGGCGTGTTTGCCGCCGGCTTTCTGATGCGGCCGATTGGCGGTTGGCTGTTCGGGCGCATTGCGGACAAGCGCGGCCGTCGCACGGCCATGATGATCTCGGTGCTGATGATGTGCGGTGGCTCGCTGCTCATCGCCGTGGTGCCGACCTACGCGCAGATCGGCGCGCTGGCGCCGTTCCTGCTGCTGGTGGCGCGCCTGTTCCAGGGCCTGTCGGTGGGCGGGGAATACGGCACCAGCGCCACCTACATGAGCGAGGTCGCGCTCAAGGGCAAACGCGGCTTCTTCGCATCCTTCCAGTATGTGACGCTGATCGGCGGTCAGCTGTGTGCGCTGCTGGTGCTGGTGATCCTCCAGCAATTGCTGACGACGGCCGAGCTCAAAGCCTGGGGCTGGCGCATCCCGTTCGTGGTGGGCGCGCTGACAGCCGTGATTGCGCTGTACCTGCGCCGCGCGCTGCCGGAAACGCAAACCACCGCATCGGCCGAGGCGGAGCACGCGGGCACGATCCGTGGTGCCTGGCAGCACAAGGGCGCCTTTCTGCGGGTGATCGGCTTTACCGCCGGCGGCTCGCTGATCTTCTACACGTTCACCACGTACATGCAGAAGTACCTCGTCAACACGGCGCATATGGAGACCAAGACGGCCTCCAACGTGATGACGGGCGCGCTGTTCGTCTACATGCTGCTGCAACCGGTGTTTGGCGCGCTATCTGACCGCATCGGGCGGCGCAATTCGATGCTGCTGTTTGGTGTGTCCACGGTGCTGGGCACGGTGCCGCTCATGCACGCACTGGCCACCGTGGCGAGCCCGATGGCGGCGTTTGGCCTCATCACGCTGGCCTTGTGCGGCGTGAGCTTCTACACCTCCATCAGCGGGCTGATCAAGGCGGAGATGTTCCCGCCGGAAGTGCGCGCGATGGGCGTGGGCCTGTCGTATGCGATTGCCAATGCCGTGTTTGGCGGCTCGGCCGAATACGTGGCGCTGTGGTTCAAGAACGCTGGCAGCGAGTCGACGTTCTACTGGTACGTGACCGCCTTGTGCGCCCTGTCGCTGGTCGTGTCGTACTTCATGCCCGATCCGAGCAAGGAAGGGTATCTGCGTCACGAGCCGTGATCCCCTGCTAAAGCCGTGGCAGGCTGCGCTGGGCGCCCCAGCCGATACGCCTGCCACGGCTGGGCCAACGCCCAGCGCAACAAGCACAGCCCCCCTTCTTCCTGGCAACGTCGTCGCCACTGAATCGGCTTTGACTCAGAAAAAGGCAACGGCGCCCGCCCCTCAAGCCGACATTCGCAGCTAACGTAGACACGTCTCGGCTGCGCAGGCACAACATCTGCTTTTTGAAGGACGCCTGTGACCGCAGCGCGCCAAGCTCGCAATGGGCCTGGTCCAACCGGTTTCCGGAATCTTTCAGGCATGCGCCAATCGGACTTGATCGTGTCAACGCCCGACGGTTTGTACTGTCCGGCGGGCGACTTTTACGTAGACCCGTGGCGGCCCGTCGACCGTGCCGTCATCACGCACGCCCATAGCGACCATGCCCGACCGGGTCACCAGCACTACCTTGCGGCAGCCGCCGGTGCCGGGGTACTGCGCGCACGCTTGGGCGATATCTCCCTGCAAACGCTGCCCTATGGCGAACCCGTCGTCCACCACGGGGTACGGGTGAGTTTCCATCCGGCGGGGCATGTTCTCGGGTCGGCACAGGTGCGCCTCGAATATGCCGGCGACGTCTGGGTGGTCTCCGGCGACTACAAGGTCGAGCCCGACGGCACCTGCGCCCCGTTTGAGCCGGTGCGCTGTCACACCTTCATCACCGAATCGACCTTTGGCCTGCCGATCTACCGCTGGCGACCGCAGGCGGAAATCTTCGCGCAGCTCAACGCCTGGTGGCGCGACAACGCCGAAGCGGGCCGCAGCAGTGTGGTCTTCTGTTATGCGTTCGGCAAGGCGCAGCGCATCCTGGCAGGCCTGGACGCCAGCATCGGCCCCATTGCATCGCACGGCGCGATGCTGCAGTTGGACGCTGCGTATCGCGACGCCGGTGTCGTCCTGCCACCCACGCAGTTAGCGACCGAACTCCCACGGCCAGACCTGCGCCGTGCACTGGTGCTGGCGCCGCCATCCGCGCAGCGCACACCGTGGATGCGCCGCTTTGGCGACTATGCCGATGCCTTCGCCAGCGGGTGGATGCAGCTTCGCGGTGCGCGGCGGCGGCGCGGCGTCGACCGCGGCATCGTGCTTTCCGACCACGCCGACTGGCCCGGCCTGCTGCAGGCCATCGATGCGACAGGCTCAACGCGCATCTATGTCACCCACGGGCAAGTGGCGCCGATGGTGCGCTGGCTCTGCGAGCGCGGGCTGGACGCGCGTGCCTTCGCCACCGAATACGGTGACGAGCGGGATGAGCCCGGGACAGCCGAAGCCGCGGATGCAGAAGCCGGCGACACATCCACCCCGCCCGAGCCATCGGCGCCATGAAAGCCTTTGCCGACCTGTATGCGCAACTCGACGCCACCACGTCGAGCAACGCCAAGCTCGGCGCCTTGGTGGCCTATCTGCGCAACGCACCGGATGCCGACGCGGCATGGGCGGTCTACTTTCTGGCGGGCGGCAAGCCCCGGCAGCTCGTGCCGGTACGGGTGCTCGCCAGCTTCGCGCAGGCGGCGTCAGGCTTGCCTGAATGGCTATTCGACGAGTGCTACCAAGCCGTGGGCGATCTGGCCGAGACCATCGCGCTCGTCCTGCCCGACGCCGATCACGCCGACGACGCCAGCCTGGCCGAATGGATGGAGGCACGTCTGCTGCCGCTGCGTGGTCAGCCGCCTGAGGTCGTGCTGCCGCAGTTAGCCACCCTGTGTCGCGGCCTGCCACTGCATGCCCGCCTCGTGCTGATGAAGCTCATCACTGGCGCGTTTCGCGTGGGGGTGTCCAAACTGCTCGTCACGCGGGCGTTGGCTGAAGTGGGCAGCACCGACCCGAAGCATGTGGCGCAGCGCCTGATGGGCTACACCGACATCGCCCAGGCGCCGACCGCACAGCGCTACCGCGCGTTGCTGGCCGATGCGAGCGTCGATGGCGCTGCGCTGCAAACCGGGCACCCGTACCCCTTCTTTCTCGCGCATCCGTTGCAGGCGGATGTGCAGGCGTTCGATGCCATGCTCGGGCCGCCAGCGCATTGGCAAGTGGAATGGAAATGGGATGGCATCCGCGCGCAGCTCGTACGCCGGGCCGATGACGTCTGGCTGTGGTCGCGCGGTGAGGAGCTGATCACCGACCGCTTTCCCGAGCTTTCCGCCATGGCGCAGACGCTGCCCGCCGGCACCGTGCTGGACGGCGAGATCGTGGTCTGGCGCGAAGGCCGCGTGCAGCCATTTGCGCTGCTGCAGCAACGTATCGGCCGCAAGACGCTGAATGCGCGCGTGCTGCGCGATGCCCCCGCCGTGCTGCTTGCGTATGACCTGCTGGAATGGCAAGGCCGCGACTGGCGTGAGCGGCCGCAAGGCGAGCGTCGCGCACAACTGGAGCGCGTGGTGGCAGAACACGTGCATCCTGCACTGGAGCTGTCCCCGCTGCTGGAAGACGAAGATTGGCACCACCTCGCACGCCAGCGCGAAGCCTCGCGCGAACTGGGCGTGGAAGGGCTGATGCTCAAACGGCGCGATGCGCGCTACGGCGTCGGCCGCACCAAAGACGTGGGCGTGTGGTGGAAATGGAAGATCGATCCGTTCTCGGTGGATGCGGTGCTCATCTATGCGCAGCGCGGCCACGGCCGCCGCGCCAGCCTCTACACCGATTACACCTTTGCCGTGTGGGACGCGCCCCCCGACGCGCCCGAGCGCAAGCTGGTGCCGTTTGCCAAGGCGTACTCGGGCCTGAGCGACGCCGAGATCCGTCAGGTCGACGCGGCCATCCGCAAAACCACGCTGGAGACCTTCGGCCCGGTGCGCAGCGTGGCACCGACGATGGTGTTCGAGCTGGGCTTTGAAGGCATCGCGCGCAGCAGCCGGCACAAGAGCGGCATCGCGGTGCGCTTTCCGCGCATGCTGCGCTGGCGCCACGACAAGCCGGTCGCCGAGGCCGATACGCTGCAGACACTCGAAAGCCTGCTGCCCCCGCCATGAGCGAGACCGCGCACCCCGATATCGACGGCTGGTTTGCCGCGCGCGGCTGGACGCCGATGCCATTCCAGCAAGCCGTGTGGGCGGCCATGGCGCGCGGCGAATCGGGCCTGCTGCATGCCACCACCGGCGCGGGCAAGACCTATGCCGTTTGGCTGGGCGCGCTGCAGCGGTTGGCGCTCGCACCAGTGCGCGGGCGCGGTGCACCGCCGCTGTCGGTGCTGTGGCTCACGCCCATGCGGGCGCTGGCTGCCGACACCGTGCGCGCGCTCACGCAAGCCGCGCAAGCCCTCGCACCACACTGGACGCTAGGGCTTCGCACGGGTGACACAGGCAGCGCCGAGCGGGCCGCCCAAGCGCGCCGCCTGCCGACAGCACTGGTGACCACGCCAGAAAGCCTGTCGCTATTGCTCGCGCGCGCCGATGCGCGCGAAGCGCTGGCCTCAGTGCGCGTGGTGGTGGTGGATGAATGGCACGAGCTGGTCGGCAACAAGCGCGGCGTGCAGGTCCAGTTGGCGCTGGCACGGCTGCGCACCTGGTCGCCGGGGCTGCTCGTGTGGGGGTTGTCGGCCACGCTGGGCAACCTGGCCGAGGCGATGGACGCGTTGGGCGACGCGAGCACAGCCGCTGGTGGCACGCTCGTGCAGGGCCATCTACCGAAGCGCATGGAGATCGACACACTGCTGCCCAACGGCGTGGGGCGGTTTCCGTGGGCCGGACACCTTGGCATGGCGATGCTGCCGCACGTGCTGGAAGAATTGGAGACGGCCCGCACCGCGCTGGTGTTTCTGAATACGCGCTCGCAGGCCGAGCTGTGGTATCAGGCCGTCATCAACGCACGGCCGGAGTGGGCGGGCCTAGTCGCGCTGCATCACGGCTCGCTTGACCGGGCCACGCGCGACTGGGTGGAAACCGGGCTCAAGGAAGGCGCGCTCAAGGCCGTGTTCTGTACGTCGAGTCTGGACCTGGGTGTGGACTTTCTGCCGGTCGAGCGGGTGCTGCAGATCGGCTCGCCCAAGGGTGTGGCGCGCCTGCTGCAGCGGGCCGGGCGGTCGGGGCATGCACCGGGGCGGCCATCGCGCGTGACGGTGGTG
This sequence comes from Ralstonia sp., assembly GCA_039592975.1. Lineage (GTDB taxonomy): Bacteria > Pseudomonadota > Gammaproteobacteria > Burkholderiales > Burkholderiaceae > Ralstonia. The sequence continues at coordinate 562,695 of JBCNQE010000001.1, read as the reverse complement.
CCCACGCACAGCCTGGAACTCGTCGAAGGTGCAGCCGCAAGGACGGCCGCCATGTCGGGTCAGGTGGAGGCCCGCAGCTCGCCGAGCAAACCGCTGGATGTGCTTGTCCAGCATTTGGTAACGGTGGCGCTGGGCGACGGCTTTATACCCGATGTGCTGTTGCACGAAGTGCGTCGCGCCTGGGCCTATCGCAATCTGCTTGATGACGAATGGCAATGGGCGCTCGACTTCGTCCGCCAGGGTGGCCACACGCTCACCGCCTACCCCGACTACCACCGCGTCGCCCCGGACGAACACGGCGTGTGGCGCGTGCCCGATGCGCGGCTGGCCCGGCGGCACCGCATGAGCATCGGCACCATCGTCAGCGATGCCAGCATGACCGTGCGCTGGTGGCGCGCTGCCGGTGGCGCTGCGCTGGGCTCGATTGAAGAAGGCTTCATCGCCCGGCTGCGCCCCGGCGACAACTTCCTGTTTGCGGGCCGGCTGCTGGAACTGGTGCGCGTGCAAGACATGACGGCGTACGTGCGACGCGCCAGCGGCAAGCGTGCCGCCGTGCCGCGTTGGAATGGCGGCCGCATGCCGCTCTCCACCGAGCTGGCGCAAGCCGTGGTCGCGCAACTCGATGCGGCAGCCCAGGGGCGCTTTGACAGCCCAGAAATGCAGGCGGCCCGCCCGTTGCTCGAACTGCAGGCGCGCTGGTCGGCGCTGCCCACTGCCGCCACGCTGGTGGTCGAGACGCTGCACTCGCGCGAGGGCTGGCATGTGTTCCTGTATCCGTTTGCCGGGCGGCATGCGCACCTCGGCTTGGCGAGCCTACTGGCCTGGCGCGCTGCGCGGCACTCGCCGGCCACCTTCTCCCTGGCATTCAATGACTACGGGCTCGAACTGTTGTCGGCCACGCCCGTCGACTGGCCCACCCTGCTCGGCACCGGCGATCTGTTTGCTACCGACACGTTGATGGACGACGTGCTCGCCAGTCTCAATGCCGGTGAACTCGCCCAACGGCGCTTTCGCGAAATTGCGCGGGTGTCAGGGCTGGTGTTCCAGGGCTACCCCGGCGCGCACAAAAGCACACGTCAACTGCAGGCGTCGTCTGGGTTGTTCTACGAAGTCTTCCGCCGCCACGACCCAGGCAACTTGCTGCTTAGCCAAGCCGAAAACGAAGTGCTGCGCCAAGAGCTGGACCTCGACCGCATCGAAACCGCGCTCACGCGCATGCGCCGCCTGCGGCTGGAACTGCGCACCCTGAAACGTCCCTCGCCGTTCGCGTTTCCGTTGATGGTGGAACGCTTTCGCGAGCAGCTCTCCACCGAAAAACTGGCTGACCGCATCGCCCGCATGCTGGCCGACGCCGAGCGGGCCGCCGGCCCCGAGCCCACCGACCCCGACGCCGCCGGCCAACCAGCCGTTGACGCCGACGTGCAAGCCGCGCTGCGCATGGTGGATTCGCCCGACACGCCCAACGCACCCCGGCGTACGCGGCGGCCACGCAAGACATCCAAACCACTGCCGCTGCCATGACGGCCCCGTGCGACCTTCCCATCGAATGCGCCGGCCACACCGTATGGCTCTTGCCCGAGCGCGCGCTGTGGTGGCCGGCCCAGCGCATGCTGATGGTGGCTGACGCGCATTTCGGCAAAGCCGCTACCTTCCGCGCGCGTGGTGTACCAGTGCCGGCGGGCAGCACCGCGCACGCCTTGGTGCGACTCGACGCCATACTCGCGCGGCTGCCCGTGGCACACATTGCCTGGCTGGGCGATCTGCTGCACGCGCGCGAGGCCGTCGCAGCCGCCGATGCACTCGGCGCTTGGCGCGACCGGCACGCTGACGTGGTCTGCACGCTAGTGCGCGGCAATCACGACCGCCACGCCGGCGACCCACCCGCACACCTGCGCTTCAACGTGGTGGAAGAACCGTGGAGACAGGGGCCCTTCGCGCTATGCCACCAGCCGCAGACCGCGACGGACGGCTACGAGATTGCCGGCCACGTGCATCCCGGCGTGGTCCTGAGTGGACGTGGCAAGGACCGCCTCAGGCTGCCGTGCTTCCGGTTCGGACCCACCCGTGCGCTGTTGCCAGCGTTTGGCGAGTTTACCGGCCTCTGGACCGCGCCGGCCGCGCCGGACGAACGGCTCTATGGCATTGCAGACGACCGGGTCTGGCCACTGTGAGCGCAGATGGACAGCCCTCGGCGCAAAGACCTGCCGACAAGCCGGGCAATGCGCCATCACCCGGTGTCCGCCGCGATAATGGCGGCCGCGGCACAGCGACGCCTCACGCCATCGTCTCTGCGTCCGGCATTGAATCAGGAGGACATCACCATGCGCGACATCATCGACGGTTTTCTGCGCTTTCAACGCGACGTCTACCCCCAACGGGTAGAGCTGTTCAAACAACTCGCCACATCACAAAACCCCAAGGCGCTGTTCGTCACGTGCTCGGACAGCCGTGTCGTCCCGGAACTGCTGACGCAGCGCGAACCGGGTGAGCTGTTCGTGATCCGCAACGCGGGCAATATCGTCCCGTCGTACGGGCCGGAGCCCGGCGGCGTGTCGGCCACGGTCGAATACGCGGTGGCCGTGCTCGGTGTGCAGGACATCGTGATCTGCGGCCACTCCGACTGCGGCGCAATGGGCGCCATCTCACGCTGCACGTGTCTGGACCACCTGCCCGCCGTGGCCAACTGGCTGCGCCATTCCGATGCGGCAAAGGTGATCAACGCGGCGCATGAGTTCGACTCGCCGCGCGCCAAGCTCGACGGCCTGGTCCGCGAAAACGTCATCGCACAGCTGGCGAACCTGCGCACCCATCCGTCGGTAGCGCTGGCGCTGGAGCAAGGGCGCATGAACCTGCACGGCTGGGTGTATGACATCGAAAACGGCAGCATCGACGCGCTCGACGGGGCAACGCGCCGGTTTGTCCCGCTGGCCGATTCGCCGACCACCGTGGCGGTCACGTCGCGGAACCTGCGACAGGTGTGACACCACAGGCCGGCGCAATTTGCGCCGGTTTTTTTTTTCGTGCGTCATGCGTCGGATTTGCGTCAGAAAAACACGGTGCGCGCGTCTCCGTGTTGAGGGGCCACTCGGTAGACTTTGGATGTCCGTCATCTACTGCGCGGCCGCCTTCTGTGCTCGCCCCCGGCCACATGCCTGCCCGACACGTTCATGCCGTCCGAGCCCTTGCGCTCGTTCTGTGTTCCGCCATGAGTTGCTGCGCCTGGGCGGACTGCCGCGACACGCTGGCAGCGGCCCAGCTTTCGGGCAAGGGCGCGTTGTGCCTCTTCGGGTTCTGTTTGTACGACGCGCAACTGTGGAGCACCACGGTACCGCCCAGCTACGACGCGCCCTTTGCGCTGGAAGTCCGGTATCGGCGCGCCGTTGATCGCGCCCGCCTCGTCCAGACCGCCGTCGACGAGATCCGGCGGCTGCAGACGCCCACGCCTTCCGACACAACACTGGCGCAATGGGCACGGGCGATGGTGCCCGCCTTTCCCGACGTCAAACCCGGCGACACGGTGTGCGGCGTCTATCTGCCAGACCGCGGCGCACGCTTCTACGCCAATGGTCAACTGACGACCGAGGTGGACGACCCCGCCTTTGCACGTGCCTTCTTCGATATCTGGTTGGCACCCGGCACGCGGGCGCCGTCGCTGCGCCGTCATCTCCTGGGCGAGCCACGTTGATGCACGCACCGCTAGTTGCCGTCTCCCGGCGACTGGAAGCCCGGTTGCCCGAGCTGGCTGGGGAACTGCGGCACGCGCCGGAACCGCGAGGTGTCGTAGCCCATGGCATCGAAGCGATCGAGTGCCGCGCGGTAGTCGGCATCGCTCATATCGGGGTCGCGCGAGAACACCCAGCCGAGGCTTTTGTCGGGATAGCCCAACAGGGTCACGCGGTAGTCCGGGTCGACATACAGCGTAAGTTGCGAGACGTAGATGGGCCAGAACAAACGCACGCGCCATTCGCCACCGCCGCTGCCCGCTACCACCGAATCCACGAACTGCATCCGCTTGAGGGGCGCGTCGAACCGCTCAGGCCGATAGACGTAGGCATCGTCGATCCGGCCGTCGGGTCGCAGCGCCCATTCGGCGTAGCTGCCGACATTGCCGCGCTCGCCAAAGTACGGAATGTTGGCAATGACATACCAGCGCCCCATGTAGCGCGGCAGATCGACGGGTACCGTCTGCAGGGGCACCTCAGCCCGCGGGTTGGGATTCGGCGGCGGGCCGGAGCAGGACGCAGTGGCCACAACCAGGCCGGCCACTGCCAGACACCGCGCCCAACGTAACAGGGCGTGCAAACCGTGACCCCTTCCATGCGTTCTCATCGTGCCCTCCTGTATGCGTTGGCCGGACAAGCCGGCTGGTTTGTGTGCGTCCTGAGCGCCGCGCGCGATGTTGCGTGGGTGGGTATCGTCGTCGTCGCGATGCTGCTGGCTTGTCATCTGTGGCAAGCCCGTCGGCCGCATTGGGAGTTGCGGCTCGTGCTGGCGGTCGTTGCCGGTGCAGCGGTGTGGGAGACGCTGCTGATCCGCGCCGAACTGATCGCCTATCCGCATGGCGCCCTGTGGCCGGGCGTCGTGCCGCCATGGCTGCTCGCGCTGTGGGTGTTGTTCGCGATCCAATTGAATGTCCTCTTCCGCTGGTTGCGCGGCCGGTGGGGGTTGGCGATAGCGCTGGGCGCGCTGGCGGGCCCGCTATCGTTTCGCGCGGGTGCGGCACTCGGTGCCGCCCACCTCCCCCATCCGACGCTGACGTTGGGCGTATTGGCCATCGGTTGGGCCCTGTGGATGCCCACCCTGGTGTGGATGAGCGAGCGCAGCGACGGAATCGATGCCCCGCCCTCAGCGCCATAAGCGCCGCTATCGCTTAACGAAGCGGTAATGCGCCACGCCCCACTCGTTACCGTTGGCATAGCCAAACAAGGTCGACACGGCCAGGTAGAACATGCGCCACCGCTGGAACCACACCGCGGCTTCGCGCGCGCCGTAGGTTTGAACAAACTCGGGCATCAACCGGCTGCGCGCAGCATCCAGGTTGGCCAGCCAATGGTCAGCCGTGCGCGCGTAGTGCGTGCCACTGACCCACCATTGCCGGGCCACTTGCAGATCGTCCTGGAAGTGCAGCAACAGCGCTTCCGACGGCATGGTCCCGCCCGTAAAGAAGTACTTCGACATCCAGTCGGTGCCGTCCTGCACCTGGAAGTGATACGCCAGCGTGCGGTGCGCAAAGATGTGGACGAACAGCACTGCATCGGGCCGCATCCACCGCGCAATCTTGGCGAGCAGCAGGCCGTAGTTCTTCATGTGCTCGAACATCTCAATCGACACCACGCGGTCGAAGCGCCCATGCTTGGGCATCTCCGCAAACTCGAAGTCGACGATATTGCCGGTGTGCACACTCAGGTTGCGCAGGCCGCGTTCTGCGGCGCGTGCCTCGATCCAGCGACGCTGGCCCTGCGAATTCGACAGCGCCACAATGCGCGCATGGGGATAGTGCTTAGCCATCCACAGCGAGAACGAACCCCAGCCGCACCCCAGATCGAGAATGCATTGGCCATCCGCCAGACCAGCCCGTTCGGCATAGCAGGCGAACATGGCCTCTTCGGCCTGGGCCAGCGTTTCCGTGCCGGTGGGGTACAGCGCGCAGGAGTACTTCAGCTGAGGCCCGAGATGGGCCTCGAAAAATGCCGGCGGCAACTCATAGTGCTGGATATTGGCCGCGTCTGTCTCGATCGCGATGGGGCTGGTGCGCAGTGCGTCGAGCAGCGCGTTGAAGCGCCGGGAACGCAGCTCACCGTTGTCGATACCCTCGTCGCGCAGGCGCTGGCGCATCAGGCTCCGCATGCCGGCTCGGACGAGCCCATCGGGCACCCACCCGCGCTCGCAACATTGAATGAGCCAACCGTCGCGCGGCGCTGCAGGCTCCGTGGCAGGCATCGTGGGCGTGGATAACGCGGTCATGTGGGGTCTCCTCAGAACTCTGCAGATCAGTGGCGCGGGGGCCAGGGGATCAGGATGCTAGTGGTGCGTGCGTATTCGGCGTAGTCGGTGCGCGTGGCTTGCATGTGCGCTTCCAGTATGGGAATGCCGGAAACCTTCACCAGCAGCCACGCCATCACCACCGGCGGCAGCAGCGTGAGCCACGCCCACGGTGCCCCCACCGCCAGCGGCACATAGGCCAGCCAATGCACGCATTCGAAGAAATAGTTCGGATGCCGCGAATAGCGCCATAGCCCTGTCCGGCAGGTCTTTCCATGGTTGGCCGGGTCCGCTGCAAACCGGCGCAGTTGCCGATCGGCCAGTGCCTCCCCGCCCACGGAGACCAGCCACAGCGCGACAGCGGCGGCAATGGCTGCACCGCTCGGCGCATCGAGCCGGTAGCTCGGCACCGCAAACGCAATCGACAGCAGCATCGATACCGCGGCCTGCAACTGGAAGAAACCAAACATGTTGCGCGACGCCGACGCGCCCCATTCCTGGCGCAGTTTTCGGTAGCGCGCATCTTCCGGCTTGCCCGCATTGCGCCGCCACAGGTGCCAGCCGAGGCGGCATCCCCACACGGCACCACCCACGCCCACCAGCACGCGCGCCTGTATCGAACCGTTGCCCAGCCAGGCATAGATCCCTGCCACCAGGCCCAGCGAGAACGCCCACACCGGGTCGACCATGCCGGCGTTTTCACTGGTCAGCTGCCACGCCCACACCGCACTGAACACCGCGACCAGCACCAACAGCGCAACAAGCGCGACGCTCCATACCGGCATGGTCACCCCCGCTCCAGCAGAAACTGCGACACGCCGATCCGGCCCTCCTCGAAGCCGGCTTCGCAGTAAGCGAAGTACAGGCGCCAGATGCGGATAAACGGTTCATCAAAGCCAAGGGCGCGCACCGCATCCAGCCGAGCCTCGAAGCGTTGGCTCCAGCGGCGCAGCGTCTCTGCGTAATCGCGGCCGAAGTCCAGGCGGTCCACCACGCGCAGACCGTGTTGCTCAGCCAGGCGGATAAAGCGCTCGCGGCTGGGCAGCATGCCGCCAGGAAAGATGAACTGTTGGATGAAGTCCGTGCCGGCGCGGTAGCGCTCGAAGTGCGCCTCGTCAATGGTGATGCTCTGGACGAGCGCGCGGCCGCCATGGCGCAGGCAACGCACCAGCGTTTTGAAGTACGTTGGCCAGTACGCTTCACCCACCGCCTCGAACATCTCGATGGACGCGATGGCGTCGTACGCGGTATCCAGGTCGCGGTAGTCGCGCAGCTCCACCTGGGCGCGTGGCTCGCCCGCGAGGCGCTCGGCCGTGTAACGGCGCTGCTCTTCCGACAGGGTGATGCCGTGCACCCGCGCGCCGCGCGCACATGCCATTTCCATCAGGCCGCCCCAGCCGCAGCCGATTTCCAGCACGTCCATGCCGGGCCCGAGCCTGAGCAGATCGCACACGCGCCCATACTTGGCGGCCTGCGCATCGGCCAGGCCATCCTGAAGCCGGCCGTTGAACCACGCCGACGAGTACGCCATGCCCTCGTCCAGCCAGAGCCGATAGAAATCGTTGCCCAGGTCGTAGTGCAAATGAATATTGCGCCGACTGCCTTTGCGACTGTTCCGGCGCAGCAGATGCCGCAGGCGCAGAACAGAACGCGCCAGCGCATTGCCGAAAATCGCCTGCTCCAGCGTGGCCGCGTTCAGGATGGCAAGACGCAACAGGTTGGTGAGATGGCTGGTCTCGACCCATCCGTCGCGATAGGCCTCGGCAAAGCCCACATCACCACTGCGCAGGATGCGCGCGCAGGCACGCCAATCGACGATGCGCAACTCCGCAGACAGCGGCGAGGCCGCATCGCCGATCTGCACTTCGCCATCCGGCGTGATCAGGTGCAGCAAACCGTGACGCATGCGGGCGGCCAGAGCCACGAACAGGCGGCCACCGGCGGGGACGTGGGGCGGTACCCACGCGAGAGAATGCGTGGCAGTCATCGAGGTGGCTCCAGAGAAGACGATGGGTTGCACGGGCGGCGGCCAAAGAAGGGCACCCCCTTGATCCACAGGCGCAGTGCCTGCCAGTGAATGCGGCCGATGACCTGCAGTGCCAGCAACGGCTGTCGCAGCAACACGCGGTGCAGGTGGGCGGCATCGAACGGCTGCAGCCGGCCGCCAATGGCGGTGCGCAGCAACAGGCCATCTCGGTCGGCGTAATCGATGCGCACCAGCGCGGTTACCGAAGTCTCGGCAAAGCGGAACTGATAGCCGCCTTCCACCGTGCAGAACGGCGAGACATGCAGCTGCTTGCGGCACGTCAGCACCGTATGGGCATCAATGGGGCCGCCGCCTTGGGCACAGAGCAGGTAGCGGTGGTGCTGCCCGAAGGTGTTGTTCACCTCGGCCAGCACCGCGCGCAGCGCACCGGCCGCGTCGTGGCAATACCAGAACGAAACGGGGTTGAACATCCAACCGGCAACGCGCGGGAACGTCTGCAGCCACACCTCGCCATCGGCAGGCAAGCCCGCGTCGCGCAGTACACCGCGTATCCATGCCAGCAGATCGGTGCCGTCACGCGGGCCATAGTCATGCGTGCGCAGTGACAATGGCCGCAGGCAGTCCACGCCAAACCACCTGCCCGTCAGCCTGCCGAGCGCAGAAAGCTTCACGCGCACGGCAAACACCGGATAGACAAAGCGATTGGCCACCGGCCGCAGACGGTGATGCATGACTTGCCCGACCAGCAGCCGTGCGTCGTCGCTCATGGCGCCACCTGTGCCCAGGGCGGAGCGCAGCCAAAGTCTGCCGCCACGCGCAGCGCCGACTTCAACCCGTCTTCATGAAACCCGTAACCCGACCATGCCCCCGCAAACCAGGTGCCGCAGCGACCCTGGAGTGCCGGCAAACGGGCCTGTGCGTCGATGGCCGGTTGATCGAACACCGGGTGCTCGTAGGCGAAACGCTGATACTCCAGCTCCGGCGCGGGCGGCGCCGGCGGATTCAGCGTCACCACCACGGGCGTCGACACGGGCAGCGGTTGCAGCTGGTTCAGCAGATAACTGACGCACGGGGCGGCACCCGATGCGCCCGCCTGCGCGGCATCCAGATAGTTCCACGCCGACCACACACGACGCCGACGCGGCAGCAAGCGCGTATCGCGGTGCAGGAAGGCCGTGTTGGGCTGGTAGCGGAACGCGCCCAGCACAGCGCGCTCATCGTCCGTTGCATCGTCGAGCAGTTGCAGCGTCTGCGGCGCATGCGTGGCGAGCACCACGGCGTCGTAGCGCTCGCTGCTGGCATCGGTGCGCACGTCGACATGGTTGGCCCCGCGCCGGATGCCGCGTACCGGTGTGGCGACACGCACATCCGCCAGCCGGCGGGCGATGGCGTGCACATAGCTGCGTGCGCCGCCTTTGACGGTGCGCCAGCGCGGCCGGTCGAAGATCTGCAGCAAGCCGTGGTTGAGACAGAACCGCAGGAACGTCTCGGCCGGAAACGACAAGATGTCGCGGCTCGGCGTCGACCAGATTGCCGCCGCCATGGGCAAGAGGTAGTGCGCGCAGAACGGTTCGCCATAGCCGCCGGCATCCAGCAGTGCGCCTAGGCTGTGCCGTTCGTTGCGGGCCGCCGCCAGGTTGGCGTGCGCCTGCCGGTTGAAGCGCAGGATGTCGCCCAACATCGACAGGAACCGCGCCGACACCAGGTTGCTTGGCTGCGCAAACACCGTGCGCAGACTGGTGCCCGCCCACTCCAGCGCTCCGCCGTTAACTGACACGCTGAACGACATATCGCTTTCGCAATGCGCCACGCCCAGCTCATCAAACAGCGCGATCAAGTTGGGATACGTGCGCGCGTTGAAGACCAGGAAGCCCGTATCCACGCCGAAGACCTGCCCGCCCTCTTCGATATCCACCGTATTGGTATGGCCGCCAAGCCGGGGCGCTGCCTCGAACAGCGTCACGGCGTGGCGCTTGGCGAGGAAATGCGCCGCCGCCAGCCCCGAGATACCGGAGCCGACGACTGCGATGCGTTTTGCAGGAGACGGGTACATGTTCAAGGCAAGGCCTCTTCGGGTCGTGGGTCGCTCATTCGCCGTTGCGGCCGGGCAGCAGCGCAAGAAATTCGCGCCGCAAGCTCGGATCGGTCAGGAACACCCCGCGCATGACGCTGCTCACCATGCGCGACGCGTCATCCTTCGTGCCGCGCCAGTGCATGCAGTAGTGCTCCGCCTCCAGCACGACCGCCAGGCCATCGGGCGCCATCCGGTCTTCCAGCAGATCGGCAATCTGCTTGATGGCCTCTTCCTGGATCTGCGGGCGGCTCATGACCCAGTCGATCAGGCGCGCGTACTTGGACAGCCCGATCAACTGCGAATCCTTGCTGGGCATCACGCCCACCCACGCGCGCCCCATGACCGGACACAGATGGTGCGAGCACGCGCTGCGCACCCGCAGCGGCCCCACCACCATCAGCTCGTTGAGTCGTTCCACGTTCGGGAACGCCGTCACCTCAGGTGCCGCGACATAGCGCCCCGCAAACACTTCGCGGACGAACATCTTGGCCACACGGCGGGCCGTTTCCCGGCTGTTGTGGTCTTGCTCCACATCGATGACGAGTGCGCGCAGCACGGCCTGCAGGCGCTCTTCGACTTCAGCCTGGAGCAGGTCCAGTTCGCCATCGCGCAGGTACGCAGCGATGTTGTCGTTGGCATGAAAGCGGTGGCCGGCGCTCATCAACCGCTCCCGAATCCGGACAGAAAGCGGCACGCTGCCAACCGCCCCGGAAAATCCGGGCGGATCCAAAGTGAGCTTCATTGAAGTTGCCTCCGAAAGCGGGCAGTGCCTTCACCGCCCATGCCGACTCAGGAGGGTTCCTGAACGGCGCGTTCCTTAGCGCATGTACGCGGCTAACTGGCCGGTGGATGCAGCGTCTCGGCCCGAATGGCGAATTCCATCGCGTCTTCGAGCATCAGGCGGGCACGGTTGGCGACGTCTCCGAGATGCCGGTGCAGCTGCTCATCGAGCGTGGAGCGCACCGCGCAACCGTCGCTGAACCGCTCGAACGCGTCCAGTTGCCGGATGAGGTCCACCAGATGGCGCGGACACTCGCAGGCAATCGTCTGCGATGCATTGGCAAAAATCTCCAACTGGCGATCCGTAAACCGGCGCGCGTTGCGCCGCAGCGGCTCGAGCTTTCCGTACACGGCATCGACGCGCACCAGCTGCGTCAACTCATGCAGCACCTGATCCAGCTCGCCATGCGCGTTGGGCTCCCGATACAGCCGCACGCCCGCCGCGCGCAGCATGTCGGTGGCGCGGACCGTACCAAAGCTGTAGATCACGCCGATGGCACTGGTGCCCGTGCTGCGCGCCGCCGCCAGGATGGCTTGCGCCGTTTCAGGCTGCAGGGACGCAGCTTCGACAATCAACACATCGGTCGCGGGGGGCAGCGCCAGGGCCGTCTGCCCGTCGATTGCCGGCAACTCAGCGACCGGCCCGATGCCGAGCGATGCCAGCGTGGTCTTCCTGCGCCTCACGCGCTCTGCCAGCAGCGGGCCAGAGACTGCGAGCGAAATTGCAGCGTGTGACACGGGCGGTGCCGGCACTTCCGTGGTCGGCGACGTCTCAAGCAGTTGCTCCAGCTCTGCGCTGCCGACATGGGCGATGGCGCCAATGGCATGCCCCCGATTCACCAGCGACCGCAGCAGCGTCAGCCGCCTCACGTCTTCACCGGAATACAAGCGTTGGCCCGACTCCGATTTGGCCGGCGAAATCACGCCATAGCGCTGCTCCCACACGCGCAGCGTAGAGACGGGCATCTTTGCCATGCGGGCGGCCGTGCCGCTTCGATACCGGGGGGCAGTGTTGTCTTCGTGTTGCACATGCGTCTCCATGCAAGCGCTGATTGGCTTACATGAAACGCTGTGTGTGCAATAGCGTCAATGAAATGTCGGGGTTGCGACCGCTTCTGAAGTGGATTGAATCGGATTTGAGTCGCTTTTCGGCTGAAAGGTGGATGGCGCCTGATGCGATGGCGCAAACGCGCATGCGGTTGGAAAGTGACACACAGAGCACTCTGCCTGGCAGCACGCCCGGAGACGTCGAAACTGCGGGTCGCGGCCCCCAGCGCTGGATACGCAGGAAAGCCAACCCGTTGAAACCAGTAATGAACCTTGGCCCTGCGGGTGTCAGATCAACGGCAGCCGATTCTCCCCTGATAACCGAGCACCATCCCCATCTCGATAATATTTCTGCGCAAAAAAAATGGTCTCTGCGTATCAAGACATATTCACAACGTCTCATTATTGAGCGCTAAATTCCGATTTATGGAAGCGCGCTTTTTGACAGCCGTTTTTCGTTGTCCTAATTTCCCAGCGAACCAATTGATTTGGTTCAACACACACTCTCTCTAGCGAATCCCGCGCCGCAACCACGGCGCGATCGCACTTATCTGACGGGAAACGATATGCAACCGCTCGACCTCAAAAAGTACGTGCTCGCTGATTTGTCCGTGCTGCAGTCGGCGCATCCGGAGCACGAGATCGCAAAGCTGGATCTGAGCCCCCTACAAGGCGTAGAAACGGCCTATGAAGCGACGGGCAATATTGCTTGTGCTGTGATCTGGGCGAGAGTGCAGGCTCGCCTGATTGACAGAAACATGCACTTCCAAGCAGACACATGGGGTGGAGGCTCCCCGGGCGGCGGGGCCTTGTTCGGCCATATCTATACCGATAACGTGGACGAATTGCTGCAAAACACGTCGAAGGTGCTTGTCTACGCGTGTGCTGCATATACCGCCTTCGTCTTCCAGAACCGCGTGGAGCGTGTGCTCGGCCATTTTCAGGCAGGCTCCGTTTCCACCGTTGCCGGATTTTTCAAAGGCGATGGACGGTGGCATGACTGATTGCAGAAGGGAGAGCCGGTATATAGACCATTGACCGCCTTCTCTTCGGTAAAAAACCGTATTCGAGGCGTGCTTATATTAATCGGCTTGCGCCGGAAAGTTCGCACGACTGCGTCCGCAAAACAGCGTTGCGGACGCAATCATCAGGACACAGCGTGTTGGAAGACATCGGCGTGTGTTGCCGTGCAGCAGACCGGGCCCTTGCACAGGCCAATATCACCAAGGCTCAACCTTGGCCAAAGCCTCGCAATCGCCAAGCACCTGCGTTGGAACGCCGACGCTGAAAAGCCAGCGGCGAATGCGGTCACCGAATCACCCCTTCCCAGACTCCCTCAGAATCCGAATCAGCAGTTCCCGCGTGGTTTCGCCGGGGTTCGGTCTCAGCACATCCATGTTCAACATCTTGCCGTCGTTGTTGACGTCGGCAATGAAGAGGGGATGCGAGCTGTTGTAGCTGAGCACGTCCTCCACGTCCTCGCCCAGGATGAACGGTGTCGAGAAGACTTCGCTGTGATCCCGCAACCCTTCCGTGCCCTGAATGGCGGCCTTGCCTTCCGCCACGCTTCCCTCGTGCAGCCAGAAGCCTTTGAACTGGCAATCGGGATACTGCTCTGACAGCGGCTTGATGACGTACTTGTAGATCGTATTGACCGCGGTGCCGCTGAAGTAGACCTCGGTGAAGGCAAAGCGCTTTTTGCCCGCTCGAATCTGCGCCTCGACCGCCTGCTTCATGGCAATCATGTTGGCGGGCGCGGTGGGGTCGTCGCTCGACGCGCTCTGCCCCAGCGCACTCGCATCGCCTGCTTTGACCTTTTGCACCTTGACCACGCGAGATGCCAGGTCGGAGCCGACCGTGACAGTGTCGGCGACAAACGCGCCGCCCCGCTCCAGACCGATGATCGCGTCGGGGCGGTAGTCATTGAGCAAGGCATGGCGCATATCCGAGAGCACATCGGCGTGCGCCACCAGGCTATCCAGCGTGAAAACGCGTTGATACTTGCCGCGCCTCAGCGCTTCGGTTGCCGATTTGCCGGTGTCGCCCGGAGCAGGATCGACGTTGTCATCAACCATGTCGACGATACCGGGCAGTTCACGTTGGGTCTTATCGTCCAGGCGCAGAACGAAGTCGAGCGAAGGCGGTTGGCTCCCTTGCTTGCCTTCTGCGGAACGATCCAGCGAGAAGGCTCGCGCTCCGTCGTCCAGCCCGGCATAGCGCGAAAGCTGGCCCAATACGTTGCCGTCGCGCAGCGAAATGCCATCGCTCGCGAGCTGATCAACGGCCGGGTCGGGTGCCCCGCCAATGCGGGCGCCGACGCCGGTGATGAAGTTGCGCATGGCGGTGGACGCCTGCGCCAGCAGTTCCTCTCGGGTGGGGCTCGGGGTGGAAGCATCGGCGCCCGCCGTCGATTCCGGGGGAAGCGTCGTGCCAGTGGAAGATGCGCGCTCGGCCGCAGTGAGTTCGCCCATGATTCCACCGCGCCGCACAGCCAAGCCGGCACCGCCCAGGCCCAGGCCAAGAAGCAGAAGCGCCTCGGCTTTCGCCTCCCCCGACATCTGGTCGCCGTACTTCATCAACGTGAGGGCCTGGTCGCCTGTCATGAATGCGCCGCCCAGGCCTGCCGTCAGGTCGGCAGCCTTGGCGCCAACACGGAAGGCGTTGCTGTTCACGATCAAAGGCGTCATACCCCGCAGGCCACCGGCTGCCTCGGCGGTGCCGGCAATGCTTCTGACACCGCTGGCCGCCAGACTCCCCTCCCCGGCCACGGAGACGGCGATCGTGAGCCAATCCGCCCGCGCTTCCGGATCGAACGGCGAGATGGAACGGCCATGCTCGGACAGCGTCGTCAAATGATCGACCGATTCGCCGATCGCCCACCCAGCGCCGACTGCCATCACGCCACCGGCGATGGGCGTTGCGACGCCACCCGTGCCCGCCACCAGGACGACACCAGCCGCGATCGTCGCAACACCCAGGACGATGTCGATCCCATGCTGCACCCGTTGCCAACCCGTGGTGACATGCGCGCTCAGATGCGCCACATCGGGAACACCGTTGGCATTGAGCGTGAGCGCGCCATTCGCATCGTTCGGCAGGTAGATGGTGCCGCCATCGGCCAGCGCGTTGTTATGCCGGTAATCGTTGATGTCGCCATACTGCGTGCCGCGATCGTCGACGTAGGTGATCTTGCCGCTTTGCTGGTTGACGACCTTGAACAGCGCGGTCGGCACGACCCCGGCGCTTTTGTCGACGTACGCAATCGGGATTGCCGTGACGGCGCCGTCGGCACCGCTTGCATCACGGATGCCGCTGCGAACCGCATCGATGGTCTTGGCGCTGTTCTTGTTGGTGAACCAGGCGGTGTTGATGTCGCCCCCATCTTGGGCGGCGCTGTTGTCCGCCTGCACCATCAGCGACGCGCCGATGAAGTTGCCCAGTTGCGCATCTCCGTTGGGCGTGTTGAAGACGTGGCGCTTGCCGTCGAAGATGGGCGTGTCATGGCCAAACGTGGCCGCGCTCATCTGCCCAAAAATGCCCTTCAGGCCGGTGTCGACATTGGACTGGAACGCATCGTAGTCGGCGGCGGCCTGCTTCTTCTGGATGGTCTGTTTGCCCAGATCAAACGCGTGCTGCAGGTTATCCGCATTGGGCAAGGCAGCGGTGTGCGCGAGCAACGCCGTGGTCAGACTCGTGGCTTGCGTGTCGCCCACTGCATTGGTGACAGGCGTCCAGTTGGTGCTGCCGCTCACAGATCCCGACGTCTGCAGGGAATAGAGAAACGAGCTTGCCTGTTTGTTGTTGATCAGCCAATCGGCCACCTGTTGCGCGTGCGTGGTGCCAGGCTGGGTGTCACGAAAGCACGGTGTGTCCGCCGCCAGTGCCGTCAAGCTCAATCCGCCATAGAACTCCGACCCGTACGCAATGCCATCGCCACGCTGGCCAGCATTGTTCTGGAACCAGTGGCCGTTATCGTTAAAGCGCCCTTCCACGGTTTGCAGGAGGTTGGCCGCCACCTCAGGCGGCGCATCCGTGGCAAGCGCCTTCATCCATTTGCCCACTGCGTCGAACTTGACCGTGTCGTCGTACGCGAGCCGCTGCGTGGCGTCCGAATCGTCGGGGTTGTACTTGTAGATCGAGGTCAGGTTACCGATCTGTTGATTGAAGTAAGCGCTGTTCGCGCCAAAGTACTTTTCGCCGGCCTGTTGAAACAGTTCCTGGCGTGCCTCCGGGCTGGTCTCTGAGAACGACACCGCGTTCATGTTGATCGACAAGGCCTTCAATGCACCGTTGGCGTCCCCAGCGTTCATCTTCTGGTCGACCAGCTTCTTGGTGTTGCTCACGCGCACGTCAAAGCTGGCGCTGCCGACAAACTCCGCGATGCCAAATGCGTCCTTGTCGTTCTTGTACGGGGCGAGCAGCTGCTCGCACGCAAATGTCACCGGATCGTTTTGCGCCACGGCCTGAAGGTCCGGCGACAGCTTCGGATCACTCGGGTTGACGTGGTCAACCTGGTATTGGATGGCATGCCGAACGGCAATCACACGGGCCATATCCAGGCTGGCGGTGTCCCATTCCGGATGGGCGGCCGACAACTGCGCAACGGCATCGCTGGCCGCCTTGAGGTCGTCGGCCGTCCCGAACTTCTCGTATTCGCCCAGCTCCGTGCCGAGGGCGTCCTTGAAGCTCTTGAGCGCCTGATCGAGCTTGGATTGCGCGTCGGACACACTGGCCTGCTTGTCTTCCGCCAACGTGCGATTGGTAACCTTGACCGCCAGCGCTGACTGCAAGCTGTCTTGCGCATCCAGCACCGCATCGCGCTTTTCCGATGCACTGCGCTGGCTGGCGTCCTGCTGCTCCACGCCGTTCTTCGCGTTATCGACCACCTCTCCGAGCCACTTTGCGTCCGGCGCGCGCTGCTTGATCGCCGCTGCGGCATCCTCAATGGCTTTCGTCTCGCCACCCGGCGGCGCCAGATCCGCGTTGCGCCGCAATTCGTTCTCGACGGCGGCCATGAGATCGGGCAAGGATGTGTCGAGCGCAGTCCCCGCCGTCGCTGCATCGGGAGCGTCCTTGATGTCAGCACGGACGGTGGTGATGCTTTGATCGGTTCTGGCCTTGGCGTCCGCTGCCGCCTGTAGCTGCTGGGCGGTCGGAGGGAGCGGATACAACTGGGGCCGGTAGTAGACGAGTCGCCCGTTGATCTCGTCAATAGCAGGCATAGCGTTCTCCAGTACCGCACGGCTCGCGGGGTCGATGCGAGCCCATCTTGGCAGATAGGCGGAGGGCGACTACTAGGAAAACGCGTAGTTCTTCGCGGGCTGGAAAGCGATGGCGCTGCTGCGCGCGCATCACGCTTCACATTGGCCGGATCCGCTGTGGCGCTGTGTCGAGCGGTCGTTATGAGGATGTGGACTGAGCCGATGCGCATTTGGAATACTTTTCACGCCGATGCGATTCATCATTTAGGGCTCGCAGAAACCGATATCGGATCGTCGCTCAAATGGCGGCGACCCTGAACGATCGCGGCCCCGGAACGATGTCGAGGTGGACCTCTCTCGAGCGGGGCAGAACACGGACGACGACCGCTTAAGGGCGCGCCGGGCGCAACCTTCGATGCCTGGAACACATCATGCCGAAGGGGCGCTGTTGCATCCGTTGGAGTCTTGCCGCCAACACGGCAAGGCAGCCGACTTTTTGGGGAAGGGAAACTTGCAATGCCACTAGTCTCACGGGCGCGGCCGATCGCAGCGCCAATCTTTGTTTTGCTGTCTATCGTTGCGCCGGGGCTTGCTCTGGCCGCTCCCACACCGGTGCTTGACCGCATCCGCGATACGGGCACCGTGCGCCTCGCATACCGCGAAAGCTCCGTGCCCTTCGCTTTCTACGATGCCGACAAGAAGCCTGTCGGCTACGCCCTGGACCTCTGTCTGCGCGTGGTCGACAAGCTGCGCACCGAGCTCAAGCGGCCGGACCTGAAAGTGCAGTACGTGATGGTGACGCCAGCCTCGCGCATCCCGACCATCGCCGAGGGCAAGGCCGAACTCGAATGCGGCTCGACCACCAACACCCGTGAACGCCGCGAGAAGGTGGCGTTCACCATCCCACACTACATCGCGGGCAGCCGCATGATCGTGAAAACATCGTCGGGCATTCGCCAGTGGGACGACCTGCGCGGCAAGACCGTGGTCTCGACCAAGGGCACCACCAACGTCACCGAGTTGCGCAAGGTGAACGACGCGCGCGTACTGGGCATGAAGATTATCGAAGCAAAAGACCATGGCGAAGGCTTCGCCATGGTCGAGGCCGGCAAGGCCGACGCCTTTGCGATGGACGACGTGCTGCTCTACGGCTTCCGCGCCAACGCCAAGAACCCGAGCGACTACACGGTGGTCGGCGACATGCTGACGGTCGAGCCCTACGCCATCATGCTCAGCAAGGACGACGCCGAGTTCAAGCGCCTGGTGGATCGCGCGATGACCAACATCATCCTCGATTTCGACGCCGAGAAGCTCTACAGGAAATGGTTCCTGCAGCCGATTCCGCCCCACGGGGTGAGGCTCGACATGCCGATGAACTTCCTGCTGCGCGACTCGTTCAAGTATCCGAGCGACAAGACGGCCGATTGAGTGTTGGTTCGAATACCGCCATTGCTCACTTGGCGTAGGTAACGGCGCCAATATCGACAGTGCTGGTACGGGCCGTGCCATACAGGTCGTCCGTGACCAGGGAACTCGCTGTCGTACTGCCGGCACCGATCGCCGGGCTGCCGGCGCGTAGGTGGAAGTCCGATCCGGCGCTGACGAACAGCGGATCAAGGGTCACCGCCGCCGTCGCGAAGCCCGGCGCGCCGCCTACTCCGTTAAACCAGAGGTTGTTGGCCCAACTGCCTTCTCTGCCGCTAAAGTTGACCGAGCCGCCTAAGAGGCCGCTCCCCGTGCTGGCGTAGAAGATGTTGTTGGCGAAGCTCACCGAGCCCGCAGGTAGGCTCCAGTCGTTCGAGATAACACCGTAGTTGCTTCCCTGCTTTGCATTCGCGTTGAGCACCGTGTTGTAGAACGTGTTCGACCAGACCTTGGCGTTGGCGAGGTTGGTGGTATTGAATCGCAGCCCGGAATACTGCGTATTCATGATCAGGTTGTCGTAAATCTGGACGTTGCTACCCGTGCCGTCGGCCAGGTTGATGCCATGTTTGCCCACGCCGTCGATGACGTTGTGGTGGACGGCGATATTGTTGGTGACCGTCGAGAAACCGCCGTTGGTGAACACCTGGAAGCCGTTGCCGCCTGTGATGCCGGAGATCACGTTCCAACCGACGTTGTACGAGCCATCGTCGTCGATGTAGATGCCGTGGTTCTCGAGGGGGTTGCTGGACTGGCCCAGGGCGCACGCGATGTCGTGGATGTAGTTGCCGAGGATCTCGGCGCCCCTGCCCTCGCCGCTGATGCCGCCCGCCTTCGCGTTGTTCGGCGCAGCCCGTGTCGACGCCCAGGGGCCGAGCTCGTTGTTCGCGATGCGCCACGGGCCCGAGGCGTATTGCATGTTGATCGGCGCGGCGTCGGTGTTGGCGGTCGGGCTCGATTCCAGGTGCAGGTTCGAGATGGCCAGATAGTTGCCGTACGCATGGATGGCCGACCACGGCCCCTGGATGCCGCCGGTGCTGTTGGCCGGCGTCACGTAGTGCACGTCTTCAGGCGCGTTGCCGTTGATCGGGCCCGGATAGGCCGTGATGTGGATCCAGCCGGTGCGTGCGGCACCGGTGGGCGCCGACCCCGTCAAGGTGCCGAAGCGCAGCCAGGTGCCGTCGAGGCCATTGGTGTCCGACCATGTGCCGCCGCGCACAACGATCTGGTCGCCTGCATGCGCATTGGCGTACGCGCCGGTGCCGGCGGCGTTGTTCTGCAGGTAGCGGTAAGGGTGGTTGATATCGTCGAGCACGCCAGTGCTGTCGTTGCCCGACAACGAGACGAACAGCACGTGACCAGGGTTCGGCGTGAAGGTCACGCTCGCATTGCTTGCGTTTGCGCCGACTGTCACAACGACCGGCTGTGCCACACCGAGCGCATCGCCCGTCAGCGGGCCGACCTGGACGACCAGCGCCTGCAGCCCGGTGCGACCGTTGACCTTGGACGGCCCGAGGTAGCGATAGTTGGCGACAGGCACGCCGCCGATGGTGACCTTCGTCGTCGAACCGAGCCCTGATGGATCGCCAAAATTGCGGCCGAAGATCGTCAGGTACGCGCCGAGGCCATTTTCGCCGCCACTGACCGGGCCACTCGGGACGTCCGTGAACAGCACGACCGGCGCGATGCCGCTCGGCGCGGGTGTGGGGCTCCGGCCGGGGCTGGGACTCGTAACGGTGGTGGAACTCGTGCCGTTGCTGTTATCGCCTCCGCCGCCACCGCCGCATGCGGTCAGTGCCAAGCAGCTCGCCATCAAGCCAAGAGAAACCAGTGTGCTGTATCGAACCATCGTCGTTCCGTAGTCGCAGGACAGCATAGTGTCAATACAGGTTTCCTGAACGCCTCACCCAGAGAAGAATGCGCTGCATTGGACTATTGCATCCATAACCTTTAATTATGGATGCAAATCTATCTATTTCCTATGCGCTAACGCGAAGAATTCCGCGAATACGGATTACGGTTTATTCACAATCTTGCGTATCTTGAAATTGGCATAGTCGGCAACGTAGATATTGCCCTGTGCATCGATTGCCAACGCCTGGGGGCTATTGAAATGCGCAGCCAAACCAATGCCATCTGCTAAACCCGGGTTGCCGCCCGCGATTGTGGAGACCACGCCTGCGGGCGTGATCATCCGAATCAAGTTGTTGCTTTGATCCGCCACATAGAGATTACCCACGGCGTCGAAAGCAAGGCCAGTCGGGAGACTGAACGTTGCAGCCGTGCCGACGCCATCGGCAGAGCCATCCGGGCCCGCTCCTGCAAACGTTGTCACGACACCTGCGGGCGTGATCTTGCGGATCTTGTTGTTGCTTGCGTCGGCCACGTACACGTTCCCGCCTGCATCCACGGCGATGCCGATCGGCGCATTGAAAGATGCCGCTGCGCCTGTGCCGTCAGCAGAACCCATCGCCCCCGAGCCCGCGAGCGTTGTCACCACGCCAGCGGGGATCACGCGAACGCCCCTCGGGCGCTGCGTGTGGCAAGGCTACGTTCGCTCGTCAGACCGAAGCATTGCGCAGGTCATGTAGTACGCCCGCCAACGCATCGTCCATGCATTGCCAAATTAGTGCACGACGTATACGATTGCATATCGTGCACATGCATAGAGTCGCTCGTACCGAGTTGCCGCGCCATTGCGCTTTCTGCTTCGTATCGCCGATCGACGCCTTCGGCTGGATCAACTCGAGCGTGGCTGAGATTCTGGAGATCGGATCGGACTGACCGGGGCTGCCAGGCACATCCGACCTTTCCGGTTGAGGGCGAACCGATGCCACGCTGAATTGCGGCGTGGCATCGGAGCGAGCGAAGTGATCACCACAGGCTGACGGCTCTGACGAGCCCCAGACCAAGTTCAACCCTTAGGCGATAGACCTCATGAGTTTGATCACACCATTCTTGACCCTCCTGAAAGAGGGGAAGCTGCGAACGGCAATTCAAGCCAATGCGCTCTATAAGCCGTTCTACACACTCAGCTATTTAGCCGCCCTGAAGAACAGTGGTGTGATGGACCAGCTTGCTTCTGGCCCCACGCCTTTCAGGGAATTGACGCTGTTCCGTACGGGCAACGCAAAAATGACGGAAGCGTTGGAAGGCTGGTTGCAGATGGGTTGCCGACTGAAGGTCCTTACCCTAACCAGCAAGGGCTACGCGCTGACGGGATTGGCCAGAAAACTGGCACTGCCGGAAAACGATGCGACGCTGGCGCTGCTGCAGGAAGTGGGGAGCCTGCACTATCGCCTCATTTTTGAAACGCCGGAAAAGATCCGTAACGGTGAGCTATGGGCCCTGGACAACCAGGATGGGGCACTCACTGCGCGATCGTCCCGCGCGCTGGAGCCGTTCGTGCTGGAGGCGATCAAGCGATATGTTCCGACTTCACAGCCGTGCAAGCTACTTGAAATTGGCTGTGGCTCCGGCGTCTACATTCGACATGCTGCGGCACGGAACCCTGGGCTCGTCGCGCTCGGCCTGGAGTTGCAGGAAGACGTGGCACAGATCGCGAGGGAGAATCTGAAGACATGGGGAATCAACAACCCGATCGACATTTGCACCGGTGATATACGCACATTCCCCATCAGACCCGATTTTGATGTCGCCACCCTCCACAACAATATCTATTATTTCTCAGTCGAGGAAAGAATCAGCGTTCTTGGCAGAATTCGAGGATTCTTGAAAGAAGGGGGCGAGCTGCTCATTACAACCTGCTGCCAAGGTGGAAATCTTGGGATCGAAGCACTCAATCTCTGGGCCGCCTCGAATTTGCACGGCGGAAAGCTTCCGGAGAAAGCGGAGCTGATCCAACAGCTAAGGCACGCGGGCTATGCAGACGTCGAATCGTTCCGACTGATCCCAGGCGATAGCTTCTATGCCTTTCGCGCCAAGAAATAGCTTGAGGAGCGAAGCGATTGCAGTGTCGATCGTTGGCCTTTTTAAAGCCGCCAGACAGGGCCGTTATTTCTTGAATTGAGGATTCACTCGCTGGTGCTCGCTGCACGCGGAACCCTGCGCACGAGATGATATGGACCGCATACAATTCAGGTCGCATATCAATTCATAGGGCTTGCGCCATGACATCTACACCCGAAGACCTGGGGCGCCGCGAACGCAAGCGCAGACAGATGCTGGAGCACCTGGCCAACACGGCCGCACGCCTGTTCGAATCTCTGGACTATGAATCGGTCACGATGGAGCGGATTGCGGAAGAGGCCGACGTCGCCAAGCGGACGCTGTACAACCACTTCCCAACCAAGGAAGCCCTCCTCGCCTATTGGATCGACGCTGAGCTGAGGCGAGATTTGTTCAGCCTGCAGGACCGTATCGCCAGATGCAGAACGTTCCGATCGCGCCTTGGGTGCTTGTTGCAAGCATCGGCTGAATGGTGCGAAAAGCATCCGGAACATCTCATGGCCTATCTTCGGCATCGGCTACTGAATGTCGGTACACCGGACTCCCAAGGCGGAGCCTCCGACAGCAGTGACATCGCCGTTGCATGGCAGCACCTCATTGCCGCAGGTCAACTGACCGGTGAGATCAGCAAAGCGTTTCCTGCTGATCAACTCGCCACGTGGTTTCACCACCTGTACCTCGGAGCATTACTTCGGTGGCTGAATGTTCCGGGCCTGTCTCTTGAAAGTGAATTTCGCTCGATTACCACCTTGTTCATTGAGGGCGCCGGCGCAAAAAGAACGGGAACTGCTATGGATGTGTGAATCGCAAGCCAACGCCGGCGCGATGAGCGAGGGGCGATCAATGCCAGAGGAGTTTGGAAACACATCTGGCAAGCCCGCCTTGACGGCTTTACCCAGTGCCAAACTGCCAGCGCCAAGAGCTGAGATGCCCCGGAGGACAGTGCGACGTATCTGATCCGCCATGTTGCCCCTATGTAATGGCGTTGACGGGAACCGTGGAGGCAAATCACGCGACCTGCCTCCACAGGACAGGCAATCCCGATTACTGCTTGGTTGGTTCTGCGTACACGCGCTTCGCAAACGTGGCGATGGCATCCGCCATCGCCTTGGGCTGTTCCGGTGCGAAGGCATGGCCAGCGTTGGGCACCACAACCACCGTCACGCGATCACCCAACATCGATTTCAGCACTTGCGAGAACCGGCGCGGCGCCACAGCATCGTGCTCGGCCTGCAAGTCCAGGATCGGCGCGTTGCCGGCCGCGAAGTACGCGTCCACCGGCGTCACATTACGAGCATGGGACTCGGCCTCGTGCGTCTCTTCATGCCAGCCATCGAGCCAGACGCGCGGGTCATTGCCCGGCGCAAAGAAGGCTTTCCGCAGGTATTCCAACCGCTGCTCTTCCGACAGATGCATGTCACCTGCGCCGTCGATAGCCTTGCGCATCTCCGCGTTAATAGGTTTCTCGGTCGAGCCCGGCGGCACCTTGCCGGCGGAAGCGGCAACCAGAACCACGCCGCGCACCAGCTCGGGGCGATCCACGGCCACCATGCGTGCCGGGAAGTTGCCCCAGGCATGTCCGACCACCACTGCTGGCCCTTGCTTCTCATGCTCGATCACCGCGGCCACATCTGCGGCAAAGGCGTGCATGTCCAAATTGGTCATGGGCCCCTTGCTCTGACCGATACCGCGCGGCTCAGGGCGCAGCACGCGGAAGCCATCGGCGACGAGCCGATCTGCGACCTGGTCGTAATCGCGCCCCGAACGGCCCAGCGACGGCAGGATGACGATCAACGGCCCTTTGCCCTGCCGCATCACCTCGATCTGCACGTTGCTGTACTTGACCAGTTCACGATCAATCTGACCGGCATCCGTGGCTGCCAGTGCGGAAAAGGAAAGCATGACCGCAGCCAGTGCGGTACAGCCGTACTTGATCAATTTCATGATGTTCTCCTTGGTTTGGATAGACATGCCGGGCGGATGTGCCGGCCTGCGTGTTGT
Source organism: Ralstonia sp. (assembly GCA_039592975.1). GTDB lineage: Bacteria > Pseudomonadota > Gammaproteobacteria > Burkholderiales > Burkholderiaceae > Ralstonia. Next base: position 538,232 of record JBCNQE010000001.1, on the reverse strand, counting down.
TTTGCTGCCGGAATCAAGACGCGCCCGCATAGACACGTCGAGCGAAGCGCGCAATGGCGCGGCTCATCGCCACGGGCTGCTCGGGCGCCATGGCGTGCCCAGCATCGGGAATCATCTCCACCGTCACGCGGTTGCCCAGCATGGGCCTGAACACGTTAGGCACGACAACCGCGTCGTACTGCGCCTGGAGATCGAGCATGGGCACCGTGCCGCCAGCGAAGTACGCATCCACAGGCGTGACATTGCGGGCATGGGCCTGCGCATGGTGCGTATCCGGATACCAACCGCCAAGCCAGGGCTTCGGGTCATGGCCAGGAGCGAAGAAGGCCTGACGCAGGTATTCCAGACGCTTCGCCTCGGGCAGCGCGAGGTTGCCGGAGCCGTCAATCGCCTCGCGCAACCGGCCATAAGGCTTCTCGTTGGAACCGGGGGGCAGCTTGCCGGCAGACGCTGCAGCCATGACCAAGCCCCGCACCAAGTCAGGCCGATCAACCGCCAGCATGCGCGCCGGTTGGCTGCCCCAGGCGTGCCCAACCACGACAACGGGGCCCGTTTTTTCCTGGTCGAGCACAGCAGCAACGTCGGCCGCAAACGCGTGCATGTCGAGATTGGCCATCGGGCCCTTGCTTTGGCCAATGCCGCGCGGCTGTGGGCGCAGGACACGCAACCCATCAGCGGCCAGCAGACGCGCCACCTCGTCATAGTCTTCAGCGCCGCGCCCCAGCGAGGGCAGGATGACAACGGTCGGCCCACTTCCCTGGCTCAGGGTTTCAATCTGCACATCGCCGTGGCGTACGAGCTTTCGCTGCACGTCTGGACCGGTTTGCGTTGACGTGGCGCAGGCGGACATCATCAGAGTCAGTGCGGCGCCAAGAACGTACTTCTGCAACGTCATGGAGTCTCCTTTTTCCTGTCGGGGCATGGCCCGGTTTGTTTTTTTTTCAAGCAACAGTTGCCCTACGCGGCTGCAAACCAACCGCGACGCGCCAGACAACGGCAGTGGATCGGCTATTTGGTGGGAATCGGGTCAAGCCCCGTCTGGACCAGCTTGGCAGCGACCTCCGGCGAGCGCAGGTAGGTAATGAGGCCTTCGGCGGCCTTGCGCTCCTTGGCATCCTTTGCCACGGCAACGGCGATCACGCTCGTCTTCTGCACCTCGGCAGGTAGCGGACCCACGTACTGGATGCCGTCGAATGCGCGCAGCTCGCTGATCTGCTGCAAGCCAAGATCCGCCTCGCCCCGCTCAAGCGCCGAGCCGACCAGCTCCTTGCCCCGGATCAGCACGCTCTTGGCCTTCATCTGCTCTGCAATCCCCAGACGCTCGAACAGCGTGCCGGTGATGTAGGTGCCGCTCGCGCCTTCGGAAAAGGCCACGGACTTTGCGGCCAGCAACGTTTGGCGCAGATCGTCGACGGTCTGGATGTTCGGCTTGGGCAAGCCCTTGCGCACCGCCACACCAACACCGGAAGCCACCAGGTCAACGCGCGACTCGGTAATGAAGCGGCCCTGCTTCACTTGCTCCGTCAACGCGGCGCCGATCATGAAGCAGACGTCCATCGGCTCGCCGTTCTTGATGCGCATCGGTAAGGCGTCTGGCGAGGTGCCATAGGACGGGCCCCACGCGATGATCAGATGGTTGCCCGACTGCTGCTCGTACGCTGGTATGACCTTCTCGAACGCTGCGTGTAGCGCGCCGGTCGCCAGCACGTGGATATCGGCGGCCCAGGCGGCACCGGTGGCAGCGATGAGCGGCATTACACACAGGCTGCGCACCGCAAAGCGGCGCATGGTGAATTGGAATGGCATGCCTTGTCTCCTCGTTCTTTATTGGTGTAGGGGCAGCGCTAAACCGCCCCGCGTGTATTCACGTACAGGGCATAGAGCGATGTGGTGGACGCCATGAAGAGGCGGTTGAGATGACGCCCGCCGAAGCACAGGTTCGCGCAGCGCTCCGGCAGTGCGATGTGACCGATGGCGGCGCCGTCGGAGGCGAACACGCGCACGCCATCAAGCTCCGCCGACCCTGTGCCCCAACCGCACCAGAGGTTGCCGTGCACATCGACGCGAAAGCCGTCTGGAGCACCGTCCGCCGCATCAATCAGCACACGGCGTTCGCCCAGCGCTTTGCCGTCGACCACGTCGAAGGCCAGGATCTCGCGCGGTCGTGCACGCGACGCCACCACATACAACGTGCGCTCATCCGGCGAGAACGCCAATCCGTTGGGGCCGAGCACATCGTCGGCCACACAGTCCAATCGCCCATCGCGCGGGTCGATCCGATAGATGCTGGCCGGTAACTGCGGCTCCGCAATCTGGCCCATGTAGTCGCTGACCAAGCCGAATGGAGGATCGGTAAACCACACCGCACCGTCGCTTGCGACGATCACATCGTTCGGAGAATTCAGCGGCTTGCCCTCGAACTCGCTGGCCAGCACGGTGATGCTGCCGTCGTATTCGGTGCGGGTAACGCGGCGTTGCCCATGCTCGCAGGCAATCAGCCTGCCCTGCCGGTCGCGTGTCAGGCCGTTGGCCTTGTCGGAGGGCGTGCGGTATGTCGCCACCGCGCCGGAGGCCTCGTCCCAGCGCAGGATGCGATCGTTTGGCAGATCGGTCCAATAGAGCGCCCCTGCGTCGCCAAACCAGACGGGGCCTTCTGCCCAACGGCAGCCGGTCCACAGGCGCTCGACCTTGGCATGCGGCAAACGGTAGTGCTCGAAACGGGGGTCGAGAATGCGCACTGCCGGGTCGGGTGTGCGCAGGCTGGGCTGCCACCAGTCGTTGCTCATCGCTGGCCCTCCTTGACGCGGCTCAGCAGCACCAGCGACAACAACGCTGCGAGAACAAGCATCGTGCCCATGCCGATCAACCCGGCTTTGAACGAGCCCGTGGCGTCTTTCAACCAGCCCACCATGTACGGGCCAAACAACCCGCCAAGGCTACCCACGGAGTTGATGAAAGCGAGGCCGCCCGCTGCAGCCTGCTTATCGAGGAACGTGGCTGGAATGCTGTAGAAGCACGTGCGCACGGACGACAGCCCCACCACCGCCACCGTCAACCCGAGCATCGCCGGCACCAGCGCATCGGACGCCACTGATGCAAAGAAGCCCAACGCCGCCACCGCACACGTGATCACCAGATGCAGAACGTAGCGCTGCGTGCGCGCCACCACGCGTGCCCAGCCGAGCATCACCAGCGCGCCAACGACATAGGGCAGCGCCGTGGCGAAGCCCACCTGCGTGTTCGACAAGTGATGCGTCTTGAGAATGGTCGGCATCCACACGCCAATGCCCAGAATGCCGATGATGTAGCTGAACAGGATGGCCGTCAGTAGCCAGACGCGTGCGTCCTTAAGCGCGGGCCCGAGGCGATGCTCGACAGCGGCGCTGCGCTCTCGCTCGATGGCTGCCGCCAAGGCCGTGCGCTCCTGCGCCGTCAGCCATGTCGCGTTGTCGGGACGATCGGTCAGCACACGCAGGCACAGCACGCCCAGCACGCAGGCCGGCAGCCCCTGCAGGATGAACAGCCATTGCCAGCCATGCAGCCCGAGCCAACCGTCCAGCTCCAGCATCGATACCGATAACGGCCCGCTGAACACCGACGACAACGGAATCGCAGCGAGGAACCACCCCATCATGCGCGTGCGATAGCGCGACGGAAACCACAGCGTCAGATAGAAGATGACTCCGGGAAAGAACCCCGCTTCACCAATGCCGGCCAGCAGGCGGATCGCCGCATAGCTGTTAGGGCCCACGGCTAGGCTGGTGCCTGCAGCAAACAGGCCCCAGGTGATCATGATCCGCGCTAGCCAGCGGCGCGCGCCATAGCGATACAGCGCCAAGTTGCTCGGCACCTCGAACAGGCAATAGCCCACGTAGAAGATGCCGGCTGCCAGACCAAACTGGGCAGCGCTCAATCCCAGATCGCGGTTCATGGTCAGCGCCGCGAAGCCGACGTTGGTTCGATCCAGATAGTTGACGAAGTAGGCGAGCGCCAGCAGCGGCACTAGGCGCCAAGCGGCTTTGCGGCAGGCGCTCTGTTCAGCAGAGTGCTCTGCCTGCGTGGCATCAATGAAGGTGGCTTGCACGGTGATGCCTCAGAAATAGAGCCGTTGCGGGTTATGGACCAGCACAGCTTCGGCGGCCTCGGCACCGCAGGCTTCTTGCACGAACGCAAGCAGGCTGCTGTCGTCGGGTACGTCGCCCTTGATGTTCGGATGCGGCCAGTCGGTGCCCCAGATGGCGCGGTTGGGGGCTGCTTGCACCAGACGCTTGACCAGCGGCAATGCGGCGTCCCACGGCGGTGCCGCACCTTGCATGAGGCGATCGACACCGGACAGCTTGATCCACCGCTTGTCACTGCGTAGATGACGCTCCAGCTCTCGCACGGCAGTTTCATCCAGCGGGCGCGTGACATCCTGACGCGCCATGTGGTCGATCACCAGCGGCACGTCGAGATCTTGCCAAGCATCGAGCACCGGTAGCAGTTGATCCAGTTGCCCATGCAGCAACACGTGCCAGCCCATCGGCCCGACGCGCTCGGCAAGCTCGCGCAGGCGGTCCAGATCACGGTCGCCCGGCAGGTGACCCATGAAGTTGAAGCGAATGCCGCGCACGCCGCCTTCGTCCAGCTCGCGCAGAGCGTCATCACTTGTGTTGTGGTCAACCAGCGCGACGCCGCGATAACGCCCTTGCGTCATGGCCAGCGCGGCCAGCAGCGCACGATGATCGGACTGGTAGCACGCCGCCTGCACCAGCACGCCATGCTTGACACCCAGTTGCTCATGCAGTGCGAGCAGTTGCGTCATCGGCGCTTCCGCTGGACGATACGAGGCATCAGCCGGCAGTGGAAATGCATCCCATGGCCCGTAGATGTGCGTGTGGCAATCCCAGACGCCGCCGTTCAGGTTGCGTTGCATGGTCAGTCGCACCGAGCCGTCATGCCACCATCGACCACGACTTCAGTGCCGGTGACAAAGCGCGCTTCATCGGAAGCGAGGAACAGCGCGGCATGCGCGGTATCACGCCCGTCACCCATGAAGCCAAGCGGAATGCGCGCGAGGCGGCTTTCCAGCAGCTTGTCAACATCGCCGCCGGAACGTTGGCCGGCCAGGCGCACCTCCACCATCGGCGTATGCAACTGGCCCGGCACCACCGTGTTCACGCGAATGCCCTTTTTTGCGTACTCGACAGCCACAACCTTGGAGAGCTGAATCACACCGGCCTTGCAAGCGGCGTAGGCCACCTGCGCCGAGCCCGTCCAGCGGAGGCCGGACGTGGACGCTGTATTGACGATGGCACCGCTGCCCTGCGCTTCCATCACGGGCAGCACGTGCTTGCAGGTGAGGTACACGCTCTTGAGGTTGAATGCGACCTGCGCATCCCACTTATCTTCCGACAACGCCACAGGGCCGCCGGCTGCGGAGCCGCCAACGTTGTTCACCAGGATATCGACGCGGCCGTATTGCTCAACGCAGGCATCGACCATGCCTTTGACGGCCGTGGTGTCGGTCACGTCGCAGGTGTACGGGGTGACCTCACCACCGGCCTCGCGCACGCGGCGCAGCGTTTCTTCCATGGCATCAAGGCTCTTGTCGACGGCAAATACACGCGCCCCCGCCATCGCAAATAGCACAGCCACAGCGCGGCCGTTACCCCAGCCCGGGCCGACGCAGCCCGCGCCGGTCACGATGGCCACCTTGCCTGCCAGACGGCCCGCGGCCGTGGCTTGTTCAAAATCAGTCGTTGCTTCCACAGTGAATTCCCTGTTGCTTATTGCAGTTGCGTCGGCAGTTCCGGCGTCGCACCGGCCGGCGCGGGCACGTTGAATGCCTTGATGGTCATGGAGATGAGCGTGTAGTAGCCGGCAATGCCGACCAGGTCGACCACGCCGTCCTGCCCGATGGTGTCAACGAGTTCGGCATACAGACCGTCGTCCACCTCGCGCTTTGCATGCAGTTGCGTGAGGAAGGCGAAGACCAGCGCCTCGTCGCGCTGCCCGAACGCTGGTTTCATGCCATCACGAATGGCGTCGATCACACTGGGCGACACTCCAGCTTCCAGAGCGAAAGGCTTGTGCGCAGCCCATTCGTATTCCGCCAGCCAGTAGCGGCCCATGAAGAGGATGGCCAGTTCGGACAGACGCGGCGGCAGGCTGCTGTCGTAGCGGCAGTAGCGTCCAAGCGCCTGTGCGCGATCAGCCAGCAATGGGCGGTGCAGCCAGACAGCAAGCGGGCCTCGCACACCCTTGCGGGGGCCATTGGCGATGGCGTCGTAGACGGCGCGCTGATCTGCGTCCAGCGCATCAGGATTGAGGGCGGGAATGCGTTGCATGTTGGTGTTGCTCAATGAGTGAGTGCGTCTTGCGCAACCGCAGCCTGTGCGGCGGGCTTTTGCAGCTTGAGGAGAGAAGAACGGGCGTGGCCACCGGTTTCACGATGGAAGGCTTCCGCATCGAATGCACCTTCCCAACGGGCGATAGCGAACACCGCCACGGTGTTGCCAACCACGTTGACGAGCGCGGTCGCGATGGCCATCACGCGGTCGATACCAAACAGCAGCCCCAGCCCAGCCACCGGCAGCGAACGCACCGATTGCAGCGTGGCCGCCAGCTTGACGAACGCGCCACCGGCAACGGTGGTGCCCCCCTTGGAGGTCAGGCTCAGAATTGCCAGCAAACCAAGCTGCTGCCACAACGAGAACGGCGTATCCGTCGCCTGCGCGATGAAGCCCACGGCAATGGCCATGTAGATCGAGGTGCCATCCAGGTTGAAGCTGTAGCCGGCGGGCAGCACGAAACCGACCACGGCTTCATCGCAACCTGCGCGTTGCAGCTTCTCCACCAGGCGCGGGAAGGCCACCTCGCTTGAGGCTGTACCGAAGATCAGCAGCATCTCGTCGCGAATCAGCTTGAGCACGCTGAAATACGGCAGACCGATCATCCAGCTGATTGAGCTGAGGATGCCGAACACGAACAGCAGCGACGCGGCGTAATACAGCACAATGACCTTGAGCAGATACAGCAGCGTCACGCCGCCATAACTGCCCACGGCCGCTGCCATGGCGCCAAACGCACCCAGCGGAGCGAGCTTCATGATGAAGCCGAGCATGCGGAACAGCACCTTCTGCGCTTCATCCATGCCGCGCAGCAGAACCGAGTCCGGACCCACCGACAGGTTCAGCGCCAACCCGGCCAGGATCGAAATGATCAGCACTTGCACGATGTCGCCCTTGGCAAAGGCATCGACCAGCGTGTGCGGAATCAAGCTGAGCAGGTAGTTGACGGCCGAGATGCCGCCGGCGTTGCTCGTGGCCTTCACTGCATCAGCGCTTTCCACGAGGTTAGTGGCGTGCAGCCCCACCCCGGGTTCAAACACGTTGACGAGAACAAAGCCCAGCACCATTGCGACCGTGCTAACGACCTCGAAATACACCAGCGACTTCACGCCCATGCGGCCCAACATTCGCAGGTCGCGAACATGTGCCAAGCCCTGCACCAACGTGCAGAAAATGATCGGGGCCAGCATCATCTTGAGCAGCGCAATGAACGCTTGCCCGATGGGCTTCATGGCGACGGCCCACTGCGGGGCAGCGATGCCAAGGACAACCGCACATGCCAGGCCGATCAAGACCTGCACATGCAGCTTCTTCAGATGTTTCATGGTGTCTCCTGCGTCCAGTCGTTCAGGGCTCTGCCGTTACCACCGGACACCTGCTTGCTGGACTTGTATTGCTTGAATTGCTTGAAAGTCGGTCGTCACTGGGGCGTGGACGCCGTTGGCCGATCCTGCCTACGGGCGGGCCGTCTCCTGTACGAGTTCGGTGATTTGTTATTTGTGAAAAGCATAGATTGACGGTCTTTTCTTGACAAAGACCATGTGAACATACAAAGCTATGCTCACGCGGCATATTTCAATACACGCATGGACATCCGAGAACTCAAGAGCTTCATCCGCGTGGCGCGGGCCGGGAGCTTCAGTCGAGCCGCGGCCGAGCTGTACATCGCACAACCGGCGCTGAGTCGGCAGATCGCAAAGCTGGAGGCCGAGATTGGTGTGCCGTTGCTGGTTCGGCATGGCCGTGGCGTTCGGCTCACCTCGGCGGGTTCGCGTCTGCTGGAGCGCGCTGAAATGATCACGCACCTCCTCAGCGAAACCAGTGAGGACGTACGCGCCAGTGCAGACGAAGAGCGCGGCCATCTGGCCGTTGGCCTGCCCCCGACCATGGGCGCGCTGATCGGCGCCGATCTCGTCCAGGACTTCCGGGCCCAGTGGCCCCGGGTATCGCTACATGTGCGAGAAGGCCTGAGCAGCTCGCTGCAGGAGTGGGTGCTGGATCGGCGCGTTGACCTTGCCGTCGTCTACAACCAGCCGCCGCTGGATGCGTTCCACGTGCGCCCTTTGTTCAGCGAGCCCATGATCCTCGTGGGGCCGCCCGGCTCAGAGGTCGATAAGCGCGAATACCAGATCCGAGACCTGGCCAGCATTCCGCTGATCTTGCCCGGGCTGCCTCACAGCAATCGGCGTTTGGTTGAACAGGCAGCGATTCAGCATGGCGTGCGCCTGCACATCGCTCTGGAAGTCGACAGCGTGTCGCTGACCAAGCAACTGGTGAAGTCCGGCGCCGGCTATTCGATCCTGACCTACATCGCAATCAAAGAGGAGATCGCGCGCGGTGAACTGGTGGCGCATCGCATTGGGCGTCCGGGCATCCGTTCGAGCGTGGCGATCACGACCTTGCGCGAGAATCCCCCCTCTCGCTTCGCCGCTGCCTGGACCGCCCTGCTACAAGACAAACTCAAGCAATTCATTGCGTCGGAATCGTGGAAGGCGGATGTGGTCTGGCCAAACGACGGGACTCGTTAGCCGCTCCCGCCCCCGTCGTCGGGAAAGTTCAGAGTTACGTGAACCAAAACGCGGATAGTTCAAAGGTACAGACGCGAAGCTACAGCGCTCACGCGAAGGTGCTGTGTAGCGAAACAGGGGGGCGGAGTTCGTTGAGCGGACTGGCGTCAATAGTCTCCAACCCCGCGGTTGGTACGGACTTTTTTGTACAGGTACAAACTTTTTTGTCTCCCGTCATCACCACCGCAGTTTCAGTCCGGCACGACGGCCGTCACTTCGATTTCTACCTTCGCCCGGTCCTCCACCAGCGCCGACACCTCCACCGCCGTCATGGCGATGCTGAAGCTGCCGATCAGTTCGCGGAAGGCCTGGCCGATCTCCTTATAGGCCGCCAGGTACGCCTGCTTGTCGGTCACGTACCAGGTCATGCGCACGATGTGCTCGGGCTTGGCATCGCCTTCGGCCAGCACTTCGACAATGTTCTGCAGCGCCTGGCGCACCTGGCCGGCAAGGTCGTCGGTGTGGAACACGCCTTGCGCATCCCAGCCGATCATGCCGGCCACAAAGACCATGCGCCCGCGTGCGGACACACCGTTGGCATAACCTTTCGGACGCGGCCAGCCAGGGGGGAGGAGGACTTCCATGATGCGATTCCTTCTATTTCGAATGCTGTTGTTGGAGGCTCGCCTCGATCGCTTGCCGCACATCCGGCGGCACCGCAATCGCGCGATGCGTATTGAGATCGGTAAACACCAGCACCTGCTGCGAGCGCACGCGCTGTTCATCGCCAGCCCAGCAGTCCAGGCCGAGCGTCATGGATGCATTGCCCAGCCGTTCCACCTTGAGCTTGAATTGCACGTCATCGCCCATGCGGCTGATGGCGCTGAACTCGCAGTGCAGCTTGACGATGGGCAAGCCGATGCGGCGCGGGCCCAGCATCTGCGCATACGAGATGCCCAAGCCATCGGTAAACCAGTCTTCGACCAGCCCGTTGAACAGCACGAGGTACTGCGGAAAGTAGACGATGCCGGCCGGGTCGCAATGCCCGAAGCGGATGCGCGCGGCGCGCTCGAAGTGGTAGGTCATGACTGGGTTTTGTCTCGCAGGCGATAGCGCAAGAGCTTACCGACTTCGCTGCGCGGCAGTGCCTGGCAGAACTCGATCGCGCGCGGGTACTTGTACGGCGCCACGGTCTGCTTCACGAAATCCTGCAGCATCTTCACCATCTCCGGCCCCGGCGCATGGCCCGGATGCAGCACCACGAAAGCCTTGACGATCTGGCCGCGCTCTTCATCCGGCACGCCGATCACGCCGCACTCGGCCACCGCCGGATGCTGCATGAGTGCGTCTTCCACCTCGGGCGCGGCGATGTTGTAGCCCGACGAGATGATCATGTCGTCGGTGCGGGAGTGGTAGTGGAAGTAGCCTTCCTCGTCCATCACGTAGGCATCGCCGGTGAGGTTCCAGCCGTTGCGCACATAGGCGCGCTGGCGGTCGTCGGCCAGGTAGCGGCAGCCGGTCGGGCCCTGCACCGCCAGGCGGCCCACGGTGCCCGGCGGCACCGGGTTTCCCTCGTCGTCCACCACGCGGGCGACATAGCCGGGGACGGCCTTGCCGGTGGCGCCGGGTCGCACGTTCTCATCAGCGGCGGAGATGAAGATGTGCAGCATCTCGGTCGCGCCAATGCCGTCGATCAGTTCGATGCCAGTGGCGTTCTTCCACAGCGTGCGCGTGGCCACAGGCAGCGCTTCGCCTGCCGACACACAGCGGCGCAGCGGCGTGGCGCGCAGTTCTTCACCACGCGCGGCGATGTTGCGGTACGTCGTCGGGGCGGTGAACAGCACCGTCGCGCCGAATGTGCGGATGCCATCCACCAGATCGTTCGGCGAAGCTTTCTCCAGCAGCACCGTCGACGCGCCCACGCTCATCGGAAACAGCAGCAGGCCACCCAGCCCGAACGTGAATGCCATGGGTGGGCTGCCGATGAAGATGTCGTCGGCGCGCGGCTGCAACACATGTGGCGGCCAGCAGGCACAGATGGCCATGATGTCGCGGTGGAAATGCATGGTCGCCTTCGGCACGCCGGTGGTGCCGGAGGTGAAGGCGAGCAGGCAGGTGTCATCGGCTGCGGTATCGACGTTGGTGAAGGTGGCCGGCTGGCGCGCCATGGCCGCTTCCAACCCTTCCGGCGTGTCATCGTGGAAGTTCTGCACCTGCACCGGGCTGGCAGCCTGTGCAACAGCATCGTTCAGCTCGTCGACCAGGCGCGCATCGCACAGCGCAAAGCCGATCTCGCCCTTGGCGATGATCTGCCCCAACTCCTTGGCGCGCAGCAGCGGCATCGTGGTCACGGCAATCGCTCCCACCTTCATCACCGCAAACCAGCACGCCGCCAGCATCGGGCTGTTGGGAGAGCGCAGCAGCACGCGGTTGCCCGGCACCACGCCCATCTCGTTCACCAGCACGTTGGCAATGCGGTTGGCGTGTTCCTGCAAGTCTGCATACGTCCAGCGGATGCCGGGGGCCTGGATGCAAAGGCGCTGCCCCTCGCCTGCCGCCACGCGACGGTCGAGCAGTTCCGTCGCGCAATTGAGCTGCGCCGGAAACCGCAATGCCGGCAGATCGAAGCGGTAGAGCGGCTGCAACTCGGGCGGCGGCAAGCGGTCGCGGGCAAAGGTGTCGATATGGGCGCTGGGCATGGCGGGCTCTCCGTCTCTGAGCGGTACGGGGTTCAGTCAGTGCTTGGCGGGTGCAGCCGCGCGCAGCAGTTCGCGCGCGATGATGAGCTGCTGCACCTCGGTCGCGCCTTCGTAGATGCGCAGCGCGCGGATCTCGCGGTACAGGCGTTCGACCGGCTGCTCGCTCACCACGCCCAGACCACCCCACATCTGCACGGCGGCGTCGATCACCTGCTGTGCGTTTTCGGTGGCGATCATCTTGGCCATGGCGGCTTCGCGCGTCACGTTGCGGCCCTGGTCACGCTGCCACGCGGCGCGGTAGGTCAGCAGCGCAGCGCTGTCGATGGCCGTGGCCATCTGCGCGAGCTTGGCCTGCGTGAGCTGGAAGTCGGCCAGCACGCCGCTGAACATCTTGCGGGTGGTGGCGCGCGTCAGTGCCTCGTCCAGTGCACGGCGCGCAAAGCCCAGCGCAGCCGCAGCCACCGACGTGCGGAACACATCCAACGTGCGCATCGCCACCTTGAACCCCTCGCCCGCCGCGCCCACGCGCTGGCCGGCCGGGATACGACAGTTGGTAAAGCGCAGGCGCGCGAGCGGGTGCGGTGCGATCACGTCGATGCGCTCGGCAATCTCAAAGCCCGGCGTACCCGCTTCAACGATGAACGCGCTGATGCCGCGCGAGCCCGGTGCCTCGCCCGTGCGGGCAAAGACAACGTAGAAGTCCGCAATGCCGCCGTTGGAGATCCACGTCTTCTCGCCGTCGAGCACGTAATCGGTACCGTCTTCACGCGCGGCGCAGGCCATGGCGGCCACGTCGGAACCGGCGTCGGGTTCGGACAGTGCGAAGGCCGAGATAGCCTCCCCACGCGCCACCTTCGTCAGATAGCGCTCGCGCTGCTCCGGCGTGCCATGCAGCGAGATGGCGCCCGAGCCCAGCCCCTGCATCGCAAAGGCAAAGTCGGCCAGACCGGAATGACGGGCGAGTGTTTCGCGGATCAGGCAGATGGCGCGCGTGTCGATCGTCTCGCCCGCGCCGCCGTGCGCCGTGCCGCTCACCGCGTGGCGCAGCCAACCGGCCTGCCCGAGCGATTTCACCAGCGCGCGGCATTCGGCATCCACATCGGTGCCATGATCGTGCGGGATGTTCTTGGCTGCCCACGCATCCAGCTCGGCTTCGAGCTGCCGGTGCTTGTCGTCAAAGAACGGCCACTGCAGGTAGTCCTTGTCGCTCATGTCAGTTCCCCTCGAAGACGGGTTTTTGCTTGGCGACGAACGCGTGATACGCGCGTGAGAAGTCTTCGGTCAGCATGCAGATGGCCTGCGCCTGGGCTTCAGCTTCCAGCGCCTGCTCGATCGTCATCGTCCATTCCTGGTGCAGCATCGTCTTGGTGATGCCGTTGGCGAAGGTCGGGCCGGTGGCCAGGTCGGCAGCCAACGCCTGCGCTTGCGTGAGCACCTCAGCCGGGTCGCACAGGCGGTTGAAGAAGCCCCAGCGCTCGCCCTCTTCACCGCTCATCGAGCGGCCCGTGTAGAGCAATTCGCTCGCGCGGCCCTGGCCGATGATGCGTGGCAGGATCGCGCACGCGCCCATGTCGCAGCCCGCCAGACCGACGCGGTTGAAGAGGAAAGCCGTCTTGCTGCGCGCGGTGCCCAGGCGCAGGTCAGATGCCATCGCCAGGATAGCCCCCGCCCCCGCACACACTCCGTCGATAGCGGCGACGATCGGCTGCGGACACGCGCGCATCGTCTTCACCAGCTCGCCCGTCATGCGCGTGAACATCAGCAGCTCGGGCGCCTTCAGTTGCACCAGCGGGCCGATGATCTCGTGCACATCGCCGCCGGAGCAGAAGTTGTCGCCCGCGCCCACCAGCACGATGGCTTTGACGTCATCCGCCCACTTGAGCTGGTGGAACAGGTCGCGCAGCTCGGCATACGAATCGAACGTGAGCGGGTTCTTGCGCTCGGGCCGGTTGAGCGTGATGGTGGCAACGCCGCCTTCTACGCTCCACAGGAAATGCTTCGCTTGGTAGCCCGCCAGCGGGCGGCGGTTGCCGGCCAGCAAGGCCGGGTCGATGCGGTCGGTCATGGTTGGGTCGGGTTCGTTCAGGGTTGATCGTCGCGGGCGTCCAGCTCTTCCTCGCGCTGTGCGAGGTGCACGCGCAGGTGGCCGAGCTGCGCATACAGCGCGTCTTTGTTGCTAACGCCCAGGCCGTCGAACATCTCGATCAGCCAGCGTTCGTGTTCGGCCGCCATCTCGGCAAAGTGGCGGCGGCCTGCGTCAGTCAGCAGCACCCGAAAGGACCGGCGATCATCCGGATCCGCCTCGCGTTTGACCAGGCCTTCCTTCTCCAACTGATCCGTCAGGCCGGTGACGTTGCCGCCGGTCACCATCAGGTAGCGCGACAGCACGTTCATGCGCAGGCCATCGGGGTGGCGATCGAGCTGCGCCAGATAGTCGAAGCGCGGCAGTGTAGTGTTGAAGCGCGTGCGCAGGCGCTGGCGAATCTGCTGTTCGATCTGCGTGCTGCATGCCAGCAGACGCAGCCAGATCTTGACGTCCATATGGTCGTCCACCTGGGCGCGGGCTTCCAAGCCGATGCGCTCGTCGCCCAGCGCTTGCACGACAGCGTGATGGCCGGTTGTGCGCGTGGCGAGTGCGGTCTTGCGCGGCTTGCTCACATCACCTCCCCGCCCGAGACCGAGATTGCCTGGCCCGTGATGGACGACGCGCCATCCGAGCACAGCCACACCACAGCGTTGGCCACTTCATCCGGCGTAATCAACCGGCCCTGCGGATTGCCCTTCACCAGCTCGGCGCGCGCTTCGTCTGCGCTGCGGCCGGTGCGGGCGACGATGCGGTCGATGCTCTCACGCACGATGTCAGTTTCCGTATAACCTGGGCACACGGCATTGACGGTGACACCGCGCGCGGCCAGCTCCAGCGCCAGTGAACGTGTGAGCCCGATCACCCCATGCTTGGCCGCCACATACGCCGACACATACGCATACCCGCGCTGCCCCGCCGTGCTCGCAATGTTGACGATGCGGCCACGGCCCGAGGCCTGCACATCAGCCAATGCAGCCTGCGTGCACAGGAAGGTGCCGGTCAGATTCACGGCCAGCATGCGCTGCCATTGGTCGAGCGTGGTCTTGGCAAACGGTGCGCTCTCCGCCTGGCCTGCGTTGTTGACGAGGATGGAGATGGCGCCCAGCCCCGCGCGTGCCGACTCGAATGCCGCCGATACGCTTGCGGCGTCCGTCACATCGCACGTGACGACCTGTGCGCGGGCGCTGTCGGGCAACGTCTTGGCCATCGCCTCCAGTACCGCAGCGTTGCGGCCCATCAGCGTGAGCGTGGCGCCTTGCGCTGCGAGTTGCGCCGCAATCGCAGCACCGATCCCCCGGCCTGCACCGGTGACAACAGCGTGATGTCCTGCAAGCATCGTCACCTCACACCCCCTGCATGCGGTTGGCCTGCTCCAGCGGAGACAGCCCCGCCGCCTGTGCCGCCATCGCGCGCTCGCGCTCCAGGTTGCGCTCCAATTGCAGCTTGCCGGCGCGATACTGCTTGGGCCACGGCATGTCGAGGTAACCGATGCGCGCGGCTTCGTTCAACGTCCACGCCGGGTTGGCCAGATGCGGGCGCGCCACGGCACACAGGTCCGCCCGGCCGGCGGCGATGATGCTGTTGACGTGGTCCGCCTCGGAGATGGCACCCACGGCAATCGTGGCGATGCCGGCCTCGTTGCGCACGCGGTCGGCAAACGGCGTCTGGAACATGCGGCCGTACACCGGTTGTTCCTTCTTGCTGACCTGGCCCGACGAGCAGTCGATCATGTCCGCGCCCGCCGCCTTGAAGATGCGCGCAATCTCCACCGCATCGTCCGGCGTGATGCCGCCTTCCACCCAGTCGTGGGCAGAGATGCGCACCGACATCGGCTTGGTGCTCGGCCACACCTCGCGCACCGCCTGGAAGACTTCCAGCGGAAAGCGCAGGCGGTTTTCCAGTGAGCCGCCGTATTCGTCATTGCGCTGGTTGGTGAGCGGCGAGATGAACGACGACAGCAGATAGCCGTGCGCGCAGTGCAGTTCCAGCCAGTCGAAACCGGCCTCGGCGGCCAAGCGTGCGGAGTGGACAAAGTCATCACGCACGCGGTCCATGTCGTCGCGCGTCATCGCGTGCGACCACTGGCCCACGCCATCCAGATACTGCTGGGGCGATGCGGAGATGAGCGGCCAGTTCTGCCCTTCGTCCAGCGGCAGGTCGATCCCTTCCCACGCCACGCGCGTCGAGCCCTTGGCCCCTGCGTGGCCCAACTGAATGCCGAGCTTTGCATCGCTGTTGGTATGCACGAACTGCACGATGCGCGCCCAGCCGTCGCGGTGTTCGGTGTTCCACAAACCCGGGCAGCCCGGGGTGATGCGCGCGTCGGGCGACACGCAGGTCATCTCAGCCATCACCAGCCCCGCACCGCCCATGGCGCGCGCGCCCAGGTGCACGAGGTGGTAATCCGCCGGCTGACCGTCTTCGCACGAGTACTGCGCCATGGGCGACACCACCACGCGGTTCTTGAGCGTGACGCCGCGCACGGTAAAGGGCGTGAACATCGGCGGCACCGGGCCGCGCTCGGGTGCACGGGGCGCTCCGGCCTGTTCGGCAATCCAGTCTTCAAACTGTTCGAGATAGCGCTTGTCGCGCTGACGCAGGTTTTCGTGGCTGATGCGCTGGCTGCGCGTGAGCAGCGAATACGCAAACTGCTCGGTCGGCAGGTTGGCGTAGCGGTCGACGTTCTCAAACCACTCGGTGGAGTTGCGCGCCGCGTTCTGGATGCGTAGCACTTCCACGCTGCGCACCGCTTCATAGTGTTCGAGTGCGCCTTTCAGGTCGCCCGGGTGCTGGCCGATGCTGCGCGCGAGTTCAATCGAATCTTCCAGCGCCAGCTTGGTGCCCGAGCCGATCGAGAAGTGCGCGGTGTGGGCCGCATCGCCCATCAACACCACCGGCGTGCCGTGCGCATTGGTGTGCACCCAATGCCGGCACACCACGCGCGGAAAGCGAATCCACTGCGCCGAGCCCCGCAAGTGCGTGGCGTTGGAGATCAGCTTGTTGCCATCGAGGTACTTGGCGAACAGGCGCTCGCAATAGGCGATGGCGTCTTCCTTCTCCATCGTCTCCAGGCCGGCCGCGCGCCACACCTCTTCCGGCGTTTCCACGATGAAGGTGGAGGTTTCGTCATCAAAGCGGTACGCATGCGCCTGGAACCAGCCGTGCTCGGTCTCTTCAAACGCAAACGTGAAGGCCTCGAACAGCTTGTGCGTGCCCAGCCAGACAAAGCGGCAGCGGCGCGTGTCGATATCGGGTTGATATGTGGCCGCATACTTGGTGCGGATGCGGCTGTTCAGGCCGTCGCTGGCGATGATGAGGTCAGCATCAGCATAGGCAGTGTCATCCTGCACGTCGGTTTCAAAGACGAGCTTGACGCCCTCTTCCTCGCAGCGCGCCTGCAGGATGTTCAGCAAGCGCTTGCGCCCGATGCCGCAAAAGCCGTGGCCGCCCGAGCGCACCACTTGGCCGCGGATGTGGACTTCAATGTCGTCCCAGTGGTTGAAGGCGTCGAGGATCTGCGCGGCGCTCTTGGCGTCGGCCCGCTGCAGGTTGCCTAGTGTCTGGTCCGAGAAAACCACGCCCCAGCCGAAGGTGTCATACGGCCGGTTGCGCTCCACCACGGTGATGTCGTGCGACGGGTCCTGCAGCTTCATCAGCAGGGCAAAGTACAGGCCTGCCGGCCCACCACCAATACAGACGATCTTCATGACAACGGCTCCGCGTTCAATGCGGTGTTACCTTAGTCATGAATAGTTTAGTTGTAAAGTAATTTGCTTGGACGGCGTGCCCGGGGTTTACACCGAATGGGCGGCGGCGGGCGCACACCGGTACGTGAGTCCCCACTCAGGCCAGGCGCTGCCGGAAGAACGCCAGAATCTCGTCGCGGGCGGCAAGCGTGGGCTGGCCCGCCGCATCGATCAGGTGAGCAGTCACCACGCTATGCGGGCAAGGCACGTGCTGCGCAAAGAACGGCGGCGGGTTCGGGTGGGCGGCGCTGTCGGGCAGCACCCGTGCCACGAACCGGTCACCCAGCGCCTCGGCATATGCGGCAAAGCGCTGGGCGCGACAGAAGCGGTCGCCTTCAAACCGGTAGGCCAGCACGGTCAGGTCTTCGCGCTCCAGCCGCTGGCGCACGGCGGCGGCATCCTCCGGCGCAATCTCGATGCCGCCGGGCTCGTTCAACGGTAAGGACGGTTGGCACAGCACCGGCGCCAGCATGGCCGGCTCCAGCATCATCGTCAGCGCAAAATTGCCGGTGAAGCACATGCCGATGGCGCCCACGCCGGGGCCCCCGCACTCCGCATGGGCCAGCCGCGCCAGCGCGCGCAGCCATTGCGTGACCGGGCTCGACTGGTTGGCCGCAAAGGCGCGGAACTCCGCACTCACGCACGCATGGCGGAAGACTTCCGCGCCGGCATCTGCCTCGGGCACCGCGCCATCGCGCCCAAACAAGGACGGCATGTAGACCGTCAGCCCCGCATCGCGCACCCAGCGCGCGAACCGCGCCACGTGCGGGCTGATGCCGGGCATCTCGGCCATGACGATCACGCCTGGGCCGGTGCCGGCCACGTACACGGTTTTGGTGGTGCCATCCAGCGTGATCTGGCGGCGGGTGAAGTCTTCCAGGCGGTCGTCTTCCTGCGGGTGGGGGCGTGTCATGCGCGGGCTCCGTTGATGGGCTCAGGGTTAGGCAACGAGGTGCTGCAAGTGCGCATAGCCTGCCGCCCTGGCGAAATCGGGCAGCGCCCACAGTGCGCCGTTCACGCCCCAGGTGCCGTCGGCCACCTCGTGCAGCATCACAGAGGTCACAACGCGCCGGCCATCGGCCGCCGGCAGCGCCTGCGCAAAGGCTTCGTGCATCTGCTGCACGAACAGCGCCCGCGCAGCGGCATCCAGCACGCCCGCCGGCACATGGGCGATGGCTAGGCACGACACGATCTGCGTTGACAGATCGACACCGCCGCACCACCACGATCCGGCCGGCACCTCTTCCACCACCACCCAGGTTGTCGGGCGCTTGCGTGGGTCTACGGGAATCTGTTCCGCCTGCGCGGCAGCGGCGGTGATGCAGCGTGCAAGCGCTGCGCGTGCGGCGCCATCAAAGGTGTCTGCGGGAATCTTGACGAGAATGTTCGGCATGCGGGCAACCCTAGGTGCGGTGGAAATGCCTGCATTGAACGCCTTGGGCCGCTAGACTGGCAGTGTCGATTTCGACATCTTTCGGGCAACTTTGGTCATGGCGGATTTCACCATCCTCGTACTCTCGGGCGCGTATGCCACCAGCGTGGCGGCCACGCTGGACGTGCTGCAGGCGGCGTCCACGCTCGCCCCACGCGTGAAGGCCGCTCGCCCCACCTGGCGCGTGGTATCGACCGACGCGCCCAGCGTGCGGCTGAGCAGCGGCATGCAGGTGGAGGCCGCAGCGCTGCCAAAGCGCCCACGCCCCGACGGCAGCACCTGGATCGTGCCCGGCCTAGGCCTGGACCATGCCGACGTGATTGCCACGCGCCTGGCGCAAGACGACGCCCAGCGGGCAGCACGCGCCCTGGCTGCACAGGTGGCGGCCGGCGGGCAGGTGGCGGCATCGTGCTCGGCGGTGTTTCTGCTGCAGGCGGCGGGGTTGCTACCGGGGCGCTGCGTCACCACATCGTGGTGGCTGGCCGCCACGTTGCGGCAACTGGAACCCGCATGCACGGTCGATGCCGACCGCATGGTCTGCGCCGACGGCCCGATCAGCACCGCCGGCGCGGCCTTCGCGCAGACCGACTTGATGCTGCACCTGCTGCGCACGCGCTTTGGCGTGGCGCTGGCCGATGCCGTCGGGCGCGTGCTGCTGATCGATGGCCGCCACGCGCAGGCGCCGTTTGTGGTGCCCGCCATGCTGGCCAACGGCAACGCGCTCGTCGCGCGGCTGGTGGCGCGCATTGAAGCTGCCCTGCCCCACCCGCCCAGCGTGCAAACCCTGGCCGACGAATTCGCCATGTCGCAACGTACGCTGTCGCGACATGTACGAGAGGCCACCGGCAGAAGCACACTCGCCCTGGTGCAGAGCGTGCGTCTGAACCGGGCCCGCATGCTGATCGAATCGAGCCGCATGACCATCGACCGCGTGGCCGAAGCCGTGGGGTATGAAGACGCCACCGCGCTGCGGCGCCTGATGCGCAAGGTGTCCGGCACCAACCCCAGCCAGTATCGGGCTGCATGCTAGGGTCTATTCGCATTGGGAACGTGCGCACGCAGGGGACGGATGGGCCGTAGGGCTAGGCGTGGACGGCGCCGCTTAGCCAGCTAAGCAAGCCGGCTGCAACGACGCCCTGCGGCTCATCCGCCCCTTGCCCGAAGGGTTGGCCCGAATACGGGCCAACGTGCGTATGCTCCCAATGCGAATAGACCCTCGGGTTACAGGCCGTTACACAAGAACCCGCCCGGCCTTAATTGTGGTTTAAGACTTGGCCCCTACCTTGGTCACGTCGCACTTACCCTCATAGGAAACAGCGCCATGTCCCCGCAAGAACTCCAAGCCCTGGAAGCCTTCCTGGCCCAACTCACGCAAGCCCGTGCCGGGGCAAAAGACCCGCAGGCCGAAGCCCGGATTCTGGACGCCGTGGCCCGCCAACCCGACGCCGCCTACCTGCTCGTGCAGCGCGCCATGCTGCTCGACCACGCGCTGGCATCGGCCCAGGCGCAAATCGCCGCGCTGCAAAGCCAGTTGCAGGCCGCACAGGCCGGCCGCAGCACATCGTTCATGGATTCGGCCAACAACTGGGGCAGCCATGCCACCAGCGCCGCGCCCAACCCCGCATACGCCCCGCAGCAGGCCGCCCCCGTGCAGATGCCGCCGCAGCCCCAGCCAGTACAAGCGGCTCCCGCGCAACCCGTGCGCTCCGGCTTCTTCAGCGGCGGGCTGGGCAGCACGCTCGGCAGCGTCGCCACCACCGCAGCCGGCGTGGCCGGCGGCGCGCTGCTGTTCCAGGGCATCGAAAACCTGTTCCACCACAACAGCGGCGGTGGCGGGTTCTTCGGCCAGCAGCCCTTGATGGGCGGCACCACGGAAACGGTGATCAACAACTACTACGACGGCGACAGCGGCACTACCAACACGGCCTCGCGGGATGACAGCCTTGGGTTGATTGACGACAGTGACTTGGGTAGCAGCGACTACTCCGACGACGATTCGATGTTGAGCTAGTCGAGCCGCACGTAGGGCTGCCGCAGCCGATGGCATAGGGGGGGGTAGTAGAGAAATCGACGGCACGGCTCTCACAGCCTAGTGTCCCTGCCCATACCCCTCCAAGTTCAGCATCAACGCCTTCAATGCATCCCTAAAGCTGTGCCCTGCCTTCATCAGTTCCGCCAGGCTCTTCACACACTCGGCCCGCTTGGCGCCGGGCGGGTGGTCGCCAGACCAGCCGGCGTCAAAGATGCCGATCTCAATGCCATCGTCGGCAACGGCGCAGATTTCGTCCCAACGCATACCGGCTTGCTTGAGCAGATAGGCGGCGCCCAGGTCGGCAATGATTTCCGTGCGCGGGCCCTCCAGCGGATGGTTGTGGTCGTAGCCGAGGTCCGCCGCTAGTGTTTCGCTGAAAGCGTGGCCCAGTTCGTGGGCCAGGGCGAACGTGACGGCGTTGTCGCCAAGCTGGAGCAGACGACTGTTCACGTCGATGACGACGTCGATTCCGTCGTTGTGCTCGTAAGTGCCTAGCGTAGCGTCAGGCCTAGTGTTGGCGCGGCCGATGCTGTTGTCCAGTCTGGCAGCCCCGGTGACGGGGCGGCCGTCGAGGATGGTAAATGCGCCGCCGTTGTAGAAGTCTCGCTTGATGATGGAAACGAGCTTTCCTCCAACGACAGAAGCCTGTGCGATGTCCATGGTCGATACCTTCCTGGTGTGAATTGCGGAGTCGGCAACATCAATCTGGACGGAGCCTTGTGCCCCTGAACGCGGGTCACGTTCGTACGTCCGTCGTTGTTCATTGCTGTGCAGAAAAGGTAGACATGCGTGCGGCGTGAAACCATGTGCCAATTGGCACAGCCGCCGTTATATGCCGCCGGCAAATGCCAGCCAGCGGCCCCGCAGAGCCAAATCGGAAGCGTCAAGATTCAGAGGGCGCAGTGGCGTCGTTCATGCATTAGCAGATAAGCATGCAATGCAGCGCCGCAAACGATGTCGGCCTGCCCAGCGACTCGTGTGCCCGTGACGCCTCCTGCGTGCAGCGGCGCCATCTTGAATGGCGGCCCCGGAAATCACCTCAAGGCTCCCCTAGCAAGGGGGACGCAGTTTGCCTACCTTGGAGCAACAAAACGGAATATTGGCCCTTGCCGTGGCATGAATCACCGCCGCAGTGCATGCAGGCGCGCGTCTCAACATGGCTTTCGCAACCCATCGAGGAAACCCATGAACCTATCCGACTTCATTGAGGCAAACCTCCCGGGCCTCATCGACGACTGGACGGAATACGCGCGCAAGCTCAACGGCGACCGCCCTCATCTTTCCGAAGCGCAGCTGCGCAACTCGGCGCGTGACCTTCTGCTGCGGATCGCCGCCGATATGCGCGAAGGCCAGACCTCTGCACAACAGCACGCCAAATCCTGGGGCGACCGTGCGCCGTCGGCATCAGGCTTCAATGAAGCGGCCCACGGGCATGCAGACGACCGCCTCTCACACGGCTTCGACATCAACGACGTGGTGGCGGAATACCCGCCCTGCGCGCCAGCGTGTTGCGCCGGTGGGAGCAGGATCCACAGTCTCACGTCCTCGCGCTGCAAGAGATGACCCGGTTCAACGAGGCCATCGACCAGATGCTCGCAGAATCGGTGCGGCAGCATGCCCAGCAAACCGAGCGCATGCGTGACCTGTTTGCCGGCGTGCTCGCCCACGACTTGCGTTCTCCGCTCAGCGCAATCCTGGCTTCTGCGGAAACGCTGCTGCGCGACGACGGCCTGTCTTCGCGCAGCGTACGGGCGGTCGCGTTCATCCAGCGCGGCGCGATGCGCGTGCAACAGATGATCGACGATCTGCTGATCTTCACACGCACGCGCCTGGGCGATTTCCTGCCCACGAGTTTCAGCACCCAGGATATGGGGCGACTGTGCAGCGATGCCATCGACGAAGTCTGCGCGTCGTACCCCGACGCGAAGATCGACCTGCGCCTGGCAGGCGAACTGCGTGGCAAGTGGGACGGCAGCCGGATCGGCCAGTTGCTGGTCAACCTATTGGTCAACGCCGTGCGCTATGGGTCGGGAGGGGTCGCCATCGAAGCCGCCGGACGCGACGGCCAGATGACGATTGCCGTTTCAAACGAGGGCAACCCCATCCCGCCTTCCGCATTCCCAACCCTGTTCGACCCGCTCACCCGCGCGCAGCAACCCAACCAGAGCAGGGGCGCCGCCGGCATCGGGCTTGGCCTGTATATCTGCCGCTGCATTGTGGAAGCGCATCGCGGAACGATCGATGTGCAATCGTCGGAACATGGCACGACGTTTACGGTGCGGTTGCCTTGTTCGGGGGCGGCTTGACGGGTCCGGCTGGGCAGACGGGGGGAGGTCACCACTGCTCCCACCCAGGGACAAAACGCGTACGCACTGAACCCTGGACCTGAACGCCGAGTAAAAAAGAGTCACACGCCGAGCTTGGAACTCGGCGCACCGAGAAAAAAGACGCACGCGTCGAGCTCTGAACTCGGATCGCGAGGAAAAAAGACGCAATCGCCGAGCTCAACGCTCGGAGTGCCGAGCAAAAAGACCCACGCTCCGAGCTCAAACACTGGCGCACCCGCAAAAAGAACGCACTTCACCGAGCTTCGAGCTCCATCGGTCAAGCAAAAAGACGCACGTGCCGAGCTTTTTTCTCGGAACGCCGACAAAAAAGACTCACACGCCGAGCTCCGAAACCCAAACGCCGAGAAAAATGACCCATGCGTCGAGCTTTGAACTCGACGCGTCGACAAAAAAGACTCGCGCACCGAGCTCTGAACTCCGAACACCGAGAAAGAGGACGCACGCGCCGAGCTTTGATCCCCAAGCGCCGAGCACCGTCCTCCGCATAGGAGTTTTCGGATTCTTGGGTTCCAACCCCTTTTGCACCTTGCGGGCGAATGCTGCAACCGCCAATCTCACGCGGTTATGCCCCCCGGCATGACATTGCCCATCCCTCCATAAGGAATGCAATGCCCCAGAATTTGATTTCGATTCAGCTCGCCGCGGCCGACCTGACCGCCATCGACGGCGCGCTGAAAACCTTGGAAGACCGACTGACCGTCCTGATTGACCTCTCGCCCGAACAGCGCAGAAGGGCCGTGAAGATGGGCGGCAAATCCGAAGCGTTCGCTCGTACCGCTGTCGAAGTGCTCAGCAACAATCCCAACGTGTTGCCGGTCAACTTCAGCCTGCCTGAAGTCCGCCGGGATCTGGTCGCCTTCGATGCGCTGCGCCCAAGGCTGGCACGCTTGGAAAGGCTCTACGAACGGATGTCCGATTCGCAACTGGCATTGGGCAGCGACCTGATGAGCGCCGCGTTGGACGGGTACGCGTTCCTCAAGCGTGCCGGCAAGGGCGAAGGGTTGGATATGGCACGCAAGACGCTGTCGGTGCGGTTTAGTCGGAATGGGGTGAGGAAGAAGGAGGAGGTGGCGGCGGGGGAATGAGGTGATTGGTTGTTGCTGTGAATGAGATAGGCCGCCATTAGGCGGCTTTTTTTGGGGGTTAACCAATGGCCTATCCGCTAAGCGAGGCCAACCGTGCAACAATCTGGCAGCCAATCGGAATACCCTTTCCGCAGCACTAATCCGGTAGCGGCCGCCCGCTTTGGGCCACAAACAGACATTGATGAACCAGACATTCAGATACGTCTTCGGAGCCCTTGCCCTGACTGGGTTTTTGCTCTCCCTGCTTGCCCACGTGATGGCGTTGATGGGAATCGACCTCACCGCCTCCGTTCCGGCCCTCTGGAACCTGCATTTCGGCATCTTCGTAGTCTTCCCTCCGTTCTTGCTTCTTTCTCGAAAGGCTGGGAGAAACTCTGTGTTAGGCATAGCCGCAGATGTGCCTCGATGGGTCGCGGTGCTGGGAGCAATGATTTTTGCCTACGCGATGGTGAACCTATTCCTCTTCACGCAGCCCACCGAAAGTGGGAATGCTGTCGCTCAGTGCGGCAAGTACGTTCTGCTGAGTCACGGAAAACTCATTCGAGAACTGACTGCATCCGAGTACACAGCCCTCAAGGCAAATGAGCTCAGGACGTTTTCGGGCCATTTGTTGCTGTTCTACTTCATGCCGGCAGTGTATTTCCTCCTCAGGAAACCGAACGCTGGGAGGCGTGATGTCTAGTCCTGCCAAGCGGAAGTCGAAGGCCGCTTGCGGCCATGATGTGTCAGCCGGGCAGTTAGATTCTTTGCGAGTAGCTGGTTAGAATTCGCAATGCAACGGGCACAGGAGGGGACGTGGATAACGCTACATAGGAATGCCAGCATATGAGAACCAATAAGAAGGCCCTTAAGTTCTCCGGGAAGATTCTCCTGAGATGCGCCTCGGTGGGAGTACTTTTTTCCAGTAGCGCCTACGTGTTCAAGCATGCCTCGTTCCCAGTGCTGCTGGCAGTATTCTTGATGCCGGTTGCTATTGGGCTGGTGCTGGTAGGCGTTGTTCTTTTTTCGCCCAAGCATGATCAGGGAGAGACCGACACGAAGAGGCCATGATTGCCGGCATGTTCAGACTCTTTTCATCAGCTCTTGGGCGTCCGATAGCGCATGGGACCCGTGCTTGTAGGAGCTGCACACTACCTGCTCCCGGCCTGGAGCCTTCTATTGCGACTGTCGGAAGAAGGTAGCCATGATGGCCACTTTTGTTGAGTGAAGTCAGAACTCTTGTCCGTAAGAAACTAGACGTGGCACATACAACCCCGATGACAGTGACCCTCGACTCCCGGGCAACATTCTGGTTTGTTGCCGGCTCTGCATGCCTGTATACCTACGCGCTTCTCGCGCATTGGTCTCTGCGCCATTGGGGCGACGCCTTGTATCCGATCTTGGGGCTCTTGTATCCCTATGCACTGTGGATGCTGACGTATGTCGTGGCGATTGAGCCCAAGCGGATTGTTGTCAAGCGGGCATTTGGGCTAGTCGAGCCACTTATTGTTCCGATGTCGGACGTTACTGAACTCCGGTCCCGCCCGAATTCGAATGGGAAATTGAGTCGCTTCGAGATCTGGACTCAACGTGGACGCGCAGTTCAGTTGCACATGTTCCAGACAAATTTCTCGGATGGCGTCGCGGCGATACGCGGGGCACGTGCAGATATTCCGGAACAGGTTCTCAGTAAGTGGTCAATCTAGGACAGTACATCTTCCGACGGACTGACATCTCACACGAAGGTCCGCGAACCGAAAGACTGCCTTGGATCTAAATGCGGCGCCGCTCTTTCCGTGTCGAAAGACCGCTTTCGGCAGCGCTTCCAACTCTTCGAGAGGCCTGAAACACCATTAGTTTGCGGAGGCTTCATCTTGCGGCATCGTTACACTTGTCGTTCATGCTATGCGCGTTAATCTGCCACCACTGCTGCGAATCGCGACACTGGTCTTCGTTATTGTTCCCATACTGGCATGGGCCGCTGTCCGGCCGGTTCGGGTCATCCTGCCCGAGGTTTGGACTGACATTACCTGTGTTGATGCAACAGTCTGTGTGGACGATCTATCAAAACTCGAATCGGCAAAGGCTCTGTACATCGAAGCAGTGTCGTTTGTAAGCCTGCACCTTGGGGCCATCGAAGGGCGCCCCAAAGTTGTTTTCTGCTCCACTCAAGCCTGTGCCGATCACTTTGGGTTGGGCGCGAGGTCGGCGGTCACCGTTGGACAATTCGGCTCAGTGGTCGGCCCCAGGGCATGGCAGCCCTATTACGTGCGCCACGAATTGATCCACTACGAGCAATATCAGCGCCTTGGCATCGTCCGGGTATTGCGCAGCCCGGGATGGCTGATCGAGGGAATGGCGTATGGCCTTAGCGAAGACCCCAGGCAAATACTGAGCGAACCGTGGGAATCCTACCGGGAGCGATTCCTCTCTTGGTACGGCACCGTACCGCCGCATCAGCTCTGGTTACGCGCCACAGACTTGTAAGACTATTCCCCTCAACCGGCCACATTTGGCCAGGAGTCGCGTCGCACGGATGCTTGGAGAAGGCGTCTATGTTGAGCGTCTATGAGGTACCCAACTGAGTTTTGCAAGGAAGGTCTCCAGGGACGCAGAGCGTGCGACGCAAGAGCATTTGCTCACTTCGACCAGCATGCTCCCGCGTTTTCGCATTTCAATTAAGCCGAATTGCAAATGCTGAGCGATCAGCGAGAAGCGTTGTCGAGTAATATCCCGCGAAGGTCATTTGCGAGTGGCGCACTCGTGATGTACGTCATCTTTTCGCCAGTCCAATTTCTTAATCCATCGTCCCGGAACTATCGATGCTTCGTGCACATCGTCGGCAAACGCGAATCCGCATTCTTCATAGCTCGTGCGCCCTGCTGGCGCTCTTACTTTCGCTCGCGGCGTGCGCAGAGACCAACCAAACGCTAACCGCCCTGGACAGCCGTCAGTTCAAGCAACTCGACGACAGCCTCAACGGTTTGCAGGCGCGCTTCGAAGCCGGCAAGGCCACGGAAGTGGAACTTCGCAACGCCTTCCGGCCGTTCTATAAACTTACGTCCTCGCAGGAAGCCGCAGCACGCGAATGGGTTCGTGCTTCGCCGAATTCGTATTCGGCGCATCTCGGGCTCGGGGTTTTTTTGCGATTCCAATCAGGGGTCGCCCGGGGCAATGAATTCATTAGCCAGACGCCTCCGGAAAAAATTGCGCGTATGCGCGCGCTTCACGACGAAGCCCGCCCCGAATTGGAACGGGCACTGGAGTTGACCCCCAAACCGTATCTCGCAGCCTTCCATCTTCTCGTCATTACTCAACAAGAGGGGGATCGAGCCGGAGCCCTGCGACTGATCCGCATTGCCAATAAAGCGCTACCGTCCAATCACCTTGCCCGCGACCGCTATGTCGCGACGCTAATGCCTCGTTGGGGAGGATCCTATCCTGAAATGCAGGCCTTCATTGCGCACTCCAAGCGTGAGGGATTGGACCCCGTTGGGCTGATGGAGATGGAGGCCATCGTATACGACGACATGGGACAGACTGCAATGGAGAATGGAGACTCCAAGGCTGCCTATTCATATTTCTACAAGGCCTTGGAGCTGGACAAGAAAATTGCGGGCACTTTTAGAAAGGAGTTCTTGCGCACTTCAGACTACTACGTCTGCACGGCTTCGCACGATGCGCGGTACTGCAGTAACGCTGATCAGCGAAACCAATAGCGATCATTTGCGTTGCCTTGATCAGTTGCGGCGGCGGCTTGGAGCCAAACACCCCATCAAAGCCCTACTCGTCTGAACTTGGCAATCGGGCCAGGGGATACACGGACTACCTGACTTATGACGTGAGGCCGCACGCGTAGACGAAGCTCAGCCCAACCTTGAGAAAACCATATGCGCACCCCACACACTGCTTAAGACGGACTCATCGCAACCGATAACTTGTACTTAACGACGTCTACAAAAATGATTCGCAGCCCCGCGATAACTTGTTTGGTACTAGCAGTTGCAGGCCTTGGGCTAACGGTATGGCTCGGGCAAAAGATTGCTTTTGCTGTGGGGGCACTCACAAACCCACAGCCTGTCGTCGCGGTGCTGGGTCTCATTGCATGCATCATGCTGTATGCGACCGGCCTACTCTTTAGCGTGGCATTCTTGTTTTGGCGGCGTTTCGTTGCTGAGGTGCGCCATGACGGAGCCACACTCACGTTAGTTTCGGCATCAGGGCAAGCGCTGGGTTCTGCCGAGAATGCTCGGATAATCAAGCGGATTGGCAACCCATATGAGCCTGCTACGCCGGAGAGCACTATCTACACCATCTTCTCGGCGGATAAGCGCTGGTGGATAACGCCATCTGCAACAATTTCGAGAGCCGAATCGAATATGTCCTCTGACCAGTGATGCATTGCTTTTTTGACCAAAGCGCAAAAACTGAAACATTCATGGAGTCTCCGCGGGCGACAAACCTACTTAACGATGTGCGCTTTTTGAGGCGACACTAGGCCCTCAATCTCCTCAAACTCAACCAAGTCCCAAACAAGAAGGGCTGGCCCCTCTACGGCACCAGCCCTTCTTTCTTCGCTACAAACGCATCAGCGCATCACCCCGCCTGCCGCACGGCCTGCGTAGCTTCCCCACGCTTGCCCATCACCAACTGCACCACCACCGCAACGATGATGTTGAATACCAACGCCGCCAGCCCCGTATAGACGGTGTACTTATCCCCACCAATCACAAAGGTGTGCACCGGCTTGATGCCATCAGAAAACGCTAGCCAGCTCCCACCAATCATGCCCGCCGCCCACCCGGCCAGCAGCGCCGGTGCGCGGAAGCGGTTAGACCAGTTGAACAGCCCGAACACCACCGACGGGAAGGTCTGCACGATCCACACGCCGCCCAGCAGTTGCAGGTCCAGCGCGAACTTGGTCGGCAGGAACAGGATGAACACCAGCGCGCCCGCCTTGACGATGAGCGAGATCACCTTGGCGACCTTTTCCTGGCCGGCGGCGGTGATGTCCGGTGCCACGTACGGCTTCCAGAAGTTGCGGGTGAACAGGTTGGCCGCGCCAATCGACATGACGGCCGCGGGCACCAGCGCACCAATGGCGATGGCCGAGAACGCAAAGCCCGTGAACCAGCTCGGGAACAGCGCATTGAACAGCGCGGGCACGACGTCGTTGTTGTTCTTGACGGCAATGCCTGCGGAGTAGGCCATGAAGCCCAGCAGCGCAATCAGGCCCAGCAGCACGGTGTAGGCGGGCAGGAAGACGGCGTTCTTGCGGATGGTGTCTGCACTGCGCGCGGCAAAGATGCCGGTGAGCGTGTGCGGATACATGAACGCGGCCAGTGCGGAGCCAATCGCCAGCGTGGCGAACGGCAGGAACTGCGCGGGCTTGAGCGTGAGGCCCGTGGCGCCGCCCTTCACGGCAAACGCGTCGTGCGCGTGCGCAAACACGGCACCGTAGCCGCCCAGCTTGGCCGGCACCAGCACCACCGCCACCAGCACCACGATGTAGATCATGATGTCTTTGACAAAGGCGATGAGCGCAGGCGCCCGCAGGCCGGCGGAGTACGTGTACAGCGCCAGGATGATGAAGGCGGCGGCCAGCGGCAGCTCGCCCGTCAAACCCAGCGCCTTGATCACGACTTCCATGCCGATGAGTTGCAGGGCGATGTAAGGCATCGTCGCCACCACGCCGGTCAGCGCCACTGCAAACTCCAGCGGGCGCGAGCCGTAGCGGCCGTACACGGCATCGGCCGCCGTAACGTGGCCGTTGGCATGCGCCACCTTCCACAGCTTGGGCATGATCAGGAAGACGATCGGGTACACCAGGATCGTGTACGGCAGCGCAAAGAAGCCATACGCGCCCACGGCGTACACGAGGGCCGGCACGGCGATCACGGTGTAGGCGGTGTAGAAATCGCCGCCGACCAGGAACCACGTGATCCAGGTGCCGAAGTTGCGGCCGCCCAGGCCCCATTCGTCAATGTGGGCGCCTTTGTCAGAGGTGCCGCGCTGCCAGCGCGAGGCGATAAAGCCCAGCACCGTGACCAGCGCGAAGAAGAAGACGAAGACCGCCAGCGCAGTCCAGTTGATCTGTCCGTCCATCATTCTTCTCCTTTGCGCTGACCGTTCTTGAAGACGATCCAGATCAGCAGCGAGGTGATCGGGACCCACAGGAACTGGTACCAGTAGAAGAACGGAAAGCCGAAGAGCGTGGGCGTTTCCTGGTTGTAGAACGGCACCCACAGCAGGCCGATGAATGGCAGTGCGAGTAAGAACTTCATGGGCTGTCTCCTGATGTTCGGGGACTTCAGTTGTTGTTCGGATGTGTCTTGAACCGGTGAAGGTGCCATGCAGGACATGGCGCGCGGAGGGGTCGCGGGGAGCGGTCTCCGTCTTGTCGTTGTGGGCGCACTCTGATCGCGCCCCTGCCGGAAGACCATCCGCACCTGTACGCACGCACCACACGTAGTCCTACTGAACAAGCGTAGGCTTTTCGCGCCAAATAACCAATTGCTAAGCTGGGCGCGGGTTTCCTAGGGTTTTCACGAATTTCAGCGCACATTTCCGCCGGTGGTTGCGTGAGGAAAATGCGCAAGCGGCTCATGGCGTGGCTTGCCGCCAAGATGGGCGGGTAGCGGCAGGGCAAAAAATCCCCGGCGGCGCCGGGGGTATTCATGAAAACGCCAGGTGGGTCTGCTGGCGCGAAGACGCCGTTGCTCAGCGGCGTTCAGCACCATGCCGCCACGCGACGGCGGCACACACCAGTTGCACCGCACCGCCGCACAGCATGGCCACGCGCAGGCCGGGCGCGCCGCTGCCAAACACGGCATACACAGCGCCCAGAATGGCCACGCCCAAGGTGGCTCCGCTCATGCGCGCCACGTTGACAAGGGCCGATGCCGTGCCCGATCGCTCCGGCCCGACCGCGCCCACGGCCGCACCCATAAGCGGCCCGGTGGCGAAGCCCATGCCGAGCCCGGTCAGCGCCAACCCGATGGCAGCCGGCACGATCGACAACGCCCCCGCAAACCCGCCCAGCACCAGCAACCCAAGGGCGATGATGCCGACACCGCCGGCCGTGGCCAGCCGCGTGCCAAACCGGCGAGCCACCACACCCGAGGCCGGCGACACCACCATGAACACCAGCGCCATCGGCATCAGCGCAATGCCCGCACCGACCACGCTGAAGCGCCCAGTGGTCTGCCACATGAGCGGCAGCAGGAAGAGCGCGCCGTACATACCAAACGTCATGCCCATGGTGGCGACAATGGCACCGCGAAACGGGCGAATGCGGAACAAGTCCAGCGGCACCAGCGCCGTGTTGCCATGGCGCGCCTCCACGCGGATGAACCAGCCAAGCGCGAGCAGCGCGACCGCCAGCACGCTCGCCGCCACGGCGGGCGCGTGCTGCGCCTCGATGGCCGCAAAGGCGAGCCCGCCCAGCGTGATGGCGCCCAGCACCTGCGCCAGCGCATCAAAACGGCGGTGTGCGGCGTCGGACGATTCCGGCACCACGCGCATGGCCAACACCATCACAACCACACTCACCGGCACCACCACCCAGAACACCGCACGCCAGCCGAAATGCGTGACCAGCAAGCCGCCGGCCGTGGGCCCGATGGCCATGGCCAGGCCGTTGCACGCCGCCCAAACCCCCAGCGCGTGCGCGCGTTCGCCCGGGTCACGCCACACCACCCGCAAGATCGCCAGCGATGCCGGCAGCAGCAACGAGGCGCCCACACCCGCCATGGCACGCGCGCCAATCAGCCAGCCAATCGACGGCGCCAATGCGCACAGCACCGACGCCACGGAAAACACCGCCGCACCCAACACAAATGCCCGGCGCCGCCCATACAAATCCGCCAGCAAACCACCGCTGAGCAACAGCGCCGCATAGGCAAGGTTGTAGGCGTCGATTACCCATTGCAGCGGGCCCACCGCTGCGTGGAAGAACTGGCCGATCGGGCGTACCGCCAAGTTGACGACGGCGGTGTCGATTTGCGCGACGAGCACCGCCATCGACAGCCCCCCCAGCACGAGCCGCTGATGTGACGTGGTGTGCGGCACGGTGTCGGCGTGCGCACGTTGCATCGTGGTTCCATCCATCTTCATACCCTTGGGCTTTAGCAAACGATGGCCCCAGCGTAGTGCCGGCACCCCGGGCAACGCTTCGATGCGTGTCGAAGCATCGCGGCGCGGGCGTCCCTAGAATGGGCATCACTGGAGGCACCACACCATGTCGCATCCGAATAGTTTTTCCGGCACGGCCTTTTTGATTGCGGACCCGGCGCGTGCAGCCATGCTCACAGCGCTGCTGGATGGACGCGCCTTGCCGGCAGGCGAGTTGGCCCATGCAGCAGGCATTACCGCGCAGACGGCCAGCACGCACTTGGCCAAGTTGGTAGAAGGTGGCCTGCTGGCCGTAGAAACGGAAGGCCGGCACCGGTATTTCCGGTTGGCCGGCGCGCATGTGGCGCAGGCGCTGGAGCACCTGGCCGCCATCACACCCACCGCCGTGCATCGCACTACGCCAAGCCCCAAGGCGCGTGAGTTGGGCTTCTGCCGCTGTTGCTACGATCACCTCGCGGGGCAGGTAGGCGTAACCGTCACGCAGGCACTGCAGTCACGCGGCTATCTGCTACCGATGCCCGACAAGCAATACGAGATCACGCCCGCTGGCGTCGCCTGGTTTGGCGACGTGGGGCTCGATGTAGGCGGGATTCGTCCGACACGTCACGGGCTCGCGCGGCAATGTCTGGACTGGACGGAGCGCACGCACCACTTGGCGGGGCCGCTGGGCGTGCAGTTTCTG
This sequence comes from Ralstonia sp., assembly GCA_039592975.1. Classification (GTDB taxonomy): domain Bacteria; phylum Pseudomonadota; class Gammaproteobacteria; order Burkholderiales; family Burkholderiaceae; genus Ralstonia. Next base: position 505,171 of record JBCNQE010000001.1, on the reverse strand, counting down.
CGGCGCCTGTGCGATGCGGGTTGGATGCTGCGCGCACGTAACTCGCGCGCGGTACTGGTCACGCCCAAGGGCTGGCAGGAGTTGCATCAGCGCCTGGGCGTGGATGAAGCGACAGTGCGCAGCGCAGCCGAACACCGTCATGCATGAAACCGCCGGTCAGGGCTTGGCGGATGCCAGCACGTTGGGTAAGCGCGCGAGGATGGCATCGCGCGAGCGCACGCCCGTCGAAGTGGGCTCAACCTTGTCGTCCTGGATGAGGTTCGCAAACACGTAGGTCTGATCCCCCTTCTTGGCCCAGCCGACAAACCAGCCGTAAGCGTGTGCCTGGTCCCATGTGCCATCGGGTGACGTGTTGCCCGGCGCGGGCCCGGCCATACCAGTCTTGCCCTGCACGGCCCAGCCGCCCGGCACCTGCCAGGTCTGCACGGTGCGGTCCACCATTTCATACGCGTGCGCCGACACCGGCAATTGCCGGTTGACGAGCTTGCGCAGAAAGCCGACCTGCTCCTCGGGCGAGATCTGGAGCGACGAGGTGATCCACGAGCGGTCCATGCCGTTGTTCTTGCCCGGGTCGCCGCTGACGTCCATGTTGCCGTAGTTGAACTTGCGCACGTAGGAGGCGAACGTCTGCGCGCCCATGGCATGCGTGATGCGTTGCGAATACCAGACCACGGAATACTTGAGCCACAGCGTCGGGTCGACGGGCTGGCGCCAGGCTTCGCCGCCCCAGTCTGGGTCACCGGGCTTGAAGTGTTCGACCGGGGTGTGTTCGTCTTTGAGGAAGCCGTGGTCGAAGCCCATGACGGCCAACGCCAGCTTGAAGGTGGAAGCGGGGGTCGCGCGCGCATCGCACTTGCCTTCGTGCAGCACGACCTTGCCGGTGGCCGCGTCGGCGACGATCGTGCAGATGGGGTGCTCGGCATGGGCGAACGTGGCAAGCGCGGCCAGCAGGGCGCCGGTCGCGGCGTGGTGGAGTTTCATCATGGGTCAACCTTGTTGCGGGGGGAATGCGCGGCAGCATAGCAATGCGGTCACCGCCTTGCGGACAGGCAGGGGCGTAACGGCTGTAACGCTGGCGCGTGCGGCGCGAAATTGCCGCCCAAACAAGAAGGGCTTGCAAAATTTCTGGCCGTCTGTAAAATGCGCCGCTCACCTAGCCCAGGTGGCGGAATTGGTAGACGCACTAGTTTCAGGTACTAGCGGGTAACTCCGTGGAGGTTCGAGTCCTCTCCTGGGCACCAAGATTCAGGCAAAGGCCCGCGGCAATGCGGGCCTTTTGCTTTTCCGGCTCCGGCCAGCGTGCCGCTTACCAGCCGTGGAAACGGCTCCATGTCTGCGCCTCGCCCCGCGACGACACGGCGTGGTACTCCGGAAACTGCGCCCCCGTGGCGCACGCGTGGTTGGGCAGAATGCGCAGCTTCGTGCCGACCGGAAAACGCGCAGCCAGATCGTCCCGCACCAACCCATCGCGGGCCGCCAGGATGCCGTGTTCCTGGTTCGCGCCAATCAGCACGAGCCCATCGAACGGTGTGCCGTCGAGCGCGCACGGCTGCCCGTAGCCAAAGTCGTGCGCCTGCTTGGCGGTACCGCGGTCACGGCTCATCGCCATCCAGCCCGCGTCGACGATGACCCAGCCCTTCTCTGGCTGATGGCCGATCACGGTGGTCAACACGCTCAGCGCAATCTCGTCCATCGCGCACACGCCCACGTTGTGCATGACCAAGTCGAAGAACACGTAGACGCCCGCGCGCACCTCCGTCACGCCTTCGAGGTGTTCGGTGGCCAATGCAGTCGGGGTAGAACCCACGCTGACGGCCGCACATGGAATGCCCGCCTCGCGCAAGCGTTGCGCGGCGCGCACGCAGCCGGCACGCTCCTGCTCGGCCAGGGCGGCCAGCGCGGCGCGGTCGTTCAGGTCGTAGCTGGAACCGGCGTGCGTCATCACCCCACCTACGTCGATGCCGCCGTCTTGCAGGATGCGTCCCACGGCCAGCAGCACATCCTGTTCGGGCGTGATGCCGGAGCGGTGGCCGTCGGTATCGACTTCGATCCAGACCTCGCAGCGCTCGCCATGCGTACGGGCGTGGTCGACCACGGCTTGCGCGGCTTCCACGTTGTCGACCACGAGTTTCAGGTCACAGCCCTTGCGGCGCAGCGCCATGGCACGCGGCAGCTTGGCGGCAACAATGCCCACCGCATACAGAATGTCCTGGATGCCGGCGGCAAAGAACGCCTCTGCTTCCTTCAACGTCGACACGGTGATGCCCTGCGCGCCAGCGGCAATCTGCGCGCGCACGACGTCGAGGCACTTGGTGGTCTTCACGTGGGGGCGAAACTTGACGCCCAGCGCGGTCATGCGGTGCTGCATCCGCGCAATGTTGTGCTGCATGCGCGGCAGGTCGATGAGCGCGGCGGGGGTGTCGAGCGCTTCAAGTGTGTCGGTGGTCATGGTGGCGTCCTTATGCGGCAAAACGGCGGGCCCAGGGGAGCAGGTCTTCCAGCGTGGGCGAGGTGATCTCCGGCAACTGGGCACCCGCCACCGGCGCCAGGCCGATGCGGTTATGCCAGTACGTGCGCAGGCCTACGGCGGCCGTGCCGAACATGTCATAGCTGGAGCCCGCCACAAACGCGGCGTCGGCAGCCTCGACGCCAAGCTGCTCCAGCGCCATGCGGTAGGGCTTCGGGTCGGGCTTGTAGACGCCCGCATGTTCGGCGGTGATGACGACATCCCAATCCACAGGCAGCAGCGCGGCGGCCTGCCGACCCAACCGCTCGGAGCAATTGGTGACGACCGCCAGCTTGCAGTGCGGCCGGAGCTGCGCCAGCGCTTCAACCGCGCCGCTCCACGGGGTGAGCTGCAACCAGTTGGCTTCCAGCGCGTCGGGCACGGAGGCCGGCAAACCGACGTTCCGCGCGGCCTGCCGCACCATCGTCTCATAGGGGACGTAGGTGCCGCAGCCGTAGGTGAGCCGCAGATATTCGGCGCGCCACGTGCGGCCCGCCTGTTCGGAGCCCGCCGCCGCGTTCCATAGCGACCATGAATCCAGCAGCGCCGTCAGCAGATCGAACAGAACGGCTTTCGGATAGCCGGAAGAAGCACCAGGAGAGACCACGCCATCACCCGCAACAGTGTCAATCGATGCGGCCGATTGTAGGCAGGGCACGCCGGCTTGCGGTCAAGCCGGATTGACTCATAGATTCAGCGTGGCTTCATCCTGCCCGCCACGGGGGCTGTGGCTTGAAGCGGCTTTGCAGGAACTGCATGAAGTGACGCGTACGTTGCGGCAGCCCCGCGCGAGCATGCGTGAGCGCGATCACGTTGGCGTCGGGGGCCTTCCAGCCCGGGAGCAGACGCACGAGCCGACCGGCACGCACGTCGTCGGCCACATCCCATTCGGAGCGCAGGATCACGCCGCGCCCTTCGCAGGCCCAGCGGCGGATCACGTCGCCGTCGTTGCACATCAGCTTGCTTGGCACACGCACGCTGCGGCTGGTGCGGCCCTTGCTGAAATGCCAGAGCGAGACATCCTCTTTGTTCTCGCGCAGCACAATGCACGGCAGTGTGGCGAGGTCGTCTGGCGTCTGCGGCAGACCAAAGCGCTTCACGAACGCCGGTGCTGCGCACACCCAGCGCGCATTCGGCGCAATCGCATACCCGACGAGGTTCGACACCTGCAGCGCGCCGATATGCACCACCACATCAAAGCGCTCCGCCGCTTCTGTGAGCGGCGCATCCGAGAGCGTCAGTTCGATGTCGACATCGGGATGCTGCTGCTGAAATTCGGCTACGACCGGGGCAACATAGCGCCGCCCAAACCCGAGCGGCGCGTTGACCTTGAGCGTGCCCACCAGGCCACCGCGGCGCGTGTGCAAGTCTTCTGATAGCGCATCGAGTTGGCGGATCAGCTCGGCCCCGCGCTCGCACAGCAGCGTGCCCTCCTGCGTGAAGCGCAGGCTGCGCGCGGTGCGATCAACGAGCCGCGTCCCCAGCTTCTTTTCCAGTTGCTGCAGGCGCTGCGACACGGCCGATGGCGTCAGCCCCAGCGCCCGCGCCGTCGCCACCAGGCTGCCGTTTTCCTGGATGGCGAGCAGGAAGCGCAGGTCGACAGAGTCCGTCATGGACTATTTGCCGGCAAAGCGATCGGTGGCGGCCAGCAACTGGTCGAGGATGCCGGGCTCCGACCACGCGTGGCCTGCGCCTTCGATCAGGTGGAAGTCGGAATCGGGCCACGCCTGATGCAGCGCGTAGGCATAGCGCGCGGGGCACGGCATGTCGTAGCGGCCATGCACGATCACGCCCGGGATGCCCGCCAGCTTGTGCGCCTCACGCAGCAGTTGGCCCTCTTCCAGCCAGCATTGGTGCGTGAAGTAGTGATTCTCCAGCCGCGCAAAGGCCAGCGCGAAATGGTCATCAGCATGTTTGGCGCTGTTGCTCGGGTCGGGCAGCAGGGTGATGGTCTCGCCTTCCCACACGCTCCAGGCGCGGGCCGCTTCGATTTGCTTGGCGGTATCCGTGCCGGTGAGGACCTTCCGATAGGCCGCGATCATGTCGCCGCGCTCGGCTTCAGGGATGGGCGCTTGGAAGCGTTCCCATTTCTCGGGGAACATCTCCGACACGCCGTACTGGTAGTACCAGCGCAGTTCAGCCTGCGAGACGGTGTAGATGCCACGCAACACGAGTTCGCTCACGTGCTGCGGATACTTTTGCGCGTAAGCGAGTGCCAGCGTCGAGCCCCACGAGCCGCCGAAGACGAGCCAGCGTTCGGCGCCAGCAATCGCGCGCAGGCGTTCGATGTCGGCCACGAGGTGCCACGTGGTGTTGGCCTCCAGCCCCGCGTGCGGTGTGGAGCGGCCGCAGCCGCGCTGGTCGAACAGCATCACGTCATAGCGCGCCGGGTCGAACACGCGCCGGTGGTCTGCCGACACACCGCCGCCCGGCCCGCCATGCAGGAACACCGCAGGCTTGGCACCGGGCGTGCCGACGCGCTCGTAGTAGATGGTGTGGCCATCGCCCACGTCGAGCATGCCGGTTTCATACGGTTCGATGGGCGGATACAGCGTACGCAGTGCAGTCATGGCGATCGGGGGGAGCGTGAACGGAGCTTGAGTGTAGCGCCGTTGCCCGGCCTTGCCTGCTCCTGCTCAGCGGGCGCGCGTGGTCACCGCAATGTCGCGCAGCCAGGGGCGCGCGTGCCAGTGCGCCTGCTGGAACGCGTCGATCTCGCTGCAGCGTGCAAGCGTCGCGCCAATCATGTCGAGGCCATGCAGAAACATGTGGCGATGCCGCGCCGACAGCGTGAACGGCACCACCACGCTGTGGCTCGTCACCGTCATCGTGTGCATGTCGATGACGATGCGGTGTGTGGCCGTGTCCGATACATCGGCCAGGATGCGTTGCACGTCCGCCGGGTCGAGCATCACCAACAGCAGGCGGTTGTTCATCGCGTTGCTGTAGAAGATTTCGCCAAAGCTCGGCGCGATGACCGCGCGAATACCGAACTGCTGCAGCCCCCATACCGCGTGCTCGCGGCTGGAACCGCACCCGAAGTTGCTGCCGCCCACCAGGATGGACGCGCCCTGGTACGCCGGCTGGTTGAGGACGCAGTCGCCGCGCGGTTGGTGATCGGCGTCGTAACGCAAGTCGTAGAGCAGCCCCTGGTCGAGCCCGGCCTTGTCGATGCCGCGCAGGAACTGCTTGGGCATGATCTGATCGGTGTCGAGATTGGGCGTGGGCAACGGCGCAGCGATGCCCTCGATGCGTGTGGTGTCAGACATCGGCGGGCTCCGTGTGTCGTTGCTGTGCTGCCAGTTGCCGCACATCGGTGATGCAGCCGGTGATGGCCGCAGCGGCCGCCATGGCCGGGCTCATCAGGTGCGTGATGCCGCCGCGGCCCTGGCGGCCTTCGAAGTTGCGGTTGGTGGTGGAAGCGCAGCGCTCGCCTGGGGCGAGGAAGTCGTCGTTCATCGCCAGGCACATCGAGCAACCCGGCTGGCGCCATTCAAAGCCGCTGGCGATGAGCACATCGGCAATGCCTTCCTGCTCGGCCTGGCGGCGCACCGCGCCCGAGCCCGGTACGACCATCGCGCGCACGCCCGGTGCCACGGTGCGCCCCCGCACGATGGCGGCCACGGCACGCAGGTCTTCAATGCGCGCATTCGTGCATGAACCGATGAACACGCGCTGCACGGGTACGCCCTCGATAGGGCTGCCAGCCTGCAAGCCGGTGTAGCGCAGCGCCTGCGCAGAGATCGCGTCAGCCTGCGGCACCGTGCCCGTCACGGGAATGGCCTGGTCCGGGCTCGTGCCCCACGTCACATACGGCGCGATCTCGCTGGCGTGGAAGCGGTGTTCGATATCGAAGTGCGCATCGGCATCGCTAAAGAGCTGCTGCCAGTCGGCCAGCGCTTCGCTAGCGTAGGTGTGGGCCACGTCTTGCGCATGTTCGAGCACGTAGCGCGTCGCCTTGGCATCGGGGGCGATCAGCGCGCCGCGTGCGCCGGCTTCCACCGCCATGTTGCACAGGGTCATGCGCGCTTCCATGGAGAGCGCGGTGATGGCGCTGCCGACAAACTCGACCACATGGCCACGCGCACCCTGCGCGCCGATGTGGCTGATGATGTGGAGGATCAAGTCCTTGGCGGAGGTACCCGCCGGTAGCTCGCCCTCGACATGGATCCGCATGTTCTGCGCGAGCCGGTACACCAACGTCTGCGTGGCCAGCACGTGCTCGACTTCCGATGTGCCGATGCCAAAACCGAGCGCGCCGAATGCGCCATAGGTGGTGGTGTGGCTGTCGCCGCAAAGCACGACCATGCCGGGACGGATCATGCCCAACTCGGGCGCAATCACGTGTTCGATGCCCTGCAATGCGTCGTTGGTGTCGAACAGGACGATGCCGTGCTCCGCGCAGTTCTTTGCCAGGTTGGACGCCTGCAGCGCGGAGGCCGCGTCCTGAATCACCCGCACGCGCACCGGGTGCGTGGGGATGATGTGGTCCACCACGGCCATGTGCTGACCGGGCACGGCCACTGCGCGGCCCGCCTCACGCAAACCCGCAAAGGCCTGCGGGCTGGTGTACTCGTTCATGATGTGCAGATCGGCATACAGCAGCACGTTCTGCGCATCGAGCCGGGCCACGGTGTGCGTGTCGACCAGCTTTTGATACAGCGTTTTCGCCATACGTCCTCCGTCTGGTTCGGGAAAGCGGCATCACTGAAAGACGACGCCGGCTCCTGGCAAGAAGGAGTCTAGCCATGCATGCGAGCTTTATAATTGGCGCGATTCTTTATCTATTCTTCATTTCATTTGAATAATGGATCGCGTATCCGATCTGGAGTTTTTTACCCGGCTGGTCAAGCAAGGTTCCTTGGCGGCGTTGGCGCGCGAACTGGGCGTGACCCCACCGGCGGTGACCGCGCGGCTGGCGCAACTGGAAAAGCGCCTGGGCGTGCGGCTGCTCAACCGCACCACACGACGCCTCAGCGTCACGCATGAAGGCGAGATCTACCTCGCCACTGGCGCGCGCCTGCTGGAAGAACTGGAGGCGCTGGAGCAGGCGGTCTCCAGCAGCCGTGGTACGCCCAAGGGCCTGCTGCGCGTGAACGCCACCTTCGGCTTCGGCCGCCGGCACATCGCGCCGGCCATCGTGGAATTTGCCCGGCGCTACCCGGAAGTCGAGGTGCAGCTGGAGCTGACCGACCGCTCCGTCAATCTGGCCGACAAAGCGTTCGACATCGGCATCTGGTTCGGCACAGTGCCGGATTCACGCATGGTGGCGCGCAAGATTGTCAGCAACCGCCGGCTGCTGTGCGCGTCGCCCGATTACCTCGCGCGCGCCGGCGTGCCGCATACCCCGCGCGACCTGCAATCGCACGCGTGCATCGTGCTGCGCGAGAGCGATGCGGCCTATGGCACCTGGCACCTGTCGCGCGGCAACAAGGAGGAAACCATCAAGGTGCGGGGGCCGCTCAGCACCAACGACGGCGAGACCGGCGTGCTATGGGCGCTGGCCGGTTACGGCATCCTGATGCGCTCGGAATGGGACGTGCGCGCCCACATAGAAGCCGGGCGCCTAGTGCCCGTGCTGACGGACTGGACGCTGCCCGTGGCGGACGTGTTTGCGGTGTATCCCGAGCGCGCGAACCTGTCCGCGAAGGTCACCGCGTTCATCGATTTTCTGACGGCGTGGTTCCTGCGCGATGCCGCCTCTGAGTAACTTCAGAATCACACCAATGTCGTGAAGTGGCCACAAACCGGGCGGGGTGGGCGCGATGGATTTGCTGCGTCGCAATATTCTGACTAAGATTCGGGTATTCCCTGTTAGGGTTATCCCTAGACAATCGCTCAGAAAGGAATCGCCATGAACACCGTCGCTCTCAACGCTGCCCCCGCCTCCCGTTTCGCCCGTTTCTGGCAAATCGTGCGCCGTGAAGCCGCCCGTGCCGTTGCGCTGCACGTGGAAAGCTGCGGCATGATGGCCGAGCTGTATCGCCGCTCGGGCCACTAAGTCGCCCCCTTCGGTCCCCTTCGCCAATCGGCATATTGCGTCGCTCCATCAACGGGGGTGACGCTGTGGGCTCCGTTTAGGTCTCGCTCCATTGCCGCATCAGGTTGTGATACACGCCGATCAGCGTGCGGCGCGCGGCCTCATCCGCGCCAGTCTGGTTGAGCGTCTGGATCGCGTTGTCCAGGTCGAACAGCATGGCGCGCTGCGCGTCATCGCGGATCAGGCTCTGGATCCAGAAGAAGCTCGCCACGCGCACGCCGCGTGTAATGGGCGTGACTTGGTGCAGGCTCGTCGCCGGATAGATCACCAGGTCTCCGGCATTGAGCTTGACGCTGTGCATACCGTAGGTGTCTTCGATCTGCAGCTCGCCGCCGTCATAGCTGGCGGGGTCTGACAGAAACAGCGTGGCCGAAATATCGGTGCGCAGCTTGCGCCCGTCATGCGGGTGGATGCGCACGCTGCCATCCACGTGCGCGCCGAAGGTCATGCCCTCGCCGTAGCGGTTGAACATCGGCGGGTACACCACGTTCGGCAACGCCGCGCTGATGAAGCGCGGGTGCCGCTCCAGCACACTCAAAATGAGTTGCTGACACTGCAGGGCCACTTCCGCGCCCTCATCAATCTGCTGGTTCACCTTGACCGGCGCCCCCGAATACCCAGCCGATACACGGCCATCCACCCAGGCATCGCCCGCGTTGTCGAGCAGATCGCGCAGTGCAGCCACCTGCGCGGCGTTGAAGACGTTGGGAATGCAGACAAGCATGGTGCTGAATAAAAAGGGGACGTGCCCGAGGGCGAATCCCCAAGCCATTACATGCGGTAGACCACCGACAGCATCGCCGCGCGGCCAGTGCCCGGCACGGCGCGACCGCCATCAGACGGAATCAGCGCATCGTAATACGTCTTATTGAACAGGTTGAACAGGTTCAGGCGCACGTCGTACTTGGGCTGGTGGTAGGCCAGCATGGCGTCCCAGCGCACGAAGCTGCCCGTCTGCACGGTGTTGGTGTTGTTGGCGTAGCGCTGCGACATGTAGAAGGCGCCACCACCCACTTCCCAATTCGGCAGGAAGGTGTAGCTGGTCCACACTGTGGCCGAATGCTTGGGCGTGTTGGCCGGCACCATGCCCTGCGTGCCCGTGCCGATGCCGTTGACGATCTGCGCACCGAGGTACGTGTAGCCCGCGAAGAGCTGCAGTTTGTCGGTCAGGCGGCCGGTGGCGCCGAGGCGCGCGCCGCGCACGCGGATCTTGCCGGCCGAAATGTACATCGTGCTGTCGACCTGCGTGCGGGCGTTGTCCTTGGTGATCTGGAACAGCGCCGAGCTGACCGACAAGTCGCCGTTGAGCAGATCCCACTTGCCGCCCGCTTCATACGATTTGTTCTTCTCCGGATCCAGATTCTGCTGGCCCGTGGTGCCCACCAGTTGCTCCAGCGACGGGTTGAACGACGTGCCGTACGACACGTAGTACGACTGCCAATCCGTCGGTTGCCAGATGCCGCCCAGGCGCGTGCTGACGAAGTTCACCGTCTGCTGCGCGTACGGCAGCGCCGTGATCTTGGCGGAGGCCGGCGTGTTGGCCGAATTCAGCGAGTTGGAAATGCTGGCGGTGTAACGGTCATAACGCAGGCCGGCCACCGCCTTCCACTGTTTGGTGAACTCGATTGAATCGTTGAAGTACGCCGCCACCGTGTTGGCCGAACCGCCCTGCAGGTTGCCCAGCGTCGACGGCACATTCGACGGCGAAGTCGTGTAGTTCGGGCTGACCAGCGGCTCGCACGACACAAACCCGCTCGTCATGCTCGACTGTGGCAGCGGCGTGCCGTTGCACGAGCCGTTGCGGTAATAGTTCTGGTTGTCGTAGCCGTCGTGGCCGAACTCGGTGCCCACCAGCAGCGTGTGCTTGACCGAACCCGTATCAAACTTGGCCGTCAGCTCGGTCTGGTTGAACAGCGAGTAATCGCGGATGCGGCGGTCGTGGCTTTGCAAGCGCACCGACAGTGCCGACAGCGGCAGCGCGCTATTCGTCACCGGCGTGAAAACGCCCGTCGAGTTGACGGTGCCCACCGCGTTGGGCGCCGTCTCACGCGCATCGGTTTGCACGTAGTTGAACTGCGTCTGATTGCGCAGGCGCAGGTTGGGCGAAAACTTGTGGTCGATGTTCGCCGAGAACGAGGCGATGTCCTGCACGGTGCGGTCATCGGTGTAGCCGTAGTACGTCTTGGGGCTCACGTTGACGGGGTGGCCGTTCAGGTTAGGCACGCCGTAATCGGGCATGTCGCGGTTGTGCTGCAGCAGCGCGGACAGCGTCACCTCGGTGGGCGTGCCGATACCGAAGCGCCACGACGGCGCAATGCCGATGTCCTGCACGGTCATCTCGTCGCGCGTGCTGGCCTTGCCGTTCTGCGCCATGCCGGCGATGCGGAAGGCGGAGGTATCCGAGGTCGGAGTGTTGACATCAGCCGTGGCGCGCACCAGGCCGTTGGTGGTGACCGACGCCGACACTTCGGTCGCCGCTTTCAACTTCGGCTTCTTGGTGACCTGGTTGATGACGCCGCCCGTCGAGCCGCGGCCGAACAGCATCGACGACGGGCCCATCAGCACTTCCACCGAATCGAGCGCGAACAAGTCACGGTAGTACTGGCCGCGATCGCGGAAGCCGTCCAGGTAGATGTCGGTACGCGCCGAGAAACCGTTCAGGTTGATGTTGTTGCCGATCTGCCCGCCTTCAGCCGCGCCGATAGTGATGCCCGGCACGTTGCGCAGCGCATCGGCCAACGAGCTGCCGCCCTGCGCATCGGTCAGCGCCTTGGGCACGACCGTCACCGATTGCGGTACGTCGCGCAGGTTTTCGGGCAGCTTGGAGAGGGAGCTTTTGGCGGCGTTGTAGTCGTCTCGCGGGGCACTGGCCTTGACGACGGACTCCGGCAATGTGGTCGTGGCGGCAGCGGGCGCCGGCGACGTGGACTGTTGAGCGAGTGCAACGGTGGGCGTGGCAAACAGGGCCAACAGCGCGCTGGCCACAGGCCGGCGGTTCAGACGGTTCGGGCGGTTCATTTGACGTGGTTTCTCCGGCGGCGCGCTTCTTTGTCGAATGCCAGCCGCTGCGGAACGCCCTCTTGCGCCCGTGCCGCCGTGCACGAACGCGCACTATGATTTGCGGACGCAAATATAAATGAGATCGATTCTCAATAGCAATACGAGGCCGCCATTTATCAGAAAAGTTCCCGCAATTTGCTTGGAAAGAGACGCATGCGCCCCGCTCCTGGGGGCGCGAATGGCAAAGCGTACCTATTTCTGCGTGCCGCCCGAGGGTGGCGGCACGGGCTGCGCATCGTCACGATTGCGCGCCAAGGCGCGCGCATAGACGGACGGCGCGCCCGCCGCATGCGCGGTCACGTAGCCCGTGATGCAGGCGAGCATGAGCGGTAGCACCACCTGATAGGACAACGTCATCTCGAAGATCATCAGGATCGACATGAGCGGCGCGTGCGTGGTGGCGGCCAGCAGCGCGCCCATGCCCACCACCGCATAGCTGACGGGTACAGGCGCGGCGTCCGGCAACAGCGCATGCATGCCGGTGCCATACAGCAGCCCCAGCGCCGCGCCGCAGAACAACGTGGGCGTAAACACCCCGCCCACCGCGCCTGAGCCGGCACTGGCTGCCGTTGCCACCACCTTGCAGATCAGCACCAGCGCTACCGTCTGCCACAGCCACGGCGTATGCAGGAAGCCGTTGACCACGCTATAGCCGTTGCCCCACACCTCCGGCACGCGTATCGACAGCACGCCAACAATCAACCCACCCAGCGCCAGCCGCAACGCCAGCGGCAACCTGGACCGCGCAAAGAGATCGCGCGCACGGTCGATCAGGCCGAGCAGCAATGGCCCTGCCATCCCCGCTGCCAACCCGAGGCCGACGTACGTCAGCACTTCCCATCCTGAAACGAAGTCGAAATGCGGCATGGCGTAGACCGCGCCATAACCAAAGAACTGGCGCACCACGATGTCGGCGGTCACGGCGGCCACCAGCAGCGGCCCAAGCGTGGCCGTGGTGATGGCGCCGAAGACGATTTCGCAGACGAACACCGCGCCAGCAATGGGCGCGTTGTAAGCCGAGGTGATGCCAGCCGCCGCTCCGCACGCCACCAGCAAACGTAGTTGCTCCACCGGAACCGGCATCCCATGCCGAAGCATGCGACCCAACAGCGAGCCGCACATCGCCGCCAGCTGCACCATCGGCCCTTCACGCCCAATGGAGGCACCGCTGGCCACCGAACACAGCGACGATGCGCTGCGTACCAAGCTCTGCCGCGCGCTGAGCACACCGTCGCCCACGGCAATCGCTTCCATATAGTCTTCCGCGCCCTTGCGCGGAATCCACTTCAAACCCACCTTCAGCGTGAGCCCGGCCAGCAGACCACCCACGGTGGGCACCAGCAGGCGCGCCCACCACGGCAAGGCGCGCGCGGTGGCCACCAAACCCTGATCGGTGCCGGACAGCCACCACTGCACCTGCCGCAGGCATTCGCGAAACAGGATCGTCGACAACGCGCCCGCGCAGCCGATCACGCCGGCAAACACGAACACTAGGTGCTCGCGCCCAAACGGCAGCCGCGCAGCCAAGCGCTGCCACCATGCCGGGCGTGGGGATTGATCAGGTGAAGGGGGCGGCAGATCGGTCATGACAGTCCCGTGGAGGGCAGACCATCATGATAGTGGCGTGTTACCACGTGTCAGGCCGACCCACTGACAGCGGCATCGGGTAGCCAGGCCTGCGGTGCGTCGGCGCTGCGCTTGTTGGGGCCCCAGGCAATCACTCGGACCTGTACCAAGTTCTCGATGACAAACGGGTCGCGCGCGACGATGGCGTCGACTTCTTCACGCGAACCGGCGCGCGCAAGGATGCCACCGCCCTCGCGCGGAAAGAACGGCCCCGACATCAGGAAGTGTCCGCTCGCGTAATGCGCATCCAGGTGGGCGCGGTGGGCGGGCAACACACGATCGAGCGCTTCGAGCGGCGCTGTGTAGGTGAAAAGAATCAGGTACAGCATGTGGTGAACTCCTTGTGTATGAGGTGACATGTCAAAAAAACGAGACGCTTCCACCTCGCCGAGTGTCTCGCAGAAACGGGTACGCTTTGCGCAGAAACCCTGCGCGGCGTGTGGGACTCAGGGGCGCAAGAGCAATGCCCCGGCGGTCTGGCCGGCCTCCAGCGCAACGTGCGCAGCGGCCGCATCTTCCAACGCGTACGACCCACCCACTGGCACGCGCAGGCCTTCGAGCATGCGCTGCAGTGCCGCCTGAGCCCCCGCCCGGTAGTTCGACAGATCGGCCATGTAGCGGAACACGCCCGGGCGCGCCAGCGCAATCGAGCGTGACGGCCCAAGCGCGGCAAGGTCCAACGTGGTCGTTTGCGTGTTGCCGACGTCGGCAGCCTGGCCGATGCTGGCCACCATGCCGAACGGGCGCGTCACCGCCAGCGAGGTTTGCAGCATGGCGCCGCCAATGCCGTCGATCGCGTAATCGACACCCTCGCCCCCGGTGAGCTGCAACACCGCCTCGCGCACATCCTGTTGGCGATACAGCACGACGTGGTCTGCGCCATGGCCCAACGCAATCGCGGCCTTGGCTTCGCTGCCGACCGTACCAATCACACGCGCACCCAGCCGCTTGGCCCACTGCACCAGCAGCACGCCCAGACCGCCGGCTGCGGCATGTACGAGCACCGTATCGCCAGAGTGCAGTTGCCGTACCCGCGTCAGCAGCATGTGCGCGGTAATGCCGCGAACCAAGGTCGCTGCCACGGTTTCGTCATCCAGGGCGTCGGGCAAGGCAAGCGCACGTTCGGCCGGAATGTTGCGGTGGCTTGTGTAACCGCCGGGCGCGCCGTCCATCAGCCCCGCCCACGCCACGCGCTGGCCAACGACAAAGCCGCGCACCTCCGTACCCACGGCTTCCACAACCCCAACGCCTTCCACCCCAAGCACCGCCGGAAATGCCGGCACCGGATACAACCCGGCACGGTGATACACATCGACAAAGTTCACGCCGACAGCCGTGTGCCGCACCGTCAACGCACCCGGTGTGGGCGGCGGCAGCATCAGGCTGGCGGGTTGCAAACCCAATGCCGGCCCGGGTTCGCGGAGTTGGATCACCTTGGCATGCATGGCAAATGTCCTCGCAGAAATGGGTACGCTTTTCGGCTTTCGTGATGACGCGGTCGGATTCGTCACGTTGTGCAACTAGCGTATTCCGTTCAGAATCACCCGGGAATTCGTAAAAATTGACCATCTTCTGTGCAAAAAAGCCCAGGTCGGCCAAAAAATGCGCGCGGGCTGGCGCGTGTGGCAGCGGCCGAACCCTCCTCTTCCTTGCAGTGGGATGACGTGCGCTATTTCCTCGTGCTGGCGCGCGAGGGCAGTCTGTCGGCCGCAGCCCGCCGGTTGGAGGTCGAGCACACCACCGTCGCCCGGCGTGCCGATGCGCTGGAGCAATCGCTGGGCGTGCGGCTGTTCGACCGCCTGCCCCGCGGCTGGCGGCTGACCGCTGAAGGTCAGGCGCTGGCCGAACGTGCCGAACGCATGGAGCAGGAGGCAGCTGGCTTTGCGCGCGCGGCCGCAGGTGCAGGCAGCCTGCGCGGGACGGTGCGCATCTCCGCGCCGCCCACGGTAGCCAGCCACGTAATCGCACCGAACTTGGCAACGCTGCGTCGGCAGTGGCCGGGTATCGACGTGGTCCTGCTCGGGGAAAAGCGCAATGCCAACCTGATGGCGCATGAGGCCGATCTGGCGATCCGCCTATCCCGGCCCACGGCTTCCACACTGGCCACCCGGCCGCTGGGCAGTCTCGGCTACGGCCTCTATGCAACGGCCGAGGTGCTCGCGCGCCCCGAAGCGGAGTGGGAGTTCATCGGCTACGACGAAGGGTTGCGCCACGTACCGCAGCAGCGCTGGCTGGATGCGTACGCGGGCGAACGCCGCATCGTTTTACGCTGCAGCGATCTGCTGGCCATGCATCAGGCGGCGCTGGCCGGATTGGGCGTGGCAGCGCTGCCGCACTTCCTTGGCGCGCCCGCAGAAACGGGTACGCTTTTGCGCCGATTGCCCGTGGATGACCCTGCGCTGCACCGTGAAATCTGGTTGGCGATTCATCCGGACGTGCGCAGATCACCGCGCGTACGCGCCGTCGCCGACGCCTTGATCGCACTATTTGATACCCAACGACACGTTTTGGCGGGACATTGAACGCACGCAGAAACGGGTACGCTTTGCACTTTCTGGGCACGCAGAAACGGGTACGCCCGGCAATAAAAAACCGGCGCCAGGAAGCAGCGCCGGTTGTGCGGAGTCACGTCGGCCTCAGCCGCCCAGGTAGGCTTCAAGCACGCGCGGATTGCCCAGCAGATTCTTCCCGCTGTCCGCCAGCACGATCTGACCGGTTTCCAGCACGTAGCCGTGCTGCGCGATCTTCAGCGCCTGCCGCACGTTCTGCTCGACCAGGAAGATCGTCAGCCCTTCGGCATTGATCATGCGCAGGATGCGGAAGATCTCCTGCACGATGATCGGCGCCAGGCCCATCGACGGCTCATCGAGCAGCAGCACGCGCGGACGAGCCATCAGCGCGCGGCCGATGGCAAGCATCTGCTGCTCGCCGCCCGACAGGTTGCCAGCCAGGCCATCGATGCGCTCCTTCAGGCGCGGGAACAGGTGGAACACGCGCTCCAGGTCGGAGGCGATCTGGCTCTTGTCCTTGCGCGTGTAGGCGCCCAGCTCCAGGTTCTCGCGCACGGTCATGGTGGTGAGCGTCGCGCGACCCTCCGCCACTTGCACGATGCCGCGTTCCACCCGCTTGTGGGCGGACCACTGCGTGACGTCTTCGCCCTCGAACAGGATCTGCCCGCGCACCACACCCTGCGACTTCGGGATCAGCCCCGACAGCGCCAGCAGCGTGGTCGACTTGCCCGCACCGTTGGCGCCCACCAGCGAGGTGATCTCGCCGGTCTTGAGCGCAAAGTCGATGCCTTTGACGGCCGCGATGTGCCCGTAGGACACGTCCAGCCCCTTCACTTCCAATAGCGTCGTGCTCATGCTGCCACCTCATCGTCATCGTCGCGGCCCAGGTAGGCCTCGATGACTTGCGGGTTGTTGCGAATCGCCTCAGGCGGCCCTTCGGCAATGATGCGGCCGAAGTTCAGCACGGCAATGCGCTCGCACAGGCCCATCACGAAGCGCATGTCGTGCTCGATCATGAAGATCGTGTAGCCGCGCGCCTTGATGTTCTCGATCTCGGCCATCAGGTCGACCTTCTCACCCGTGTTCATGCCGGCGACGGGCTCGTCGAGCAGCAGCAGCTTCGGCTCGGTGGCCAACGCGCGCGCGAGTTCGAGCTTGCGCTGGTCGCCGTACGAAAGGTTGTCGGCCAGGTCATGCGCCTTGTGGTCGAGCTTGACCCACGAGAGCAGCTCCAGCGCACGGTCGCGCGCGCGGCGCTCCGCAACGCGGTACTTCGGCAGCGAGAACAGCAGCCCGGGTGCGCTGTAGTCCAGGTGTCGGTGCATGCCGACCACCACGTTCTCCAGCAGCGTCATCTCCTTGAAGATGCGGATGTTCTGGAACGTGCGGGCGATGCCCATCTGCGTGATCTGGTGCGGTTTCTTGCCGACGAGGTTCTCGCCGTTGAACGTAAGCGTGCCACCGGTGGGTGCGAGCAGCCCGGTGATCAGGTTGAACACCGTCGTCTTGCCGGCGCCGTTCGGGCCGATCAAGCCGAAGATGCTGCCTTGCGGCACTTCAATGTTGACGTCCTGCAGCACCGACAGGCCGCCAAAGCGCTTGGAAATGGATGCGAGTTTGAGCATGGCGGCCTCCTCAGTGCGATTCATTGGAAGCAGCCGCGCCCGGCATCGTGCCGCCGCGCCTGATGCCGAACCAGCGCGCAAAGCGTGCCGGGTCCCAGATGCCCTTGGGCAGGAACAGCACGATCACCATCAGGATCACGCCGTTGACGACCAGGCGGAAATCCTTGAACGCACGCAACAACTCCGGCAGCAGCGACAGGATCAGGCTGCCGAGCACCGGACCGGTCAAACCGTTGGTGCCGCCCAGGATCGTCATCGTAAGGATTTCCACGCCGCGGTCGAAACCGAATTCGTTCGGGCCGATGAAGAACGTCAGGTGCGCGTTGAGCGCGCCTGCCAGCCCGGCGATGGCGGCACCCAGCGTGAACGCCAGCAGCTTGGTCCCCGCCACGTTGATGCCCATCAGGCCAGCGGCGGTTTCGTCTTCCTTGATAGCCTCGAATGCGCGGCCCACCTTCGAGCGGCGCATGCGTGCCAGCACGAACAACGTCAGCAATACAGCCAGCGCCACGTGCCACCACTGCGTGAGCTGCGGAATGCCGTTCAGGCCCAGCGCGCCACCGGTCCAGTCCTCGGTATTCAGGATCAGCACGCGCACCACTTCACCAAAGCCCAGCGTGGCCATGGCGAGATACACGCCCGACAGCCGCAGCACCGGCACGCCGATGACGAGCGCTACGACGGCCGGCGCCGCCATGCCACCGGCCAGTGCCACCGAGAACGGCATCTCGGCATTCATGGTCAGCAGCGACGCCGTGTAGGCGCCAATACCCATGAAGGCCGCATTCGCCATCGCCAGCAAGCCGCACGACAGCGTGAGATAGATGGACAGCGCCAGCAGTGCGTTGATGCCCAGCGTCAGCACCAGGTTGCTGTAGACCGACCAGAAATTGTCGAACCATTCCATATCGTTGGTCTCTTGTTGTTAGATATTCATGCCTTGCGTTCCAGCACCTTGCCGAACAGCCCTTGCGGCCGCACCAGCAGGATCAGGAACAACAGACCGAACGCCACCGCATCGCGCATGGTCGAGCCGATGTAGGCCACCGACAGCACCTCCGCAAAGCCGAGAAACAGCCCGCCCAGCATGGCGCCGCGAATGTCGCCCAGGCCACCGAGGATGATGACCGCGATGCCCTTGTGCAGCATCGGCTGGCCCATCAGCGGGAACACGGCGTTGGAGTACAGGCCGATCAGCACGCCGGAGAGCCCGCCCAATGCAGCAGCGGCAAACGAGGTCAGCAGAAAGAGCCCTTCCACGTTGATACCGAGCAGCGCAGCGGCTTTCGGCGATTCCGCAATCGCGCGCAGCGCGCGACCGAGTTGCGTGCGCTTGAGCAGCAGCATGAGTCCGGTCATCAGTGCGAACGACAGCACGATGATGCCCAGCTCCAGCGGCGTCAGGTGGATGCCACCCAAATCCAGCGAGGCATCCGACACGAGCCCAGCCGGAAAGCGCAGGTTCTCCGCCCCGAACACGCCCTGCATGGCGTTGTTGATGGCGATACCCGCACCGATGGTGGCGATCATCGGGATCAGGTGAGGTGCATTGCGGCGGCGCAAGGGGCGCAGCAGCAGCACATCGATGATGAGCCCGGCCACGCCGCTCACGGCAAAGCCCACGGCCAGTGCCGCCCACAGCGGCAGTTCAAAGTGCGTCACGACCTGCAGCGCCGCATAGGCACCGAGCATGAACACCGCGCCGTGCGACAGGTTGATCACGCCCAAGATGCCGAAAACGAGCGTGAACCCCAGAGCAAACAGCGCATACACGCAGCCGAGCGACAGCGCGTTGACAAGTTGCTGTTCCAACATGATGAGTCAGGATAAGAGTGTGGCCGATGTCACCAAAGCGGCCACAAAAAAAGCGATGGGGCGTAGGTTTAGCTACGCCCCGCCTGTTGGTCAGCTTTGGGTTCAAAGCCAACCGAAGATTACTTCTCGATCGTGTACTTGCCCGACTTGGTCACGCTCACGATCGGCGTCTGCACGGCGTCGTAGCCGGCCGGCTTGCCGCGTGCCGTCACCTGGCGGAACGCAAACGCGCCGGTTGCACCCGTGTGCTTGACCGCCGGCAGCGCATCGCGGATGGCCTTGCGATCGGCTTCCAGGTTGCCGCTGAACTTGACCGCCTTCAGTGCCTTGGATGCGATGTACAGGGCGTCATACGCCTGCGCCGCGAACTGGTCCGGTGCCGCCTTGTACTTGCTCGTGTAGGCGGTGATGAACTTGCTGTTCTCAGCCGTGTGGTTCTCGATCGACCACGGGCTGCCCACCCACAGGTTGTCGGACTTGTCCTTGGCCAGGTCGAAGATCTTGACCGAGTTCATGCCGTTGCCACCGATGATGGGCACATTCAGGCCCAGTTGGCGCGCCTGCACCATGATCGGACCACCCTCGGCAATCAGCGCCGACAGCACGATCGCGTCTGGGTTGGTCGCCTTGATCTTGGTGAGCTGGGCCTTGAAATCCACGTCGCCCTTGGCGAAGGTTTCGGTGGTCGTCACCGGAATCTTCAGGTCTTCGAGCGCCTTCTTGAAGTTGTCGTAGCCGCTCTTGGTGAAGACGTCGTCGTTGCCGTAGAGCACGGCCACCTTCTTCACGCCAGCCTTCTTCACGACGGTCTGGATGGTGGCCGGCAGCACGTCGGCTTCGGTCACGGAGTTGCGGAAGACGTAGTCGCCAATGCTGGTGATGCCATCTGCCGTGTTGGACGTGCCGAACGCGACCGTCTTGGCCGCTTGCGCGATCGGGTCAGCCGCTTGTGCGGAGTTCGACAGCGTGGGGCCAAACACCATCGCCACCTTGTCCTGGAAGATCAGCTTCTTGAAGACGTTGATGGCCTCTTCCTTCTTGCCTTGCTCATCTTCAATCACCAGGGCGATCTTGCTGCCGTTGATGCCGCCCGCGGCGTTGATCTCGTCAGCCGCCAGCTGAAAGCCGTTGCGGATAGCCGCGCCGTACTGGGCTGCGCCGCCCGACAGCGCTTCGGCCACGCCGATCTTGATGTCCTGGGCCGCAGTTGCTGCGCCCGTTGCGATTGCCGCCCCCGCAGCCACTGCCGTCAACAGCAGCTGTTTGATCGTTTTTTGCATGTGAACCTGCTCCTTGTTATCCGTCGCGATTGCGATGTTCCGAAGAGTGCGTTGGCCCAACACCGTCGCTCCCCCCATGCGCCCTGCATCGCGTCCGGCCGCATTGCTGCTCGAGCCCGCGCGATCGAAAACGATTGGCGAGCCCGTCGCAGACAGGCCCGGCGAGCGATGCCGGATCAGGCATGCGCATACCAGGAGTGCGTCGGAGAGTGAAGCGAAGGCGCCGTGGGTACAGCGCGCTCGTGCGACGCGCCAGGGTGGCCGGCGCGCGCAGTCAGTCGCCGGACTTTACCGGAAAGCGTACGACCGTGCGATAGGGAATTGTCCGCCACCCGGCCTGGGGGGCCGATATTGCGTCGCACCATCAACGCGACGGGGCTGCCGCTTTTCAGCAAAGCGTACCCAATTCTGCGTGACTTGCGACGGCACCAAATCACCCGGTGGAGAGCTCGTCCGCGCTGACAAACAGGCCTTTGCCGCGTGATTTGGCTTCATACAACGCCTCATCGGCTGCCTCAAACACCACGCTTTGCGCCAGCGTGTTGGCATCAAAACCGGCAATGCCGATGCTGGCCCCGATCCGCACGGTTGCCTCGCCCAGCCGAAACGGTCTGTTGCACACATGAAGAATGTTGGCGGCCACCGTCTTCGCGTCGTCTGCCTGCGGCAGGCGCTCGAGGATCACGGCGAACTCATCGCCACCAAAACGCGCGACGCCGTCATACGGGCGCACGGCGCGAGCCAGCCGTTGCCCGAAGGTGCGCAGCAGCACGTCGCCCACGGCATGGCCATACGTATCGTTGACGGTCTTGAAGCCGTCGAGGTCGATCAGGAGCAGCGCGCCGATGGTGCCCTCGGCACACGCCTGGCTCAGCGCGGCGGTCAGGCGCTCTTCAAAACCCGCGCGGTTAAGCAGGCCCGTCAGATGATCGGTGGTGGTCAGCGCGCGCAGGCGCAGCTCCTGTTTCTTGCGCTCGGTGATGTCGAGCGTGACCGAATGCACGCCGGCTACCTGACCATGCGCATCGAACTGCGGCAGGTAGTTGATCTCTTCGCAGCGATACGTGTCGCGGTTGCGATGCTCCTGCTCGAAGACGACGGTCTCGCCAGCCAGGGCGCGGTGCAGCGCGTCGCGCACGATGTGGTACGTCTCGTCGCCCACGACCTCTTCCACGGTCTTGCCGAGCATGGCAGCCGTGGGTTCGCCATAGGCCTTTTCGTACGCGGCATTCAGGAAACGGAAGCGCTCGTTGGTATCGATAAAGGCGACCAGCGCGGGCATGGCATCCGTCACGGTCTGCAGGGTTTCGCGGCTGCGTTGCAATGCCTCTTTGGCGGCCCGATCCTGCGTGATGTCGCGCATGATGGACGAGAAATACTCCATGCGCCCGGCCGGGTCGCGATGCGCGATGAGCATGTGGTTGATCGGCACCACCTGACCCTGCGCGCCGCGCACCGTGGTCTCGCCAATCCATACGCCGTCGCGCACGGCGGCAGGCACGGCCACTTCGCGCAGCCAGTCCATCGTTTCGTGCGGGTAGAAATCGGCGACGGTCATGCCGCGGATGTCCGCATCCGGCGCAATGCCGGCAAAGCGGCGGCCAGCCGGGTTCATGTAGGTGACGTTGCCATGTACGTCGGTCTGTGCGACGAAGTCGGTGGTGGAATCGAGGATCTTGGTCAACACGCGGGACGCCTGCTGCGCACGTGCACGCACGGTGATGTCTTCAATGGTGCCGACGTGGCCCATCACCTTGCCGTCCACGCGCACCGGCGCCGTGTTGACCGCCACCAGACGCTCGCCCATGCCGGGCACCATCACGCGCTGCTCGGCGCTGTAGGCGACGCCGCGCAGGATGGCATCGTGCCAGCCGGCCATGGTGGCATCACGGTCATGCGGATGCTGGCGAGCAAGCCACGCCTGCGCCAGCGTCTCTTCGTGGGTCACGCCCAGCAACCGACGGTAGGCCTCGTTGGCGTAGACGATGCGGCCCTCGGTGTCGGCACGGAACAGGCCCAGCGGAGAAGCATCGTTCACCGCCTCCAGCTCGGCGCGCTGGCGTGCCACTTCGCCCATCAGCTTATGGAATGCGGTCGATACCGCTTCGATTTCGACCGAGGCATCTTCGAGCGCCAGCGGCGGCGCATCGCGCAGGTCGGTGCTGGAGAGTCGCGTCATGGCGGCGTGCAGCCGGGCCAGTGGTCGCAGCAGCCACAGCATCGCCGCCCACACCGAGACCCCGATCAACACAGCCAGCACCAGCAGCGACAACCGAAAGCGCTGGTGCATCGCAAAGAGCTGCCGGTTGGCCTCGGCGCCGGGTAGCACGGCGCCCAGCGTCCAGCCCGTGGCAATCACGTCCTGCGTGGCGACCACGTCTGCGCCGGGTTGCGGCGGTACAGCCGGGTCCGCCCGGAAAGCGGCCGCGATGGCGGGGTCGGCATCCAGCGGGGCAAGCACCTTGTCGGCGTCGGGGTGCACGATAAAAACCGGGTTCGGACCACGGGCCACCAGATAGACGTGCCCCGTGTGCCCAATGCCCATGTCGCGCAACACGCCCAAAAAGTTGGGCTTGAGCAGCAGCAGCGTGGCACCGATCAATCCGACCAGATGTCCATCGTTGTCATGCACAGGCGCGGCCATGATGATGATCGGTTCGCCTCCCACGCGGTTGCGCAGCGGCGCGGAGATGGTGGGCTGATCGACCACCATGACCGCCTTGAAGTAATCCCGATCCGTAATGTCGATACCCACCACGCCGGGGCGGTGCGAGGAGGTGGCCGTCACCTTGCCCTGCGCGGTGGCGAGAAACACCCCATCGAACAGGCCACTGGTCGGTTCGATGGACTGATAGAACGCTGCTTCCTGCTCTGGCGTATCGAAATGCACCGTGCGCATCTGCCGGGCCGTGCGCTCGAGCACGCCCAGGTAGGTGTCGAGCCGCTGTTTCAGATCAGCCGCGGACTCCTTCACCAGCGCGGTCTGCTGCGTCTGGATCTGCGCCATCATCTCGCGGCGGATCGGCTCGCGCTGCGACCAGCCGAACAGACTCACCAGCGTCACGCTGATGACGGTCGCCATGATCGCCGCCTGCGACTTCAGGGTGAGTTTCATCGAACGGTAAGCTGGCGCCGCCGCCCTCGTGGCCGGCCAGCAGTATTAGAAGCACTTGCCATAGTGCGCTGCCCGACGATCCTTGTCGAGCCGAGCGCACGCGGAGTGGTCGCCTAGCGACGCGCGCAGACGTAGGCAGCCGAGCGTGCCGCCAGGGTGCCCGGGCGGATGCGCATCCAGTGGGCGCCGGCTGCGGTATCGGTATCGAGGGTGGCACCGTCTGGGCCGCGTACCACGTAATCGACCAGGCGGATGCGCTGCCGGCGGCAATCGATCTCTTGGCGAGAGAGGATCATCGTACCCGGGCGATAGCGCGTGCCGTGGGCACGGCGCTCGCCGCGCTTGAGCACGGTGCGGGCCAGAAAGGTCTTGTGACCGGGGTGGCTCGAGCGCAGCGAAGTGCGATCAATGGATGCCGACACCGCTGTGGTGGTCAGGTATTCGTGCCAGCGCGCGGCGTGAGCAGGTGCAGCCATGCCCAGGGCACCCATGCTGATGCCGCACACCCAGATCCACCGCCACATCATGCGTTTCACGACCGTCCGCCTTGCCATATCAAGAATCGCGGCACCTTGCTGCCGCCGGGTGCATTGTAACAACCGGTTCGCAAGACGCGCGCCCGCGAGCCCAGGTAGCATGCGGGCGATCTGACCACCATCACATTTGCCCATGCCCACGGTTTCCGTCTCCGCGCTCGCCGCCCACGCACTTGCCGGCTTGTTGATCGCCTGTACGCCGATTGCCGCCTGGCTGTGGCTGCGCCGGCGCTTTGACCTGGCGTGGCGCGACATCGGCGTGGGCGCGGCAGTCTTCATCGTGTTTGCGCTGGTGCTGGAGCGCGCACTGCACCTGTATCTACTGCAGCTCAATCCGGTGACGGCGCACTGGCTGCGCGCGCCCGCGCTGTACGTCGTCTATGGCGCGCTGATGGCGGGATTGTTTGAAGAGATGGGCCGCTGGCTCGGCTTGCGCTTTCTCACACGCAAGCCAGGGGATGCCGCCACGCCGGTGGCTTACGCACTGGGGCACGCCGGCATCGAAGCGTGGCTGATTGGCGCGACATCGCAAATGCAGATGGTGATGTTTGGCGTGGCCGCCAACCGCGGCGAGCTGGATGCGCGCCTGGCCGCGAGTGGCGCCGAGGCCATGGTGGGCACGGTCCACGCGCTGCTCGCGCAGCTGTCCCCGTGGCTGGCGACCGGTGCGGTGGTCGAGCGTATTGCTGCGATGCTGGTGCAATTCACGCTAACGCTGGTGGTATGGCACGCGGTACGCCAGCGGCGCTTTGCGTTGGTGATGCTGGCCGTGCTGCTGCATGCGCTGGCCGATCTGCCCGCCGCGCTATATCAGGTGCATGTCATGCCGCTGGCAGTGACGGAAGCCATCTATGCGGTGATCGCCGTGCTGCTGGCCGCCACCTGCTGGCCGCCACAAGGCGGCAGGAAGATCGGAGAATCGTCGCTGCGTTAGTGATTGGTGCGAAAGCGCTCTGGCTCGATGCCGTGCCGATTGAGCTTGTCGTACAGCGTCTTGCGCGGCACGGCCAGCAGATCGGCGGCACGGGCGACGTTGCCTTCGGTGGCACGTAGCGCTTCTTCGATGGTGGTGCGCTCGACGGCCATCATGCGGCCGGCCAGTGAGTGCTGGCTCGCTTCAGAAGCGACCAGGCCATCGTCCAAGCCCAGGCAGAAGCGCTCCGCCACGTTCTTCAGCTCGCGCACGTTGCCCGGCCAGTCGTGGTGCTGCCAGCGCATCATGTCTTGCGCAGACCAATCGGGCACGGCACGCTCGTAGCGCACGGCGGCCTGCTGCAGGAAATACGCCATTAGCAGCGGGATGTCTTCGGCACGCTGGCGCAACGGCGGCAATGCAATCGATACGACATTCAGCCGGTAATACAAGTCCGCACGAAACTGGCCATGGTCGGACGCCTCTTTCAAGTCCACCTTGGCGGCCGCCACCACACGGCAATTGACGGGCACGCTCGTGTTGCTGCCCAGCCGTTCGATACTGCGCTCCTGCAGCGCGCGCAGCAGCTTGGCCTGCAGCGCCAGCGGCATCGATTCGATTTCGTCGAGAAATAGCGTGCCGCCATCAGCGTATTCCATCTTGCCGATGCGGCGACGGTTGGCGCCCGTGAAGGCGCCCGACTCGTGGCCGAACATCTCGCTTTCGAACACGGATTCCGGCAACGCCGCGCAGTTGAGCGCCACGAACGGCCCGCGCCGCCGGCTGCCTTCGTGGATGGCCCGCGCGAGCACTTCCTTGCCCGAGCCGGTCTCGCCGGTGACGAGGATGTCGGCGTCGGTGGGCGCCAGCGCGGTGACGAGCCGGCGCACGTTCTGCATGGCAGCGCTCTGGCCGATCAGCGGGTACGCCTGACGGCCCTGCAAGGCCTCGCGCAGGCGCAGGTTTTCGGAAGTCAGCCGGCGCTTCTCTAACGCGCGCCGCACCACGTCGACCAGGCGCTCGGAGTGGAACGGCTTCTCCATGAAGTCGTACGCGCCGGCGCGCATGGCGGCCACGGCCATCGTCACATCGCCATGACCAGTGATGAGGATGACAGGCAACTGGCGATCGTGCTGCAGCATCTCGCGCAGCACCGCCAAGCCATCGCGGCCGGGCAGGCGTACGTCAGTCACCACCACGGCGGGTGTTTGCGTGGCGAGCGCAGCCAACGCGCTTTCCGCATCGGCGAAGGATTGCACCGGCACATCCGCCAGCGTGAGCGCTTGCTCGCAGCCCAGTCGCACCACATCGTCATCTTCGATCAGGAAGACCGGCGCGTGATCAATGAGGGAAGACGGGTCAGAAGAAATGGGTTCAGACATGGGTTCAGACTCAGGTACCAGCGCGTTCCAGCTCGATGACGAATTCTGCGCCGCCCGCGCCGTCTTCAGCATTGCGACCTTCAAGCCGCCCGCCGAAATCTTCGATGATGGCCAGTGAAATCGCTAGCCCGAGCCCCAAGCCCAAGCCATCGTCCTTGGTAGTAAAGAACGGCTCGAACAAGCGCGGCAGCACATCAGCGGGGATACCAGGACCGAAGTCGCGCACGGTGATGCGTACCCATTTCTGCGTAGCTTCAACGCGCAGGTGCACGGCAGCAGATTGCGGTTGCGCGGCCTCGGCCGTGGCATCGATGGCATTGCGGATCAGGTTGACGAGCACTTGCTCCAGCCGCACGGCATTGGCCCACACGGCCAGATCCGCTGACACCGGCGGCGCTGTCACCGTCACACCCACTTGGCGGCGGCGCGTTTCCACCAGCATCAGCGCCTGGCGGATGGCCTCGTCCACCGAGACGGCTGCACGCGCCGCATCGCCCTTGCGCGAGAACGCCTTGATATGCGAAACGATGCGGCCCATGCGCTCGGCCAACTGGCTGATGTGGGTGAGGTTGCCGCGTACCTCGTCGATGCGGCCACGCTCGGCGAGTTGGTTGGCGTTGTCGGACAGCGTGGTCAGCGCAGTGAGCGGCTGATTCAGTTCGTGCGTGATGCCGGCGGCCATCTGGCCGAGCACAGCGAGCTTGCCGGCCTGCACGGCGGCATCGCGCGTTTCGCGCAGGATGCGTTGCGCAGCGTCGAGCGCTTCGACTTTGCCGGCGAGCGCGGTGTTGGCGGAGGTCAACTCGGCGGTGCGCTGAGCGATGCGCGCTTCCAGATCGCGCTGGACTTGACGCAGGGCATCACGCGCATGGCGTTGTTCTTCGCGGCGGCGGGTACGCAGGCGCAACGCCACGAGTACGGCAAACGCCAATGCCATCGCAAACGCCGCGCTGGCGCCGGCGACCAGGGCGGTGCGCTGCTCGTCGCGCGGGTCGATCAGCACGGCGACTTGCCAGCCAAGCAAGCCCACCGGCCGGTATTGCACGCGCAGGGTGGACACCGATTTTCCCGGCAGCGCCACGCGTACGGTCTCGGGCGGGTGGTCCGCAGAAAAGGGTACGCTCCCCGCGTTTCCGTCGTCCATTCCGAGGGGCGTGAGGGTGTGCGGCGCGTATTGGCGTGTCGCATCGAGGGCGGTTTGCTGCTCCGGACTCAACGTACCGAGCGTGCGATATTTCCATGCAGGCACCGAGCTCAGGAAGATCACGCCATGGCGATCGACCAGCAACACGGTATCGCCGCTGCGTGACAGCGTGGCCTCGAACGCATCGAGGTTGATCTTCACCACCACGGCGCCGATCGGCTTGGTGCCTTCGCGCACCGGCGCGGCGAGGAAGTAGCCCGTCTCGCCCGTGGTATTGCCCACACCGTAGAAACGGCCCAGCCCTTCGCGCATGGCTTCGTCAAAGTACGGGCGGAAGGCGTAGTTCTTGCCGATGAATGAGGATGGGAGGTCCCAGTTGCTGGCGGCCAGCGTCAGGCCCGACGTATCCAGCAGATAGGCGGCCGACAGATCCGTCGCTGCCTGGACTTCCTTCAGGTACGCATTGGCGGCCCGTCGCATGACGGCATCGCTGGGCTGGCGGTTGGCCTGCAGCGCGACGTGCAGCACGTGCTCCAGCGCCGCCAGCCTCGGCAGCGATTCGTACCGCGCCAGCGTGCTGCGCAGGTTCTGTGCGTAGAAGGTGGTGCGCTGGCCAGCCTCTTCAGCGCGCGTGGCAACGTAGCGCTGTAGGGCGATGGCGTAGGCGCCCCACCCTGCCGCTGCGCAGCACGCCGCCATGGCCAGCGCCACGGCCAGCCGCAAGCCACGCCCCCGTGCCGAATGCGCGAGGGGAGCAAGGTCGGCATGGCCGTCGGATGGCGACATGGATCAGTGTTCAATACGGGAATGCTCGCGAGTATCGCGCATGAACAGGTACACCATCAGAGAAACGAAGATGGTGCCCGTGACGTACCAGTAGAACAGGGATTCATGGCCGGCCTGCTTGAGCCACAGCGCGATGTACTCCGCTGTACCGCCAAAGATCGACACCGTGAGCGCATACGGCAGGCCCACGCCCAGCGCGCGCACCTCGGCCGGGAACAGTTCGGCCTTCACCACCGCGTTGATCGACGTGTAACCCGAGACAATTACCAGCGCGGCCATGATGAGGAAGAAGGCCGTCCACACATTGGTGGTCTGGCTGATGCCGGTCAGGATGGGCACCGTGAGCAGCGTACCCAGCACGCCAAAGGCGATCAGGATCGGACGACGGCCAATGCGGTCGGACAAGCCGCCCACGATCGGCTGCAGAATCGCGAACAGCAGCAGCGTGGCGCCAGACACCAGCGTCGCGCTGTTCTTCGACAGGCCGACCGTGTTGACCAAGAACTTCTGCATGTAGATCGAGTACGTATAGAACGCCACCGTACCGCCCAACGTCAGGCCCACGACCGTGGCGACTGCACGCGGATGCTTGGCCAGCTCGCTCAGCGTGCCGCGCTTCTTGTTTGCCTTCGCGGCGGTAAAGGACTGCGTCTCTTCCATGTGCGAGCGCATGCGCATCGCAATCAGTGCACACAGCGCGCCGATGAGGAACGGAATGCGCCAGCCCCAGGCTTCCAGCTGCTCATGCGTGAGCACGAACTGCTGCAGCACAATCAGCAAGCCCAACGCCAGCAATTGCCCGGCGATGAGCGTGACGTATTGGAAGCTGGAGAAGAAGCCGCGGTTTTCCTTGTTGGCGACTTCGCTCAGGTACGTGGCGGACGTGCCGTACTCCCCGCCGACCGACAGACCTTGCAGCAAGCGCGCCAGCACCAGCAGCACCGGCGCCGCCACGCCAATCGTCGCGTAGCTCGGCGTGAGCGCGATGATGAGCGAGCCCAGGCACATCAGCACCACCGAGAAAAACAGCGCACGCTTGCGGCCATAGCGATCGGCATAGATGCCCATCAGCCAGCCGCCCACCGGACGCGCCAGGAAGCCGACCGCAAACACGGCGGCGGTGTTCAGCAACTGCGCAGTCTGGTCCCCCTTCGGGAAGAACGACTTGGCAAAGTACAGCGCAAACGCGGAATACACATACCAGTCGTACCACTCGACCAAGTTGCCGACCGAGCCGGAAAAGATGGAACGCAGACGACGGCGCACGTCTGCCGGGGTGTCTTGAGTGGGGGTGTGAGTGGGCGACTGCGTGGGCAAATGCGCGCCCGTAACCGCGCCAGCCTGAGGCTGAGTCATGGTGTCTCCTTGGAAGCGTTGCGGCGGCAGTGCGCGCAGCGTGCGGCCTGTCCACCGGTTTATGGGTGGCCGCTATTACTCAAGAAGCATTCCATGTGGGAAACGGACACGACAGGTTCCCGCAAAGGCCTGTGGCACAAGGCTTTGCCGGGAATCGCCCAGTCGGCGGGAAGCAGCGGAAGTGTGTGGTTTTCCAGAATCGGCCGGGCGCGCTGTGCGAAAACCCGCACGGCCGATGCAACGCAATCGTCAACGAACGTCAGGCAGCCACACCCAGCGGAATGGCCTCGCGCACGAGCCTGTCCACCTCGGCCGTCGTTTCCTGCGAAAGCGGCAGGCCGAGGCGCTCATACAGATAGGCCTCAAAGTCAGCACGCACTTCCGGATGGCGCAGCGCGAACTCAACGGTCGCCTGCAAATAGCCGAACTTGCTGCCGCAGTCGAAGCGCTGCCCGCGATAGCGATAGGCCAGGATTTGCTCTTCGGCCAGCAAGCTCTGAATGGCGTCGGTCAATTGCAGCTCGCCGCCGGCGCCGGGCGTCAGATTGCGCAGATGATCAAAGATGCGCGGCGTAAGGATATAGCGGCCCACCACACCGAGGTTGGAGGGCGCCTTCTCCGGCGCGGGCTTTTCCACAATGCCATCGAGTTTGACCAGGCGGTCGTCCCACTCGCGGCCCGCCACCACGCCGTACGAGCGCGTCGCCTGCGGGGCAATCGTTTCGAC
The DNA here is from genome assembly GCA_039592975.1 of Ralstonia sp. Classification (GTDB taxonomy): domain Bacteria; phylum Pseudomonadota; class Gammaproteobacteria; order Burkholderiales; family Burkholderiaceae; genus Ralstonia. The sequence continues at coordinate 474,750 of JBCNQE010000001.1, read as the reverse complement.
GCCCACGATGGAGCAACGGTAGTGGTCGTACAGCTCCGTCATCTGCTGCATGACGGGCTGCTCGTTGTCCAGCAGGTCGTCTGCCAGGATCACGGCAAACGGCTCGTCGCGTACCAATTTCTGCGCGCACAACACCGCGTGCCCCAAGCCCAGTGTCTCGGGTTGGCGCACATAGAAACACTCCACACCCGGTGGCTTGATCGACTGGACCATGTCGAGCAACGCCTGCTTGTTCTTCGCCGCCAGCTCGCTTTCCAGCTCGTACGCCTTATCGAAGTGGTCTTCGATGGCCCGCTTGGCGCGGCCAGTGATAAAGATCATCTCCGTGATACCCGCTGCGGCCGCCTCTTCCACCGCATATTGGATCAGCGGTTTGTCGACGATCGGCAACATCTCTTTCGGACTGGCCTTGGTGGCGGGTAAAAAGCGCGTACCGAGCCCCGCCACGGGAAACACGGCCTTGGTGATCTTCTCGTTCATGACAACTCCATCGGTGAGACGTAGCGTCATGAGCAAGTCATATGCCTGGGGGTCGGCGCTTTGGCTGAGGCGCCGGAATGCCGCCTTACATGGGTCCCGAAGTGGCGGATCACGCCGATTTCTACAACCGGTTGCAAGTCCGCCACCTCAACTTTCAGCGCCGAAAGTCCGCAAAGCGTACCCAATTCTGCGTACCCGCTCTCGGCACGGGTGGTGCGCTGGACCAGTCAGCGCACGCCACCGGTGCATCAGGAGGCAGGTTTGACCCAGCCGCGCGACACAGGCGCGGCGCGCTCCGGCGCCCGCCGATAGGCATCGATCTGCGCGCGCAATTGCGAGACCTCTGCCTCTAGCGCGCGGATACGCTGGCGCAACTGGTCTGCTTCGTTTTGTGTCTGCTGCCGCACGGCGTCGTTTTGCAGGCGCAGGAAACGCTCGGTGCCAGCCAGAGCGCTGGCCGCGCCCTCCAGGCGTGACACCGTTTCAATGGTCTGCTCGATCCGCTCCAGGGTGGTGTCTGTCAGCCTGGGAGAGATCACCGGCCCGGTCGCAAGCGCTTCCCCGAGACGTCGCTCCAGATCGGCCATCGCGGCCTGCAATTGCCGGTTACGTGCGGCTTCATGCTCCAGCGCGCGTTCCGCCACCTCCGCGCGGATGCGCGCCTCCATCCATTCCGCGCCGGCTCCGGGTGCGCCGATCGCCCTGGACGCCACACGATCCCGCTCCTCGCGCGCTGCGCGGTCTGTTGCGGGCCGAAGCGTACCCGTTTCTGCGGGCGCCCACGGGATTGGCCAGGGCTCAACGGCCTCTGTCGTGACCCCGCCTGACTCACCTCGCCTGCGGGCCCGATCCACGGCCTTTTGAATGGTCGTATTGCTGGGCCGCCGCCCTACGCCGGCCTCCGCCAGCCACTGCACGTACCGCCGAGCGCCATAGATGCGGCGAGTCACTGCCTGAACCGCATCAATCAGTTCATCCAGGAAGACCGCGTTGTCATGCGGAAACGTTACGTCGAGCCGACGGATTGCCTCAACAATCCGCTGCTGCTGCTCAGTGGAGAACTGAAGACCCGGTCGAGCCATGCAATACGCCCCTCAATGATGTCTCAATAGTGTACATGAAGGGTTAAAAACATCAACGTACTCATATTTACGATCATTATTTTATTACTATTGCGATATAGTTGGAGCAGCGTTTTGAGGCAGTTTGTCCCTGCGGAAGGCTCTGCACGGTCACTTTTTGGTTCGTCTACGGCCGTTTTCCGACGCAGAAACGGGTACGGAGACCGGTCGTAGGTCGTGCACAGGCACTTCCGGGCAAAAAAAAACGCCCCTAAAAAGGGGCGTTTTTGACAGCAGGGGAGGGAAATCGCTACAGCAAGGCGACATCCAAGCCAAAGCGGCTTTTCAGCGCTTCAACCAGCGACTCCCGAGCGGCCCGATCCACCAGCTTGACGTCCAGCATGACGCGGCCAGAGTCCCACTCCTTGATTGTGCCGAGAAGATCACCTTCACTACTGCGGATTTTGTACTGGCGGCTGACTTCCTTGACCTTGCGGGTACGGCCTTCCTGAGCCACTTTACGAATCTGCTCAACATCGCGGCTTGACAAGCCTTCTTCCAGCACCCGGTGTACCAGTTCGCGCGTACGGTCTTCTCCCGCACTCTTGAAGTACAGCGTCAACTCATAGCCCGTCGCGATACCGATGCCGGCTGGGCGCTCCTTCATCACTTCGAGCACGGACTCCGGCAGCTTCAGCAATGCCAGCGTCTTGTTGACGGTGCCCGCGGAGACACCCGTAATCTCGCAAATATCTTCTTCTTTTTTTACTTTTCCTTCGTCCAGCAGTTGCCGCCAGGCGATGGCGTTGTCGAGGACCGACTGTCCAGAGCGCTGCTCGTTGAGTACAAACGACAAGCGGTAGAAATCGATGTCGGATAGACCGTCTTCAACGAAGCAGTCCATCTCGGTCTTGCCAGCGGCCGCCAGCGCCCGTTTACGGTAATGACCATCGATCAGAACGTACCAACCTGGCTTGGCCGGATCAGGTGCCGCCAAGCCTGGGCTCTGTTGACCATGCGTGGCAATGGACGCCGCCCGCTCCTGCACAGTCTGTGGGTCGTAGATACGCCGGGCGTTCAGCGGATTTTCTTGCAGCCGATCCAACGGAATCTTGACGACACGCCGCTCGGACGTATTCGCCGGCGCCGGGGTTTCAGCGCTGAAAGTTGGAGCCACAGGCTGGCCAAGCAAGCCCCGAGGATGCGACGAGATGGCTTGCTCAGCCAACGCAAACCGATCGACGGGCGTCGCCTTTGTTTTTTCTGCCGCGATGCCCGCGAGCATCCCGTCCTTGAGCGATTTCAACTTCGCGCTCATACGCGTTCCTCCTGCAACAACTGCAACAACTCGTCGACCATGACGTCGACTTCATTCACGGCCTCGCGTGCGCCCGGAACCCCGTGCACAGTCGCACCAATCGCCTGGCATTCGCGAAAGGCTGACCGCGAGCCAATCATGGACTCCATCAACGGAATATCACCGTCGTCCCCCAGGATTTCGATGGCTTGCTTGGCGAGCGAAACCCGCCGCTGCACCATGTTCGCGAGCACACGAATCCGCAATGTCTCATTGGTGACTTGAGCCTGCTGCGCAAGCGCCTTGGCGGCAACGGCCGCCCACAGATCCGGCGGCGAAGGCACCACGGGAATCAGCGCAATATCCGAGATCAAAAGGGCGCTGGACGACGAAGGGGAGTGGACTGCGGGAGGGCAGTCGACCACGATGAAATCGTAGTCCCCCATGAATTTGCGGACTTCGCGATGCATGGCGCCACCGGAAGGTGCCAAGCCAATCACCGAAGCCGGAAAGGGCTTTTCCTCCGGTGCCTGTGCAGCCCACCGGGTTGCCGTGCCTTGCTCGTCCATATCGACCAGCAACGTCTTGTTTCCTCGTAGGCCGAGGGTTCCGGCAATGTGCATGCTGACTGTGGTCTTGCCGCAGCCGCCTTTCTGGTTGAATACCGTTACGATCTTGGCGCTCACTCGTCCTCCACTTTCAGCGCTGAAAGTCAGTAGCGCCATCTTAGGGAAGACAGCTTAAAAACACAAGATCGATAAAATTCAACTTATACAAATACAGCTTCGCAGCGGAGCGTAAGGCGCTAAGATGGGATTGAGTTCAACGTGCTTGAATTGAGATGTAAATGCGGCCTTTGGCGCATAACTTCCCGCCTTCTCGCTGACATCCTGCCGATTACTAGGTGTTTACCAGTGGATGCATAAAAGCGACATTTCACAAAAATACCGCCCATCGACACTGTGACCCAAACTGGTTATGATGCTCAGACAGTCGTCTGAAGACTTTGTCTACGCAGGATTCGGAATCAGCCGGACTCTTCGTGCGATGTCCGGATCGGCTGGACGACGTGTTTTTTGTTTTTTTTAAGGAATTTTTGCATGGCCACGGGTACTGTCAAATGGTTTAACGAAACCAAAGGCTTCGGCTTCATCACTCCGGACGGCGGCGGCGCAGATCTGTTCGCGCACTTCTCCGAAATTCAGGGTTCGGGCTTCAAGACCCTGAAGGACGGCCAGAAGGTCACCTTCGAGGTGAAGCAAGGCCCGAAGGGTCTGCAAGCCTCCGGCATCAAGCCGGAATAAGCATGTTGGGCTGACACGCCCAATATGAAAAAAGGGGAGCTTCGGCTCCCCTTTCTTTTTGCCTTCGGATTGTTCGTCAGGCCAACTTTCGCACACTTGTCCGCGACGGCTGCAGAATCAGCGCCTTCGAAGAATCTGCGTCGACCTTCGCATCCGGGTAGACAACGAGCACATCCTTCAGCGCCTTGCGGAACAGCGCCCGGAATTTCCGCTCACTCTCCGTCTCGGTTCCAAACTGCATCTGCAGAGCTTCCCAAGGAATCTCTGTACGCTTCTGGATCGTGAAGAAGCGGTAGGTCAGCCAGGAATACACGTCGAGCGCAAACGGCGACTGTTTAAGCGCTTTCAATGCACGCATATCCACGGGCACCGGCCGATTGACGAGCTCGTTGAAAAACGGCTCGGACAGCACCACGAAGCTCTCGAACATGGAGCCCTGGCCGGGCTGCATTGGATCCCACCAAGTGGACAATTGGTCCGCAAGCAGATAGCCGATCCGGTCAATCGACAGCGGTTCCTGATTCTGGTTCTGGTTGGGCGCCGACTTGTTCTGCACGATAGCAATCGTGGCCGAGAACAGCCGAATCATCTGCTGGCGCACCAACGTCATGGTGCCACGCTTGCCCCCGGTGGCCATCGGGATGCCGAGGTTGTACATGAACTCGGACAGCGAGTTGCCCAGTGAAATGCGGCGGTCTTCCACGGTGCCCTGGAACTCGCCGCGCTTCTTCTTGGCCATGATCTCCTTGCCGATCCAGGCCAGCATCAGGCGCGGGTACGACCCGTAGGGATAGCCAAACGAGACCGTCTCCGAGACGATGCGCTGACGGCCGTTGCTGGCCCGCTCTGAGCGCTGCTGGGTAAAGTAGCCCGGCTGGATCATCAGCGAGATATTGCCGCTGGAGCGCGTCCAGACAGGCGGCGATCCTTTTGGCGCCCGGTAGGGGAGGGTGACTTGCACGCTGGCGCGGCTCAGAAACCCGACTTCCCCGCTCTGCCAGGCATCTTCGCGCTCCATCGCCTGCGCTTCATCGAAGAGCCGTTGGAATTTCTCCGGCGCAGCAATGACTTGCCCCCCCGAAGGGACAATGATGCGGCCGGGTACGTCGTCTTCCGGCTTCCCGTTGGGTGTGGGGCGTTTGGTGACCATGGTGCGCGAGAATTGTTCAGAGCCTTTGTACTAAAACGCCTTCTCCTTGTCACGCAGAATCGGGTACGTTTTCTGATTTTTGCTCGTCGCTCGGGGAAGGCCGTCGGTGGGCAACCTGCAAGGTTGTCCACGGAAGACCTTTCCTAGCTACAAGGTATACATACCTACTACGTTTACTACAGGTAAACCGTATACGCGACCCGCCAAGCCTTGTCAGGCAAGGGTTTAGGGGGCAAAAACGTACCCGATTCTGCGCGCATGCGAACCTGATTCTGCGTGGCGGCGTACCCGCTTCTGCGCGAACCCGTACCCGCTTCTGCGCAAAGCCCGTACCGGAATCTGCGGGGACAACCTTCAGTTGTCCACAGTGTTATCCACAGAAAACGGCCAAAAAATGGCTGCCTGTCGTGTGTTCTGCGCCGTTGCGTACCCGTTTCTGCGTGAAAACATCCGTTTTTGCGTCCGCAACAGTGTCTTGTCGGCGATTGCGTACCTGTTTCTGCGTGCCGCTCGCCGAAAGCCATGCTTCTCGGCGTACCCAAATCTGCGCGCGCACGCGGGCACCGGGTTTTTTGAGGTCCTTGCCAATATTGAGTATCTATGAAAGCAAGCACACGCTTCTTCGAGGCTGAGTTACAAACGAGGCGTACCTGTTTCTGCAGGGATACTGTTGAACGACACAGCTGGCGGTCTGAAGGCCTGCACCGCTGTGAGCGCAGGAATTCAAACTTTCATCGCTGAAACCCCACTGTGACGATCGACTTTCTTCTGCGCATACGCCGAGGACCGCTGTCCCCGTACCTGTTTCTGCGACCAAAAACCCTTATTGGCCAACGGCTTGCGATGCTGCTTTGCAGATTGAGCGTACCCATTTCTGCGAGAGCTGGCGCAGAAATGGGTACGCGTTTGAATGGCCTGTCTCGCAGAAACGGGTTCGCTTACCTGTCACAGGTCCTCCTCCCAGCTTCGCAGAAACGGGTACGGGCCAGTGCGCTTCTGTCCGCAGAAACGGGTACACGACCTGCCGTTTGTGTTGAAGGCTCGTGCCGCTCGACGTCCTGATTGGTGCGTACCCGTTTCTGCGTCAGTTCACGCAGAAACAGGTACGCAAATTGGCTTGGAAGCCGCTTGCTACTGGGCGCTCGCAGAAATGGGTACGGTTTTGCGATGAATGTGCCTTCGCCTGGATGTTGGAGCACCGGGTTCACGGCATGTGCAGGTGCCAGGCGTTTCGGGCATCATGCGCATCCCGCGTACCCGCCTGGCGCTTGGCCCGCGCGTTTTCCATCATTCCATTCGCATGAACAGTATTTCGACACGGCCGCACGTGGACGCCGGAATCTTGCTAACAGTAACGTCGCCCCATCGTGGGCGTGCATCGGGGGGACTCGGTCCTGCACCGGACCAGCCAGCGATGGCACTTCATAACAAGAGGAGACAAGCTGCATGACCTGGCTCGCGCGTTTTTTCAAGCTGGAGGAACACCAGACCGACGTCCGCACCGAGGTGCTCGCCGGGCTGACGACCTTCCTCACGATGGCGTACATCATCTTCGTCAACCCGAACATCCTGGCCGATGCGGGCATGCCGCACGATGCCGTGTTCGTCGCCACCTGTATTGCAGCGGCGATCGGCACGATCATCATGGGGATGTACGCGAACTATCCGATTGCGATGGCGCCGGGCATGGGGCTGAACGCCTACTTTGCGTATGCGGTGGTCAAGGGCATGGGCTTTTCGTGGCAGGCGGCGCTGGGGGCGGTGTTTATCTCGGGCTGCCTGTTCCTGCTGGTGAGCGTGTTCCGCATCCGCGAAATGATCGTCAACGGAATCCCGCATTCGATTCGCGTGGCGATTACGGCGGGGATCGGGCTGTTCTTGGGCATTGTGTCGTTGCGGGGCGCGGGGCTGATCGTCGGCAATCCGGCGACGCTGGTGACGCTGGGTGATGTGCACCAGCCCTCGGTCATCCTGGCGGTGATCGGCTTCTTCGTCATCGTGGCGCTTGACCATCTGCGCGTGAAGGGCGCCATCTTGATTGGCATCCTGGCGGTGACGGCGGCGAGCTTTTTCGTGGCGGGCAACACCTTCCACGGCGTGGTGTCGATGCCGCCGTCGCTGGCGCCGACGCTGCTACAGCTCGACATCATGGGCGCGCTGTCGGTGGGCATCCTGAACGTGGTACTGGTGTTCTTCCTGGTGGAGCTGTTCGATGCCACCGGCACGCTGATGGGCGTGGCCAATCGCGCCGGCCTGCTCAAACAGGGGAAGATGGATCGCCTGAATAAGGCGCTGCTGGCCGACAGCACGGCCATCATGGCGGGCTCGCTGCTGGGCACCTCGTCGACCACCGCGTACATCGAGAGCGCTTCCGGTGTGCAGGCCGGTGGACGCACGGGCCTGACCGCGCTGACGGTGGCGGTGCTCTTTCTGCTGTGCCTGTTCTTCTCGCCGCTGGCGGGTGTGGTGCCAGCTTACGCGACAGCGCCCGCGTTGCTGTATGTGTCGTGTCTGATGCTGCGCGAACTGGTCGACCTGAACTGGGAAGACACCACCGAAGCCGTACCGGCCGTACTGACGGCGCTGATGATGCCGTTCACGTATTCGATCGCCAACGGCGTGGCGTTTGGCTTCATCACGTACGCGGGCCTGAAGCTGTTCACGGGCCGGATGCGCGAGGTACCGATCATCGTGTGGATCATCTCGGCGGTGTTTCTGTTCCGCTTCTTCTACCTCTCAGGCGGGCATTGAGCGCCCGACGCGGAACACGACGCGGACCTTCGGGTCCGCGTTTTCTTTGGGCGCTCGGGAAAAGCGTACCCGTTTCTGCGTGCGATTTTTGGCCGGAGCGTACCCGTTTCTGCGTGCTCTCGCGGACGATCTAACACGCGGGCGTACCCAATTCTGCGTACAAAGTCAGCGGTAGCTGTTGCGCAGAACAGGCTGGCCATTGGGTTCAATGGCATGCGCGAACGCCGGCCGCACACAGGAGGCGTACCCGTTTCTGCGCGATGTGTGGAGGAATGTCAGGCCGACGGGGTGGCCAGCTTACGGGCCGCGTCGGCGATGCTGGCGGCCAGGTCGGCCTCGCGTGCGCGCACGGCAACGGTGGGCAAAGCGGCAAGCCCCAGGGCATGTGCGATGTCTGCAGCGGCCTCGCCGGCGGCGAGGCGCTCGTGCAGATGCGCCGTGCGCACGCCGCGCAATGAGGCGCTGGCCAAGCGCTCGGCGGCGTCGGGTTGGCCGATGATGCGCGCGTATTCGGCGGCCTCGGCGAGCATCGCTTTGACGATCAGCAGCAGTTGCGAGCGTGAAACGAGGCCTTTGCGCTCGCCGAAATCGCGGCGCAGGGCGGGGGAGTCGATGATGCTGCCATCTGCGCGTTGCGGTGAACGCTTGCGCACCGACAGCAAAAGCGGTGTGGTCTCGCCCGGCAGCGGGAGTGGCGATAAGCCGAACGCTGTGCGGTATTCGCGCAACGTGCCCATCAGCGCATCGCACGGCAGCCAGCGCTGCGTGCGCCCCGACCCGACGCAGAGCAGCCACACCGATGCCGGCAGCGCGGTGTCCGTTGCATTGTTTGCCTTCGGTACGGCATGCAATGCCACGTCGCCCATGCGCGCGTTGACGAGTTCCGACACGCGCAGGCCGGCCTGTGTGAGGAGCACGGCAAGGAAATGGTCACGCGTCTGCCGCAAGCGGGCTTCACGGCCCAACGCCACACGCGCGTGTACCGCGTCTACCATCAATGCCATATCGGCCGCGCTCAGCGCCGCGTCGGTCTGTGCCGGCAGCGGTCGTGGTGCCGGAGTGACCACGCTGACGGCGGGGACAGCGATGACGATCGCGTCGTCGTCAAGAAATGGGTTGGCGGGCAGATACCCCTTGCGCTGCAACCACCCGCACAGGTTGGCGGCGATGACGCTGCTCTGCCGCGTGGAGCGTGCCGAGAGCGGCCCACGCAGCGGCGTCCAGTTGGCATCGTCACGTTCGATACCGCGCACACTGATCGCCCAGCCCGGCGGATCTTGCAAAAAGCGCAGGTAGGCGAGCGCATCTTCACGCTGCCAGGTGGCCAACGGCTTGGCGAACGTGCGCGCATACCAGCACACCCGCTCGGCTTCCACACGGTATTGCGACAGCGTCGAGGTGCTCACCGCGCGCGTGCCGGAAGCACGTGCATCGAGCCACGCCTGCACGTGTTCGCGCTCCAGGGCGCATGCCTCGCGAGCGGCCTGGGAGGCGGCGTTGTGGGGTGCAGGCGCGGTATCTGCCGGGCGCGGTTGGGGCATGCGGAAGGCGTGAAGCACGGGGAAAACCAGGATCGCGCAAGTATAGCGAGACGCATTGGCGCGCCGCCGCATGCAGCGCGTTTGCACAGCGATTCAACAGCCGCGGGCACGCAGCCTGCTCGACGGGTTGCGTCGCACACGCATGTCGGAGGCACTCCGACATGACGATCGGGGCCGAGATCGACGGGCGCACAACCCTGTGCGCGGCGGTCGTGGGCACCCGCATGTTGGCGACAACGTGCAGGGGTACGCAGCGTATGCGGCCCCTTTCAAGATGCTCTCCTCCGAGGTGAAAGATGAAGAGTCAGATCAGGAAGATCGCCGTCGTGCTGGCGTTGGGTTCATTGGGTGTGCTGGCCGCGTGCGGCGGCGGCAGCGACGACATTGGCCAGATCATCGGCACCAGCGCGCCGCAATACCGCACGATGCACGTCAACCCGTTCATCGCCAACGTGGACTTCGGTGTCAATGGCACCGTCAAGATCGCCAATGTCGGCTTCAAGAACGTCAGCAACTATTTCGGCATCGACTCCGCAGCGAGTGTCGCCACCGTGTCCAATGCGGGCAGTGCATCGCCGCTGGCGTCGGCGAACTTCAGTCCGGTCAATGGCCATCGCTATACCGCGCTTGCCATCGTGGGTGCCACAGATTCGGCAACCAGCCTGGCAATCATCGATGACCCGTACAACAAGTCGATTCTGTCGGACAAGGCGCGTGTGCGTACCTTCAACGCGTCATACAACGCGCCCAATGTCGACGTGTACGTGACGGCGCCCAATGCCGACCTCACCACCGCATCCCCCACCATGGGCGGTGCCGCGTATGGCAGTGCTTCGCCGGCCAGCACGCAGGATTCGATCTACGTGGATGGCGGCACCTACCAGGTACGCGTGACAACAGCCGGCACCAAGACCGTCATCTTCACCTCGCAGCCATTCGGCCTCGGCAATAACGCCGACTGGCTGATCACCACGCTGCCGGCCGGCGGCACAGGTGCGGTCACGCCGAATGCGATCCGGGTGCTGGTGGCACAGGCCAATGGCGCAGCGCAGACAGCCACGGAGTTGGCGTCGCAATAACAGCATTCAGGTTTAGGGCATTACGAATGCGGTGCCGATGCACCGCATTTCTTGTGTCGATCGAGGTCGGGAACGAAATCTGCTACAAGAGGGCGCGGCGCGTACATGCATCCATGCGTACGCCGGCCAACGCTGGCGCACGACGCGCCTAAGCGCGTGCAATCCCTTGTGTAAGGAAGCCTCGACGTGTTCTGGATTGACGATCCCCTGACGGGAACACGCTTGCACGTCAGCGCAGCGGCCCAGAACTGGGGTGTGCAGGCGGCGTCGTTGTGTGGAGACCGCGAGCAGTGGCTGGCCCACGTGCATCCTGACGACCACGCTGCGCTCCGTGCCGCGTGGGACGGCCTGGCGCATGGGCGCGACTTCGTGCTCGAGTATCGCTGGATTGGTGCCGACCACGCCGAACAGCGCGTGCGTGAGCGTGGTTGCCTGATCCCCGGTATTCAAGGCGCCCCCTCCCATGCCGTTGGCATGATCGAGGACGTGACACAGCGCCAGCAGACGCTGGCCGCACTCACCGAGTCGGAATTCCAGCTGCAATGGCTGACCGAAAGCGTGCCCTTTCCTCTGGTGCAGATCGACGCTGCACGCTGCGTGCGCTTTGCAAACCATGCCTACGCCCAGCGCTTTGGCTTGCCGCTGAGTGCCGTACTGGGCCGACCGTTGCGGGAATTGATGGGCGAAGCCGCTTACGCGCGCGTCCTCACCCATCTGGATGAGGCCTTTGCCGGCCGGCGCGTTGACTTCGAGATGGAGCTGCCGTACCCGGGCGATATCGGCTTGCGCTTTGTTCATGCCGCGTACTCACCGCAACATGCACCGGACGGAAGCGTGCAGGCCATCGTATGCGTGGTGGAGGACATGACTGAGCGCAAGGATGCCGAGCGCGAACGCTTCCGGCACCAGCGCGAGTTCGTCACCCTGGTCGAGAACGCGCCCGACGTCATTGCACGGCTTGATCGCGACTTACGCTGCGTCTATGTGAACCGCGCTGTGACCGATGCCTTTGGCGTGACACCGGCCGCCGTGATGGGGCATGCACTGGCCGACTCACCGTTGCCGGCTGCGGTCACTGGGCCGTTGGACGCCGCTGCCCGGCTTGCCCTCGACACGGGCGCAGAGCAAACGCTCCACCTGCATCTGGAAGTGGGCGAGGGTCGTACGCGCGTGGCGCATTACAACGTACGCGTGATTCCGGAGGCGGACCACACGGGCGCCGTGGAATCGGCGCTGCTCATCGTCTATGACGTGACCGAACGTACGGAGGCGGGGCGTGAGCGCGATGCGCTGCTGCGGCGCGAGCAAGCCGCACGTGCACAGGCCGAGGCCGCCACACTGGCGCGTGATCAGTTTCTCGCGGTGGTGTCGCATGAATTGCGCTCGCCGCTCAATGGCATCCAGAACTGGACGTACGTGCTCGAGAGCCAGATGGTGGACGGGCCGCCGCTGGTACAGCGCGCGCTGGCTGGCATCAAGACCGGCGTGGACCAGCAGGTGCGATTGATTGAAGACTTGCTCGACGCCACGCGCGTCATGAGCGGCAAGTTGCGCCTCACCCGCGCGCCGTTTGTGTTGCGCATGGCGCTGGAGCGCGCTCTCAACAGCGTGCGCGCGCTGGCCGCCGAGCACGCCATCACGCTGCATACGTCCAGTGCGCTCGACATGCATGAGATCGACGGCGACGCTGATCGCATCGAGCAGATCGTCTGGAACTTGCTGACCAACGCCATCAAGTTCACGCCGCCGGGCGGCGATGTGTGGCTGTCGGCAGATCTCGTGGGCCAGGTGGCGCGGGTGGTGGTGCGAGACAACGGGCGCGGCATTGGCGCTGCGTTCCAGCCTTATCTGTTCGATCCGTTTCGTCAGGCGGATGGCGCTCACACCCGGCGCACCGGCGGTCTGGGGCTCGGGCTGGCGTTGGTCAAGCGGTTGACCGAATTGCACGGCGGCCGCGTCCATGCTCACAGTGACGGCGACCAGCAAGGCGCTACCTTTACCGTCTATCTGCCGCTGCACGCCGGCGCGGAATTGACGCCGCCTCTGGCCGAAGACCCGACGCGTACCGGGCCGCTGCCGTCGCTGGCAGGCTTGCGCGTGTTGCTGGTGGATGATCAGCAGGACGCGCGCGACGCGCTGGCTACGCTGCTGACCCAGGTCGGTGCGCAGGTGGGCAGCGCCGGTTCAGGCCACGAGGCCATGACGCAACTCGATGTGTGGGGGGCGGACGCCAGGCCGCAGGCACTGGTGTGCGACATCGCCTTGCCCGATGAAGACGGCTACGCGATCCTCCAGAGAATCCGCGGGTGGGAGCACCGCTATTTGCCGGCAGGCTTCGCCCCCATTGCGGCAGTCGCGCTGACCGCATTTGCGCAGCCTGACGACCGTGCACGCGCACTGGCCAGTGGCTTTCAGGAGCACCTCGTGAAGCCGGTCTCGCCCTATGACTTGGTGCGCACGTTACGCAATCTGACCACACAGTAGGCGAGCACAGCAGCGCTAAGGCATGGCGCTTGCGCAGAGGACGGTACACCACTTTCTCTGCCATGTCTGACCGACTTCCGCTCCCTTCGATACCGCCAACGCCCGTTGAAGAGGCTGGACCGCATGCGCCGCTGTTCGGCGGAATGCATCAGCCTGCGTGGCGACTGGCAGTCGTGCTGGTGGCGATTGGCGGCACGCTGGTGTTTCTGCAGTGGGCACGCGTGTTCCTCGTGCCATTCACCTTTGGCGTGGTGCTGGCGTTTGCATTGAACCCGCTCGTGGTGCGTCTGCAGCATTGGTACGTGCCGCGACCCTTGGCGGCAGCAGTGGTGGTGCTGGGCCTGTGGGTGGCCGGTGGTGCGCTGGCCTTTGGCATGCAGGATGGCGTGTCGGCCATGGCCGAGCGTATTCCAGTGGCGGCCGAGCGCATGGCCCAATCGGTCGATCGGCTGCGTGATCGTCTGGGCGGCGCCTTCGAGAAAATGCGCAAGGTCACCACGGCGGTGGAACATGCCACCGATGGCGTACAGGGCAAGCTCCCGCCTTCGCCTGTCAAGCGTCCATCGACAACAGGCCCCACTGCGCAAGCGGATTCCCCGTTGCTGCCGTTGCGCGAGTTTGTGTGGATAGGCTCAGCCAATTTATTCGCGCTGGCGGGGCAGTTGGTGGTGGTGTCGTTCCTTGTGTACTTCCTGCTCGCTTCGGGGCAGGCGCTCAAGCGCAAATGGGTGCGCGCGGTCGGCCGTACGTTGAGCGAGAAGAAGCGCGCGGTGCGCATGATGGCCGTGATCGGCACGCAGATCCAATACTCGCTGCTGGTGCTGTTTGCCACCAACATCGTGCTCGGCATTGTGACGGCGGTGGCGTTTGTGCTGCTGGGCATGGAGGACGCGGCGGTGTGGGGCCTGGCCACCGCTGTGCTGCATTTCATGCCGTATCTCGGCTCGGTGGTGATTGCAGTGGCCAGCGGCATCGGCGCGTACCTGCAGATGGGGACATGGTCGGACGCCCTTGTCGTGGCGGGTACGACGCTGCTGTTGGCCACGCTGATCGGCACCTTGCTCGTGACCTGGTTGCAGAGTCGCGCATCCAAGCTGGACCCGTGCGTGGTCTACATCGGGCTGTTGCTATGGGGCTGGTTGTGGGGCGTGTGGGGGTTGCTGCTGGGGACGTCCGTCATGGCGATGATCAAGGTCGTGTGCGACCACGTGGAGCAGTTGCGCCCGCTGGGCCTGCTGCTCGGTACGACAGACGCGCCCGCTGGCGTATCGCAACGGTTGTTCGATCGTCTGCGTGGTCGCCCGACACGGCGCCCCGAACGTGTGCGCCGGCATTGAGCACCAGCATTGAACGCTCCTATGCAGCAAGCGTTACAAGCGCCCATGTAACCGTTACGCGACCCGTGCGATGGCTGCATTGGCAAGGACAAGACGCAGGCGGCGGACAACGCAGATGCGGCGTGCGTGTGATGCGATTGCGCATTGCGTCGGCTGCGCTGGGCACGTCAGTTGCGGCGGACGGGGCATCCTCAGTTCGTCCGCAGGAGGGCGCCATGAAACCGCATCGAGGTGCCGTCATTTGCGGTGCCGACCAGCGCGACGCGACATCGGGCGGTGCCAAACGTGCCAACGAGCGTGTCGATACCGTACTCGGCAAGCCGGAGACCGGCGCACCAGATGCGTCGGACCGGTTGCCACATGCGCGTGACGAACAGCTCGAAGATCAGCGTTCGGGGCCGCGGGCCGATATCGAGCAGGCAGCGCGCGATGTCGAGAGCGGCCAGCTCGATACCGATCTGCACAACACCCCCGGTGTAGAGCGCGTGGCGCGCGAGCGCCACCCCGCCAATCAGGAAGACCGCGACCGGCAGGTGGCTAACCGCAGCGCGGACGATCTTGCCGATAAGCGTGGCCAGGGTGGGCGCCCAAACCATCAACGCGATGAGCCGAAACGTTGAGCCCCTATTTTTTGAGCCCATCCTATGCGCATTGCCTACGTGACCGAGACCTGGCCGCCTGAGTTGAACGGCGTGTCCCTCACCGCAGCGCGTACGGTGGCCTTCCTGTGCGCACGCGGCCATGACGTGATGCTCGTGCGTCCGCGTCAGCGGGCCATCGATGCAGGCCAGCCAGCGCTGAGTGGCGACACCCTGCGCGTGCCCGGTGTGCCCATCCCGCTGTATCCAGATTTACGCATGGGGCTGCCCGCGCGCCGCCGGCTGGAACGCGCGTGGCGCACGTATGCCCCAGACCTGGTGCACGTGGCCACGGAAGGGCCCCTGGGCTGGTCTGCCATTCACGCGGCGCGGCGGCTCGGCGTGCCGGTGACTTCCGACTTCCGCACACGCTTTGATGAATACGGCCGGCACTACGCATGGGATGGCGCAGCGACCCTGGTGCGCGCGTATCTGCGCGCCTTCCACAACCGTACAGACCGCACCTTTGTACCCACACGCGAGTTACGGCAGCAACTGCACGCGTTCGGTTTCGAACGCCTGAGCGTCAGCACGCGCGGGGTGGATGCTGGTCGATTCGCACCCCGCCATCGCAGTGCAGCCTTACGCGCGCAGTGGGGTGTCCGTGACGATGCGCCCGTCGTGCTCACCGTGGGGCGCTTGGCCGTGGAGAAAAACCTCGACACGGCACTTGCCGCGTTCGATGCCATCCGAGCGCGCGTGCCGAATGCGCGGCTCGTGATGGTGGGCGACGGTCCGCAGCGGCATGCGTTGCAGCGGCGTTGTCCCGAAGCCGTGTTTGCCGGTGTGCAGCAAGGGGAGGCACTGGCCGCGCATTACGCGTCGGCGGATGGCTTCCTGTTTCCTAGCCTGACCGAAACCTTCGGCAATGTCGTGGTGGAGGCGATGGCCAGCGGCCTGCCGGTAGTCGCGTTCGATACTGCGGCAGCCGGCATGCATATACGCAATGGTGAAAACGGCTGCCTTGTGCCTGTCGGCGATGTCGCCGCGTTTACGCACGCGGCCACACAGCTAGCCGTCGACGCCGCGTTGCGCGCGCGCCTGGGCCGTGCCGCACGCGCGACTGCGCAAGCGCTCGACTGGCCCCGCGTACTGGAAGGTTTTGAAGCGGCACTCCTGGCTGTGCACCACGCAGCCACCACCGGCGAGGCCTACCATGGCGACACACGCCTGGCCTGACTGGAAGCGCTGGCGCGAGCGTGACCGGCAGCTTGCCGTTGCGCTCAACCACATCGCTGGCGATGCCTCCGTCATGCGCTTCTATCGAGGCGTCAGCCGCTTGGGTGACGGCATGCTGTGGTACGCGCTGATGGCCGCGCTGCCTGTGGTCGGTGGGGACACCGGTTGGGAATGCGCCAAGCAGATGGGTTTGACGGGACTGCTCTCCCTTGTCATCTACATCTTGCTCAAGCGTGGTGTGTGCCGGCCGCGGCCGTATCTGTCGTGTGAAGAAATCCACCTGTGCGGACGCGTGCTCGACCAGTTCAGCTTTCCGTCGGGGCACACCTTGCACGCGGTGTCATTCAGCATCGTCATGGCGGCGTACTACCCACGTATGGCGTTGGCGCTGGTGCCGTTCACCCTCATGGTGGCGCTGTCGCGCGTGATTCTCGGCCTGCATTACCCGAGCGACGTGCTGGCTGGCGCCGGGCTTGGCATGCTGATCGGCGGCTTGTCGGTGTGGCTGTTCTAGCGCCCTGGTGCGACGTTCAGTACGAGGTTTGCGGTTGGGTGGGGATGGTGGTTTCCGGGCCGCCCATCCACGCCTGCGCGAGCACTTGCGCGAAGCCGTTCTTCGTCACAGGCGTGCGCGTCTCCAGGCAGGCGGCAAGCAGCTCCTGCCAGTGGCGAATCACCTCCGGGTACGCGGCATCCGCCGGATGTAGACCCAGACGCAGCAGCGGAGCCTGCGCATGCTGGTGCGCCAGCCAACGCAGGTAATAGCGCGACACCAACCGACGCGCGGGCGAGCGCACGCTGTAGGTCAGGCATGGCGCTTTCAACGCGCGCCTCGGGTGCAGCAGGTAGAAGCGCTGCAGCGTGGTCGTATAACGCAGTGGCAGGCCATCCAACGCCTGCCACGTGGCGTCATTCATCAGCCAGGCCGGGGCAACAAAGCCGTGCAGTGGCCAGCCGTTGGCGGCAAACCAGGCGGCACCGGCAGCGATGCGCTGACGCGCGGCCGCTAAGGGAATGGCCGAGAACTCGCCCTCGCCCGCGGTGTAGCGCGTGCGGATGAGCTGATCGACGAAGCCGCCGGGCGGCTGGTCATCCAGATGCGCATAGCCATGGAGCACGAGTTCATCACCTTGGGCCAGGCATTCGCTCATGACGCGGCAGAAGCGCTCGCTGTTGCGCGCGGTCGGGCCGCGGTAGAAGTTGGGAATGACCAGCAGCGATTTGGGGACCGGGCACACCTCGTCCAACGCGTTAAGCAGCACCTTGCACGCCGGCCAGGTAGCGGGCGTGACATCGTGCATGGCAAGGACAAGGTAGCGCGGCATGGTGCGAACTTATCGGTGGCGTGCAGCGCGCGGGCGCATGCGGGTGTCGTGGGAGGTTTCGATGGCCATGTCAGCCTGCCGCCCGAGCAGCGCCAGGTAACGACGTAGCAACTGCGGCAACACCACGCGCCAGTCGTACTGCATGGCATGCCGGCGCGCAGCGTGCGCCAGCGCCACCGGATCGCGTTGTCGCAGCGCGTACAGCGCCTGCGCAAATTCGTCTGCGCGGCAGTGCGGTACGGCATGGCCGACGTGGTCGTTCACCAGCTCGCCAAGGCCCCCTGCGGCGCACGTCACTACGGGCACGCCGCTGGCCATGGCTTCCAGCGCAACCAAGCCGAAGGTTTCCTGGTCGCCCGCATGAACGAACACATCGGCGCTGGCCATGGCGGCGGCCAGTTGCTGCGCATCGCCTTCATACGGCAGCGCGCGCACGTGCTTGCCGCGTGGCGGTGTCGGGCCGGATCCGATGGTGACGAGCACGGTGCCGTCGTTCAGCTTGTCCACGGCATCGCACAGCACGTGGAGGTTTTTCTCCGGGGCATAGCGCCCCACGTACAGCAGCACGCGCGCATCACGCGGCAGGCCGAGTTGCTCCCGCCAGCGCAGTGAGCGGCGCGCTGGGTGGAACAGGCGTGTGTCCACGCCCAACGGCTGCAGTTCGATACGCTGCACGCCCAGGTCGGCGACCTTCTGCGCGATGTAGCGGCTGGGCACGAACACGGTATCGAAGTGCGGGTACAGCTTGCGCGCATACGCCGCTGCGGCAAGCTCCGCAGGCGGCCCACCCAGGCGGCGGAAGAATGCCGGCAGATCGGAATGACAGAACGCCACCACCGGCACATGCAAACGCGCCCCGGCATGCAAGGCCGCCCACGACAGGCGATACGGATCGCCCGCTTCAATCAGGTCTGGCGACAACGCGCACAGTGCCTGTTCAGCTGGCCCGCTGCGCAGCGGAATGCGATAGCCCTGCGACAACGGCAGCGGCACGCCAGGCACCACGGCGATCTCGTTGGTGGCATCGTCGGCCGTGCCGGGCACCACCAGCGTGTGCCGCCAATGCGGCTCGCCTGTACTGCGGCGCAGGAAATCATGCTTGGCGCGCAGATAGCGCTTGACGCCGCCGCTCTCCGCCGCCCAGAACATCGTCACGTCAGCCAGATGCAACGACGCACGAGTGGCGTCGTTAGCGTCGTGGTGGGTAGAGAGCTTGCGCAAGATCGGTCCCGAGAGGCGTGTGCCTAGACTTGCCGCCGCATTTCTGCCGGCGCAATGCGCATCAGCCCGCGGTACTTGGCGACTGTGCGGCGCGCCACGATCACGCCCTGCTCGGCCAGCATCTTGGCCAGCGACACGTCCGACAGCGGCGCATCAGCATCTTCGGCTTCGATCATCTCCTTGAGCAGCGCGCGCACCGACGCGGCCGAGCATGCACCGCCCGTATCCGTCGCCAATTGGCGCGAGAAGAAATACTTGAACTCGAAGATGCCGCGCGGCGTGGCCATGTACTTGTTGCCGGTCGCGCGCGAGATGGTGGACTCATGCAGGCCCAACTCTTCGGCCACGTCGCGCAGCACCAGCGGCTTCATCGCCACCTCGCCGTATTCCAGAAAGTGCTTCTGGTGCGCGACGATGGCCTCGGCCACACGCTGGATGGTGGCAAAGCGCTGCTGCGCGTTGCGGATCAGCCAGCGCGCTTCCTGCAACTGATGCGCCAGCGGTGTGCGATGGTGCCCGCGCGTCTGGGCAAACAATTCCGCGTAGACCTTGTTAATGCGCGCACACGGCGCCACCGCCGGGTTCGTCACGGCCACCCATTTGCCTTTGATCTTGGCGACGATCACATCCGGCACGATGTAGCCCGCATGCGCTTGCGAGAAGCGCAGCCCCGGGCGCGGGTCCAGCATGCGGATGAGCGCGCAGGCGTCACGCAGTTCGTCTTCGGTACAGCCGAGCGCACGGCGCATCTGCGTGAACTCGCGCTTGGCCAGGCGCGGCAAATGGCTGCGCACGATGTCGTGGGCGATCTCCTGGATGCGCTCTTCGGCCTCGGTATCGGCGGGTCGCGCTTCGATCTGCAAGCGCAGGCATTCCGACAGGTCGCGCGCGGCTACGCCGGGCGGGTCCAGGCTTTGCACCAGCGCCAGTGCGATCTGCATTTCCTTTTCGGATGGAGAAGGCTCCACCGGCGCCAAGGGGATCAACTCGGAAAGCAGTTGGCGCAGATAGCCGTCGTCGTCCAGCGCTTCAATCACGGTCTGCGCCAGCAGACTATCGCGGTCCGACAGGCGGTAGCTGCGCAACTCTTGATGCAGGTGTTCGCGCAGGCTGGGCATGGCGTGCACCCATTCGCCAATGTCGCTGTCTTCGCCATCGCCGTGGTGGGTGCCGCTGTGGCTGTAGTAGGTGCCGAAGTCGGCGGGAAACTCTTCCGATGCGGCGAGCGTCGCGTCGGTTTCAATGGCGCTGGTGGTGGTCTCCAGCGGGGCCTCGTCGATGGGCGTGTGATCCGCGCTCGCACCGTCCAGTTGGGTCGAAGCGGGTGCATCGCCCACGCGCGGGGTCTCGGCCTGCGCGCCTTCTTGTTCGACTTCTTCCAGGAACGGGTTGCTGGTGAGCGCTTCTTGCATTTCCTGCGCAAATTCGGTTGCGGACAGCTGCAGGAGCTTCACTGACTGCTGCAGCCGCGGCGTGAGCGCGAGATGCTGCTTCGCACGCATTTCGAGAGCGGCCTTGACCATTCGCCTTGCCTCCTTCGGTGAGTGGGCGTCGACGTTTGCGTCGACATGTCTCTCGAGCAATGCAAAGCGTGTGCCATGCCGGCAAAGCCAGATACGACAAGGCTTTGTGGCGCGCTGGCACGCCGTTTCTACACGGTCATGCCGATTTTTATATGCACCGTGTTGCCGGCACATGACAGTGCGGTACCCGCGTGCGCGCTGCAGTGCGGAATAAATGCCGCATACGGGAAGGTGGCATCGCAGGTACATGCGTTGCTGCGGATGCGTGCATGGAAGACGCGTTGCGGCGCGCTTTCATGGCGCGCAGTTGTCCAACATCACACCATCCATCCACGGAGAAATCACCATGCGAACACGTTTCCTGACCGTTGCGCTCGCCAGCGCGGTTCTCAGCCTCGGCGTGAGTACGGCCATGGCCCAGACGACCACCGCCCCGGTCGATAACCAGGAGTCCAGCAATCCGACCAAAGCCCCGGGCAAGCGCACGGACCCGCCGTCTTCCACGGCAGACCGCACCGCCAATACGCCCATGGCGGGCAGTGACGCAACGCCGGCCGCAGGCGGGAGCGATACCAGCAAGCCCATGCACAAGAAGCCGCGTCACCACAAGAAGGCGACGCCGCCGGGCGGCACCAACAGTGCGGGCGATATGTCGCATTCGGGCGTGCAGCACGGTGGCAACGACGCAGCCACCACCACCGGCAATTCGCAGCCGGGCTCGTCCAAGTCGGGTCAATAACGCGAGAGGGTCACCATGACGACGTCGATGTCCCAGAGCGCGATGCTTCGTACGGGTTCGCGTATGCGTGCGGAAACGGAACCCGTACCGCGCCGGCCCGCGCCGACACCGCACGAGCGCCGCCGCCACGAGCATCCTGGGGAGCGCACACAGGCGCACCCGCGCTAGAACATCAGCGCGGGTGCTGTATGGGAAGAAGGCCCGAACGTTTCGGGCAGCAACCGCGTCAGGCCGCCATGCTGGCGGCCGCGTTGCTCTGATAAAGGTCGAGCCGGTTGTACAGCGTCTTCAGGCTCACGCCGAGGGTTTTTGCAGCCTGGCGCTTGTCACCCTGAAAGTGCTCCAGCGTGGCGAGGATCATCGCGCGCTGTGCGTCGGCAAGCGTCACGCCCACCGACAGGCTCAGCACGCCTTCCTTCACGGTCGGGCCGCATGTTCGCCCGGGGCCGCGCGCGGGCGACATGGGGTTGTCCAGTTCGACGGTCTTCTCGCCGAGGATGTAGCCACGCTGCACGGCATTGCGCAATTCGCGCACATTGCCGGGCCACGTATGGCTGCGCAGCGTAGTCAGCGCGGTGCGCGAGAACACTTTGTCGGTCTGGTGCGCTGCGTTGAATTGCGCGAGAAAGTGCTGGGCCAGTTCTTCGATGTCGTCGTCGCGTTCGCGCAGGGGCGGCACATGCAGCGGCACCACGGCCAGGCGGTACATCAGGTCTTCGCGGAAGGCGCCGTCGGCCACCGCTTCCATCAGGTTGCGGTTGGTGGCCGCAATGATGCGCGCGCGGGTCTGGATCGGCTCGGTGCCGCCCACGCGCATGAACACGCCCGTCTCCAGCACGCGCAGCAGCTTGACCTGCATCTCCGTCGGCATCTCGGTGATTTCATCGAGGAAGATCGTGCCGCCGCTCGCGTGCTCGAAATAGCCCGTATGCCGCTGGCCCGCGCCGGTAAAGCTGCCCTTTTCGTGGCCGAACAGTTCCGACTCGATCAGGTTGGGCGAGATGGCGCCGCAGTTCACGGCAATGAAGGCCTGGTCCGCGCGCGGGCTCATGTCGTGCACGGTGCGCGCGATCAACTCCTTGCCGGTGCCCGATTCGCCCATGATCAACACCGTAGCCAGCGTGCCCGACACCTTGCCGATCTGCCGGTACAGCGTACGCATTACCGGCGAGCGGCCATAGAGGTGGCCGAAGTCCGGCTGCGCGACTGCGATCGGGGCTAGGGGTGCCGCAGTGGCGGCCGGATGTGGGGCGTCGGTGTCATCGAACGCGGTGTCGTCGGCCAGCCGTGGGGGGCAGGGCAGTCGCCCGGTGGTCAATGCGCGCTCGTCTGCGAAGGCTTCGCTCAAGGACATGGCTCCCTCGTGTTCAGTCACGACAGGATGTCTGGGCGCGGAGCCCTCCGCTCAGCGGTACGGGCTCCTGAAGGCTTGGCGCGTCGTCATCCCGTCACATTGTGTTGAAAAGTTGAGCCATTATCGGGGCCACGCGCGCGCGTTGTATGTCGGGCAGGCGCTGACGTTTCGGCCATCCTGTCGGCCAAACGCTGACAAGAAACGGGCCTGAGATGCTTGTGGGGCGCCGATTTTCTATCGATATGCGGCCACGGGGCGGCGTTCCCGATGCATTTGCCTCCGACGGGTGGCGAAGCGTCGGTCGTCTCAACTATGCTGAGGACACCCCTCGCCGTGGCCCGCAGCCCAAGTGATGTATCCGAAGCTTTTCTTGCACGAGTCGATGTAAAAATTACCGATCTCCGTGCCGACGGCAGGGGCTTGCGCCAGCGACAAGCCGGCTTGTATTCGATGGAATACTTTTTGCACCTGCCGCCCGCTTGGACCCCATGACCACACATGGACCCGAGATTGACCGTCGGCCACGGCCGGCTCATCCAACCACATCGAGATGCCACATATCCTGATTGTCGAAGACGATGCCAACGCACGCGCCGCCCTTGGCGAGCTGGTCGGTGCCGAAGGCTTCACCACCGCGCTGGCTGGGTCGCTGCGCGATGCGCGCATTCAGATGTCGCGTCACAGCCCCGATGCCGTGCTGATCGACCTGCTGCTGCCCGACGGCAACGGCATGGATCTGATGGAAGACATCGCGCCGCACTCCGGCACCGAGATCATCGTCATGACGGGCCACGCCAGCGTGGAGACCGCCGTGGAGGCGCTGCGCATGGGCGCGGCCGATTACCTCGTCAAGCCGGTCAACTTCCAGCGCTTGAAGTCGGTGCTGGCGCGCATTCCGCGTCCGGGTGATCTGAAGGCCGAAATCGGCAACCTGCGTGGCGAGCTGCGTCGGCTGGGCCTGTTCGGGCAGATGCTGGGCAACTCGCAGCCCATGCAGACGCTGTACGACCAGGTCAGCCGCGTGGCGCCCACCGAGGCGACCGTGCTGCTGATCGGTGAATCCGGCACCGGCAAGGAGCTGGCCGCGCAGACCATCCACGATCTGAGCCTGCGCCGCAAGCAGCCGTTCCTGCCGGTCAATTGCGGCGCCATCTCGCCCAACCTGATCGAATCAGAAATGTTCGGCCACGAGCGCGGCAGCTTTACCGGCGCCGACCGCCAGCACAAGGGCTACTTCGAGCGCGCCAACGGCGGCACGCTGTTCCTCGATGAAATCACCGAGATGCCGATCGAGCTGCAGGTGAAGCTGCTGCGCGTGCTGGAGACCGGCGTGTTCATGCGCGTGGGCACCAACCGCGAGATCGACTCCGACGTGCGTGTGATTGCCGCCACCAACCGCGACCCCGAAGAAGCTGTGGCTGACGGCAAGCTGCGCGCGGACTTGTATCACCGGCTGAATGTGTTCCCGCTGCAATTGCCACCGCTGCGCGAGCGCGGCAAGGATATCGAGTTGCTGGCGCAGCATTTTCTCGATCAGCTTAACGCGCAGAACAACACCAAGAAGGCCTTCCTACCGCCGGCCATGGAAACGCTGCGCGCCTACAACTGGCCCGGCAACGTACGCGAGCTGCGCAACTATGTGCAGCGCGCGTACATCCTGTCTGACGATGCGGGTATCGACACGACTAACGTGCCGCTGCAGGTATCGAGCACGCAGACCAGTTCGAGCTCGTCACTGACGATTCCGGTCGGCACGTCGCTGGCCAGCGCCGACAAGAAGATCATCCTGGCCACGCTGGAACAATGCGGCGGTGTGAAAAAGCGTGCGGCGGAGTTGCTCGGCATCAGCCTGAAGACGCTGTACAACCGGCTTGAGGAATACAGCAGCGACGGCGGCGGTGGTGACGACGACGCCGGCTCGGGTCGCGCGCATACCACCGAGGCATAGGCCCATACGGCACACACACCTGACGCGGTACGCAGCTTGCTGACCGGGGGTAACCGCCTCACGGCGGCAAGCTCACCCTACCGCACAGGAGGTTGCCATGCTGCGCTACGCAGTCATCTTTTTCATCATTGCCGTGATTGCGGCAGTGCTCGGCTTCGGCGGCATTGCCGCGGGCGCCGCCAGCATTGCCAAGATTCTGTTCATGATCTTCGTGGTGTTGTTCGTCGTCAGCCTCATCTGGGGCCTGATGGCGGGGCGAGGATGACGTCGCTCGTTCTCGTTTTTCCTGATGCCTCCGACACCCCCGACACCCCTTCCCACCCCACAGGAGCGCTAGCCGATGGAACCGTCGCAAACCAACCCGTTTCCAAAATCCGATGGCAACGGCAACCTGATCCGCGATGACGTGGCGCAAGCCGCCCAACGCGCGAAGGCGACCACCGCCCAGGCCATTGACCGCACAGCAGACGCGGCTGCCACCGCACTCGATGCGGCCGCCGCCAAGCGCGACCAATGGCGAGCCTCGCAGCAACAGTTCATGGCGGACGCCGTGGATTGCGCGCGTACGCACCCGCTGGCCACCATCGGCTTGGCGTTTGGCGCTGGCTTTCTGCTGAGCCGGTTGCTGGGTGGCCGCAGCGATTAAGCGACGATCAAGCGCCGGGTTGCGCCTGCCCGCCAGGCTGGCTACGCTCGAAGGCGGCGCGGGCGCACCGTTGCTATTGCCCGCGCCCGCTTCTTCAAGGGAACCCCATGCGCCTGGCTGCTTTCCTGATCAACCGTGATGTGCTCAAGCGCGCCGCCCAGGTGCTGATGGGCGCCGTGCGACAGTGGTCCGTGCACCGTGCGGCCAGCAAAGGGGCTGCGCTGTCGTTCTACACGCTGTTTTCGATGGCGCCGGTGCTGGTGCTGGTGATCTCCATCGCCGGGCTCTTCTTTGGGGAGCAGGCCGCGCGCGGTGAAATTTTCGGGCAGATCCAGGGGCTGGTCGGCGTACAGGGCGCGGCAGCGGTGGAAACCGTGCTGGCGGCCACCAAGCGCTCTGGCCATGGCCTGTTTGCTGCGGTCACGGCGGTTGTGCTGCTGGTGGTGGGCGCCACCACAGCGTTTTCTGAACTCAAGGACAGCCTGGACGAACTGTGGGAGGTGCCGCCGCGTCAGCAGCCGGGCCTCTGGGGGCTGCTGCGCTCACGCCTGCTGTCGTTCAGCCTGATCCTGGTGCTGGCTTTCCTGCTGCTGGTATCGCTCATCATCAACGCTGCACTGGCGGTGGTGGAGCGCTTCTGGGGCGCGCTGTGGGCCGGCGCCGGGCTGTTCGCGACCGTGGCGGATGCGGTCTCGACGGCGTTTTCCTTCGCGGTGGTGGCGCTGCTGTTCGGCACCATTTTCAAAATGCTGCCCGAGACGCGCGTGGCCTGGCGCGATGTTGCGTTGGGCGCGGTGGTCACTGCCCTGCTGTTCTCACTGGGCAAGCGATTGATCGGCCTATATCTGGGTAGCAGCGCTGTGGCGTCGTCGTATGGTGCGGCGGGCTCCGTGGTGGCGCTGATGCTGTGGATCTATTACTCCGCGCAGATCTTCTTCTTCGGCGCGCTCATCACGCGCCAGTACGCGCTGCTGTTCGGCAGCCGCCAGGACGAGGCCGCAGGCCCAGCAGCGCAGGCCGCCCTGCTGAACCCTACGTTGGCGGCTAACGTAGCCAACGGGGCGCGGCAGGGTCGCTAGCCATCGCTGGAGGGCGCTCGAGCGGCGCTCAGTCCCGCGTCAACTGTTCCAGCAGCATGCCTGCTACAAAGGCCAGCCCGATCGTTAGCACCGGGTGTTGGCGCACGGAACCGCTGGCCTGTTCCGATACGTTCGCATGCAAGGTTTTGAGCTGCTCTGTGCGCCGGTCAAACTGCGTGAGCGCGGTCGAGATGACGCCGGCCAGCCGGTCGATGCCCTCTGCGGTGGCATCCTTTACGCGCTGGGCGGTGTGATCGATCTGCGGATGCAGCGTGGTGACAGTCGCGCCGTTGGTACCGTTGTTGGGGGTCGGCTTGGGGGTCAGTTCAGTCATGCGGGCCTCCGTGGATGAGGTGGGCATCGCCCACTGACAAGCAACCGCCATGCCCCACCGCACGCTTTCCCAAAGCACGCCGCCCAAAAGAAAAGGGCCACGACTGTGGCCCTCGACACGGTGAGGAACGATACGACTAGCCGACCGTCACCACGGTCTTGCGCGCTGCCCAGATTTCCGCTTGCAGGGCGAGTGCAGCGAGTGCCTGCAGACTGTTCTGCGGCAGGGCTTTGATCCGTTTGCGGCGATCGGCGGCACGCTGCTGACGCGCCGCACGCACGCTTTCTGCATCCAGTTGCCACGCCTTGCGGGTGGTTTCCAGAATGCGTTGCACTGCGGGATCGACAGGGGTTCGACTACGCACGATTTGTACTCCTTGCTTCTTCACTTCTTTCCACGTCGACTGTACCGAGCATCGGTACCTTCTCGACGGCCTCCACAATACGGGAGGTTCATGACAACTTCGATAACACCATCTCCGAAAGGGTTGTCGGAGCATTCCGACATGGGTTGGTCTCCCCCATCCGGGCGACGGTTCCTAGGGAGTTTCCCCTGCTTGCGCGCTTCGTCACTTGATCCTAAGCAAGTCTGCCGATCGCGTACAATCTCGCCTGCCCTGGGCTAATAGTCCGTTCGGGCCCGCCTTCGGCCGTCAGGATGACCCCGCCGGCCAGCGCACATGGCCTGTGAGCATCCATCCGCATTGTTCACCCCTTCCCTTTCGGTTTTTGCCCGTGAGTACGCTGCAACAGGAGATCCGGCGCCGCCGGACGTTCGCCATCATTGCCCACCCGGATGCGGGTAAGACCACCCTCACGGAAAAACTGCTGTGGTTTGGCGGCGCTATCCAGATGGCCGGCGCCGTGCGCGCACGCAAGGCCAACCGCCACGCCACCTCCGACTGGATGGAGATGGAAAAGCAGCGCGGCATCTCCGTCACGTCGTCGGTGATGCAGTTTCCGTACCGCAATGAGGGCGGCGACTACATCGTCAACCTGCTCGACACCCCGGGCCACGAAGACTTCTCGGAAGACACGTACCGCACGCTCACGGCTGTCGACTCCGCCGTGATGGTGATCGACTCCGTCAACGGTGTGGAAGCGCAGACCATCAAGCTGCTCAACGTCTGCCGCCTGCGCAGCACGCCCATCCTCACGTTCATCAACAAGCTCGACCGTGAAGGTCGCGCGCCCATCGAGCTGCTCGACGAAATCGAGAGCGTGCTGCAGATCCAGTGCGCGCCGATGACGTGGCCGATCGGCATGGGCAAGTCGTTCAAGGGCGTGTATCACCTGGTGAACGACACGGTGCAGCTGTTCGACCCGAACGCTGACAGCGAGAAGGGCGCGACCGCCGGTTTGATTCAAGGTTTGGACAACCCCGAGCTGGACCGCGTGCTCGGCTCGCAGGCCGAAGAGCTGCGTATCGATATCGAACTCGTGCGCGGTGCCTCGCACACGTTCGTCAAAGAGGCGTTCCTGGCCGGCAAGCAGTGCCCGGTGTATTTCGGCTCGGCGGTGAACAACTTCGGTGTGCAGTCGCTGCTGGATGCGCTGGTCGATCAATCGCCGGAGCCGCTCGCGCGCCCCACCGAAACACGTGAAGTCAAGCCGATGGAAGAGAAGTTCACCGGCTTCGTCTTCAAGATCCAGGCCAACATGGACCCGAAGCACCGTGACCGCATCGCCTTCGTGCGCGTGTGCTCGGGCCGCTTCGAGCGCGGCATGAAGCTGCTGCAGGTGTCGACCGGCAAGACGGTTGCCATCAACAACGCGATCACCTTCATGGCGCAGGACCGCAACACCACGGAAGAGGCGTTTGCCGGCGACATCATCGGTGTGCCGAACCACGGCACGATCCGTCTGGGCGACGCGTTTACCGAAGGCGAATCACTCAAGTTCACGGGCATCCCGTCGTTTGCGCCGGAATTTTTCCGCCGTGCGCGCCTGAACAACCCGCTGCGTCTCAAGCAGTTGCAGAAGGGTTTGCAGCAGCTGGCCGAAGAAGGCGCCACGCAGGTGTTCCGCCCCATTGCATCGAATGATCTCGTGCTGGGCGCGGTGGGTATCCTGCAGTTCGACGTGGTCGCGCACCGTCTGGAGCACGAATACGGCGTCGACGCGATTTTCGAACCGCACGAATGCGCGACCGCCCGCTGGCTCAAGGGCAAGCCGGAAGACATCGACAAGCTGATCGACAAGGCTGGCCACAACGTGGCGCTGGACGGCGCCGGCGACTACGTCTACCTGGCGCCGAGCAACGTGAACCTGCGGTTGACGCAGGAGCGCTTTCCCGACATCCAGTTCATGGAAACGCGCGAAATCGTCTGATCGTCTGAGGGCGGTGGACCAAAAGAAACGGGGCCGAGTGCCCCGTTTTTCTTTGGCGTGAGTTGCCCGTTTGCGTTTCAGAAGGTGTGGTTGATGCCCATGCCGAAGGCCGTGCGGTTATTTGTTCGCCCCCACAGGTTCTTGCCTTTGTTTCCCGCGCTCAGATACACGTTGGTCCGCTTGGAAAACGCGTACATGGCACCGACGCCAAAGAAGTTGGCTTGATAGTCTTGCTGCCGCCCGTAGCCGATGCTCAAGGTCCACACGCCCATCGCGTACTTTGCGGCGGCCGTGTAGGAGCGATTCAAGATGCCGTTTGCCAGGGTTTCGCGGTCGTAGGCCGCCATCAGTTCGAGCGGGCCCGTGGCGTACTTGCCTGCGAGGAACACGACGCGGTTGTCGACCGGCGTGCGCTCCATGGAGGCCATCAGCGCAATCGGCCCGTTGTTGTACAGCAGTGCGCCGGACAGACTATGCGTTTTGTCGCCGTCCAGCCGTTCCACGCCATACGACAGGTGCGTTGTGACGCCGCCGAATGACGGTGAATCGTAGAAGACCCCATTGTTCAGCCGCGCAAAGCTGACGCCCGTGGCGCTGAAATTTGGGTCGGCGGCGGCGCTGGCGTGCCACAGCCACCAGGCGGGCGAGGCGATGGTGTCGTAGTTGTACCAGGGGTCGAAATGCCAATCTTCCTGCCGCTGGGACGTGAGCGCGCGGCCGAACCGCACATGCCCGAAGGCGCCTTTTAGGCCGACCGTGGATTCACCGCCGAAAAGCGCTTTGCTGTCGTCCAGCGTGCCGGTGTCCATGTGGAAGCGCGACGTCAGGTTCAGGGTGGCGGCCAGTCCGCCCCCGAGGTCTTCGGTGCTGGTGAGGGCGAAGTGGCTCCGGCTGATGCCGCCGACGCGGGTTGCGTCGTCATCGCCGTGGAAGATGCCGACATCCAGCGTGCCGGACAAGGTGACGGACGACTGCGCATGCAGCGGTAGGGAAAGGGTCGCCAGCGCGGCTAACGTTGCCAGGCGGTCGTGGTTGTTTGTTGTCATGGTGGTCTCCTCCTCGTTTGGCCAATGGCATTGGCTCTGTTGGGTCGCGATGTGTAGGTGTGCGCCTCCCTTCAGGCGTGTGCTGCAAGCCTGGTCAGAACGTTGGTGGATGGAGTGCTGGGCGCGGTAGCGCCCTGCGGGGCCTCAGTTGCGCCGTGGTGGCAAGGCGATCGCGCGTCCGGAATACGCCGGGCCAGGTGCGCCGGCATGAAGGGCGGCAAACGCGGCAATGCGCTCAGCTACATCCGCGTCAAATGGCGCGGACGCGGGCCCCTGCGTGTCGACGTGCAACAGCATCTGTTCGCTGACGGCGACGGCGTCTTCTCTGCCGGTGGCAAACATCTCCAGATACAGCTGGATGCGCTTGGCATCGTGTGCCACCACGCGCGCATCCACGCGTACCTGCGTGCCTTGCTTGATCTCGTGCAGATAGTTGATGTGGCTCTCCAGCGTATAAACCGAGCGGTTGCGCGCACGGCGCACGGCATCGCTGAGCCCGATCCGGTCGATGAACGCATCGACGGCAAAGCTGAAGATCAGCAGATAGAACGCATCGCGCAGGTGGTCGTTGTAGTCGACCCATTCCGCGCGCACGGTGTCATGGTGGATGGTCGTATCGGACATCGTCGTCAGGCCTCGAACGGCATGCCGTGGCGTGCCTTGACGCGGGTGATGGCGTCGATGACTTCGGTGATGCAGTCGTCGCGATAGCGCTCCAGCGATTTGATGCTGCGCCCGGCTTGCTGCTCGGTGGTGCCGTCGACGACGCGGTCGATCAGCGCATCTGTCAGTTCGGGTGCAATCAGCTTGGTCCACGGCAGTTCGAGCGCGGGGCCGAACTGCTGCATGAAATGCCGCATGCCGGCATCGCCGCCCGCCAGCGTGTAGGTGAGGAAGGTGCCCATGAACGACCAGCGGATGCCCGCGCCAAAGCGGATGGCGTCGTCAATCTCGCCGGTGGTGGCCACGCCTTCGTTGACGAGGTGCAGCGCCTCGCGCCACAGCGCTTCGAGCAGGCGGTCGGCGATGAAGCCCGGCACTTCCTTGCGCACTTGCAGCGGGCGCATGCCAAGCGTGCGGTAGATCTGCAAGGCCGCGTCGATGGTCTCGGGCGCGGTGTGCTTGCCGCCGAGCACTTCCACCAGCGGCAACAGATACACCGGGTTGAACGGGTGGCCGACGATGCAGCGCTCGGGGCGCGTGGCGCGCGCATAGAAATCGCTCGGCAGCAGGCCCGATGTGGATGACGCGATGATGGCGTCGGGTTTGGCGGCCTGGCTGATCTGCGCGTGCAATTCCAGCTTCAAGGATTCGCGCTCGGGCGCGCTTTCCTGGATGAAGTCGGCGTCTCTGACACAGGCTTCGATGGTGGAGACAAAGCGTAGGCTATCGGGCGATGCGCCGGGCTTTAGGCCGACGCGTTCCAGCGCGGGCCACGCGTTGGCAATGTTGGCGCGCAAGCGTTGTTCCGCGCCATCGGCCGGGTCCCAGACGTGTACGTCGAGCCCATGGGCCAGCGCGCGGGCCACCCAGCCGCTGCCGATCACGCCGGTGCCGATGGCGGCGAATGTCTTGATCGTGGTGAGAACGGTCATCTCGTATGTGGAGCGTGAGGGTTGCGATGGGTCAGGCGAATTCGGTGCGTGTTTGCGCTTGCTTGTCGAGCAGGCGTTCACCGCGCGGCGGCAGGCCGAGCTTGCGGCGACCTTCTGCGGGCGTCAGTACGTGCCCGCCCAGTCGCTCGATGATTTCGCGCGCGCGCTGCACCAGCATGCCGTTGGATGCCGGCACGCCGCGGTCCAGCCACAGGTTGTCTTCCAGGCCCACGCGCACGTGGCCGCCGAGCAGCATCGCCTGCGCGACCATTGGCATCTGCATGCGGCCGATGCCGAAGCCGGCCCAGTGCGCGCCCGGCGGCAGGTTGTCGACCATTGCTTTCATGGTGCCGGTGTCAGCCGGTGCGCCCCAGGGGATGCCCATGCAAAGCTGGAACAGTGGGGGCGCGTCGAGCAGCCCTTCTTTCAGCAACTGTTTGGCAAACCACAAATGGCCGGTGTCGAAGATTTCCAGCTCGGGCTTCACCCCCAATTCCTGGATGCGCTTGGCGCCAGCGCGCAATTGCGCGGGGGTGGAGACGTAGATGTAATCGCCGTCGCCAAAGTTGAGCGTGCCGCAATCGAGGGTGCAGATTTCTGGCAGCAGATCTTCCACATGCGCGAGGCGGGTGAGACCACCCACCAGATCGGTGCCCTGGCCGAAGCGCATCGGGTCTTCACCGGGGCCGATTTCCAGATCGCCGCCCATGCCTGCGGTCAGGTTGATGATGACGTCGGTATCGGCCGAGCGGATGCGGTCTACCACTTCGCGATACAGGTTCGGGTCGCGGCTGCCGCGGCCGGTTTGCGGGTCACGCACGTGGCAATGGGCCACCGTGGCGCCCGCCTTGGCCGCCTCGATGGCGGCGTCGGCAATCTGCTTGGGCGTGACCGGGATGGCGGGATGCTTGCCAACGGTATCGCCGGCGCCCGTGACAGCGCACGTCACAATGACTTCGAGATTCATCGTTTTGCCTCTTCAGGAAGGGAGAAGTGAGTCTTGAGCCGGCTTACAGGCCGAGCGACTTTCTGACGGCGGGCAGGCCCTCTGCGCCGTCGTACGTCTTGACGCCGGATAGCCACGCTTCCAGCGCTTGCGGGTTACTGCGCAGGTAAGCGCGAGCAGCATCAGCGGGCCGCGTCTTGT
The DNA here is from genome assembly GCA_039592975.1 of Ralstonia sp. Classification (GTDB taxonomy): domain Bacteria; phylum Pseudomonadota; class Gammaproteobacteria; order Burkholderiales; family Burkholderiaceae; genus Ralstonia. Next base: position 442,162 of record JBCNQE010000001.1, on the reverse strand, counting down.
TCATGACGGCCTGCATCAGCTGGTTTTCCATGTCGGTGGTGAAGCGCAGGTTCGAGATGAGCTTGCCCGCGTTCGGGCAGCGCGACAGGTAGTCGGGCGCAGTCAATGTGTAGACGCGCGATTCACCAAAGTTCGGGCCGAACACGTCGTCACCGCCCGTCAGGTAGTTCATGCGCAACATCAGGTTCATCGCATGCGGCTCCCAGCCGAGAAACACGACCCACTTCTTGTCACGCACGGCGCGCTGCACCGTCACCAGCATGCCGGCCTCGCTGGATTCGACCAGCTTGAAGCCGCCCAGCCCGTACTGGTTGGCGTCGATCATCTTCTGGATCTTGGCGTTGGCGCTGCTGCCCTTTTCGATGCCGTAGATCTTGCCGTCCAGCTCGGTGCGGTATTTGGCGATGTCGCTGAACGACTGCAGGCCCGCCTGATGCGCGTAGCTGGGCACGGCCAGCGTGGCCTTGGCGCCAGACAGGTTCGGCGTGTCGATTTGGTGGATGGACTGCGAATCGAGGAAGGGTTTGATCTGCGCCTGCTGCATCGGCCACCAGTAGCCGAGCGACACATCGATCTGCTTGGCTTTGAGCCCCGCAAACGAGATGGGGACCGAGGCAATGGTCGTGTTCGGCTTGTAGCCCAGCCCGTCAAACAGCAGCGAGGCAAGTGCGGTGGTGAGGGTGATATCGGTCCAGCCGATGTCAGCAAAGCGCACCGTGCGGCAGGCGGCGGATTCTTGCGCGGCGCTTGGCAGCGGCGCGGCCATCGCGGCCATCAGCACGGTGCTTGCGGCGATCTTCATGTGCGGTTTCATGGTGTCTCCCCATTCTTCTTGTGGGCGGGGCGCCGCAACGCGGGCACCCCATGGTCACCAAGGTATCGAACCGCCTGCTGGGCCAAGCGACCTCACGCGACATGTTCTGGCCTGACAGCGACACTGCGTGAAAACCATGAGAAGCCAGCATCTTCAATACACACCAGCCTTCTGCAAGAATGAAGCCCCATGTCGGCTTGCCTGCATGCGCCAATCCCTAGTCTTGCCACGACCATGACGCAAGCGTTCCATTTCCTGCTGTTGCCTGGGTTTTCCGCGTTGGGATGTATGTCTGCAATCGAGCCGTTGCGGGTGGCCAATCGGTTTCGACCACGGCTTTATCGCTGGCATCTACTGAGCGTGGATGGCGACAGCGTGGCCGCCAGCAATGGCGTGCCGTTTGCCGTGGATGCCGCGTTCGCGCAGATCGGCGCGGTGAGCAACGTCTTTGTGATTGCTGGGTTCGACCCGCTGGCCTGCTATACGCGCGAACTGGGTGAGTGGCTGCGCGCGCAGCTGCAGGCAGGCGCAGCCATCGGCGGCATCGATACGGGCAGCTTTGTTCTGGCGGAAGCCGGCTTGCTCGCACCTACCGATGCGCCAACCCTGCACTGGGAAGCGCTGGCCGCGTTTCGTGAGCGCTATCCCGCCCTCAAGCCCACGGACGAACTGTTTGCGATTGGCGAGCGCTTGATGACCTGTGCCGGCGGCACCGCATCGATCGACATGATGCTCGACCTGATCGGCCAGCAGCATGGGGCCGATCTGGCGGCGATGATCTCCGAACAGTTTGTGGTCGACCGCATCCGCCAGCGCTCGGACCATCAGCGGTTGGAGATTGCTGCGCGCTACGGCGTGCACAACCGCAAGCTGATTCAGGTGATCGGCTTGATGCAGCAGCATCTGGAGAGCCCGCTGACGTCCGATGCGCTGGCCAGCGCCGTCAGCATCACCCGCCGCCAGTTGGAGCGGTTGTTCAGTGGGCTACTCCACCAGACGCCCGCGCGCTTCTACATGCAGCTGCGCCTGGAGCGCGCGCGCGAACTCGTGCAGCAGACGGAGATGACGATTACCGCAGTGTGCGTGGCATGCGGGTTTGAATCGCCATCGCATTTTTCGCGGGCGTATCGGATGCAATTTGGATGCAGCCCGCGTGAAGATCGGCAGCCGGTGTAAGTGCTAGCGGGGCGTATTGTCCGCCGCGCGGGCGCGCTGTATCCGTACCCGCGCCGCATCTAGCCCCCGGCCTGCATCCAGCACCGCATCATCGGCAAACACGCCTTGCGCCAGGCGCGCCAATGCCCCGCCACCGGGCACTTCCACCGCCATGCGCGCGCCGCGCTCCAGCGTGTGCCGTAGCGTGTCATGCCACAGCACGGGTCGCGCCATGTTCCAGGCCAGGTCTTCGACGATGACGTTGGCGCGGAACAGCGCCCGCGCGCGGCTGCTGCTGACATACGTGATCTGCGGCGCGTGGGGAGTGACCTTTGCAGCGGCCGCAGCAAGCTCGGCGGCCTGCACGTCGAGTAACGGACAGTGCGAAGGCACGGGCATGCACAACCGAGTCGTCTTGGATGCGCCCCCTGCTTGCGCGCGTGCTGCGACCTGCGCGAGTGCCGCATCGTTGCCAGCCACGACGATCTGCCGCTCGGCATTCAGGTTGGCGACGTAGGCGGGCGTTGCTGCAGAGTTGACCTGCGCAACAATGCCGCTGACTTCCGGCTCGCCCAACCCGACGATGGCCACCATGCCGTAGCCGGTCGGGTACGCGTCTTCCATGAGTTGTGCTCGCATATGGACGAGCCGCAGTGCGTCGCTGAAGTCGAGTACACCCGCCATCACGGCTGCTGGCCATGCACCGATCGACAAGCCGGTCACCATGTCGGGCGCCGCATCCTGATGAACGAGGGTTCGTGCGACCGCCACACTCGCAATCAGCAGACTGAGTTGTACGGCAACGGTGGAGCGCAGCGCGTCTGCCGTGTCCAGCGCGAGCGGATCGATGCCAAGCACGTCGCCCGCTTCGTCGAGGGTGTGCGCCGCGGCTGCATCTGTTGGTAGTGCGTGCAACATGCCAACGCGCTGGCTGCCCTGGCCGGGAAACATGAACAGGATGCTCATGCGTGCTCGCTCCACGGGTCGGCGACTAGGCGAGGGCCGTGATCGGTCTTGAGCATCGTCTGGCGTGGCGAGGTGAGCCAATCGCGCAGTGCAAAGCCGCCGTGGCCGGTGTCGATCTGCAGGTCGACGCGGCATTCGGCGCTGCTCAGCACCTGCACGAGGTGATCGCGTTGTTCGCTCGATGGGGCCTGCGGCATGCGAACGACGAGATCGAGATCGCTCTGCGCATGCAGCACGGGCAAGCCGCTGGCGAGCGCAAAGCCTGCGCCGCCGGTCGGGCCCCACGCCCAGCCGAGTGCATTGAGCGCAGGCGCCAATGCGCGCAACGTTCGGAGCGCTGCAAAGGGCGTGTCGTGCGCGATGTCCATGACGTTGGCTGCCAGGGCTTCAGGCGTGACTGCGCGTGTGATTGCGCTGACGTGGGTGTTGGCTGCGCAGCGTTCGCTCCGTGCGCTGCCGCGCAGGCCCACCGGAATCGACCCATCCGGCCCGCGCGGTGCCCGACGCACGACAGCCGGCGCGCCTTGACGGCAGGCGGCGATCGCCCAATCTGGCAGGGGTGCGTCGCCTGTTGCTGTGGGCATTTCCGACACCCACAGCAGATCGTGCGCACGCAGCAATTGCTGTGTCATGCCACCAGCGCCTTGGTGGCGAGGAACAGCACCGATGGGCCCAGCAGACAACCGAGACCGGTGTGGAATGTGGCCACCAGCGCACCGTACGGCACGAGCCGGCGGTCCGTAGCGGCAAGCCCGGCCGACACGCCGCTGACCGTACCAGCGAGACCGCCGAACACCATCGCCGCGCGTGGGTTGTTCAGCCCCAGCAACTTGGCGGCGACGGGCGTACCAACCATCACCAGGATCGCCTTGACGAGCCCCGTGGCAATCGAAAGCGCCATCACGTCGGAACTGGCACCCAGCGCCGCGCCTGTCACCGGCCCGACGATGTACGTGACGGCGCCCGCGCCGATGGTGGTCATGCTCACGGCATCGGTGTAGCCGAACGCGCGTGCAACCAGTGCGCCGACGATGAACGGCAGGATCGTCCCCAGCAGCAGGGACACGGCACCGATCAAACCGGCCTTGCGTGCCTCGGTCACCTGCACCTCGAATGCGGTGGCGACAATGGCGAAGTCGCGCAGCATCGCACCGCCCATCAGGCCGATGCCGCCGAAGAGCTTCAGGTCGGCCAGGCCGCGCTCGCCGCCGGTCTGCATGCCGCCCCAGTAGGCCAGCACCAGCCCGATCACGATGGCGATGGCGGAGCCGTGCACGCGCCCGAAGGTGAGCTTCTTCGACAACCACATCGACAGGCCCATGATGATGCCGACCAGCGCAAAGGCAGCGACCAGCCCGTTGTGCTGCAGAACTTTCTCGAACATTGACAGCATGGTGGGTCTCCTTAGGCGCGGGCTTGTTCGGATTCGGGCAGTGGCGGTAGCGGTTGCCGGTCTTCTGCTTTGCCGGTGCGGTTGATGAGGGCGATGCAGGCGCCGCATACCACCACTGCGCCGATCGCGCCGAGCAGTGCGACTGGGCCGCCGCGCAGGGCGGTCACCACGTTTTGCGTGGCGGCCATCGCCACGACCACGGGGATGTACATTGCGCCCCAGAACGAGACGCCGGCCTCTGTGGCGGCTGGCATGAGCCCGCGCTTGTGGAGGTAGAGGCGCGCGAAGATCAGCAGCAGCATGGCGATGCCTACGCCGCCTACGTTGGCTTTGACGCCGATGGCCTGGCCGAGTAAATCGCCCAGGAAGAGGCCTGCGATGTGGCAGAGGGCCAGCAGGGTGGTGCCGTAGATGATCATGGTTTTTGTCTCCTGTTCTTGGTGAACTTGCGGCGGTTTTTTGCCGTCATTTTTGTTGGTGGTGCATCTCTGTTTCACCCCCTGCCGGGGGCGACTTACTTTCTTTGTCTTGCCAAAGAAAGTAAGCAAAGAAAGGCGCGCCCGAGATGGCGCCTTGAATTTCTGTCGCAGGGAGGGAAAGGGGAAAACTCGCTGCGCTCAAACAGTTCCCCTTTCTTTTTCCTCCCTGCAACAGAAATTCAAGGCGCCATCTAGGGCATCAACGTCAACGGCCAAACCGTCTGGGCGCGTGCGTTGGTGTTGGTGTTGCCTCCTGTTTGTTTGCTACGCGTTCCATTGCGCGCGCAGGCGCGTGCGGACTTCTGCTGACGCGCTGCGCAGTGGTGCGCCGAGTCGGCTTTCCAGCCCGCGCGATGGGTCGGCTTGGATGTCGGTTAGCGCTGCTGCCAGTGCGGTCTGTACGGTATCGATGTCGCTTGCATCGGGGGTGCTTGCGGATTTGACTTTCAGCAGCTTCCACAGAAGCCCGAGCGACGCGAAGCTCGCGATGTCGTAGGCCATGGGCGGAATCTCCTGCGCCAGGCGTTCCAGGTCTGCCATGGAGCGCAGCGTGACGCGCGCTGCGGCGGCTTTGCCCATCGCATGCACCATCACTTCCGCGTCGTCGAGAGCGATCAGGCGATTGGCTTGGTAGCCGTGTGCGAGCAACGCACCCGACATGGCGCGGCCGACGATGAGGCCGATGACGGGGTGGCCGGCCAGCCGTGCGGCAGCATAGGCGTCCGCCGCTGCGGCCAGGGCGAGGTGGATGCCGTAAGCCTCTTCGCGGCGCCCATAGGCTTGGCTGGCGACGTCGATGACGGCGACGATGGCGCGCTTGTGCTCGCCTCCGGCATCGGCTGCCATGACGTCGCGCACAGCACGTGCGAGTTGCCAGCCTTCGATTAGGCCGACTTCACCGTTGCGTGCGCGGGGGAAGCGGTTTTCCGCATCGGGCACGACGGCGATGTAGCGGGCGGGTTGGCCGGCGAGGGCGCCATCCACGACTTGCAGCGTGCTGCCGTAACCGGCGACGGGTGTGCCGCCAGCGAGCGCGCGCATCCAGGTGGTGCCGCGTGTGGAAAGTGGGTTCTGGCTCATGCTCGCTCCTTTGCTGTGTGCGTTCCGTAAAGCGTGCGCACATCATCGGCCGCGACTTGGCGCGTGGTGTCGACGGCGGCGAGGCGGTCGAGGTACAGGTCGATCTGCTCGCTGCGCTGGTGCTTCGGTGCACCCGCACGCAGCCACTCGATGACCTGCGCGCAGATGGCGATGGAATCGTCTTCGATGCAGACATCGGCCAGGCCGGTGGCGGTGCGTTGTTCGCCGCCGGTCAGGCTCCAGATGAAGGGGCGGTCGCGCGAGTCGTATTCCTCGATGCCGGCTTCCTGTTCAATCACCTGCGGGCCGTTCAGGCCCAGGCGCGCTTCACGCGTCATCAACAGGTAGCTGCACAGGCCGGCGGCGATGCTCATGCCGCCAAAGCAGCCGACCACGCCCGCCGTGATGCCGATGACCGGGCCGTACGTGCGCAGGTCACGGATGGCGGCGTGAATTTCCGCAATGGCGGCCAGCCCGAGGTTGGCTTCTTGCAGCCGAACACCGCCCGTCTCGAAGACGATCACGGCGCGCGTGGGGATGCCGTTGCGGTTGTCTTCCGCCGCCAGTTCCAGCGCGCCTGCGATCTTCGCGCCGGACACCTCGCCCATGCTTCCGCCCTGGAAAGCGCCTTCAATGGCGAGCACTACTGCGGGCTGTCCGCCCAGCGTGCCACGCGCCACGACCACACCATCATCGGCCTGCGTGACGATGCCCTGGCGCGGCAACCACGGTGAGGTCAATTGCTCGAACGGATCGAGCAGTTCACGGAAGGTACCGGGGTCGAGCAGGGCGATGGCGCGGCGGCGTGCATCGCGTTCGATAAAGCTGTCGCGTTCAATCGGGTTGCGTGACATGGCGCCTCCTTATGACGTGAGCGATTCGAGCGCTTGCTCAAGCCGCAACCGCACCACCGCCGGCGTCGCGCCGAAGTCGTTGATGACGATCTTGGCGGCAGGCCATGGATGCGAGCCAAACACGCGCGCAAGCTGCGCCTGCCACGTCGCGCCCATGCCGTTGACGGAGGTGGTGATGGCTACGTCGATCTGGCCGGCGTTGCCGGGGGTTAGCAGCACTTCGAGGTCGCCAGAGCCGACCACGCCGGCATACGCGCGCCGGCTGGCGGGTGCGCCGCCGGTGAACTGAAAATCAAGATGCTCCATGTTCGGTTTCCTGATGAGCGGATTCGATGTCGGATGCTTGCGCACTGGCGGGCAGGCGGTCGAGGAACAGGGCAGCGGCTAGCAGGTCGGCGGCACCGCCGGGGGACACGTGCAGCGCCAGCATGTCTTGTTCGAGCAGGCGGAATGCGCGGCGGCCTAGCGCTGTGGCGAGACCGCCTTCGGCGCGTACCGTTGCCGCGCCGGTCTGTACGACGCGCAATGCCTGCGCACCCTCGCGTGCGAGCACGCAGGTGTCGTCCAGCGTGGCCATGATGGCGAGCAGGGCGTCTACGCGTGCATGGTCTTCGCGCATGCCTGCGGCGCGTGCTTGGCGCAACGCGGGCAGCGCGACCTTGATCACGTGCGGAAAGCCTGCGCACGCTTGGCCCTTGGCCCCGCCGACACCGTAGTCGTTGCAGGCGCGCTCGCCCTTGTGGCCCGTTGAGACGGGCGCGAAGCGATCGGGGATGTTGGCCAGGCGCGCCGCACGCGTGGCGACGGCGCTTGCGCCTAGCGCATGCGGCACCTGCGCGGCGGCCGTCACCAGCAGGCCGAGTGCCCAGATGGCCCCACGGTGCGTGTTGATGCCACCCGTGGCCGCCAGCATGGCCGCCTCGCCTTCGCGGCCCAGGCGGCCGATGCGCTCGCGCAGGGGCAGCGGCGAATCAATCTGCGCACCGGCCAGCGCCATCGCCTCAAACGCGGGGCGCAGGGTTTGCGCGGAATGCACCATCAGCGTCCAATCCAGATCGTGATGCGCGCCGTTGCCACGCACGTCCACGAGACCGGGTTTGGGCGACAGCGTCACCTCGTCGATGAGCGCGGATTCCACCAGCGCGGCCAATCGCTTTGCACGCGCCTTCGGGCTGGCCGGCAACGGCCGGGTCAGGATCTTTTCCATCACCAGCTCCGGAAGCGCGCAGGCGGGTCGTACAGGCCGCCGGACCATTCCACCAAGTCGGCGATGCTCTTGGCGGCGAGCAACTCGCGGCTGGCATCCGTGGAGTGCACGCCCAGGTCTTCGGGCAAGGCGATCAGCCCATCGCGGCGCATCTGCTCGGTCTTGGATGGATCGTGGCGCAGGCCGATGGAGGTGACGCCCGCCACGGCGGCAATCATCGCGCGGCGCTCTTCCAGCGACTGCGCCTTGTAGAGATACGCGATGCCGTCTTCGGTCAGCAGGTGGGTGACGTCGTCGCCGTAGATCATGATCGGCGCGAGCGGCATGCCGCTTTGCTTGGCGACCGACACCGCATCGAGCGTATCGACGAAGGTCGGCTTGCCACCTTCCTGGAACGTTTCGACCATCTGCACGACGAGCTTCTTGCCGCGTTCCAGCATCGTCACGGGCTCCGTCATGTCGAGCCATGCGGGTGTGGCGTGACGGCGGCCGCGCGGGTCGTGGCCCATGTTGGGTGCACCGCCAAAGCCGGCCAGGCGACCGCGTGTGACGGTGGACGAATGCCCATCGCCATCCACCTGCAGCGTCGCGCCGATGAAGAGGTCCACCGCGTATTGCCCGGCCAACTGACAGAGCATGCGGTTCGAGCGCAGCGAACCATCACGGCCGGTGAAGAACACATCGGGGCGTGCGGCCACGTAGCGCTCCATGCCCAGCTCGGTGCCGAAGCAATGCACGCTTTCCACCCAGCCGGACTCGATGGCGGGGATCAGCGTGGGGTGCGGGTTGAGCGTCCAGTTGCGGCAGATCTTGCCCTTGAGGCCCAGGCGTTCACCGTACGTCGGCAGGATCAGCTCGATGGCGGCCGTGTTGAAGCCGATGCCGTGGTTGAGCGACTGCACGTTGTGCCGCTGGTAGATGCCGCGAATCGCCATCATCGCCATCAGCACGTGCACGGGTTTAATCAGGCGCGGGTCGCGCGTAAACAGCGGCTCGATGTAGAACGGCTTGTCGGCCTGCACGATGAAGTCGACCCACGAACCGGGGATGTCGACGCGCGGCAGGTCCGCTGGGTCATCGACGATCTCGTTGACCTGAGCGATGACGATGCCGTCGGAGAACGCGGTGGGCTCAACCAGCGCGGGCGTGTCTTCAGTGCTGGGGCCGGTGTAGATGTTGCCTTGCCGGTCGGCCTTGAAGCCGGCCACCAGCGACACGTTGGGAATCAGGTCCACCACCAGCCGTGCATACAGCTCGATGTAGGTGTGGATGGCGCCGACTTCCAGCAACCCGTCAGCCAGCAACTGGCTGATGCGCAGGCTCTGCGGGCCAGCAAACGAGAAGTCGAGCTTGTGCGCGATGCCGGCTTCGAAAATATCGAGGTGCTCGGCGCGGCTCACGCTCGGCATGATCATGTGCAGATCGTGCAGGCGCTCCGGGTTCACCTTGGCCAGCGAGCGCGAGAGGAAATCCGCCTGCTTCTGGTTGTTGCCCTCCAGCACGACGCGGTCGCCCGGGGCGAGCAGCGCTTCGAGTGCGGCGACGACGTCGGTGGTGGGAATGACCTTGCCGTTGGCGATGCGGCGGGCCGCGGCCAGGCGGCGTTCTTTCTCGTCGCGCCGTCGCCGCCACTGGGGCGGGATGGGAGCATTGGCCCCGTTTGCCGATTGGGTGGGCATCGGTTGCATGGGTGGCGTCTCCAGCCTTGTTGATTTGATGCCCTGTACCGTAGGCCGTAACAAGGTGCACTTCAATCAACCTAGTCGCGGTTTCATTAACTTCAGGTTAATGAAACAATGGGCGAATCTGATAGCAGCGCACCCAGAGAACGTGCGCGGAGGAGACCCTGCCATGGCAATCGATGAAGACATCACCCTGAAGAAGCTGGAGGTGTTCCAGTCCTTCATGACGCTGGGGAACATGGCGCGCGTGTCCGAGGCGCTCGGCCAGAGCACGGTGAGTGTGCACCGCGCGCTGCATTCGTTGGAGGAAGGGCTGCGCTGTCCGCTCTTCAAGCGCGATGGGCGCAAGCTGATTCCGCTGTCTACCGCCTATGTGTTTGCCGAGCATGTGGAGCGAATCTTGGCGGAATGCGAAGCCGGTGTGCGGCGCACGCGAGAGGCGGCGGGGTTTTCATCGACGACGCTCAAGATCGGCGGCCTCTATTCGATGACGGTGGGCACCTTGCCGCGCATCTTTGCGGGCCTGAAGACGCGGCGCTCCGCGCTCGACATCGAACTCACGCTGGGTTCGAACCGCAGCCTGCTCGCCAAGCTCGAAGATGGCCAGCTCGACGCGATCGTCATCGCCCTGGGCGAGCCGTTGCGTAATCCTGATCTGCTGACGGTGCCGATGTTCGACGACGAGATCCTCTTCGCTGCACCGCTCAACTCACCGTATGCTGCGTCGGCGGAAATCGACCTGCAGGCCGTGCGCAGCGAAAAGTTTGTCGCACTCGGTGATGACTTTGCGACGTACCACGACTTCATGGCCGCGTTCAACAAGGCTGGCTTTGCCCCGCAGATCGCGCTGCGCGTGGGCGACATCTTCTCGCTGATGAACTTGGTGAGCGGCGGCATCGGTTATGCGCTATTGCCACGCCGCGTGGCGGATTTCAGCCCCAGGGTGCAGTTGATTCCGCTGGCCGCACGCTATGCGATCAGCCAGCACATCGTGCTGGTGATGCAGCGCAATCGGGAGCGCGATCCGAATCTGTTGGCGTTGTCGGCGGAGTGTCGGTTGTTGGGCGGGCGGTGAGCAGCACCGTCAGCTCGCTATTGCCGCAAGCCAAACAACCCCTGCCAGAACGACTCAAACGCGCTCGCGTTCCGCTGGGGCGTCGTCGCTTCATCCGGTGGTGATGCCGGTGCTACATCTGGATTGAGCATCGCCTCGTTGTGCGCTGCTTCTGCAGCCGCCGCACTCGCCTGCCGCGCCTCCTGCAACGCCCACACGCTATCCGCGATGCGCGCAGCCAGTTCTGCCTCGCAATCCCGGCCGAGCAGTACGCCGAACAGTGTGTCCCGATTGTGGCCGTCGTCAGCAAAGCGCATGGCGATGGCGACCATCTTCTCGTAGTGCTCTTGCGCAATGCGCTCACGCTCGCATTGCGCTTCCCGCTCCTGGGCTTCCTGCGCGTCGCGTTCAGCTTGCCAGCGCTGCATTTCCTGCGCGAACACCTCGTCGTACACGCGACGCTGCTCGGCATCGGAGAGGATGGCGTAAGCCTCGCGGATTTCCTGGAACGCCGCATACGCTTCGGCTTCGCGGCCGAGGTTGCGGTCGGGGTGCCACTTCATTGCGGCGCGGCGGTAGGCGCGCTTGATTTCATCCAAAGTCGCGTCCGGCTGCACGCCGAGGGTCGCGTAGATGGTCGTCATGGGAGGGGGCGGCTGCCGGGGGAGGGGCCATCCTAGCACGCGGTGATTGGCGCCCATGGCCACTGCTCCATGTGGATGTATCGACGGCGCACGCGCTCATCTGTTCGAATGAGTCGTGTTGACCCCACGCCGCTGCGCAGCGCATGCTGCCATGGAGTCGTCACCCTTGGGGGGTGCGTGCCGTGGCAACGAAATCATCCGGCTTCTTCAAAGCGATCGCCCACCGGCACGGTCGTTCCGAAGGCCGCGACCAGACGCTGCTGTATTTCGGTTGCCTGACGCTATGCATCGCGCTGGCAACGCCGGCCGGTTATCTGGTGGATATCCAGACCTCGTATCTGCTCAAAAACCAGTTGCATGCCACGGCGGCGCAGATCGCGATGTTTCGGTTGGTGACGGGCATTCCGGTGTACCTAGCCTTTGCGTTTGGCTTGGCGCGTGATCAATGGAATCCACTAGGACTGCGTGATCGCGGCTTCTTTCTGCTGTTCGCGCCAGCCACCGCGTTGGCGCTTATCGGGATGGCGTTGTCGGGGCTCTCGTACCCGGCGTTGATGATCGGGATGCTGCTGGCCATGTTGTCGTCGCGGTTTGTTGCTGCGGCGTATCAGGGGTTGATCGCGCTGGTGGGCCAGGAGAAACGCATGTCCGGGCGCCTGAGCGCACTGCTGAACGTGGTCAGCTCGCTGCCCGTCGTGGCGAGTGCGTTCGCCTCCGGATATGTCTCCGATCATCTTGCCCCGAGACAGGCGTTTTTTCTGGCGGCGGCACTCGCGTTGCTGGTGGCACTGCTTGCGCTATGGAAGCCGGTTTCCGTGTTCGGCCAGGCGTACGAGGCGCCGCAGGCCAAGGGTACGGACTTCATGGGGAATGTCCGGCGGCTAGTGAGGCATCGGGCCGTCTACCCCGCGGTGCTCATCTGCTTTTTATGGAACTTCGCCCCGGGCGCCGCTACACCGCTGCAGTTTTACCTGACCAATACGCTGCATGCTTCCGATTCCGTTTATTCGTACTACAACGGCATCTTCGCCGCCGCGTTCATCCCGACGTTCCTGCTGTATGGCGTGCTGTGCAAGCGTGTCGCGCTGAATAAGCTGCTGTGGTGGGGAACGATCATTGCCGTGCCGCAGATGGTGCCGTTGGCCTTCATACACTCGGCGGACCTTGCGCTGGTGTTGGCGGCACCCATCGGGCTGATGGGCGGCGTGGCGACGGCAGCGTACTTTGACCTCGCCATGCGGTCTTGCCCGCCCGGCTTGCAGGGTACCTTGATGATGCTGGTGGACGGCGTGCTCGCGCTCTCCGCGCGTGCGGGTGATCTGCTGGGCTCGCACATCTACAACAGCAGTCCAACGCACGGGTTCACATACTGCGTGATTGCGACCACCGTGGTGTACGCGCTGATCCTGCCGTTGATCGCGATGGCACCGAAGGCGTTGATTGCGACCCGGGATGGTGAGCCTAATCCGGAGGTCGATGCTGAGGTGTTGAGTGGGGTTCGCGGAACCGGGCCGAGCTAGGTTGCGAACCGACAAAGAGGCGCTGTGCAGGGTGCAGCTGTTGCCTGCACGCAATTGACAATGCGCGCGCACCTCACTAAGCTCCGCGCTCAATTTCTGTTCCACCCCAACTTCAATTGGTGAATCAAGTGCCCGTAGCCTGCCGTCACATCGCCTGACGCCGACGACTACCAGTTTCCCTGGTATCGCGGTTGCCTGCCCGTCCGTACTGAACGCTGCGTCGTCTTAGATCGGAACCTTCTGGCAGGTGCGGTTCCGGGAGCGCGCACTACACCAATCCTTCGCCTCTCCCCTTCCGTTTTCCGCGTCGTCGGCTTTCCCATATTTGCTTGGAGAAAACCATGACGTTGGATCATCGCGCGCTTGCGCAATCGCTCGACCTGTTTCGCTATCCGCGTACACCGCATCTGGAAGGCTCGCGCCTGCAGGATGGTGATTCTGGGTACGAGCATATTCCCTATCACACGCTGCGCGGGCACTACCTCGTCGTTGAAGAGAAGCTCGACGGGGCTAACACCGGCATCAGCTTCAGTGCGGCTGGCGAACTGCTGCTGCAGTCCCGGGGACACTACCTGGTGGGTGGTGGACGGGAGCGTCAGTTCAGCTTCGTCAAGGCGTGGGCCGCGGCTCACGAGGCGTGGCTGCTGGAACGCCTGGAAGACCGCTACGTGATGTACGGCGAGACCGTCACCAAGAAGCATGCGGTTTTCTATGACGCGTTGCCGCACCACTTCTTCGAGTTCGACGTGCTGGACCGTCATACCGGCGCCTTCCTATCAACCGCGGCACGTCGGACGCTGCTGGCGGATGGGCCCGTGCTTTCCGTGCCTGTTTTGTATGAAGGAACGGCGCCAGCCACCCTTGGAGAACTGAAGGCATTGCTACGGCCGTCGTTGGCCAAGACCGCTCAGTGGCGTGCCGCCTTTGAGCAAACCGTGCAACGTGCTGGGCTCGACCTTGCACTGGCATGGCGGCAGTGTGACAAGTCCGATCTGTCGGAAGGTTTGTACATCAAGGTAGAAGGCGAAGACCAAACATTCAGCCGATACAAGTGGGTTCGGCAGGACTTTGTGCAAGCCATCCTCGAGTCGGAAAAGCACCACTCCGAACAACCGTTCATTCCGAACCTATTGCTACCGGGCGTCGACCTCTATGCGTCGCAGCCGACGGTGACCTGGGACACGTTGCGTTCCTCCCTGGCGGGAGTGCCGGCGATCGTGTCGGCGGGTGCCGTGAATTCGAGGAGATCATGATGGACTACGAACACTTGCGAGCGCTGGTGCCAACCCACGGCGCGGCTCCCGATTTCGAGGCGTGCCTGGCGGCATTTCCTGTACTGGAATTGGCCAAGACGACGCCGCAGGACCCGAGGTATCACGCCGAAGGTGATGTCTGGACCCATACGCAGATGGTGGTGGAAGCGCTGTTGGCGCTGCCGGATTACCAGGCTGCGACCCGGGCTGAGCAGGAGACGGTTTTCCTGGCAGCGCTGTTGCATGACATGGCCAAGTACAGCACGACCGTCATCGATCCTGTCACGGGCGCCATCGGGCAACCGGGGCACTCGCGCAAAGGTGCCATTGATGCACGCATTGCCTTGTGGGATGCAGGCGTGCCGTTCGAGCTGCGCGAATCCATCTGCCGACTGATCGGCGCGCATCAGGTACCGTTCTTTGCCCTGGACGGATCTCGCCGAGGGTCGCCGGAATTTCTCGTTCGGCAGCTTTCGTGGCAGCTCAGCATTCCATTGCTGGCCATGCTGGCGGAGGCCGACATGCGCGGTCGCGTTTGTGCGGATCGTGCACGCGTGCTCGACAACATCGAGCTGTTCCGTGAGCTTGCGCGCGAGGAGGGTTGCTATGGCGCGCCACGGCACTTTGCTGATGCGCACACGGCCGTGAGCTACTTTCGCGGCGCAGAGCTGCATCCGGACTATCCCCTCCATCAACCAGCGGGAGCGAAGGTCATCGTGATGTCTGGCTTGCCAGCCTCGGGAAAGAACAGTTGGGTCGCAGCGCACCACCCGGACTTGCCCGTCGTGTCGTTTGACGATGCCCGCGACGAACTCGGGTTGCGCCATGGCAAGAACGAGGGCATGGTCGCCCATCTGGCGGTGGACCGGGCCAAGGCGCTACTACGTGCAGAAAAGCCCTTCGTCTGGAACGCGACGCATCTGAGCGAGCGTATGCGGAAGAAGACGCTCGACTTACTCTTTGCGTACCACGCTGAGGTGAACATCGTGTACCTCGAACAGCCGCGTGTTGAACTGCTGCGCCGAAATGCGAAGCGCGATACGTCGCTGTCCAACAAGGCGCTGGAGGCGATGCTGCATCGATGGGATCTCCCGTTACCGACGGAGGCTCACAACGTGCGCTACGTTGTTTGATAGAGCGCCCTGCTCCAGGGCAGGGCGTTCACCAACTTTTGCCCTGGGCCTTAGGTAACCGTGAGCGTCCCATTCATCGTCTCATGCCCCGAGCCGCAGAAGATGTCACACAGAAAATCGAACGTGCCGGTCTTGTCAGGCGTCAGCGCCAGCCGCGCCGTCTGCCCCGGCACGACGTCTGCGCGCACGTTGAAATCTGGAATCGCAAAGCCCATCAGGATGTCCTGCCCGGTCAGCTCGAACACCACGGGCACGCCGCGCTTGAGCGTGATCTTGTCGGGCGTGAAGGTGAACTTGCGCGCGTGTACGCGAATCACCTGCGGGCCTTCGCCGTGGGCGACGCAGGCGAGCGCGGCACCGGCCGCCAGCACGGTGATTTGACGCAGCGCCAGGCGACGCTTGGGGTTGTGTGCAGGGGTTGGATGAATGGCGCGCATGTCAGGTGGTCTCCGGGGTCTTGGTCGTGGTGGTCTGGATGGGTTGCTCAGCCAGGGCCCAGGTGGCGGTGTCCTGCTTGCCCTGTTCGGTGATGCTGCGCCAGCCCAGGCCGCGATACGGTTGGGAGGCATCCCACGGGACCGGGTTGCGTTTGGCCTGCGACCCCGGTGCGGGCGGTGCAGGCAGCGGGAACATGAGCGAGCGCGCCGAGTGGTGCGCGATGTGCCCGGTCATGTGGTGGTGTTCCTGGTGGATGTGGCCGTAGAACACCGTCACGTTCGGGTGCGGCATGAGCAGGTCGATCACCTGCTGGCCGTCACGCGTGGCCCAGTCCCATTGCGGGTACAAGTCAAACAGCGGCCGGTGCGTGAACACGACGATGGGCGTGTGCTCGGGCACGGAACGCACATCCGCCGCCAGCCACGCGAGCTGCGCATCGCCCACGCGCGCCGATGGGTCCGACACGTTGTCGATGGCGATGAAGTGCACGCCCTTGTGGTCGAACGCATAGTGCGTACGGCCGAACAGTTCGATGTACGCGGCGCCGTTGTCGAGCGAGGCATCGTGCTCGCCCGGCATGTAGTGCACGACCGGCACCTTGATCTGCGCAGCGATGTCGCGGAATTCCCGCAGGCGCTTGCGGCGCTCATCCGGGTCGTCGCTGATGTGGGAGAGATCGCCGGTGAAGATGACGAAATCCGGCGCGGGCGACAGCGCGTTCACGGCGGCAATCGCCTTGGGTAGCGTGCCCTGCGCATCTGGGTTGGGTGCACCCTTGAAGCCCCAATGGGTGTCCGATAGCTGCACGAAGTAGAAATCGTCTTGCTTGGCGCCGGTGGCACGTGTGGTTGCGGCCATCGCCTGCCAGCCGGGCAGGCCGGAGGCGTAAACCAGACCGCCCACCGCGGCCAGTTGCAGGAACTGTCGTCGCGCGGGTTGCTTGCTCATGGGGTGTCCCCTGCAGTCGTTAGCTGAACTAGGTCGTTGATCCAGCGCGATGAAGACGAGGGCGCGCCGGTCCTGTCTGTCATACCGGCGGGGGCGCGGGCTTATTCCCGCAAGACACGACCAGACACGAAGAAACGCGCGTTTCAACAAAAAACTTCCGGCGCGGGAATAAACTGGATTGCACCCCGGTATACGGAGGTCAACTGCCTCCAGGCCGCCATGCCCGACCTGCCAGCCCCCCCGCTCGATCTGCCGACCGACGCCCAGCGTTTTGCGCAGGCGGTGCTGCCGCATGTCGATGCCGCCTACAACTTGGCGCGCTGGCTCTCGGGCGATGCGCAAGACGCCGACGACATCGTTCAGGAAGCCTGCCTGCGCGCGTTCCGGCTGTTTGGCGGATTCCGCGGCGGAGACGGCCGCCCGTGGCTGCTGGCCATCGTGCGCAACACGTGGTTCTCGGAATGCGCGCGCCGCAGGCAGGCACCGGCCCAGCCGTGGAATGACGACGTGGTCGACCCGGCAGGCATGGCAGACGAAGAGGGCGCCAGCTACGGCGTTGACCCGGCCGCCTTGCTGGCTCGCATCGACGACGTGCGCCGGGTGCATGCGGCGCTGGCGCAGTTGCCGGTGCCGTATCGCGAGGTGCTGGTGCTGCGCGAGCTGGAAGAGCTGCCTTACCGCGACATTGCCGCGGTGGTCGACGCGCCGATCGGGACGGTCATGTCGCGGCTGGCCCGGGCGCGGCAGCAGCTTGCGCGGCTGCTGACCGAAGACCACGCACCCCCGCGCACCAACGTGACGCCCATCCGCGCATCGGGTGGCGTGGGCAACAACACCGCGAGCACCAAGGAGGCCCGCCATGAACTGTGACGACATCCGCGCGCTGCTGGCCGCTCGCGCCGATGGCGAACTCGGAGCGGCCGACAGCCTGCGCATGGACACGCATCTGGCCACCTGCGCGGCTTGCACCCAGGTTGCCGCGCACGACGATGCCGTGGTGCGCGCGCTGCGCCAGGGTTTGCGCACACCCACGCTGTACGCCAAGGCGCCCGCCGATCTGGCCGCGCGCGTGCTGGCGGCTGTGCAGGTGGAAGCGGGCACGCCAGCCGCAGTGCAGCCGCGGCAGCCACACGGCAGCGAATCCCCATGGCGGCGGTGGATCGGCTGGCTCTTCATGCCCACCCGGCCCACTCAGGGCATCGGCTGGGGTCTGGGCGCCAGCGCGCTGGCAGCAATGGCGTTGGGGATTGGTGTGCTGGTCGGCAGGCCCGATACCGCTGCGCTGACTGCGCACGACATCACCGCCAGCCATGTACGGGCGCTGCTCGGTGCGCGCGAGACGGATGTGCTGTCCTCCGATCGCCATACCGTCAAGCCGTGGTTCAACGGCCGCATCGACTACGCACCGCCCGTAACGGATCTGGCGGCGCAGGGCTTTCCGCTCATCGGTGGGCGGCTTGATTACATCGACGGCCGGCCCGTGGCGGTGCTGGTGTATCGCTCGGCGCAGCACCCGGTCGACTTGTACGTGCGCCCCGAAACCGGCGGCGATGCTGAACCGACATTGCGCACCGAACGCGGCTATCAGCTGATGTATTGGCGCAAAGCCGGCATGGGCTACTGGGCCATCACCGATGCATCGGCAGACGTAGTGCAAGCGTTTGCGCATGCGGTGCGCGGTGGCTGACGCACCGGCGTTGGCGCGCGCGTGGCGCTTATGTGACGGCGAGCTGGTTCTCGATGACGAAGGCTTCGAATGCCGCTGCGGGCACCGGTGGGCAGAACAGATGGCCTTGCCCATAGTCGCAACCTGCGGCGGTCAGGATGGCCTTCTGCGCTTCGGTTTCGATGCCTTCGGCAATGACCTTGATGCGCAACGCATGCGCCATGCTGACGATCGCGCTGCACAGCGCGATGTCTTTCGGATCGTCGGCCAGGCTGCGCACGAATGACTGGTCGATCTTGATGTAGTCGATGTCAAAGCGCTTGAGGTACGACAGCGATGAATACCCCGTGCCAAAGTCGTCGAGCGCAACGTCGATGCCCGCCTGCCGGAAATCACCGAGGTGCTCGACCACCTCTGCGCTGTCTTCCATCAATGCGCCTTCGGTAATCTCGACCACCAGACTGTGCGGCGGGATGCCACGGCGCTGCACGACCGTGGGCCAGGATTCACCCCCCGCTTGGTAGGCGCGAAACTCCACGGGCGATTTGTTGACCGACACCTGCAGCGCGGCATCCAGCGTCGCATGCCAGTGCGTGAGCCGGTCCAGCGCTTCGTTCAGTACCCACTTGCCGAGTTCGACGATCAGCCCCGTGTCTTCGGCCACGGGAATGAAATCCGCCGGGTCGATCTCGCCGCGCACCGGGTGCGTCCAGCGGATCAGCGCTTCTGCCTTGCGCACCTTGCCGCTGCGCAAGTCGACGATGGGCTGGTAGTGCACGGCAAGCTGCTTCTGCTCGATGGCGATACGCAGGTCGCTCGT
Organism: Ralstonia sp.; assembly: GCA_039592975.1. Taxonomy (GTDB): domain Bacteria; phylum Pseudomonadota; class Gammaproteobacteria; order Burkholderiales; family Burkholderiaceae; genus Ralstonia. The sequence continues at coordinate 423,056 of JBCNQE010000001.1, read as the reverse complement.
CACGCGCAGGCGCTCCTGCTCGGCGCGTTGCATGGCCGGGGTGAACACGGCCCACTGATTGCGCCCTGCGCTCTTGGCCGCAAACATGGCCTGGTCGGCGCGCACCAGCAAGGATTCGGCGTTGTCCGCATCGCGCGGAAACAGCGCCAGCCCAATGCTGGCCGACACTTCCACGCTTTCTTCGCCCAGGCGCACGGGGGTCGCAATGCGCGCGAGCAGGCTGTGGATGATGGGGGCGGCCGCGCCGGCGTCCGGCATGTTGGGCAGGATGACGGTGAACTCATCGCCGCCCAGGCGGGCCACGGTGTCGGTGCCGCGCACGATGGCGGAGATGCGTCGTGCAATCTCCTTGAGCAGCACATCCCCCTGGTCGTGGCCGAGCGTGTCGTTCACTTCCTTGAACCGGTCCAGGTCAATGAACAGTAGCGCCACCGAGGCATTGGCGCGCCGGGCCTGCGCGATCTCCTGGCGCAGGCGGGCGGAGAACATGTGCCGGTTGGGCAGCTCCGTCAGCGTGTCGAAGTTGGCCTGCCGCCAGATGACCTCTTCCGCACGCTTCTTCTCCGTCATGTCGTGGATGAGCACCACGCGGCTGGGCTCGCCTTGCGCGTGGCCGGCAAACGTGTCGATGGTGAGCAGCGCCGGAAACTCGGTGCCGTCCTTACGGCGGATGAGGTATTCGCCGCTCCACGTGCCCTTGGTGCCGACGGCTGTGAGCATGGCGTCGACCACGGTGCGGTCATTGCATTCCGAGCGAATGACATCGCTGGGCTGGCCTTTCAGATCCTCCGCCGTATAGCCCGTCGTAACGGTAAAGGCGGGGTTGATGTCGATGACATTACCGTCGAGCGTAGTCACCATCATCGCCTCACTGCTGGAGGCATAGACCAGTGAGGCCAGGCGCATGTCTTCCATATGCCGCCGACGTTCGGCCATGGAGCGGCGCAGCGTTCCATACAGCAGCGCAATCAGCAGCGTCGAGCCGGCGGCCTCGGCCAGGGCGATGCGGCGATAGCGCTGGTAAGGCGCCAGCACTGATGCCACCGATTCGCCCACCAGGAAGTACAACGCAATCTCCCGCACATGGTGGTAGCCGATGATGCGGTCGACGCCGTCAGTACCGGAAACGACGCGGTAGCTGCCGGACTGCGGCGCACCCGGCTGGTCGAACCGGCGTGCACGCGGCGCCTGAGAGATGCCGGCAGTCAGGTTGGGTACGCGCGCAATCACCTGGCCGGATTCCTTGATGATGGTCGCGGCCCCGTCCTTGCCGATCGTCAGCGTGTTGGCAAAGCTGGCGAATTGGTCAGGCGTGACGGACACCACCATCACACCCGCAAACTTGCCGTCTTCCAGAATCGGCCGCGTGAACTGGATCGACCATTTTTTTGAGACCTTGCCCTGGACCGGGTCACTGATGAACAGTGCATCGCGGCCAGGCGCGTTTTTGTGGACGCGGAAATGCTCGCGCTGGCTCAGGTCGACATGGTCCGTGACAGGGCCGATGGACGTGTAGACCAGCAAGCCGTTTGCGTCGATGACGGCGACCTGGAAGGTCAGGTCACGCACCACGTCCTGCCGCTCGCGGATGACGCGCTCAAACACATCGCGGCCGGCGAGCCAGCTCGCGCGCAAGTCCAGCAGGAATTCCGACAGGCGTCGCGCGCTGCCCAGGGAGTATTCGCCAAAGGCCTGGGCTTCGAGCCGCGTGCGGGTCTCGGCGTTGACGATCAACCGGTCTCGCTCTTTTGCGAGCTGGTCGAACGTAAACCACCACACGATGACCACGCAGGCTGCGACCCCAACGTTGAGGGGCGACAGCAGTGCGCGCAGCCGTCGCAATGTCGTGCCACCTGAAGTCTGCGGTTGCTCCAAGGCCATCCCAACTCCAGCGTTTTCGTATCCGGTTGATCTCGGGTGCGTGCGGCGCCTGTGGCGGCCGGTCCATCCCGCAGACCGACTATAGCGACCGGCGCGTCTCTTATGTCTTCTTATTGCGGAGTGTAGGCGGAAAGTGCGCGATTGTTGGCCCGGGTCAAGCAGGCCACGGCGTTTGGTGTGCAACACACAACGGCGTTGACCCGGGTGGAGGAGGACCGCCCGACGGCGGGTGGGGAGCCGAAAACGTTTGCAGTGCGCGGCGGTGCTGTCGCAGGTGGCGGCTACGGGTGGGCTGTGTGCTACGGGCGCAGCAGATCAAAGCCGGCCAGCAGCACAATGCCTGCCAAGGCGACGAGCGGCAGCGAATGCTGGCCGAAATACAGCAATGCGGCTGCCGCCCAACTGGCGGCGAAGAAGGCGCTCATGCGGTTCACGGTTCCCCCCTCCTGGTGGTCGCGCTCACGCGGTCAGAAGTTAACCGTAGCACTTGCCCGGAAGGTGCGCGGAGCCCCTTGCACGAGAATGAAGCCCCAGCTCGGCAGCCAGTATTTCTCGTTCGTTAGGTTGTCGATGTTGAAGCGCAACGTCACCGGCTTGCCGCCCACCTTGGTGGCATATCGCGCCCCCACGTCAAACGTGTGGTACCCGGGCACGATGTTGCTGTTATCGGCCTCGAGCGCCGAATTGCCGACGTATTGGCCGCCAGCCGACAACACCAACCCAGGCATCACCGGTACTGCGTATTCAAGGTAGGCCGTTGCCTTGAACCGGGGCGATCCATACGCGCGCTTGCCCAGTACAGCGGCATCGGCCTGCGTGTTCTCCGAATTCATGAACAGCACGCCACCGAGCAGCGTCCAATCCCGCGCAAGCTTGCCGCGTGCGTTCAGTTCCAGCCCGCGATATCGGGTTTCGCCATCTTGTGTGTAGACGTTGTCCGGCCGCAAATATGCCAAACCGCGTTGCACCTGGAACAGCGCTGCGCCGAAGGTCCAGTCGTGCAGTTCCGCTTTGGCGCCCACTTCAACCTGTTTGCTCTTGAGCGGCGCGAACACCGTGCCCGCATTGGCTGCCGTGTTGGGTGCGCTGTTGCCCGCTTCGAGCGCCTCCACATAGCTCGCGTACAGCGTCATCGGTTGCACGGGTTTGAACATCAGCGCCAGCGTGGGCGTGATGGGCGTGCGGTCGTACTTGGCCGAGATGCTGCCATCGCTGTTGTAGCCGGTCTGGTTGAAGCGCGTGTAGCGCAGGCCGCCGAGCACCGACCACTGTGCGTTGAACTTGATCGTGTCGCTGGCAAAGACGGCGGTCTGGTTGATCTTCGACGTACGGTACAAGCCGTCGGACGCCGGCACCCGCAGCAGGGCGGCTCCGGTGGAGACAAACGCCGAGGGGGCATACAGATTGCCCGTGCCCAGCAAGGTGGACGCAAAGCCGCCATTGGCCTGCGTGAGGCTCTGCCACGAGGTGCCCAGCACCAGTTCGTGCTCGATGGTGCCCGTGCGCACCTTGCCGTCCGCCATGACCTGCGCTTGCTGATATTGGTAGCGCTGGTACGACCCGTATTGCAGCTCGCTGAAGTTGCCAGCGTTATCGGTGAGCTGGATGGCGCTATCGGCATTGCCCCGGTTCTGCTGCGCATAGCGATATGACGCACGCACGTTCCAGTCCGGCGTGGCCGCCCAGTTCAGCTCGGTACCGACGGTTTTGATCTCCGTCTCGTAGTACGAGCCGCGCGAGGCCACGCGCTGGCTGCCGTCAATGGCGCGCGGCGTGCGCACGAACTCGCTCACCGGCACGCCAAAGTCCTGGCCGGGGATGATGCCGTAGTACGCGCCCTGCACGTTGCGTTGCATATACAGCCCGTCGAACGACCACTGCAGATCGGGCGTGATGCGCGCATCGAGCGCAAGCGATGCGGAATCCCGCTTGATGTGGCCACCGTCGACAAAGGTGTCGCCTTCTTCATGCACCACGCCCAGGCGTGCGCCCAGCGCCTCGGTCGGGCCGAAGCGGCCGCCAACGTCGATGGACTCCTTGAGCGTGCCGCCGCGGGTGAAGCCGAAGCTGGCGCTGCCGCCAAAGGTGTTGGTCGGGCGCTTGCTGACGAAATTGGCGATACCGCCCGGTGTGCCGAAGCCATACATGAAACCCGACAGGCCCTTGAGCAACTCCACGCGCTCGAAGTGTTCCAGCGGAAATTCGCTGCCCCAGTTGGGCACAGCCAGACCATCGATCTTGTAGCCCTCCAGCAGGTCGAGCTGCAGGCCGCGAATGGTGATGTTCGAGGCTTCGCCGATGTAGCCGTCGTTGTTGGCGGTGACGGACGGGTCGCCCTTGAACACGTCGCCGATGGTCTGCGCTTGGCGGTTCTGGATGAGCTCCTGCGTGGCGACGTTGATGGAGAACGGCGTATCGAGCAGGGGCTTGTCACCCAGCGCGCCCGTGCTGGCCTGCTTGGCGCCGTAGGCAGCGGGTTTGCCGGCGGTGACTTGCGTGGCGGGCAGGTCGACCAGGGCATCCGCCTGTTGTGCCAAAACGGGCACCCCCGTGCTCATGGCAGTGAAGGCCAATGCGAGTCGGCGCACCAGCGGCGTGGTGCGCGGGCGGAGGGTGGAACGGCGTGTGGCACGTGGTAAAGCGGCTCGCATGATCAAGCTCCCCTGGATCAACGTTGTAGATGGGCGTGCGCAGGCCCACGCGTGCCGGCGGGCGGCATGCGCGAGGTGCTGTGCGGGTGTTGTGGTTGTTTTGGTGAGGCGGGTGGCGCTATGGCTTGCTGGCCATGCGCGGCAGGTCGTCGCGGGCGGTGGTTTCACGCGCCGGCATGGCCCAAACGGAATCCGGCGCACCGACGCGCGCCCGGCGTAGCGTGGCCCGTGCGAGGCCGATAAAGCCGCACGCGAGCGCCAGTGCGCCCAGGTCGAAACCGGCCACCATCCAGTTGCCGCGCGCCATCGTGCGCAGCAGGTGGTCGCCGGTCACCACGGCATTGGTGATGGGGGCAAGCATGGCGGCCACCGCAGCGGTGCTGAGCAACTCAACCGCGCCGCGCGCCGGCGCTCGCAGCATCGCCCACGCGATCGCCGCGAAGAACACCGTGTAATAGGTCACGCCCACCGATCGCTCGGGCCACAGCAGCGCTGCCGAGAAGGTCGCCATCACGCCCACGCAGCAGCCGATGCACACGCCCACGGTGGCGCGCGCCAGCAGTTGATGCACGCGCGGTTGATCCGCCGAGCGCTGCTTGCGTCGCGATTCGATCCACAGCAGGTTGCCGGAGTAAAAGACAAACGCCCCCGCCAGCCCCATCACGAGGTAGGCCAGGCGCAAGGCGACATCGCCGTAGGTGCCGAAGTGCAGGCCGTAGACGAGGCTGTAGATGGCGTGGTTGGTGTCGCGCGCATCGGGGGTCTGGTTGCCGATGAGCTTGCCGCTGTCGGGTTGGCCAGCGGCAGCGCGGATCGCCACCGAGCCATAGTCCCCCACGGCGCGCGTGCTGTTGCCGCGCACTTCCGCCACGGCATTTGCGTCGCCGATGTGCTGGTAGTGAATCGATTTGACGGTGAAGCTGGCGCCGGCGGCTTCTTGTGCGTGGGCCAGCAGTTGGTCTGCAGGCAGCATGGGCGCCGCGCGGTGGGCTGCGACCACGTTGCCGGCTGCCGTGGTCACGCGCGGCACCGCATCGAACAGCTTGCCGTTGAGTGCCACCGTGTTGAACACCGTCATCAGCACGACACTCAAGCACAGCACTGGCGCGGTGATCGCAAAGATGAGATGGAAGGGCAGGCTGAACAGGCCGAGCACGTTGTGCATGTCCATCCAGAAGCGCTTGAGGTTGCGCCCCGGGCGCACGGCCAGTAGATCCTTTTTCAGACGCGGCAGATGCAGCAGCACGCCGGAGATAAGCGCCACGCCATACAACACCGAGATCGCGCCCATGAAATACATGCCCGGCGTTTCCAACCCCAGCGAGTAATGCAGCCGGTTCAGGAAGTTGGCCAGTTCGCCCTGCATCGGTTCGATCGACAAGTCTTTCGGCGATGTCTTGCCGGCCGCGAGCCTGCTGCCGGTGGTCATCTGCCAATCGCCCTTGCTGTTTTGCCAGTAGGCGGAGAACTCGGGTTCGCCCGCGTTGGGCAGGATGACGTACGCGCTGGCCGCAGCGGCCGGGTGTGTGCGCACCAGCGTGCTCACGAAGTGATCAATGTCGGCCGGCGCGATGTTGTCCGAGCCGGCAACAGCCGCATGGTGGGCGCGCAGCGGGTTCTGCCAGGCATGCAGTTCCTCATGGAACACCGTGATCGCGCCCGCAAAGAACGCGATGAACAGCGCCCAGCCGGCCATCAGGCCCACCCAGGTATGCAGCGTCTGGTATCGACGTAAGGTTGCGGCTTTCATCGCAGCAGGAACCACCACAGCACGCTGTAGGACAGTGCGTTACCAGCGGCCAGCACGGTCCACGCACGGGCACTGGTCGGAAACAGCGTGCTGCCGCTGATGATCACCACCCAAAGCGGCAGGCAGGCGAGCAGCGCCCCGATGACACCGCTTTCCCAGCCGCCTGGCAGCCACACGATGGCCAGCGTGCACAGCGCAATCGACAAAGGCAGGCCCAGTACCGCACCGGCCAGCCACGTGGTGCCGATGCCGGTCATGGGCGCGCCCCGCTGGTGGCGCGGTAACGCTGCATCCACGCACCCGCCATCGGCCAGAGTGACAGGGCGCCCGTCACCACCAGAATCACAGCGACGATCGCACCCGCGCAGCCGAGCACGTCACTCCACAGCGCCACGGCAATGGCCGACAGCGCCGCCGCAACGCTGCACAGCACGCGCGCGTACAGCCGCGGAGGTGGGGCGGGCGGCGCCAGCAACACCTGATTGGGCGCGGCTACATACAGGCAGCCCGCCGCCAGCAGGCCGAGCAGGAGGGCAAGACCGTGCATGCGTGTCCTCATAGGAATCAAGATCGTAGATGATAATGATTCTCATTGAGAGCAACAAGCCGAATCCCCACCGGCCGTAAGGAAAGGCCGATGGATGGCAGCGTGGTGAAACGACGGTCGTGTTACGGGACTACTGGAGGTTGCCCCAGCGCGGCACGGCGGGCTCGGCATTGGCCCATTGCCACGCGTTGCCGTTCTGGCAGGCGTAGATGGTGTAGCCGGGGGCGAGCTTTGGCGTGCCGGTGTCTTCCACGGTGAGGATGGCCTCGCGGCACGTGGCCAGCGGCGTGGTGAACGTGCGCACCAGGACCACCGTGCCGTGTGCCTTGGTGACGCCCATCAGGCGTTCCAATGACCAGTTGAGCGAGGGTGTCTCGTCGCTCAGGCGCCCAACGGCGGTGGCGAGTGCGTCGTGCTCGCTGGCGGTCCACCGGCGCATGGCGTATTTGATGGACGCGTCGGTCGCGGCATTGACGGACACGGCCACCCCATACGCTACCGCCGGGTTACCCGTGACGGTGCCCGTGGCGACACCCGCTGCCGCGCCCGTCAGCGGCCCGACGGAGGAACACCCGGCCAGCAGCCCGGCGCCAACAGCAATCAGCCAGCCGATGCGGCTCATTGCAGCGAGCCCCATCGTGCGGTGGCCGGCTCGGCCGTGGCCCATTTCCACTGCTTGCCGTCGTGGCAGATGGAAGCGATGAAGAAGTCCACCTGCGCGGCGCCACTGTCGTTGTCTTTGCCGACGCCGTCCACGGTAAAGAGGATCTCCTTGCAATTGACCAACGGCCCGTTGATGGAACGCGTGACGACAACGCGCCCGCGTTCATCCGGCTCCAGCGGAATACGGTGCTTGATCTGCCAGTTGCCGACGGTGTTGTCCGGCAACGCGCCGGCAATCTGCGCGATGTGGTCCTGGGTCTCGGTGTGGACGACGCGCTGGCTGTGCTGCAACGCGGCACGTGCACCGGCTTGCACGCCCAGGCCGATGCCGGTGGCCACAGCGGCGTTGTCGGTCACTTTGGCGGCGATGGCCGCGCCACCGATACCCGCCGCAGCGGTGGTGCCTTCCGACATCAGCGAACTGCAGCCGCTGAGTACGAAGGTGCTCAGCGCCAGCGCGCTGCCCAGCATCCGGGCGGATGCAAACCGAGGTGTACGCATGAGGACTTCCAAATCTGCAACAGCGCGAATTCTACGGGAGCTTGCAGCGCATAAATACCGACGGGCGCGTGGGTCCCCACAATTGTTTTCAATCGCTGCGGCCAGCACGGACCCCTTGCCGGAAGCGTCAGGTGGTGGAATCGGTGCGGAATTCTCTGATAAGCATCCCTGATGTCGGTATTAAAAAAATTCTAATTTGCGGCTGGGCTTTGGAAATCGTAATAATCAACGGGCAGGATTATCGCCATAAATCGGAAATAGAATAATTTCACATCAGATTTGCGCTGGCGATTCGTTTTGTTTTGGCAATCTTTGTCTGATTTTCACGGAGGATCATTGTGAGCATGAAGCTATGGGTTGGGCGCTTCCTGTTATGCATGCTGGCTTGGGGCGGGCTGATCGCGCAAGCGCATGCGCATGGCGCGGTGGCGGACCCGATTGCCCGCCAATATTATTGCAAAAAGAATGAAAACCCCTGGGGAGGCACTATTAACAACCCCGGATGCCGAGCTGCCTTTGAGAAAAGTGGAGCCTATCCTTTTGATCAATGGAATGAAGTCTCAAAGAACGTGGTGCCTTTGAATGACCCGCAGGCCATCAAAAGAGCGATTCCGAACGGAACGCTATGCGCGGCAGGCGATGCTAAAAAGGCCGGGCTGGATGTTCCCCAATCTGCCGGATGGCCCAAGACGACGGTGACAGCCGGTGCCCCGTACACCCTGAAATGGGATGCGAACGTGCCGCATGACCCCTCCTGGAGCACGGTCTATATCACCAAGCCGGGTGTGCCGTTGGACCGCCCATTGCACTGGGAGGATCTGGAAATTCTGAAGGCGCGCGAGGATCTGCCGGGGGCTGTTCCAGGCAAACCGTATGATCAGTACCAGATTCAAGTGCAGTTGCCGGCAGGGCGCACGGGCCCAGCCATCCTGTATTCCATCTGGCAACGAGATGATTCAGCGGGCGAGGGCTTCTACAACTGCAGCGACATCGATTTCGGCGGCGGTACTCCGGGCTTCCCGTGGATCGACGAGCGGCAGTACGTTGAGCAGGGGTTTGCCCCCAAGGTTGGCGAACTGGTGCACTTCCGCGTCTTCAACACGAAGGTCAAGAGCGGCGCTGAAGTCGTCGATATCAACCTGCCTGTGACAGCGCAGAATGCGAATCAGCACGTCTGGGCGCGCGAACTCGCCACCCAGTTGAATACGCAACATGCGTCGTACGTGCAGATTGGCGTGCGCCATGGTGACGCCATTCAATACGATGCCAGCCATGTACCGCAAAACCGTGTCTGGCTGAAGCACGGGTACCGCAGTGCGATGAGCATCGTCGATGGGTCGGTGCCTGTGCCGCCGGTGGCGCGCATCGATGCGCCCGACACGGTGGACAGCGACGCCAATGTCACGTTCTCGGGCGCTGGCTCAAGCGGTATCGGTTTGACATACACGTGGGAACTGGCCGGCTTTACGCCCGATCGGCCGGCGGCAACTACCAACCCGTCTGTCACGGCAAAGGCGCCGCACAACACCAACCCTGTGCCGACGGCGTATGCCACGTACCTGACCGTCAAAGATAGCCGCGGACAGACCAGCCCCAAGGTCATGAAGACGATCATGGTGCGGCCTGCCCAGGGTGGCGACAAGCCGCCACGCTGGGACCGCACCAAGGTCGGCACCTATGAGTCAGGGACGGCCGTCACTGGTCTGGATAACGAGGTTTGGTATTGCAAGCCGTTCCCGAATGGGGCGTGGTGCAAGACTCCGCCAAATACCTCGGATGACCAATGGCCGTACGCCCCCGGCAGCAGCGCACAAGCGGCCCTGCCGGAAGCGCAGCGGGCGTGGCAACGGACGAAGCCGTAACCGCAACGGATTTGCGCAGTCCGCGCGCATTGTGATGATGCGCGCGGTTTTTTTTGGGTCCGTCCGGATGCTCAACACAGGCCGGACGTTTCTGGGCATTCCGCATCGCCGCACTTCAGCCAGCGCAGAGCACCTTTAGCTGCGTGACCAACGCATCGAACACCACCCGTACCCGCGTGGGTACCGGCCCGCGCTGCGGGCGGTAGACGTGAAGCGTCCACGATGGGGGCTCGAACCGTCGTAGCACGCGTACCAGTTCGCCGCGCTCCACGTGCTGGCGCGCCAGGTACTCCGTGGTCTGCGTGAAGCCGAGGCCCGCACAGGCCGCTTGCAACTCCGTTTCCGGGTCATCGGTCACGAAGGCGGTGCGGTGAGGCTGGAGCTGGGTGTCGTCGCGGAAGGCCCAGGGCCAGGCGCGACCATCGCTGCGGTTGATGAGTGTGGTGACGGGCAGCGCCAGCAGCGCATCGGGCGTCTTGGGTTCGCCCACGCGGGCAAGCAGCGCAGGCGTGGCCACCACCCACAGCGCAACGCTACCGGCCGAGCGCGCCACGAAGCGGTTGTCCCCGATGAAGCCAATGCGTACCCCCACGTCGATCTGCTCATCCACCACGGCGGAAGGTGCGTCCGACAGGCGAAGGTCTGCAACAAGGCCCGGGTGTTGCTGCATCAGCGCCGTCAGCACGGGCATGACACAGGTGCGTCCCATGTGCGAAGTCGCTGTCACACGCACGATGCCGCTCGCCTCCGTCGCCTTGGCGGAGGAACGATCGAACAGGCCATCGACAGTCTGCAATGCGGCCTGGGCTTGCGCGGCAAGGTCCTGCCCGTAGCGGGTGATCTGCACGCTGCGGGTGTTCCGATGAAAGAGCGTTTCGCCCAGCGTGTCTTCCAGCTCGCGCACCGCCCGTGTGACGGCCTGCGGTGATACACCCAGCCGCGCCGCCGCCTCGCGGAACGTCGGCGCACTGGCGGCCGTGGCGAAGATGCGCAGCAGTTCGAGGCGGTCTTGCATGGCGGTTTCCGGTGTTCCAGAATTGGGAATTTTGTTTGCCGGATTATTCCATTTATTTGCCGTGTCGGCCTAACCATAATTGGCTCCAAGCCTGGCAGCGCGGATGGTCCGAGCGCCAGCCCAACCCTCACGGCAAGGAGCCGGCAATGAACGCAGCAACCCAAACCAACACGCAATCCACGCAACTGAAAGACAAGGTCGCCCTCGTGACGGGCGCCAGCTCGGGCATCGGGCACGCATCGGCCATTGAACTGGCCAAGCGCGGCGCCAAGGTGGTCGTGGCCGCACGGCGCAAGCCCGAGCTCGACGCGCTGGTGGAGACCATCCGCGCGCACGGCGGCGAAGCGGCCGCTATTGAAGTGGACGTCACGCGCGAAGACGACATCCGCAAGATGGTCGATTTCACCGTCACCAAGTACGGGCGCCTGGACATCGCCTTCAACAATGCGGGCACCGAAGGCGTGTTCGCCCCGCTCACCGAGCAGACGGATGCCACCTACGACAAGGTATTCGACCCCAACGTGCGCGGCGTCTTCAACTCGATGAAGTACGAGGCCCAAGTGATGCTCCGCCAAGGTGCAGGCAGCATCATCAACAACGCATCGATGGGCGGCGTGATCGGCTTTGAGAACGCGGGCCTGTACATCGGCACCAAACACGCCGTGATCGGCATGACGAAGACGGCCTCCATTGAATGGTTCCGCCGTGGCGTGCGTGTCAACGCGCTGGCGCCGGGGATGATCGATACGCCGTTCCACCATCGCGGCATCTGGCCGTCGGACGAGGCGATGCACGACTTTGCCGCCAATACCCCGGCCGGCCGCTTCGGCAGCGCGCAAGAGATGGCGACCATCGTGGCCTTCCTCGCCTCGGATGACGCGAGCTATGTGTCGGGCCACTCGCTGGTGGCGGACGGTGGCTACTCGGTTGCCTGAACCCGGTGACCTACGCGGCGCGGCGTTCTGCCTAGCCGCACATCTGCCGCCGATAGCGCTCGGGCGAGAACCCAACCTGCTTGCGGAACATCGTGATAAACGCAGACGGTGTGCCATAGCCCAGAGCCAGGGCAATCTCCTGCACCGAGCGGTCTTCCTTTAACCACACCAGCGCGCGCAACAGACGCACGCGGTTGCGCCATTGCACGAAGCTCATGCCGAGTTCGGCCTGGAAGCGCCGCGCGAGTGTGCGTTCGGTGCTGTGTACGCGTTCGGCCCATTGCTTGAGCGTGGTGTTGTCGGCCGGGTCGAGGCGGATGGCCTGCAGGATGGGCTCGAGTTGGCGATCGTCGCTGTCGGGCAGGTAGCTGTCGGCATGGCCGGCGCGCACGAGGGCTTGGACGAGCAGTTCAAACTGGCGGAGATCCCAGTCGTCGGCCATGGCGGTGATGCGGCGTGCGGCAAAGTCATCGATCAGCGCGCGCACGAGCGGCGTCTGCGGGATCAGGCACGCCGTGGATGGCAGCCGCTGCGCGAGCGGCTCGGCCACATACACCGAGAGGAAGTCCGTCGCCTGCCGGATCGACGCGGAATGCGGCTGATTGGCCGGCACCCAGATCAGATACTCGGCTGGTGCGGTCAGCCGGCGGCCATCGACCGCCACTTCCATCAGCCCCAAGCTAATGCGGTTGATCTGGCCCCACGGATGCGTGTGGGGCTCGATGTCGGTTTCGGGCGCGAAATGATCGTAGCGAAAGTAGAACGGCGCGCCGTGCGGCACGCGCAAGTCGGCCTCGCGATAGGCGGTGTACATGGCGTCGCCTTCGAGCAGTCAGTTGGTCCGGTAGGCAGTATAGGTGCCGACGCGGACGGGCAGTGTGCCCTGGCATCGTCCCGTGCCACCGGACGTCAGTCCCGATCCTGCTCCGCCTTGAGCAACTTGAGCCGCGTGTTGCCGTCGGGCAAGAAGTGCGTGCCGTAGCGCACCAGCCCAAGCTGATGCAGGGTGCACGTCATCGTAAAGCTCAGCAGCATGCCGGGCTCGGTGTCGTGCAATTCGATGTCGATGGCCTTTAGTCGTGGCTCGTAAGCCAGCAGCGTGGTCTCGATTTCACGCTTGAGCGTGTGCGCCGATGCGGGCAGATGCCGATACACCTTCGACAGATCGCCGAGCCCGTAATCCGGCACGTGCGCGAGGCTGTTGCGCCGGCTGTTGAGGATGCGCTGGATGTTGTCCTGCACCGACAGGAAGGTCTGCGTTGCCTCGTCAAACGCATCGATGGGCGCACCGTTGGCAAAGTGCCCGGTGATCGCCTCAAACAGCCCCGGCCCGCCGCGCGTCATGCTGCAAGGGCCTCGGTGTCGGTTTCATCAAAGTCCACTGCAATGCCTTCAGCCTCGTCAAACGACAGCCGGATGGCCGCGGGTTTGCTGCCGCTGGCATGGCGCACCAGCAACTCACGCGAGAGCACTGGCAGGATCTGCTGATCGAGCAGGCTGTCAATATTGCGCGCGCCAGAATCGGGCAACTGGCACGCCCGCACGAGTTCGGCGATGAGCGCGTCGTCGCACACCAGCGGCACGGCAAAGCGCCGTGCGATGCGTGCCGACACTTTATCGAGCTTCATCCGCACGATGCTTGCCAACGCGTTGGCCGACAGCGGGCGGAACGGGATGGTCTGGAAGCGCGCGAGCAATGCGGGCTGGAAATGCTCCACCAGCTGCGGCCGGATGGCTTCCATCAGCATGGCGGCTGTCGGTTCGCCACCGGCTTCGTGCACGGCATCCACTGCAGCCATGATCTGGTCACTGCCCAGGTTCGACGTCATGAGGATGACGGTGTTGCGGAAGTCGATGATGCGGCCCTCGCCATCGCGCATGAAGCCGCGGTCGAACACTTGGTAGAACAGGTTGAGCACGTCGCGGTGGGCCTTCTCCGCTTCATCGAGCAGGATTACGCTGTAGGGACGCTGCCGTACGGCCTCGGTCAGCACACCGCCCTGCCCGTAGCCGACATAGCCCGGCGGCGAACCCTTGAGTTGCGACACCGTGTGCGCCTCTTGGTATTCCGACAGGTTGATCGTGATGAGCGAGCGCTCGCCGCCAAACATCAGGTCGGCCAGCGCGCGTGCGGTTTCGGTTTTGCCGACACCCGAGGGGCCGGTGAGCAGGAACACGCCCAGCGGCGCATCCTCCGATTTGAGCCCGGCCTTGGCGGCGCGCAGGTTTTTGCCCAGCGCGGCCAGGGCGTCGTCCTGACCCACCACGATGCGGCCAAGGCGTGCCTCCAGCTCCAGCAGGGTCGCCAGTTCGTCTTCGAGCAGGCTACCGACGGGGACGCCGGTCCAGTCGGCAATCACTTGCGCGATCACGCCCTCGTTGACTTCCAACGGCACCAAGACCGCTGCGTCGGTTTGCTGCGCAAGCGCGTCTCGTTGCGCTTGGATGGCGTGTTCCAGATCGCGCCGGGCCGATGCATCGGGGGCGTTTTGCCAGGACTCGCGCAAGCGCTCCAGCGCACGCGCGGCATCCTGCTGTTGCGCCACCGCCAACTGCAAGGTCGTGAGTTGCACATGCAAGTCGTTGCGACGCGCGTCGATGGCGACCAGTCGGTCCTGCAAATTCGCGGCCATCACGCCTTGGTCTGCCAGCAGCGCTTGGCGTTCCACGTCGAGTGCGTTCCACTCGCTTTCGACCTGGCTGATGGCCAGGGGCGTGGATTCGAGCCCCAAACGCACGCGCGCGGCGGCGGTGTCGAGCAGATCAACGGCCTTGTCCGGCAACTGGCGCCCGGTCAGGAAGCGGCGCGACAGCTTGACGGCCGCCGTGACCGCCGCATCGGTAATGTGTACGTTGTGGTGTTTGGCATAGCGATCTTTCAGGCCGCGCAGCATCAGGCAGGCGTTGTCGTCGTCCGGTTCGTCCACCTTGACCATCTGGAAACGCCGTTCCAGCGCGGCGTCGCGCTCGAAGTACTGCTTGTATTCGGACCACGTGGTGGCGGCAATGGTGCGCAACTCACCACGGGCCAGCGCCGGCTTGAGCAGGTTGGCCGCATCGGCACCGCCCGCTGTATTGCCCGCACCGATGAGCGTGTGCGCCTCGTCGATGAACAGCAGGACGGGCGTGGCCGACTGCTGCACGGCTTCGATCACGTTCTTCAGCCGTTGCTCGAATTCGCCCTTCACGCCTGCACCGGCCTGCAACAGCCCCAGGTCGAGCGTGAGCACAGCCACGTTAGCGAGCACCGTCGGCACGTCGCCTTCCGCAATCTTGAGCGCCAGCCCCTCGACCAGCGCCGTCTTGCCGACGCCGGGCTCGCCCACCAGGATCGGGTTGTTCTTGCGCCGGCGCATCAGGATGTCGATCATCTGGCGGATCTCCACATCGCGGCCGAAGACGGGGTCGATGCGGCCATCGCGCGCCTTCTGCGTGACGTCGATGGTGAAGCGTTGCAGGACGCTGGCGTCAGCTTGGCCGGGCAGCGGCGTGGATGCCGCGTTGGCGGGTAGTGTCGCCGCAGCCATTGCTACGTTGGAGGCAGTGTCCTGCACCGGTGCCATCTTGGGCGCCTCGGTGGAAATCTTGTCCAGCTCCGGCATCAGCCGCTGGAGCTGCGTAGCCGACACCGACAGCAGCGGCCAGGCATCCGGCGCGCGCAACAGGCTGGGCGATTCCACCAGCGCCGCAAGCAGATGCGCCGATCGGATGGTCGATTGCCCTTCTTCTAGCGAGGCGCGCACCCATGCCGCCTCCAGCAGTTGCCCCAGGCGGTTCGACAGACTGGGCTTGCCGCGCAAGTCATGCGGCAGCCGCTCGATTGCGGCGAGCAGCCCGTTCCAGATCGCATCGGTGTCCAGCTCGTACCGGCGCACGACTGCCACCAGATCACCTTCGCCTTGCTCCAGCAGCTTGATGAGCCAGTGCTCGACCTCGATGTCCCGATGGGCACGCGTTTCACACAGGCTTGCCGCATCGGCAAGGGCTTGGGCGCAGTGCGGGTTAAGTCGACGCAGGAACGGGGAGAGATCGCGGGCGGTCATGGCGAAAGAGGGCGGCAAATGTGAGTGCACCAGGCCGGAGACAAGGCAAGGCGGCCTTGCGTAAAACGGCACCCGCGTGCTGTTGCGGGTGCCGGTGTTGAACCACGCGTTAGGCGCGTTCGTTCCAGCTATCAGCGTGGATGATGTTGCCGTCCTTGTACGACCACGTGATCTTTTCGTAGCGCAGTTCCACGTCTTCCAGGTGGTTGTGCTTCTCGAACGCCGGGTTCTTGATGTCGAGCATCTTCGGACGCACGGCCACGACCTTCACGTTGTCGAGCTTGGTGTTGAAGTACTCCTTCTCCTTGCCCGCGTCGTCGATCTTGTACCACTTGATCTCGACCGACTTGAGCGTCTGGCCGCTGGTCACCGCCTTGTACAGATACGGCGTGGCCGCGTCGGTTTCCTTGGTGAAGGTGATCGGCTTGTGCACGCGCGTGCCGGTCAGCTTGCCGGTGTTGCCATCGGTGGGGATGTTGACGCTGTGGTCCAGCGCCACCACTTCCACGCTGCCCTCGCGGCCTTGCACCGTCACCGAACCCTTGATGTCGGCGCCGCCATCGTCCTTGATCCACATGTATGCCGGAATTGCCATTGCTTAGAGCTCCTTCTACTCGAATGAACAGGCCGGTTGGCCTGGGGGGAAATGGGTGGCACGCGCACCCCGGCAATCGGGGATGAGCGTGATCTCGACGCGGCGGTTGGCGGCGCGCCCTGCTTCAGTGTCGTTGGGGGCCTTGGGGCGAGTGTCGCCGTAGCCCTGAATGGCGAAGTGCGAAGGCGGAATGCCCGACGCATCGGCGAGCCAGTCGCGCACGGACGCAGCGCGCGCTTCCGACAGCCTCTGGTTGCTGACCGGGTTGCCGGTGGAATCGGTGTGCCCGGCCACCAGCACGCGCTTGTTGGGGTGGGCCTTGATCATCTCCAGCGCGCCGAACATCACCCGGTTGGACCCCGGGTTGAGCTGCGCGCTGCCGGTCTTGAACAGCGACAGGCTGCTCAGCTCGATCATGGGCGGCGGCGGTTCGGGCGGCTGGTAGTTGGCGATCAGCGTGTTCAGCGTCGGCAGCAACGCGCCCGCCCGATAGAACCCGAGGCTCAGCCGGGGGGGCAGACCGACGCGCGCATAGCGTTCGAGTTCGGTCCGGTCGCGCCGGAGGGCGGATAGCGCGTCGGAGCGCGCGGCATCGTGTTCCGGCGGAATGGCTTGGTAACGCACCATGTCTGCCTGAATGCGCGCCACCAGCGCGCGGTTCTGCCAGGCGGAGGCCCCCGCCGCCGCGCAGAACGCCACCGCCAACGCAACGAACGCGTGCGCCCGCGCGTGCGGCAGGGCACGCTGCACTGGTTGCAGGGCAATGCCGCGCAACAGTGCATCCGGCAATGGCAAACGCGCAGGCGTGGTTGTGGGCGATAGCTGGATCAGCCCGGTGATGGCATTGCCGTAACGGCCTACCAGCGTGGCGGAGGAGGCGGCACCCTGCGCGGCTGTCAGGCCGAATGCCACAAGATTCACGGCGCGCGCGCCGCGCCCGGTATCGGTTAGTCCGGGCAGAAGCGCCGCGGCCGCCCAGCGCACGGTAGCGTCGAGCCGCGCGGCACGGTAGGCCCAGCGTGCCCGTGCGTCCTGCGCGACCCACCGCGCATGGGCGAGCGCGGAAGCGGCAACCTGATCGACCAATGCATCCGGTCGTGATGGCAACGTGCCAGACAGTCCAAACCACGGACACGGCACTTGCATAGCGTCGGCCTCGGCTGCATAGACGGCAACGCAAACCGGCAGCGAATACCCAACCGCCCGGCTTGCCTCGTCGATGGCGGTGCGCCAGCGCAGGGTTGCAGCGGTCAGGGTGGCGGCATCGACGGTGGTGTCCGCCTCGACCAGATATGCCACCGCGTCTGGTCTCTGGCCTTCACGCCAGCGCTTGAGCGCGTCTGCGATGTACTTGAGGCGGGTGGGGTCGTCCACACGCACCCAGATGGCTGCGTCTGTGACGTGCACAACGTCGTTGCCGAACGCGCGTGTCAATGCGTCGTTGGATTCGCCAACTGCGAGCACCAGCGGCGTGTTGCGGCGGATGTCACCAGGCAGTGTACGGAGGGCGCTGTCCATGGCGGCCAGCACCTGCTGGCTGGCGGCGCGGCCAGCGCGGCTGCGTCGTGTTGCGGCGATCAGCGCCACGAAGGCCACAAGCCCCACGGCGATGCCGGTGCCGAGATTCCAGGTCATGGACCACGGCGAGCATGCCGCCAGCCAGAACAGTGCCAGCGCTGTGACCCACACAAACAGGGTGCGATACGGATAACCGGTCAAGCGTGGCCCCGTTAGTGCGGCAACGCGTCAATCGACGCGCTCAGCCAGTGTTGCGCGCCGAGATAGAACAGGCCGGACACGGCGCACGCCAGCACCACCCAACTGAGCGGCGACAAGCCCGTCCAGCGGCGCGCCGTTCCTTGCCGCACCAACACGGTGTCGGTCATGCCTTGATCGCTTTTACCCAATCGCTCGTTGAGGGCGCGCATCAGGGCCGCGCGCGGCTCGTCCCCGTGCAAGGCGAACTTGCCTTGAAAGCCCAGGCCCAGCACCGCGTTGAAGATGGCCAGCAGCGGCAACACCGGTTGCGGCTCGGCCAGGCGACGTTCGATGCGATGGATCAACGCATTGCCCGCGTCGTGGCTGTTGAAATACCGGACTTGCAACGGCTCGCGCTCCCAGGCGTCGCGGTCGTGTCCTTGCAGGTGCTTGAGCGCGGTTTCGTCCAGCAGCGCGCATTGCGCGTACACCGCGTCGTTGATCACGTCGGCTGCGTAGCCTGCGGCAGCCAGTTCGGCGCGCAACTGGGCGATTTGTGTATCGCAACGTCCTGCAAACTCGCCGAACGCTTGCGGCTGTGCCGCGCTTGCCAGATGCGCGACAGTGAGTGCCGTATCACGCAGTGCGAGCGGCAACAGGGTTGAGGAGAAAGAGGCGGCGGTCATGGATGTCATGCCGGCAGAACGGCATAGAGTTCAAGCGAGACATCGGGCACCGATGCCGGCACATAGAACTGGCACGCCCGCGCGTTCAGCATGCGGCTGAAGGCCGGGTGTGCGCGGTCGAGTGCGAAGTATTGGTTCTCGATGCGCACGGGAATCGCTGCCGGCAGACGCGACATGGTCTGCAGCGGAATGCCGGTGAGCGCGGAGTTGACGATCTGCTCGACCTCGTCCGGCGCGCCGGCCTTGCACAGGCGCGGGAACTGTTCGAGCAGCGCGTGCGCTGGCAGAGCGGACTGCACGGAGAGGTAGTAGTCCGCTCCGTCGACCAGCCGCTCGTCGTGGATCTTGCCCGTCCACACAGTGGGTTTGATGCGCTCCAATGCAATCGGTACCACACGCGAGGGGACGACCGTATCGAGCAGCGCGCGGATCAGGTCTTCCAGCGCGGCAAACACCGGCTCGGGCGCCGCATGGTGATACGGCGGAATGGCCTTGAGCGTCTCGGTGGTAGAAAACGTGAGCAACGAACCCGCAAGGCGCGCGAGCACGGCGTACAACCGCTCGGGGTGCTGCTCGGGTGCGGCGCACAGGCGCGCCAGCTCGGGCCAACTGCTGTTGACGCTGTGCAGCAGCCAGAACAGCGCCACGTCGGCCACCGCAAAATCGGCGATCTGGTCGGAGCGCTCGCGCCGGCGCACGGCAAGGCTGGCGCTCTTGGCGCTGAGGATGTCCGACAGACGTTGCATGCGCTCGGTCAGGCGCGTGCTGGCCGAGAGAAACAGGCACGGCGGCACAAAGGCGGTGTCCACCTCGAAGCGCCCTTGCGTGTTGCGCACCAGCCGTGCGATCGGGCAGGTGACGTAGTCCTCGTGCGCTTCAAAGTCGAACAGCAGGGCGAGCGCATGTCGCTCGACGCTGATCTCCTCACGGCCCTGGCCGTTGAGGTCGGAGACCTCCAGGTATTCGCGCACGAAGCGGCGCGGACGCGCGGGCTTCTGACCGCCTTCGATGCAGTTGCCGCCCTGGGCGTCCATCAAGGGCAGGCCAGCCAGCACGACGACGGCGTCCACCGTCGCCGGCACATCGGCCAGGCTGCGTGCGGTGGGCAGCAGGTCAGCGGTTTGCGTATCGAGCAGCGTACCGTCGGGCAGGCGCACGTCCAGTGTCGTCAATTGCAGCCGGTCGATGGCCAACGCGTGGGTATCGATATCGACGCGGCGCACGCCCCATGGGTCGGGCCACGCCAGCCGCGCGATGCGCTCATCGGCAAAGCCGTTCCACAGGGTTTGTTGCTGGAAGTGCTGGGGCGTCATAAAAATGCCCTGTGCCCACAGCGGTCTGGTGATCTTCATTGTGATGATGGAGCGTGCGAGCGGGGGCGAACCCGCTGCGCATAAATACCGCCGCGCGGCGCCTCCTGGAAGGGCACCGCGCGGCACAACTACGACAGATGGAGCAGAGTGAGCGTGTAGCCGGTCGGCTTAGCTCTTCGCCTTCGGCATCTGCGAGACGAGCGACAGGTTGATGTCCATGCCCTCAATCTGGAAGTGCGGCACGATAAAGAGCTTGACGCGGAAGAAGCCCGGGTTGTCTTCGATGTCTTCCACGATCACCTTGGCTTCGCGCAGCGGGTGCGACGCTTGCAGATCGTCGCCCGGGTCCGTCATCTCGGTCACCAGCGTCTTGATCCAGGTGTTCAGCTCCAACTCAAGCACGCGGCGGTCCTTGGTGGTGCCGATGTTTTCGCGCTGGATCAGCTTCAGGTAATGCGCGATGCGCGAGAGCAGGAAGATGTACGGCAGGCGGGCGTTGACGCGGCTGTTGGCGGTCGCTTCCTTGGTGTCGTACAGCGTGGGCTTCTGTGCCGAGTTGGCCGAGAAGAAGCACGCAAAGTCGTGGTTCTTGTAGTACGACAGCGGGATGAAACCCAGGTTGGCGAACTCGAACTCGCGCGTTTCCGGAATCAGCACCTCGGTCGGGATTTTGGCTTGGTTGCCGGTGCCCAGGTCATACAGGTGGATCGGCAGGTCTTCCACCAGGCCGCCCGCCTGCGGGCCGCGAATCTGCACGCACCAGCCGTTCTTGATGAAGCTCTGCACCATGTTGGCAGCAAAGGCGAACGCGGCGTTGGCCCACAGATAGCGGCTGTGGTCCGGGCCCTTGACGGCTTCCGTGTAGTTGAACGCACGCACAGGAACCGTTTCCGGGCCGTACGGCAGGCGCGCCAGGAAACGCGGCATGATTAGGCCGATATAGCGTGCATCGTCCGAATCGCGGAAGCTCTTCCACTTCAGGTATTCAGCGCGGTCGAAGTAGTTGCCAATATCGCGGATGCTGGCCACTTCCTCCATCGATTCCTTGCCGAAGAACTGCGGCGACACGGCGCCCACAAACGGCATATGCGCCGCTGCCGACACCTTGGAGATATTGCGCAGCAGTGCGATGTCTTGCGGGCCGCGGTCGAACTCGTAGTTGGAGATCAGCGCGCCGATCGGCTCACCGCCCGGCGTGTCGTATTCCTGAATATACGTGTGCAGGTACAGGCCGCTTTGGATGACTTCCGGCGTGTCTTCAAAGTCCTGGCGCAGCGCGTCTTTCGACACGTCCAGCAGTTCGATCTTGACGTTCTTGCGGAAGTCCGTGCGGTCGACCAGGAACTTCAGGCCGCGCCATGCCGATTCGATCTGCTGGAACGTTTCGTCGTGCATGATCGCATCGAGCTGGCGGCTGATCTGCTGATCCAGCTTTTCGATGTGGAAGTCGAGCAGGCTCTTGTCCAGACGATCCACCTGCTGCGACGACTCCTGAATCATCTTCAGGAACACGTTCATCGCCTGCGCAACGCGCTCGTCCAGCGACGATTCCGACAGCGCATCAGCGCTCTGAAACGATTCGAACGGACGCGTGGCCGTGACCGGCGTCAGGTTGATCTTCTCGCAGAGGGCCTCGTAGACGCTCTTGCCAGGTGCATCCAACACTACGGTTTCCGCTGCGCTAGATTCGAATTGGCTACTTTCTTGTTTTGCCATGTTTGATTGTCCTCAAAAATAGCGGATTTATTGGAAATTGCTGGAAGCCGGCGGCGTGGTTTCACCGATTTTTTGCAAATCGGAACGCAGGCGATCGGACAAAGTCGAGTCTTTTAGGATTTTTTCCAATTCGCGGCGGAATGTGGCGTTATCCAAGAGATTGGATTTCAAGTCGCGCAGCAGATTGCGTGCGGCCATCAGCGCGCGCAGTTCCGGCACCTTGCCCGCCACGACGTCGGGCTTGAAGTCGTCCATCGACTTGAAATCCAGGTCGATCGGCAGTTCAGAGCCATCGCCTGCCAGGGTGTTCTCGACCGCCAGCTTCGCCTTGGGGTTGAGCTCCCCCAGCACGGAGTTGAAGTTGTTCTTATCGATTGAAACCTTGGTGCGCTCGGCCAGCGGCGCGGTGCTCTGGCCGTTGCTGTAGTCGCCCATCACCAAGAGCTTGAGCGGCAGTTCGACCTTCTTCTGGGCCCCGCCTGTGTGCAGGTCCAGCTTGATGTTGACGCGTGCCTTTGGCACCTCGTTCTGGAAGCTCTCGGCCATGTTCTATCTCGCTTAGATCAGAGTTAAAAAATACTAATCAACTGTATTTTTATACAGATATCACGCGCTTAAATCAGACGTAAATCGGACATCTGTTAAATTGCGTGACTTTAGAATTGTTGATCTATTGCTATTCACCTGGCGGGAAAACTTGTTTATCGTCCGCTTCCAAACGCAAATGCGTGGCCGGGAAAAAGGGTGAAAAACAATGAAGAATTGGCAGGCGACTCCAAGTGCAATCAGCGCGCGCATCGCGCCGCAGATCCTGACCGGACGCCAGTCGTATCACCTAGATGTGCAGGGCCCCGCTAACGGCATCGCGCTATCGGTTGTCTCGTTCGAGGGGGTGGAGCGCATGGGCGAGCCCTACCGCTTCAGCATCGAGCTCACCCACCCCGCTCACCTGCAGCGCGCCGACTACCTCGGGTGCGACGCCACGTTCACCATCGACGCGGCGGATGGCGTCGAGTCGCGTACCTTCTGCGGATGCATCACGCGCTTTTCCAAGCTCAAGACCACGGCGGATTTCAGCAGCTACCGCATCGTGGTCGAAGCGCACATCGCCCGCCTGGGGCTCACACGTACCAGCCGCATTTACCAGCATCAGAGTGCACCGCAGATCATCGATGCCATCCTGCGCCGGCACGGTTTCAAGGGGCACCAGTTCCAGTTCAAGCTGCGCCGTGAGTATCCACAGCACGCATTCCGCTTTCAGCACCAAATGGCCGACTGGCCGTACATCCGCGTGCTGATGGAGCAGGAGGGCATCTACAGCTATTTCGAGGCTGGCAAGCATGGCGACGTGCTCGTGTTCGCGGATGACGTCGACCACTACGCCTATCAGCCCGAACTCAACGTGCCGTACCGCGAGACGGCGGGGCTGGAGGCGGGCATCGAAGCCATCTTCGCTCTGCAAACGCACACCGAGACGGTGCCGGAATCATTTCTGGTGGCCGACTACAACCCCGCCCAGGCGTGGGAGCGCATCAAGGCCGACGCCAACATCGCGCGCGGCGATACCACCACTTACGGGCAGCCGTACGTCTACGGCACGCATCACCTCGATCAGGACGGCGCCAAGTGGGAAGCGCAACTGCGCCACGAAGCCGCCATCGCCGGGCAGGTGGTGTACGAGGGACAGGGCAACGTGCTGGAACTGCGCCCTGGGCGCGTGCTGCATCTGGATGTAGACCAGCCCGACGCCCCGAACGGCCAGGTGGTGATTGAAGTTACCCACAGCGGCGCGCGCGACGCGGCCTACCGCAACAAGTACCGAGCCATTCCGGCGGACCGGCGTTTCCGTTTGCCGGTGGAAGAGGCCGCTTGGCCGAAGATCAACGGCACGCTGAGCGCCCGCGTGACCTCGCCCGGCCAGTACAAATACGCCTACCTCACGCAGCAAGGGCACTATGTCGTGCGCTTTGATTGCGACTTCGACGAATGGAACCCCGGCGGCGAGAGCGTGCCGCTGCGGCTGGCCAAGCCGTTTGCGGGTGGATTGCAAACCGGCTTCCACTTTCCTGCGCTGGATGGCACCGAGGCGGTGATCGCCTTTCGCGATGGCAACCCCAACAAGCCGTACATCAGCCAGTTCCACCACAACAGCCAGCAGACCGACCTGATCACGAATCAGGACCGCTGGCTGTCACGCAACGTCATCCGCACCCAAAGCGACAACAAGTTGCAGATGGAGGACTGGGCGGGTGAGGAGCACGTCAAGCTGTCGACCGAGCATTCGGGGAAGAGCCAGCTCACGCTGGGGCACATGGTCAATGGGCAGCGGGAGAAACGGGGGGAGGGGTTTGAGCTGCGGACGTCGGGTTGGGGGGCGATTCGGGGCGGTAAGGGGTTGTTTGTCAGCGCAGATGACCAACCCAGAGCACAAGGGCAACAACTCGACATGGCGGCAGCGGACGCCTCGCTTCAGCAGGCGATGGAAGTGATGCGCAACCTGAACGATTCGGCTAACGCTGCCAAAGCTTGGCTCGCCGATGTGGATCGGCAGTGCGCGCTCATCGAAGAGAAATTGGTTGGCCTGAAGAAACCGGTGATTGTCGCGAGCGCTCCCGAAGGCATTGGCATTACCAGCGGACAGGACATGCAATTCGCTGCGCGTCGGCAGATGTTTGTGACCGCTGGCAGCAGCCTGGATATTGGCGTCTTCAAACGCATGACCGTGGCGGCAAAAGAAGCCATCTCACTGTTTGCTGCGCAATTGGGTGTCCGCATCTTTGCGGCGAAAGGCAAGGTGCAAATCCAGGCGCAAGGCGATGCGATGGAGCTGCTGTCAATGCAGGGCATGACGGTGAGTTCTTCTGAAGGCCAAGTCCTGATCACGGGACGTAAAGGCGTGACGATCGGCGATGGCGCAGGCGCATATATCAGGTTGTCGGACGGAAAGGTCGTTATTGGTAGCCCCAGGGGAGAAATCGAGGTGAAGGGGAACTTGAATGTCACTGGCCCTGGCGGCAGCAGCTTTGCATTTCCGCAGTGGACGGATTCTCAGCTGAAAGACTTTCAGCAACGCCTCAAACCTGGGTTCTCTGGATAGATCGGAGTGAGCATATGAGCAAAGGCTACAAACTGGTTGCTCTCCTTGTGTTGGCGTGCGCGTTGATTGGTGCAGCGTCTCAAGGGAACGCATCGGATGTTCAGAAAGCACGCTGCCCGGCTCAAAAGTTCGACCGGTACATCGAGGCGTTCGCGGATAACGTGGAAGTACAACGTACGCACACGAGGATTCCACTCAAAAGTACGGTGCGAGTGAACGCAGAACCAGAGCCACGTGCAGTGACGCGTCGGCTCGGCAAGGAGCAGATTCGCTTCCCTCTCATGCCGTCGTTGGCTGAACAACACGAGAAGCACCTGCAACTGCGGATTAGCGCACCTTCGCGACAGGCTCGAAATGTGACGCTCTCGGGCGTCGATACGGGGTACTTGATTCAGTATCGATACGAATATCAATCCGGTTGCTGGGCGTTGGTCAGCATGGACGATCAATCGCTATGAATCGTTTGAGGCTGAATCGCGGGAGGGCAAATGAGTTTCAATGACGCGATGAATCGCATGCTGGTGACTCAGGGGGGCATTTCGCCCCACGTCACCGGAGACTTCGGAGAGGTGCGTCCAAGTGGCCCTCACCAGGGGGTGGACTTCAACTACGTCGGAGGGCAGAGCGGCATTAATCTGCAGCACCCTACTGTGCGAGCTCCGATTGCCGGCTCAGTGACCTTTGTGGGCGGGAGTTATGGAATCATCAAGATTCGAGACGCCGCTGGCAATAGCCACGAAATTCTGCACACGCATAGCCAAAGCGTTTCTGTCGGACAACAGGTCACTGCGGGAACATCGTTAGGGACCATGGGGGGGCGAGGACCGGGCGGCCCTAATCAATATGCTCAGCATGTTCACTACCAGATCAAGAACCCACAAGGCCAGATCACGAATCCGCAGGCATGGTGGGATCAACAGGCCAGCAATGCGACACAGAGCGTGGCGCAAGGCGCCGTCCAGGTGCCGGCTTTCACCTTTCCCTTCCGAGCCGCAAACGGCAAAGCACTTGTCGACGAGCACGCCTTCCATGAGTGGTTGTCTAGCGAGACCAGCGGTCACTTTGCCGTCAGCAGCACAGGCATGTGGCATGGCGGCATTCACGTGTCTGCAAACGGCGCAGGTCGGCAGCTTGATCTGACACATGGCGTACGCTGTATCGCCACCGGCGAGGTCGTCGCCTATCGCATGAACCAGGTCGCGCTGACGAGCCAAATCTCCGGCCAGACCGGCCATTACAGTTCCGCCTTCACGCTGGTACGGCACACGCTTGAGTACCCGGCGGACAATCGGTTAACGCTCTTCAGCCTGTACATGCACCTGCAAAGCGTTGCCGAGTACTCGCAAAAAAAGGTGCCGGCCCCGGCTTACTGGGCGCGCTGCCACGAAGTGACGCAGCATGCGACCGACAAGCCCAAAACTAGCTCGCACACGCCGATCCCAGCCGGGCACATCGGCCTGAATATTCGCGCCGATGCAAACGGACGTTCGGAGATTCTCGGAATCCTGCCGCGCGGCACGCAAGTGCGCATTGGGGAAACACGTAAGAAAGGGCTTTGGGGAAAAATCGAGGCCATCGAATCCGGCAACATCGTGCCGCCTACGGTGGGCGGTACCATCCGCCAAGGCGCCGAAAAAAACTGGGTGTACCTCGGAAAAGAGCGGGGGCACTTTGTGCTTAGTCCCGTCATCTCACAAGCACAGAGTGATCGGGTGATCGTGCCCGAGGCGCCCATTCGTATCAATGCCGGTGACCTGATTGGGCATCTGGGGCAATACTGGTTGCCAAATGAACCCGCACAAGAACACCAGATGGTGCACATCGAAGTGTTCTGCGGTAGTGAGTTGCCCGACTTTCTGGCAAAGACACGCGCTGTCGCAAAAGACATCACTGACCTCAACAAGCTGCCCCTGCTGCGTATCGACAAGGGCGTCAAACTCTTCCAGGTCAAGAAAACCAACGTTCAGGGGCAGCCGATTTATGAGGAGGGCGCTAACGCCCCACAAACTGCTGTCGTTCAAATCTACAGCCAAGCTGCGCTCGATGCTTTTCCTGCCGAGCATAAGGGCCAGAAGGACAACGGCCCAGGCCAAGGCCAACCATGGTGGTACGTGACGAGTGCCAACAGTCGCCATGCGGAGATCAGCGGCTGGGTGCGCAACCGCCAGATGCCACCCAGCGGCGGCGTCACGCGCGAATCTCCGCACGCCTGGGTTGACTTTGAAACGGTGACAGGGGCCGATGCAGGCAATCCAACCATCTTCGGCACAGTAGATGCAACCTGGATTACGTCCTGTGCGAAGACAAGCCCGCCACCGCTAGCCTCGACAAGCTCAAACCGCTGGCCCGCAACACCTACCGTGCCCTATCGCCGACGCGCAACGAAACGCAGGCTGCAGACGAGATGCGTGCACTCAAGGACAACAAATGGTTGCGCTTTCGGGCATCGCGGCTAATTCCGAAGCACCGCAGCGAATGGGCCAGCCAGAACGCATACCAGAGCTTTTTCGACAAGGTGCTGCAACGCATCACCAAGGAGCCGTATCACGACGCGGAGATTGAGCGGATCAAGAAGCTTGTGTGGTGGGATGAGGTGAAGAAGGCGGTTAAGGGGGCGTTTCCGGATAGCCCGGAGGTTTTTCATATCCATCCGATTTCATTGGTGGGCAATTTCAGTGTTGAAAAGGATATTCCTGCTCTAATTCGCAAACTTGGTGATGTCATATCGAGCGGAGAGGGGGGCTATGAATCGTACAACACGGGCACAAAAAATGTACCGAATGGAGCTGTTGGTCATTCATATATGCACCCTCCGCTTGGCACAGTAACAAACAAGACAATCAACGAGATCATAGAAACTGATGCTTTGTCTGGAACAAATCCAAGTCGATTTTTTGCCACCGGGAAATACCAAACAGTCATTCAAACGTTGAGGCTGGCAAAGGACGCTATGAATTTGACTGGAAATGAAAAGTATGATCCTCAGATGCAGGAGCGCATTTTTGCGGAATATTTAATAGATAAGGCTGGTGGCGGGGCGCTATCAAAATTTGTTAAGAAAGGACTCGGAACCATCGATGATGCTCAATATGCGGCCTCCAAGGAATGGGCGTCTATTGCAGCTCCCGCAGGAAAAACCATACGAGATGGTTCGATTTCAACGGGTGTTCAATCGTACTATCAGTCGAATGCCAACAGTGCATCAATGTCTTCAACAAACAAGTTGAGATCTATATTGCAATCAATTTCGGAATAAAATAATGAAATCAAATGTAAAAAAACTATCTGCGGGTATCGCGGTTTTTGCGTTGCTTTGGTGTGCTGGTGTGCACGCGAGAAACTATTCGAAGAATTTTGAAACCTGTGTCAAGAAGGCTCCAGGAGACGAGGTGCAATTCAGTTGCTTCGAGGAGGAGATCGTTAGGCAAAAGAATAGACTCAATGTTGCCTACAAGAAATTGAATAAAATGCTTTCTAGAGAAAGTCAATCATCGTTTGATAAGGTGCAGCGTGATTGGATAGTCTGGAGGGATGGGAATTATAACTTCCTGTCGGAAAAGGTTGCGGTTGATTTTCGTACAGCCAGGGTCACCAGCCTGAATTTTTTGCTCAACTCTATTTGTGATCGAGCTGATGAGATAGAAATGATTATTGACGAGACTGGAAATCGATAAATTATTTCTTTGCAACGTAGTGGGCTGCAGTCGAGTCGACCGCACCCAATATAGGCCACATCGGAAAAGTCAGTAATCAACAAACCGAGAGCGTGGGGGCTGGGGCTGAGCGGCGAAAAATGGCGTTTTTCTCCAGTCCGATGCTCGGTGACAGCAGAATTATCGAAGGACGTGACTGCATGAAAGATGGAGACATTCTACGGATGCGGGATAACGATGGCTCCCGCTATGGTTGCGTACTTCCCACTTCATCTGTGGTAGCGAAGGCGTACTAATGCCTATCGAGTTTGATGCCCTTCCTAAGAGCCTAACCATTTCAGACGAACCCCAAGCCGGCGTGCCTTGGCTAATTGCGCTAATCGCCATCATGGCTGCCGGCGCTGCTATCAGCATTGCGACGTGGCCGGCGGAGCGTCCGACACAGACATTGTGGTTCTGGGTTCGTAGTTTTGGCTTGCCATTCCTCGCATGGCTGCTGGCCTATTCCGGTTGGCGATTCCTCGGTGCCAACCAATTGCAGAATGCCTTGGCTGACAACGCCGCCGTTGATCACCAAGAAGAGCAGTTGCATGCGGAAGCGAGCGTGCCTTTTGCGGTAATCGAGCAGTCTTGGCGTTTTTCCGGAACGGTTGGTCAAAGCAGCGTGGAAGAGGCAACTCGGGATCGTGAGTCAGAGGAAGTCACGGGGCTTGTCATTCCGGATAGGCCGTTTTTTCGGGGCAACCGAGCTGATGAAGTCGAGCGACATGCAGCGCTACTCGAGTGGCTGCTTGTTGAACTCATTGGCCCTCTCGCGCATGAGCTGGCAGCTTCACGCACGACCAAGATCTGGTTGGCCCTTGATTCGAAGCTGTCGAGTGAAGAAGCAGAAGCCGCAGTCGCACGAGCCTGGATAGCACTCGGGCTGGAGCGGGCAGAGGAAGTCCAACTACTTGAATCCTTGCCGCTTTACACCATCGATGGTTGGCTCGATGCGAGCGCATGTCATACGCGTCATCTGGTCCTGGCCGTGCAACTGTGCGGAGCAATCAGCGGCGAGATGCAACTGGGACAGGCTGAAGCGGGCGCCGCAGTATTGCTCGGTGATTCGTTGACCGGATTGCGCGACGCGACAGCCTTGGCCCATGCACATCGTCCAACCCGCAGTGACATGGAATCGATCTCCAACGGGGTCGCCAATGCTTTGCGCTGGGGCCACTGCTCGGATGGACACATTGATGCCACGTGGAACGCAGGATTGGCTGAGCCGCTGGTGAAAGCGTTCAAAGGGCTGGGTGGCCCCGTCAACGATGCATCCACGGTGGAGTTGGCGCAAACCGTAGGCAATGCCGGGGTGGCCGCCCCGTGGCTCGCGCTTGCACTCGCTGCCGCCAAAGCAAAAGAACGCGCGGGCGCGCAACTAATACTGGATCAACAAGAAGGCGACTTGGTCGCAATGGTATGTCGAAGGAAAGCGTGAACGAAAAGACGTCGACGTCGGTACTGGTCTATTTCGGGCTGGCACTCGGCGCGCTTCTGGCCGGTGTTTGGCTATGGATTGCAAACGAAGCCCCGCAGCGCGGATGGTTCGCGGATAACCACACGATTATCGGCATTGCGTTGGTCGCTGCCTGGTTCGCATTCATGTTTTTGGCGGCTTTGTATGAGCGGGGCATACGTCAGTGGGCGGCGAATTCGCGCATTGGGCGGGTCATTGAATACAGGCGCAAGGAGAAGCACCAGACAGCCAACTCCACTGATGAGCAAGGTTCGTACATATCTCAACTTTCGCATTTGCGCAGTCACCTCCGCGTCGTGGGCGGCTTGCGCTGGCGCTACAGCCAACCCTGGCTGCTACTGACCGGCGACACCACCACCATCCAACGCCTGTTCCCGACCATCACCGAAACTGGCTGGCACCAAACCGACGACGCCATCCTCCTGTGGAACGGTGCCAGCGAAGGTGGCCAGCCAGAAGCAGCGTGGCTCAAACAACTCTACAAACTCCGCCGCCGTCGCCCCATCGACGCCATCGTCATGGTGCAAGACGGCGAAGCTGAACTCGCTGCGCAAAAGCGTGGCGTAAGCACCGACAGCCTCAACCTCACCCGCATCGCCGAGGCGCTCAAGTGGTCCGCGCCCGTCTATGTTCTCGATGTCGCCGACACCGATGCCGTGCATAGCGGCATCACGCCCATCATCGGTTGCGAGTTCGCTTCCCCTGCGGACGCTCCGGCTATCGCCAATGCGCTGTTGACCCTGCGAAACCAGCTCAGCGAGCGCGGCATCGCCGAACTCGCGGCCAATGCTCACGACGGTTATGCCGCCGAGCTTTCCCAACGCCTGGACGCTCGCAGCCTGCCGCTGGCCGCGTGGATCGCCAGCCTGTCAGCCAAACAGCGTCGCCACCAACCAATTGGCGGTGCCTTCTTCGCTCCATATCCGCAAGCAGTGCAGAGCGAGGACGTTGCTCGCATGGACCTGCCCGTGTGGCATCACCTGGGCCAGCTTGCCCGCAAGGCGCGAGGGCGCCGCGTTGGTTTCCATCCCATCACCGTCTTTTCCGCGGTGGCATTGACGGTGCTCGGTGCATGGAGCGCCGGTATGTTGGCCTCCGCCGCAAGCAACGCCCGCGAGGTGCATCTCACCAGCGCGGCTCTGCAAGCGCTCAACAAGGCCGGCGATAGCGCTACCGGCCTGCGCGCCTTGCTCGACGTTCAACACCGCATCGAGCTATATGAACACCGCGTCGACATACACGCCCCCGTCTTGACCCGATTCGGCCTGAACCAAGACCGCGCAACGCTCGCCGCACTCTGGAAACCTTACGGCCAAGCAGCCAATCGTTTGCTGGTCACGCCTGTCGTGCAGAACATCGAAGCCGAGCTGGTCGATCTGACTCAGATGCAGACTGACCAGCTCGACGAGCATACCAACAAGCTCGCTCTCGAAGGCCACCATGCGCTCAAGGCGTATCTGATGCTCGCCGAGCCCAGCCGCGCGGATGCCGCCTTCCTCACGCCGCAGCTCACCCGCCATTGGCGCACCAGCGCCAACCTGAGCCCGGGCACCAAGCTTGACCTGTCTGAGCGCTTGCTCGGTTTTTACGCGACGCACTTGAAGACGCATGCCGACTGGCGCATCGAACCCCAAGCCGACTTGGTGGGCGAGGCCCGCCAGACGTTGCTTGCCGTCATCGTCGTCAAAAATTCGGAGGACACCGTCTACCAGAGCATCCTGGATGCGGTGGGCAACAAATACCCCGACCAGACGCTCGCCACGCTCACGCCCGGCACCGACCCGCGCGGCCTCATGCGCACGTCCGCCACCGTCCCCGGCGCGTTCACTCGTCAGGCGTTCGAGGGCACCATCGCCGCCGAGATCGACAAAGCCGCCGAGCGCAGCGCCGCCGCCGGCGACTGGGTGCTCAACACCCAAGCCAGTCAGCATGAGCCAGAAGGCCTGACGGGCGATGCCCTAAAAGCTGAACTCACCACCCGCTACTTCGCCGACTACGCCGACGAATGGCAAGCCTTCATGAACAGCGTGCAGTGGGAGAGCGCCGCCACCATGCCCGCTGCCATCGAACAGTTGAAGCCCATGACGGACGCCAGAAACTCGCCCGTCATTGCGCTCATGAAGAGCTTGGAGTACCACGGCAAGGCAGGCGCCCCCAAGGCATCGCTGTCTGACACGCTGGTCGCCAAAGCACAAAATGTCTTTGGCAAGAAGGATGAGACGCCCGAGGCGCAGAAGCCCGACCCGGCAGGCCCGCTGGGCCCCGCCTTCGGCCCCATCTTGCGTCTGATGGCCCAAGACAACGCCGCTGCCACGGGTGATCTCAGCCTGCAACGCTACCTCGACCGCGTCACCGCGCTGCGCCTGAAGCTCCAACAAATGAGCAACAGTCCTAACGCCGACGCCCAAGCCAAGCAAGTCGCGCTCGCCCTGTTCCAAGGCAAGGGATCTGATCTGGCCGACATCCAGAACTACGCTGACCAGATCGCCGCCAGTCTCGGCGCCCAATGGGCCGGCATGGGGGATGCGCTGTTCGTGCGCCCGGTCGCCCAGGCCACGCAAACCGTTCTGCTGCCCGCGCAAGCGAGCCTGAACGACGCTTGGCGCCAAACCATCGCCGCCACCTGGAGCAAGTCCTTCGCCGGCCGCTACCCGTTCGCCAACACAGAGAACGATGCCTCCATCCCGGAACTTGCCCGCTTCCTGCGCCCGCAAGGCGGCTTGATCACCAGCTTCCTCGGTACCCAACTCGCAGGCGTGCTGGAGTTGCAGGGTGACCGCTGGGTCCCCGCAGGCCGCGCCTTCGGCACCGCCAACGGCGGCGACAGCCTCGCGTTCGACCCCGCCTTCCTCAAGGCCATTAACACGCTGCAGAAGATTGCCGCGCACATGCTGGTGCAAGGCGAACCGCAATACCGCTTCGACTTCCAGCCGGTACCCACGCCCGGCCTGACCGACACCAAACTCACCCTCGACGGCCAGAGCCTGCACTATTACAACCAGCGCGAAACTTGGCACGCGCTCACCTGGCCCGCCAACAACCCGCAGACCCTCGGCACCCGCCTGCAATGGCAGACCGAACAAGCAGGCACCAACAAAAGCTTTGAATACACCGGCCGCTGGGGCCTGGTGCGCATGTTGGAGCGTGCCAGCGTTGAACCAATCGACAACGCCACCTTGCAGCTTACGTGGCAAGCCAAGCCGGATGCCGCACCGAAGCAAGAGAACCCGCAGGACGATGCTCAAGTCGCGCAGGAAGCGATGGCGCCAGCACCGCAACAACTCACCTACCCGATCCGCTACCTGATGCGCACGGAAGTGGGCGCCGGTCCGCTGGAACTGCTGGCACTGCGCGGGTTCACGCTGCCGCAGCAGATTTTTCTAGGCAGACAGGGCAGCGTGACCGCACGCGCAGCACGCACGGCCAATCCGGAGACGTATTGATGTTCGCCAACCTCCTGCAAACGCTGTTCGGTACGCGCGCGCCCAGTGATCTCGCCCGTTCTACACAAGGTCGCTGGGACGACTGGCTACGCCCCATCAGCGAAGCAGTCCCAGTCGGCAACGACCCTGCCTACGACGACGACTTCCTCGCCATCAAAGACGAAGTCGCCAAGCTGTCGGACATTGACGACACCCTCATCGTCAGCACCACCGAGCAGTTGCTCAAGCACAGCGCCAAGGACGTGCGCATCGCCGCCTACTACGTCTACGGCCGCATGCGTCGCGATGGGGCAGAAGGGCTCGCCTCCGGGCTCGAGTTGCTGTCCGCGCTGGTCGATCGCTTCGGCGACACGCTGCTGCCCACGCGCGCCGAAACTCGCAGGGCCGCGCTCGAATGGCTCGCTGGCACCACCTTCGCCAATCGGCTGGACAGGGTCGAGGGTCTGACGGACGTCCTGCTTGAACGAACTCTGTCAGCGCTCGCCCTGATTGCCGAACGCACCGAAGTCTGGCCAGAAAGCGCCCGCCCCGACCTCGGCCCACTACTGCGCCGCTTCGAAGACAAGGTCGAAGCCCCACAGCCCACAGCAAGTGCACCGAGCCAACCCGCCGGCGCAGCCAACCTGCCAGCAGCCGGGGAGGTCACCTCCACCCGCGACCTGCTCGACCGCGCCCGCCACATGGCGGCCTTCCTACGCGAGCAACCGCAAGGCTACCTAGCCGCCTATCGCCTGATGCGCTGCGTGCGTTGGGACACCCTCACCGAAGTGCCCCCGCACGAAGTCAGCGGCAAAACGCGCCTACCGGCCCCGCGTGCAGAACTGCGCGCCCACCTGCAACGTCTCATCCTGCAAAAGCAGTGGCCCGAGCTGCTCGAACGCGTCGAAGCCGCCTTCGCCGAAGGCGCCAACCACTTCTGGCTTGACCTGCAGTACTACGCCTTCAAAGCGCAAGAGCAGGCCGGTGGCGAATACGCTCAAGTGCGTGACCTCGTCACTACAGACTGCGCGCTCATGCTCGAACGCCTACCGGGCCTGGAACGACTCGCCTTCACCGACGGCAGCCCCTTTGCGGATGACACCACCCGCGAATGGATCGCCCGCCACGCCACCGTGCGCGATGTCGAACGCGGAGATGTTGTCGCACCAGTCGCCATCGATGCCGCCGGCACCGACTGGGCCGAAACCGAAACCCAAGCCGCCGAAATGGCGCACCAGCAAGGCATCGAAGCCGCCTTCGCCTGGCTGCAACGCCTGCCCGCGCAAGACGGCGAGCGCGACAAGTTCCTCCGCCAACTCGTCATGGCCCGCGTCGCCGAACGTGCCGACAAGCCCGACACCGCACTGCACCTGCTGACCACGCTTGATGCCAACACCGCGCGCTACCAGCTCGCCGCCTGGGAGCCCACGCTCGCCTTCGAGACCAAGCTCCACCTGTTGTGCCTGCTCAAGGTCCGCATCCACCGCAAGGACGCGGACAAGCCCGCCCTCGCCGCGCGCATCGAAGCCTTGACTGGTGAACTCACCGCCATCGACCCGGCCCGCGCCATCGCCCTGGCATAACACCATGCGCACCCCCACCCAAGACAACGAAATCCTCCGCTACTACGAAGCGGAAATGCGCTACCTGCGCGAAGCCGGCAAGGAGTTCGCGCGTGCGTACCCCGACCGCGCCCGCATGCTCAACCTCGACCGCATCGGCGAGCGCGACCCCCACGTCGAGCGCCTGTTTGAAGGCTTCGCCTTCCTCATGGGCCGGCTGCGCCACAAGCTTGACGACGAGTTGCCCGAGCTGACCGAAGGCATCGTCAGCATGCTGTGGCCGCACTACCTGCGGATGATTCCGTCGCTGTCCATTCTGAAGCTGCAACCCGCCAGCGGCACACTGCAGCGCCATGAAACCGTGGCCGCCGGGCTGGAAGTCACCTCCGATCCCATTGGCGAAGACCGCATCGAGTGCATCTACCGCACCACGCAAGAGGTCGACCTCTATCCGCTCAAGCTGTCCGAAGCCAGCACCTACGCCCGCGAAGACGGCCGCTCTGTCATCCGCCTGCGTCTCGCTATTCAGCCGCAAGCCCAGCGCGAACAACTGACGGTGCCGCGCCTGCGCCTGTACCTGAACGCCGACCGCCCCGTCGCACTGGCCCTGTACGCCGCATTGACGGCTAAGCCCGTCGCCATGCAGTTGCGCATCCCCGGCCACCCGGCAGATCGCCCCGGTGCCCCGCAAGCCATGCCCGGTCTGCGCCTGGAGCCCGTCGGCTTCGGCGCGGATGAGCGTCTTTGGCCCAAGGCCGACAACGCCTTCGGCGGCTACCAGTTGTTGTTGGAGTACTTCACCTTCCCCGAGAAGTTCATGTTCGTCGACCTGCTGGGGCTGGATATGCAAGCCATCCCGCAGGAGGCCAGCACCATCGACGTCGAAGTCGTGCTCGACAAACCGTACCCAGACGACATGCGTTTCTCGGCGGAGAACATCCGCCTGTACTGCACCCCCATTATCAACCTGTTCGAACTCGAAGCCGACCCCATCAGCGCCACGCAGTTCGACACCGAATACCGCGTCAACGCCATGGAGCAGTACGGCGAGCACGTCGATGTGTATTCCGTGGATACCGTGCAAGGCTTCGAATCCGGCAACGGCCGGCGCTTTGAATACGCACCGTTCGCCGCCTTCCGCCATCGCGGCGGCATGTTGCGCCACGAGATGCCTGAGCGTTACTTCCACACCCGCGTGCAACGCGGGCCATCCGGGCGCTTTGATACGTGGGTCATCCTCGGCGGCCACGCGTGGGAACACCAGAACGCGCTCCCCAAAGAAACGCTCTCGCTGTCGGTCACGGGCACCAACGGCATGCTGCCGCGCAAGCAACTACGCGAAGCCAGCATCCGCCGCATGCGCAGCGGCTTCACCAATGTCGAAGCCGTGCGCAACCTGACCGCCCCCACGCTGCCCGTCTACCCGCCCACGGGTGATCGTTTCCACTGGCGCGTGCTCTCGCACCTCGCGCCCAACTACCTGTCCTTGCTGGATGCAGAAATCCTGCGCGGCAGCCTCGCGCTCTACGACTGGACTGACGGCGAGCTGAACAAACGCCGCATCGATGCCATCACCGAGGTCAAACACCGCCCCCTGCAAAAGCTCGTCAAAGGCGGCTTGCAGCGCGGGGTGGAAATCGAAGTCACGCTCGACGCCAGCCAGTTCGCGGGCGAGGGCGACATCGACCTGTTCGGCGCCATGCTCAACCGCTTCCTCGGCCTGTACGCCACGCTCAATCTGTACACACGCCTGGTCACCGTGTCGCAGCCCACGGGCAAGCGCACCGTCTGGCCGGACACCAAGGGCGAGGGGGCACCGTTTTGAACGCCCCCGACAAGCTGCCAAACGCAAGCAGAGCCCTATTACCCGCACTGCTGCAAGACGCCACGCAGATCAACTTCTTCCGCTTCTGCGAGCTGATGGAGCTGGCCGCGCCCGAGCAACCACCACTCGGCGCCACCGATTCGCCCAAGAACGAACCAATCCGCTTCCGCTCCCGGCCAAAACTCGGCTTCCCAACGCGGGAAATCGACGCCGTCGAGTTCGACCCGGACGACGCCAACGCACCGCCCGCCGTACGCACCACCTTCCTGGGCCTGTACGGTGTCGATGCCCGCATGCCGTCGTACTTCATCGACGAGGTCGCGCAGAACCGCGATGGTGCCGAACCGCTGTCCGCGTTCCTCGACCTGTTTCATCACCGCATCGTCACGCAGACCTACCGGATCTGGCGCAAGTACCGCTATCCGGCGGGCTTTCGGAAGGATGCGAGCGACAAGGTGTCCAGCTACCTGCTGAGTCTCACGGGCCTCGGCATCGGCACACCTGAGATCCGCAGCGAGGTCGACACCCGCACGCTGCTCTCCACGCTGGGCCTCACAGGCCAGCGCACGCGTACCGCCGAAGGTTTGGCCGGCGTGCTGCAACACGCCGTGCCCGACGCCACCATCACGGTGACCGAGTTCCACCCGGTGTGGGTCAAGGTGACGGACTTCGAGAAGATGCCCCTGGGCGAGAACTGCCTGCTGGGCCGCGGCTTCACCGATCGCAGCAACACGGTCCACGTCAAGATCACGCCGCAAACCAAGGAAACCGTACTTGGCCTGATGCCCGGCCAGCCCATCCACGACAAGCTGATGGCGCTGCTGCGCTAC
This sequence comes from Ralstonia sp., assembly GCA_039592975.1. Lineage (GTDB taxonomy): Bacteria > Pseudomonadota > Gammaproteobacteria > Burkholderiales > Burkholderiaceae > Ralstonia. Next base: position 385,292 of record JBCNQE010000001.1, on the reverse strand, counting down.
TACCTCGGCTACGAAGCCCAGGCGCAGTTGGACATGGAGGTGCGGCCAGACCTGATGCCGCAGCCCGCCTTGAACTCCAAACAGGTGAGCTTGGGTTACACCACGCTGTTGCCCAAGCCAGACGCAACGCCGGCCCCGATTCGTGTGCAGCTCGGTACCTGGGGCGGCCAACAACCGATGCAATCATGAAACACCGAATCGCTATCACGCTGACCGCCATCTCCCTCACGGGATGCGGCGTCGGGCAGGCCATCAAGGACAACACCGTCGACGCCGCCAAATGGGCCTTCACCACGCAGGTCAAGACCATGAACGTCGACCTGACCAGCCGCGCCAGCCTGAACCCGAACGGCGCCGGGCAATCGCTCTCGACCGTGGTGCGCATCTATCAACTCAAGGATGCCAAGACCTTCGACACGCTCGACTACGCGCAACTGCAGTCCAATGATCTAGAGGCACTCAAGCCCGACCTGCTGGCCACCAAGGATGTCGTGCTGCGCCCCAACGCCGCCGCCAGCGTGAGCGAACCCATGAACGAAGACGCCGAGTTCGTGGGCGTGGTCGCGTTCTTTAGGGATGCGGGCAAGGACGCGACGTGGAAGCTCGTCGTGCCCAAGAAGCAGTGGAAGAAAACCGACCCGGTACAGATCGAGGTGAGCGGCAACACGCTGGCGCTGGCCGGCGCGAACCCCGAGCCGGTCAAGCGGACGGCGCCCGTGCAGAGCGTACCGAATGCAACATCCCAGCTGCAGGCCGCCGAGGCGGGCAATCCGCCTAAGTAAGTAAGTGGCTCGCGCCACATGGCACCCGCGCGGCGCCTACGTTGTCGGCTTTGATGCGTCAGTTTGTCTGGTTTGCGTTATATGGTTTGAACCGGACATCACTACACTGCCATCCTCAGTCGTTCAACGGAGGCCGTCGTGCCCGTGCTGTATCCATTGCTGGCGGTGCTGATCTGGGCTGCCAACACCATTGTTTCGAAGGCTGCAGCCGGCGTCGTGGACCCTGCCGCCATCTCTTTGTACCGCTGGCTGCTGGCGGCTATCGTGCTGACGCCGTTTTGCGCGCGGCCGCTGTGGCGCCAGCGCACGGCGGTGCTGGCACAGTGGCGCCGGTTTGCGGTGCTGGCGCTGCTGGGCATGGTGATGTACCAGTGCCTGGCGTACTACGCGGCACACAGCACAAGCGCCACCAACATGGGCGTGATCGGCGCGCTGATCCCCATGTTGGGGTTGATCCTGAACGTGGCGGTGTTTCGCCAACCGGTTGGTATGCAAGCGGTGATGGGCGTGGTGGTGTCGCTGTTGGGTGTGCTGTACCTGCTCGGGCGCGGGCAACCGGCCAATCTGTTCGATGGCGGTATCAACCATGGTGATGTGCTGGTGCTGGCGGGCGCCACGTCCTATGCGCTGTACAACATCCTCTATCGCCGCTGGGCGCTGCCGTTCGGGCAGTGGCTCAACCTGTATGTGCAGGTGCTGATGGCGGTGGTGATGCTCGTGCCGGTCGCGATGACGGCGCACAGCTTGGCGATTCCCGCCAAGGGCATCGGGCTGGTGGTGTTTGCGGGCATTGCCTCGTCGATCGTGGCGTCGTATCTCTGGATGCTGGGTCTCAAGCGCATCGGCAGCGAGCGTACGGCGGTGCTGATGAACCTGATGCCGGTGTTCACCGCAGCCATGGCAGCGGTGCTGTTGGGCGAGACCGTGCACGGCTATCACTGGATCGGCGGCGGTCTGGTGCTGCTGGGCGTGAGTCTGGCGCAAGGCATCATCCGGCTTCCGATGGGCCGCTCAGGCCTCAGCGCGCGTTAGTTTTTTTCGACCGCGCGGCGCGGGGGTTAGCGGTAAAATCGAACACATTGGCGGGCGCGTGATGGCGCCCGTTCCGTGTTCCAGAACCACAGTCGCCAGACCCGCCAGACCATGAAGCGCAGCGCCCGTACCGGCAATGTTAGCGTCACCGTCGATGATGTTGCCGCGCATGCGGGCGTGTCGATCAAGACCGTCTCGCGCGTGCTGAATCACGAGCCCAATATCAGCGAGAAGACGCGCGCCAAGGTGGTCGAGGCGATGCAAGTGCTGGACTACCGGCCCAACCCCGCCGCCCGGCGCCTGGCCAGCAAGCGCTCCGACATCATCGCGCTGGTCTACGACAACCCCTCCGACAACTACATCGTCAACATCCAGCACGGCGCGCTCGAAGCCTGTCAGGCGCTCGACTACAGCCTGCTGCTCACGCCCTGCAACTACCACGATCCGGACCTCGCCGAGCAGCTCATCCAGAGTGCGCGTCAGCGTGCACTGGCCGGCATCATCCTCACGCCGCCGGTGTCGGACGTGACATCGTTGATTGCGGCGCTCGATGAGGCCGGCATCGACTATGTGCGCCTCGCACCGGCCGATCGCGAGCACAAGGGTTTGTCCGTCAATACCGAAGACCGCGCCGCCGCGCGGGACATGACGCTGCACCTGATTGGCCTGGGCCACCGCCGCATCGGCTTTGTGGTGTGCGACCCGCACCATGGCGCGGCGTATCAGCGCGTGTTCGGGTATCGGGATGCGATGGCGCAGGCTGGCATTGCAGTCGACGAGCGCCTGGTGGAGCAGGGCGAGCACTCGTTCGAATCCGGGGTTGCGTGTGCGGAGCGGTTGCTCTCTTGCGAGCCGCGCCCCACCGCCATCTTTGCGGGCAACGATGATATGGCCGCTGGCGTGCTGCGCGTGGCGCAGGCACGCGGCATCAAGGTGCCGGAAGAACTCTCGATTTGCGGCTATGACGATACGCCGCTCTCACGCCAACTCTGGCCGGCGCTCACCACCGTGCGCCAGCCGATCCAGGCGATGGCACATGCGGCGGTGGAACAACTGGTTGCGATTCATCGCCCGCACTTGCCGGGCCTGAAGCCGCACTCGGTGCACGAGAATCTGCAGTACGAACTCGTGATCCGGGAATCGACTTGCCCGCCGGCGGTCGCGTCGTTGCGCTAGACCGCTCAATTCCCCCCAATTTGGCGTGACGTTTCGGGATCGCGTTTCCCGCCCGCTTGTCACGCCTGCACCTTACGAGGCCATCCAAGGTCAGTGAAGGCTGCTTTCCTGTTCGTTCAGCTCCACATGTTTAACCGCACTGCCCAGTCAGCCGTCCTGGGTAAACGGACGCGTGCCCTTATCCCATTGAAGTGATTTCCGGACAGCTTTTACGGGATCTCGGATTTAAGAGGAGTCTTATTCAGGCGCGATATTGAAAGGAAAAAAGAGCGGGGATCACATGTTGAGAAACAGCTTTATCTGCGTGCTATTGACAGCACTGCTTGCTGCCTGCGGGGGCGGCGGAATGGGCGATGGCGGGGTCGGCGATGGAATCGGCGACGGGATTGGCGATGGCACCGTCGCCCCGTCGGGTTTGATGTACACCCCGGCATCCGTGGTGTACCCCGTGGGTCAGACCATTGCGCCCAATACGCCCACGAGCAGTGGAAGCCCCATCACGCACTATCGTGTCGCGCCTGCCCTGCCGGCGGGGCTGGTGCTGGACCCTGAGAGCGGGGTCATCAGCGGTGCACCGATGTCGATTTCGGAGGCTGCCATCTACACCGTCACGGGCAGCAATGCGGCAGGCAGCGCCGCTGCGCGACTGTCGATCGAGGTCAAGGACCATGTGGTGCCGCCGGAAAGCCTGAGCTATCTGCATGCCGACGTTGACTACAAAGTCGATGCAACCATCAAGCCGAACCTGCCATTGGCAATGGGTGGCGCCATCACGCGTTACAGCGTTGCACCGGCCCTTCCCGAGGGATTGGTGCTGTCCAACCAGACTGGCGTGATCAACGGCACGCCGACCACGGTGCAAGCGGCACAAAGCTATGTCATCACGGGTAGCAACAGCGCAGGGTCGGTGCAGGCGACGATCCAGGTTGCGGTTTCCGCAGTCCAGGTGCCGGCAATGGAGCTGAGCTATGCCAGCCCGCGGGCTGCGTACAACGTCGGTCAGTCAATTCGGGAGAACATACCGTCAAGCGAAGGCGGAGAAATTACCTACTACTCGATTTCGCCGGAGTTGCCTGAAGGGTTGAGTATCAACGCCATGTCCGGTGTGATCAGCGGTCAGCCCACGACGTGGAAGCGGTCGCGACCCTATGTCGTGACGGGTAGCAACCGCATCAGCTCGACGCAGACCAAAATTCAGCTGGAAGTGATCCCCGAAGATCTGACATGGAAGCCTGCTGCCTCCATGAATGTGGCGCGGAGCCTGCACACGCTGACGCAAACCACCTTCGCCTCCGCCAATCCCATGATGGTGGCGGGCGGGATGATCACTGGCGGGCTCATCGCGACCAACACGACCGAGTATCTTGAGGGCGGTGCTTGGCGGCTTGGCCCCAGCCTGAACGTTGCCCGTGCCGACCATACGGCGACCGTGTTGCAAGATGGCAGGACAACGTTGGTGGTGGGCGGGCGTAGTGGCGTTTGGGATGAGCTGGCTTCGGTCGAGGCACTGGATGAGCGGGCGGGCCATGCTTGGCAGCTCAAGGCAGAGTTGCACGAAGCGCGTCTACTGCATACGGCAACCCTGTTGCCAGATGGACGCGTGCTCGTCGCCGGTGGTGTGGGGAGTTCTGGTCAGCTGAGTTCGGCAGAACTCTACGACCCGCTCAGCGACACCTGGACACTTGCGGCGCCCATGCGTACAGCGCGCTCCTACCATACGGCATCGCTCATGCCCAATGGGCAGGTGCTGGTGATTGGCGGTTCTGTAGGAGGCGGTGCGCCTGCAACCGACACGGCAGAGATCTATGACCCAGGCACGAACACGTGGCGTGATGCTGCGAGCATGCGTGTTGGACGAACCTCTCACACGGCGACGGTCCTGTCTGATGGAACGCAAGTGATGGTGGCGGGTGGCATCGGTTCCAGCCTGACCAATACGGTTGAAATCTACGACTTCACCACCGATCGCTGGACTGCCGTGGCTGACATGGAAGAACGCAGGTTCTACCACGTTGCGGCACTGCTGCCCAATGGCAAGGTGCTGGTCGCAGGTGGGTCGGATGGCTTGCTGGCGATGTCGTCGTCGGAGATCTACGACCCTGTCAGCGATGTCTGGCAACCCTTTGGCGACTTGGGAACCGCGCGGCTTTTCGCAAGGGCAGCGCGTGACTCCATCACCGGCACCTGGTATGTCGTGGGTGGCATCGCCGCCGATGCGACCAGCACGACGGAGCGCTTTACGCTGCTATAGCCTCGCGCTTCTGTCGCACGCTGTTTTACGCGTTGCCTGCGCCGCCTTCAAGGGCGGCGTTTTTTATGTGGGCGTACAGATCATCCTGCGGGTCGTAGCCGAGCAACTGGCGTCCGGTCTCCAAGCCCCAATCCATGCCGTTGTTGTTCGACACGCCATTGACGACGATGGCTGGCGCCGGCCAGCGTGCGGGGTCTGCGGTGACAGCGGTGAGGAACAGCTTGCGCAGGTCATCGTTCGACAACCACATGTTGCGGAACCAGCGCAGTGCGATGCGGCTGGCTTCGTCGGCCACTTCGCCGGGCACGGGGGTGTCGGCGGTGCCGGAGTGGTTGATGTGGTTGGGGTCGTTGTCATCGGGCAGTGCCCAGCCGATGCGCAACGACACGACCGAGAGCTTGCCACCCGAAGCGGCAGACACTTCGGCCACCGCCTTGCACAGCCGTTCGCCCATCGCCTTGGAGGTGCCGTAGGCCAGCGAGTAGACCTCTTCGATGCCGTTGTGCCAGCGCGTGCCGGGGGCGGGGGCCAGTTCAGCGGTGAGCTTGCCGGGGCCGATGGTGCCGGCCAGGGGCTGGTCTTTGTACGCGCCCATTGCGTGGTTGGACGAGGCGAAGACGAAGCGGCGTACGCCGCGTGTGGCGGCAGCCTGCAGTACGTTCAGCGTCATGCCGTAGGAGGCCAGTGCCTGTTCCCACGTTGCGTCCGGTGTGGAGTGGATGGCGGCGAGGTGGATGACGGCGTCGACGTTGTTCAGCAGTTCGGTCCACGCGCCGTCGGCCTGGGTGAGGTCGGCTTTGGCCCACTGGAAACGTTGCGTGGCTTGCGGCGAGAACTGCACCGATTGTTCGACCCAATCGACGCCGATGATGGACGTGCACCACGTGGTGGAGGCCAGGGCCTCGACGACCTTGCGGCCCAGGTTGCCGGCTACGCCGGTGACTAGTACGCGGGTGGGGGTTTGGTAGTCAGCCACGGTGTTCGGGGTTGCTTGTGTGTTTGGGTGGTTGGGTTTTGGGCCTGGTGGTCCATCCCCTGTTTCACCCCCTGCCGGGGGCGACTCACTTTCTTTGTCTTGCCAAAGAAAGTCAGCAAAGAAAGGCGCGCCCGAGATGGCGACTTCCCCTTGAATTTCTGTCGCAAGAAGGGAGAGCGGGCAAACTCGCTTCGCTCAAACAGGCCCGCTCTCTTTTTCCTTCTTGCAATAGAAATTCAAGGCGCCATCAAGGGCAAGAACGTCAACGGCCAAACCGTCTGGGTGCTTGGGGTGGCGCCTTGTGCGTTCGTTTAACCGCGGTTGGAGCCTGACAGGACGTCGATCAACACTGCGAGCACGAGCACGCCGCCCTTGACGATCATCTGCCACGAGGCGTCGACGTTCATTTGCTGCATGCCGTTGTCGAGGCTGGCCATGACGAGTGCGCCGATGAGTGCGCCGTACACGGTGCCGGAGCCGCCGCGCATCGACGTGCCGCCAATGAAGCAGGCAGAGATGGCGTCGAGTTCGCCGCCCACGCCGGCTGAGGGCGAACCCGCTGCGGAGCGCGCGGTGGTGATGATGCCGGCGAAGGCGCACATCAGGCCCATCAGCACGAACACCAGCAGCTTGACGCGGCCCACGTTCACGCCAGACAGGCGCGTGGCTTCCATGTTGCCGCCCACCGCATAGACGTGACGGCCGAACACGGTTTGCGTGGCGACGTACGAGAAGATGGCCAGCAGCACCAGCAGGATCAGCACCGGCAGCGGCACGCCGTTGGCCTGGTTGAGCACGGCGACGAAGCCAAACGAGGCGGCGGCGATGGCGAGCAGCTTCAGGCCGTCGGCCCACAGCGGCGGCAGCGAAAGCGACAGGCGCGCACGGTCACGGCGGCGGCGCACGGTCAGGAACACCGAGCCGGCGACGATGACGGCGGCGAGTGACCACGCCAGCGATGCCGGCACAAAGCTCTGCGCGAGGTTGCCGAGGTCATCGGGCACCGGGGCGATGGTGACGCTATCCGTGCTCCATTGCAGCAGCCCGCGGAACGCCAGCATGCCGCCCAGGCCAACAATGAACGACGGTACGCGCAGCTTGGTCGTGATGAAGCCGTTGACCACGCCGATGGCCGCACCGGCCACGAGCACGGTGCCCACCGCCAGCCACGTGTTCCACCCGAGGTTGACGGTGAGGATGGCGACCAACCCACCGAGCAGGCCGAGCAGCGAGCCGACTGAGAGATCAATCTCCCCGGCGATGATGACGAACACCATGCCGCAGGCCAGCATGCCCGTCACCGACATCTGCAGGAACAGGTTGGAAATGCTGTTGGGTTTGAGGAACGTGCCGTTGGTCTGGAACTGGAAGAAGACCCAGATGAGGGCGACGGCCAGCAGCAGGGCCAGCACCTTGTAGCGCACGAACAGTTGCTGAATGGCGCGGCTGTCGAGGCGCGGGCCGCCGTTACCGCTTTGGCGGGCGAGTTGGGATTGCAGGATGTTCGACATGGCGAAGCTCTGTTCAGGCAGCTTGGGGCTGCGGTTCTGCATTGATTGCTGCGGCCAGGATGCGCTCCTGGGTCAGGCCTTGATTGACGAAGTCGCCACGCAACTGGCCTTCGCCCATGACCAGGACACGATCGCTCATGCCCAGGATCTCCGGCATCTCGGAAGAGACCATGATGATCGCCACGCCGGTGGCGGCCAGGTCGGCGATCATCTTGTAGATGTCGTATTTGGAGCCGACGTCCACGCCGCGCGTGGGTTCGTCGAGGATCAGCACCTTGGGCATCGCCAGCACCATCTTCGTGACGACAGCTTTCTGCTGGTTGCCGCCCGAGAGGCTGCCAATCGCGAGCGCCGGGCTGGCCGTCTTGATGCGCAGGCGCTTGATTTCGCGGTCGACGGTGGTGAGTTCTGCCGCCTTGTCCACGCGCAGGCCGCGTGCGTACTGCGCGAGCGTGGCAAGGGTGATGTTCTCGCCCACGGCCATCAGCGGCACGATGCCGTGGCGCTTGCGGTCTTCGGGGACGAGGCAGATGCCGTTGGCAATCGCTTCGGCCGGCGAGCCCACCTTGATCGGTTTGCCTTCCATCGTGATCTCGGCGCTAGAGCGGCCGGGGTAGGCGCCGAACAAGGCCGACACCATCTCCGTGCGCCCCGCGCCCACCAGGCCGGCAATGCCGAGAATCTCGCCGCGCCGTACCGCAAAGCTCACGTCATCGGCGCGCTTGCGGTTGGGGTTGGTGACGTCCCAGCAGGTGACGTTGCGCGCTTCCATCACCACGTCGCCCACGGTGTGTTCCACCTTGGGGAAGAGCGATGTCATTTCGCGGCCGACCATCATCGTGATGATGTCGTCGATGCTCATGTCTGCGGCGGGGCGTGTGCCGATGTGCTTGCCGTCACGAATGACGGTGATGGTGTCGCACACGCGCTTCACTTCATCGAGCTTGTGCGAGATGTACACGCACGCGACGCCGCTGCGCTTCAAGTCTTCAATGATCGACAGCAGCACCTCGATTTCCTTGGCCGACAGCGACGAGGTTGGTTCGTCCAGGATCAGCAGGCGCGCGTTCTTGGCCAGCGCCTTGGCAATCTCGAAAAGCTGCTGGTGGCCGCTACCGTAGTTCATCACGGGCGCGGCCACGTTCACGTCGGTCAGTCGCAGGCGTGCGAGGAGCTCTTCGGCCTTGGCATGCATGGCGTCGTAGTCCATGCGGCCACCGGGCTTGGTGATCTCGTTGCCGAGGAAGATGTTCTCCGTGACGGAGAGCTGCTGCACCATCATCAGTTCCTGATGGATGATGACGATGCCTGCACGCTCGCTGTCGCGCACGGAATGCGCGCGCAGCGGTTGACCTTCCCATTCGATCTCGCCCTCGAAGGTGCCGTAGGGGTAGACCCCCGACAGCACCTTCATGAGGGTGGACTTTCCGGCGCCGTTCTCCCCGCACAAACCGACGCATTCGCCTGGTTTCACTGCCAGGCTTACGCCGTCGAGCGCGCGCACACCGGAGAACGACTTCACGATGTTGCGCATCTCGAACAGGGTGCCGTTACTGCTCATGGCTGCCTCCTACGCACTACGACTGACGACAACTGCATACCCCTGCGATCGGCTTACTTGCCGAAGATCTGCTGGTGCGTATAGAAGCCGTCCTTGACGACGGTGCTGTCCAGGTTGTCCTTGGTCAGCAGCGTGGGGGTCAGCAACACGGTATCGACGTCCTTCTTGCCGTTGTTCAGCTTGGTGTTGAACTTGGGCGTGGTGCCCTTGACGAAGTCGACGGCCATCTCAGCAGCGGTGGCGGCGATCTGCTTGATCGGCTTGTACACCGTCATGGCTTGTGTGCCCTCGGCCACGCGCTTCACGGCGGCCAGGTCAGCGTCCTGGCCCGACACCGGTACCTTGCCCGCCAGCTTCTGGCGTGCCAGCGCCTGGATCGCGCCGCCGGCCGTGCCGTCGTTGGAGGCGACGATGCCCTGGATGTTGTTGTTGTTTGCGGTCAACGCATTCTCAACAATGTTCTGCGCCTTGGCGGGATCCCATTCCGGCGTCCATTGCTCGCCGACGATCTTGATGTCGCCCTTGTCGACGTACGGCTTGAGCACCTTCATCTGGCCTTCGCGCAGCAGGCGGGCGTTGTTGTCGGTCGATGCGCCGCCCAGCAGGAAGTAGTTGCCCTTCGGGGCCAGCTTGACCACGCCCTGTGCTTGCAGTTCGCCCACCTTCACGTTGTCGAAGGTCACGTAGCCGTCCACATCGGCATTCAGGATCAGGCGGTCATACGACACGACCTTGATGCCCTTCTTCTTGGCGCTGGCAATGGCGTTGCCCAGCACCTTGGAGTTGAAGGGCACGATCACCAGCACGTCTACGTTCTGCGCAATCAGGTTTTCGATCTGGGCGATCTGCTTGGCTTCGTTGGCGTTGGCCGACTGCACATTGACGGTGGCGCCCAGCTTCTTGGCCGATTCGACAAAGTAGTCGCGGTCGTGCGTCCAGCGCTCCACGCGCAGGTCGTCGATCGAGAAGCCGATCACCGGCGCTTCCTTGCTGGCGTGTGCCGAGGTGGCAGCGAAGGTGAGGACCGCCGCGGCGGCAATGGTGTTCAGTACGCGGGAAAGCATGAAGGTCTCCTTCTTCATTGATGTTGTCGTTCAGAACGCTATGCCGGCTGTCAGCCTGATGATGAACGCGTTCTTGTTCTGGCTGGTGCCGTCCGGATGCGAGATGTACTGCAGACTAGGACGGTAGTACATCGAAGGCTCGTGTGGCTAGCCGCAGGGCGGTTTGGCGCACATGAAGATTCGTCGCCATCACGCACGGTGACGCTTTGGCCGGCCCAGGCATTCGGTTCACGGGCCGGTTGGGACTGCAGGATGGTCAAAATTGACAGCGCTGTCAATCTCGGGATTTGCCCTAGGGTCCAGGGCATCACACGCCATCTCGCGAGCGTATTGCCGTGATGCGCGCTGGCTAAAAACTAGGGCAAGTCCCTACATTGACAGCGCTGTCAATCCTGCTCATTCTCCTGTCCGAGCCCGCCAAGAGACCCGGCTCGCAACGAAAAAGACAACGCCAAATTGAGGAGACGGAAGCAATGCAAACCAAGACCCCATCCCTGCGAATGACCACGGTGGCCAAGGCCGCCGCTGCGGTGCTGCTGGTTGCCACCAGCGGTCTGGCCGCTGCACAGAGCAGTGTCACGCTGTATGGCCGCGTTGGTGGCGGCATCGATTACACGAACAAGATTGCGACTGCCAACGGCACCGCCAGCAACCTGCAGTACGGCGGCAACCAGTGGGGGACCAGCATGTGGGGCCTGAAGGGCTCCGAGGATCTGGGCGGCGGGCTGTCTGCCGTGATGAACCTCGAGAACGGCTTCAACTCGGGCTCCGGCTCATCCGACGCGCTGTTCAATCGTTTTGCTGTGGTGGGGTTGTCGAGCACGACCTACGGCACGCTGTTGCTCGGTCGCGCCATGGGCATTCCCGATGGTGAGGTCTGGTCGATTGATCCCTTCGGGCTGCAGAACATGAGCGCCGCCACCCTGCAGGCGAATCGCACCTGGGGCTCCCGTCCGAAGGCGATCACCTACAACTCGCCGACGTGGGGCGGCTTCTCGTTCCGCGCGCAGGCAGGCTTGAACGGAACGGCAGGGAACTTCAATGCCGGCCGCCAACTGGCCGGCGCCGTGGCTTACCAAAGCGGCCCGCTGATGCTTAAAGGGTTCTACGAAGAAATTCGTGACACGAACGGGTCGTTCACCAATCTCTATACGGCGTCGCGTCTGTATACGGCAGGCGGCACCTATCAGATTGGCGACGTCAAGCTGTTCGGCGGATACAGCACCATCCAGTCGAGCGGCACGACGGTCGCGGATGCGGACAACCCGAACGGCGCGACGCGGCAGCAGACCTACTGGCTCGGCGCCAATTACCAGGTCACTCCCGCTTTGACGCTGCTTGGCGCCGCGTATCGAGCCAACCGCAATCATGGCGGTGGCAATGGCACGCTGCTGGCTGTGGGTGCCAACTACTACTTCTCGAAGCGTACGCTGCTGTACGGCACCATCGGTACCGTGCTGAATGGCAGCAACGCGTCCTTCTCGGTTGAGGCGGGTGGCGGTAAGCCCACGCCTGGCTCCAGCCAGCAAGGCGTGTACACCGGGATCATGCACTGGTTCTGACGCGCTGCGCGTCGCACTCCAAAGCGCGATGGCGGCATGGCCGTCATCGGCGCAACCGCGCAACCGCGTGAGGCGCGCGTGGGGGTGCGACGTCTCCCGGGGTTGGCATTGACCTTGCTCATGGCGCATGCTGCTTTCTCACCCAACCCAGGGAGCCACCATGCAACGCGAAGACGTAACCGATCTGATCGTCCTGCAGAAGATCAAGAAGCAACTGACGTGGGCGCAATTGGCCGATGTGATCGGCCACAGCAAGGAATGGAGCACCGCTGCGCTGCTCGGCCAGATGACGCTGACCGAAGCACAAGCGAAGGCCGTGGGCGCGGCATTGGATCTGCCCGAAGAGGCCGTCATGCTGCTGCAGGTGACGCCCTACAAAGGTTCACTGCCGAGCGCGGTGCCGACTGACCCGCTCATCTACCGCTTCTACGAACTCATCAGCGTGTACGGCACGACGTTCAAGGCGCTGATCCACGAAGAGTTTGGCGACGGCATCATGAGCGCGATCGACTTCAACATGGACCTCCAGCGCGAGCCCGACCCCAAAGGCGATCGGGTGCGCATCGTGATGAGCGGCAAGTTCCTGCCGTATAAGACCTACTGACGCATCATGCCTCGTCGCCGCCGTGGTCATGCTCGTCGATGAGCGGGCGGCTGCGGCGCGGCATCTCGGAATCGAGCACCAGGCGGCCGTGTACGCGGCCTTTCATGCGCGTGACGTGATGCGTGCAGTCTTCCATGTGTGTGCTCATCAGTTCGCGCACGCGTTCGGCGTCGCGCGCGCGGGCTGCATCCAGAATCTGCCGGTGGAACTTGACGTTGGAGGCGCCAAACTTGGCGTGGTCCTTGGGCGAGGTTTCGTTGCCGAACACCACGAGCTGCCGAATCATCTCGTTGATGAGTTCGCAGCAGAACCGCAGCATCGGGTTGGGGTTGGCGGCGGCGAGGATGTCGTGAAAGCTCAGGTCTTCCTGGCGCTGGTCCAGCGGCGCGGCGGCTTTGGCCGACGCCGGGTCGCACAGATCGATCGTGTGCTCGAGCGCGTGGAAATCGTCTTCGGTCAGGTGCGGCACGGCGCCCGCCGCCAGTTCGGGCTCAAGCAGCCGACGCACGGTGTAGACGTCGGCAATGCCGATGTCCTTGAAGAACAAGTAGTTCTGCATGAGCTGGAAGGTGCGGTCCAGCGGCACCTCGACGATGGTGCCGCCGCCCGCGGGCCCCGTGCTCACGCTCACCAGGCCTTGCACTTCCAGCGATTTGAGCGCCTCGCGGATGGTGCCCTTGCTCACGCCAAAGGTCTCCTGCAGCTTGATCTCCTGCGGGAGCTTGTCGCCGGGCTTGAGGTTGCGCTGCGTGATCAGCCGCTTGAGTTCTTCGGCAACGAGGTCGGCGCGCTTCTGCTTGCGGATGCCGATCGACGCTGTCTTGCCTGCTCCGAGTGTGGCCATGGATGTCCGTTCCTGAATTGCGCGCATTCTAACTGCGGGGGCGTGCTGCCTGGCTTGACCGGCGTGGTGCATGCATGCCCTGCGATCGTGCGCACGCACTGCATTTCCGCATCGTCACCCGGCATCTCACCCGCGTACACCTTGGCGTAAACACCGACCTCGTCGCCGTTGACGCGGCGCTGAGGCGGCTTCTATGATGATTTCGCCTATTTATCATAACAAATATAAAAAACTGGTCTGGTTCTTGCTCGACGCGATGGTCGGCGACAACCTCGCCGGTCGGGCTAGGAGGAAGCCGCCACAGGTGGCTCCAAGCGCTTGTTCTGTCGCACACACACGAACCCAAGGAGTGCGCTTTGAATCGTCGAGACTTGCTCAAACTGGCGGCGCTGTCCGCCGTGCCCGCGTCGGTGCTGCAGGCCCGTTCCGCGTTTGCCGCCGATGCCATCGAACTGGGCTGCCCGGTGCCGATGTCCGGCCCGTTTGCCGCCAACGGCAAGTTTGCCGACCTGGGCATGAAGCTGGCCGTGGAGCAATACGGCAAGGTGCTCGGCCGGCCGCTGGCGTACAGCGTGCTCGACACCGAGGGCAAGCCCGCCACGGCGGTGCGCAAGGTGCAGGAACTCGCGCAGCAGAAGAACGCGCGCTACTTTGCGGGCGGCATCCTCTCTTCCGAGTCGCTGGCGATGGGCAAGGAGGCGGAGAAGTTCGGCGGGGTGTTCATCACCACCGCCGGGGCCGATGAAATTACCGGCAAAGACTGCAACCGCGCGACGTTCCGCTGGTCGGTGCCGACGTACGGCGCCATCGAGCGCACCGTGCGCCCGCTGATCGAATCGATGCCGAAAGCCAAGCGCTGGTACACCATCACGCCACAGTACGTGTTTGGCGACGGGCTGCTCTCAGCCGCTAAGAACGTCTTCAAGGAAAAGGGTATCGAGCACGTGGGCAACAGCTACCACGCGCTCACCGAGAAGGAATTCAGCGGCTACCTGACCAACGCGATGGCCGCCAAGCCCGATGTGCTGCTGATCCTGAACTTCGGCTCGCAATCGTCCGACACGCTGCGCCAGGCGGTGAGCTTCGGCATGAAGAAGAACGTGACGATCCTGGTGGCGTGGGCGTCGGGGCTGGAGCAGTTCGAATCGCTCGGCGCCGACCTGTGCGACGGCGTGTACTTTGGCGCGCAGTACTGGCACGACGTGGATACGCCCGCCAACCGTGACCTGGTCAAGCGCACGCAAGCCGCGTTCAAGGCCAACCCGAACTACAGCCTAGCGGGCTCGTACACGTGCACCAAGATCCTGCTCGACGCGATGGCCAAGGCCGGCAGTGCCGACCCGAAGGCCGTGATCGCCGCGCTGCAGGGCATGAAGTACGACGGCCTGACCGGACCCGAAGAGATTCGCGCGGCCGACCACCAGGTGCTCAAGAACTACTACCTGCTCAAGGGCAAGCCCAAGAGCCGCATGAAGGACAAGGACGACTTTGCCGAGGTGGTGTCAGTGGGCAAGGCGTTCCTGCCGGTCGAACAGACGCAGTGCAAGCTGGCTTGATGCGCTACGCGCGTCGCGGGGCAACCGCGACGTAGTTGTCTTGCAGTTGTCTTCCCGCATGCGATTCCAATGAACGTCTACCTGCTCCAGGTCGTCAACGGCGTGGGGATCGGCATGCTCTACTTCCTGCTGGCGGTAGGGCTGTCGATCATCTTCGGGCTGTTGCGCTTCGTCAATTTCGCCCACGGCGCGTTCTATGCGCTGGGCGCGTATCTCTGTTTCCAGGCCCTGCAACTGGGCATGAACTTCTGGATGGCGCTGGTGCTCGCGCCCATCGTCATCGGCGCACTGGCGTGGGTGACGGAGAAGGTGCTGCTGCGCCATGTGTATGCGCAGGCGCATGAGTTCCACATCCTCATCACCGTGGGGCTGGCGCTGGCGGTGCAGGAACTGATCATCGTGGCGTGGGGCCCGCTGGGCGTGGATGTGCCGCCGCCCGACGCGCTGCAGGGCGTGGTGATGTGGGGCGATTTCGTCTATCCCAAGTACCGCCTGTTCGTGATCGGCTTTACTGCCGTGCTGGCGGTGGCGCTGTGGTGGCTGCTCGAAGGCACGCGGCTGGGTAGCGCGGTGCGTGCCGGCAGCGAATCGACCGAGATGGTGTCGCTGCTCGGCATCAACGTGTTCCGCCTGTTCAGCCTGATGTTTGCGCTGGGCGCGGCTACCGCTGCGGTGGCTGGTGTGCTGGCGGCGCCGATTCGCGGCGCGGAGCCCTTCATGGGCGTGGAGGCACTCGGCATCGCCTTCGTCGTGGTGGTCGTGGGCGGCATGGGCAGCTTTGCGGGGGCGCTGGTCGGCGGCCTGCTGGTGGGCATCGTGCAGAGCCTGATGAGCACGCTGTGGCCCGAAGGCGCGCGGCTGATGATCTACGTGGCGATGGCGGCCGTGCTGCTGCTGCGCCCGCACGGCCTGCTGGGGAGGGGATGATGCAAGCCGCATTCCATGGATTCGCGCGCTACCGCTTCTGGTGGCTCTCGCTGGGCGTGACGCTGCTGCTGCCACTGGTGCTGACCTCCGGCACATTGGCGACGGAAGTGCTGGTCTACGCCATGGCCGTGATGGCCTGCAATCTGCTGCTCGGCTACACGGGGCTGCTGTCGTTCGGGCAGGGCATTTTCTTTGGGTTGGGCAGCTATGCGGTGGGGATCGGGCTCACACAGCTCGCCTTGCCGATGCCGGTGGCGATCATCTTGGCCGTGGTTGTGGGCGCGGTCGTCGCGGCAGCGGTGGGCTGGTTTGCCATCCGCCAGCGCGGCACGTACTTCGTCATGCTCACGCTGGCGTTTTCGCAGATGTTCTACTTCCTGGCCTACACCACGCCGTCGCTCACGGGCGGGGACAACGGACTGCTCGACATTCCGCGCCCGGCGTTCGCGGGCTCGCCGTGGGCGTTCTACGCGTTCGTCGCGGTGCTGTTCCTCGTCGTGTTCTTTCTCGTGCAGCGCGTGACGGAATCGGTGTTCGGCCGCACGCTGCTGGCCATCCGCGACAACGAAGAACGCGCGCTGGCCGTCGGCTACAACGTCAAGGCCTTCAAGCTGCTGGCATTCGTCATCTCGGGCGCGGTCACGGGGCTGGCGGGCGCCCTGCACGCGATGCTCACGGGCATCGCACCGCTGGCCAATATCGACTACCACGTCAGCGAGATGATCCTGGTGATGACCGTCATCGGCGGCACGGGCAACGTGTTCGCCTCGGTGCTGGGCGCGGCGTTCTATGTGCTGCTGTCGGACTGGCTTTCGACACTGTGGCCGCGCTGGCTGATGCTGCTGGGCTTCCTGCTGATTGCAGTGAGCCTGTTCATGCAGCGCGGGCTGTTTGGGCTCGGGCAGAAGCTGTGGCAACGCGTGCGCACGCCGCGCAGCGCAACGGCAGTTCAGGAGGAACGCGCATGAGCACCACGCCCATCCTGCAAGCCACCGGCATCGTCAAGCAGTACGGCAAGTTCACCGCGCTGGGCGGCGTTGATTTGCGCGTACTGCCCGGCACAGTGCACTCCGTCATCGGCCCCAACGGCGCGGGCAAGACCACGCTGTTCCACATGCTCACGGGCACGCGCATGATCACCAGCGGCACCATCGTCTTCGATGGCCACGACGTGACGCGCGAGGCCGACTACCAGCGCGTGCAGCGCGGTATTGCGCGCTCGTTCCAGGTGACGAGCCTGTTCCCGAGCCTGTCCGTGCGCGAAAACCTGCGCCTGGCGGCGCTTGGCACCACGCCACGCCGGGCCATGCATGGCTGGCGATTGCCGCAGGGCGACCTGGCCTGCGCGGATACGGTGGACAGCGTACTCGCCCGGCTTGAACTACCGCGCCTGGCCGACACACCGGCTGCCGCGCTTTCACATGGCCAGCAGCGCCGCCTGGAAGTGGGTATGGCATTGGCCGCCAAGCCGCGCGCGATCTTCCTCGACGAGCCGACCTCCGGCATGGGCGTGGACGACCTGCCCGCCATGAAGGCACTCATCCGTGGCCTGGCGCAGGACCACACTGTCGTGCTGATCGAGCACAACATGGACATCGTCATGGACATCTCCGACACCATCACCGTCATGCAGCAGGGCAAGGTGCTGATGGAGGGCACACCCGATGCCGTGCGTGCCGACCCGCGCGTGCGTGCCGCCTACCTCGGCAACATGATCACCGGAGGCAAGAAGTGACGACGATCCTCGACGTTGAAGACCTGCACGGCTACTACGGCAAGAGCCACGTGCTGCAAGGCGTGGCGTTGTCGGTGGGCGAGGGTGAGCTGGTGACGCTGCTCGGCCGCAACGGCGCGGGCAAGTCGACCACGCTCAAGGCGATTGCCGGTGTGGTGACGCCACGTGGGCACGTGCGCTTTCAGGGCAAGGACATCGCCGGCCAGCCGCCGCATCGCATTGCCGCGCAGGGCTTGTGCCTGGTGCCTGAGCATCGCGGCATCTTCAAGCTGCTGACGGTGGAAGAGAACCTCAAGCTCGGCGCGCGGCGCGATTCGCCGTGGCAGTTGGCCGACATCTACCGCATCTTCCCGCGCCTGCACGAACGGCGGCGCAACGGCGGCGCGAATCTATCCGGTGGCGAGCAGCAGATGCTGGCCATCGGCCGCGCGCTGATGAACCACCCGCGCCTGCTGATGCTCGACGAGCCGGTGGAGGGCCTCGCGCCCGTCATCGTGGAAGAGATCGTCGCGCAGTTGAAGGTGATCAAGCAGGCGGGCGTGTCCATCCTGCTGGTCGAGCAGAACCTGGAGGTCTGCACGCAACTGGCGGATCGCCACGTGGTCATCGAACAGGGCCGCGCGGTTTACACCGGCACCAATGACGCCTTCCGCGCTGACGATGCGATCAAGGATCGCTACCTCGGCGTCGGCCTCGCTGCCTGAACGGAACCCCCCCTCATGACAACAACGACACTCGATACGACTTTGCGCGTCAACGGCGAGCGCCTGTGGGACACGCTCATGCAGCAGGCCAGCATTGGCGCCACGCCCAAGGGCGGCGTGCGTCGCTTGGCGCTGACCGATCTCGACCGCCAGGGCCGCGACTTCTTCGTCGCGCAGGCGGAGGCTGCCGGCTGCACCGTGCGCGTGGATGCCATCGGCAACCTCTTCGCACGCCGCCCCGGCCGCAACAACGCACTGCCGCCCGTGATGACTGGCAGCCACATCGACACGCAGCCCACCGGCGGCAAGTTCGACGGCAACTACGGCGTGTTCGCGGGCATCGAGGTGGTGCGCACGCTTAACGACGCGGGTATCGAAACCGAAGCCCCCATCGAAGTGGCCGTGTGGACCAATGAAGAAGGCTCGCGCTTCGTGCCGGTGATGATGGGCTCCGGCGCCTTCATCGGCGAGTTCGCGCTGGACGCCGTGCTGGCCGCGCAGGACCGCGATGGCGTAGCCGTGGGCGAGGCGCTGCGCAGCATCGGCTATGCGGGGACCGAGCCCGTGGGTGGCCGCCAGGTAGGCGCCTACTTCGAAGCGCATATCGAGCAGGGCCCGGTGCTCGAAGCCAACGGCAAGACGATTGGCGTGGTGACCGGCGCGCTCGGCCAGCGTTGGTACGACGTGGTCTTGACCGGCATGGAAGCGCACGCCGGGCCCACGCCGATGGAACTGCGCCGTGATGCGCTGTTGCCTGCGGCGGAACTGGTCGGCATTGCCAACCGCATCGCGCTGGAGCGCCCGCCGCATGCGCGTGCGACGGTGGGCTGCCTGAGCGTGCATCCGGATTCGCGCAACGTGATTCCGGGTCGCGTATCGATGACGATCGACTTCCGCGCGGCAGATGATGGTGTGCTCTCCGACATGGATGCTGCCTTGCATGCAGCCGTGGCCGAACTGCGCGCACGCAGCGGCATCGACATCGCGCTCAAGCAGGTTGTGTACTTCCCGCCGCAGCCATTCGACGCGACGCTGGTGAGCGCGGTGCGCGACGGAGCACGGCAACTCGGGTTGTCGGAGATGGACGTGATCAGCGGCGCGGGTCACGACGCGGTCTACCTCGCCCGCGTGGCACCCACCGCGATGATCTTCGTGCCGTGCAAGGACGGTATCAGCCACAACGAGATCGAAGACGCCCGCCCAGAACACTTGGAAGCCGGTTGCAACGTGCTGCTGCACGCCATGCTGCAGGCCGCCGGCCGCTCATAACGTGCACACGCCCATGCGCATCCTGATCGCCCGCTTCAATCACGAGACCAACACGTTCTCGCCGGTGCCGACGCCGCTGGCGTCGTTCCATCCGCACTATGGTGCCGATGCTTACCGCGCCGCCAAGGGCACGCGTACGGCGGCGGGTGCTTTCATCGATCTGGCCGAGGCGGCGGGCGCGGAAATCGTCGTGCCCGTCATCGCCGGGGCCAACCCGAGTGGGCGCGTGGCCGCCGAGGCATACACGACGTTGTGCGATGCCATCGTCGCGGCTGCGCCGGGGTGTGATGCGTTGATGCTCGACCTGCACGGCGCGATGGTCGCCGAGAACAGTGACGACGGCGAAGGCGATCTGCTCGAACGCCTGCGCGCCGTGATGCCCGATGTTCCCATTACGGTTGCGCTCGATCTGCACGGCAACCTCACGCAGAAGTTCATCGACCTGGCGGACATTGCGGTCAGCTTCAAGACCTATCCGCACGTCGACATGTACGAGACCGGCGAGCACGCAGGGCGCCTGCTGTTCGACAAGTTGGCCGACCGCACGAGCCCGGTGCTCGCATGGCGCCGCCTGCCGATGGTCACGCACACGCTGCGCAGCCGCACCGATGAAGGGGCGATGCATCGCGCCGTGGCGCTGGCCAAGCAAGCGGAGGCCGAAGGCATGCTGGCTGTGTCGATCCTGGCCGGCTTCGGGCTGGCGGACATTGCTGCGCCGTGCCTGTCCATCGTGGTGGTTGGCAATGGCGATGCACAAGCCGCGGACGCCGCAGCCCAGCGCATTGCCGATGCCATCTGGGCCGATCGTGAAGGCTTCGTCTACCGCTCCGAACCGCTGGCCGAATCGATCGCACGCGCCGCCGAACTGGCTGCCGAGCCCGGCGAAGGCCCCGTGCTGCTGCTCGACCATGGCGACAACTGCATGTCCGGTGGCACCTGCGACGACATGCACGTCCTGCACGAAGCGCTCAAGCAAGGTTTGACCGGCATCGCCGTCGGGCCCGTGTGCGACCCCGAGGCCGTCGCCGCGATGATCGAAGCGGGCGTGGGCGCCACCGTCACGCTGCCGGTGGGGGACAAGGTTCCGCTCACGCAATTGGGCGTGTACCCGGTCTCACGTGCGTTGACGGGCAAGGTCGCTGCCATCAGCAATGGCGAATACACCATTACCGGGCCGACCTACACTGGCCAGCGCATCCGCATGGGTCGCACGGCGTTGCTCGACATCGGCGCGGCGCAGGTGGTCGTGACCGAAACGCCGCAGGAGCATTGGGACCTCGGCATCTTCACGCACATCGGCGTGGACCCGCATGCCGCACGCTTCGTGCTGCTGAAGTCGCGCATGTACTGCCGGCCCGTGTTCGTGCCGATTGCCAAGGCCGTGGTGGAGTGCGACGGTGGTGGCGTGACGAGTTCGGACTACAGCCGCTTTCCGTTTGCCACGCTGATGCGGCCGGTGTTTCCGTTGGATGCGGCGACCCTTTCGTCGGTTTCGTAGAGATACCCGACCGGCTCACCCTCGGTCCGCTGCGGGCGCGTCTCGGTTTTGGTAATGATGCGACCGGCCAAACCGTCGATCTCTTCGCATTGCGCGCGCGTCCAGCTGCGCAGCTGCTCGATGTTCTTCAGCAGGCCGAGCCGGAGAATCTGCGTGTCTTCGCCCATGCCGACGAGCGTGATCGAATGCTGGCCCGCCGTCACCACGTCACCGGCGTCGAGTTCAAACGTGTTGCCCGCGCCGTCCTTGAATTCGGCCGTACCGCGAATGACGCGGTAGACGACCACCTCGCCCTTCGAGAAGGAGGCCGCGTCCACCGTGCCCGCCTGGCTCTTGGGGAGGCTTGATTCGCCGCGTGGGTCGGTGGCGATGATGTGTCCCGTCACCAGCTCGCCGCTGGGCGCTTCGATGCCGGTATCGCGCACGTACACCGGTTCGGGCGAGTGGATGGAATCGCCGGCCAGCGGTCTGTAGAGCGCATGCAATTCCAGCGGGTCTTGCACCCAGAAGCCCGCGCCTGTCGGCCGATCATGCACCGGATGGCTCCAGGCGATGCGCGGCGTTTCCGCTTCGTTGATCAGCGCCGACGGCACAATCGTCGGGTTGGGAAACGTGGTCGGATCCGTGATAAACGCTTCAAGAAACTTGCCCGAGCAACCCATCGATAGCGCGTCGGGCACCACGGTTTGCGGCGTGCTCAGGTTGTCTTCCGTCGACAGGCCCGACCACGTGTAGAACAGCTGCCGATGCACGATCGCGCTTTGCAGGATCACCGAGCCGGGGCCGACGTAATGCAGCCGGCCATCGTAGTCGAACGTAAACACGCCCGATGTGACCAGCACGAACTGAAAGGCGCCCGGCGGCAGGTGCATGTGGAAGTCGGTCGGGCCCGTGTCTTCCAGGTAGATCGGCCGGTTGGTGGCGACCTCATGCAGCAGGAAGGCTTCGTTGTTGGCGGCAAAGCCTTCGTCGGCGCGGCTGTATAGCGCCTGCGGGCGATAGGTCGCCTCGTACTTGGCATTCTGGCGCCGATCGATGGCGACGAAGTCGCCCGTATTGAGGCGGATGGGGTTGCCGGCCGGATGCAACAGGCCCGCGAACAGGCTCTCAGCGCGCTGTATATCCGTGGTGTGAGTGTTCATCGCAACCCTCCGTGAATCGATCAGCATCGATGGAGAATGACCCGCTCGTGGCTCGATACTCGCCCTTCGAAATTACGTCTCGCTGACACGGACCCTGGGGTCAGTTCGTGACCGCCATCTTGCGCGAGCGCCCGCGGGTAACGGCCTGGCTCGACGCCTGTGCGTTGAGCAGCGCCCACAGCGTGACGCGGTGCGCGTTGTCTGCGTCGCCGGCGGTGGTGCTGGCGTCGAAGGGCTCGTTGTCGTGGATGGTGGCGCGCACAATCGGGTAGATCTGCTTTTCCCATTTGCTGCCGTTGAACACGCCGTAGTGCCCCACACCGGCCTGCACATGGTGTGTCTTCAGATACGGCGGCAGCCCCGAGCACAGGTCTTGCGCGGCCACGGTTTGCCCAACCGCGCAGATGTCGTCCTTCTCGCCCTCAACCGTCAGCAGCGCGGTGCGATGGATCGCTGCCGGCTCAACCAGCCGGCCGCCGACCGTCAGCTCGCCGCGCGGCAGCGCGTATTGCTGAAACACCTTCTCCACCGTTTCCAGATAGAACTCGGCGGTGAGGTCGCACGTGGCGAGGTACTCGTCGTAGAAGGCGCGGATCGTATCTGCCTTGGCAGGGTCGCCCTTGGCGCGCTGGTAGTACAGCTCTTCAAACGACTGCGCGTGGCGATCCGAATTCATCGACATGAACGCGCTCAACTGCACGAAGCCCGGATACACGCGGCGCTGTTCGCCCACAAAGCCGGGCGGCACAACGCCGATCAGGTTCTTCTCGAACCATTCGATCGGCTTGCTGTTGGCCAACGCGTTGACTGCGGTGGGCTCCACGCGGCAATCGATGGGGCCGGCCATGAGTGTGAGGCTGGCCGGCTGCGCGGGGTCGTTGTCGGCAGCCATGAGCGAGACCGCCGACAGCGCGGCCACGGTCGGCTGGCAGATGGCCAGCACGTGTGCGTCCGGGCCGATGTGGTGGATGAAGTCGATCAAGTGGCCGACGTATTCATCAAAGCCGAAGCGCCCGGCGGAAACCGGAATATCGCGCGCGTTATGCCAGTCCGTTACATACACGTCGTGATCGGCCAGCATCGTGCGCAGCGTGCCGCGCAACAGCGTGGCGAAGTGCCCGGACAAAGGCGCGGCAACCAGCACGCGCGGTTGGGGCGTAGGCGTGGCCTTGCGGAAATGCACGAGCGTGCCGAATGGCGTTTGCATCGCGGTCTCTTCCACCACCGGCACCGCGTGGCCGTCGACCTCAACGCTGTCGATGCCGAACGATGGGCGGCGGTGCGTGATCGCACTGCATTCCAGCAGTTCGAGCCAGGCATCGATTGCGCGGCCAGTCGGGTGCTCGATCGAGGGCGGCCACTGCGCCATCGCCAGCCGCGAGAACGAGGCCCATGCCCGCGCGGGCCGCAGGCATTCGGAGAGCCATTGGTAGAGGGGATACGCGAGCAGGTTCATGGCGGGTTGCGTGATTGCGTCGCAAGACACGTCTAGGCTCGAGCGAAGCAGGCAATACGTGTGCCAACTTCGATGCCGACAGGCGTGAAACCGCATGCGCGCTGTCGCTGACTGGCATAGGCTTTGCGCGGCATCTTCGCAGGGTGCTGCGTGGCCTGCGCTCTTGCCGCGCGCGGGTGCAGACGGCGCACCGGCAAGGTGCCTGGCGCCGGCCATGCACCGGATTGGAAACAGGACAACCGGGGAGCGATATGAAATCCGCCAACCTGACCACGCTCACCATCAGCAGCCGCAACTACTCGTCGTGGTCGATGCGCGGCTGGCTGCTCGCCAAGCTGAGCGGCTTGCCGTTCGAGACGGTGAGCGTGCCGATCGATGCCTCATCGCGCGCGGAATTGCTGCTGCTGTCACCGTCGATCCTGGTGCCGTGCCTTACGCACGAGGGCCGCAAGGTGTGGGACGTGCTGGCGATTGCCGAATACCTCAACGAACTCTCGCCCGAGGCCAAACTGCTGCCCGCCGATCGACATGCCCGTGCACACTGCCGCGCGATCTGCGGCGAGATGCATTCGGGCTTCAGCGCGCTGCGCTCCGCGCTACCGATGAACTTGCGCGCACATTTTCCGAACTTCCGCATTTGGTCGCGCGCGCAGCACGACATTGAGCGGATCACGCTCATCTGGCGCGAATGCCTCGCGCAGTACTGCGGCCCCTGGCTGTTTGGCGAGATCAGCATGGCCGACGCGATGTACGCGCCCGTCGTCATGCGATTCCTGACCTACGACGTCAAGCTCGACCCCGAGATCGCCGAGTACTGCATGCGCGTGCTCGCGCACCCGCACGTTGCCGAATGGATTGCCGGGGCAAAGGCCGAGAAAGAGGATATTGATGAGCTGGATATGGAGTTTTAGCGCGGGCCCGGCATCCGCGCCAATGCCATACGGCCTAGCTAGGATTACTGCTGTTCTTCCGCAGACACGGTTTGCGCAGCCGGGGCGGATGCAGCGTCGGCGGGCGGGTCTTCGTTCTTGATGGTGTAGGACGGGTCACGTACCCAGCGGCCCAGGTCTTTGCCGATCGCGGTGGCGCTGCGTTCCAGAATCGAACACGTGCCCCTGAAGCCGCCCCACATGCCGCCGATCGACCAGCGGTTGATCTTGGTCTGACGCACCACCTTGCCGTCCTGAAGCAGCGAGGCCACGACAGTGATGGCCTTGGGGCCTGTCCAGGCGCCGCCGCCAACCCCCAGCACGTGCGAGATCTGCAAACGCAGCACAGCAGCATCGCCTGCATCGCTGCCGGCGGCGATGGTGACGTTATCGGTTTTGTCGATCTTGCGCAGCACCTTGCCCAGGTGGCTGGCCAGCATGTCTTCGATCTTGCATTCGTCCTTGACCGACTGCACCACGCCCGCGTCTGGCAGATAGGTGATCGGGGTTTCCAGCAAAACCGGACCCTTGGCGAAGGCTGCGGCGCTCGACAGACACAGCGCGGTCAGTAGCAGGCGTTTCATGCGTTGAATATCAGGAGTGTTGAGGCGGTGCAGCGTAAAGCAAAGTGCGGCACCTGTGGCGGACACGAAGTGGGGTATGTCGTGGCGCTGCAGTGCGGCTGTGTTCGCTGGAGCGGGCGAGCTGTTCGCCGAGCGGGTTTCTGCGCTGAAAGTTGCCGCGGCGCGGGGCGGATGATGGCCTGTCGATCAAGTCCCCGTGCCAGGCCGGGCTGAACCGGCCTGAGCTAGCGATCCGAATCCCAGAACCGCTGTGCACGGAACGGGCGCGCATCCACGGCAGGGGTCTCGCCCGTCATCATTTCTGCAATTAAGCGCCCGGTGATCGGGCCCAACGTCAGGCCGTGGTGGGCGTGGCCGAACGCGAACCACAGGCCGGTGTGATGTGGCGCAGGTCCGATGATCGGCAGCATGTCAGGCGTGCACGGGCGGGCGCCCATCCACGGTTCCGCATCCACGCGCTCGGCCAGCGGGAAGAGCTTGCGCGCGACCGGCTCGACGGCGTTCAGCTGCACGGGCGTCTTGGGCGCATCGCGGTGGGCGAGTTCCGCGCCGGTGGTCAGGCGGATGCCGCGCGCCATCGGCGCCAGCACATAGCCGCCGTCGGCATCGAGCACGGGGTGGTTCAGCTGCGCACCGTCTGCGGGTGCGTAGTGCATGTGATACCCGCGTTTGACGGCCAGCGGCAGGCTGTAGCCCAGGCGTGTGGTGAGCACATCCGCCCACGGGCCCATTGCGACGACGACGTTGTCGGCGCGCAGCTCGCCAGCCTTGGTTTGCAGCAGCCAGGGCGCGTTGGGCGTGAGCGTGTTGGCATCGGCTTCGAACAGGCGGCCGCCGAGTTGCTCGAAGTACTTCGCATAGGCAGTGACCAGCGCGTTGGGATCGCTCACGGAATCGGCTTCCGTATAGCGCAGGCCGCCCAGCAGCGAGGTGTCCAGATGCGGCTCGACGGTGCGCAGGCGTGCCGGGTCCAGCGCTTCAAAGGCGACGCCGTATTCGCGCTGCCAGCGCTCGACGTTGCGGGTTTCCTTGTCCTGCGTGGCGGCGTTGCGGAAGACCTTGATCCACCCGCTGGGGCGGATCAGGTGTGTGGCGCCGGCCGCTTCCGCCAGTGCGCGATGCTCGCTCACGCAGTGCGCAATCAGCGGCGCATACGCCCGCGCAATGGCGGCATGGCGCGCCGGGTGCGAATTGCGCCAGTACTGCCACAGAAACGGCAGCAATTGAGGCAGATCGCCCGGGTGGTAATGCACATCCGCCGACGTGTTGCCTGCGTAGCGCAGCAGCGTCGCCAGATCACGCGGGAACGCATACGGATACACACCCTCGCGCTGGATCAGCCCGGCATTGCCGAACGACGTTTCAAAGCCCGGCGGCCGGCGATCCACGAGGGCGACCCCGCGCCCACGCTTCTGCAGGTGCACCGCCACCGATACGCCGACAATGCCGGCCCCCAGCACAAGGGTGTCGAAACGCATGGCTTGTCCTTAACCCTTGGCCAGCGCCGTGACGGCGATCTCCACATCAATGCCCGGGCGCATCAGGCCCGACTGCACGCATGCGCGCGTGGGGGCGTGGCCGGCCGGCACCCAGGCTTCCCACGCGGCGTTCAGCTCGGCGAAGTACTTGGCGTCGGTCAGCCAGATGTTGGCGGTGAGCAGGCGCGTTTTGTCCACGCCGGCTTCGGCGAGCAGGCCGTCGATGCGTTCGAGAATGTTGTTGGTCTGCTCGGTAATCGACTTGAAATCGATGTCGGGCACTTGGCCAGCCAGATAGACGACGCCGCTGGCGATGACGATTTGGCTCATGCGGGCGTTGGTGTGCAAGCGTTGGATGTCGGACATGTCGAAAGGAGGTGTGTTGTTGGTTCAGGCCACCGAGATGCCTGTGCCGCTTGTGTTGCCTGCGGCGGCATCGAGCACCGGCGGCGCGGTCACGATGGATTGCAGTGCCGGCGTCGGCTGCGCCAGCTTGGCGAGGTCCGGACGCGGACGACGCAGCGTAGCAGACGCGTCGAACGCCTGCTCGAGTGCATGCGCTACGGCCAGCGTTTTGTGGTCGCCATGAAAAGGGCCGACGATCTGCAGGCCGAACGGCATGCCCGCGTGGTCAAGCCCGCACGGCAATGACAGCGCCGGATGCGTCGTGAGCGTGACGACGTAGGTCAGCGCCAGCCAGCGGTAATAGTTCTCTTGCGCGCGGCCGTCGATGTGCGTGGCATACAGCTCGCTCCACGGGAATGGCGATACCGGCGTCGTCGGCGAGAGGATCACGTCGTACGCGTTGAATGCCGCCTGGAAGCGTTTGAGGATGCGGGTTTGCTCCGCCTGTGCCCAGGCGCAATCGGCCAGTGTCATCGCCGCGCCCAACTCGTAGTTGGCGCGCGAGTTGGGGCCGATGGAGGCCGGGTCGCGCGTGTAGGCATCGTGCAGGCCGGCGACGAAGCTCTCGGCGCGGATCACGTCAAAGCAGCGGTGCACATCACCCAAGTCAAACTGCACGGGCTCGCAGGAGCGGAACATCGGCGCGATGGCGGCGATACGCTCGCGGAAGACGGTGCGGATACTGGCATCGACATCGCAACAACCAAAGTCCTCCGTCCAACCGACGCGCAGGGTGGAGAGATCGATGGGCGAGGGCGTGATGAAGCTGAGTGGGTCCACCGCGTAGCTGAGTGGATCGCTGACGGACAGGCCCGCTGTGGCTGCCAACTGTAGGCACGCTTCGGCCACCGTGCGCCCCATCGGGCCGACGACTGAGATGGGTGTCCAGCCCAGTTTCTTGCGTGAATTCGGCACCAGCCCCGGCGACGGGCGAAAGCCCACCACGCCGCATTTGGAGGCCGGAATGCGCAGCGAGCCCCCCGTGTCGGAGCCAGTGCAGACGGGCAGCATGTCACACGCCAGCGCTGCCGCCGCACCGCCGGATGAGCCACCCGCATTCAGCATCGGGTTGAAGGGGTTGCCCGTGGCACCCCACACCGGGTTGCGCGTGTTGGCGCCGGCGCCGAACTCCGGCACGTTGGTCTTGGCGACCAGCACGGCGCCCGCAGCGCGCAGGCGCTCCACCAGCACAACGTCTTGCGTCGGCACGTTGCCGCGGGCGGTGGGTGAGCCGTATGTCGTCAGCAGGCCTGCGGTGTCTTCCAGGTCTTTCACGCCCAGGGGCAAGCCGTGCAGCAGGCCGAGTGGTTCGCCGTTGAGCACGGCCCGCTCCGCTGCCTTTGCGGCTTCGCGCGCCTGCGGAAAGCACGTCGCTGTGACGGCGTTGACGGCGGGGTTGATGGCTTCGATGCGCGCAATGCAGGCATCGAGCAGTTCGACGGGTGAGATTTCCTTGGCACCGATCAGCCGGCGCAGTTCCACCGCAGACCGGCAAACGAGTTCGTCGTTGTGTGACATAAGCAGTCCCCCATCCTGTTAAAGCGCTTCACCCGTACGGTCTCGCAGCCAGATAACCGGCACCAGCGACACCAGGCACGCCGCCGCCACGTACCACGCAGGCGCCAGCGGGTTGCCCGTGCGCTCCACCAGCCAGCTCGCAATGAACGGCGAGAACCCGCCGAAGAACGATGCGCTCACCACATACGTGAGCGCAATGCCCGTGGCGCGTACGTGCTTGGGAAACAGCTCGGGAATCATCACCAGCACCGGCACGATCTGCGCGGCCACGAACACCGCCAGCAAGGCCGACACCGCGTACAGCGCCAGCGGCGTGGGGTGCGCACCCAGAAACGCAAACGCCGGGTACACCATCAACAGCATGATGATGCGCGAGGTGACCAGCACGCGCTTGCGGGTGTAGCGATCCGCCAGGCGGCCGGCAATCGGCGCGGCAACAAACAGCACCAGTGAGCTGACCACGCCGGACGCCACCGCCACCGTAGGCGACATATGCAGCGTGCGCACCGCATGGCTCGGCAGGAAGAACGCCGTGATGTACACCGACACCGAACCGCCCAGCTCAGCAAACGTGCCGAGGATGGTGAGCTTCAGGTGCGTGGTCAGCGCGGCCTTGAGCGCGCCTTGTGGCTTGGTATGGCCCGGCGCGCCGGGTGTTGTGATGCTGCGGCTGTCGAGCGTTTCTTCCAGCCGGCGGCGGATCAGCATGCCCATGGGCGCCGCGAAGATGCCCAGCAGGAACGGCAGCCGCCAGCCCCACGCGAGCACCGCTTCCTTCGATAGGGTCACGTTGATGAGTGTGGCGACTGCCGCGCCCAGCGCCAGCCCGAGCGCTGTAGCCGCAAAGTTCCAGCTCGCGAAGAAGGCGCGTGTGCGGTCGGTCGCGTATTCGACCAGCAGCGTGGTGCCGGGGCCGAACTCGCCGCCGGCCGCAAAGCCCTGCATCAGCCGCGCGGCCAGCACGATCATCGGCGCGAAGATGCCCGCCATGGCGTACGTGGGCGCGGTGGCAATGAGCGCGCACGACAGCGCCATCATCATGATGGTCAGCACCATCGCCTTCTTGCGCCCGGCGCGGTCGGCATACGCGCCGATGATCACGCCGCCCAGCGGCCGCACCACAAAGCCCACGCCAAACACCCCGATCGACAGCAGGAACTGGTTGACCGGCGAGGCGGAGGGAAAGAACAGTTGCCCGATCTGGATGGCGAAGTAGCTGTAGATCGTGAAGTCGTAAAACTCCAGCGCTGTGCCGATGGTGGTGGCGGTAATGACTTGCGTGCGTGACAGCGCGGGGCGGCTGTCGAGGGCGAGGGTCGACACGGTGCTCTCCTAGGGGTTGGAGGCTGGCAGGGGTTTAAGTTATCGTATACGAGAAAAATTAAATTCTCGTATACGAGAAAACCCGGAGACACCGCGTGGCATCGAGCACAAAAGCCGCCATCCAAGACGAATTACCCGCTGATGAGGCCCCGGCGCAACTCAATCACCAAGAAGTGGGCGCGCGCATCCGTGAGGCGCGCAAGGCACGTGGGCTGACGCTACAGGAGCTATCGGAGCGCTCCGGCGTGGCGCTTTCGACCATCTCCAAGGCCGAGCGCGGTGACATTGCGCTTACCTACGAGAAATTTGCAGGCCTGGCCCAGGCGTTGGGACTCGAGTTCGAGCAACTGCTCGGCCGCCGTCGTACACCCGGCGCGGGTCCGCTGCAGCCCACCTTTACGCCATCGGGCGGCCAAGTCATCTACGATACGCCCAACTACGAATACGGCATGCTGGCCGACGCGCTGACCGGCAAGCGCATGCTGCCGATGCGCGCGCACATCCGCGCACGCTCGGTCGATGACTTTCCCGACTACATCCGCCATCCCGGCGAAGAGTTCGTCTTCGTGTTGGGCGGCGAGATCGAACTGCGCTTTGAAAACGGCGAAGCATTTCGCCTGGCACCCGGCGACAGCCTGTATTTCGACAGCGCAGTCGGACACGTCTATCTATCCATCAGCGAGGAACCGGCCGAGATTCTCGCGTGCTGCACCGGCACCGATGTGCGTGACCTGGGTGATGTGATCTGAGTCGGGCGGAAGCTTCTGCATCCCCATTCCCTGCGCGGAAGCCGGTACTTCAGAACAACAGTTAGCGATATATAAATCAGAATTAAATAACGTTGTTTCGCCGCAAAGCTGCGCCAGCATTGGGTTGGCGGAAGTGTTAGGAAGATTTAAGAATTTCCCTACGGTCGAGGGGCACGGGCGCCATCTGCGCGATGACACAATGCGCAAAAGCCGGCATCGCCAGACAGCAAGGGGCTGTCCCGCCACCCAAAGGAACTTCATGCAGGAAAGCTGGATTGCAATCTCAGCAGCGCGCGCGAAAGCGCATCGGTTGTACGGCGTGCGCGGCTGGCTCGTGATGCTGTTGTGGTGGAACACGCTGCCGATGCTGGCGATCCTGCTCGCGCTGGTTTTGGGCTCGGTGACGAGCGTCTGGCGCGACGTGTCCGTGGAGGCATTCCGGGCGCTGTTATTGCTGTGCCTTCCGCTGGGGCTGGTGGCGGTGGCCTTTTTGCGGGTGCGCTGGTTTCCCGCCCTCTGGTTTGTGTACTGCGTACTGCAGTTGCCGGCGGCGGCGTACATCGGTGTTGGCATCCGGGTTTGGATGGCACACGCGCCCAGTCAAGCGACTGGAGGCTGGTTTCTCGTGCCGCTGCTCGTGCTGCAGGTGGTGATGCCCCTAGTGACGATGGTGTACATCGTGCGCTCCCGCCGCGTGCGTGTGACCTACCGGCACCAGGTGCGTGCGAGCGATCCGGCCGCCGTGCCGGCTGCTTTTGATCGGCGCGCCATGAATGCCACCACCCCAACCGATGCCACCGATTACGCGCGCGAGCGAGCAGCACTGCGTCGCGTGGCGCAGGAGTTGAGTTCGGGCGTGCTCGACACCCCCACCCTGACGCAGGTCATGCGGCACCACACCGATGTCTCCGATAGTGAGCGCACTGCTGCTTACGTGCGTGCGCGCATGGCCGTGCTCTGCCCGCCGGCGCACGTGCATCCGCCGCTTTCGCGTACGCTGGCTTGCGGCTTTGGCGCGTTGTTGGTCAGCCTTGCGGTGACGGCCTTGCTGGTCGTCGGGGTTGTGGCACTGGCCTCCAGCGTGACCAATATCAATATGGACTATCTCGGCCCGCTGGTTGCCGCCGGGCTCATGTTGAGTTGGCTGGCGGGTCTCTTTGCCGGCGCGGGCTGTCTGCGCCGCGTAGCCTAGCGCTTGGCTGTGGACGGGGTGGCAGGGCGGTTCCAATCCCCACCCACCGCTTTGACGAGGAACACGCTCGTCGTCATCTGCTGGCCAAGAATCTGCACCGCCGTGCGCTGGTTGTTCAGCAGCGACTGCTGTGCGGTGATCACATCCAGCGACGTCGCCAGCCCGCCCTCGTAGCGCACGCTGGCAATGTCGTAGACCTTGCGGGCGCTCTCCACCGCCGCGCGCGCTTGGTTTGCGGCGCGGTCCAGCGATTGCAGCCCGGCCAGACCGTCCTCCACCTCTTGCAGCGCCCCCAACACCGTCTGCCGGTAGTTGGCGATCGCGCCCTGGTAAGCCGCATTGGCGAAGTCCACACGCGCCCGCGTGCGGCCGGCGTCGAACACCGTCTGTGCGATTTGCGTGCCGAACGACCACAGCAGCGTGGGCGCGGAGAACAGCAGCGCGAGATCGCGGCTTTCCCAACCGGCGCCGCCGTTCAGCATCACGCTCGGGAAGAACGCTGCGCGCGCCACGCCCACCTGTGCGTTGGCAGCGGCGGCACCGCGCTCGGCGGCAGCCACGTCGGGGCGGCGTTCGATTACGTCGGAGGGCAGTGCCACCGGAATCTGCGGGGCAGTGCCTTGGAGCGGAGCCGGGTCGATATGGAAGGCCGGCGCGGGCGTACCCACCAGCGTGGCGAGCGCGTGCTCGTACTGCGCGCGCTGCTTGTTCAGCAACTCGACCTGCGTGGCGGTGCTGTCGACCAGCGTCTGTTGTTGTGCGAGGTCCAGGCCCGATGCCACGCCATCCTGATGCCGCGAGGTGACGTAGTCGAGTGCCTTGCGCTGTAGCGCCAAGCCTTGCTGTACCACGGCGATTTCCGCGTCGGTTTCGCGCAGGTTGTACCAGGTGGTGGCCACTTGCGCGGCGAGTAGCAGGCGGAAGTTCTCGAAGTTGGCGCCGGCCTGCTCTTCGCTGGCGGTGGCGTTGGCGACGATGTTGCGCACGCGGCCAAACAGGTCGGCTTCGTAGCTGACATCGGCGCGCAGCACGAAATCATTCTGCACGGTCGACACAGTCGGGCTCGTGTACGACGAGAGCGGCCGTTCCGCCGAGGTGCGCGTGCGTGTGTCGTTGTTGGTGGCCGTGACCGTCGGTAGCAGGCTGGCACGTGCGATACGCGTTTGTGCCTGCGCCTGTTCCAGGTTCGACAGCGCAACCTTGAGCGATTGGTTTTGCTGCAGCGCCTGCGTGATCAGCTTGTCGAGCTGCGGATCGTTGAAGCGTTGCCACCACGGGCCTTTCGGTGCGGCGTCGGCGGGCTGGGCGGCGCGCCAGGGGGCTTCGGTCTGCCAGTGTGCGGGCACGTCCATGGCCGGGCGCTCGTACATCGGCGCCAGCGAACAGCCCGCCAGCGAGACGATCAACGAAGCCGCCAGCGCCGTGGCGTGCAACCGTGGTTGCCGGCTCATGATGCGTGCGGCGCCGATGCCGCGGGTGCGACGATGGTCACCGCTTCGCCCTGCTCGATGGAATCGGCCGGGTTGAGGATCAGCGCGTCGGTTGCCTTGAGGCCGGAAACGATCTCGACCGTGCGGCCGTAGTCGCGCCCGATGGTGACGGGGCGCAGGTCGACACGGCCGTTTTCTGCAATGGCAATGCGCGGGCCTTCCTTGCGGAACAGCAGCGTGTTGGTCGGCACGATAAACGCCGTCGATGCGCTGGCGCCAGCGTCGTCGCCAGCGGCCTTGCCCTTGATGGCGACCTGCACATACGCGCCTGGCAGCAGGCGGCCGTCCTTGTTGGGCAACTGCACTTCCACTTGCATGGTGCGCGTGGCGGCGTCGATGGCGCCCGAAGCGCGTGCGATGGTGCCGTGGAAGGTCTGGCCCGGCAGTTCGGCGAGCGTAACGGCCACGTCCTGCCCGACCTTCACTTGTTGCGAATACGCCTGCGGCACATACAGATAGATGCGCAGCGGATCGGTCTGCGCCAGGGTGAACAGCTCGCGGTTGGCGCCCGCGTTGCCGGCGTTGACCAGCGCACCCACGTCGACATTGCGCTTGGTGACCACGCCCGAAAACGGCGCCACCACACGACGGAAGCCTTGCAACTCCTGCAAGCGGCGCACGTTGGCTTCCGCGGCGGCTAGGTCGGCCTGGGCCTGGTTGGCGGCGCTGGTGCGTTCGTCCAACTCCTGTTGCGAGACGGCATCCTTCTGGCGCAGGTTCTGCCAGCGCGTGAGCGAGGTCTGCGCCAACGCCCTGCGTGCGGCGGCCTGGTTGCGCGCAGCCTGGGCCTGGTTCAGTTCCTGATCGACTTCGGGTGTGTCGAGCAGCGCCAGTACTTCGCCCTTGTCCACGTGCGCACCGATGTCCTTGTACCAGCGCAGCACGTAGCCGCTGGTGCGCGCGTAGATGGGCGATTCGACATAGCCCTGCAGCGTGCCCGGCAGCGTCAGCTCGCGGCCGGCCTTGGCCGGTTTGGGCGCGATGGTGTTGACGTAGCGGCTGCTCTGCACGCTCACCTGGCGCTCCAGCGCGTGCGCGTTGGTGTAGCGATTGACTAGTGTGCGTGCGGCCCCCAGCGCCAACAGCACGGCCACGACAATCACGACCCAGCGCGCGCGGCGCATGGCGGGGCCACGGTCGACCTGTTCGATCGGGTCCACGGTGACGACGTGGTGCGGCGGGCCGTCCGCCAGGTGCGCTGAATGGTGCCCAGGCTGGGCGCCGGATGTTGGTTCAGACATGACCTTCGCTTCCCCGCAATTCGTGACTACGCCGGGCGGCGCGCTGTTGCAATCGGTTGTGCACGCTGGCAAACACCACCGGAACAAAGAAGAGGGTCGAGACGGTCGCAAACAGCAAACCGCCGATCACCGCCCGCCCCAGCGGCGCGTTCTGTTCCGCGCCTTCGCCCAGGCCCAGCGCCATGGGCACCATGCCGATGATCATCGCCAGAGCCGTCATCAGCACCGGGCGCAGGCGGGTGGCGCCGGCTTCCAGCGCGGCCTGCACGGGCGCAATGCCTTCCACCAGCCGCTCGCGCGCAAATGAGATCAGCAGAATCGAGTTGGCCGTTGCCACCCCCATCGTCATGATCGCGCCCGTGAGTGACGGCACCGACAGCGTCGTCCCCGTCACGAACAGCATCCACGCAATGCCCGCCAGCGCCGCCGGCAGGGCCGTCACGATGATGAGCGGGTCGATCCACGACTGGAAGTTCACCACGATCAGCAGATACACCAGCACGATCGCCATCACCAAGCCCAACCCCAGGCCGAGGAACGACGATTCCATCGTATTCACCTGACCGCGCACCGTGACCTGCGCGCCGCGCGGCAGCTTGGGGCGGATCCCGTCGACGGCCTTTTGCACTTCCTTGGCGACAGCGCCCAGGTCGCGGCCCTGCACCGAGGCGTAGACGTCCACCACCGGCGTGATGTCGTAGTGCGAGACCACCTGCGGCTGTACGCCGGGGCTGACCTGCACGAGGTTGCCCAGCAGTTGCGGGCCACTCCCACCTGACCTGCTACCTGCGCCGGCCACCGGCGTGCGCAGCAGCGCATCGAGCGAATCGACGCGGTATTGCGGGCTTGTCACGGCCACTTGGTACACCACGCCGTTGATCGGGTTGAGCCAGAACGTGGGCGAGGTCTGGAAGCTGGAGCTGAGCGACACGAGCAGGTTCTGCGCCACGTCGCGCCCTTCCAGGCCGACCTGCTGGATGCGCGTGCGGTCCATGTCCAGCGCCAGCGTGGGCTGGTCGAAGCGCTGGTGCACGTGCGTATCTACCGCGCCCGGAATCTGCTTGATACGGTTGGCCAGGATGCCCGCCAACTGCTGATTGGTGGCGACATCCGCCCCCGAGAACTGCACGTCAATCGCCGAGGGCAACCCGAAGTTCAGGATCTGGCTGACGATGTCGGCGGGCTGGAAGGCGAACTCCACACCCGGGAAGCGCTTGGGCAGTTCTTCGCGCAGGCGGCGGATGTATTCCGCACTGGGTTTGCGCTCGCCCTCGTGCAGGGCGATGAGGATTTCGCCATCCAGCGTGCCGATGGTGCCGGCGTTGCTGTAGGACAGGTTGATCCCCGAGTTCGGCACGCCCAGGTTGTCGAGGATGGTCGACAGTTCCTGCTTGGGAATGATCTCGCGGATGGCCGTTTCCACTTCATCCGCTAGGCGCGCGGTCTCTTCAATGCGCAGGCCGGACGGCGCACGCATGTGCAGGCGGATCTGCCCGGCATCCACATCGGGGAAGAAATCACGGCCGAGCGCGAAATACAGCGCGCACGATGCCACGCAGAAGCCCAGGAACGACAGCGCAAACACGCGGCGATGTTCCAGCAGCCCGCCCAGGATGGCGGCGTAGTTGCCGCGCATGTGCTCGAACTGCGTGTTGAAGGCGCGGTAGATGCGGCCGAAGGTGCTCGGCTTGGTGTCGGCCTTCTTCGCGTCTTGTGTATGGCCGGTCATCAGCATCATCACCAGCGTCGGCACCAGCGTGCGTGACAGCACGTACGACGCCAACATCGCAAAGATCACCGCCTCGGCCATCGGCACGAACAGGTAGCGCGCCACGCCCGTGAGGAAGAACATTGGCACGAAGACGATGCAGATGCAGATCGTCGACACGAAGGCTGGCACGGCAATCTCGGCCGCACCATCCAGGATGGCCGTGATCGGGTCTTTGCCCTCGTGCAGGTGGCGCTCGATGTTCTCGATGGTGACGGTGGCATCGTCCACCAGAATCCCCACTGCGAGCGCCAGGCCACCGAGCGTCATCAGGTTGATGGTCTCGCCAATCAAATGCAGCACGATGATCGACGACAGGATCGACAGTGGAATCGACACCGCAATGATGGCCGTGCTGCGCCAGTTGCCGAGGAACAGCAGGATCATCGCGGCAGTGAGGCACGCGGCGATCAGCGCCTCGCGAATCACGCCCTCGATGGCCGCTTTGACGAACAGTGATTGATCGAACAGCGGTGTGATTTTCAGGTCTTGCGGCAGCGCGGCGGCGGCCGTGGGCAGCAGCTTGTAGATGTTGTTGACGATGTCCAGCGTCGATGCGCCGCCGTTCTTCAGGATGGACAGCAGCACGCCACGCTGCCCATCCTGGCGCACCACGTTGGTCTGCGGCGAGAAGCCGTCGCGCACGTTGGCCACATCGCCCAAGTAGAGCGTGGCGCCGTTGCTGGTCTTGACCGGAATGGCGTTGAGCGCCGCGATGCTGCCGGGCGTGCCGTTGAGCGTGACGCCATATTCGGTGGCGTCGATCTTCTGCGTGCCAGCCGGCAGGATCAGGTTCTGCGCGCCGACCGCGTTGACGATATCCACGGGCGTCAGGCCCTGCGCGAGCAGCTTCTGCGTATCGAGGTCCACCGTGATCTGCCGGCTCTTGCCGCCGTACGGAAATGGCACGGCGATGCCCGGCACGGTAATCAGGCGCGGGCGCAGGAAGTTCAGCGCCGCGTCATTGAGCTCCTGCTCCGACAGCGTGTTGGAAGACAGCCCCAGCTGCAGGATCGGAATGCTCGACGCCGAATACTTGATCACCAGCGGCGGCGTGGTGCCCGGCGGCAGCTGGCGCACCTGCGCCTGCGTGCTCGCCACGATCTGCGCCAGCGCCGTCTGGATGTTGGCGTTGGGCTGGAAGAACACTTTGATGATGGAGATGCCGCCCAACGACTGCGACTCGATGTGCTCGATGTCGTTGACGGTGGTCGTCAGGCTGCGCTCCGTAACCGAGACGATGCGGTCGGCCATCTCCTTGGCGGGCAGGCCGTTGTAGTTCCAGATGATGCTGGCAACCGGAATGTCGATTTCCGGAAAGATGTCCGTCGGCGTACGCATGAGCGTAAACGGCGTCGCCAGCAGAATCAGCAGGGCGAGGACGATGAACGTCAGCGGCCTTCGCAGCGCAAGTTGGACAATCCACATGGAGAGGTTTCAGAACTGCGGTGCGAAGCGTTGATCGGGGGCGCAAGCCGCTCGAATGGCGGCGACTCACCATTCTATCGCCGGGGTCAGTCGCTCTGCATGTTCCTTTGATCAGTCTTTATTACATTGCATAACGGCGATTGCCGAGGCAACTGAAGGGGCCACTGAAGGCCCGCGCTCAACGCAGGTTCCGCCCGCATTGCAGTAGCAAGTCATGCAGCAGCTCGGCATGCGCGGCGTCGATGCCCTGCAGCATTTCCGCCTCCAGCCGGCTGACGGCCTCGTCGCAGATGGCCAGCAGCGCCAGCGCCTCGTCGGTCAGGCCCAGCATGACGATGCGGCCGTGCGTCGGATCGGGCGTTCGGGTGACCCAGCCGCGCGCTTCCATCGTCTTGACCACCTCGTTGGCCGATTGCGGCGACATGAACGAGCGCTCCGCCAGTTGCGCATTCGACAGGCTGCCGCGCGCGTGCAGCACCGACAGCGCGGTGAACTGCGGCACCGTCAGCCCGTGCGGGGCGAGCGCTTCACCCAGACGGCGCTTGACGATGCGATCGGTGCGGCCGATCAGGTAGGGCAAGCGGGCAGACGTTGCAGGAGCAGACGCGGGGCCCGGCGGGTTCGATCGAGGTGCGGTGCGGGTGGTTTTAGTAGCCGCCATGGATGTGGGGTGAGGTGGATGCGCGTGCAAATGCGCACATTCTGCTACGGGTGGTTTCGATCAGGGTTTACGGCAAGCACAATCTCCTTGTTATATCAGGCTACCTGATATTAAATGGGCACCAAGCTGAGACGTACCGCACACCGGACGGTGCTGGTCTCAAGCAAGCCGACAGATCAAGGAGATGGAAATGGCTGATTACCAAGGGCGCTGGAAAACCGTGGACGTGAAGGTCGACCAGGGCATTGCATGGGTGACGTTCAACCGCCCCGAAAAGCGCAACGCCATGAGCCCGACGCTCAACTCGGAGATGATCCAGGTGCTCGAGGCGCTGGAGCTGGATGCCGACGCCAAGGTGCTGGTGCTGACCGGCGCCGGTGATGCATGGACGGCCGGCATGGACCTGAAGGAATACTTCCGCGAAGTCGATGCCGGCCCGGAGATCCTGCAAGAGAAGATCCGCCGCGATGCGTGCCAGTGGCAGTGGAAGCTGCTGCGCATGTACGCCAAGCCGACTATCGCGATGGTCAATGGCTGGTGCTTTGGTGGTGGGTTCTCGCCGCTGGTGGCGTGTGACCTGGCAATTGCTGCTGACGAAGCTACGTTCGGCCTGTCGGAAATCAACTGGGGCATCCCGCCGGGCAACCTGGTGAGCAAAGCAATGGCCGACACCGTGGGCCACCGCCAGGCGCTGTACTACATCATGACCGGCGAGACCTTCACCGGCCAGCAGGCCGCCGCCATGGGCCTCGTCAACGAGAGCGTGCCGCGTGCGCACCTGCGTGCCCGCACCGTGGCACTCGCCGAGAAGCTGCTGGAAAAGAACCCCGTGGTGCTGCGCGCCGCCAAGCACGGCTTCAAGCGCAGCCGCGAGCTGACCTGGGAGCAGAACGAAGACTACCTGTACGCCAAGCTCGACCAGGCCACGCTGCGTGATCCGGAGGGCGGCCGTGAAGAGGGGCTCAAGCAGTTCCTCGACGACAAGTCGATCAAGCCGGGCCTGCAGGCGTACAAGCGCGCTTAACGCCGTCGATCTCGTCCACAACGCCCCGGAGACGATTCCATGCAAGACGTAACTCTGCTGATCGGCGGACAAAGCCGACCGGCTGCCAACGGTGCCACCTTCGAGCGCCGCAACCCAGTCAATGACGCGGTGGCCTCGCGCGCCGCCGCTGCCACGCTGGAAGATGCGGATGCTGCCGTGCAGGCTGCGGCCGATGCCTTCCCCGCGTGGGCCGCATTGCCCCCGGGCGAGCGCCGCAAGCGCTTGCTCAAGGCGGCTGACCTGATGGACCAGCACACCGATGCCTTCATCCGCACCGGCGCGGCTGAGACGGGCGCCAGCCCCGGCTGGATCGGCTTCAACGTCATGCTGGCGGCCAACATGCTGCGCGAAGCCGCCTCCATGACCACGCAGATCGACGGCAGCGTGATCCCGTCAGACGTGCCCGGCAACTTCGCGATGGCGGTGCGCCAGCCGTGCGGCGTGGTGCTCGGCATTGCACCGTGGAATGCGCCGGTGATTCTCGGCACACGTGCCCTGGCGATGCCGCTGGCGTGTGGCAACACGGTGGTGCTCAAGGCATCGGAATTGTGTCCGGGTATCCACAGGCTGATCGGCACGGTGCTGCATGAAGCGGGCTTGGGCGATGGCGTGGTCAACGTGGTGACGAATGCACCGGCCGATGCCGCGCAGGTGGTCGAACGCCTGATCGCACATCCGGCTGTGCGGCGCGTGAACTTCACGGGGTCGACGCATGTGGGTCGCATCATTGCGCAGCACGCCGCGCGGCACCTGAAGCCCGTGCTTCTGGAGCTGGGCGGCAAGGCGCCGGTGCTGGTGCTGGACGATGCCGATCTGGATGCCGCAGTGGAGGCCATCGCGTTCGGCGCGTTCTTCAACCAGGGCCAGATCTGCATGTCGACGGAGCGCGTGATTGCCGATCGCAAGATCGCCGATGCGCTGGTCGACAAGCTGGCTGCCAAGGCACGCACGCTGCGCGCGGGCGATCCGATGGACGCCACGGCACAGCTTGGCGCGATGGTCAGTGTGGATGCCGCCAAGCGTGTGCAGGCACTTGTGGAAGACGCCCGCGCACAAGGTGCTGCGTTGCCGGTTGGCTTGCATATGGATGGCGCCATTGTGCAGCCGGTCATCGTCGATGGCGTGACCCCGGCCATGCGGCTGTACGGTGAGGAATCGTTCGGCCCAGTGGTGACCGTGGCGCGCGTGGATGGCGATGAAGAAGCGATCCGCCTGGCCAACGACAGCGAATACGGCTTGTCGGCCGCCGTGTTCAGCCGTGATGTGTCGCGTGCCATGCGGGTGGCGCAGCGCATTGAGTCGGGCATCTGCCATATCAACGGGCCCACCGTGCACGATGAAGCGCAGATGCCGTTTGGCGGCGTGAAGAGCAGCGGCTATGGCCGCTTTGGCGGCAAGGCTTCGATTGCGGAATTCACCGAGCTACGCTGGATCACGCTACAGAACACGCCGCGCCACTACCCGATCTGACCGATCTGAAGTTTTGCAGCCGCCCACCACAACCATAAAACGGGCGGCGCATTCAGGAGACAAGACGTGAATCACGTCGAGATGCAGATTCAAACCGGGCACCAGCCGTCGCCCCCGACGAGCGTGCCCTATCGACAGGTCGCCGTGAGCGATGCGCCCGCGCGTTGCGAGAGGGACGAGCGCGACGGCACTGTCTGGCACGTGCGCAATACCGAAGCGCTGGCAGACCACCCGCAGCGCATGACCGATTGCCTGGTGGCGGGCGCGCAGCGCCACCCCGATCGCGTGCTGGCTGCGCGTCGCGGCCCCGACGGCGCGTGGATCAAGCTGACCTACCGCGAGATGCTGGAGCGTGCGCGCGCCATCGGCCAAGCGCTGCTGGATCGCGGTGTCTCTACCGAGCGCCCGCTGGCGATTCTGTCGGGCAATGATCTGGAACACCTGCAATTGGCATTCGGTGCCATGTGGGCGGGTGTGCCGTACGCGCCGGTGTCTCCACCGTATGCGCTGGTGTCGACAGATTTCGGCAAGCTGCGTCATGTGTTTGACGTGCTGACGCCGGGGCTCGTTTATGCGGCAGATGGCGCCGCATTTGCCAAGGCCATCGACGCCGTAGTGTCGGAGGGCGTTGAAGTCATCACGCGCGACGGCGCACTGGCGGGCAGCCGCGCCACCGCCTTCGACACGCTGCTGCAAACACCCGTGACCACCGCTGATGCCGCACAGGCCGCCAC
Source organism: Ralstonia sp. (assembly GCA_039592975.1). Lineage (GTDB taxonomy): Bacteria > Pseudomonadota > Gammaproteobacteria > Burkholderiales > Burkholderiaceae > Ralstonia. Next base: position 343,627 of record JBCNQE010000001.1, on the reverse strand, counting down.
CGGCCCCGACACGCTGGTCAAGGTGCTGTTCACCTCCGGCTCCACACGCCAGCCCAAGGCCGTGCCGACCACGCACCGCATGTTGTGCAGCAACCAGCAGATGCTGCGCCAGACCATTCCCGAGTTTGCCAAGGAACCGCCCGTGCTGGTCGACTGGCTGCCCTGGAACCACACCTTCGGCGGCAGCCACAACGTGGGCATCGTGCTCTACAACGGCGGCACGCTCTACATTGATGATGGCCGGCCCGTACCCGGCAAGTTTGACGAGACCCTGCGCAACCTGCACGAGATCGCGCCCACGGCGTACTTCAACGTGCCCAAGGGGTGGGAAGAACTCGCGCTGGCGCTGGAACGGGACCCGGCGCTGCGCGAGACCTTCTTCTCGCGCGTGAAGCTCTACTTTTTCGGCGGCGCAGGCCTGTCGCAAGACGCGTGGGACCGGCTCGAACGCGTGACCGGCCAGCACTGCGGAGAACGCATCCGCATCATGGCCGGCCTGGGCATGACCGAGACCTCGCCGTGCTGCCTCTTTACCACTGGGCCGATCATGCGCTCAGGCTATGTCGGCACGCCGGCGCCGGGCTGCGAACTCAAGCTCGTGCCCATGGGCGACAAGCTGGAAGCGCGCTTTCGCGGGCCGCATGTCATGCGTGGGTATTGGCGCTTGGGTGAGGAGCCCACCGCGCCCGTCTTCGACGAAGAGGGCTACTACTGCAGCGGCGATGCCCTGCGCTTCTACGATCCGGCGCATCCCGAGAAGGGCCTCGTCTTCGATGGCCGCATCGCAGAAGACTTCAAGCTCAGCTCCGGCACCTTCGTGAGCGTCGGGCCCCTGCGCGCCCGCGTGATCGCAACCGGCGCACCGTATGTACAGGACGTGGTGATTGCCGGCATGGACCGTGATGACATCGGCCTGCTGGTGTTTCCGCAGGTCGAGCAATGTCGCCGGCTTTCTGGCCTGCCGCCCACCGCCAGCGTGGCGGAGGTGCTGGTTGCGCCGGCTGTGCGTTCCGCATTTGCCGCGCTGCTGCACGAGTTGAATGCCACGGCCACCGGCAGCGCAACGCGGGTAGCGCGGCTGATGCTGCTTGATGCGCCGCCGTCGCTGGACCGCGGCGAGATCACCGACAAGGGCACGCTCAACCAGCGCGCCGTGCTGGCGCATCGCGCAGCGCTGGTCGACGCGCTGTATCGCGACGGCGACCCCGCTGTGATTCGCGCGGGCTGAACGCCACCCGGATAAGAGCCGCTAACAGAACCGTCCTGGCTAGGCGTGCCGACGCAGACAGTACGCGAGTACCGAATGTTCGTCACTGCGGGAGGCACAACGACGCCAGGGCGGTTTTGTTAGCGGCTCTAAGCACCAACCGGCAAAGACCGGCTTATCCACCCAGGAGGAGACTCATGAAGACCGTCATGTCACGGGGCATGGCACTGTCCGCGCTCGCCCTCGCGCTGAGTTGCGCCGGTTGCAACGACGACAGTGCTGCCACCAGCGACGCCTTGCCCCAACTCGCCCCCGCCACCGGCATGAACCTCGCGGCCACATGCGAGAGCTTTGCCGGCAAGCTCAGCTTTGCCAACACCAGCATCACCGCTGTCTCCACCGTCGCCGCCGGCACGTTGAGCGTGGGCAGCAACGCCATTCCCGAGCATTGCCTGATCACCGGCACCATGAACACACGCGTGAGCCCGGTGGACGGCAAGACCTACGCCATCGGCTTCGAGATGCGCCTGCCGAAAGCGTGGAATGGCCGCTTCTTCTATCAAGCCAACGGCGGGCTGGATGGGGCCGTGCTGACGGCGCTCGGCGCGCTGGGCGGTGGGCCCATCAGCAGCGCGCTGGGCACGGGCTTTGCCGTCATCAGTTCCGATGCAGGACACAACGGTAGCCAGAACCCGCTGTTCGGGCTGGACCCCCAAGCGCGAAAGGACTACGGCTACAACGCCGTGGCCGTGCTCACGCCGATGGCAAAGTCGATGATCGCCCAGGTGTACGGCAAGGCGCCGGACCGCAGCTACTTGGGCGGCTGCTCCAACGGCGGGCGCCACGCCATGGTGGCGGCAGCGCGTTTGCCCAATGCGTATGACGGCATCCTGGCGGGCGACCCGGGCTTCCACCTGCCCAAGGCGGCGATCAACGAGGTGTATACCGCCCAGCAACTGGCGACGGTGGCCACGGCCAACACCAGTGCCGGCGTACCCGACATCACCACATCGCTCACCGATACGGAGCGGGCCATGGTGGCCAGCCGCGTGCTGGCCAAGTGCGACGCGCTGGATGGTGTGACCGATGGCATGGTGAACAACCTCAAGGCCTGCCAGGCTGCCTTCAGCCTCGCCAACGACGTGCCCACCTGCAGCGGCGCGCGTGACGGCACGTGCCTGACCCCCGCACAGAAGACCGTGATGGCGAACGTGTTTGCCGGTGCACGCAACAGCGCGGGCCAAGCGCTGTATTCGGGCTTCCCGTTCGATGCCGGCATCAGCGGTAGCGGGTGGGCTGCGTGGAAGCAGGGCAATTCGCTGCGGCTGGATCCGGCGGCGCTGGCCTTTGTGTTCACGACCACGCCACAGCCGGCATCTGCCATCACCACGCTCACGGCATACGGGCTGGCATTCAACATGGACACCGACGCGCCAAAGATCTTCGCCACCGACGCGACCTACACCGAATCGTCATGGTCATTCATGACGCCGCCCGATGAGACCAACCTCAGCGCGCTGAAGACACGCGGCGCCAAGCTGATGGTCTACCACGGCACCAGCGACCCGGTGTTCTCGTCCGACGACACGACCGACTGGTACCAGCGCCTGGCCGCGGCCAACGGAGGGGACGCCAGCAACTTTGCGCGCTTCTATCCGGTGGCGGGCATGAACCACTGCTCGGGCGGCCCGACCGCCGACCAGTTCGACATGCTCACGCCGCTGGTGGCCTGGGTGGAGCGTGGCGTCGCGCCCGACAGCGTGATTGCCACCGCGCGCGGCCCATCGAACGCCGTGCCCAACACCGAAGTGCCGAGCGACTGGAACGCCGCCGGCCACGACCGCACCCGCCCGCTGTGCGCCTACCCCAAGAACGCGCGCTACACCGGCACCGGCAACATCAACGACGCCTCGAGCTTCAGTTGCCAATGACGCCGGCCCAACTTCCGGAAGGAGACGCCATGCAAACCACCAGTCCTACCCTGAGCCGCGAGTCTGCGAGCTCCGGCATCGCCATGACCCTCGGGTTGTGCTTCATTGTTGCGCTGCTCGAGGGGCTCGATCTGCAATCCATCGGTGTGGCCGCGCCGCGCATGGCGCGCGAGTTCGGCCTCTCGGTCGGGCAGATGGGCCTGGCCTTCAGTGCGGGCACGCTCGGCCTGCTGCCCGGCGCCATGCTGGGCGGCCGCCTGGCTGACCGCATCGGCCGCAAGCGCGTGCTGATTCTGGCGACCGCGCTGTTCGGCATCTTTTCCATCGCCACCGCGCACGTGTGGGATTTCAACAGCCTGCTGGCGATCCGCGTGGCGACTGGTCTTGGCCTTGGCGCTGCCATGCCCAACCTGATCGCGCTGTGTGCTGAGGCCGTGCCCACTCGCCTGCGCAACACCGCCGTGAGCGTCATGTATTGCGGTATCCCGTTCGGCGGGGCCATCGCGGCGGTGGTCGGCTTGCTGAGCGCGGGTGACACGGGCTGGCGCCACATTTTCTATGTGGGCGGTTTCGGCCCGCTGGTGGTGGTGCCGCTGCTGCTGACGCTGCGGGAATCGCGCCGCTTTGGGGATGCACAGCGTGGCGCCATTCGGCCACCGCCGGTGTCGTGGGCACTGTTCGGCGAGCGCCGCGCGGCGGCCACGCTGTTCCTGTGGATCAGCTATTTCTTCACGCTGATCGTGCTGTATTTCCTGCTCAACTGGCTGCCTTCCTTGATGGCCGCGCAGGGGCTGAGCCGTCCGCAGGTGGGCATGGTGCAGATCCTGTTCAACATCGGCGCCGGCGCCGGGGCGCTGGGCATCGGCATGTTGATGGACGCAGCCCGCCCGCGCTGGGTGGTGTCGGGCATGTATGTCGGCATCATCGCCGCGCTGGCGCTGCTGGCTGCGGCGGGCGGCATGGTTTCGATGTCGGTGGGGGCCTTCATGGCGGGGCTATTCGTGGTCGGCGCGCAGTCGGTGCTGTATGCACTGGGGGCGGCTTATTACCCGACGGCCGTGCGCGGCACCGGCGTGGGGGCGGCAGTGGCGGTGGGCCGGCTGGGCTCGATTGCCGGCCCGATGCTCGCCGGGCAGTTGCTGGCGATGGGGCAGAACGGCACCACCATCATCGGCGCGAGCATCCCCGTCACCATCGTGGCCGCAGTGGCCGCACTGCTGTTGCTCAAGCGGCCGCGGGTGCAGGACTAACGCATCGCCTGTTGGCGCTGTCCGCTCGGATGGCGCCTTTCACACATTCCAAACTGCCGGCTCGCCAGACATGGGGGGCGGGACCGGCTCGACCCTAGGAGGGGCTCCCACATGCAAAACACCACCTCGCGCCTGCGCCGCGTTGCGCTGGCCGCAGCCACCTGCGCATTGGCCAGCGGTGCCGCCAGCGCCCAGAGCGTCACGCTTTACGGCCTGGTCGACACCGGTATCGAATACGTCAGCCACGCCAATGCCAACGGCAATGGCCTCACACGCATCCCGTCCGTCACAGGCACCTTGCCTTCGCGCTGGGGCCTGCGCGGCGCTGAAGACCTCGGCAACGGCGTCAAGGCCGTGTTCACGCTGGAGAGCGGCTTCAACACCGACACCGGCACATCTGGCCAGGGTGGCCGCCTGTTCGGCCGGCAAGCCTGGGTGGGGCTCGCGAGTGACTACGGCACCGTCACGCTGGGCCGGCAGTACAGCATGGTCTTCCTGTCCATGCTCGATGCCGACCTCCTTGGCCCCAGCCAGTACGCCATCGGCTCGCTGGACGCCTACATCCCCAATGCCCGTACCGACAACAGCATCGGGTACAAGGGCACCTTCAACGGCCTGACGCTGGGCGCCACCTACTCGTTCGGCCACGATGCAGCCGGCGGCGTGCCGGCCTCTGGCACTTGCGCCGGCGAGGTGGCGGGCAACACCTCGGCGTGCCGCACCATGTCTGCGATGGTGAAATACGATGCCGCCACCTTCGGCGTGGCAGGCGCTTATGAAGAGCAGCGCGGCGGTACAGGCGCCACCGCATCGTTCTTCAATGGCAGCGCGCCCATTGCCTTCACCGACGCTGGCGACAAGGACCGCCGCATCGTCGCCAACGGTTATGTGAAGGTGGGCAACGGCAAGCTCAGCGTCGGCTGGATCGGCCGCCACCTGCAAGCCGCCGCCGGGGACGTGCGCTCCAACCTGTACTTTGTCAACGGCAGCTATCCGCTCACTGGCGCGCTCACGTTGGATGCAGGCCTGATCCGCATCGTCAATGCAGACCAGAGTCGCAGCGCGACGATGGCCGTGGTGCGCGGCGTGTACGCGCTGTCCAAGCGCACGGCGCTGTACGCGCAGACGGGTTATCTGTGGAACAGCGCCAACGCACAGTATTCCGTGAGCGGTGGCGGTGGCGGTACCACGCCCGCCAAGGGTGTGGGCCAGCTCGGCGCGATGGTGGGGATGCGGACGGCGTTTTGATTTGATGGGTAGGGCGGCGCCTGATGGTCTTGTGGGCGATCAGGCGTCGCTACGCTTTTTGCCCACCACGCAAAAGAAGGACACCGAGAGGTACCTTGTGGGCGGCTGATAGAACCCGAAAGGCCTACTCAGGCGATCCAATGGGGACGATGGTGGGCTTCCCATCGGCGGTGCAGCAGCCGTTAGGGCAGCCTGGGCCGAACTCGATGCCTAGTGTGGTGGGTCGTGTGGTGCTATGTGGCCCCACGTATTCGGCTTTCCAAATCGTTGTGCCGCCGTAAATGACCGCCTTTCTGTCTTCGCCCATTTGGATCAGGAAGTCTTTCACCCACTGACCCCGACGCTCGGCCATTGCCTCGTCAGGGTGCGCTTCATCTTGATACGCGATCAACAGGAAGAACGGCCGGTTCGGATAGTTTTTTTGCATGTCCATCACCCAGGCACCAAGCCGTCCGGCCTCGCTTCCACTTAACCTGTCGGCAGAAGTCTCGAACTGAACGTTGAAATTCTGGCCAGGCTGGCAGGCGATGGCGTGGTTATGGAGTGCGAATGAAAGCGCCAAAATTTTCAGCAAATTGCATATCGATGACGGCGTCAATGAAATGTGAAATGTCATGGGCCATCACCAAGGGGGGAATCTTCCTGGTCATTTCTGCATAAAGGCGCCCACGAGGACGCCTTGTGCGTGGTTGGCAGGAACAAGGAAAGCCTAGTCAGGTGTTCCAATGGGGACGATCGTAGGCTTTCCCTCGGCGGTGCAGCAACCGTTGGGGCACCCCGGCTTGAACTCGATGTACAGCGTAGAAGGACGAACATTGCTGTATTCACCAACGTTGTCTGCTTTCCAAATACTGGTGCCGCCGTAGACAACAGAATTTTGTTTTTCGCCCATCTCGACCAAAAAATCCTTGATCCATTGCGCTTTGCGCTTGCCAAGCTCCTCGTCAGGATGCTTCTCATCCTGATATGCAATTAACAGATAAAAAGGGCGATTTGGGTAGTTTTTTTGCATTTCCGTTACCCAGAGGCCAAGTCGACCGGCTTCGCTCCCACTCAATCGATCTGCATGTTCTTCAAATTGAGCTTTGAAGTACTCTCCTGGTGTACAGGCGATGGCCAAGCTACTGAATAAAAGAGCCAAAACCGACAGGGAAAGGCGTGTGAATAACGATGTAACCTCCAATGCTATCGGCGAGCGTAATGCATTTTGGAGACTTGATTTTTGCAAGTGCAAGAGAGTTCCAGATTCCGTAGTAATCATCATTGGTGTCCATTGTGTCAATAAAGTGGGAAATCTCATGAGCCAGTGTCAGTTCCTGCGAGTCGCCGCGATCCTCATAAGGCATGAGCTCGCAAAATCTTAAGGCGATGGCAATCGTATGAGTTTCAGTATCTGGTTTGCATACGCTAGCTACAACTTGCCGTGTTTCTCCGGGAGGCCTGCCAGGCGCGCAACCCACATGCGTGAGTGCGGTTTCAGACCATCGCACAAAATTTTCTGGCCTTAATGACTGGGTAACCTGAAGCATCCTGCCAAGCCCGTCTAACAGGTTTTGCCGTATTGTGTCATCTGCCACACCAAACCAAGTAATGACGGCGTCCTGATCTTTAGCGTTCCAGCGTTGCAATTCGCCTAGTCGAATTTTGATTTTGCCCGCGATAACTCCACACAGTTCCATGACCTTGTGTGAAAACTTCTCGTTGCTCATGTTCGGGCAAATCAACGCAGGGTCGTCCGGAAGCGTGGATTTTTGGTCAGACTCCTTGAAAGACGACTCTGGACTCTTCTTGAGCACCGCCGCCTTCGGCAACGGCTGACCAGCAGGCCCAAAGCCCATCCGCGCAAGCTCTTCATGATCGAAAGAGACATGCATCGAGGACTGCGAGGCGATCAGGCGTGGCGGCGGTTGGCAGCCACAAAGGCAAATATCGTTTTCGAGCAACGCCTGTTTGCCCATGAATCTCATCGGCCGCATGGGTGCGACGTTGCAGGCCTTGCCCGTCTGCTTGCAAGCCGGGCAGTAGATGCTCGCGCCGTGGTAGGACAGCGGTGTTCCGTGGTGTTTGGAAGCGGGTTCCCCCTCGATGACCGTGCCGCCCGCCGTGGTTTTGTCTCCCAGCTTGATTAACGCTCTCCGCAAAGCGGTCTCCTGAAGCTTCTTTTTGAAAAATGCTTCGCAGAATAAGCGAGGGGTAATTCTGTTATCTCTGCGGTGACGATATTTATCAGTTAAGTGAGATGAACATCTGAGGTGAGGCGTCCTAAGTGGGTAGGAGGGCATGCGCTCTCCGTGGACTGAATGGGCAATCACCCCTAGCCGGGCGCAGGCGGCAGCTCGGCCACGCTCGTGCCTAACGGTCGGACGGCCGCGTTCGCTGGCGGAAGGGATTAGAGGAGGAGCGGTTCCATGGTGGTAGTCCTCGCGCTTGCTTTCGTGGGCCGCTCAGGTGAGGGGCGCGGCCGCAAATCTCGACCGTGTGACTGCGGCGCGAGGCTTCACCCGTTGACGATCTCCCCCCCATTCGGATGCAGCGTCTGCCCCGTCATATAGCTCGCATCGGCAGACGCCAGAAAGATGTAGCACGGCGCCACTTCATCGGGCTGGCCGGCGCGGCCCAGTGGCTCGTTGCTGCCGAATTTGGCAACGCGCTCAGCATCGAAGGTGGACGGAATCAGCGGTGTCCAGATCGGCCCCGGTGCCACGGCGTTCACCAGAATGCCCTTCTCCGCGAGTTGCTGCGCGAGCGAGCGCGTGAACGCCACGATCGCGCCCTTGGTGGCGGCGTAATCCACCAGATGCCCACTGCCGCGAAACGCCGTGACCGAGGTCGTGGTGATGATCCGCGCGCCTTCATGTAGATGCGGGAGCGCTGCGCGCAGCAAATAGAACATCGCAAAGACGTTGGTGCGGAAGGTGCGCTCCAGTTGGACGGGGTCGATGTCGGCCAAGCTCTGCTGCGGGTGCTGTTCTGCCGCGTTGCTCACCACGATATCGATCTTGCCGAAGGTGGCCACCGCCTGCGTGATCACCGCACGGGCATGCGCTTCGTCGCCCAGGTCGCCGGCAATGGCCTCGCAGCGGCGGCCGGTGGCGCGTACGAGGCGGCAGGTCTGATTGGCGTCGTCGTGTTCATTCAGGTAAGCGATCAGCACGTCGGCGCCTTCCTTGGCGAAGCCGATGGCCACCGCCCGGCCGATGCCGCTGTCACCGCCGGTGACGATGGCCACTTTGTCGGTGAGCTTGCCGCTGCCGACGTAGCCTTCCATTTCTGCACGGGGTGCGGGCGTCATCTCGCCCTCTTTGCCGGGTTGTCGATCCTGGTGTTGTGCGGGTTGGGTTTGAGCTTGGTCTGACATGGCGGGTTCATGTGAATGGACGGGTGCCCTCTTGCGCAGCACGCGGCATGCCATGGCCGCGCGTGTGGCGCCCACTGCGCGGCACGCGGCTTGCTGAGCGTGGCACAAGCGTTCACATCAAGGGCAGGAGGCGCCATGGACACGCTGCTGTTCCTGTTTGGCGAAGGCAAGGATCTGAACCCTTGGCAGACCGCATTGCGTGCCGTGGCGGTGTTCGGCATCGGGCTGGTGCTCGTGCGCCTGTCGGGCCGGCGGTCCTTCGGGCAGCGCGCGCCGTTCGACTTTGTCGTGGCCGTGTTGCTCGGGGCGACGTTGAGCCGCGCCATCGTGGGGGCGTCGCCGTTTGTTGCGACGGTGTCGGCATCGCTGGCGCTGGTGGCGGTGCATCGGCTGCTGGGCTGGGCGTGTGTGCGGCTGCCGAAGCTTGAGCGCCTGATCGCCGGGCGCGAGCGTGAGGTCTATCGCGACGGCCGGTTTCATCAAGACCAGCTGGATGCCGCGCTCCTCACAGCGGGCGACATCCACGAGAGCGTGCGTCAGACCCTGGGCTCGCGCACGTTGGACGACGTGGAGGCCGCCATTCTGGAGCGCAACGGACAGGTGAGCCTGATCCGCAAGCGCCGTTGATGTTGCACATGCCAGACCACAGCACCACACCATCGGAGCCCATCATGCGAGACAAGCAGCAGAAGGAAAACCGCGAAGCCGAACAACGTCAGGCTGATTGGGCGCAGGCGGAATCGCATCGCAAGCCGGGCGACCGGCCGGCCGATGCCGAGGTGGGGCGCCCGGGCAGCACGGCGCCCAAACCGCAAGGCAAGGACGACACCTCGCGCAGGCTGCGTCAGGGTGAAGTGCCGCCGGGCATCACGCCCGACAAGCTGCGCGACCCCGGCCGCGACACCCCAACCGCCCCACCCACCGACAACCGCAGCTGACGACCGCCGTGTCCCCTGTGCCCTCTGTGCCGACTGCGGCGGACAAGACGCCGTGGTATCGCCGGCTCGGCCCCGGCCTGATTACGGGCGCGGCGGACGATGACCCGAGCGGCATCGCCACCTATGCGCAAGCCGGCGCGCAGGCAGGCACCGGCATGCTGTGGACGCTGCTGCTGACCTTACCGCTGATGATCGCCATCCAGCTCGTGAGCGCGCGGCTGGGGCGTGTGTCGGGGGCGGGCGTGGTGGCCAATATCCGGCGCCATCATTCACCGTGGCTGGCGTATGCGTTTGTGATGCTGGTCACGGTGGCCAACATCATCAATGTGGGGGCGGACATTGCGGCCATGGGCGACAGCGTGCGCCTGCTGCTGGGCGGCTCCACGGCGTGGTATGCCTGCGTGTTCGCGGTGGTGACGCTTGTGTTGCAGGTGTGGATTCCGTACCGGCGCTACGCGCGCTATCTGCAATGGATGGCGCTGTCGCTGCTGGCCTACGTGGCCACCGCGTTTGTGGTGAAGGTGGATTGGGCGCATGCGTTGCACGACACCGTGGTGCCGCGCCTGCAGTGGTCGCAGGACTACGTGATGACGCTGATTGCGGTGTTTGGCACCACCATCAGCCCGTATCTGTTTGTCTGGCAGGCCGCAGGTGAAGTGGAAGAGACGCGCCTTGCCGAGGGGGAAGAACCGCTCAAGAAAGCACCGTGGCAGGCCGAACAGCAGTTCGCACGCATCCAGATCGATACCACCGTTGGCATGGTGGTGTCCGCGGTCATAGCGTTCTGCATCATGTTGACGGCGGCGTATGCATTGCATCCCCACGGCATCACGCAAATCCGCACTTGCGCGGAGGCGGCCCAGGCGCTCAAGCCCGTGGCGGGCCGGTTCGCGCAGGCGCTGTTTGCGCTGGGTGTGATCGGCACGGGTTTGCTGGCCGTGCCGGTGCTGGCGGGTTCCGCTGCGTATGCGGCTGCCGAAGCCTTTCGCTGGCACAGCAGCCTGGAAGCGGCCCCGACTCGCGCCCCTAAGTTCTATCTGTTTCTGGCCGTGGTGATGGTGGCCGCCACCGCCATGGTCTTCCTACCGATCGAGCCCTTCCGCCTGCTTTACTGGTCTGCCGTGCTCAACGGCGTGGCGGCGACGCCTGTCATGGTGATTCTGCAATTGATGTCGCGCAGCAAGGCGGTGATGGGCCCCTTCCGCAGTTCTACGCTGCTGCATGGCACGGCGTGGGCCGCCACCTTGTGTATGTGCGCGAGCACGCTGCTCTTTTTCGCGCTGGCCGTACGAGGTGGTTGACGCGTCAGGCATTCGGGTTGCGTCCACTCCGGTTAGATCGTTCAGATGAGGAGGAGGGCCAATGAGCCGCGCGCTGCACGACCGTGTCGCGGGCCTGGGGCCGGTGCTGGTGATCTCACCGCACTTTGACGACGCGGTGTTTTCCTGCGGCAACATGCTCGCCGCGCATCATGGCAGCCACACCGTTACGGTGTTTGGAGGCGCGCCGCCCCTGGCCATGTGCACGGAGTGGGACCGCGCTGCCGGCTTTGAAGACTCCAACGCCGCCGTGGCTGTGCGCCGGCTGGAGGACACGCAGGCACACGCGCAGGTGAGCGCCACCGTGCATCACCTCGGCTTTTGCGACAGCCAGTACGCGCAAACGCCCAGCGTGACTGATCTGGCCGGGACCTTGCACCGGGTGATCGCGCGGCACGCGGCAGAGGCCGTATTCGTACCGCTTGGCCTGTTCCACAGCGACCACGTGCTGGTGCACGAAGCCGTGCTGACGCTGCCGGCCAAGCTGCCGGGCCGGCTCTGGATCGGCTATGAGGATGCGCTCTACCGGCGCGGGCGCGGCGTGGTGCAGCAGCGCATCGTCGCGCTGGCGGAGCGCGGTGTCGTGGCCACGCCCGTCACGCCGGCCACCGCCATGGATGGCCGGCAGAAGCGCCGCGCCGTGGCCTGCTACGCCAGCCAATTGCGCGCCTTCGGCCCCGGCGGCGTGGAAGACGTCCACCAGCCTGAACGCTTTTGGCTGCTCGAACCTCAGCAAGGAAGCCTCGATCATGCAAACGCAATCGTTTGATGACACCCCTGTCACCCCCGCCACCCCCGACGCCCGTGTTGCGCGCGCGCCGTGCTCCATCGTCGTACTCACGCACAACCGCGCCACCACGGTGCTCGACACGCTGGCCAAGCTGACGGCGCTGGCCGAGCCATGGCCCATCGTGCTGGTCGACAACGGCTCCACCGATGGCACGGCGGACCAGGTGGCCGCGCAGTTCCCTGACGTGTCGGTGGTGCGGGCGCCGCGCAATTTCGGTGCTGCAGGCCGCAACCTGGGCGTGGCCACGGTCGATACCCCTTACGTGGCCTTTTGCGATGACGACACGGCGTGGCTGCCCGGGTCGATCGCGCGGGCGGTGGACGTGCTGCAGCGGTATCCGTCAGTGGCGGTGGTGGCCGCGCATATCCTGGTCGGCCCCACGCGCCGGGACGACACCGCCTGCGAGCCGATGGCCGCCAGCACGCTGCCCGCTGAGGGGCTGCCCGGCCCGGCACTGCTCGGCTTCATGGCGGGCGCGTGCGTGATGCGTACACGCGCCTTTACCGAAGCGGGCGGCTACCGGCGCGACCTCTTCATCGGCGGGGAGGAAAGCGTGCTGGCGCTGGACCTCGTAGACGCCGGCTGGCACATCGTCTATTGCCGCGAGGTGGTGACGCACCACAACCCCTCGCCGGTGCGCGATGTCATGCAGCGCCGTGCCCTGCTGACGCGCAATGAGCTGCTGAGCGCATGGCTGCGGCTGCCGCAGGATCTGGCCTGGCGTGTCACCGGCCGGGCGCTGCGTGCCATGGCCGAACAGGGCGTGCTGGGCGAGGCGCTGCCCGCTGCGCTGGCACGCCTGCCGCGTGTGCTGATGCACCGGCACACCGTGCAACCCAGCACTGCCGCGCTCTGGCGCCAGATGGATGCTGACCGGCAGCGCCAGCGCGCTATTCCCACCCTGTCGGTGGGCTAGGCCAGGTCAGGCCACCACGGGCATCGGCGCCAGGAAGAACTGCTGCCGGAAATATTCCACCGTGCGCGCCAGCCCCACCTCAAGCGCGGTGCGGGGCTCCCAGCCCAGCACCTCGCGCGCGAGCGTGATGTCGGGGCAGCGCTGCGTGGGGTCGTCTTGCGGTAGCGGATGAAAGACCAGTTCAGAGTTGGAGTGCGTGCACGCCACGATCTGCCGGGCAATGTCCAGCATGCTCATCTCCACCGGGTTGCCCAGGTTGACCGGCCCTGCAAATTCCGGCGGCGTGTTCATCAGCCGCACCAGCGCATCGATCAGGTCATCGACATAGCAGAAGGCGCGCGTCTGGCGACCGTCGCCGTAGAGCGTGATGGGCTCGCCGGCCAGTGCCTGCATGATGAAGTTGGAGACCACGCGCCCGTCGTTCGGGTGCATGCGTGGGCCATAGGTGTTGAAGATGCGCGCCACCTTGACGTCCAGGCCGTGCTGGCGACGGTAGTCCATGAACAGCGTTTCGGCGCAGCGCTTGCCCTCGTCGTAGCACGAGCGCACGCCGATCGGGTTGACGTTGCCCCAGTACGCCTCGGTTTGCGGATGCGCGTGCGGGTCGCCATACACCTCGCTGGTGGAGGCCTGCAGAATGCGCGCGCTCAGTCGTTTGGCCAGACCCAGCATGTTGATCGCGCCGTGCACGCTGGTCTTCGTTGTCTGCACGGGGTCGTGCTGATAGTGGATGGGCGAAGCGGGGCACGCCAGGTTGTAGATGTCGTCCACCTCCACATAGAGCGGGAAGGTGATGTCGTGCCGCAGCACCTCAAAGCGCGGGTGGCCAAGCAGGTGGGCGATGTTGCGCTTGGTACCGGTGTAGAAGTTGTCGACGCACAGCACGTCGTGCCCATCGCGCAGCAGCCGGTCGCACAGGTGCGAGCCGAGAAAGCCGGCGCCACCGGTGACCAGCACGCGGCGCTGGTCGCGCCAGTGGTGGTGCGGTTCTGGGTGGCCGGGATGATGCGGTTCGCCGTGGTGTCTCATGCGGCCACCTCCTTGGTGGTGTCGGTCATCCCCGCTGCACGGGGTCTCTGCTGACGGCTCATGCGGCCTCCTTTCGTGTGGCCATGACGGTGTCGAACGCGTCGAGCCAGTCGGCGACGAAACGCTCAATGCCAAAGCGTGCGCGTGCCGTGTCGCGCGCGGCGTCACCCCAGCGGCGGGCCAACGCGGGATCGTGTAGCAAGGTGTGCATGGCATCGGCCAGTGCGTCGGGGCGCGTGTCGACGTAACCGTTGTGGCCACTGTGGATGACGGTGCTCATCTCTGTGGTGGCCAGGCCGACGATGGGCATGCCGATGGTCATGGCTTCCACCACCGCCAGCCCCAGGCTGGTATAGCGGATCGGGTTGAAGAAGAAGCGGTAGCGCGCGCAGAAGCCGGGCAGGTCGAGGTTGCCGACCTCGCCGATGCCGCCGGCGTCTTGCGCGCCCATGCCCACCAGGTCGAGCGGTACTTGCTGGCGCAGCGTGTCAAACACATCGGCCCCCAGCCGGCGCCCGCGTTTGCGTAAATGGTTGACGACCACGATGCCGCGCGCCAGCTCGCCGCTGTAGCGCGCCGGCACGGGCAGATGCACGCCGTGCTCGATCACGCGGGTGGAGGTGATGCCGCTGTCCCACATCAGCGCGTTGAAGGGCGTCACATGCACCAGCAGTACGTTTGGGTCTTGCACCCAGTGTTGGGTGTTGGTGGGGTGCTCTTGCGGCGGGTCGTGCTCGAGGTACACCGTGGGCAAAGCACGCTGCGCAGGGCTGAGCACCGCCAAGCGATCGTGCTCCCAATGCGCGCGATGCTGGTACAGCACGGCATCGAAGCTGTGGTCTGCCACCGCATCGAATGGAACCTCGTGCACGTTATCGCCCCAGGGCAGGGCGCCAACCTTGCCGGCATAGCCGGACGGCACGCGCCCTGTGGCATCGGGCGGACGTGTCACCAGGTAAAAGTCGTGCGGCACCTGCGAGAGGTAGTACAGATAGTTGCCATGGACATGCCACGTGAGGATGCGCAGGCGGCGCGGTGGGGTGCGGGTCATGGCGCGGTGTTATCAAGAATGGGCGCCCGGGGCTGCAGGGTGTTGCGCGAGGGGCGTATCTGCACGTCGGGGTTGAAGAGCGCCCCATAGGCGGCGTCGAGCACGTGCTGCACCGTGATGTCGCCCGCGCACTCGTGGCCGGTGGGGCACGTCCAGTGCATGCACGGCCGGCACGCGGGGTGGCTGGCCAGCACGCGATGCAGCGTGCGGTCTGCCGGTGCCCAGCGGGCGACGTCGCTGCCGCAGGCGATGACCACGCTGGGTGCGCGCACCGCCGCTGCCACGTGCGAAACGCCCGTGTCATTGCAGACCAGCAGACGCGCGAGCCGCAGCAGCGCAGCCAACCCGCCCAACGAGGTCTGCCCGACGACGGACGCCGCACGCTGGCGCATGTGCGCACGCACCGCGTCCACCAACTCAGCTTCTGACGGTGCGCCGGTCAGCACCACATGAAAGCCGCTCAGGACCAGCGTGTCGGCCACGGCCGCAAAGCGCTCCGGCCACCAACGCCGTGATGGCATGCGCGCGCCTGGGTGCAGGCAGACGAGGCGGTCGCGGTCCAGTGCGTGGCGGCGCAGCAGGGCCAGGGCTTCGGCATAGTCGTCACGCCGCAGGGGAAAGTCCGGGATGGGCGGCACGGCGGGTGCGCCCAGGTGCGTGAGCAGCGCCAGCAGCCGCTGCGCTTCGGGCAGTTGCGTAGGCCATGGCAGCAGGGCGGTTTGCGCGTGCCGCGTCTTGCCGCCTTCTGGCTGGAAGCCGAACACATGGCGCGCGCCGAAGTGACGGACGACATCGGTCGATTGCGGCCCGCTGCCATGTAGGGCGATGGCCGCGTCGAAGCGACGCGCCTGCATGTCGGCGTAGAAGGCATGCATGGCCGTGGCAGTGGCGGGCCCGGCTTCCGGAAACGCCTCACCACCGGGAAAGACGGCAAAGTCATCCAGCAGATCGGCATAGCGTTCTTGAAACTGCCGCGCCCAGGGCAGGCTGATGAGCGTGATCTGCGCGCGCGGTGCTGCTGCCCGCAAGGCCCGCAGCGCGGGTACGGCGCACAGCATGTCGCCCAGTTGCAGTGCGCGAAAGACGGCGATGCGGCGTGCACCGCGCAGGAGAGCAGCGGTTGTCATAGGAACCACACCCGAAAATGCCACGCCCCGCGTGCGCGCCAGTACAGCGCCAGCGGTGGAATGACGATGGACGTCCACAGCATCTCCGCCACATGGCGCACGGTGTGGGCCGTGCCACGCAGGCGGAGCATTGCAAAGCGCAGCGTGAGCGCCAGCCACACCAACGCAGCCCCCGCAGCCACCCAGGGCCGATGCGCCAGCAGCGCGACAAGCGCAACCGTTGCCGCCGCGCCCATGCCGTAGTAATGCCATGGCGGCACGGGCCGGATGCGGCTGCGATAGCGCTGCGGGTGCTTCTTGTAGAGCAGCGCGTCGTAGAACACCTTGCGCTGCTGCGACACGCTGACCCCCCAGGGCGCCGGCCGCACGGGGTGATGCATGAGCGCGCCCGGCGCCTGGGCAATGCGCCCGCCTGCATCGAGGATGCGGAACTGCAAGTCCGAATCTTCTCGCCAGGCCAGGCGGAAACGCTCATCAAATCCGCCGATCCGCTCCAGCATCGCGCGCCGCACAAAGCAGTTGGCGGTCACGAACTCCGCACGTGTGAGGCCGCTGGCGTCGCGTTCGTAATCGGTGGGGCGGGTGGGGAGCGGCATGTGGATGGCGCCGGTGGCGGCGTCGGGTGGCGGGGTGCCATCGCGCGCGGCCACCATGACACGCCAGCCTTCTGCCAGCCACGTGGGCGCGGGGATGGTGTCGTCGTCGGTGAAGGCGATGATGTCGCCACTGGCCGCTTGCCAGCCGCGGTTGCGTGCCGCGGCGGGACCCTGCGTGTCATGCACCGGCACATACCGCACGCGCCAGGCCGGCGCGGCGGCGGCAAACGCGTCGACCACCGCGCGTGTGGCGTCGTCCGGGCCATCGTCGGCCACCACCAGCTCCAGCTTGTGCGCATCGAATGTCTGCGCGCGCAGGCCGTCCAGGCAGCGCTGCAGCATCTGCGGGCGCCGCCATGTGGCAATGACCACCGAGATGGAGGGCGCGCCGCGCGCCTGCGCTACCGACGACACATCAAACGGCATCGGCTGATTCATGCGACCCCCGCCAGGCCGGTGGCATGCGCGTCAGTGCTCTGTCGCGCGCTGTCCGCCGCCAGCGTCTTGCGCAGCAGGAACGGCCCGATCACGAGCGCATCGAGCGGGGACGTCCAGAACGATTCCACCGCATCGCGCGGGTTGCACACCATGGGCTCGCCGCGCGTGTTGAACGACGTGTTGACCAGGATCGGCACGCCGGTGCGCCGCTCAAACGCTGCAAGCAAGTCGTAATACAGCGGATGCTGGCGGCGGTTGACGGTCTGTACGCGCGCGGTGCCATCCACGTGGCGCACGGCGGGGATCTGCGCGGCTCGGTCTTCGCGCACATCGAACACGAACAGCATGAACGGCGCCGGGTGCGCACCGACAAACCAGTCGGCAGCGCGGTCTTCCATGACGACAGGGGCGACGGGGCGGAAGTCTTCGCGGTCTTTGATCTCGTTCAGGCGCGCCTGCATGTCAGCGGGAATGGGCGAGGCGAGGATGGAGCGGGCCCCCAGCGCGCGCGGGCCGAATTCCATGCGGCCCTGGAACCAGCCGATCACCTGGCCCTGTGCCAGCAGGTCGGCGGTTTGCTCGGCAATGTTGTCCAGCCGCTCGAACGGCAATTTCGACCAGGCGAGGAACTGCTCGATCTCTTCGTCGCTATAGGCAGGGCCGAGGTAAGCGTGGTCCATCTTCCACAGGCGCTGCTTGGCGCCGCGTGCCTGATAGTCCGTCCACAGCGCGGCGCCGAGCGAGGTGCCCGCATCGCCGGCGGCGGGCTGCACCCATACCTGCTCGAAGGGGCCCAAGTCGCGCACGCGCGCATTCATCACGCAGTTGAGTGCCACACCGCCCGCCATGGCCAGGTGACGCGCGCCGGTGGCCTGGTGCAGCCATTGGCTCATGGTCAACACGGTCTCTTCCAGCACCTGCTGCAGTGAGCGCGCGATGTCGAAGTGGCGCTGCTCCATCGGGCCGCCGCGCTGGCGGGGCGGGCCGAAGCGGGCTTCGAGCTGCAGGGGCGCCACGGTGTAGCGGCCATCGGCGCTCACGTTCACCCATTCGCGGAACACGTCGACATAACGCGGCTGCCCGTAGGACGCCAGCGCCATTACCTTGTATTCGTCGGACGAGCGCAGAAAGCCGAGGTAGTCCGTCACCTCTTCATAGAGCAGGCCGAGCGAGTGCGGCAGGTCGACCTGCTGCAGGCGTGTGTATTCGCCATTGCGGAAGAGGCCGTATGACGTGGTGGCGCGCTCGCCGCGGCCGTCCATGGTGAGCACGGCGCAGTCATCGAACGGCGCGGCCAGGAACGCGCTGGCCTCGTGCGCTAGATGGTGTTCCACATACGACCAGCGGAACGGCCCGTTGTGCTTCACGTTGGCAAAACGTGCACGCAGATGATGTGGCGCGCCGCCTGCAAGCTGGCGCGGGGCGTTCATCACGTAGGAGAGGAACAGCGGATCCCACGGGGCGGCATCTGGCGGCAGGTCCAACTGTGCGGAAGGCTCAAGCGGCAGTGCGATGTGCGTATGCGCCGGCACGTTGGCAAGCTTGGCCGGGTCCAGCGAATACGCCACCTGGTCCACACGCGCCAGGTCGATGCCGGCCTCGGCCAGGCAGTAGTCGATGGCGTGGTACGGCAACTGCCACGTGGAAAACGGCACTGGCCGCTTGGCGTGTTTGACGTGCGTAAAGCGTTCGTCTTCCGCAGCGGCAATGACCACGCCGTCACGGACCAGTGTGGCCGACGAGTCGTGATACGCCGCGTTGATGCCGAGGGTGTAGAGCGGTTTGGCTTCCATGCAAGGCTCCGGCAGTCGAGGGTTCGGGGTTCAGGTTTCAGGCCACGGGCGCGGCTGCAGAGGGCGCCGCCGGTCGGGGCGCTGGCCAGAGCGCCTGGGCTACGCGCGCCGGCTGCCACAGCGCGTGCGCAGCGGCGATGACTTCGTCTTCGGCCACGCCCGTCAGGCACGCCTGATGACCGAGCGGGCAGACGCTGCGATAGCAGTAGCGGCACGGCACATCGTGCGAGAGCACCGCATGCGGCACGGCCCACGGTGTGTGTTGCGGGTTGGTAAGTGCATACAGGTCCACCACGGGGGTTTGCGTGGCCGCTGCCAGATGCACCGGGCCGCTGTTGTTGGACACCAGCAGCGCAGCGCCTTCAATGAGCGCGGCCAGCTCGCCCAGCGTGAAGGCGCCCGCGAGGTCGACGACGCGCTGCCCGGCTGCAACGCCCACCTCGCACACCTGCTGCACGAGTGCGGCCTCGGCCGGCGCGCCGGTCACCAGAACGGGACAGCCGTAGCGCTGCGCCAGGGTGCGGGCCACGTGCGCAAAGCGCTCCGGCGGATAGCGCCGCGATGCTGCCGTAGCGCCCGGATGCAGCACGATCCACGGCGCGGCAGTGCCGATGCCGAGCTGGGCCAGCTTGGCACGCGCGGCATCACGATCGTGCTGCAGCACCTTGAAGCGCAGCCGTTGCGGCAGCTGCGCAGGCACATCGGCCACGTGGCGAATCAGATCCAGCTGGCGTCGCACTTCGTGGCGCACGTCACCGGGCGCGGTGGCGGCAATGCGCGCGTCGGGGTCGGCAATCCAGTCCGTCAGCAGCGCATAGGGGTTCTCGCGGCAGTGCGCCAGGCGCAGCGGAATGCCGGCCAGGAAGCTCAGCATGGCTGCCGGCAGTGGGCTCTGCGTATGCACGGTAAAGATGATGGCGGCATCGAAATGGCCGTCGTGCAAGGTGTTGACCAGCGCGTGGGTCTGGGCGGCGTCGGCGCTGTGCGCATGCTTGGCCCACGGCACATCGCAGGTGATGACGCTGTCGATGTCGCTCAGGTGCGATTGTGCGATGGCCCCCGCGTGTGAGGTCAACAGCGTGAGATGCCGGCCGGCGGGTCCACTGGTTTTGAGCGCATGGAATGCCGGCGTGGTCATCACCACATCGCCCAGGTTGTCGGGCCGCACGCACAGGATGCGGCTCGCCTGGGCCCACACGGCGCGACGCTCCGGGATGCCGGCGGGGCTCATGCCACGGCCTCCGCATGCAGGGTGTGCCGCGCGTGCTGGGCGATGACGATGGCCGCCGCCTCATCAAAGCGCGTGACGATGTAGTCCGGCACGCGCAATCGGCCGGGCTCCCAGCGCGTTTCATTGCCGTTGGCGATGAGGATGGTGCGGCAGCCCGCGCGGCGGCCGGCTTCCACGTCGTTGAGGATGTCGCCGATCATCCACGAGGCATCCAAATCGATGCCGTGCGCGGTGGCCGCCTGCCGCAATAGACCATCGCGTGGCTTGCGGCAGGCGCAACCGGAGGTGCCATCGGGCAGCGGTGCGTGCGGGCAGAAGAAGAACCCGGATAGCGTCGCGCCGTGCTCGGCAAACAGCTCGTGCAGGCGCTGCGCCACGGCTTGCAACGCTTCCACCTGAAAGTAGCCGAGCGCCACGCCGGGCTGGTTGCTCACCACGATCAGCGGCAGGCCCGTGCGGGCGAGAAGGCGCAGACCATCGCCTGTGCCGGGCGCCAACGCGATGCGCGCCGGGTCGACGTTATAGGGCACGTCTTGCAGCAGCGTGCCGTCCTTGTCGAGAAAGACGGCGCTGCCGCGATGCAGGGAGGCGGCCTGCGTGGTCGTCAGCATCAGGGCCATGATGTTTCCCGCATCGGCAGCACCATCACTTCGGGGATCACCGTCTCTGGCGGCTGCAGCAGCACGAAGCGCACGGCCGCCGCCACGTTGGCGGGGTCCTGCAGGTTGCCGGTGTCGATATCGGGAAAGCGATCGAGCAGAAACGGCGTGCGCATGCCGCCGGCAATCACGGCAGACACCTTGATGCCGTGCGGACGTAGCTCGGCATGCAGCGCGTGCGACAGCCCCAGCAGCCCCCACTTGGTGGCGTGATACACCGAGGCATTGGGCCATGCGCGGCGCGACGCGGTGGATGCAATGTTGACGATGGCGCCACTGGCGCGCTTGCGCATCAGCGTGCTGGCGTGCTTGGCCAGCAGGAACGGGCCACGCAGATTGGTGCGCACCACGCGGTCCCAGTCTTCGACGTTGAGCTCGTCAATGGGCAAGGTGATGTCGATGGCCGCGTTGTTGATGACAGCATCCACGCGGCCAAAGCGGTCGACCACGTCGTCGAGTGCGCTGCGTACGGCGGCTTCGTCGCCTACGTCCAATGCAATGGCGTGGGATTGACCGCCGTCGGCGATCAGCTCGGCGGCGGTGCGGTCGGCGCTGCCGGCATCCAGGTCGGTGGCGACGATGGTGGCGCCTTCAACGGAGAGCGCGCGGCTGATAGCGGCACCCAGCCCGCGGCCGGCACCCGTGACGACGATGACCTGGTCGCGCAGTGTGGGCGGGGTGGAAGCGTTGGAGTTGAGATTGGTCTGGGTCATGGAGCAGGGTCAGTGGGATTGCACAGTGGAGGAAAATCAGGCCGCCATGCCGGCCAGCGTGGTCAACGCAGGGGTGTTGGCGCTGGATTCGGTGCCGTGCATGCGGGCGACGGCACGTGCCTGCGATTCGATGGCTTTCACGTAGGCCTTTTCAAGCTGGCCTGCCACGCCCAGCCACGTGTAAAGCATGCGGGCGCGTACCAGCCCCGCTTGGCCGAACTCGCGGCACAGCTCGGGTTGCTGCATCAGTTGCAGCAGGCGCGCGGCCAGCGCCTGCGGGTCTTTCGGGGGCACCAGAAAGCCGGTGCGGCCATCCCGCACGGTGGAGCGGATCCCGCCCACATCCGCGCCGATCACCGCGCGCCCGCAGGCCATGGCCTCCACCGGCGTGATGCCGAACGGCTCGTACCACGGTGTACTGACGAACACATCACAGGCGCTGTACCAGGCGCGCAGATCGGCGCGGCCGCGCTTGCCGACAAAGACAGTCTGCGCGGACACCCCGGCGTTGGCCGCCACGGCTTGCAGCCGGGGGAGTTCGGGCGTGGCCGCCGGGTCGGGCGCGACGGTGTTGCCACCCACGACGTATAGGCGCACGCGCTGGCGCGCGTCGGGCGGCAGCTTGCCGATGGCCTCGATGACGTTGTCCACGCCCTTGCGCGCCACCATGCGGCCGAGCTGCAGCACGACAAACGCATCCGCCGGCACGCCCAGGCGGCGCCGTGCCTCGGCGCGGTCGATGGGGGCAAATTCCGCTGCATCAAAGCCACACGGCACCACGTCGATCTGGTCGGGGCGGGCGTGGTACAGCGTTTCCAGGTCGGCTTGGTCTTGCGGGCATTCGGCGATGAGGCGGTCGGCGCGCTGCACCAGCGTGTCTTCAATGGCAAAGCGCGCGTCCGGAAAGCCGTCTGCGCTGCCTTGGTGCAACCGCCGCACGCGGCCGAGCGCATGAAACGTCATCACCAGCGGCAGATGCAGCCGCGCCGACGCCGCCAGCGACGCCAGCCCCGACATGAAGAAGTTGGCGTGGATGACGTCATAGCCATCGCCTGCCGCATGAGCCTGCGCGCAGTGGTTCAGCAGACTTCGGCCGAAGGCGTGCATGTGGGGCAGCAGTGCTTCCTTGGGCAGCACTGCTGCCGGCCCGGCTGGCACGTGGATGACGCTGCATCCGTCGTCAAACGGAACAACCTCGGGCTGCGCCGGGCGCTCACGGCGGGTGAACACGTCCACCCGATGGCCCAGCCGCGCAAGCTGCCGTGCGACATGGCGCACGTAGACGTTCTGCCCGCCGCAGTCCACGCCGCCCAAGTCGGCGAGTGGCGACGCATGTTCACTGACCATGGCGATGCGCATGTTGTCCTCCTCTTGTTGTGATGGCCGGGTGGCGATATGGCTCGTCCCAAACCACGTGCGAGCGTCCTCAGCAGCCGGCGTGCCACGGCGCGCAACCTTGAGTGGCGGGGCATTGCGGGAAATGTCGGAAGACGGCGGTGGGAAGCGGTTCTTGCTTGTCGCGACAAGCGTTTGCGGCAAGGCGCATGGGCTGTGCGTCAGCACGTGCTGAGCGCACTGGTGCCCGCAGAGCGACGGCGTGCGGTACGGGCGGCTTGCGTAATTCTTACGTGAGGAATAAGGAGAAACGCAGCGGCGATGGCATCACGCCCGTCGCCAGCTGGGTGCTACCGCGAATGGTCGCCGGCCATCAGCTGAGCCGCAGCGTGCCCGCTGTGGCAGCGGCCGCCTGTTTGGCGATGGCGCGCAGGCACGCCGCCACCACATGCGCGAAGGCTTCGTCATAGAACGGCAGTGCGCCGCTCACGCCCACCACAATGCCGTCGAGCACCGCGCTGCCCCACAGGTTGGTGTCGCCCGCGCGCAGCACGTGCGGGCGCAGCGCCTGGAGCGCGTGGGTGCTCATGCCGTGCTGCCACGCCAGGCGGGCCTTGGCGCGGGCGTATGCGGCGTAGTCGGCATCCCAGCGCGCGCGGTCGCCCACGGAGTGTTCGTAGAGCACGGCGTCATCGAAGGTGCTGTCGCCGGGCGAGCGTGCGGGGTCCATCACCACGATGTGGAGGAAGCCGCTATCGCCCACCTCTTGCGGGCGCGTCATGGCCTGGGTGATGAGAGGTAAGGCCATCTCCACGGCCCGATGGGCAGCGTCGGCACCGGCAAAGTAGGCGGTGGCGCGCTGGGCGTTAGGGGAGGATGGATCGAAATCGGCCAGCATGCTCATGGAGATTCCTGTGCGGAGTGAGGGGATTCGGGTGCGTGCGACACATGCGCGGGTGCCCGTCTTGCCGGGTGCGCATGGAGGACGCTCAGGATGGCGGTGACGAGTTCGCCTTGTTCAGTCGGCTTGGCCAGGTGCAGCTGGAAGCCGGCCAGCAGCGCGCGCGTGCGGTCTTCTGGGCGGTCATAGCCGGAGAGCGCAATCGCGGGCAAGCGCGCCTCAAGCGGTGTATCGCGCTGCGTTTCGAGCTCCCGCACCTCGCGTAGCAGCGCATAGCCGTCTTCGTCGTCGCCGAGCGCAATATCAGAGACCAGCACATCGGGCCAGGACTTGCTCGGCGCTGCACGCAAGGCGGCCATCGCGGGGCGGGCAGCGCCGTATGCGGTGACGGTGGCGCCGTAGTCTTCCAGCAGCAATTGCAGGATGTCGCGGGCGTCTTCCTGGTCATCGACGATGAGCACGTGGACGCCGGACAGCGCATCGGCCGATGGCATCGGCGTGCGTGCCGGCTGGGGCGGCTGCGAAGGTGTCGCGGTGTCCGCTGTGCTGGGGGTGGCGAGTGCAATGGGTGGCACTGGCAACGGCGCCACGGCGCGGATGGGGAAATCCATCACATAGGTGGTGCCGCCGCCATGCGCCAGCGGCACGACGGCAAAGCGCCCGCCGTGCTGTTCCACCACAGAGCGGACCCACAACGGGTCAAGCGTGGGCGTAGGGCTGGGCGGCGTGTCGCGGTCGTCTACAGAGGTGGTGTCGAAGGGCCTGGGCTCCTGGCGCAACGCGGTCACGGGTTCCACTGGGTCCAGCATGTCGAACGGTACGGGCGCGGGGGCGGCGGCTGCCGGGCCAACCGAAGAGAGCACCGTGTCCACCTCAGCCTCGGCAACGGTGCGCGAGGCGGTTGGGATGGCGGCCTCGCCCAGGGCCGGGGTGGCGATGGTGTCCGTCACACGCAATTGCGCCATGCCTTCCACCCGCTCCAGCACGATCTCGATGCGGCTGCCGGGGTGGCTGCCCAGCACGGCATGGCTGAGCACATCGCTCACGATGCCCTGCAGCCGGCTTGGGTCGCCGGTGATGCTCGGCGTTTCTGACCGGATGACGGAGTACACGGTAATGCGCCGCGCCTCGATCGCCTCACGCAGGCCGTCGAGCACGCTCACCACCAGCGCGACCAGGTTGATCGGCTGTTGCGCCAACCGGTGCTGTGCCTGTTCCAGATCGGACTGTTGACGCTGCAGTGTCCAGAGCTGTGCATACACGCCGCCCGCGGCCAGCAGATCGGTGTGCCGGCCGCGCTCGACAATGCGGCCCTTTTCCAGCACGACGATTTCGTGCGCATCCACCACGGTGGAAAGCCGGTGCGCAATCACCAGCGTCGTGCGCTGCGCAGAGAGGCGATCCAGCTCACGCTGGATGGCGCGCTCCGAGCGCGTGTCCAAGGCCGAGGTGGCCTCATCAAAGATCAGGATCGACGGGTTTTTCAGCAGCGCGCGCGCAATGGCAATGCGCTGCTTTTCGCCACCCGAGAGCTTGAGCCCGCGCTCGCCCACCATGGTCTGGTAGCCCTCGGGCAACGCGGCAATGAAGTCGTGCACATAGGCCGCGCGCGCGGCGTCCATCACTTCGGCCATTGTCGCGCCTTCACGCCCGTAGGCGATGTTGTAGGCAATGGTGTCGTTGAAGAGGATGGTGTCTTGCGGGACGATGCCGATGGCGCGGCGCACGCTGTCTTGCGTGACCACGCGCAGGTCTTGCCCGTCGATGGACACGCGGCCCGCCCATGGGTCATAGAAGCGCAGCAGCAGGCGCGCCAGGGTCGATTTGCCCGAGCCGCTGCCACCCACCACGGCCACCGTGTGTCCGGCCGGAATGTGCAGGGACAGGTCATGCAGGATCGGGCGCGTGGTCTCGTAGCCGAACTCCACGTGGTCGAACTGCACCTCGCCGTGGGTCACGCGCAGCGGCGCGCCGTTGGTCAGGTCCACCACGTCGGGCTGCTGTTCGAGCAGGTGGAACAGTCGTTCGGCATTGATGGCCGCGTCCTTCGCCTCGCGGAACATGAAGCCCAGCGCGTTGAGCGGCAGGCACACCTGGATGATGTACGCATTGATCAACACCAAGTCGCCCACCGTCAGCACGCCGCGCGTCACGTCCTGCCCGGCCAGCAGCATGACGGTCGCTACACCGCCGGCAATCACGCCACTTTGCGACACGTGCAGCAACGACAACGCGCGCTGATTGGCCACGGCCGTGTCGATGCGCTTGCGCAGGATGTCTCGGTAGCGGCGCGCCTCGAAGCGCTCGCCGGTGTACACCTTCACGGCTTCGTGGTTGAGCATGCTGTCGAGCAGGCGGCTGCCGGCCATGGAGTCGAACTCGTTCATCTGCCGCTGCAGGCGCACGCGCCGGCGCGTGAGCAGTACGGTGGCGGTGCAGTAGGCGGCGAACGTCAGCAGGATGGTGACGAGGTACCACCCGCTGTAGCGGCTCATCATGATGACGAGCACCGAGCCGATCTCCACCATCGTCGGCAGGATGGTGAACAGCGCCACGCCAAGCAGGAACTCGATGCCGGTGGTGCCGCGCTCCACATCGCGGATCAGCCCGCCGGTCTGCCGGCTGGCATGAAAGCGTGGCCCGAGCTGGTGCAGGTGCTCGAACGCCTGCGCCATGAAGCTCGCCACCGTGGGCTGCGACACGCGCGAGAACACCATGTCGCGCAGCTCGCCGAACAGCGTGCCGCCAAAGCGCAGCACCGCATAGGCCAGCAGCAGGAAGGCGGGAAATACGCGCGCCTTTGTAGCATCGCCAAAGCCATCGACGATCCACTTCAGCACGATCGGCACGCCCACCGCGCATAGCTTGGCGAGCACCAGCAGCCCAACCGCGCCCAGCACGCGGCGGCGGTGGCGCCAGATGGCCCGCCACAGCGCCCCGAAGATGCGCTGCTGCAGGCTGGCGCCCGATTGCGGAGGAGGCGATGCGTTCGTCACTAGGGGGGCCGGCAGTCTTCCAACGCGGTGTGCGACGCAAGGCATGTTCCACGCCCCCCGGTCACCGCTGGCAGCCGGAACCGCGGGGTGGCCCCGGAATCGCGCGATAATGTCCAACTTTCCCGCCGTTTCTTCTTTTTCTGTTCTCCGCCGCCCCGCCATGACCGGACTCACCACCGCCCTTCTGCACGCCGACCGCGAAGCCGGCATCGAGCACTACGCCGTCCACAAGCCGCTGCACACGTCCACCACCTACGGCTACACCAGCACGCAAGAGCTGATCGAGGTGTTCCAGGGCAAGCCCGGCTACACCTACGCGCGCCAGGGCAACCCGACCACGGCCGCCCTGGAAGCCAAGATCACGATGATGGAAGACGGCTTGGCCACCGCGTGTTTCG
The DNA here is from genome assembly GCA_039592975.1 of Ralstonia sp. Taxonomy (GTDB): domain Bacteria; phylum Pseudomonadota; class Gammaproteobacteria; order Burkholderiales; family Burkholderiaceae; genus Ralstonia. The sequence goes on along the minus strand of JBCNQE010000001.1, from coordinate 316,403 downwards.
CCACCGGCATGGCAGCCATCGTGTCGGTGTTCTCGACGCTGCTGCGCGCGGGCGACCACGTGGTGTCCAGCGCGTTCCTGTTCGGCAATACCAACAGCGTGTTCGAAACGCTGCGCTGCATGGGCGTGGAAGTCACCTTTGTGGATGCGACCTCCGCGCAGGCCGTGGCCGACGCCATCCAGCCGAACACGCGCCTCGTCTTTGTGGAGACCATCGCCAACCCGCGCACGCAGGTGGCGGACTTGAAGGGCATTGGCAGCATCTGCAAGGCACGCGGCCTCATCTACGTGATCGACAGCACGATGACCTCGCCGTGGCTGTTCCGGGGGCGCGATGCACAGGCGAGCCTAGTGGTGCATTCGCTGTCCAAATACATCGGCGGGCACGGCAACGCGCTGGGCGGCGCGGTGGTGGATACGGGCCTGTTCGACTGGGCGGCGTATCCGAATATCTTCCCCGCGTATCGCAAGGCCAAACCGGAAATGCAGGGCATCCAGCAGATCCGCAAGAAGGGCCTGCGCGACCAGGGCGCGACCTTGATTGCCGATGCCGCGCACCGCATTGCCGTGGGCGCCGAGACGATGGCCCTGCGCGTGGACCGCACCTGCAGCAACGCGCTCGCACTGGCCCGCACGCTGGCCGCGCACCCGAAGGTTGCGCGCGTGTACTACCCCGGCCTGCCCGAGCACCCGGAGCACGCCCGCGCCACCGAGCTGTTCCGCCACTACGGCGGCCTGCTGAGCTTTGAACTGGTGGAAGGCGCGGACTACGTCGACATGCTTAACCACCTGCGCTACGCCGTGCGCGCCACGCATCTGGGTGATACGCGCACGCTGGTGATTCCCGTCGCGCCGACCATCTACTGGGAGATGGGTGCCGAACGCCGTGCATCCATGGGCATTGCCGATTCGCTGGTGCGCGTGTCGGTGGGGATTGAAGACGAGGCGGATCTGCTAGCAGATTTTTCGCAGGCGCTCGACTCAATAATCCTCAATTAAATAAGCCTTAACTCAGATTCAGTGCCCTGCATTTAAAACTATCGAGGGCATTTAAAGAATCAAATTCCCCGCGGGCAGCGGGGTCACTAAGGTAGCGACTCGATTCACCTTAGGAGACCCCGTGATGTCCCACTCCCCCTCCCGTTCCCTGCAGTTTTCCCTCGTTGCGCTGGCCACGTTGACCGCCTTCCACGCTGGCGCCGTCACGCTCACGCGCGACAACGGTGCGCCCGTTGGCGACAACCAGAACTCGCAAACGGCCGGCCCCAACGGCCCCGTGCTGCTGCAGGATGTGCAGCTCATCCAGAAGCTGCAGCGCTTTGATCGCGAACGCATTCCCGAGCGCGTGGTGCATGCACGTGGCACCGGCGCCCACGGCGTGTTCGTCGCCAGCAAGGATATCTCCGACCTGACCCGCGCCAAGGTGTTCACGCCGGGCGAAGAGACGCCGGTGTTCGTGCGCTTCTCCAGCGTCATCCACGGCAACCACTCGCCCGAGACGCTGCGCGACCCACGCGGCTTCGGGACCAAGTTCTACACGCGCGAAGGCAACTGGGACTTGGTCGGCAACAACCTGCCGGTGTTCTTCATCCGCGACGCAATCAAGTTTCCGGACATGGTGCACTCGCTCAAGCCGGCGCCCGACACCAACGTGCAGGATCCGAACCGCTTCTTCGATTTCTTCTCGCACCAGCCCGAAGCCACGCACATGCTCACGCGCGTGTACAGCGACTACGGCACGCCCACCAGCTACCGCGAGATGGACGGCAACAGCGTGCACGCCTATAAGTTTGTGAACGCCAAGGGCGAGATCCACTACGTCAAGTTCCACTGGAAGAGCCTGCAAGGCCAGAAGGTGCTCACCGCAGCCCAAGCCGAAGCTATGCAGGGCAAGGACTTCAACCACATGACGAAGGACCTGATCGCCGCGATCGACAAGGGCAACTATCCGAAGTGGGATCTGTATATCCAGGTGCTCACGCCCGAGCAGCTCGCCAAGTTCGACTTCGACCCGCTGGATGCCACCAAGATCTGGCCCGACGTGCCCGAGACGAAGATCGGCACCATGACGCTGAACAAGAACCCGAGCAACGTCTTCCTGGAGACCGAGCAGGCCGCGCTGGCGCCGTCCAACCTGGTGCCGGGCATTGAGCCGTCGGAAGACCGCCTGCTGCAGGGGCGCATCTTCTCGTATGCCGATACGCAGCTCTACCGCGTGGGCACCAACGGCCTGCAATTGCCGGTGAACCGCCCGCGCACGGCCACCGTCAACTACAACCAGGACGGTGACCTGAACGCCGGTGCAAAGAAGGGCGACGTGAACTACCAGCCCAGCCAGCGCGCCGACGTGGCCGACGCCGCAGCCGACAAGTACAGCCGCCTGCCGCTGTCTGGTAGTACGCAGCAGCAGCGCATCGCCCGCACGCAGAACTTCAAGCAGGCGGGGGATTTCTACCGGTCGCTGTCGCCGCAGGAGCAGGCCAACCTGGTGAGCAACCTGGCAGGCGACCTGGGGCAGGTGAAGGATGACGGCGTGAAATACACGATGCTGTCGTACTTCCAGCGCGCCGATGCCAACTACGGCCGCGCGATTGCCTTGGCGGTGAAGGCCGACCCGGCGCGCGTGGAAGCGCTGGCGGGCAAGCTGCAGGACTGATCAATACGATCATTCCAGCCCGCCGTGCCACAAGCGCGACGGGCGCTGCGCTCAGTGAAAGAACAGGCTCCGCATGCCGAAGGTGTGGTTGGCTTCTGCGGCCATCAGCACCATCAGCACCAGCAGGGCTAGGGGCGGCATCAGGATGGCGTACACCAGCGCCAGCCGCTCCCACATCATGTGCATGAACACCGAGACGATTAGCCCCGCCTTGGCGATCATGAAGATGATGATCAGCGTCCAGCGCAGCATGCCCTGCACGTGGAAGTAATCCACCAGGTAAGACATCGTGCTCAGCACGAACAGCAGGCCCCAGATCTTCAGATAGATGCCGATGGGGTGTTGTTGCCCGTGAGCGGAGGGTTCCGCGTGGTCAATGTGGTCCATGGCGCGCCTCACCACAAATAGAACAACGCAAAGATGAACACCCAGACGAGATCGACAAAGTGCCAATACAGGCCCGCGATCTCCACGATCTGGAAGTTGCCGTGTTCGGCAAAGCCGGGCCGCAGGATCTTGCGCGCAATCACCAGCAGGTAGATCACGCCGCAGGTCACGTGAAAGCCGTGGAAGCCCGTGATCGTGAAGAAGCACGCGCCAAACTGCGCCGCGCCCAGCGGGTTGCCCCACGGGCGGATGCCTTCGTGCACGATCAGCTTGGTCCACTCGAACGCCTGCATCGACACGAACGCCGCGCCCAGAATGGCGGTGGCCAACATGAGCAGCGCCGCCCGCTTGGCATCGCGCCGGTAGCCAAAGTTGACGGCCATGGCCATCGTGCCACTGCTGCTGATGAGCACGAAGGTCATGATGGCGATTAGCAATAGCGGCACTTCCACGCCGCCCACGGAGAGACCAAACACCTTCGACGGGTCGGGCCACGGCACCGTGGTCGACATGCGCACCGTCATGTAGCCGATCAGGAAGCTGCTGAAGACAAAGGTGTCCGACAGCAGGAAGATCCACATCATGGCCTTGCCCCACGGCACCTTGAAGGCTTCGCGGTCGGCCGACCAGTCGTTGACGATGCCGGGCCAGCCTTCGGGCACAGCCGGCGTGGATTCTGTAGGCAGCGTGGGCGTGCTCATGGCGTGGCTCCATACAGCGGCCCGCAGATGGCGGCGACGAACGCGGGCGTGATCCACCACATCGCCGCCAACAGCACGAGCCACACGGCTAGCAGGAAGTGCCAGTACGTGGCACAGAGGGCAGCCGCGCGTTGGGCGCGATCAACGTGGCTGCGCAGCCGCAAGGCCGTCACCGCCAGCACGACGAGGCCGCCAATCACGTGCGCCGCATGCAGGCCGGTGAAGACGTAGAGGAAGCTGTTCGACGGGTTGGCCGTCACGCCTTCTCCGTTGGCAGAGAGCTGCTGCCACGCCGTCCATTGGCCGAAGACGAACAATGCCGCCATCGCACCGCCTGCCAGTAGCCAGAGCGTACGGCGAGCATCGTCCCGCCGCGCTCGCTCCATCGCCACGCTGGCCAGTGCGAGCGCACCGGTGTTCCACCACAGCAGCGCTGGATGCGGCACGGGCATCCAGTCGGGCTCGCGCATGCGCATCGCATAGGCCAGGATCAGCAGCGAAAACAACGCCGTCACCACTGCCATGAAGACGCGCAGGCCAATGTGCCCCGCGTACGGTGGTAGAGGCGATGCATCGGGAACGAAGTGGCGGGGCAGGGTCGTCATGCGCGTACCTCGCTGACGTGGAAAGTATCGGCTTCCGTTTCGGGTGCGCCCGAAGGTGGCTCATTCGGCGGCTCGTTCTGCGGCACGAAGTCCTCGGCACGGCCGGGCGGGCTGTACTCGTATGCCCAGCGATACACCACCGGCAACGTCGGCCCCCAGTTGCCGTGCACGGGTGGCGTTTGCGGCGTCTGCCATTCGAGCGTGGTGGCGCGCCAGGGGTTGCCGTCGGCCTTCTTGCCGCGCACGAGGCTCCACGCCAGGTTGAAGAGGAACAGCAACTGCGCCACCCCCACGACGATGGCGACGACGGTGATGAAGGTATTCAGCGTCTGCGCCGATGGCGGAATGAAGCTGTAGCCGTCATACGCGTAATACCGGCGCGGCATGCCCAGCACGCCCAGGTAATGCATCGGAAAGTAGATCAGGTACGTGCCGATGAAGGTGATCCAGAAATGCGCGCGCCCCAGCGTGTCGTTCAGCATGCGGCCCGTCACCTTGGGGTACCAGTGGTAGAGCCCGCCGAAGACCACCAGGATCGGCGACACACCCATCACCATGTGGAAGTGCGCCACCACGAAGTACGTGTTGGACAGCGGAATGTCCACACTCACGTTGCCCAGGAACAGCCCCGTCAACCCACCGATCACGAACGTGCTGATGAAGGCGATGGCAAACAGCATCGGCACCGTCAGGTGGATATGGCCGCGCCACAGCGTGAGCACCCAGTTGTAGACCTTGAGCGCCGTCGGGATGGCGATGATGAGCGTGGTGGTGGCAAAGAAGAAGCCGAAGTACGGGTTCATGCCCGCCACGAACATGTGGTGCGCCCACACGACAAAGCTCAGCACCCCGATGATGAGGATGGCCCACACCATCATCCGGTAGCCGAAGATGTTCTTGCGCGCGTGCGTGCTGATGAGGTCTGACACGATGCCGAACGCGGGCAGCGCGACGATGTACACCTCGGGGTGGCCGAAGAACCAGAACAGGTGCTGGAACAGCAGCGGGCTGCCACCGGCATGCTTGAGCGCCTGCCCCATCGACACCACCGCCGGGATGAAGAAGCTTGTGCCCAGCGTCTTGTCGAGCAGCATCATGATGGCCGACACGAACAATGCAGGAAACGCCAGCAGCGCCAGGACGGTCGCCGTAAAAATGCCCCACACCGTGAGCGGCATGCGCATGAGCGTCATGCCGCGTGTGCGCGCCTGCAGCGTGGTCGTCACGTAGTTCAGCCCACCCATGGTGGCCGCGACGATGAAGATCGCCAGCGACACCAGCATCAGCACGATGCCCCATTCGGTGCCCGGTGTGCCGGGCAGAATGGCCTGCGGCGGATACAGTGTCCAGCCCGCGCCGGTCGGCCCGCCCGGAACGAAAAAGCTCGCCACCAGCACCAGCACGGCCACCAGATAGACCCAGTAGCTGAGCATGTTCAGGAACGGGAACACCATGTCGCGCGCGCCTACCATCAGCGGGATCAGGTAGTTGCCGAAGCCGCCCAGGAACAGCGCGGTGAGCAGGTAGACCACCATGATCATCCCGTGCATGGTGACGAACTGGTAGTAGTGGTCGGCGTCGATGAAGGCGAACTTGCCCGGAAAACCCAGCTGCAGCCGCATCAGGTTCGACAGCACGAGCCCCACCAGCCCGATGGCGATGGCCGTGAGCGAGTACTGCACCGCGATGACCTTGTGGTCCTGGCTCCAGACGTAGCGCGTCCAGAAATTTTGGGGACCATGTTCGTGATCGTTCTGGCCGTACGACATCGTTCCTCCTGGCTACGGTTTCGCGGTGGTTGCCGCAGCATCACCGCCTTGCGCCTTGATGTACGCCACCAGCGCTGACAGCTCCTGCTCGCTCAGGTCGAAGTTCGGCATGATCGGCGCGAAGCCCTTGACCACGCGCGCCTTCGGGTCACGAATGAACGCGCGAAGATACGCCTCGTCGACATGTGCAGTGCTGCCGTCGGCCATGGTTTCGGTCTTGCCGTAGAGCCCCTTCCACGTGGGGCCGACACCGGGGTTGCCGTCCACGCTGTGGCATGCCACGCAGCCTTTGGCCTGCGCCAGCGTCTTGCCTTGATCCGCCAGGGCTTGTGCGCTTCCACCGGCGGCGACAGGTGTTGCCTGCACCTTCGCTTTCTGGCGCTGCTCAAAAGTGGTCTGCTGCGCGAGCCAACGCGCGAACGACGCCTCGTCTTCCACCACCACCACGCCGCGCATGTTCGAGTGCCCGATGCCGCAAAGCTGCGCGCACAGGATGTCGTAGCGGCCCGCCTTGGTGGGCGTGAACCAGAACGTGGTGATCATGCCCGGCACCATGTTCATCCGCGCGCGGAACGGCGGCACATAGAAGTCGTGCAGGACGTCGCGCGAGCGTGCCAGCACCTGGACCGGACGGTTGATCGGCAGGTGCAGCTCGGGCGTTTCGATCAGGTAGTTGTCGCGCCCGTTCGGGTCGGCCGGGTTCATGCCGAACGGGTTGTCGTTGGTCATGTAGCGCACGTCGGTCGTGCCGAGCTTGCCGCCGGGGCCGGCAAAGCGGAAACGCCATTGCCATTGCTGGCCGAGCACCTCCATCTGCAGCGCATTCGGCGGCGGGCGCACGTAGTCGGCATACACGAACAGGCCGGGCGCCAGCAGCGCCGCCACACCCACCGAGGTGATGCCGATCAGCCACCATTCCAGGCGCTTGTTGTGGGGTTCGTAAGCCGCACGTTGGCCGGGCTGACCATCGCGATGGCGATAGCGCAGCAGCGCAGCCACGACAAAGAGATTGATGGCGACAAACAGCACGCCGGTGATGACGAGGGTGATCGTCAGCGTGTCGTCCATGCGGACCCAGTTGGACGCGATTGGAGTGATCCACCAGGGGCTGACAAAGTGAAACCCCACCGCCAGCACGACGATCAGCACAAGCGCAATCGCAAGGGCCATGGCGCCTCCGCAGAGGATGCTTCCTCAACACGCTAAAGCTAGGCTAGGTCGCGCATTCGCATCGTGCAAGGCAACGTAAGGACGAGGCGCACCCCGCATGCGGATCGCGTCGATGCCCCGTCTGTATGCTGCGCTGCAATGCAAAACGGCCGCCTCCGACATGGGGTGCCGGAGGCAGCCGTCTCCAGCGGCGCTGCTGAGCTTGCGGCGCCGCAGGAAAACATCGGCGTGTCAGTGCATCGTGTCTGTGCGCCGCTCCAACATGCCGTAGACGATGGCCGCAACCACGCCAAACAGCAGGTTGGCCAGCAGCGGCCCGGAGCCGCGCTCCGAGGCAAACCACGGAAACACCGCCGTCATGCCGTAGAAGTTGACCACGTACGCCACGATCCCGAAGGCGGCGCCCACGGCCGCGAGCATGCCCACACTCGAGTCAAAGTGAAACGGCGCGATGATCGCGCCCAGGATCATCCCCATGAGCGAGCCCAGCACAAAGTGCAGCACGAGCGCCGTACCCACGATGCTGAAGCTGAATAGCGACATCTGCTCAAGCGCTCCCTGGCCCATTACCATGGCCGCGATCTTGTGCGTGGGCCGCCACGGGCTTTCATTGAGCACCATGGTCGACCAGAAGAACTCCAGCACGATGACCAGTGCGCCGCCCACTAGCCCGGCGACGCTGGCGGCCAGCCAGTCGGGCATGCGGCGCTCCCAGTGGTGCGATTGCATATGCAGTTCCATACGAACCTCCTACTGTGTATCCACGTCCGCACTTATGAATCGCACGCGCCACTTTGCGCGCAAGTGCGTGCCGTATGGAATTCAGAATGGCAGATACGGGTGCCAACGCAAGGTACAAAAACCCTGCGCATCGCACAGCACCACAGCGTTCTGCTCGAAGGTCTGCATGAGGGTGTCGGCCACGGCTGCATCGTCGATGAAGATCAGCAGGCTGGGTTCTGGCGCCCATGCATCGTCCATGCCGGCACCAGCCTCATCGGGCGGCCCGCCATCACCGGGCAACCACGGCAGGCCGCGCGCGATGGCCCAGGCGAGCAGTTCCTCTTGGCGCGCAGCGTTTTCCTCGGCGGACACCGATTGCGAAAACGGCTGATACGCCGTCACGAATGCCGCCCAGGGGGCATCAGCCTGCGCCAGCAGCGCCGCCACGCATGGGTTGACGGCATCCAGGCGCAGCAGCACTTCACCCTCTGGCGTCTCTACGCGATACCGCGCGCTGCGGTAAGCGGCAATCAACTCAGGTGTGGGAACGGGCGGATGACGGTGCATTGTTGCGTCGCAGGGTCGCAGCCATCTGATTTGGCGCAACGCAAAGGGGCGGTGGATGTCACAGAATAGTTGCATGCGGCCCCGTTTGCCGCGGCAATGTTCCGACAACCCCTCTCCTGCGAGGCTGAACCATGTACAAGAAGATCCTGGTGGCTGTGGACGGTAGCGCAACCAGCAAGCTGGCCCTGGCTGAAGCGGTGCGCCTGGCCAAGGCATTCCAGAGCACCGTGCGCGCCGTGTATATCGTCGACAGCCCGGCCATGCTGTTCGACGTCGGCTATTACGACCCGGCCGAACTGCGCAAATCGTTCATCCAGGCCGGCACGACGCTGCTGGGCGAGATTGAAACGTCCCTCGCCAAGGACGGCGTGCCGCAGGAAACCGCCCTGGTGGAAACCGAAGGCATTGGCGAAGACGTGGCTGGCGCTCTGCAGCGCGATGCCGCCAAGTGGGGCGCCGAGGTGGTGGTGATCGGCACGCATGGTCGTCGTGGATTGGCGCACGCAATGCTGGGCAGCGTGGCGGAAAAATTCATCCGCCAGGCTACGACGCCAGTCTTGTTGGTGCGCGGTCCGGCCAAGGACTGAGCCCCGTTGTTGTTGCGCAGGCCGGGTTCGTGCCTGCGCGTGACGGATATCATGTTGGGATCACGGGTCGCGGCCTGACAGGCTCGCGGTCCGGTTTGCCCCAAAACCGTATCCGTCGCCATCCGCCTATGAACGCCCATCCGGACGATTCGTCCCGTCCCCCTATCCGCGCCATCCGTACCCTCACCGCCCTGGAAGGCCGCGTGCTCGGCGTCCTGGTCGAGAAGCAGCACACGGTGCCCGACACCTACCCGCTCACCCTCAACGCACTGGCCGCCGGCTGCAATCAGAAAACCGCGCGCGCTCCTGTGATGAGCGTGACCGAAGCCGAAATCCTCACCGCCATCGACGGGCTGAAATCGCTGAGTCTGGTCATGGAAGGCAGCAGCAGCCGCGTGCCGCGCTTCGAGCACAACATGAATCGCGTGCTGGGTGTCCCGAGCCAATCCATTGCGTTGCTCACCACGCTGCTGCTGCGCGGGCCGCAGACGGCCGCTGAGCTGCGGCTGAACGCTGCGCGGTTTCACGCGTTTGCCGACATCTCATCCGTTGAAGCGTTTCTGGAAGAGCTGGCCGAAAACGACCCGCCTTACGTCGTGAAGCTGCAGCGCGCACCCGGCGAGCGAGAAAGCCGTTGGATGCACTTGCTCTGCGGCGAAGTCGCGCAGACTGAAGTGCGGCAGGGTGACACCGGCGAAGAAGCCATCGCGCCGTCAGAATTTGAAGCGCTGAAGGCGGAGCAGAAGCAATTGGCCGACAAGGTGGCCCGGCTTCAGGCGCTGGTTGAGAGGATGGCCGGCGAGTTGGGCATTTCGATCGACCCATCAATGCTGTAACGGTGACCGGCCCGACGAAGGGCCGGCCATGTTGCCGCCAGCTTAGGCGCCTGCCGATACGAACAACGTGCAGGCGCCTTCTTCCGCGGCCGACACATTGCGGCGGAACCCCGAGAACAAGTCCCGCCCAACGCCTGCGTGGTAGTGCGCCAGGTCGGGCGTGCTGATCTGGCGGGCGTTCCACTCGGCCTCCGGCACGCGCACTTGCAGCGTGCCTGCCTCCGCATCCAGCACGACGATATCGCCATCGCGCACGCGCGCCAGCGGCCCGCCGTTGAGCGCTTCCGGCGTGACGTGGATCGCGGCCGGCACCTTGCCCGACGCGCCGGACATGCGGCCGTCCGTCACCAGCGCTACCTTGAAGCCGCGCTCTTGCAGCACCGACAGCGTGGGCGTGAGCTTGTGCAGTTCCGGCATGCCGTTCGCAGCCGGGCCCTGATACGGCAGCACGGCAATGAAGTCACGCTCCAGTTCGCCGGCCTTGAAGGCGTGGATCAGGTCATCCTGCGCATGGAACACGCGTGCCGGTGCTTCCACAAAGCGATGCTCCGGCTTGACCGCCGACACCTTGATGACCGAGCGCCCGAGGTTGCCGTCCAGCACGCGCAGGCCGCCGTCCGGAGAGAACGGCTCGGCCACGCCGCGAACGATGTTCGTATCGAGCGAGGCGGCTGCGCCATCGCGCCAGACCAGCTTGTCACCGTCCAGAAAGGGCTCTTGCGAATGACGGCGCAGGCCCTTGCCCATGATCGTCGTCACGTCGTCATGCAGCAGGCCGGCATCGATCAGCTCGCGAATCACGATCGACAAACCACCTGCTGCCTGGAACTCGTTCACGTCGGCTTTGCCGTTCGGGTACACGCGTGCCAGCAACGGAATCACGCCGGACAGGTCATTAAAGTCGTCCCACGTGAGCAGAATGCCCGCCGCGCGCGCCATGGCAATCAGGTGCAGCGTGTGGTTGGTCGAGCCCCCCGTGGCCAGCAGACCGACGATGCCGTTGACGAAGGCCCGCTCATCCAGCACGTCAGCAATCGGGGTGTACTGATCACCGCTGTAGACCAGCTTGAGCACTTGGTGCGCGGCTTGCCGCGTGAGCGCCTCGCGCATCGGCGTGCCCGGGTTGATGAAGGCGGTGCCCGGCAGATGCAGGCCCATGATCTCCATCAGCATCTGGTTGGAATTGGCCGTGCCGTAGAACGTGCAGGTGCCGGGGCCGTGGTACGACTTCGATTCGGCTTCCAGCAGGTCAGCGCGCGACAGCTTACCCTCGGCGTAGAGCTGGCGGGTGCGGGCTTTCTCGTCGTTGCTGATGCCGGTGGTCATGGGGCCGGCCGGCACGAACACGGCAGGCAGGTGGCCGAACGACAGCGCGCCGATCACCAGCCCCGGCACGATCTTGTCGCACACGCCTAGGTACAGCGCCGCGTCGAACATCTGGTGCGACAGCGCCACGGCCGTCGACAGGGCAATCGTGTCGCGCGAGAACAGCGACAGTTCCATGCCGTCCTGCCCCTGCGTCACGCCATCGCACATGGCCGGCACGCCGCCGGCAAACTGGGCGGTGCCGCCGGCTTCCAGCGCGGCTTCCTTGATCCACGCCGGAAATGCCTCCAGCGGCTGGTGGGCCGAGAGCATGTCGTTGTAGGCCGAGACGATGCCGATGTTCGGCCGCTCCAGCGCCTTCAGGCGGATCTTCGCTTCGCCCGGCATGGCGGCAAAACCGTGCGCGAGGTTCGTGCAAGACAGCAGCGTACGCTCGACCTTGCGGCCAGCGTTCTTGCGCGTGACGTCCAGATAGGCCTGACGGGGGCCGCGGCTGCGGTCGATGATGCGGCGGGTCACGTCGGCCACGACGCGATGCAGGCTGGGCTGGGCCATACGGGTTCTCCTGGAAGTGGGGACTGTCCGGGTGGGACGAATCCTGTAATTTTCCTACAAACGGGCCGGTCGTGGGACAGGGTTTTCCACAGGTACCGCGCGGACGGCCACCCCGCCAATGCCATCGTGCACGCGAATTGCGTGCCACAAGGCGCGCCAGTGGCCAAGGAAAGCGCCAGAATACGGGCTGGAAACGCTTGCTTGGGCAGGTTCACGAACGGCTTGCTCGGCGTGTAGTAATACTACAAAATGGCAAAAAACACGTGGTGTCCGGGGCCTGTCATCCAATGAAACGGGCACGCGTTGACCCGAGCCGGGGCCAGCTACGCGAAGGGCGCCGCCGCAAATGGTCATTCCATTTGCAAGGCGCGCCGACAAAGTAGATGGCCCCGGATCGGGTCAACCCGGAGGGCAAGGGGCCTTTGGGGCGCATGGCGTCGTTGCGGCCGGCTTGCTTAGCTGGCTAAGCGGCGCCGTCCACGCCTAGCCCTGCGACCCAAATGCCCCTTGCGCGTGCCCGTTTCATTGGATGACAGGCCCCAGTCAACTAGGCTAGCCTAATCGATGGCTCACACACAGGAGATGACGATGTCGGTGCCCGCATTCGACATGGTGTTGTTCGGCGGTACGGGCGACCTTGCCCGCCGCAAACTGATTCCGGCCTTGTTCGATGCGCACCAGGGCGGCGAACTCCACCCGCGCGGGCGGATCTTCGCCATCGGCACGCAGCCGCTGGAAACGTCGGGCTACCTCGCCCTGCTGGAGCGCGAAACCCGCCCGACCATGCGCCTGTACTCCGGCGCGCCCGTCTCCGACGATGCCTGGGCCTCGTTTGCCGAGCGCATCGTCTATCAGCAGGTCGATGCCCGTAAGCCGGAGCAATTCGATGGGCTGGCCGCTGCGCTGGGTGAAGACCGTGCTCCGGTGACGGTGTGTTATCTGGCCACGGCCCCGGGCTATTTCATCGACATCTGCGCACAGCTCGCGCGCGTTGGGCTGAATACGCCCAACGTGCGGCTGGTGCTGGAAAAGCCGCTGGGCACGGACCTCGCCTCGAACGAGCGCATCAACTCCGCGGTGGCTGAATACTTTGCCGAAGACCAGATCTACCGCATCGACCACTACCTCGGGAAAGAGTCCGTCCAGAACCTGATGGCGATCCGCTTCGGCAACGCGCTGTTCGAGCCGCTGTGGCGCCGCGAGTGGATCAAGGATGTGCAGATCACCATTGCCGAGCAGCTTGGTGTGGAAAAACGCGGCGACTTCTACGATGGGGTCGGCGCGCTGCGCGATATGGTGCAGAACCACCTGCTGCAGCTGCTGTGTATCGTCGCCATGGAACCGCCGTCGAGCCTGTCGCAAGACGCCATCCGCGACGAGAAGCTGAAGATCCTCAAGGCGCTTAAGCCGATTCCGCTGCAGGAAGTGCCTGAGAAAACCGTGCGCGGTCAGTACCAGGAAGGCGCCATCGCCGGGCAGCCGGTGCAGGGCTATCTGCAGGAGCAGGGCATTCCGCCCGACAGCCGCACGGAAACCTTCGTCGCCATCAAGGCCGAGATTGCCAACTGGCGCTGGGCCGGCGTGCCGTTCTACCTGCGCACAGGCAAGCGCATGCCGCAACGGCTGGCGGAGATCGTAGTGCGCTTCCACGACGTGCCGCATGCGCTGTTTCCCAAGCCGCTGATCCAGTTTCCGGAAAACCGCCTCGTCATCCGCCTGCAGCCGGAAGAAAGCATCCGCCTGCAGTTCCTGACGAAGACGCCGGGCGCAGCGCTCGGCCTGCAGCCGTCCACGCTCGATCTGGATTTCACCGACCACGGCGGCGTGCGCCATGCCGGCGCGTACGAACGCTTGCTGATGGACGCCGTCAACGGCAAGCTGGGTTTGTTCGTGCGCCGCGATGAACAGGCTGAAGCCTGGCGCTGGGTTGAGCCGATCATCGACGCTTGGACCGAAGCCCGCATGCCGCCCAAGGGCTATACGGCCGGTAGCTGGGGCCCGGCGGCATCGAGTGCACTGCTGTCGCGCGATGGCGCGGCCTGGCACGAGGAGATGTGATGGCAACGCGCTGGCACGCACTTCCCGATCCGGCGGCCCAGGTGGCATCGCTGGCCGATGCCATCGCCGCCACGCTCACGCGCGTGATCGAGCAGCAGGGCAGTGCGTGTTTGGCTGTCTCGGGTGGGCGTTCGCCCATTGCGCTGTTCACCGCGCTGCGCGTGCTGCCGCTGCGCTGGGCCGATGTGTCCATCACGCTGGTCGACGAGCGTGCGGTGCCGCCCGAGCATGCGGATAGCAACGCGCGCCTTGTCCGCGAGCATCTCTTGCAGGATGCGGCCGCCGCTGCACGTTTCTTTCCGCTGGTGCTGCCGCCGCATGTGCATGGTGGTTCCGTGGACGTGGATGCGTGCGTGGCCACCGCAAACGAGCCGTTTCAGCAACCCGATGTCGTCATCCTCGGCATGGGGGACGATGGGCATACCGCGTCGCTGTTTCCCGAGGCGGCGGAGTTGGGTGAGGGCATCGACCGCGCGCGCGCGCCGGCCTACCTGCCGGTGCGCCCGGGCGTGGCGCCGCATCGGCGTATCAGTCTGAATCTGTCGGCACTGTGCGCGGCACAGCGGTTGTTTCTGTCGATCACCGGGCCGGTCAAGCGCGGTGTGTTTGAGCAGGCAGCGCAGGGCGAGGCACAGCACGCGCTGCCGGTGAGCTACATCATTCATCAGCGGGAGGTGCCGCTCGATGTCTATTGGACTGCATGAGGTGAGCGCGGGCACTGGGGCCGATATATCGGCTTACCCACGCCTGGTGGCGGACGTTGGCGGCACCAACGTGCGCTTTGCCCTGGAGATGGCGCCCATGCGCCTCGCCCATATCGGCGTGCTGGCGGGCGACGACTACCCTTCGCTCGAATCGGCCATGCGCGCGTACCTGGCATCGCTGCCGCCGGAAATTGCCAGCGCCGGCGTACGCCATGCCGCCATCGGCATCGCCAATCCGGTCTTGGGCGATCAGATCCGCATGACGAATCGCGATTGGGCTTTCTCGATTGAAGCGATGCGGCAATCGCTGGGCTTCGATACCTTCGTCGTGCTCAACGACTTTGCGGCGCTGGCACATGCGCTGCCTTATTTGCCTGCGGAGGAGTTGGAGCAGGTGGGCGGTGGCGCCAGCCTTGCTGATGCGCCGCGCGCGCTGCTGGGCGCGGGCACGGGCTTGGGCGTGGCATCGCTGTTGCCCACGCCGGAAGGGCGTTACATCGCCGTGGCGGGCGAGGGCGGCCACGTGGCCTTTGCACCGATGAACGACGAGGAAGTCGCCATCTGGCGCTTTGCGCGCGAGCGCTTCGGGCATGTGTCGGCCGAGCGGTTGATCTCGGGGATGGGCCTGGAGTTGATCTACGAAGCGCTGGGTGCATGCTTTGACCTATGGCAGCAAGGCCCGGCTGTGCGGCGTGCCGCCGATATCACCGCCATCGCGCTCGGCGAGATGGAAGACAGCGCCGGGGACCACGCGCGCTGCCGCTATGCCGTCGATATGTTCTGCGCGTTTCTCGGCACCGTTGCTGCCAACCTGGCCGTCACGGTGGGCGCGCGTGGCGGGGTGTATATCGGCGGTGGCATCGTGCCCAAGCTCGGGCCCGCGTTTGCCAACTCACCGTTTCGGCGGCGTTTTGAAGACAAGGGCCGCTTCTCGGCCTATGTGGCGGCGATGCCGGTGTATGTCATCCACTCGCCATATCCCGGGTTGATCGGCCTGTGTGCCGCCATGGACCACGCGGTGGCCCAGGGGCATTGAGCCACTGAAGCGCGTTTAGCGACGCTTATTCCGACGGATCGACGTGTTGGAACGTGCTGCCCTTGCGCAAGGCCACTTCCAGCACCAGCGCGTCGAGCAAGGCAAGGTGCAGCAGCCGCGCGACCATCGACCGGTCGGCAGCGGCGTCCTCCACATCAGCGGGCAATACCACATCGGCCAGCATGGCCAGCGGGCTGTCGGGCGCAGTCACCGCAATCACGCGCACGCCCAATTCACGCACGCGTTCCACCGCTGTCTGGAGTTCAGGCAGCGTGCCCGACTTGGAAATGGCGATCACCACATCGCCCGCCTGCAGCACGTTCAACGACATCGAGACGAGATACGGATCGCTGTATGCATGCGCTTGCATGCCGTAGCGGAAGAACTTCGTCTGCGTATCGAGCGCCACCACGCCAGAGCTGCCGAAGCCGTACAAGTCGATGCGGTGCGCGGTATCGACCAGCGTGACGGCCGCATCCATCGCACGCGCATCGAACTGATCGCGCAGCGCCGTGAGTGCATCGATCGTGTCTTGCAGCACGCGCGCGCCGGAGGGCGGTGCACTACGTGTCTGAACGCTCTGGCGTGCCACGGTGTCGAGGTTGCCGAATTTCCCTTGCGCCAGCCGCAGCTTGAAATCCGACAGGCCATGGCAGCCCATCGAGCGACAGAAGCGGATCACCGTTGGCTGGCTGACGCCGGCCTCACGCGCGATGGCCGCCACCGGCAGGCTGAGCACGGTGCCGGGTTGGCGCAGCACCCAGTCGGCCACTTGCCGCTCGGCCGGCGTGAGTGACGGGCGCGTTGCGCGAATGCGCTCGCGCAAGTCGGCGGAGGGTTCAGCGGGGGAGGTTGTGTCTTGCGGGGCGCTCATCTGCGCACGGGATCAGGTGGTGGATCGCATCACGATAAAGGCAAGCGCAGCGCGGTGCAACTTGTCAGCGCGCGCTGCCGCGGTAGGTTGGAAACGCCTCGTCGAGCGTCAATACGGTGCCCGTCAGGCTGCCGTCGTAGCCGGGTAGCGCGTTGACGCGCTGGCGGAAGGGCTCGCTACTCAGCGCGCTGATCGCACTGGCCAGCGCGGGGCTTTTCAACATCGTCTGCTCGATGGCGAAGAAGTAGCGCTCCTTGACCATCGGCACGAACTCCAACCCAAAGCGTCGTGCCGCCGTTTCCACACCAAAGCCCACATCGGCCATGCCGCTGCCGATGTAGGCAGCCACGGCGGCATGCGTGAACTCACCGTTGTTGTAGCCCTCAATGCGTGCCGGGTCCACGCCTTCTGCCGCCAGCAGCAGGTCGAGCAGCAGCCGCGTGCCCGAGCCGGCGAGGCGATTGACGAAACGCACGTCGCGCCGCGTGAGGTCTTCCAGCGTTCGCACATTCAGCGGGTTGCCTTGCTGAACAAACAAGCCCTGCGTGCGGACGGCAAGGTGGATCAGGCAGTGCTTGTCTGCATCGAGCCAGGTGGTGAAGTGCTTGACCATGTCTGGCTCAAACGTGCCGATCGGCACATGAAAGCCGGCGATGTCGCAGTGGCCCGCCGCCAGTGCTGCCACGGCCTCCACGCTGCCGCAGTACTTCAGGTCGTGGCGGATCTGCTGCTCGTCCAGAAAGTCGCGCAGGGCGGCTACGGCAAAGCCATGGCTGGCATGCAGGCGTACGGTCGCATCTGCTTGGTGCATCAGCTTCTTCAGCTCGATTTCCAGCTCTGACGCGAGGCTATCCAGCGTCGGCGAGAGCCTTGCCCGGATGCGCTTGCTGGCCCACACCAGTTGTTGCGCCAGCGGCGTGAGTGCGCTGCCGCGCCCGCGCGTCTTGTCGATCAGCGCACCGCCAAAGAGGCTTTCCGCGTCGCGCAGGATGCCCCAGGCGTAGCGGTATGACAGCGCCACGGCCTGGGCCGACTGGCTGATGCTGCCCGACGTTTCGATATGCCCCAGCAGCGCCACCAGCCGCGAGACATCGAGGGGTTCCCGCACGAGATCGTCGTCGGTGCGGATCTGCAGATGAGGCTGGATGGAGACGCGCAGCATATGAAAAAAATAGCTTATTGAGGCCGTGCGACTGCTCTTCTATAGTCGCCGGAATTGCAGAGATTCTGTGGTCAAGGCCACGGATGATATGAAAAAAATAGCATAAAAGCCCGCGCCGCAGTGCCTGCAGACGCGCCGCCCGCCCCCTCAGGAGATCCCATGACGGACAACGTCATTTCCGCAACGGCCGAGTCCAGTGGCATGACAGCGATTGCCGCCATCATTGCGGCACGCCAGCACATGCCGGGCGCCTTGCTGCCGATCCTGCATGAGATTCAAGACACGCAGGGTTACATCCCCGAGGCTGCTGTGCCGGCCATTGCGCTGGCGCTGAACCTGTCGCGCGCAGAGGTGCATGGCGTCATCACCTACTACCACCACTTTCGTCAGCAGCCGCCCGGCAAATACGTGGTGCAGGTGTGTCGCGCGGAGGCATGTCAGGCGGTGGGGGCGGATGCGTTGGCCGCCCATGCGGAGCACGCGCTCGGCTGCAGTTTTCACGAAACTACGGCCGATGGCCAAGTCACGCTGGAACCGGTGTACTGCCTGGGCCAATGCGCTTGCGGCCCAGCTGTAATGATTGGCAATGCGTTGTACGGCCGGGTCGACACGCGCCGCTTTGATGCGCTTGTGCGGCCGCTGCGCGCAAGCGAGGAGGTCTCGGCATGAGCGCGCTGATCACAACGCTGTTCGTGCCGCGCGACTCCACCGCGCTGGCCCTGGGTGCCGACGATGTGGCACGCGCCATTGAGCGTGAATCCGCTGCGCGTGGGCAGACCGTGCGCGTGGTGCGCAATGGCTCGCGCGGCCTGTTCTGGCTGGAGCCGCTGGTGGAGGTGCAGACCGAGGCGGGCCGCATCGCCTATGGCCCGGTGACTGCCGACGACGTGCCGGGCCTGTTCGATGCGGGACTGCTGAACGGCGGTGCACATGCGCTCTGCCACGGGCTGACGGAAGAGATTCCCTTCCTCAAGCGCCAGCATCGCCTGACCTTCGCTCGCGTTGGCATTACTGATCCGCTGTCGCTGGAAGACTATCGCGCGCACGACGGCTTTACGGGCCTGGAGCGCGCGCTGGCCATGGCGCCCGCCGCCATCGTGCAGGAGGTCATCGACTCCGGCTTGCGCGGCCGCGGCGGTGCGGCGTTCCCGACCGGCATCAAGTGGAAGACCGTGCTGGGTGCGTCGTCGGATGTGAAATACATCGTCTGCAATGCGGATGAAGGCGATTCGGGTACGTTCTCCGACCGCATGGTCATGGAAGATGACCCCTTCATGCTGATTGAAGGCATGACCATCGCCGGCCTGGCCGTAGGGGCGCAGCAGGGCGTCATCTACTGCCGCTCTGAATACCCGCATGCGATCGACGTGTTGAACGCCGCCATTGCCGCCGCCAACGCCGCAGGGTGGCTGGGTCACGACATTCGCGGCAGCGGCAAGCGGTTTCAACTGGACGTGCGCAAGGGCGCTGGCGCATATGTGTGCGGCGAGGAAACCGCGTTGCTCGAAAGCCTGGAAGGCAAGCGCGGCGTGGTGCGCGCCAAGCCGCCGCTGCCCGCCATCGAAGGCCTGTTCGGCAAGCCGACGGTCATCAACAACGTGATTTCGCTGGCGACGGTGCCCGTCATTCTGGCGCGCGGCGCGGCCTACTACCGGGACTACGGCATGGGCCGTTCGCGCGGCACGCTGCCGTTCCAGCTGGCCGGCAACATTCGCCAGGGCGGCTTGGTGGAAACGGCATTTGGTGTGACGCTGCGTGAGCTGCTGGAAGACTACGGCGCTGGCACCCGCAGTGGCCGCCCCGTGCGTGCGGTGCAGGTGGGTGGCCCGCTGGGGGCTTACCTGCCCGAATCCCGCTTCGATGTGCCGATGGACTACGAAGCCTATGCCGCGTTCGGCGGTGTGCTGGGCCATGGCGGCATCGTCGTATTTGATGACACGGTCGATATGGCCAGGCAGGCGCGCTACGCCATGGCGTTCTGCGCGCTCGAATCCTGCGGCAAATGCACGCCGTGCCGGATCGGCTCCACGCGCGGGGTGGAAGTGATGGATCGCATCATCGCCGGCAACGCGCCGCACGATCAGGCCAAGCACATCCAGCTGGTGCGCGATCTGTGCGACACCATGCTGCACGGATCGCTCTGTGCCATGGGCGGCATGACGCCGTATCCGGTGCTGTCCGCGCTCGACGCCTTCCCCGAGGACTTCGGCCTGACCCCCGACGTTCCCCATGTCGCCAAGGCGGCTTGAGTCCATCCACAGCGGGAGACACCAACATGCATTCCCTCAACGACATCGACTACGGCACCCCAGCCAGCGAATCTACCGAGCAGATCACCCTGGAGGTGGACGGCGTGCGGGTGACCGTGCCGGCTGGCACCTCCGTCATGCGGGCGGCCATGCAAGCGCAGATTGCCGTGCCCAAGCTGTGCGCCACCGACTCGCTCGAGCCGTTTGGCTCCTGCCGCCTCTGCCTGGTTGAAATTGAAGGGCGGCGCGGCTATCCGGCCTCCTGCACCACGCCGGTGGAAGCCGGCATGAAGGTGAAGACGCAGAGCGACAAACTGGCCGAGCTGCGGCGTGGCGTGATGGAGCTCTATATTTCCGACCACCCGCTGGACTGCCTGACCTGCCCGACCAACGGCAATTGCGAGCTGCAAGACATGGCCGGCGTCGTGGGCCTGCGCGAGGTGCGCTACAACGATGGCGGGCCCGATGCCGCACCCATCGCCACGCACACCGCGTTGAAGAAGGACGAGTCCAACCCGTACTTCACCTACGACCCATCCAAGTGCATTGTCTGCAACCGCTGCGTGCGGGCGTGTGAAGAAACACAGGGTACGTTTGCGCTGACGATCAGCGGCCGGGGCTTTGGCTCGCGCGTATCAGCGGGGACGGACCAGCCGTTCATGGAATCGGATTGCGTTTCGTGCGGCGCGTGCGTGCAAGCGTGCCCAACTGCCACGTTGACCGAAACCTCCGTCATCAAGCTCGGCCAGGCCACGCACAGCGTGGTGACCACCTGCGCGTACTGCGGCGTGGGCTGCGCCTTCAAGGCCGAGATGAAGGGCAACGACGTGGTGCGCATGGTGCCCTACAAAGACGGCAAGGCCAACGAAGGCCACGCCTGCGTGAAGGGCCGCTTTGCCTGGGGCTACGCCACGCACCAGGACCGCATCGTCAAGCCGATGATCCGCGCGAAGATTACCGACCCGTGGACGGAGGTGTCGTGGGATGAGGCCATCCGATATGCGGCCTCGGAGTTCAAGCGCATTCAAGCCAAACACGGTAAGGACGCCATTGGCGGGATCGTGTCATCACGCTGCACCAATGAGGAGGGCTACCTCGTGCAGAAGCTGGTGCGTGCGGCGTTCGGCAACAACAACGTCGACACCTGCGCACGCGTGTGCCATTCGCCCACGGGCTATGGTCTGAAGCAGACGCTGGGCGAATCGGCCGGTACGCAGACGTTCAAGTCTGTGGAAAAGGCCGACGTGATCATGGTGATCGGCGCCAACCCGACCGACGGCCACCCGGTGTTCGCGTCCCGCCTGAAGAAGCGCCTGCGTGCAGGCGCCAAGCTGATCGTCGTGGACCCGCGCCGCATCGACCTGGTGGCGTCGCCGCACATCCGCGCGGCGTATCACCTGCAACTGCGACCCGGCACCAATGTTGCGCTGGTGACGGCACTGGCCCATGTGATCGTCACCGAAGGTCTGCTCAACGAAGCCTTTATTGCCGAGCGCTGTGAAGACCGAGCCTTCCAGCAATGGCGTGATTTTGTCGCGCAGCCGGAGCATTCCCCCGAAGCCCTGGCGCAAGAGATAGGGGTGCCCGCCGAGCAGTTGCGTGGCGCGGCGCGCCTGTATGCCACCGGCGGTAACGCGGCCATCTACTACGGCCTGGGCGTGACCGAGCATGCGCAGGGTTCCACCACGGTGATGGGCATTGCCAACCTGGCCATGGCCACCGGCAATATCGGTCGGGAGGGCGTGGGCGTGAACCCCCTGCGCGGGCAGAACAACGTGCAGGGCTCGTGCGATATCGGTTCGTTCCCGCATGAGCTGCCGGGCTATCGGCATGTGTCCGACACCACGGTGCGCAGCAGGTTTGAAGCGGCATGGAATGTGGAGATCAGCCCGGAGCCGGGCCTGCGCATTCCGAATATGTTCGAGGCGGCGCTGGGGGGCAGCTTCAAGGGCCTGTACTGCCAGGGCGAAGACATCGTGCAGTCCGACCCGAATACGCAGCATGTGGCCGAGGCACTGTCGTCCATGGAGTGCATCGTCGTGCAGGACATCTTCCTGAACGAGACGGCCAAGTACGCACACGTCTTTCTGCCTGGCTCTTCGTTCCTGGAAAAAGACGGCACCTTCACCAATGCGGAGCGCCGGATTTCGCGCGTGCGCAAGGTGATGCCGCCCAAGGCTGGCTATGCCGATTGGGAAGCCACCATGCTGCTCTCCAACGCACTGGGCTACCCGATGGACTATCAACATCCTTCGGAGATCATGGATGAGATCGCCAGCTTGACGCCCACCTTCGCGGGTGTGAGTTACCAGCGGCTGGATGCGCTCGGCAGCATCCAATGGCCGTGCAATGCCGATGCGCCGGAGGGCACGCCCACCATGCATATCGATCAGTTCGTGCGCGGCAAGGGCAAGTTCATCATCACCAAGTACGTGCCCACGTCGGAGAAGATCACGCGTGCCTTCCCGCTCATCCTGACCACGGGCCGCATCCTGTCGCAATACAACGTGGGGGCGCAAACGCGCCGCACCGACAATGTGCACTGGCACAGCGAAGATCGGCTTGAGATCCACCCGCACGACGCGGAGGAACGCGGCATCAAGACCGATGACTGGGTCGGCGTGCAGAGCCGCGCTGGGGAAACCGTGCTGCGTGCCATCGTCAGCGAGCGCATGCAGCCGGGGGTGGTCTACACCACGTTCCACTTTCCGGAGTCGGGCGCCAACGTCATCACCACGGACAACTCCGACTGGGCCACCAATTGCCCCGAGTACAAGGTGACGGCGGTGCAGGTGATGCCGGTGGCGCAGCCGTCTGCGTGGCAGCGCCAGTACCACGCCTTCAATGCCCAGCAACAGCAGTTGCTGGAAGCGGCCAGTGTCGATTCCAGCAAAGCGAGCGTGGCATGAAGACCGACAACCTCATCAAGATGGCGAACCAGATCGGCAACTTCTTTGAGGCCATGCCGGACCGCGAGGAGGCGGTGGCCGACATCGCTGGCCATCTCAAGCGGTTCTGGGCACCGCGCATGCGGCAGGCGTTGCTCGGGCATGTCGATGCCAATGCCGGCGCGGGGTTGCTGGAGATCGTGCAGGAAGCGGTTGGCCGGCACCGGCAGAGTCTGGAATAGGGCCACTATGCTGCAACATCTTGCACCCATCGAACACACCGGCAGCGTGACGCGGCCCGTCACGCGCCACCAGCGTGGTGAAGTCGTTCAGACCTCCGACAGCCTCGTCGAGGAATGCCCGGTCGCGCTGGTCTTCAACGGCATCTCGCACGCGGTGATGATGGCGACGCCAATCGACTTGGAGGTGTTCGCGCTGGGCTTTGCGCTCAGCGAGGGCATTGTCGAGCGTGCCTCGGACGTGTTTGACGTGGAAGCCTTCAGTACAGCCGACAGCGCAGAAGTGCAATTGACCATTTCGCAGCAAGCCTTCGCGGCGCTCAAGGGCAAGCGCCGAGCGCTGGCGGGGCGCTCCGGCTGCGGCGTTTGCGGTGTCGAGAGCATCGAATTGCTCGATCTGCATCCCGCGCGTATCGCGCATGTGGGGGCGGCGGCCAACATCGGCATCGACGCCGTAGCGCGCGCGGCCCGGGCGTTACCGGACCACCAAGTGCTGATGCGGGACACCGGCGGCATGCATGCCGCTGCATGGTGCAGCAGCGCGGGCGACATCATCGATGTGTTTGAAGATGTGGGCCGCCACAACGCACTCGACAAGCTGATCGGGCAACTCGCCCGGAGCCAGACTGACACGCGCTCGGGCTTCGTCTTCATGTCGAGCCGCGCCAGCTATGAACTGGTGCGCAAGGCTGCGCGCATGCAGATTCCGATGCTGGCAACCATCTCCGCGCCCACGTCCCTGGCGGTCGATATCGCACGGCAGGCCGGAATCCGGCTGCTCGGGTTCTGCCGCGGTAATGGGTTTGTCGAATATGCGGGTGACGTGGGAGCCAGCCTCTAGCGGGGGTTGGGAGCGCCTGCGCCGGCAGTTCTACAATGGGCCATTCTTCGGCTCATTTTTTTTTGTCATGCGCGTACTGCTCGTGGAAGACGACGACATGATCGGCGACAGCGTGCGCAAGGGCTTGCGGCACGACGGCTTTGCCATCGATTGGGTGCGCGACGGCGAGGCCGCGCTGCATGCCGTGACGGCGCCCGGTGCCGGCTCCAGTGCCTCCGGCCCGGAAGTGGGCACTTCCATGTTCGACCTCATGCTGCTCGATCTCGGCCTGCCCAAGCGCGACGGGCTGGATGTGGTGCGCGAGTTGCGCCAGCGCGGCATCGCCATCCCCATCCTGATCCTCACCGCACGTGATGCGGTGGCCGACCGCGTGGCCGGCTTGAATGCCGGCGCCGACGACTACCTCGTCAAACCGTTCGACCTGCAGGAACTGGCCGCGCGCATGCACGCGCTGCTGCGCCGGCAAGGCGGCCGGGCTGACCCGCTCTTGCGCCACGGCGATGTGCTGCTCAACCCGGTCACGCGGGAAGTGCTGCGCGCCGGTGTGCCGGTCAAGCTGTCGGGGCGTGAGTTTGCGGTGTTGCATGCGCTGCTGGCACGGCCGGGCAAGGTGTGGTCGATCGCGCAGTTGCAAGACAACCTCTACGGCTGGGACGAAGAGGTCGGCAGCAATACGGTGGAGGTCTACATCCATGCGCTGCGCAAGAAGCTCGGCAGCCACTTCATCCAGAACATCCGTGGCGTGGGGTATGTGATCCCGCGTGAGATGCCCACGCCGCCTGCGGAACCTGCCGACCACAAAGACCACCAATAGCCCATGCAATCCATTCGTAAAACGTTGCTCTGGTGGCTGGCGGGCGGCCTGCTGGCAGGCATCGTCATCGCCACGGGGCTGATCTACGCGCAGGCGCGCCAGGAAGCCAACGCGCTGTTCGACTACCAGATGCAGCAAGTGGCCGCTGCGCTGCCCAGCCAGTGGATCGACCCGCCGCCGCCTGCGCTGGCCGGTATCGCGCGTGATGACGATGTGGTGATCCGCATCTGGGACGGCACGGGCCGCAGCCTCTATCTTTCGCACGCACGGCCCAATTTGCCGGAGCAGGCCGAGCTGGGCTTTTCTGATGCGAATACCCCGGAGGGGCGATGGCGCGTGTACAGCGTCGCCTTCGGGCCCGCCGTGGTGCAGATCGCCCAGCCGTATAGCGCGCGGCACGAGGTCGCGGCACGCATGGCGCTGCGCACGGTGGCACCGCTGCTGATTCTGCTGCCGCTGCTCGGGTGGATCGTGTGGCTGGCGGTCGGGCGCGGCCTGGCGCCACTGGGCTCGGTGGCCAAGCAGGTGCAGGCGCGCGATGCGGCGGCCCTCTCGCCACTGCCCACACAAGGCCTGCCCGACGAGATCCGCCCGCTCACCAATGCGTTGAACGATCTGCTCGCGCGCCTGGGCACTGCGCTTGCGCATCAGCGTGCGTTTGTCGCCGATGCCGCGCATGCGCTGCGCACGCCGCTGGCCGCGCTCAAGCTGCAGTTGCAGGTTGCCGACCGCGCGCAAAGCGAAGACGAACGCCGCGCCGCGCATGCTGATCTGCACCGCGGCGTGGAACGCATGATCCGGCTGGTCGGCCAATTGCTGACGCTCGCTCGCCAAGAGCCCGGCGCCGCGGATACCCAACGCGCGCCGGTCGCGCTCGATGCCGTGGTGGCCGAGGTGGTGGCGGAGTTGTCCCCGGC
Organism: Ralstonia sp.; assembly: GCA_039592975.1. Lineage (GTDB taxonomy): Bacteria > Pseudomonadota > Gammaproteobacteria > Burkholderiales > Burkholderiaceae > Ralstonia. Next base: position 290,740 of record JBCNQE010000001.1, on the reverse strand, counting down.
AGCCGTCCACAAGGGCATCGACCTTGGCGTGGACATGGCGTCGCAGCCGGCGTCCGTGCTGGGCAATGCCGATGCGTTGCGCGTGCTGCTGGTCAACTTGGTCGACAACGCGCTGTGCTATTGCCCGCGCGGCGCCCGCGTGGATGTGTCGACCGGCCACACGCCTGATGGTGGCGTGCAGCTGGTGGTGGAAGACAACGGCCCCGGCATCCCGGAGGAAGAGCGCGAGCGTGTGCTCGACCGTTTCTATCGCCCCACCCAGGCGCCGACCGGCGGCAGTGGCCTGGGCCTGGCCATCGTGCGAGAGATTGCACAGGCGCACGATGCCACGTTGGCTCTGGAGGCGCGCGAAGGCGGCGGCCTGCGCGTGGTGCTGCGGTTTCCGTTCACGGCGGCGCTCTCGTAGCCTACGCATCGATCTCGTTAGAATGCGGCATGCCGATTTCGTCCCGATCCTTCGTCCATCGCATCCGCAGCCAGCTTGAGGGCTTGCCCTCCACCGAGCGCAAGTTGGCGGACTTTCTGCTGGAGTTTCCGGGCGAACTGGCAGGTTACGCCGGCAACGAGCTGGCCGGGCTGGCGGGGGTATCGCCATCGACTGTCAGCCGCTTCATTCGCCGCCTGGGGTACGAGAATTACGAAGAGGCCCGCCGCCACGTGCGCGAGGAGCGCGAGAGTGGCTCGCCGCTGTTCCAGGCTGGTGCAAACGGTGGCGCCGGCGCCCGCGTGGCGAACCCAGTGGCCACGCACTTCCAGCAAGCACAAGCCAACCTGGAGGCTACCTTTGGCCGGCTCACCAGCAGGCAGTTGGCGGACATCGCCAAGGCCATCGTCAATGCAGACCACGTGTTGATTTTTGGCAGCCGGGCCAGCCACGGTTTTGCGGTGTACCTGCGCTGGCAGATCATCCAGGTGGTACCGCATGTAACGGCCATCCCTGGTGCGGGCGAGACGCTGGGCGAATACACGGCGGCCCTCAGCCGCAGCAGTTGCGTGATCGTATTCGGCACGCGCCGGCAGACGCTCCAAATGCGTGCCTTGCTGCAAGCCGCAGCACGCGCGCGCGCCAAGCTTCTATTCATCAGCGACAGCAATTCGCCCGACTGTGCCGATGCCACGTGGTCAGTGCAATGCGATTGCCGCGGGCCCGGTCGGCTGGACGATCACACCGCCGTCATGGCGCTGTGCAACCTCATCGCCACGCAGGTGATCGAGGCGTCTGGCAGCGCCGGGCGTAAACGCTTGGCGGCCATCGAACTGGCGCACGAGGCGTCGGACGAACTCTGATGCTGGCCGTCGTCTGGCTAAGCCACTCGGGTCATCCCTGAATTGACCTCTGGTACGGACCTTGCTCTGATGGCGTGCTTGTGTGAAATCCAAATTTCATTATGTTGTTTGCTATGAAATCGTGGAATCACATTGGTGCACGCGTTGTTGCACATCAACGCCTCATTCACCGTTTTGATGCAGGAGCAGAGCATGGCCGGCCCCACGTTGTCTTCAGGACCCGATACTCCGCGCATGGCCGAGCTGGATCGGGCGCTCGACCGGATTGGCGTGACGCGATCGCACCACACCATCATCTTTCTGATCCTCGTCGGCTGCCTGTTTGATGCGTTCGAGCAGAACGCGGTGGGCATCGTCGGGCCGCTGCTGCGCGAGCAATGGGGCCTCACGCCCACCGACATCGGCCTGCTCAACACCGTGACGTTCGCCGCAGCCGCCATCGGGCGCGTCGTGTCGGGCATGATTGCCGACCGCTACGGGCGCCGTGTGATGCTCTCGGTCGACCTGCTGCTGTTCACGCTCGGCGCGGGCATCTGCGCCTGTGCCCACAACCTCACCATGATGGCCGTGGGCCGTGCCGTGGTGGGTTTTGGTCTGGGTGGTGAGATTGCCGTGGCTGTCACCATGCTGGCGGAGTGCTGCTCCACCAAGTTTCGCGGCACGGCGGTGGGGCTGGTCAACGTGGGCGCGGGCGGGCTGGGCAACTTTCTGGCGCCGGCGTTCGGCTTGCTGATCTTCACGCTGTTTCCGGGTGACAACGCTTGGCGCTGGCTGTTTGTCTCGCTGATGGTGCCGGCGCTGCTGGGGGCGTTCTATCGCCGCTTCATTCCCGAGACGCCGCGGTTCCTGGTGTCGCAAGGACGTATTCAGGAAGCGAACAAGGTGTTGTCCAAGCTGGCATCGGGCACGCTGTCGAGCAAGCACGTGCCGGTGCAGACGTACCTGACCGATGACGGGCACGGCGCGGCCGCCAAGGTGCGCGTGCACTTGACGGAGATCTTCCGTGGCGCGCTGGCACGGCGCACTATTCCGCTGTGCATCACGATCTGGACGGCCTACGGCGCGCAGATTTCCGTGCTCACGCTCATGCCCACGGTGCTCGTCACGCTGGGCTATACGGTGTCGAAGAGCTTGCTGTTCACCATGGTGATGCAGGGCGGCAGCCTGCTGGGCGCGATTGCCGCATCGCTGTTGGGCTTCAGTTTTCCGCGCAAGCGTGTGCTGACGATCGGCGCGCTGTGCGCCTGCGTGATGGCGCTCATCATCGGGTTTGTGGCCAAGAGCATCGTGATGATTCTGGTGGCGGGCGCGGTGTTCCAGTTCTTCGTGCTGCTGCTGAACACCACCATCTGGATTTTTGCGCCCGAGCTGTATCCGACGCGGGTGCGCGCGTTCGGTACCGCGTTCATCCTCGCCACTGGCACGGCAGCGGGTGCGTGTATGCCGCTGGTGGCCGGGTACTTGCTGGAGCGTGCCGGCATTGCGGGCGTGTTCGGCATGGTGGCGGCTATGTACGCGCTATTCGTGCTCAGCGTGCAGAGCGTGCCCGAGACCTATGGCCGTTCGCCCGATGCCGAGCCGCCGGCCCCCGATGCACCGCCGGCCGCATCCGTGGTCCGATCGGACGCCTCTTGACCCCGATTCCTAGTAGCAACACACGCATGCCCAACATTCTGCTGATCAACCCGAACGCATCGCAGGCCACCACCGACATGATGGTACGCATCGCCCAGGCCGATGCGCCGTCCGGCTTTACGGTGGTTGGCGCGACGGCCAGCAACGGCCCGTCGATGATCGTCAACGAGGCGGAACTGTCCGCCGCCGCGCGCGAGGTGGAACACACGTGGCGCAACACGGTGGTGCCGCACGTGGGCGTCATCATCAGCGCCTTTGGCGACCCGGGTGTCGCGCGTGTGCGCGAGGCCAGCCAGCTCACGCCCGTTATTGGCATCTGCGAGGCGTCGATGCTCGATGCAAGTGAAGGCGGTCGCCGCTTTGGCGTGGCCACCGTCACGCCCGACTTAGTTGAGTCCATTGATGCCAAGGCACGCGAACTGGGCCTTGGTCATCTCTACACCGGCGTGCGCCTCACCCCCGGCGAGCCGCGCGCACTGACAGCGGATCCGCAGGCGCTGGAGGCTGCACTCGCCGCCGCCGTGCGTGCGTGTCTGGGCGATGGCGCACAGGCGGTCATCATCGGCGGTGGCCCGTTGGGGCAGGCGGCGGTGGCCTTGGCCCCGCGCTTTGATGTGCCGATCATCGCGCCGATTACCGCGGCCGTGCGCCGGCTCAGCGCGCACATTGCGTCGGCATCGGCAACGCCGCGCCCAGCTTAGCGCGCGACATTTTGTTTCATGTGATGTCCGGGGCTTTAAGTCTCGTTTAAGTCTGCGTGCCTACGATGCTTGCAACCGATGGGCACGACAGGCAACCTGCCAGCCGTGGCCCTCGTTCCAGCATGAGAGGACACGACAATGACACGCCAAACCCTGGCACGCAGCGCAGCCGGCCTGGCCGCAGTGATCGCGGTTGCGGGCGGCTATGCCTATCTGCAGAAAGATGTGATTTCGCGCGCGGTGGCCGCACCCGTGGCGCCGGTGATGGCGTCTGCTGCGGCGTCTGCCACGGCCATGCCGCCGGTGGCCGTGGCCGCACCGATGGATTTCTCCGGCATTGTCGAGCGCTACGGTCCGGCGGTGGTCAACATCAGCACCACGGCCCATGCGCAGCGCACCAGCATGCAAGGCCTGCCGCCTGGCATGAGCCCTGATGATCCGTTTGCCGAATTCTTCAAGCGCTTCATGCCCCAAATGCCGCAGCAGCGCGGCGACCAGATCGTGCGGGGGCTGGGCTCGGGCTTTATCGTCTCGGCCGATGGGCTGATCCTCACCAATGCACACGTGGTCGACGGTGCGCAGGAGGTCAACGTCAAGCTGACCGACCGCCGCGAGTTCAAGGCCAAGGTGCTCGGCGTGGACAAACAATCCGACATTGCCGTGCTGCGCATCTCGGCCAAGAACCTGCCCGTGGTGCAGATCGGCAGCCCAGCCAGCACCAAGGTCGGTGAGCCGGTGGTGGCCATCGGCTCTCCATACGGCTTTGAGAATACCGTGACGGCCGGCATTGTGAGCGCCAAGTCGCGCGCATTGCCGGACGATACCTACGTGCCCTTCATCCAGACCGACGTGGCCGTGAACCCGGGCAACTCCGGCGGTCCGCTGTTCAACCAGCGTGGCGAGGTGATTGGCATCAACTCGCAGATCTACAGCCAGACCGGTGGCTACCAAGGCCTGTCGTTTGCCATTCCGATCGACGTGGCGATGAAGGTGGAGCAGCAGCTCGTTGCGACCGGCAAGGTCACGCGCGGGCGCCTGGGCATTGCGGTGCAGGAGGTCAATCAGTCGCTGGCGGATTCGTTCAATCTGCCCAAGCCGGAGGGCGCGTTGGTCAACTCGGTGGAGGACGGTGGCCCCGCTGCTAAGGCCGGCCTGCAGCCCGGTGACGTGATCCTGCAGATCAACGGCGCGCGCATCGACCGCTCGGGCGATCTGCCGGAACAGGTGGCCGACATCAAACCGGGCACCACGGTGCCGCTGCAGATCATCCGCCAGGGCAAGCCGACCACGTTGACGGTCACCATCGGCGCGGCCAAGGATACGAAGGTGGCGGCCAATGAAAAGACGGCGCCCGATCAGGGGCGCCTGGGCCTGGCCGTGCGTCCGCTGCAACCGGAAGAAAAGCGCCAGAGCGGCCTACCGGGCGGCCTGGTGGTGATGGACGCCACGGGCCCGTCGGCCAAGGTCGGCATCCAGCCGGGGGACGTGATCCTGTCGCTCAACGGCACACCGGTGTCGTCCGCGCAGGAACTGCGCACGCTGGTCGAACGTGCCGGCAAGCATGTCGCCCTGCTGGTGCAGCGCGATGACACGAAGATCTTCGTGCCGATCGATCTGGGCTGATGCTTCCCCTAACGGCCTACTTTGACGTACCGGCCTTGGACAACGGGCGCGATGGGCTCAGCGGCAGGCGCCACAGGTCATAACGCTCTTCGCCTGCCTTGACCGCGCCCGCAAAGTGCAGGTTCAGGCGGCTGGAGGTCACCACCAGACTGCCGTCGGGGGCGATGGTTGGCGTGTCCGGCCAGGAAACGCCTTCATCCGCCGCCACCAGCGCCATCGTCTGCGTGGCAGGGTCGTATCGGACGATGCCGTTGCGGGTGACATCGGTGATGTACAGCTGCCCGTCGGCGCTGGTGACAATGCCGTCGGCGTTGCCGCCCACGTCGCCAATGTTGCGCACGGCATCGGCCACCTGCGCACCATCCGCCTTCGAGTTGCGCAGCACGTGCGTGGCAATCGCATGCGCCTGGCGGCCTGTGGTCACCGACCAATACAGCGTGCGGGCATCGGGTGACAGCGCGATGCCGTTGATGCCCAGCACGAGCGGCTTGCCGGGCCAGACTTCCGCACCGTGCGACATGACCTGGATGCCCGGTTCCGGCAACAGGCTCGGATGCCGGTCGAGCACGCGACGTGCGTGGCCCGATGTGAACTCCACCACGATCAGCCCCGCCTGGTTGGCGGGCGCGCTGCGCAGGCCGCTGTCCGACACATAGGCCACTTTGCGCGCTTCATCGACCACGATGTCATTGAGGAAGCTGCCCTTGCGGTCGGCCACGGCGTCCAAGCCGATGCGTTTGACCAGCCGGCCGGTATCGAGCGCATACACCATGATCTTCTGCGCGCCTTCGGGGGCCTCGCTTTCGCCCGCAACAAAGCCTTGATCCAGCGCCCACAGCCAGCCGTTGCGCCGGTCGATGTAGAAGCCGAGCACGTTGCGCAGATGCTGATCTGGCGCGCCGGCCACGGCATTGCCTTGTGTGGACGGAAACGCCGTCAGCCGCGCGGGTCCGGAAGTGGCACGGGTGTCGAGCACGCTCAACGTGGCAGGCGCATCCGCAGACAGCACCCGGGGCGTGCTGACAAACGCCCGGCCTTGCATGTCGAAGTGGATGCCGACAATCGGCGCGTTGACCGAATTCGCATCGGCCGCGACGTTGTCGCCGTCGTTGGCGGGCGCCCAGGTCACGCCTGTATAGCTGCGCCAGTGCTCGAGCGATGCGCGCTCGGCCGGTTGCGCGGGTTGCACCGCCATGGCGGACGTGCTGTATGCGGCTGCCAGCAACACGGCAGCCCAGGTGAGGCGATAGCGATTCATCATCGTGATCCAGAAATGGGGAGGGGCGCTGCAAAAGCAGCGCCTTGAAGGTGGTGTGACAGCAGGGCCGGCTTGCGGGAGGGGGCTTACGGGGTGACCGGGCGGCCGAGCAGCAAGTCACGCATGGCAGCGCCCACGCCCGCTGCAGACTGCGGGTTCTGGCCGGTGACAAGGCGCCCATCAACGACAACCTTGGCTGTCCAGTTCGGTGCGGGGTGGTGCGTTGCTCCGCGCTGTACTAGCGTGCTAGCGAGCAGGAATGGCACCACCTGGTCCAATTGCACCGCGCGCTCTTCATCGTCGGTAAAGGCGCTGACGTTTTTGCCGGCGACCAAGTAGGCGCCATCGCTGAGCTTGACGTTGACCAATGCGGCCGGACCGTGGCAAACCGCACCGACCACGCCGCCTGCCTCATAGATTGCCCGCGTCATGTCCGATACGGCGGCACTGTCCGGAAAGTCCCACATCGTGCCGTGGCCGCCGGCAAAGAAGATGGCCGAATACTTGCTCGGGTCGATGTCGCCCAGGCGGTGTGTCTGGCGCACGGCGTTGCGGAAGGCGGTGTTGTTCCAGTAGCGGGCGTTGATGACGTCGCTCAGGTCCAGCCCGTCCACTGGCGGTTCGCCGCCCTGGATCGATGCAAACTCCACCGCAATGCCGGCGGCCTCCAACTCCGCCAGCGGGTGTGTGACTTCGCCCAGGTAATAGCCGGTCGGCTTTCCTGTACTCCCTTTGGTACCGTGACTGGTCAGCACGAACAGGGCGGGTTGGATGGTGGGGTGTGTGTGGGTGGGCATGGTGGCAGTCCTTTCCTGTACGGAGGTATGGGTTAAGACCGCACTGTATTGTCAGCTTGAGCGGGGATAAACTGCCGCTTCTGACAATCATCTGTTCTTCAGGCGACAAAATGGGCCGCAAGTTTGATTACCTGGGCGACGTCGAAGCGTTTCTGGCGGTGGCCGAGTACGGCTCGATTACGGCGGGGTCGGTTGCGCTGTCGACCACACCCTCGGTGCTCAGCCGTGCCGTCACCCGGCTGGAGACGCGCCTGGGCACCCAATTGCTGCGTCGGACCACGCGCCGGATCGGGCTGACCGACGCTGGTCGGCAGTATCTGGAGCAGGCCCGCACCGCCTTTACGCTGCTCGACGAGGCCGAACGCGAGGCTCAGGGGCAGGAGGGCGAACTCAAAGGGCGTGTGCGGTTGAGCGTGCCCACAACGTATGGCCACTACCGCTTGCCGTCGCTGCTCACCCAGTTTGCACGGCAGCACCCCGGCGTGCGTGTCGAATTGGACATTACGAACAGAAACGTCGACTTGGTGGCCGAAGGGTTTGACCTAGCCATCCGCCTCGGACACCTGCCCGACAGCGGATTGGTGGCCCGCAAGCTGGAAGATGCGGCGCTGTGCCTGGTGGCCTCACCCGATTACGTGCGGCGTGCAGGTCGACCCAACACGTTGGATGACCTCCAGCAACACTGCTGTTTGCCTTTCGTGATGCCGAGCACTGGCCGGATCGTGCCATGGGTGTTCAAGAGTGAGGGGCGCGATGTCGAATGGCTGCCGCCTTCCAACGTTCAAGTCTCAGGCGACGTGCTGGGCGTGGTATCACTGGCGGCGCAAGGCCTGGGTGTTTGCCAGAGTTATGACTTCATCGTCCGCCAACCGCTTGAGCAGGGCAGCCTGGTTGAACTGCTGCCGGCACTACGCGGGCGGACACGCCCCTTTTCGGTGGTCTACGCGCCGCACCGCAGACAATCCGCAGCCACCCGCGCGTTGATCGATTGGCTCACATCGAGCGAGCACCAACGTAGCTGCTGAATCGGTATCTGGCTCGCTGGCTGTTCAGCGCCGGATGCAAAGCCGCGCTGCCGCCCGATCCAGCGCAATGCGGTGCAGCGGGTCGAGCGATTTTTCAGCAGCAACGCGCGCGATCTCACGCGCCACCTGCGTGGGGCAATCCGCCTGCGCACGCACGGGGCCGGCATCGTGCAAGGCTTGCAGGATGGCCTTCTGCAACGTGTCCAGCTTTGGGCGGATCACGTTCGGCAGGCTCTGGCGCGGCGCGGTGGGCGCGGCACCGGCGCGGCGCCAGTCATTCAGCAGAGCGTATTGCACTTCCTTGTTGGCTTCGATCTGATCGGCAAACACGTCCGCCGCGTCAGCCGCCACCAAGCCGTAGGTGGGCGCCATGGCCGACACGTTGGCTATGACCTTGGCCTCGCGCTCGGGGTCATAGACCGATTGGCCGGTGTCCCACTTGCTCAGCGCCACCTGATCAGCGGTGACGAGGCGGTCGGCCAGATGCCGAAGCAAGGGAGCAAAGGCGCCTTCCTGGGCACCAGCCTGGGTTGCACAACCGGCCATGAGCCAACCGGCACAGACGAGTGCGGCCGCCGGGCGGGCCACGGAGCGCTTGAGAAACGGCGTCATGCTGAATGTCCTGTCACGAAGAGTCGCCATGATACCGAAGAGGCGTGCGCTCCGACCGCGATGCGGTGGCCCGAAGTGCGCGCCGCCAGTGCGTTTGCATGTGCTGTTCGCCTTAAACCCAGGTATCATGCGGGCTACGCGCCGACTGTGTCTGCAAAGCCAGACGCGGCGCAAGCTTTGAGCGTACGACAATGGATTTCGACCCCGATCTGGAAGGTTTGCCGCTGTTCGCCAAACCCGCATTCGGCTGGGAGGATTCGGTGTCGGCAGCGCCCGCCGAAACACCCCCCGCCAAACCCCGCCGCCCGCGCCAATGGCGCGGTCCCATCACGCATTGGGAACGCGGCTACCGCTCCCACTATTACCGCGACAAGCGCGGCAAGAAGCTCGGCGAAATCCACCTCAGCCCGCGCGGCGAGGCGCCGCTCCTCTACCGCTGGCTGGCCGGCACGCTCTCGGGCATCGAAGGGTCGCTCTCGCACGCGCGCATACGGGTGGAAGAGGCGATCGGGTTCGGGATGCGGCAGATGGCGCTGTTCTGAGGCGCCAGCCAGAGGCATCGTCGGGCACGGCCGATGCGTCAACCATGGGTTCACCAAGACGAGGAGAACCCCATGCCTACCATCGTTCGCATCTTCACCGACCACGCCGCCGCAGAGTCGGCACGCCAAGCTGTACTGAACACGGGCCTTGCGCTGGAGCGTGTGGCGCTGTCGCATCAGGCCGACGAGGCGGGGGCCGTGTGCGGCAACTTTCTCTGTGGCGATCACCAGCCCGATGGCGAGATGGCTGAGACCTACGAGCGCAAATTCCAGAATGTCGTGATCGGCGGGCGCTTTCTGCTGACGGTCGACGCCGAGCCGGCGCAGGTGGACGCGGCTGAAGCGGCGCTGCGGCCAACCGGCGGACACGCTGTCGATGATCTCGGCCCCAAGTCCTGAGTCTGGACAGCGGCTTTAGATGCAGCCCCCAGATTCATCGCCGCGCTGTGCTTAGCACTCACACAGTCAACAGATCGCGCGGGTGTTGGAGCAGCGGCGTGCCGGTGTGCCGCTGCAACGCATCCGGCGCGGTATATCCCCAGGCGACGCCACGAAACGCAATACCCGCCGCGCGTGCGGCATCGGCGTCGCGCATCTCGTCGCCCACGTACAAGACCTCATCCCGAGGGATGCCGGTAGCCGCCACGAGCGAGGACAGCTTGCGTGCCTTGCCGAACACGGAAATGCCGCAACAAAGCGGATCGATGAGTCGCGCGGTGGGGCCGAGCACCGCACGCACCGTGTCTTCTGCGTTAGACGTGGCGATGGCCAGCCGCACATTGCGTGCGGCCAGGGTTTGCAGCGTTGGCGCAACATCGGCAAACAGCGTGGTCTGCGCAATGCGGCTGCGCATCCGCTGGCGCATGTCGAGCGTGATAGCGGGTGCCCTCCACAGGGGAATGCCCAACATACGCATCACGCCGCGTGCCGAGGTGCCGCGTGCCTGCGCTAGCTCGGCGCCTTCGAGCGTGCGGAAACCGTGCTTGGCGGCTGCGGCATTCAGCGCGTCGATGAAGAGATCAAAAGAATCGGCAAGGGTGCCGTCGAAATCGAATGCGATGAGGCGATAGGGCATGGTGTGTCTGCTATTCATCCGGCGGTGGCCGGGGTGCCGATTCTATCCAGGGTCTTCGCTGTGGAGATGCGGGGTGGGCGCTTGCCGTCAGCCGATCGAAACGTAGGAAACGTAAGGCATGCCCAATGTGCGGGGAGTAGCATCCTGTTTCCCCAATTTCGAGAGGAGCGCCCGCGCGATGTCGAAGACCCGCTACTACGCTGCCACCAGCCTCGACGGTTATATCGCTACGCACGACCATTCGCTGGATTGGCTGATGCAGTTCGGCACGCTGGAAGGGACGAGCTACGACGGCTTCATCCGCGATGTTGGCGCGTTGGCGATGGGCGCGTCCACCTACATGTGGTTGTTGCGCGAGCTTGTGCAACCAAGCGGGGCAGCACCTCAGCCGTGGCCGTATACGCAGCCGGCGTGGGTGTTTACGTCGCGCGAACTGCCTAGGGTGGAGGGTGCAGATGTTCGCTTCGTGCAGGGCGATGTCGCGCCCGTGCACCTGGAGATGCTCGCCGCAGCCAATGGCGGCAACGTATGGATCGTCGGAGGTGGCGAACTGGCGGGTCAATTTCTCGATCGCGGCTTGCTCGATGAGTTGATCGTGCAGGTGATGCCGGTGGTGTTGGGAACAGGTTTGCCGCTGCTACCGCGCACGATCGTCACGCCGCCGTTGAAGCTGACCTCTGCTGTGCCGTACAAGAACACCTTCGTCGAGATGCGGTACGAGGTGGTTCGGGAGTAGTGCAGGCAGCCACGTAAAATCGCCGCACCAAAATAACGCTGGGGATTGAATTGATACGTCAAGGGATCGCGATTGTTGTCGGCCTCCTGCTGGCGACGTCAGCGCTGGCGGATAGCCGCGAAGAAAAAGTGCAGAAGCTGATGGAGGCGCAAGGACTGGTCAAGCTGTTCGATCAGTCGTTGGCACGCAGTCGTGAATACGGCCGCAAGCAGGCCCACGAAATGATGGCGCAGATGCTCAGTGGTCTGAACCCGGATGAGCCTTTTCGCAAGCGCTTCCAGGAGGCGATGGAGTCGTTCATGAGCGAACTGCAACCGCCTTGGGGTGCGCAGGAAATCGTCCAGACCTGGGGGCAGGTGTTTGGCGCAAAGTTCACCGATGAGGAACTGGATCAGTTGATCGCGTTCTATTCATCGTCGCTCGGCCAGAAGGAGGTGGCGGCGTCGCGTGATGCCATGCCGGCGTTCTCCCAGCTTTTCCAAGATCGCTATAAGCCGATTCAGGAACGGGCCATCGCGAAATTTATTGACCGTGCGAAATTGATTGCGCAGGAATGTCGCTGCAATCGCTAGCGTCAAGTGCAAGCCGCTGCCCGAGTCGTCGCAGCGGCCCTCACGCCCCAAGGTCATACGGCCGCGTCATGATCTCCAGAAAGTGCCCATCGGGATCATCGAAGTACAGCCCACGCCCACCGTTGTGCTCGTAGGTTTCGCCCTGGCGCCTCTTTGCCGGGTCGGCCCAGTAGGTCAGCCCTTTCGCCTGGATGCGTGCAAAGGCACGATCGAATTCAGCGTCGCTGATGAGGAAGGCGTAGTGCTGCTTGGCGATCGGTTTGTCGCTGTCAAAGAAATCGAGCGACACGCCGTTCGATAGCGGCACGACCAGCATCTGCCCGAACGGGATCGGCTCGGGCAAGTCGAGGATGTCGCGCAGGAAACGCGTGGACTTCTGCTTGTCGCGGCACCAGACGATAGTGTGGTTCAACTCGATGGGCATGGGCGTGCCTCCACGGCGGTGTTGCTTCAACGATAGACCACGCCCGGGCGTGCGCAAGGCGCGCCGCGCCAGCAAGTTACCTGCCTGCAAAGCCTGATGCGGCGCCGGTTGTGGCGCGGCGGTACAGTGCGGTTTTGCGCAAAACCTGTCGGCTTGACAACGCTGTCGGCGTCTCCTTTTCTGGACTGGCTTTCGGTCCACCAGGCAGGAGACGACGATGCATCGACAGGCTCACTTTTTCATTCGGCGCCGCGCGGCAAACTTGGCGGCATGGTTGACGCTGGGGCTCGCGGCTTCTTCCGCGCTGGCTGATGTCGGCATCGGTGCTGCATTGCCGCCGTCGCCCGACAAGCTTTACGGCGACCTCTTTGTTGCCGTGCAGACCGCGCAGGTGTATCCCGATCAGAAGACCTTTGTCGATGCCGTGCCCAAGGCCACGCCGGCGGTGATCGTGCAGGCGTATCAGGCGCAGAGAAATCTGCCGGGCTTCTCGCTCAAGGCGTTTGTCGATCAGTACTTCACGCCACCCGTGGATACGCCTGTCACACCGCCGGCGGGGCAGTCTTTGCGCGCGCATATCAACTGGCTGTGGCCTGCGCTCACGCGCACCACCACCACGGCGCCCGACAACAGCTCGCTGATTCCGCTGCCCAAACCGTATGTGGTGCCCGGCGGGCGTTTTCGCGAGGGCTATTACTGGGACACCTACTTCACCATGCTTGGCCTGCAGGAGGCCGGCCGCGAAGACCTGGTCGACAACATGCTCGACAACTTCGCCTATGCCATCGACCAGTTCGGCCACATTCCCAACGGCAATCGCACGTACTACCTGAGCCGTTCTCAACCGCCGTTCTTTGCGCTGATGGTGGAACTGGCCGCACAGCAGGAAGGCGATGCGGCGCTCAAGCGCTACCTGCCGCAATTGCGCAAGGAATATGCGTACTGGATGCGCGGCGCCGCCACCACACCCGCCGGCCAGGCGAGCAGCAATGTCGTCGTCATGCGGGACGGTACCGTGCTCAACCGCTACTGGGATGACCAGGACACGCCGCGCCCTGAGTCCTATCTGCAAGACGTGACCACCGCGCAGAAAACGCCCGGGCGCCCCGCCAACGAAGTCTGGCGCGACCTGCGCGCGGCCGCCGAAAGCGGCTGGGATTTCAGCTCGCGCTGGTTTGGTGACAATGCCACGCTGGGCACCATCCGCACCACGTCCATCGTGCCGGTGGACTTGAACAGCCTGATGTTCCAGTTGGAGAAGACCATCGCGCGCGGTTGTACGGCGGCGCGCGATTTTGCATGCACGGTGGAGTATTCCGTGCGCGCCGGCAAACGCGCCATCGCCATCGAGCGCTACTTATGGCACCCCGCCGGCTACTACGCCGACTACGACTGGCAGCTCGGCCGCATCCGCGACAACAAATCCGCCGCGATGACGTATCCGCTGTTTGTCGGTGCTGCGCGGCCCGATCGCGCATGGAAGACCTTGCAGTGGACGCAGCAGGCGCTGCTGCAAGTGGGTGGACTGTCGACCACCACCTTCAAGACTGGCCAGCAGTGGGATGCCCCCAACGGCTGGGCGCCGTTGCAGTGGATTGCGTTGCGAGGCGCGCAGAAATACGGCGGGCAACCGCTCGCCCAGGCGATCGGCGAGCGCTTTCTCGGTAGCGTCGAGCAGCTCTACGGCAGCCAGCAGAAGCTTGTTGAGAAATACATCGTCGATGGAACCGGCACCGGTGGTGGCGGTGGCGAGTATCCGCTGCAAGATGGATTCGGCTGGACCAACGGCGTCACGCTCAAGCTGCTGGATGCGTACGGTCGCGGGCAGTAAGCTGGTGGCTTCATCCGCCCCAGCGAGGCCCGTGCATGCCCATCGAACTTGATCGCGACGTCCGCGAAGAGGCCATCCAATCCATCCAGCGCTATTTCAACGAGCACATGGAAGAGCGCATCGGCAACCTCCAGGCCGGTGCGCTGCTGGGCTTCTTTCTGGAGGAGATCGGCCCGGTGGTCTACAACCTCGCCGTGCAAGAGGTGCAGGAGCGCCTGCACACCCGCGTGGCTGAACTCGACTACGAGTGCCACCAGGAGCCGTTCGAATACTGGAAGAAATTCGACAAGCGCCGATAGTTCCCGGCTACCATGCGCGCATTCCATCGCCGGGCTGCTTCACTTCCATGTCTTCCTTGCGCGCATTCTTCAGCACAGCCTTCCGCTGGCAACGCGGCCGCCAGGGCACCGGCTACGACAAGATGCTGCTGGCCACCGCGCTTTGGCCCATTCCGTTCGACAGCTACCTGATCCGCTATCCGGACGGCTCGGAAATCCCACCGCATACCGACCCCGTCTCCAACGGTCGGCACTATCGGCTGAATATCGTGCTGAAGTCGCCGCGTGCGGGCGGTGAATTTGTCTGTGCCAACCCGATCTTCCAGACGCGACGCATCAAGCTGTTCCGGCCCGATGCGTGCGAGCACAGCGTGACGCGCGTGGTGGGTGGTAGCCGGTATGTGTTGTCGGTGGGGTGGGTGTTGGGACGAAGCCGCGTTTAGGTCTCGCGGTGGCTCTGCGCCGCCGCACGCAATGTCGCGAACAGATCATCACCGGACCAGCTCGGACGCGTAGCGGCCTGCTCCGCCGCATGCACCAGCGCACACAGTTGCGCGTTGATTGGCGCGCCCATGCCGAGCCGTTCTCCCAATCGCACTACCTCCCCATTGATCCAGTCGACTTCGGTTGTGCGGCCGGCGGCCAGATCGTCGGACATGGATGAGCGCGCGAGCGGGTCAATGGCGAGCATTTTGCTGCCCAATCGCGCAAACACCGCATCGGGTGTGGCCAACAGATATGGAATCCAGGCGGGCGGTACGGGTGTCAGTTTGGCAGGCCGGATGCCTGCGCGCGCGAGCAACCGCAGCGCTTCGCGTTGCGCCAGCGCCAGGCAGCGCCGGTAGGCTCGCTGCGACAACTCCTCTTTCAGCGGCCGATTGGCCAGTGCGTTGATGGCGTTGTTCAGGTTGAGCAGCAGCTTGGCCCATTGCACGGCTGCCATGTCGGTACGCTGTAGCAGCGGTAGCCCCGCGCGACGAAACGCTTCGAGAAGCGGTTGCAGTGCTGGCGATGCCGCTACCTCGAGTTCACCGCCCGACCCTTGGTGGAAGGCGCCGGACCCCGGCTGCATGACGTTGAATGGCACCATGCCGGCCAGAACGGTTTGACGGGGAAGGGCGGCGCGCAGCACGTCGGCGTTGCCCAGCCCGTTCTGGAAGCTGATGACGGTTGTGCCGGCACGCAGGATGGGCGCGAGGTCTTCTGCAATGGATTGGGTAGCGGCGGATTTGGCGGTCACCAGAATGAGGTCGGCAGCGGCTGCTGCGTCCGGGCCGGTAACGTACTGAACGTTCGCTGGCGGCACGTGCCAGCGGCCGTTGCGGTAGTCCGTCAACGTCAGGCCATGCGTGCGCAGTGCCTCGCCAATGTGGGCGCGGCCGACCAGTGTTACGTCGGCGCCAGCGGCGCGCAGCCGGCCACCGATGTAACAGCCGATCGAGCCGGCACCCATGATGCAGATCTTCGCCATGCGGCGCCTCCATGCCCCCGGAACGGAATGCGCCATCCTGCCTGTTGGCGCCGAGACGGAATGTCTGGCTTTTTACAATTTGGGGGTTTCTCCGGAAGCCGCTCCGGTGCTGGCATTGCGGCTTAAGGGCCACGACGCAGCGGATTTCCTGCTGCCGCCCGGCCCCGCGCCGTGTGACACTACGTTAGGTTTGATCAAATAGAACAAAGCAGCCCAGGCTGCTTCGGGTGGAACTATGTTGGCTTCCGAATGTGCCGGCGAGGCGTCCGGCTTCGAGTTGAACACGCCTCCGGGCCGCCGCGTCAAGCGGACGGCGCGCACGGTGGCGGTGCTGTCGCTGCTGGTGTTTGTCTGCCTGGTGCCGTTTGCGCGCGTGCCGTTGATGCCAGTGCCGGCGTTCGTGCCGATCTACGAATCGGCACTCGTGCTCAATGATCTGTTTACCGCAGGGCTGCTGCTCGGGCAGGTCGTCATTACGCGTTCGCGGGCGTTGCTGGTGCTGGCGTGCGGCTATCTGTTTACGGCCTTGCTCACGGTCGGGCACATGTTGACGTTTCCGGGGCTGTTTGCCGCGCAAGGGCTGCTTGGCGCAGGCCAGCAGAGCACTGCCTGGATCTACATGTTCTGGCATGCCGGGTTTCCGCTGTCGGTGCTGGCGTATGCATTTCTGCGGGATCGCGCGGGCGCGACGCCCCAGCAGCGTGTGTCATTGCGGATGATCGGGCTGGTGATTGGCGCGACGCTGGCTGTGGCGTCCGGCTGCATGGTGCTGGCCACGGCCGAAGAACGTTGGTTGCCGGCCATCATGGCGGCCAGCCACTACACGCCGGTGATGCTCTGGGTGGCGGGTACGACGTGGAGCCTCTGCATGGCGGCGTTGTGGGTGCTGTGGCGCCGCAAGCCTCACGCCACTATCGACATCTGGTTGATGGTGGTGCTGTGCGTGTGGGTGTGCGACGTGGCGTTGAGCGCCGTGTTCAATGGGGGCCGGTTTGATCTCGGTTTCTATGCGGGGCGCATCTACGGGTTGCTGGCGGCCAGCTTTGTGCTGCTGTTGCTGCTGATCGAGCAGGGCGTGTTGTACGCGCGCCTGAGCGCCGCGCTGGCGGAACTCAAACGCTTGGCCGTCACCGACCCGCTGACGGGTGTTGCCAACCGGCGTGGGTTTGATGCGGCGCTGGCGAACGCCTGGCGGCACAGCACGCGCACGGGCACGCCACTCTCACTGCTGATGATCGACGTGGACTGCTTCAAGGCCTTCAACGATGCCTATGGGCACGCGCATGGAGACCACTGCCTGACCGCCGTGTCTGCGTGTCTGAGCAAAAGCGCGCGCCGCAGTGGCGACTTGGTGGCGCGTTGTGGTGGCGAGGAGTTTTACGTCTTGCTGCCCGATCTGGACGCGGTTGCCGCCGCGCAGGTGGGGCAGGCGGTGTGTGACACCGTGGTCGCACTCGGTATTGCGCATGTCAAATCGACAGTGGCGCCGTATGTGACGGTCAGCGTTGGTGTGGCGACGTTCGTGCATGAGCCAGGCGCGCAGCCATCATGGTTGACGGAAACGGCCGACCGCGCGCTCTATGCCGCAAAGGTGGCAGGCCGCAACCGCGTCGTGTCGATGCCGCTTACGAGCCGTCCACAGCCCCAGGTGCCCGCGCCACCGATTCCGTCGACATTGCACTCCTGAGCGCATCGCTTTGCTCCAAGACAAACGCCCCGATGGCCGAAGCCACCGGGGCGTTGTCATATCAGGCGACAGACGGGCGATCAGCCGATCAGCTGATCAATCGATCAGTAGCCCCACACCTGCATTTCGTCCAGCGAGTAGCCCCACTGCGTGGCGCGCTGGGTGCCGTACATGCGCACATAGCGGCCGCTGCCCTTGAGGTTGGCCAGCGACACGTGGCCCCACGATGCGCCGTTCGAGGTCGAGTAGATGTTGGTCCAGTTCACGCCATCGTTCGACGTCTGGATGGAGTAGACCTTGGCGCCCGCGTCCCAGTACAGGTCGACGCCGGTGATGGTGCGTGTGGAGCCGAGGTCCACCATCAGCCATTGCGTACCGGCAACGCCTTCAACGGAATCCCAGCGCGTGTTGGTGGTGTTGCCGTCAAACGCGTAGGCCGGGCCGAGGCTGGCGCTGTAGCTGGACGACGCGCTGGCCGGCTTGCCCTGCGAGAGCAGCGTCACGGCTTGCGCGGCGGCGGCCGTTGTGCCGGCGTAGTAGTTCGAGCCCAGCTTGGCCTTGGTGGTGTCCGAGTTCACGCCAAATTGCGACAGGCTCCAGCGCTGGCCGGTGTTGACGTCGCCAACATAGAGTTGGTAGCCGCCGGCGCTGGTCGACGAGAAGAACACGTAGTTCGTGTTGTTCACGGGCGACGGGTCGGAGTTGTTGCTGTTGCAGTCGTTGAGCGAGAGCTGGTTGGGCGTATCGCTCGGGTTGACCTTGGTGTAGATCTGGTCAGCTTGGCTGGTGGCGTCGTGCCAGCGGGCGTAGAACACGGTGCCGTCTGCACGCACGATCGGGTAGTACGTGGCCAAGCCTGCCGGCGTGTCGAACGCGACTTTGCTGGTGCTGCCCACCGTCTGCTTGTATAGGCCCATGCCCGAACCCGTGCCCGTGGTGTAGTACACGGCGGTGCCATCCGGCGTGGCAAACGGCATCGAGTTTTCCAGCGTCGGTGCGGTGCGCGTCAGGTTGGTGACCGAGGTGAACACGGGGCCCGAGCTGGTGTACGACAGCGCGGCCTGCATCACATCGCCGTTCTGCTTGAAGAACAGCGACTTGCCGTCGGTGCTGAACTTCGGATCTTCATTGCGCGTCTGGCCGGTGCTGTTGGTCAGGTTGATCGGCATGCTGCTCGTGCCGATTTGCCAGAAGTACACGTTCCACGCGTTGTTCTGGATGCCCATGAAGGCGAGCCATTTGCCGTCGGGGCTGAACACGGCGTTCATGGGGTCTTGAATGCCCCAGGCTGCCTTCGACACCTGCGTGAGCGTGCGTGCCGAGAAGTCGTAAATGAAGATCTGGCTGGTGCCGTCGCCGTAGCTCACGTAGCTGTGGTACGCGAGCTTGCCGGTCAGGCTGGCCGGGAACGTGGTGTTGGATTGCGTGGGCGGATTGGCCACACACGTGGCTTGGCTGGGGGCGGAAAACAGGGCAAACGCCGCGCCGGCAAGCAGGCCAAGACGGCCGAAAGACAACAGTTGGGTGCGCATGAAACAGGACTTCCTATGCAAGTGGGTCATTGGCGGTGGCAACCGCCGCATTAAGTCCGCGTCACCTCTGGGAATTTGGGCAAAGCTTCGCCAAGCTCGGTGGTCGACCAAGTTGAAAAAGCGCCACAAAACCGGGGGGAGTGACGAGGGGTGAAACGCGCCAAAAAACCCTGTTGCTTCGTACCGTCGTGCTTCTTGTCGGGGTCTCGACTACATCGAGAAGGCGAGTCGCGGGCCAGACTGTAAGGGTTTCGCTGACGAGCCGAAACCCCGATAAGAAAGCCGTTTCGGGCCCAATTTGCCGCGGCAGGCACAGCCCGCCACATGGCCATGTAAAACTGACACGTCGATTCCGCGCAACGTTGATAACGCTGCACGTACATGGCGTGTTTTGTTATTTTTACCGCGACCATTTGTCGCGCGTTTTAAACGCAACGGCGGTGTGAAGTTTGCTGTCGACGTGCGGCGTTGTTAGCAACGGCGCACCTGATGTGGACGCCCACCGGACGTGTGTGCGCGTCGCATTTTCGGTGGGTGTGGCGATCGGTTTTCAAGCCGTCACCAACGCCCATGTATGCCCCGCATCGCCTACAGATAAAACGGCAAAATGCTTTGCGCGCCTGCCGACTACATCCGGTGGCGCGTCGTGCCATCCACTCACATCACGCTTGACCCTCACACAGTGTGAGGTCCTAGCCTGTGTCCAAGCCAGAGAACAGGAGCCAGCCATGTTGTTGAAAGTGGGCGATCTCGCCAAACGCTGCGGCCTCACGGTGCGGATGCTGCATCACTACGACAGCATTGGTCTGCTCATGCCTTCGGCCCGCTCCGACAGCGGCTATCGGTTGTACGGCAAGGCTGACATCGCCCGGCTGCATCAGATCCAGGCGTTGCGACGCTTCGGCATGTCGCTGGCCGACATCGGAGCTTTCCTGGCAAACCCGGACGCCCCCCTCACCACGATCGTGGAACGGCAGATCGCGATGCTCGATCAGCAGATCACGCAGGCCAGCGTGCTGCGCGATCGGCTGTCGCGGCTGCACGACCAGCTTGTGCGCAAGGAGGAGCCCGAGCTTGCCGAATGGCTCACAACCTTGGAATGGATGACCATGTACGACAAATATCTTTCGCAGGAAGAACGCGAGCGCGCTGAACGCATGGATGCCGATACGGCCCGCCACGAGCGCTGGGCGGCATTGGTGGCAACCGTACAGGACGCGATGACGCGCGGGGTGCACGCACGCAGCACCGAGGCACAAGCGCTAGCCAAACGCTGGATGGAGCTGCTCGCGCAGGACGCCGCACTCGACCCGGTGCTCTCAGCCAAGCTGCACACGATGCATGTGAATGAGCCGGCTTTGCAGGATCGCACCGGCATCAGCTTGGCGATGCTCGACTTCATCCTGGCGGCGGCAAACGAAACCAAGCTGGCAATCTATGCGAAGTACCTGTCGCCGCAGGAGTTGCAGTACATGCGCGAGAACTTCGGCAAGCGCGCCAACGAGTGGCCCACCCTGATTGCGCAAGTGCGCCAGCATCTGGCGAAAGGCACGCCGCCGCTCGCACCGGAGATGCAACTGCTGGTCCGGCATTGGGTTGAGCTGTTCCGCTCCTACGCCGGCGACGATCCGCAAACGCAGGCCAAGATCCGTCTGGCGATGGAACGTGAACCCGAACTCTCCGCCAGCCCGTGGATGGGCCCGGATTTGATGGCCTATGTGCGCGAAGCCATGGCGGGGTTGCAGGCGGCGTAGGTCAGAAAAAAGCGCCTGCCGGTCAGCGCAGGCGCTTGGGCCATCAGTCGGCAGCTTTGCGCTGGCGCCATTTGCGCCGCAACCGGGCAATCAGCATCCACGCGATCGTCAGCATGATCGCCCAGGGCACCAGATAGGCCACGGCCTGGATCACACCCGCACTGGCGCGCACCAGCGACGGGACGAACTCACGCAAGGCATTGCCGATGGGCGCCCAGAGGCTGCGCGCGCCCGTCTGACGGGTCGTCACGTCGATGGAAAGCACCTCGCGGTTTACGCGGTCCATCAGGTGCGCGTTCTGGCCTGTGGCGGCTTCCAGTTCGGATTGTGTTTCCGCCAGCTTTTCTGCAATCAGGATCAGATCTTCCACCTTGGTGGCCTTGCGCTGCAGTTCCAGCAGGCTCTTGCGATAGTTCTGCAGCATCTCCAGGCGCTTGCCGACTTCGGCCACCGGTTGGGCCAAGTCGTCGACATGGGTGCCTTGGCTGACGATGCCGCCGCTCTCCGCCAGCCGCGCCCGCAGTGCGCGCACCCCCTCGGGTGTGGCGCGCAGGCTCAGGTGGGCGGTGCCGTCGCGCTGGTCGCGTTCCACCTGGATGCTCGCGTCCATGACCGTGCAGTGCCACGCCGCTTCTTTGGCGCAGGCGTCTCGCAGGTCTCGGTAGAGCGGCTCCAACTGCGGCGGCTCGACTTCCAGCGAGACGCGATGCTCGTACGCAAGGAATTTCTGTTCGGCGCCGTCCGCCGCCTTGGCGCGCTCTTCTGGCGCCGCGGCTGACAGCGCGGCGGGCGATCCGCCGCCGGGTTCGGACTCGTGCTTCTTGCCGCAAGCACTCAAGGACAGCACGATCAGAAACAAGCCGAGGAATCGGGGCATAGGCACGTGGTGTTGGGGGGAATCTGTGGAAACGCCGCGCAGTCTAGCGCGCACGGCTTAGGGCGCCATGGTGGCGGATGGGCATAAAAAAACGCCCGTCGGCGAACCGGACGGGCGTTTTTTCTGGGATGGCGGGCTGGTATCAGACGCCTTGCGGTACGCCGCGCGGTGCGCGCTTGCCGCTTTGCACGGGCGCATCTTCATGCACGTGCTCGACTTCGTCCAGATAGCGGGTGTGCCAGCCGCTGGCCACGCCCCAGTAGTAGAAGGCCAGCGACACGATCGCCACGACCACCATGTCCCAACCGTAGGGGATCATGCCCAGACCGCCGAATTCCTTGCTGCCGAAGTACGACAGTGCGGCAATGGTCGGCAGGTAGGCAATCATCCACCACGCGCCCTTCAGCTCGGTCTTGAAGTCGGGCCAGCCGGCCTTGGCCTGGTAGTAGAAGTACACGGGCAGCGCCACCAGCATCAGCACGATGATCTCGCCGGTCAGCGGCCACTTGGCCCAGTACAGGATCAGCGATGCGCACACGAAGGCAAACGGTGCGATCAGCGACAGGCCAGCCAGACGCAGCGGGCGGTGCAGACCCGGGGAGGTCTTGCGCAGCGACATCACGCTGATCGGGCCCGTCAGGTACGAGATGACGGTCGCCACCGAAATGACGGCTGCCAGCGCGCCCCAACCACGGAAGAAGAACAGGAAGATGAACGACACCGCCAGGTTGAACCACATGGCCGGGCGCGACACGCCAAACAGCGGGTGCACGCGACCGAAGATGGCCGGCAGGGTGTTGTTGCGCTCCATCGCGTAGATCATGCGCGTGGTGGTGGCCATGTAGGTGGCGCCGGTGCCCGAGGGGCTCACGAACGCATCCAGATACAGCACGATGGCCAGCCAGTTCAGGTTCAGCGCAATCGCCAATTGAGCAAACGGCGAGTGGAAGTCGATGCCATGCCAGCCGCCCGCGAGCGACTCCGGCGGCACCGCGCCCAGAAAGGCAATCTGCAGGGCCACGTAGATCACGGCGGCCAGCAGGATGGAGCCGATCACCGCGATGGGCACGTTGCGGCCCGGGTTGCGCGCCTCACCTGCCAGGTTGATCGGGCTCTGGAAACCATTGAACGCAAACACAATGCCGCTGGTGGCAATGGCGGACAGCACAGCCGACCAGCCATACGGCGCAAAGCCGCCCACCGTGCTCGCGCCTTCGGCCAAGCCGAAGTTGCTCGGGTGGAAGCCCGCCGCGATCAGCGCCACAGCGGTGGCCAGCGGAATCACAAACTTGAAGATGGTGATGGCGCTGTTGGCCTTGGCAAATGCCTTCACGCCCCAGTAGTTCACCAGGAAGTACACGATGACCAGCACGGCGGAGAGCACCAGGCCGACCGGAGTCAACTCACCGTTCTGGAACAGCCCCTGCGCCCACGGCCACGGCCACGAGCTCATGTACTGGATGGAGGCTTCAGCCTCGATGGGGATGACGGTGACGATGGCGATCCAGTTGGCCCAAGCGGCCACGAACCCCACCAGCGAGCCGTGCGAGTAGCGCGCATAGCGCACCATGCCGCCCGATTCCGGGAACATCGCGCCGAGTTCGGCATACGTCAGGGCGATGGCCAGGATCACCACAGCGCCGATGACCCAGGTAAAGATGGCAGCAGGGCCTGCCACTTGCGCGGCATGACCGGCACCGAACAGCCAGCCCGAACCAATGATCGAGCCCAGACCGGTGAGCATCAATGCCCAGGCGCCAAGGTTGCGTTGTACGTGTTTTTCCAAGAGGAGTCTCCACCCCGGCGAGTTGGAAGCCCGACAGGGTATTGCGGTGTGTTAACCAATCCGCTTAGTTCTACCGAGGCGACGCGGTTTTGGCATCGCCCACCATCCTGCACGGCGGGTGTCGCCAGGCAGGACATGCGGGTGTGAGTGACACGTTGTGTCAGCCCCACCAGTCCGGTCGCGATGAAGGGCAGGGCGCGATGCCTGCTCTCCGGGGGGGTCGCGTATAGTCACCGACGACGTTGTGCGGGGTACCGCACTTGCCGCCTGATTGCCGGAGCTCGCAATGGGGCGCAATGATAGCGAAATCGGTGGCGGTTGCACCTTCTTTTTCATCGTTCCCCCCAAGTTTTTTGCGCCAATGGATTCCCCCCTCATCCCTTCGGTTGCACCGACATCACCCGTGCAGTGGCATCGACGCGTGCTGATGCTGGCGTTTCCCATCGTGCTGGCCAACCTGACGCAGCCGATCCTGTCGGCCGTCGATACCGCCGTGGCCGGGCATTTGCCTGGGCCGGAATACATCGGCGGGGTGGCGCTGGGCGGGGTGTTCTTCAATTTTGTGTTCTGGGGCTTTGGGTTCTTGCGCATGGGCACCACGGGGCTGGTGTCGCAGGCGCATGGGGCGGGCGATGCGCGCGCGTTGCGGGCCAGCGTGGTGCGTGCGCTGCTGCTGGCGTTGGCCATCGGGGCGGCGCTGCTGGCGTTGCAGGGGCCAGCCATCCGCATCACGCTGGTGCTGCTGGGCGCCAGCGAGTCCGTGACGCGCATGGCCGAGGTGTACTGCCATGCGCGGATCTGGTCCGCGCCGTTTGCGCTGGCTAACTATGTGGTGCTCGGTACGCTGCTTGGGCGGCAGCAGGTGCGGCGGGCGCTGTTGCTGCAGGTGTTCATCAACGCCGTCAACATGGCGGCTGTGTTGGGCCTTGTGGTGGGGGCCGGCATGGGCGTCGGGGGCATTGGCGCGGCGACGGCACTGGCAGATATGGCGGGCTTTGCGCTCGGCATGCTGCTGCTATGGCTACAGTGGCAGGAAGAGATGCGGCATCTGCCGCCGCTTACGCGCGCTGAATTGCTGGCGCGAGATGCCTGGCGCCGCCTGATGGGGCTGAACACCGACATCTTTCTGCGGACGTTGTGCCTGCTCGGCGCCTTCGGCTGGTTTGCCCACGCAGGCGCGCAGCAGGGCGACGTGGTGCTGGCCGCCAACGCGCTGCTGCTCAACTTCCTGACCTTCATGGCCTACGGGCTCGATGGTTTTGCGCATGCGGCGGAAGCGCTGGTAGGGGCGGCCCTGGGCGCACGCGATCGCCACGCACTGCGCATGGCGATTCGCGTGTCGACGTTCTGGTCCGTGCTGGGCGCGGGGATGTTTGCAGCTGTGTATGCCCTGGCGGGTGCCGCCATCATCGGCGTGCTGACGGATCAGCCGGCCGTGCGCGAGGCCGCGCGCCACTATCTGATATGGGCGGCGCTGCTGCCGGTGGTATCGGTGTGGGGCTTCCAGTTTGACGGCGTATTCATTGGTGCCACCCGCACGCGTGAACTGCTGGTGACGATGGCCGTGGCGGCTGCCGCCTTCTGGGGTTTGTCGATTACGCTGCAGCCGCTGTGGGGCAACCACGGCTTGTGGCTGGCCATGTTGGGGTTCATGGGGCTGCGTGGCGGGATGCTGGGGGCGTTGTTGCCGAGAGTGTGGCGGGCCCCGCAGTTGAAGGTGGCCTAGGCCACCTTATTGCGCAGACTCCACCACCAACAACGCCGTCGCCACCGTCTTGCCGGCGTTCGAGATTGCGTGCTGCACATCGCCTGGGTAGCGCGCGGATTCTCCGTGTCGCACTTTCTTCTCACTCGGGCCGGACTGCACAGTCACCGTGCCGCTCAGCACCGATAGGTGCTCCTTCGTCCCCGCTTCATGCGGCTCGGACGCCAGCACGCCCCCCGGCTGAATCGCCAGCTCATACCACTCAAACCGCGCCGCCAGCTCCACGGGGCCAAGAATCTTCAATTCGCACTTGCCATCCGGGCTTTTGATGACTGGGATGGAATGTGCGGGGATGACCGTCACGGCCGGTGCCGCATCCGCCGCGGCCTCGGGTGAGAGGAAATCCGCCAGCCCCACCCCCAGTGCCGTGGCCAGGCGCCACAGCACGGCGACGGTTGGGTTGGCGAGGTTGCGCTCGACCTGCGAAAGCATCGACTTCGACACGCCGGCGCGGCGCGACAGTTCATCGAGCGACAACTTGCGGGCTTGGCGCAGCGCCTGCAGCTTGGCGCCAACAGCCGGCGGGCCATCGGCAAGCGGGTTGGTGAGGGTGGCGGTGGCGGGGGCTTGTGCCATCGGTTGGGTTCTTGTAAATTGAACGAATTATTCGATATATCGAACTTGTTCGATTTATCGATCAACGCAGTCTACAGGAGGAGCACCATGGGGACAACGCAAGCCGCCGCTTCCACCGACGCTTTCTACGCGCACATCCGCCGCGAACTGGAAGCTATCGAGGAAGCCGGTCTCTACAAGACCGAGCGCATCATCACCTCGCCGCAGGGCAGCGTGATCCGCACGGACGATGGCAAGGAGGTCATCAACCTCTGTGCCAACAATTACCTGGGTTTGTCGTCGCACCCGGAGGTGCTGAAGGCGGCGCATGAGGCGCTGGACACACACGGTTTTGGCCTGAGCTCCGTGCGCTTCATCTGCGGCACGCAAGACTTGCACAAGACGTTGGAAGCGCGCCTGGCCAAGTTCCTCGGCACGGAAGACACCATCCTCTACGGCTCGGCGTTCGATGCCAACGGCGGCTTGTTCGAGACGCTGCTCAGCGCCGAAGACGCCGTCATCAGCGATGAGCTGAACCACGCTTCCATCATCGACGGCATCCGCCTGTGCAAGGCGCAGCGCTATCGCTACAAGCACAACGATCTGCAAGACCTGCGCGCGCAACTGGAGGCGGCCGATGCGGCCGGCGCGCGCTTCAAGCTGGTGTTCACGGACGGCGTGTTTTCAATGGACGGCACGATTGCGCGGTTGGATGAAATCCGCGCCCTCTGTGACGAATTCGGCGCGCTGCTGGGCATTGATGAATGCCATGCCACGGGTTTCCTAGGCAAGCGCGGGCGTGGCTCGCACGAGCATCGCGGTGTGTTCGGCAAGATCGACATCATCACCGGCACGCTGGGCAAGGGCCTGGGCGGTGCGTCGGGCGGCTTTACCAGCGCGCGCAAGGAAGTGGTGGCGTTGCTGCGTCAGCGCTCGCGGCCGTACCTGTTCTCGAATACGGTGGCACCGGCCATCGTGGGCGCGTCGATCAAGGTGCTCGACTTGCTGGAAGCCGACACCGCGCTGCGCGACAAGCTGGAAGACAGCGCGCTGTACTTCCGCCGCAAGATCGTCGAACTCGGCTTCGACATCAAACCGGGTGAGCATCCGATCGTGCCGATCATGGTGTATGACGCGAACAAGGCGCAGGCCTTGTCCAAGCGCTTGCTGGAGCTGGGCGTGTATGTGATCGGCTTCTTCTACCCGGTGGTGCCCAAGGGGCAGGCACGTATCCGCGTGCAGATCAGCGCGGTGCATGAGCGCGCGCAATTGGATGCGGCGCTCAAGGCATTCGAGACGGCCGGCAAGGAACTGGGGATCATCTGATGAGCAGCAGCATTCAGCGCGTGCCGCGCATTCTCATCATCGGCGCCAACGGCCAATTGGGCACCGAACTGGCCGCCGCACTGGCCGATCGCTATGGCAACAACAATGTGGTGACCAGCGACATGGTGCCCAAGGGGCGCCACCCGCAGATTCGCCACGAGATGCTGGACGTGACGGACCGCGGCCAGTTGCGCGAGATCATCGAGCGCCACGACATCACGCAGATCTATCACCTGGCGGCGGCGTTGTCGGCGGCGGCGGAGCAGTCGCCCACCTGGGGCTGGCAGCTCAATATGAATGGCTTGCTTAATGTGCTGGAAGCCGCGCGCAACCACAACCTTGAGCGCATTTTCTGGCCCAGCTCGATTGCCGCGTTTGGCCCCACCACGCCGGCCGACAACACGCCGCAGAGCACGATCATGGAGCCCAAGACGGTCTATGGCATCTCCAAGCTGGCGGGCGAGGGCTGGTGCCGTTGGTATTTCGAGCACCACGGCATCGACGTGCGCAGCCTGCGCTATCCCGGGCTGATCTCGTACAAGACCGCACCCGGCGGCGGCACCACGGACTACGCCATCGACATCTTCCACTCCGCCGTGAAGGGTGAGCGCTATACGTGCTTCCTGAATAGCGACGAAGCCCTGCCGATGATGTACATGCCCGATGCCGTGCGCGCCACCATTGAGCTGATGGAAGCACCCGCAGAGCGCATCACCGAGCGCGGCAGTTACAACCTCGCCGGCGTGAGCTTTACGCCCGCAGAGCTGGCAGCGGAAATCCGCCGGCATCGCCCCGCGTTTGAAGTGACGTACGCGCCGGACTTCCGCCAGGCGATTGCCGCGAGCTGGCCCAACTCCATTGACGATTCCGTTGCGCGGCGCGACTGGGGTTGGCAGCCGGAATATGGCGTCGCGGAAATGACGGTCGATATGCTCAAGAACCTCGAGCACCTGGCCGTGCCGAGCGAGGCGCACCACGCACATTGACCCGCGGGGTATGATCGGCGGCCAGAAATGCGACCGATCCCCCCGCCTGCTTGCGGTATCGGTCGGATGGGTTGTGTCCAACAATGCAGCATGACCGCCACTTTCCGCACCCGCCGCATGCCCTGTCCGACGCCCGAAGAACGTTCTGCGTCGCCCGACCCAGCGCCGCGCCATCGCGACGACCCTGCGCCCACGCAACGCACGTGGTGGGTGCCGGTCGTGCGCATGTCGGCGGTGGCCGGCGTGGTGGCGGCCATTCCGCACACGCCGATCGCGCTGCCATTTGCCGAAGGCGCCTGGATGCTGCACACGGCAGCCGGCTTGTTGTTTATGGTGGGTGCCATTGACAGCCTTTTTCTCTTCGCCATGCGTCGCAAGCCGTGATGGCATCGGCACCTCGGTGCGCACGAAGCCACTTCCACTGCGCCGCCAACCCCCCTCTCGGTAAGTTTTAAAACAGGTTGTAAAAACGTTCAGACGACGGCCGACTGCATGACCCCCGCGGTCGTCGCACGGTCCCGTATTCGTAACGGAATCGTTACAGAAACCGGGTGATTATGTGGCGGTGCAGCAAACGTTGTCGTTGCCCGGCAATCCTTTGCCACTGTGGCTATGCGTCGCTTTTAGCATGGTCGTTCTTGTGCCGCGAATGTAAGCAGATGTTGCATTGCACGGTCCTGGCCCGATGCTTGCTCAATGTCGTGCGGTCACTCTGCGTGCGCAAGGTCTATCAGTCACCTCCCGCCTCACGCAGAACAAAGTTCTTCCTATAAGCGAATCCGGCGCACTCCCACGGTATTCGCACTTCGCTCGTCTCCGCCGACTGCCTGCGCGGGTGACAAGGCGCTTTTCTCGGATGGTCCCGGGGTTTCGACGGTCATTGCGCGCACGTGTGCCTGCCGCGGTGGGCGCTTGCGCGCGTGATCGGAATCGCTTCACAAGAAAACGAGGAAACCATGAAAGCAGTCCTGCTGGAGAATCATCCGTTGCTGCGAGCCGGACTTAGCGCACTGCTCGCGCATCCCTCCCTGGGCCTGGACGTTACTGCCCCCGCATTGCCGGCGGGCGAACCAGGCGAACTGCAACCGGCTGACGTGCGTGCGGATTTGCTCGTCGTCGGACTGGACGAAACCGATGCCCCCGTTGATGCCGCCCAGCTGCGCGATGCCATTGCCAGCAGCCAGGCGCGCCACGTGGTGTTGCTGGCGGCATCGCTGTCACTCGAAGAAGCGCACGTCGCCATGGCGTGCGGTGTAGATGCCTACGTCGCCAAGACGCAACCGCCCGAGGTGTTGCTGGCCACGCTGCGGCTGGTGATGGCTGGCGGCCAGTCGTATCCCCCCCTTGCGCCGCGCTCGACGGGCACCGCCGTTGCGATGCTGGCGCTCAACGCTGCGGAAGCGGCGCAGCGGCTCAATGTGTCGCTGCGGCAGTACGAGGTGTTGGTGTTGCTCTCGCGCGGGCATTCGGTCAAGGGCGTGGGGCGTTTGCTGGGCATTTCGGAAGCCACCGTCAAGACGCACGCCTGCACGCTGTATCGCCGCCTGAACGTGCGCAACAAGAGCGAAGCCGTATATGCGGCCATGCGCCTGGGCATTCCGCTGGAGTTGCAAGGAGGCACGGCTGCGACCCTCGCCGCCCGGGTGGAGGCAGATGAGGAGGCCGACGTGTTTGTCGAGATGGCCGATTCCGCACCGCGCACCGACGCAGCGGTTGCAGATGCGGTGATGGCGCCGTCCCGGGCCGCCGCGCCAAACGTGACGGCGGCAGCCGAACTGGGCGCCGAATCGCGCTGGGCCGCCATGACGCGTGCGTTTGGCAGCGTGGCCCCCGCCCAGCCGCTGCGCACTCCCGTGCGCACCGTCAACGGCACCGCTCGCCTGGGCTGACCCGCCACAGGCCGCTTCGAAGCAATGCGGCTGGCGTGCACACGTACGCGCCGCTTACTGGACACGACAACAATGACAGCCCACGAGCCAACCTTCCGGAGCCTGCCGGCGGAGCGCGACTGCGCGCCCGCAGGGTGGGACCCGCGCCGGCATCCACGCCGCTGCGCCATTGCAGCCGCCACCGTGGTGGTGGTCGGCACGGCGCCCATGGTGGCGCACGCCGCCTCGGACGATGCTTCCAACGCCGCCACGCGGCATCTGATCGATACGCAACTCAACGTCAACGCGCCCGCTACCGTTGCGAGCGCAGGCAATGATGGCTTGCCGGCATCACCGGCCAGTGCCTTGTTGATTGCGCAGCAGGCGGTGCCCGCCGATGCCAGCACGACGCTCGCACCGGCACCCGCGCCAATGCCAGCGGCCGAGGCCGCGCCCGCAGCGCCGCCGGCCCCGGCGCCTTCGCCGACGGTGATCCTGCCGCCGGGCACGCCATCGCCGGATGCTGCCGCGCCGGCACCTGCCATGTTGCAAAGCCCGAGCGTGTCTGGGCCGAATGCCCAGGGGCCTGGCGCGCTGGAGCCGCTGCAAGTGTCGCCAGAGGCCGCCAACGCCGCGGCCACGCACGCTGCCGGCAATCCGCCAGAGAACGCGCCCGCCGGCCCCATGCCGACCGATCGCGCTGCCTTCCACGACGAAGTCATGCGCGAAGCGCGCGAGGGTGCGGCCACGCTGGCACAAGAGCACCTGCGCGAGCACCCAGACTGGTTCAAGGAGAGCGAGTCGTGGCACGTCGATCACGCTGCCGCTGCACAGCGCATCCGCTGGGGGCGTCAGCAATTGAAGGTGATCAACGGGCCGGAGCGGTTCGTCATCATCGACCAGGCCGTGGCCGAGATCGAGGCGCTGCTCAAGAAGGTGCCCGATACGCCAGAGAACGCTGCCTTCCGCCAGGAGATCGTCGCGGACGAGGTGGTTGCGCTGTCCTCGCGCGGGCGCATGAAGGATGCCGTCCGGCGTTATGAGGCGATGTCCCAGGCGGGTAAGGTTCCTGCCTACACCCGCGTGGCGGCGGGCGATGCGTATGGGTATCTCGATACGCCCGACAAGGCCGCTGCCGCCTACGCGCAGGCACTCAAAGATGCCAGCCCCGGCGAGATCGAAACGGGCGATGTGCAGGAAGGCCTGTTCTATGCCTACCTCGACACCGGTCGTTTTGAAGAAGCGCGCGCGCTGCTCGACAAGATGAAGGCCGATAACCCGGAATACGTGCGCCTGGCGCCGGAAGCCGGCACGCCCAATCCCGATTTCTCACGCGTCAAACGCCTGGAAGCGCAGTACCTGGTGCTGACCGGCCGCACGCACCAGGGCATTGCCGAGATGGACAAATGGCGGCACGAGGCACCGTTCGCTGCATCGCTTGTGAGCGCACGTGCCGACGGCGCGATGGTGCAGGCCGAGCCTTATCGCTCGCGCGAGATGTACAAGACCGCGCTGGCCGAGCACCCGGATGACCTGAGCGTAGTGGCCGGCTATGGCCGCGCATCGCTGGCGGTGGACGACCTGAAGACTGCCAAGGATGTCGCCAACGGGTTGGATGAGCGCTTTCCTGAAAACGGCTCGGTGCATGCGCTGCGCAAGGATCTGGATGTGTACCAGAGCCCGCAGCTCGTCATTCAATCGACGGCGGACAAGGGCAATTCGGTGTTTGCCAACAACGAGTTTGGTGTGGACACCAAGGCCTACAGCGGCCCGTTTGCCGATCACTACCGACTGTTCTTCCACAACTTCTCGGGCCGGGCGAACTTTGACGGTACCTCGCAAAGCCGCGTGCGCAATGGCGCCGGCCTGCAATGGTTCGATACGGGCGTCGAGGTGAATGGCGAGGTGCACCAGTCCGTCGGCTCGGCGGGCAAGACCGGCGGCACGCTCGACGCGACGTGGATTCCGAGCGACCACTGGAAGGTCTCGGGCATGGTCACCAACGACGACCTGGAGGTGCCCTACAAGGCGTACCAGGTGGGCGTGACGGGCAAGACCATCAGCGGCAACGTGCGCTACACGTGGGACGAAACGCGCTACGCATCCCTCACGTATGGCGTATCGCGCTACACCGACGACAACCTGCGCCAGCGTGTGGCCGCGAATTTCTACCAGCAGGTGTTCGTGTCGCCACGCCATACCGTGGGCGTGCTCTTCGGTGCCGATACGAGCCGCAACACCATGACGGGCCTGAACTATTTCAGCCCCTCGCGCGACTACAGCGGGCAAGCCACCGCCATCTGGTCGTGGACGCCCTGGCGCTATGCCGACAAATCGTTCACGCAGCGCGTGTACCTCACGGCCGGCATGTACAACCAGCAGTCGTTCGGCAACAGCCCCATGTACGAGGCGCGGCTGGAGCACGTCTGGCAAATCAATCGCAAGACGCAGGTGTCTTACGGCATCGGTTTTGGCCGCCATCGTTACGACGGCCAGCCCGAGAACCGCAAGTTCCTGTACCTGAACCTCAACATTCCGCTTTGACTGCACTCATGCCCATGCAAGCTCCCCGACAACCGTCATTGCGACGATTCTTCGCCTGGATGGCGCCGAGGATGGCGTTGGCCCTGATGTTGGCCTTCCTGGCTGCAGTGCGTCCGGCCGCCGCTGTCCAGGTGGACTTCCTGCCTCAGCCCGACCCGGACGACGGCAAGACCTTCCGCGTGCTGTGCTTTCACGACATCCGTGACAATCTGCGCGCCAGCTTTGAGACGTTGCCCGATGCGTTTGCTGTGGACACCAAGATGCTGACGAACATGTTCAGCTGGATCCAGGCCAACGGCTATCACCCCGTCACGCTGGCGCAGATTGACGAGGCGCGCCGCGGTGGCAAGCCGCTGCCCAAGCGCCCGATCCTGCTGACCTTCGACGATGGCTATGAGAGCCACTACACGAAGGTCTTTCCGCTGCTCAAGCAGTTCCGCTTCCCGGCCGTGTTCGGGCTGGTGACGGAATGGACCAATGCCCCGCCGGGCGCCAAGATCAAGTTGTCGGACAAGCAGATTGTGCCGCGCGACTTCTTCATGAACTGGAACCAGATCCGCGAGATGCAGGCCTCGGGCCTGGCGGAGTTCGCCACCCACACGCACGACATGCACCACGGCGCGCTGGGCAATCCGCAGGGCAACGAGATGCCGACGGCAACCACGCACGAATATCTGCGCAATCTGGGCCGGTATGAAACCGATGACGAATACCGCAAGCGTGTGCGGGCCGACCTGCAGCACAGCATCGACATCATCCAGAAGAATGTTGGCGCCAAGGTGCAGACGGTGGTGTGGCCGTATGGCGCCCACAACCTGATGGCTGACCAGGAAGCCGCCAACGTGGGCCTGAAGTACATGCTCACGCTGGAGCCAGGCCCGAACTCGCCCGATGTGCCGCTCACCGCTATTCGCCGCAGCCTGATGGGCTACGACACCAACACGGGCGACCTGGAACGATCGCTGCGCGAACCCGTCACGCACCACGGCCAGATCAACCCCGTGCAGCGCGTGGTGCATGTCGACATGGACTACATCTACGACCCGGACCCGAAGCAGCAGGAAGCCAACCTCGGCAAGCTGATCGACCGGATCAAGGATCTCTCCCCGCGCGTGGTCTACCTGCAGGCCTTTGCTGATCCGAAGGGCAACGGCGCCGTGGATGCCGTGTATTTCCCGAACCGCCACATGCCGATGCGTGCGGATTTGTTCTCGCGCGTGTCGTGGCAGTTGAAGACGCGCGCAAAGGTGGAGGTGTATGCATGGCTGCCGATGCTGTCGTACAAGCTGCCAGCCAACAATCCGGCGGCCACGCATTTCGTGCAGTCGCTGCCGGGTGCACCGCAGAAACCGGGCACCGTCAAGCCGCCGCGGCTGTCGCCGTTTGATCCGCAGGTGCGCCAGGTGATCCGCGACATCTATGAAGACCTGGCCAAGAACGCGACCATCGACGGCATCCTGTTCCACGACGATGGCGTGCTCGACGATTACGAAGACGCCAGCCCCGCCGCACTCAAGGCCTACGAGGCCATGGGCCTGCCGGGCGACATCAATCAGATCCGCCAGTCGCCCGAGCTGATGCAGAAGTGGACGCGGGCGAAGACGGCTGCGTTGATCTCGTTCTCGAAGGAGCTGATCTCGGTGGCGCAGGGTTACCAGAACGGCCGCGACATGCTGACCGCGCGCAACATCTTCGCGGGCCCTGTGCTCGACCCGAAAGCCGAAACGTGGACGGCGCAGAACTACGATGACTTCCTTGAGGCGTATGACTACGTGGCGCTCGAAGCCATGCCGTACATGGAAGAGGCCAAGGACCCGAAGGACTGGATGAAGAAGCTGACGGCCGCCGTGGCCAAGCACAAGGGCGGCCTGAAGAAGACCATCTTCGAGCTGCAGGCCGTGGACTGGCGCAACAACGACAAGCCGATCCCGACCACCGAGCTGCGTGACCAGATGCGCGCGCTGCGCTCGGCAGGCGCCCTCAACTACGGCTACTACCCCGACGACTTCATCGCCGGCCGGCCCGATACCGAAGTGCTGCGCGAGGTGATGTCGCTCAAGACGTACATCGAGACGCGCAAGCCGCCGGGCGGCAACACGGGCAGCGTTGAGAAGCTCAACAGCACTGCCGTGCCGGTGCCAAGCCAGCCTGCCAATGCCGAAGCCGACAAGGCTGAGCACAGGCCCGTAACCGAAGCGGCCACGCCGCCCAAGAGCACCAACAAGGCCGGAGGCTGACATGGACCCGTTGCTGGTCAAGCGCTGGATCTCCGGCTTCGTCTTCTACTACCCGTTCTTCATGTCGTATTTCTGGATGATCGGGGGGCTGCTGCATTACTTCCTGCTGGAGCGCGGCACTAGCCATATCCAGCATCCGCTGGCGCTGTTGGGCGTGAAGAGCTACCCCAAGGTGTCGATCATCGTGCCTTGCTACAACGAGGAGGCCAACGTGCGCGAGGTGGTCAGCCACCTGGCGCGCATGCGGTATCCGAACTACGACATCATCGCCGTCAATGACGGCAGCTCTGACCGCACCGGTGAGCGCCTGAACGAGCTGGCCGCGCAGTATCCGCAGCTGCTGGTGATCCACCAGTCGTCCAACCAGGGCAAGGCGATTGGCCTCACCACTGCCGCACAGGTGACGGACGCCGAATACCTGATGTGCATCGACGGCGATTCGATCCTCGACGTGGACGCGATTGCCTGGATGATCCGCCACCTGATGGAGAACCCGACCATCGGTGCAGTCACCGGCAACCCGCGCATCCGCACGCGTTCTACGCTGCTGGGGCGCATGCAGGTGGGTGAGTTCTCGTCGATCGTGGGGCTGATCAAGCGGACGCAGCAGGTGTATGGCCGTTTGCTGACGGTGTCGGGCGTGGTGGTGATGTTCCGCAAGCACGCCATTGAAGACGTGGGCTACTGGAGCAACGACATGCTCACGGAAGACATCGACATCAGCTGGAAGCTGCAGGTGGGCGGCTGGATCATCCGCTACGAGCCGCGTGCGCTGTCATGGATCCTGATGCCGGAAACCTTCCGTGGCCTCTACAAGCAGCGCCTGCGCTGGGCCAAGGGCGGCATCCAGGCGCTCATCAAATACGCGCCGGCCATGCTGAGCCTGCGGCAGTCGATGATGTGGCCGATCTTCTTTGAATACGCGTTGTCGGTCGTGTGGGCGTACAACATGCTGTTCGTCATCACGTGGTCGGTGGCGGGCTTCTTTATCGACATGCCACCGGAATGGCGCATGGAAGCCTTCCCGCGCTGGCACGGCACGCTGCTGTTCATCACGTGCGTGCTGCAGTTGCTGATCGGCTGCTTTATCGACCGCCGGTACGACGACGGCATCCTGCGCTACTTCATCGATACCGTGTGGTACCCGGTGGCGTTCTGGATTCTCAACCTCATCACCACGGTGGTCGGCTTTCCGGCTGTCGCCTTTCAACGCACGCGCGCGCGTGCTCGCTGGACTAGCCCCGACCGGGGCGTACAACAACAGGGGAATTCGCCATGACCATGCTTGTCATTGACGTTTCACGCAATTCAATCAGGCAGTCGTTTTCTGACAAGGGCATTGTCGGCACGCTGCACCACGTGCTGTGGTTCCGCATCTTCCGGCCCATTCTGGTGATCTCGATCTGGGGGTTTCTGGGGTTGTATGTGGGCTACTCGATCAGCAGCGTGGGTCCGAGCGGCTTGCCGTTCGAGCAACTGCGCATGTACGGCAACATCATCGCCGGCATGGGTGGGGTGCTGATGGTGTGGATGATTCTGTCGCGGCTGGATCGTGCCATCCGCCGGAAATTGGCCAACACCCAGGCGCCGAGGCTGACCCCCACAGCCGCGGCGTCGCGTGCGGCATTCCGCGCCCGCCAGGCTGCCTGGCAACGCCCACGCAACACGCGCCTACTGGTGGTCGACCACGATGACGACGGCGACATCACGCATGTGCGCTCGTGGCAGGAATGGACCGGCCGCCCTGCACCGGAAGGCACCGCCACGCCGCCCACGCCGTTCTTCCGCAGCCCGGAATATGACCCGGAAGAACCCGTCTTGGCCCCGCGCGAAG
This sequence comes from Ralstonia sp., assembly GCA_039592975.1. Classification (GTDB taxonomy): domain Bacteria; phylum Pseudomonadota; class Gammaproteobacteria; order Burkholderiales; family Burkholderiaceae; genus Ralstonia. The sequence continues at coordinate 254,122 of JBCNQE010000001.1, read as the reverse complement.
TCATCGTATTGGAGCGCACTGACCGCGCCGAGCCGTCGATGGCCTCAGCCGAGTCGCCAACGCCGCAGCCGCCGCAGCCCCATGTCGTGGCCAAGGCAGTCGACGAGGTGACGGCGGAGGCGGCGGGCTTTCACCGCTTTGGCTATCGTGGCCGCCTGGGGCGCAACGATTGGGTGGACCCGCAAGCGAGCACGCAGTCCTTTGCCATGCGTCCCGGCATGGCGCGCCACTATGGCGGGGTGACCGCGGTCGTGCATGGCCGCGCTGCGGTGCAGGCGGCGGACCGGGCGACGGAACGCCTCCGTAGCCTCCACGCCTTTGGCGCGCACGCCCAACTGGAAGACCCGTACGCCGCACTGGAGCGCACCGAGCGCATCGACCCGCTGCACGGCTTTGGCCGCCGCGCCAACATCGTCGCCAGCGACCGTTGAGCGTCAATTAAACGACCGCAGAGAAAAGAGGGCTGCGCAGGCCCCACCGCCCCGGTGTACGCGTCACCGGGGCGTTTTTTTTTCCGCGCGGTTGCACACCGTTGCACCACTCCACCGCGCTAACGCATAAGGATTAAGGGAACGTCTTGATGCGCTGCGCAATCGTTACCGCCAGTGCAGGGCACAGCACAGCAAACGCTTGTTGGGCAGCAATCGCCAAGGCGTGCATCGCGTTGTTGCGCAAACTGGCGCGGAGCCGTCTTGATTGCCGACGCGCGCCTGCCTATGCTGGGTTCTCCTGCAAGCGAGTCCGTCTACTCTCTCTTTCCGTCTTGCAGTGCTCATGCTGTCAGTGAACCAAGCCCCGTCGCCAAGCGCCGCACGCGACACACAAACAAAGCTGGAGACAACTGTGCTGAGTCCCCATGAATTTGCCGTTCTGCTCTTGGTCAACGAGGGTGCCGAAGCCGCGGACCTGGACCGCGCCGACGTTGAGGCATTGATCGAGCGCCAGCTCGTCACACTGGAACGCCGTGGCCCCGACCACTGCTATGCCCGGGTGACGCTTCAGGGCTACGTTTTTCTCAAGGCTTCCGGGCACGTTCGCACCGCTGTGCGCCGCGTGGCCGCCGTGCCGCACTGAACTGTCCTCCCTTTTGCGCTGTTCGCATCGTCTGGGCACTTAGCCCAGGCAATGGGTGACGCCCGTGTGCGCCGATACAAACGGAAACACACGGCAAGTGGCTCAAGCCTGCCCCGCGTTCTGCATGGGGCGAGGTTTTTGCTGAGTTGCAGATGCCACTCCGGGTTTGGCATGCGATTGCGTTGGCGATCGCTTGCAAGCCTTGAGCTAGCATCCAAAGACAACTCAAGAGGAGCCACCATGAAAACCCAAGTCACATTGATTGCCGCACTCTTTGCGGCTGCCGGCACCGCATTCGCCCAGCCCATGGCGCCACCGCGCCCCGATATGGACCGTGACCATGAACGCGCGGAACGTGCCGAGCGGATGGAGCACGCCGAGCGCATGGAGCAACGCCACGACGAGCACCGCGAACTGCAGCACGCACGCCGTGAGCTGCGCCACGACCGCGAGGCCATCAAGCGCCGCGCGCACGAAGAACACGAGGAACATGAACGACACGAACAGCAGGAGCGGATGGAGCAACGTTGAGCCCGATTCTGCTGATCTGCACCCCCAGGCTCGCGCGCGATGACGCGCGGGTCGCGCCTAGCTAACCACCCCCAATACCTTGAATGACCTTGCCCGTGCCCTCGCACGTGGGGCACGGGTTGCCGTTGCGCTGCCCGGTGCCATTGCAGTCGGGGCACACCGCTTCGCCGGTGCCGGTGCTGCCGGGTTCGGCTTCATCTCCTGGAGCGGGTTGGGTGGAGCTGGATTCGGGTTCGTTGTGGGTCATCGCACACCTCGGCATTCGCATGCGTTTCTGGAGATGAGCAAGCCGCAGAAATCATGCCGCGCGCCGCAGGCCCCATCGTGGGAACCACGCTTGCTTGCTCCTCGGCCAGCCCTGAAAAGAAACCAGGAGCGCTCACCGGAGGCCTGGGAGATTCTGACAACAGGCGTGCGGTCGCAATCGCCTTTGCGCGCGAGAGCGGCCAGCCATGAGAGCAGGGCCGCATTGTGTTGAATCGACGTGAAAGGAGCGACATTTGAAGCCCCCATCAACCGTTCCATTGGAGCGTCGCCGCCGCCTGGGCGGCTGGCTGCCCGAGCCTGAAGCCAAGCTCGGCGCGTTTCGGCAGGAACTGGTAGCACAGGCGCTGGCGCGTCAACGTCGCGCCCCAGGCGCAGCCGCCGTGCAGGCACTGGCGCATCTGATCGATACAACCCCGATCTTGCGCATGCAGTTGACGCGCGCGATTGAAGAAGCGCAGGCCAACGGATACGTGCTCGGTTACGGCAACACAGCGGAGTTGCTGCTGGCCATCGACCACGTTGTCACATGCGCACCGCGCTTCAGCGAATCCAGCCTGGTGGTGTGCCCACTCAACGCGCTGCTCGACTGGCTGATGTGCATGCCGTCGGGATATGCGCTGTTTCGCGATGGCCGCTTCAATGCCGCGTTGAAGGCGGTGCTGCAAGGATGGGGCAGCTTTTTGAGTGGCCCACATTCGCGCGCGTATCTGAACGCGCAGCCGCCGGATGGCTGGTTTTGCCCAGAGGCCGTCAAGCGCATCGGCATGGAGCAGTTCGTGTGCGACCCTACGCAACCGTACTGGGGGTTCGCCTCGTGGAACGATTTCTTCACGCGGCGTTTTCGCGCTGGCGCACGGCCAGTGGCAGGCGCCGACGATCCGAAGCTGATCGTGAGCGCATGCGAGGCCGCGCCCTATAACATCCGCCACGGCACGCGCCTGGAAGGCGCGTTCTGGATCAAGGCCCAGCCATATTCGCTGCGTGACGTCTTTGGGCCCGGCAAGCTGGAGACCGCGCAGCAGTTTGTGGAGGGCTGCGTGTATCAGGCCTTCCTGAGTGCCTACAACTACCACCGCTGGCACGCGCCCGTGGGCGGCACGATCGTCGAGGCCTACCATCTGGACGGCACCTACTACTCGTGCGTGGAGGCAGAGGGAACGGACCCGGAAGGGCTCAACGATTCCCAGGGCTACAGCACCGCCATGGCGGCCCGTGCGGTCATCACCCTTGCCTGCGATGACCCGGCCATGGGCACCATCGGCTGCGTGTTCGTTGGCATGGCGGAGGTGTCGTCTTGCGTGATCGACGTGACGCCCGGGCAGCACGTGCACAAGGGCGAGGAGTTGGGTTTCTTTCAGTACGGCGGGTCAACGTACTGCCTGTTCTTTGTGCCGGGCGTGGTAGGTGCAGATGCGTTTAGCGTGCAACCGCCGTTCTCGCACGACACGGCGGTCGTCAAGGTCAACGCGGCGCTAGCGCGGGCCCGTTAGAGGCCCGCACAGCGCTGCTGACCGGCACCAGGCATCAGGCCTCCACTTCCGCCAGCGCTTTCAGGCCGACCGACAGCATCGCCAGATCGGCCGGGCCGGCGGCCATCTGGTCGGCGATGACGCGGTTGTAGCGTGCCAACGCGTCTTGCCGGGTGGCTTGCCAAGTCTCGACCAAGGCATCCGCGCTGGCACCCGAAGGCGCGTTGTGCAATACGGACCCCGTCAACCGACGGCGCAGTTGCCCGAGTTCTTCCAGCAGCGTGGCGCGCGCCAGCATTTGCCAGTGGGTCTGCGTGGGTAGCCCGAGAATGCCGCCTTGCAGCCAGCCGTAGTTCAATGGCTGGTCCAGCGCGAAGTACACGCGCGCCGCGAGCTTGGCATCGCAGTTGCACGCACTGGCGACTTCAGCAATGTCGAGCAGCGACACGCGCGCTGGAATGCCGGTGGCAACGCGTGCCAGCGCATCCGGCACACCGGCGTCGACCAGGGCCTGCTGTTGCTGCGCGGCGGCCTGCATGGACGCTTCCGTCTGCAGCGAATCGATGTCCGAGCCCAGTGCATCCACCGAGGTGCGGAAACGTTCCACCGTGGCGGGCACGTCTGACACACGCCGCCGCAAGAACCACAACGTGGCACGTTCATGCAGTTGCGACAGCGCGGTAAACAGCGCGGTCTGCGTGTCGTGCGGCACCTGGGCGTCCAACCCATCCACTGCTTGCCAGAGCCCGTCGAGCCGATAGACGGCGCGCGCTACCAGGCTGGCCCACACCACGGCCAGCGGCTCGGCGCCGGTTTCCTCGGCCAGGCGGTGCACGAAGGTTACGCCGGCACGATTGACGAGCGCGTTGGCATGCATCGTCGCCAGAATTTCGCGCCGCAGTGGGTGCCGCGGGATGGCCGGCGCGCAGCGCGACTGCAGCGGCTGCGGAAAATACCCCGGCAGGCCATCGGCAATGAACGGCTCATCCGGCAGTTCACTGCTGAGCAGCACGTCGTACAGCCACATCTTGCTGTAGGCCATCAGCACGGCACGCTCGGGCGTGGTGAGGCCACCGCCAGCTGCGCGCCGGGCGTCGATTTCTTCATCGGCGGGCAAGAATTCAATCGGCCGGTTCAGGCGTCCGTTGCGCTCCAGGTGCCGCATCAACCGCGCTTCGGGTTCCAGCCACAGCGCGGTACGCGTGCGTGCGAGCGACAACGCCTGCGTCTGGAAGTAGTTGTCGTGCAAGACGAGCGTGCCCACCTCGTCTGTCATCTCGGCCAGCAGGGTGTTGCGTTGCTTGAGCGTCATCTCGCCGTCAGCCACCACCAGGCCCAGCAGGATCTTGATGTTGACCTCGTGGTCGGAGCAATCAACGCCGGCCGAGTTGTCGATGGCATCGGTATTGATGCGCCCGCCGCGCTGGGCGTATTCAATGCGGCCAAGCTGCGTGCAGCCCAGGTTGCCGCCTTCGGCCACCACCTTGCAGCGCAGTTCCGCGCCGTTCACCCGCAGGCCGTCATTGGCGCGGTCGCCGACCTGCGCGTGCGTCTCGATGCTGGCCTTGATGTACGTGCCGATGCCGCCGTTGTAGAGCAGATCCACCGGTGCCTTGAGGATGGCGTGCAGCAGGTCATTCGGCGCCATCTCGGTGGCCGACACATCCAGCATGGCGCGCACCTCAGGCGAGAGCGGAATCGCCTTGGCCGTGCGCGGAAACACGCCGCCGCCGGGGCTGATCAGCGCCCGGTCGTAGTCGGCCCAGCTGGAGCGCGGCAGGTTGAACAGCCGCTCGCGCTCGGCAAAGCTCGTGGCGGCATCGGGGGAGGGGTCGAGAAACACATGCCGATGGTCGAACGCCGCCAGCAGCCGGATATGCCGCGAGAGCAGCATGCCATTGCCGAACACATCGCCCGACATGTCGCCCACGCCGACGACCGTGAAGTCCTGCGTCTGCGTATCGACACCCATCTCGCTGAAGTGCCGCTTGACCGATTCCCACGCGCCGCGTGCGGTGATGGCCATCTTCTTGTGGTCGTAGCCGACGGACCCACCGGAGGCAAACGCATCGCCCAGCCAGAAGCCGTATTCGGCGGAGATGGCGTTGGCGTAGTCCGAGAAGGTGGCGGTGCCCTTGTCGGCAGCCACCACGAGGTAGGGGTCGTCTTCGTCGTAGCGCACCACGTCGCGCGGGGGCACGAGGCGGCCGTCGACGTAGTTGTCGGTCAAGTCCAGCAAGCCGCGCAGGAAGGTCTGATAGCACGCCACACCTTCGGCCAGATACGCATCGCGGTCGGTGGCGGGCGGCGGTTGCTTGACGACAAAACCACCCTTGGAGCCCACCGGCACGATGACGGTGTTCTTCACCATCTGCGCCTTCACCAGCCCTAGCACTTCGGTGCGGAAGTCTTCGCGCCGATCCGACCAGCGCAGCCCGCCGCGCGCCACCTTGCCGCCGCGCAGGTGCACGCCTTCTACGCGCGGCGAATACACCCAGATCTCGAACATCGGCTTGGGCTCGGGCAGGCCAGGCACGCGTGCGGGGTCAAACTTGAATGACAGATACGGCTTGGGTTGCCCATCCTGCGCGGTGCTCTGGAAGTAGTTCGTGCGCAGCGTCGCCTCCAGCACGCCGAGGAACTGGCGCAGGATGCGGTCTTCATCCAGGTTGGGCACGTCTTCGAGGGCTTCTTCGATCTGCTGGCGCAGCGTGTCGCTGCGGCGCGTGCGTTCGGCCGGGTCCAGCGCTGGGTCGAATCGCACCAGGAACAGATGCACCAGCGCCCGCGCGATCGACGGATTGCCGTTCAGCGCGCTCTCCATATACGCATTGCTGAAGGTTGAGCCGATCTGGCGGATATAGCGCGCATACGCCCGCAGGATGCGCACCTCGCGCCAGGTCAGGCCGGCCTGCAACACGAGGCGGTTCAGATCATCGTTCTCCAGCTCGCCGCTCCAGATGCGCGCAAAGGCTTCTTCAAAACGCGCACGGGCCTCGTCGAGGTCCACCTCGCTGCCGTCGACGGTCTCCATGCCGAAGTCGTGCATCCAGATGGGCGCGGCGTCGGCGGGCTCGATGCAATAGGGGCGCTCTTCGTTCACGCGCACGCCCAGGTGCTCAAGCATCGGCAGGCTGTGCGAGAGCGAGGTCGGCTGCCCCGCGCGGTAGATCTTGAAGCGCAGCGCACCGGGCGGCGCTTCAAGCGGCCGGTACAACTGCATGGTGAGCAGGTTGGCGGCGGCGTCTTGGTCCAGCAGCGGCTCCATCAGTTCGATGTCGCGTACGGCCAGTCGCGCGGGGTAGTCCTCGCGGAAGCCGGCGGGAAAGGCATCGACGTAACGGCGCAACAGGCGGTTGCCGTGCTCTTCGCCACCGCGCGCCAGCAGTGCGTCGGACAGATCATCCTGCCAACGCCGCGCCGCCTGCACGATGCGCGCTTCCAGTTCTGTCACATCCACATCGGGCACGTCGCCCGGCTGTGTGCGCACCGTGATGTGAATGCGCGCAAGCATCGATTCCGACAACTGCGGCGTGAACTCCACGGCGGTGCCGTGGTAGGCGTCCAGCAGCAGCTTCTGGATGCGCACGCGCAGGTCGGTGTTGAACTTCTCGCGCGGTACGAACACGAGGCACGAGACAAAGCGGTCAAACGGGTCACGCCGCACAAACAGGCGCGTGCGCTGGCGCTCCTGCAGCCGCAGGATGCCCAGCGCGATGTCGTGCAGCGCTTCGCTGTCCATCTGGAACAGCTCGTCGCGCGGGTATTGCTCCAGGATCGTGACCAGCGTCTTGGCCAGGTGCCCGTTCGGCAGAAAGCCGGTGCGCCGGATCACGTCGGCCACCTTGCGCCGCACCAGCGGAATATCCTCGGCCGGCACCATGTAGACGTTCGAGGTGTACATGCCCAGGAACCGCCGCTGCCCGCATACGCGGCCTTGCGCGTCGAATATCTTGATGCCGACGTAATCGAGATACCCGGGGCGGTGCACGGTCGCGCGTGAATTCGCCTTGGTCAGGAAGATGGGCTCGGGTGCGTCGATGAACTTGGCGGCACCGGGTGCCAGGCGCGTGGTGTCTGACGTGGAGGCATCGCGCAGCGCTTCACGCAGCACGCCCAGGCCTGTGCCGGGGATGCCGCGCAGGTAATGCCCGTCGTCTTGCGTGATGAGCTCGTAATCGCGATAGCCCAGGAAGGTGAAATGCCGATCCAGCATCCACGAGAGAAAGGCCTGCGTTTCGGCAATCTCCGCGCGCTCCACTTCACCCGTGGAGGGCTGCGCGGCGCGCACGGCCAGCGCGTCGATGGCGGCTTGTGCGGCGGCCTGCATGGGTTTCCAGTCGTCCACCGTGGCACGCACGTCGCGCAGCACGCGCACCAGGCCATCGTGCAGCGCCTGCATGCGCTCCGGCTCGGAGAAGCGGTCGACCTCGATGTGGATGGTGGACTCAAAACGCGCGGTGCCGTGGGTCTCGCGGTCGGCATCGCTGGGCGTGTCGGGCATGTCGCCGGCCAGGGCCGTGGGGCGCTGGGCACCGCCACCAGCGGCGACTGCCACGCGCATGCCTGCCGCATCGCGCTGCACGCGATAGACCGGGTGGAAGGCGGAATGCAGCGCGAGGCCCTGCCGGTTGATCTCCATGGTCACGGAGTCGAACAGGAACGGCATGTCGTCGTTGACGATCTCGACCACCGTGTGGCCGCAGTACCAGCCGTGCTGTTCCAGCGTGGGGTTGTAGACGCGCACGCGCGGCTGGCCGGACACGAACTTCTGCCCCAACTGCCAGTGCGCCATGGCCGCGCCGTACAGGTCGGCCACGCTGCGGGAGGTCACGTCTTCGGGGTCGGACAGCCCGTAGTAGTGCCGCAGAAAGGGCTCGAACAGCGCGGCAATATCGGGTGCGCGTTCGCGTGCGAGGGCCACCGCATCCGCCATGTGCTGGCGGACCTTGTCGTCGTACTGGGCGGACATGGATGCCTCCCGAAAAAGGGCCAGCCCATGCTACGCCGCGTGCCCATGGCTGGCAATCGGGAGGAAAACTGGCACCTGGGCGCGAAGGCTCAAGCGCGTTTTTTTGTGCGCTGCGTCGGGGGTTCGGTGCGGAGTTGCTGCGCAGCGTCCTTGTGCACCTTGTTCAGCAGACGCTTGGTGCGGACTGCGCAATCTTCGGCGGCGTCCTTGTGCTCGATCTCGTGGGCCAGCGCAAGCAACTGCTGCTTGTTTTGCGCGAGCCGCCGCTCCAGCAACTCGATCTCCCCGATCTTGCGCCGCAGTGCAGCGAGTACTTCTTCGTGTTGCCAGTTGCTCAGATCAGGCGGCAGGAGCGTGCGGATTTCGCCCAACGAGAACCCGGCCGCTTGCGCGCACAGGATGATCTCCACGCGCTTCAACGTATCGGGCGCGTATTCGCGGTAGCCATTGGCCTGGCGCTGCGCGGGCTGCAGCAGGCCGCTGGCCTCGTAAAACCGGATGCGCGAGGCGGCAACGCCACTCTGCTGGGCGAGTTCTCCGATCTTCATGTAGGCGGCTCCGAGAGGGCTTGACATTAAAGTTGACTTTAAGCTTACCGTTCATGGGTCGTCAAACGAGGAAACGCCCATGAAGCTCTTCACCCCGCTCACGCTGCCGAATGGCGCGGTCATCCCCAACCGCCTGGCCAAAGCCGCCATGGAAGAGAACATGGCCGATGCGGACCACGCACCGTCCGATGCGCTGTTGCGCCTGTACGCGGCTTGGGCCAAGGGCAAGGCGGGGCTCATCATCACGGGCAATGTCATGGTGGACCACCGCGCCATGACGGGCGCCAACGGCGTGGTGCTGGAAGACGATGCGCATCTCGATCGTTTCCGCCGCTGGGCGCAGATCGCCCGGGCCAATGGCGCGCATGTGTGGATGCAGCTCAACCACCCCGGTCGCCAGATGCCGGCCGCGTTGGGGCAACCCACCGTGGCGCCGTCTGCCGTGCCGATGGATCTGGGGGCCTTGTCCAAGCAATTTCCCGTGCCCCGGGCGATGACGGAAGCCGATATCGCCGAAGTGCAGCAGCGTTTCGTGCGGGCTGCGGTGCTGGCCGAGCAGAGCGGCTTTACCGGTGTGCAGATTCACGCCGCCCATGGCTATCTGCTGAGCCAGTTCCTTTCGCCCATCACCAACAAGCGGCAGGACGCGTGGGGCGGCCCCATCGAGCAACGCGCGCGTCTGCTGCTGGACATCGTGCGCAGCGTGCGTGGGGCGGTGTCGGCGCGATTCGTCGTGGCGGTCAAGCTCAATTCAGCGGATTTCCAGCGCGGCGGCTTCAGCCCGGAAGATGCCAAGCGCGTGATCGAGATGCTCAACCCGCTGGGTGTGGACTTGGTGGAACTGTCGGGCGGCAGCTATGAAGCGCCAGCCATGCAGGGCCAGGCGCACGATGGCCGCACGCTGGCGCGCGAGGCGTACTTCCTGGAATTTGCGCGTGACATTGCGGCCGTGGCGCACATGCCGCTGATGGTGACGGGCGGTATCCGCCGCCGTGCAGTGGCGGAGCAGGTGGTGGACAGCGGCATTGCCATGGTGGGCATTGCGACGGCGCTGTCGATTGATCCGAACCTGCCGCGCGACTGGCATGCCGGCAAGGACAGCGCGCCGGTGCTCCGGCCGATTACCTGGAAGAACAAGGTGCTGGGCTCGCTGGCCAACATGGCGGTCGTCAAGTTTCAGCTCAAGCGGCTGAGCCAAGGGCGTGGCACGCACCCGCGCGTCTCGCCGCTGCGGGCGCTGGTGTTGCAGCAGTTGGCCACCACCTGCCAGGCGCGGCGCTACAAGCGGTGGCTGGCACAGCGGGCGTTGCGCTAGCCGGCATCCCAGGGGGGCACGGCGGTTGACGGCGGTATCCAGTTTTCTGGAAAATGTATCCATTAAGATGGAATTTGCGCCCGCCGCGAAGCCGCCTATCCCTTTTGGAGCCCCGCATGCCTGCCCCCAAGCCGAACGACGACATCCGGAGCGACGACATCCGCCTCATCGACTGCACCGAGGCTGAGCACGCACAGGCCATCCTCGACATCCTGAACGAGGCGATCGTCAATTCCACGGCGCTGTATGACTACGTCCCCCGCCCGCGGCAGGCCATGCAGACGTGGTTTGCTGCCAAGCGTGCCGGCGGGTTTCCGGTGGTGGGCGCGGTGGATGCATCGGGCCGGCTGCTGGGCTTTGCGAGTTGGGGTACGTTCCGAGCGTTTCCCGCCTACAAGTACACGGTCGAGCACAGCGTGTATGTGCATCACACCTGCCGCGGGCGCGGGCTGGGCGAACGCCTGCTGCGTGAACTGATCCGGCGTGCGCAAGCGGCCCAGGTGCATGTGCTGGTCGGCTGCATTGACGCGGCCAACGCCGGCAGCGTCGCCTTGCATACCCGGCTGGGGTTCGTGCACGCGGGCACCATCAAAGAGGCCGGCTTCAAGTTCGGCCGCTGGCTGGACGCCGCGTTCTACCAGCTCAACCTTGAGACTCCCACCCACCCTGTGGATGGCTGATCGACGGCGGGGTTGATGGCGTTACGGTATTTCGCCATGCGCCACGGAGGCCGCGCGCGAGACGGCATGACAAGCCGCTGAGACGCCCGCACCAATCACACCTGCCCACATGCGCACGCGTTGAGCCCTGCCGCAACCCCATGCGAGTATCCCGCCCGTAACACGGGGAAGCGGTCTGCCGCGTCGGCCCTGCATCCAAAAGCACACACGATGCTTGCGTGCAGAAAGACGGGCAGACCCGCGCGCCTGCGAAGCGCACGGGCAGCATCGACGACCGGCCAGTAGAAAGACAAACAGGTCACCTGCAAGGGGCGCCGCGATACATCCGACATGGATGCGCCACGCGGCGTTTTGTTGCGGGCCGCGCTCGCGCCAGCCAGGGCATCGCGCCATCCCCACCTGAATAACGAACAAGGCCCGGACCACGGGCCCAACGGGGGAAGTCATGGGTGCATGGACAGATGCCGGCGCATCGTCGGGGCGGCGTGCGTGCGCGCAGCGTGGGGTGGCTTGGCAGTGGCTGCGCGCGCTGATGCTGACGGCGGTGTTGTGGATGACGGCGTCGTCTGCATGGGCGGACTGCACCATCAACTGGAACGTCAAGACTTACGAGAATCAGGGGAACGGTACCTACCGCCGGGAACTGACCCAGGCCGAGTATTTTGCGTGTGATCCGAACCATTCCGGTATCGGTTCAGATTCCCAGGGCGACACGAACCCCGTATCGGCGGCGGACGGGACAATGTTGGGTGTCGATCCGAACTATCTCCCGACGTTCGACTATTTGGTGCTTTCGCCTGCGGCGGGCAAGACGGGGCCGTGGACCGTTCAGCTCTATGCATGTCCCACAACGGGCCCCTGCGACACACTCAGTTCTGTGGTGACCGTCAACGCCGTGTTCGCCGTGCAGCCCTACGTGACCGCGGTCAGCCCGAACACCGGGCCCCCGGCAGGCAACATGTCGGCAGTGATCTCGGGCTCGGGGTTTGTGGGCACGACATGGGTGCGTTTTGGGGGGATGCCGGCCCCCTTTACGATCAACAGTGATACCCAACTGACGGTCACCGTGCCATCCCATGCGGCCGGCACAGTCGATGTGGTCGTCTCCACGGGCAGCTTTACCAGCCCGACCGGCACCGCGGACCAGTTCACCTATGTTGCCTCGCCCACCGCCAGTGCCAGCACGGCAACGGTGGCCCACGGCAGCACCAGCAACATCATCCCCCTGAGCCTGGGCGGAGGTGCGCCGGCCAGCGTGGCCGTGTCGACGGCGGCCAGCCATGGCACCGCCACGGCCAGCGGGACGTCGATCACCTATACGCCCACCGCCTCGTATTCCGGCACCGATACGTTTGCCTACACGGCCACCAACGTTGCGGGCACGTCCGCGCCGGCGACGGTCACGGTCACCGTGTCGAACGCCACGGTGACGTACGCGCCCGCCTCGCCGCCGAACGGGCTGGGCAATGCGGCGTACAACCAGTCGCTGGCTTCGGCCACGGGCGGCACGGCGCCGTACACCTATGCGGTAACGTCGGGCGCCTTGCCGGCCGGCCTGACGCTGTCCACCGACGGCACGCTGAGTGGCACGCCCACCGCTGCGGGCACCTTCAACTTTGTGGTGACCGCCACCGACAGCAGCACGGGCACCGGCCCGTTCTCTGCGACGAGCGGCCCGCTGAGCATGGTGGTGACCGCGCCGGCTATCGCCTTGTCACCCACATCGCTGGGCGGCGGGTCGGTGGGCGCCGCATATAGCCAGATGGTGGCGGCCAGCGGCGGGGTGGCGCCGTACACGTACGCGGTGAGCAATGGCGCCTTGCCCGCAGGCCTCACGCTGAGCAGCGCAGGTGTGTTGTCAGGTACGCCCACGGCAGGCGGTAGCTTTAACTTTTCTGTGGTGGCCACCGACGCGAACGGTTTTACGGGCAGCCGCGCTTACACGCTGACGGTGAACACGCCCACGCTGTCGCTATCGCCTGCCCCAGGCACGCTGGTCAGCATTGCAGGTGTGCCCTACAGCCAGACCTTTACGCCTAGCGGTGGCACGGCGCCGTACACGTATGCGCTGTCCGTCAGCGCTGGCACGCTGCCTGCCGGCGTGTCGCTCAACACCAGCACCGGCGTGTTGTCAGGCACGCCCACGTCAACCGGCTCGGCCACCTTTACGGTGACGGCGACGGACAGCAGCACAGGCACCGGCCCGTACTCCACTTCCGCCACATACACGCTGCTGACGGCCGCGCCGCTGATTTCGATGTCGCCAGCGACACTGCCGGGCGCGACCGTGGGTACGGCCTACAGCCAGAACGTGGCGGCCAGCGGCGGCACGGCACCGTACACCTATGCGATGACGAGCGGGACGCTGCCCACCGGCTTGACGCTGAGCAGCACCGGCGCGCTGTCGGGTACACCGACGGCCGGCGGCACGTTCAACTTCACCATTGGCGCCACCGACAGCACCACCGGTACGGGGCCCTTCACCAGCACGCGCGCCTATAGCGTGAGCGTGGCGTTGCCCACGTTGACGCTCACGCCGTCGTCGGGCACCGCGCTCAGCGGCACGGGTGGCGTCAGCTTCAGCCAGACCTTCACTGCGGGTGGCGGTACGGGCCCGTATACCTACGCATTCGCGATCAACTCCGGTGTGCTGCCTGCGGGACTGTCCTTCAACGCCGCCACCCATACGCTGTCGGGCACGCCCACCAAGGCTGGCACCGTCAGCTTCACCATCACCGCGACCGATAGCAGTTCGGGCTCGGGCCCCTATACCGTGGTCGGCACCTACACGCTCACGGTCAACGCGCCCACCGTCACGGTGACACCGGCGACGCTGCCCAACCCGACCATCGGGGCGGCCTACAGCCAGACGCTGACTGCCAACAACGGCACCGCACCGTATGGGTTTGTGATCAGCAATGGGCAGTTGCCGAATGGCCTCTCGCTCTCCAGCACCGGCACGCTGTCGGGTACGCCCACGGCGGTGGGCACGTTCAACTTCACCGTGCAGGCAACGGATGCGTATGGCTTTACCGCCAGCCGTGCCTATACGCTGACGCTGGGCGCGCCGACCCTGTCGCTCACGCCGGCATCGGGCGCGCTGAACGGCGCGATCGGCGTGGCGTTCAGCCAGCCGTTTCTGGCGACCGGCGGTACCACGCCGTACACCTACGCGCTGACGATCAATTCAGGTGCGCTGCCAACTGGCCTGACATTCAACACCACGACCGGCGTGCTGTCGGGCACGCCCACGGTGGCAGGCACCGCCAGCTTTACCGTCACCGCCACCGACAGCAGTTCGGGCGGCACGTTTAACGCAACGGGCACCTATACGCTGACCGTGGTTGCGCCCACGGTGACGATCTCTCCGGCAACGTTGCCCAATGCCGCCGTGGGTGCGGCCTACAGCCAGACCGCGACCGCTACCGGCGGCGCATCGCCCTACACCTACACGTTGACGGCGGGTGCGTTGCCGGCAGGCCTGACGCTGAATTCGAACACGGGCGCAATCAGTGGTACGCCCACCGCGGCAGGCACCTTCAACCTTACCCTGCGTGCGGCGGATGCCAACGGCTATAGCGGCACGCGCGGCTATAGCCTCGTGGTGCCAGCGCCCACCGTTGGGCTGAACCCCGCCACGCTGCCCAGTGCGGGCGTGGGCGTGGCATACAGCCAAAACCTGACGGCCAGTGGCGGCACCGCACCGTACACCTATGCCATCACCACCGGCAGCCTGCCCGCTGGTCTGGCCTTGAGCAGCACTGGCGTGCTGTCGGGCACGCCCACGGCGGGCGGCACGTTCAGTTTCACCATTGGCGCGACGGACAGCACCACGGGCACGGGCGCCGTCACGGGCAGCCGCGCTTACACCCTCAACGTCGGCACGCCCACGTTAACGCTCACGCCATCGCCCGCCACGGCATTGAGCGCCGTCGCCGGCACGAGCTTCAACCAGACCTTCAGTGCAAGCGGTGGCGTCAGCCCGTACACCTATGCGTTCACGATCGTCTCCGGCACGATGCCAAGCGGCCTGTCGTTCAATGCCGCCACTCACACGCTGTCGGGCACGCCCACGACGGCGGGCACCGTCAGCTTCAACATCGCAGCGACGGACAGCAGTGGTGGCTCGGGCCCTTACACCGTGCCCAGCACCTATACGCTGACGGTCAACGCACCCACGCTCACAGTAGGCCCTGCCGCACTGCCTGCTCCGGTGATTGGGGTGCCGTATAGCCAGACGCTCACGGCCACCAGCGGCGCCGCACCGTACACGTTCGCGATCACCAACGGCACACTGCCGACGGGGTTGTCGCTCAGCAGCGCAGGCGTGTTGTCGGGGACGCCCACGGCAGGCGGCGGTTTCAACTTCACCGTGGTGGCGACGGATGCCAACGGCTTTACCGCCAGCCGCACGTACGGCATCGCCATTGCGGCTGCCAACGTGGTGGTCAATCCCGCGACCGTGCCCAACGCCACGCTGGGCACGGCCTACAGCCAGGCGCTTGCGGCCAGCGGCGGCGTGGGCCCGTACACCTATGCGGTGACGTCCGGCACGCTGCCCGCGGGCATCAGCCTGAACAGCAGCACCGGTGTGTTGAGCGGCACGCCCACGGCGCTGGGCAGCAACAGCTTCACCGTGCGCGCGACGGACAGCAGCACCGGCACCGGCGCGCCCTACAGCGGCACGCGCGGCTACACGCTCGTGGTGGCACAGGCCATTGGCACCGCGCCGGCTATGACGGCCACCACCAACTCCAGCACGCCAATCACGCTGCACCCCACGGCCAATGCCACGGGTGGGCCGTTCTCTGCGGTGACGATCGTCACCGCGCCCACAAGCGGCACGGCGGTCGTCAATGGCATGGACATCGTCTACACGCCCACGCCCAACACGTCGGGCAACGTTGGCTTTACCTATGCGCTGGTGAACACGGCGGGCACCTCCGCGCCGATTCAGGTGATGGTGACAGTGAAGGCGGTGCCGATCGCGCCAGCGCAGAAGCAAGCGACCACGCTGGCAGGGCAGGGCATGAGCGTTGACCTGACCGACGGCGCGACGGGCGGCCCGTTCATCGGCGCGGCGGTGGTGTCCGTTGTGCCGGCGAATGCGGGCACGGCCACCATCGTGCAGAAGACGGCATCGCCATCGGGCGTGCACATTGCGGCGGTGGCTGCACCGACGTATCTGCTCAACTTTGTGCCGGCCAGCACCTTCACGGGCACGGCAGTGGTGACGTACACGCTGTCCAACAGCTTCGCTACATCGGCGCCCGCTGCGGTGCAGGTGAGCGTGGCACCGCGACGTGACCCATCCACCGACCCCGATGTCAGCGGCCTCATCAACGCGCAGATTCAGGCGGCGCAACGCTTTGCCAACACGCAGATCAGCAACTACAACCAGCGGCTGGAAGCGCTGCACGGCACCGGCCGCGCGCCGTCACGCAATGGCCTGACCGTGGCGTTGCCGAGCCCGAACCGCGTCGACGCGCAAACGCGTTGCCAAGACGTCTTGGGCATCGCTGCACACGACGCGTGCCTGCGTGGCGATCGCGCTGACAGCAAGCTGCCAGCCGCACGTGGCCGGCGCAGTGCCGACGCGCGGGAGGCCTCTGCCAGGAAAGACGGCGACGATGTCGGCCCCGACCTGCCAGGCGTTGCCGCTGGTGGGAACAACGCTGACCACGGCGACCCGAACCTCGCCTTCTGGAGCGCCGGTACGCTGGACTTTGGCTTTGCCAACGCCGGCACGCAGCGCTCGGGTTTCCGCTTCACCACGGGCGGCATCACGGCGGGGGCGGATTACCGCGTGTCGGATCAAGTCTCGGTTGGTGCCGGTTTCGGCTACGGACGCGATTCCACCGACATCGGCAGCGCCGGCACCAAGAGCACGGGCGACAGCTACAGCCTGGCGCTATACGGCAGCTTCCGCCCGCTGCCATCGTTGTTCGTGGACGGCGTGGCTGGTTTCGGCACGCTCAGCTTCGACTCCCGCCGCTGGGTGACCGACGCGAGCGATTTCGCCACCGGCAAGCGCAACGGGCGGCAGATGTTTGCGTCGGTGTCCGCCGGCTATGAGCATCGCGACCGCACGTGGCTGGTCTCGCCGTACGGCCGGCTGGCGGTGTCGCAATCGACGCTCGATCAGTTCAGTGAATCGGGTGCCGGCATCAACGCCCTGACGTACTTCGCGCAGACGGTGACGTCCGTGTCGGGCACGCTCGGCCTGCGCACCGAATACCTGCAGAAGACGAAGTGGGGCACCTTCCTGCCGTATGCGCGTGTGGAGTATCAGCACGACTTCAACGGCCAGGGCGGCGCGGGGTTGGCGTATGCGGATCAGGCTGCATTCGGGCCTGCCTACACCGTCACGGGCAGCCCCTACAGCCGCGACCGCATGCAGATCGGGCTGGGCACGAAGTTCCGCACGGGGGCGCTCACGTTCGGGCTGGACTACAGCGTGATGACCGGCATGAGCGGCTTGCAGCAAGGACTGCGGCTGACGTTTGCCGCGCCGTTCTAAGCGGGGGTGGGATAGAAAAAGGCCGGCACCACGCCGGCCTTTTTCATTGCGTCGCCAACAGCGCTGTCAGCCCTTGGTCACCACGTTGATGCGCAGTGCTTCCGCCCCCGCCGCAATGGCGAGCAGCCGGTCGACATTCGGATGTGCGCCCGGACGGTTGCGTGCATCAGCGGTGTGCTCGGCAAACACGGCCAGGCCATGCTCGGAGGCCTTGGCATCGAGTTGGCCGAAGGCCTGCTGCAGGTAGTGGTACACCGCCAGCGAACCCTGTTTGCCCGGCTTGTTCTCGATGTCGGCGACCACGGCGCCCTGGCCGTCCACCAGGTCGATGCGCTCGACGCCGTCAATGGCGGGCAGCTGGGCGAGGTTGTCCTTGAAGATGGGGGTCGGTTGAATCACTGAAGTGGCTCCGTGGGTTGTTCAGGCGGGCCGTATGTTAGCCGCTCTGGCGCCACGCGCGCGCGGCTCAGCGTTTTGCGGTGCCCTTGTTCACGGCGATGGCCGCCTGGATGAGCGCCTTCAGCGCTTTCTCGTTCACCGTGTCGCCCTCGCGAAAATCGATTGCGCGGCGGACGTTGCCGTCCAGGCTGGAATTGAAGAGCCCGGCAGGGTCCGGCACGGATGCGCCCTTGGCAAACGTCATCTTCACCGTCTGCTTGTAGGCCTCGCCAGTGCAGACGATGCCGTGGTGCGACCACACGGGCACGCTCCATTTCCATTCCTCCACCACATCAGGGTCGGCGGCCAGGATGACGGCGCGCAGGCGGGCGAGCAGCGCGCCGCGCCAGTCGTTCAGCTCTGCAATGCGGGCGTCAATCCGCTCGGCTGCGGGGGTTGCGTTGTCCGGTGCGTTCTTCTTCATGCGTGGCCTCCGTGGTGGAGTGACGAGGATAGGCGCAACGGTGCGCGTGCGCCATCGTCGACTTGAGCGTACAGGCCATGGCGCCCGGCCGATTTTGGAGCCAAACTTGCTTGCCCGAAGCTGGCTTGGTTGAGGGAGCCATCATGCAAGAGCTCGCCTTTCGCACGCTGCTGTATCGCTATTTCTTCTTCGGCTGGCTCTTCAAGGATGCCAGTCACGGCAACCTGTTTGAGCGTTCCGCCGCGTGGCGCTTCAACCAGGCGCATGCGCACTGGCTGCTGGCCTATATGCGGCGGTGGCTCTGGTGCGGCGTGGCCTGCTATGCGCTGGGCGGGGTGGCGGAACTGGCGCTCAAGACGCCGTGCCTGTCTGCATTGTTCTATGTGCCCAGCGCGCTGAGCGTGCCCGTCAATATGGTCATCGGCGTGCTGTGGATCGGCTTGAAGGCACTGCCCGGCCCGGTGCGTGAACGCTAGGTCATGGCTTGACCGTGGTCGATGGGCGCTCGTCACCAAGTTCCGGGAATAGGATCCCGCCCCGCGCACGGGTCTTGGGCAGACGCGCCGGCCAATCGCGACCTTTCTGTTTCTTACCCCACCGGCGTAGGCAAGACTGAGTTCATCCGCATCGATTGCGGAATCCATGCGCTGGTCGGATGCTATGCTGCGCGCCCAAGCGATCTGGACGTCGCATTTGTGCCCATGATCGACGTGGAAACGCCCGCAGGAACCCAAAGCCGAGAAGGAATGATGGAGTCAACACCCATACAGCAGACCACCGATTCGACGCGAGCACCGCTAGCCATTGCAACCTTGCTGCAGGCAGGCTTTATCGCGAGCTACGTGTCGGACTATTGGGACATGGTGAGCATGGGCGCGATGTCATTGCTGACCGTGCTGATCTCGCTGCTGGCGTGCCTGCTGCTCTACAGCGGCGTGGTCCGCCACCTGATGGGCAAACCAGCGCAGTGGAGCCTGATGCTCGCAGCCGTGGGCTTCGCGTGGTCGTTTCTCGAGTGGGGTCCGAGGATTCTGTGGTCGTATCCGTTCCTGCTCGGGGCGATTGTTGGCGCGGTGGCCTGGGCGTTGACGCGCAAGGCTTCGCGACGTGGGGCGCGTTGAATACCGTATGCGCTTGAAACGATGGATCGCGCGGATCAAGGACGCGCTCGCCGGCCGCGGAGAATCGACGCTTGCCACCAATGATGCAGAAGCGCGTAGCGCCGCCGAGATGGAGGCGCTCATTGCCCAACTCCGGCAGCAATCACCCGACGCGCGCCGTGGTGCGAACGTCAGCCTGACCGATCTAGGCGAGGACGATGCATTCGTGGCGCCGTTGGTGGCGGCCACGCGCGACACGGACGCCTATTTCCGCGCGAGTGCCGTCCATGCGCTGGCACGCTACGACCTGGGCCAGTATCCACACGCGGAGTCCGCCGTGCTGCATGCCCTGAAGCACGACACGGAGCCGGGCGTCCGCGCTGCCGCCGTGCAGGCACTGGGTAGGCAGTCAGAGGCCATCGCACACGCGCACGAGCCTGCATGCCTGCAGGCCGTCAACGACCCGAGCGCCGAGGTCCGCCGCGAGGCGGTGCATGTGCTGGGGTATTGGTTGTCCGAGCCGGCGGTTGCCGCATTGCGCGCACGATTGCGTCTGGATACCGATGTCGATGTGCGCGTCTGGGCGGCCCACGCACTCGCCAGGTGCGACACGGCGGATGTGATTCCCGATCTGTTTGCTGCCTCGGTTGATCCTGAGGGTAGCGTGCGCGCCGCTGCATTGGATGCGCTGTGCGAATCCGTTGATACGGAAGACACCGCGTTGGATGACCTGCTGCTGGGCGCTGTGTCTGATCCCGCGCCGGAGGTCCGTCGGCGAGCGGCACAGGGCCTGCGCTTTCGGGCACCGCAGGCGCTGCCAGCATTGCGGGCACTTGCCAATGACCCGGAACCGCGTGTGCGGCTGGAAGTCGTCATCGCACTGGGCTTGCGGCGCGATGCGGAGTCGCTCGACCTGATCGCCGCGCGTGTGTTTGACGAAGCGGATGAAGAGGTGCGCTACTACGCTGCCAGCGCGCTTGGCGAACTGCGGGACGCGCGTGCCACGCAACACCTCATCCACGCGTACCAGACGCCTGCGTTGGGGCACCAAGTGCAGTGGATGGCGCTGTGGGCGCTGGGTGAAAACCGTGATGTCGCCGCGATGCCGACACTGTTTGCGGCACTGCGCGACCCCGATGCCGAGTTCCGTGCACGGGCCGTCGAGTCGATCGCCATGTTGCAGAGCGACTTGCGTGACGATGCCGAACACACTTGGCCGGCGATGCTGCCGGCGCTGGTGGAGGCCCTGCGAGACGTGGATGACACCGTGCGGGAACAATCCGCACAAGCACTAACGGCCATGTACGCGTTGCCCACCCTGCACGCCGTGTTGTCCGGTTTGCCCGAGCACGATGCTGCTGCCAAGCACGCACTACAGCGCGCGATGGCGGCGCGCGAAGAAGAGGCCGCCGCAATCGCAGCCAGACCCTTTGGTCGTGGCACTGTGGAGTACGAGTAAGCGACGACGCGCCCTGGTGCTGACAATGAGGCGATGGCGGTTCTGGTGTCCCGATGTCCCTCGGGTGCGGTTGACTCGGGCCTACACCGTCGCGATCAGCAGTTCCTCTGCATTGGCGGGTGGCCGCAGGCCATCGGTGCGACAGGAAAAGTAGCGCTGCGTGAGGGTGTCGGCCGAGATGTGCTGCGCATCACGAAAGCCATTTTCCCGTGCGAGCGCCAGCATGTCGGGCGGGGTAAAGAAGCTGATGAAGGGCGTGCCGCTGGCGCGGGCGCCTTTCTCGGCCATCTCCAGGCCGGGGCGGACTTCTGGCGCGGCCATCTCCAGCGGCAGCAGAAATGTCATGGCGAACATGGACCCGGGCGCCAGCGATGCCACTTGCCGTAGCGTGGCGGCGTTCGCTTCCTTGGTCAGATACATGCTCACGCCCGTGGATACGACCACGGCCGGCTTGCTGGCGTCAAAACCGGCGGCGACAAGCGCGTCCTGCCACGATTCGCGCGCTTCAAAATCGACCGGCACGAAGCGCAACCAATCCGGTGTGCCAAAACCGAGTTCCGCCAAACGTTGGCGCTTCCATGCCTGCGGGTAGGGCTGGTCGACTTCGAACACGGTCATGCGCGATGCGACGTCTGGCCGGCGCTGCGCAAAGCTGTCCAGGCCCGCACCCAAGATGACGTACTGGCTCAGCCCCTGTGCCGCGTGTTCGATGACGAGATCTTCAATGAAGCGCGCCCGCGCCACGATCGACGCGCGAAACGGCCGCGTGAACTGCGGGTCCATGTCGCCGCGCTGTTGCCAGCCAGGAGGCGGCGCGAGCAGTTGCAAGCCGACCGTATCTTCCAGCACGTGTGGCGCAGCATCGATCTGCACATGCAGCGCGCGCCACAAGGCTACGCGCGCGGCGGTACTGTCGGGGGCGGTATCCGGTGTGGTGCGCATGTCGACATGCCTCCATCAGTTGGGGTGCTGATACTCGGGAAATGCGGCAATGGCCTGCACCGGCTGCTTGGTCATGCAGACCTCGAACAGACGGCTGCCCAGCCATCCGGCCAACCAGGCTTGCAGCGCCGGCAGCGGCTGGCTGGCGAACCACTCGGGCTCCACCGCCGCAAACTGCCGCACGAACGGGAAGATCGCCAAGTCCGTCGCACACGGTGTGGAGCCGCCAAGATAGCGCTGATGCTGCAAGCGCGATTCCAGCGATATCAGCAGGGTTTCAACTGCCTGCGCACGGGCAGTCTCGCGCTGCACGGCTTCTTGCGGATAGCGATCCGGATATTTGTAGCGATCGAGCTGGCGTTTGAAATCGCCATCGTTCGTGCGCAGCAGGGCGAGGTTGTCGTCGGATTGGGCGCGGCGCCACCAGCCATCGGTGTCGGGGTGCTCCAGCGCCCAGCGCATGATGTCGAGGCTCTCTTCCAGCACGGTGCCATCGGGCAAGCGCAACACGGGCACGGTGCCCTTGGGCGACAGCGCCAGCATTTCTGCCGGTTTGTCGCGCATGACGATTTCGTAGGTCTGGAAGCGCCGCTGGGCCTGCAGCATCGCCAATCGGGCACGCATGGCGTAAGGGCAACGGCGATAGCTGTAGAGCAGGGGCAGGGTGGTGTCGGCGAGCATCAAGGCAAGCGTCAAAGAAGTGGTTGGCGCGGTTTGCGAATCGGCGAGGGTAACGTCTTATGCGACCAGGCGTGCATGCCCGGAGCGCCCGGAGCGCCGCACCGACTGCGGCGGCTGCCCAAACACGCGGATGAACGCACGCCGCATCCGCTCCGGATCAGCAAAGCCCACGGCACGGGCAACTTGTTCCAGAGATTCATTCCCGGCTTCCACACGGGGCCGGGCGGCCTCGGCGCGCAGCTTTTCGATCGCCTTGGCGGGCGTCTGGCCAGTCTCGGCCACAAAGGCGCGATCGAACTGGCGGCGGCTCAGGTGCGCGACATCGGCCAGCCGATCGACATCGAGCGTTTCGTGCAGATGCTCGCGCGCGTAGCTCAGCGCGCGGGCGATGCGGCTTGATGCCGGGTCCAGCTCCAGCAGCGCCGAGAACTGCGATTGCCCGCCCGGCCGCCGGTGATACACCACCAGCTCACGCGCCACCGCCCGCGAGATATCGACGCCCAGGTCGTCTTCGATCAATGCCAGCGCAAGGTCGATGCCTGAAGAAATGCCGGCCGAGGTCCACACCGGCCCGTCGTGGATGAAGATGTGGTCACTCTGCACCTGCACGCGCGGATAGCGCCGCTGCAGCAGCGCCGCCATGCGCCAGTGTGTGGTCGCGCGGCGCCCGTCGAGCAGCCCGGCCGCCGCCAGCGCAAACGCGCCGGAACACACGCTGGTCATGCGCCGCGAGTGCTGTGCCGCTTCCTGAACGAAGGCGATCAGCCGGGGGGAGAACGCATCCTCGCGCGGGCCGTTGCCGCCCGAGATGACGAGCGTGTCGAAGGCCGGGTCGTCCAGCGGCAGTGTCTGCATGACGAGGCCCGGGGCGCTCTGCACCAGCGCGCCGCCTTCGGACACCACGTCGATCCGATAGGCCGGCTGCCCGGAGGTGGCGGCATGCAACCGGTTCGCCACGTCAAAGGCCGTCAGCGGGCCGGTGAAATCGAGCAGGCTGCAGCCTGGAAACACCAGAAAGCCGATTCTGCGCATGATGTCTTGAAATGAGGGATTAACGTCATTTAGGCCGGATGTTGCTCAGCCAGACTGCGGCTGTCAAACGCATTTCTGGAGAAACCATCATGACGACAGCCGTGTGTTTACCGGCCGCAAGCACGCCCATGTCACGCCACCACCGCTGGAAGGTGCTGGGCGTGGGGGTGGCGGCCAATGCGAGTTTTTCGGCGGCGTTTTCGGGCATTCCGACGACGGCCGTGTTCATTCGCTCGGCGTATCACCTGGGCAATGCCGAGCTGGGTGTGGCGCTTGGGGCGCTGGGGCTGGGTATCGCCATCAGTGAGTTGCCGTGGGGTTTGTTGACCGACCGCTGGGGCGATCGCTCGGTGCTGCTGGCGGGGCTGGGGTTGACCGCCCTGGCGCTGTTTGTGATGGCGTGCTGCGTGGCGCCCTTGCATGGCAGTGTGCCGCCGATGGCGTGGCTGGTGGCCGGCATGCTGAGTGTGGGCCTGCTGGGCGGCAGCGTGAATGGGTCGAGCGGGCGCGCGGTCATGGGGTGGTTTCGAGAGGGCGAGCGCGGTTTGGCCATGAGCATCCGCCAGACTGCCGTGCCGCTGGGCGGGGGGATTGGCGCGCTGGTGTTGCCGAGCCTTGCTGCGCATGCCGGGTTTGCTGCGGTGTATGGCGTGCTGGCGGCGGCGTGTCTGTTGACGGCGGTGCTGACGTGGCTGTGGGTGCATGAGGCGCCGGATGTGGTGAGTGCCGCCGCCAAGACGGCGGCGCCTGCTGGCCCAGGTCCGTTGCGAGACGCAATGCTGTGGCGCATGGCCTTGGCCATCGGCCTGCTATGCGTGCCGCAGGGGGCGGTCGTCGCGTTCGCCACGGTGTTCCTGCGCGACTTTGCGCACGCCAATGTGCTCACGCTCAGCCTGACCATGGCTGCGGTGCAGGGCGGTGCGGCCGTCATGCGCGTATGGAGCGGCCGCTGGACCGACCGCCACGGCAATCGCCGCGCGCATCTACGGATGTGCGCGCGCTTGAGCGTCGCGCTGTTCGTCGTGCTGGCCGGTGTGGCGTGGATGACGTCGGCGTTGTCGATCGACCTGGCGGTCATGCGCGTTGCGCTGGTGGCGGCCATCGTGGCGGGCGGCATCTGCGTGTCGGCCTGGCATGGCGTGGGTTACACCGAGATGGCCACGATGGCCGGCGCCCAGCGTGCCGGCACGGCGCTGGGCCTGGGCAATACCGGCGCGTTCACCGCGCTAGGGGTGACCTCGTTGGGCTTGCCGTATGTGCTGGCGTGGTCGTCCTGGCCAGTGGTGTGGCTGGTGGCGGCAGGCAGCGCGTTGATTGCGTGGCGTGTGCTGCCGGCGGTACGTTGATCGGCCCATCGGGCTGCGCGGCGCCAATCCCCTTCGTTTCTTCCTATAGTGACCGGCACAACCAGACACGAGGGGGCCACCATGGCAGGCTTGAACGCAATCCAGCACGTGGTCGTGCTGATGTTGGAGAACCGGTCGTTCGACAACCTGTTCGGCACGCTGTATTCCAAGAGCGCCGAGTTTGATGGCCTCTCGGGCAACGAGACCAACCCCGACGGCGGCGGCGACCCCATCCGCGTGTGGACGACGCCGGTGCCCCCCAACGTGATGACGCTGCCCAACCCCGACCCGGGCGAGCTCTTCACCGACATCAACCAGCAGCTCTTCGGCCAGCAGATGCCGCTGGGGCAGACGCCCACCATGCAGGGCTTCACCACCAATTACGCCAAGAACGGTGGTGACCCGCGCGACATCATGCATTTCTTCACGTCAGACCAGGTGCCGGCGCTCAGCACCTTGGCGCGCAACTACGCTGTGTGCGATGCGTGGTTTGCCTCGGCCCCGTGCCAGACGTGGCCCAACCGCTTCTTCGTGCACACGGGCACCGCGCACGGATATCCGAACAATTCGCCGGTGCATTTCCCCTACTTGATGCCGACTCTGTTCAACGCGCTCGACGGCGTGGCGCCAGACGATTGGGCCGTCTATTACCACGACTTTGCGCAGTCGCTCACGCTCACGCGGCTGTGGCTGCATCTGGACCACTTCCACCTGTTCGACGATTTTCTGGACGACGCGTCCAACGGCAAGCTGCCGTCGTACAGCTTTATCGAGCCACGCTACTTTGCCGATCTCGACTGGCCCAACGACATGCACCCGCCGCACGATGTCGGCTACGGCGATGCGCTGGTCGCACGGGTGTACAACGCGCTGCGCAGCTCGCCGCAGTGGCATCAGACGATGCTCGTCATCACCTTTGACGAGCACGGCGGTTGTTTCGACCACGTGCCCCCGCCAGCGGTGGTGCCGCCCAGCCCGCCGCAGCCGGGGCAGCTCTTTGCGTTTGATCGACTGGGGGTGCGCGTGCCTGCGGTGGTGGTGTCACCGTGGATTCCGAAGGGCACGATCTTCCGCTCAACCGTGGCGCAGCCGTACGACCACACCGCCATCATCAAGACGCTGCGCATGCGCTACAACATCAAGACGCCGCTCACCGCCCGCGATGCCGGCGCGCCCGACCTCAGCCAGGTGCTGCAACTGAGCGCCCCTGACGACAACCGCGAGCCCGTTGCTGCCCGTGCCATGGCAGCAAACCCGGCAGGCCTGCAGGCCGCGCGCAACGCGCCGCTCAATGATTTCCAATGGGCCATGCACGAATCGGCCGCGATGCTGGCGCCGCTGGGCACCGGCATCACCATTGATGACCACGTGCGCAATCTGTCGACCGATCAGCAGCCGGCTGTGCCCGCCGCACAGAATGCGCAACAGGCGGCGCAGCACATTAAGGACGTGCTGGCTTCGATGGATTTGCCTTACGCTGGGCAATAAAGGCGGATTTATTTTTGCGATAACCCAGGCATAATCGCCGCGCCTATTCATCGATAAAAAAGGGAGTTACGTGGCGGCGGTTCAGATTTCCGGTTTTCCGGCATTGGTTGGGGCGGCAGGGTTTGTGGCAGTGGCCACCGTGCCCGTCTGGTTTGGCGCGCAAGCTGTGGGCGCAGACCGGGCGACATTGCCCCGTTCTGCACTGGCATTGGTGCTTGCGTTGGTAGCGTGTTATGCATCGTTGTTTGTCGCCGGGTCCGTCGCGATGATTGTGGCGCCGCTTGTCTGCATGGTGGTCTTCAAATACGTGTTGGACAGCTCCTTTCTAGGTGCCTTTTTCCTTGTGGTGATTTCTGCCACCGGTTTGTGGCTGGCAGGCAAGTTGTTCATGTCGGGCATCCATCTTTCGGTTTAATCGTTTGATCGTTGCGAACAGCATCGTGTTGATCCGCCCTTTTCGCGCGGGGGAAGAACCCGCGCTCCACGCCATCTTCCATTCCGCCGTCCACGGCATTGCCGCCAGCCGCTACCGCCCAGAACAACTCGAAGCCTGGGCACCCGCCGACTACGACGCCGAGCAATGGGCCGAGCGCATCCGCCGCATTCAACCTTTCGTGTCGGAGATCGACGGTCAGCCCGTGGGCTATGCCGACCTGCAGGCCACCGGCTATATCGACCATTTCTTTGTGGCGGCCACGCATGCGCGGCAGGGTGTCGGTCAGAGCCTGATGAACCACATCCTCAACCTGGCTGCGCAGCGCCGGATGGCGCGCGTGCAGGCCCACGTGAGTTTGAGCGCCGAGCCGTTTTTCGCCCGCAACGGCTTCGCGGTCATGGCGCGCCAGACCGTGACGGTACGCGGCGTGCCGCTCGATAACGCCCTGATGGTGCGTATGCAGGCGTGAGCCAAGACGCGCACGGGGCTTTGTTCTCCGGGGAAACCCTTGGAATGTAGTTAAAGTTTGATAAGTATCTGTCGTTAGTTTTGTTGAACTCGATTCCCACAGAGGCATCGGTTCACGCCCCACACATTTCTCACGACGGATATGAAGACGCTTTCCATCAAGGCACGGCTGGCGCTGGTGCTGTTTGTTCTGGCTGTATTCCTGGCGGGCGTTGGTGCGCTGGGGCTGGTCGGTAATCTGCGCTCGAATGCGGCGCTCAAGGAAACCTTCGCCAACAACCTGCCGTCCACGCGTGCACTTGGCCTTGCCGAGTCAAAGATGGCGCAGGCACGTACCGCGCTGGATCGCGCCATTTTTGAAGCCGATCAGGCCAAAGCGCTCGAGGCCATTAGCCACGTAGGCGCCCAGCTTGATCACAGCGAGAAAGGGTGGAAGAGCTACCTTGCGTTGCCCTTCTCCACGCCGGAAGAAGAACGCGTGGCGGGCGAGGCGGGCAAGCAGCGCACCTTGATCAAGGAAACCATGGCCTCGGCCATTGAGGCCATCAAGCGCGGTGACAAGGAAGCGGCGCGTCAATTGGTCGTGGACAAGATTCCCGGGCAGTTCCGCACCTATGCCGAACAGTCCGACCGCCTGAACGCGATCCAGGAAGAGGTGTCTGCAGCCGGCTACGCAGCATCGCAATCCTTCTTCAACGGACTGCTGTGGACGTTCGGTATCGTCATTGCCATTGGCTTGGCGCTGGCAGCCGGTTGCTACTTCGTGCTGTCGCGTGCCATTTCGCGCCCGCTGGAAGAGATGCTCGTGCATTTCCGCGAGATTGCCGCCGGCAACCTCACCACCGATGTCCGCATCCACTCGCGTGACGAGATGGGCGTGCTGATGGAAGGTCTGCAGGAGATGCAGGCCAAGCTGAAGGAAACCGTGGTGACGGTGCGCCGTGGCAGCGAGTCGATCGCTTCGGCCACGCAGCAGATCGCCGCGGGCAACACCAACCTGTCGCAGCGCACGGAAGAGCAAGCCAGCTCGCTGGAAGAAACTGCGTCGAGCATGGAAGAGCTCACGAGCATCGTGAAGCAGAACGCCGACAACGCGCGTCAGGCCAGCACGCTGGCGGTGAACGCGTCGGAGATCGCCGTGCAGGGCGGTGACGTGGTGAAGGACGTGGTGACGACCATGGGCGAGATCAGCGAATCGTCGCGCAAGATCACCGACATCATCGCCGTGATTGAGGGCATTGCGTTCCAGACCAACATCCTGGCGCTGAACGCTGCCGTGGAAGCTGCACGCGCTGGTGAACAGGGCCGCGGTTTTGCGGTGGTGGCGGGTGAAGTGCGCACGCTGGCGCAACGCAGTGCGGGCGCTGCCAAGGAAATCAAATCGCTGATCGAAGATTCCGCCACGCGTGTGGAATCGGGCTCGACGCTGGTGGCGCGTGCCGGCAAGACGATGGAAGAGATCGTCGTGGCCGTGAAGCGCGTGACCGACATCATGGGCGAGATCAGCGCGGGCTCGGCAGAACAGAGCAGCGGCATCGAGCAGATCAACGAAGCCGTGACGCAGATGGACGACGTGACGCAGCAGAACGCCGCGCTGGTGGAAGAAGCGGCCGCCGCTGCGCAAGCGCTGGAAGAACAGGCGGACGAACTGCGCCGCGCTGTGGCGGTGTTCCGCGTGGCGATGTAACGCACGGTTCCGGATGGATTGCCCCGGCAGCGAAGTGGCTGCCACGGGGCTACACTGCGGGGTCGGCCTTCGGGTCGGCCCCGCTTTGTTTTATGCGTTCATGCGGTGCACTCATAACGATTATCCGGAGGTGTCCATGCGTTTCCAGTGTCGTCGTGTTCCTGTCCGCGCCCTCGTGTCTGCTGCCGTACTGGCATGCTGCGCAGGCGCGATCGCTCAGACCATCCCAGCCAGCAAGCCCGCGCCCACTACGCTCACACCCGAGCAGCAGCGCTATCACGACATCTACAAAGAGCTGGTCGAGATCAACACGACGCATTCGGCGGGTGACACCACCAAGGCCGCGCAAGCCATGGAAAAACGCCTGCGCGAGGCAGGCTTTGCCGCCGCAGACATGCAGGTGATCGAACCCTTCCCGAAGAAGGGCAACCTGGTGCTGCGCTGGAAGGGCACGGGCGCCAAGAAGCCGGTCTTGCTGCTCGCGCATATTGATGTGGTGGAGGCTAAGCGCGAAGACTGGAAGACCGACCCCTTCAAGCTGCAAGAGACCGATGGCTACTTCACCGCACGCGGCGCGATTGACGACAAGGCGATGGCCTCGGCCTTTGTGTCGGTGTTGGGGCAGCTCAAGCAGGAAGGCTTCAGGCCTTCGCGCGACATCATCCTCGCACTCACCACGGATGAAGAGCGCGGTGACGTGCCGAGCAACGGTGCGTACTGGATCGTCAACAACAAGCCCGAACTGGTGAAGGCTGAATTCGGCATCAACGAAGGTGGTGGTGGCGAGCTGCGCAACGGCAAGCCGGTGCTCCACCGCATTCAGGTGGCCGAGAAGATGTACACGACGTATGAGCTGGAAGTGCGCGACGTGGGCGGCCACAGCTCGGTGCCGACGAAGACGAACCCGGTGTATGCGCTGTCTGCGGCGCTGGATCGCCTGGGGGCGTATCAGTTTCCCGTCAAGCTGGCGGACGTGACGCAGACCTACTTTGCGCGCAGCGCGCCGCTGGCGACGGGCCAGTTGGCGGAAGACATGCGCGCGGTGGGCTCCGGCAAGCCGGACCAAGCGGCTATCGATCGGCTGTCCGCCAATCCGTTCTATAACGCGCAGTTGCGCACCACGTGTGTGGCGACCATGGTCAATGCCGGCCATGCTGAGAACGCGCTGCCGCAGTCAGCCAAGGCGACGGTGAATTGCCGGATTTTGCCGCATGATGATCCGGCTGATATTAATCGTCAGCTCAAGCAGGCGCTGGCCAACGACAAGATCAGCGTGCGCTATGTCAACAAGCCGCTGGCGAGTCCGGCGTCACCGCTCAATGGGGACTTGGTGAAGACGGTGGAGGCGCTGACGCAGCAGACCTGGGGCGTGCCCGTCATCCCGGCCATGAGCACGGGGGCGACCGATAGCCGCTTTATGCGCAATGCGGGGATTCCGATGTATGGGGTGTCGGGGTTGTTTACCGAGCCGGCGGACTTGCGTACGCATGGGCTGGATGAGCGGATTGAGATTGCTCGGTTGTATGACGGGCGGGAGTTTCTTTATCGGTTGGTGAGGGGGGTGGCGGAGTAAGGGGGGGTGTTGCACGTCTGGGCGAGTTTTCTGTGCTGGTGGTGCATCCCTTGTTTCTCCCCCTGCCGGGGGCGACTCACTTTCTTTGTCTTGCCAAAGAAAGTAAGCAAAGAAAGGCGCGCCCGAGATGGCGACTTCCCCTTGAATTTATGTCGCAAGGAGGGGAAGGGGAAAACTCGCTGCGCTCAGACAGTTCCCCTTCCTTTTTCCTCCTTGCAACAGAAATTCAAGGCGCCATCTAGGGCAGGTACGGCCACACCGTCTGCGTGCTTGCGTTGGCGGTGTGGCCGGCTTTTCTGACTGCTTAGATGAAGCCGCCGTCTGTCATTAGGGTGCGGCCGGTGATCCAGCGGGCGTCGTCGGAGGCTAGGAAGGCGATGGCGTCGGCGATGTCTTCGGGTTCGGCCAGGCGGCCTAGCGGGGTGGATTCACGCATGCGGGCTTTGACCTCGTCGGGGATGGGCGCGGTCATGTCGGTGCGTGTGAGCGCGGGTGCTACGGCGTTGACGGTGATGTTGCGCGGGCCCAGTTCTACGGCAAACGCGTGGGTCAGTGCGCCGACTGCGGCCTTGCTTGCCGCATATACCGACAGCCCGGCACGTGGGCGATACACCAGGCTCGACGATACGTTGACGATGCGGCCGCCCCGCGCGGGCACGTGCGGCAACACGGCTTGCGTGACGAGGATGACCGACAGCGCGTTGGTGCGGAACTGCGCATCAAACGAGGCCGCGTCGATGCTGCCGACCGGCTGGCCTTCCAGAATGCCTGCGTTGTTGATGACGATGTCGATGGCACCGAAGGCTTCGCGCACTGTGCTGACCATGGCGTTGACGGACGTCGCGTCTGCCACGTCGGCCTGTACGGCGATCGCCTCTGCGCCGTTTGCGCGAATGGCGCTGACGACGGCTTCTGCCTCATCGCGGTTGCTGCGGTAGACCACGGCGACGCGGGAGCCATCTGCGGCCAGACGGCGTGCCACGGCAGCACCAATGCCGCGCGAGCCGCCGGTGACGATGGCGTTGCGGCCCGCAAGGCGCGCCGGCGTGTTGGGTTGAGTTTGCGACATGCTTGTTCTCCTGAAGGGATGCGATGTTTCGGGAGAACAGGTTACGAATCCGACGCTGTATGCGCAGCGGCCTCCATTGCGACGCGGCGTTCCAACGTTGGAACGCCGCAGGCCGACGGCAGGTCAGCGCTGCTGGCGCTTGCGGTACTCGGCCACTTTATGTCGATTGCCGCAGAGCGCCATGCTGCACCAGCGGCGCTTGTGCGATTTGGTGCGGTCGTAAAACCAGCGCGTGCAATCGGGGTGTTCGCATAGGCGGATCAGATCGAAATCGCCCTCGGCCAACAGCAGCGCGGCGGCCTCGGCCAACGGCGCGAGGCACTGTTCCACCGAATCGGTCGGGCGCAGGCGTTCCACGCGTGGTGTGTTGTCACTCCACACCAGAACGGGGTGGCTGGGCGCTTGGCGGAGGAACACGTTGAGTGCATCGGCGCTGGCGGTGCGACCTGCTTTGCGTGCCTCCACCAACACGCGGATCACCTCGCGCAGGTGCCGCGCCACTGCCAGCAACACGCCGGGTGGATAGCGCCCAGCCAGCGGTTGCGCCAACCAGCCAGCGCACATCAGCCAGTCCGACACGTCTTCATCCGTCTGCCAAGTGTCATGGGGCTGGCCATTCACCGTGGCCACGGTGTTGAGCATGTCGAGC
Source organism: Ralstonia sp. (assembly GCA_039592975.1). Classification (GTDB taxonomy): domain Bacteria; phylum Pseudomonadota; class Gammaproteobacteria; order Burkholderiales; family Burkholderiaceae; genus Ralstonia. The sequence goes on along the minus strand of JBCNQE010000001.1, from coordinate 221,954 downwards.
ACGGGATGATCGGCAATCAGTGCAGACGTATCAGGCGATGACATGGCGGAGGAGGGGAGGCGACGGCAATGCGCCGGATGTAACTGGTGTGAATGGCTATTCAGGTTACAGGAAAAGCCCCGTCTCTCGCCCGGAAATCTTGCGCGGGGTGTGCCGCATTACCATGCACGCATCCCGACTTTGCTGGAGACGATCATGAGCGCATGGCCTGATGCCCGCGTGCTGGAGCTGTTCAACATCGACGTGCCCATCGTGCTGGGGCCGATGGCCGGCGTGGCGGGTGCGGAGTTGGCGATTGCCGTGGCGCGCGGCGGCGGTCTCGGGTCGCTGCCGTGCGCGATGCTCAATGCCGAGCAGATCCGCCAGCAGGTTGCGCAGTTTCGTGCGGCCGTGCGTGGCCCCATCAACCTGAACTTCTTCTGCCACACGCCGCCGCAGCCTGACCCGGAGCGCGAGGCCAAATGGCGCGCGCATCTGGCGCCGTACTACGCGGAATTCGGCATCGACCCGAATGCACAGGCGCCGGCTGCCAACCGCGCGCCGTTTGACGAAACCACCTGCGCACTGGTGGAAGAACTCAAGCCCGAGGTGGTGAGCTTTCACTTTGGCTTGCCGGCGCCGGAACTGCAGTCGCGGGTGAAGGCCACGGGCGCGAAAGTCATTTCCGCAGCCACCACGGTGGAAGAAGCGCGCTGGCTGGAAGCACGCGGCGTGGATGCCATCATCGCCATGGGCAACGAGGCGGGCGGCCATCGCGGCATGTTCCTCGCCAAGACGATTGAATCGCAGGTCGGCACGTTTGCACTGGTGCCGCAGGTGGCGGATGCGGTGCGCGTGCCCATCATCGCGGCAGGCGGTATTGGCGATGCACGCGGTGTGGTGGCGGCACTGGCGCTCGGTGCATCGGCGGTGCAGATCGGCACCGCCTACATGCTCTCGCCTGAGGCGAAGACTTCGGCTATCCACCGCGCGGCACTCAAGCGCGCGACCGATGCGGATACCGCACTGACCAACCTCTTCACCGGCCGCCCGGCACGCGGCATCGTCAACCGCCTGATGCGCGAGATTGGCCCCATGAGCCCGTTCGCTCCGGCGTTCCCGACGGCCGGCGGCGCGCTGGCACCCTTGCGTGCCAAGACGGAGCCGACGGGGTCCGGCGACTTCATCAACCTATGGTCCGGCCAAGCCGGCCAACTGGCGACGGAAGATTCTGCTGAAGCCATCACCCACCGTATCGCGGCACAGGCGCTGGAACGATTGGCCTGAGTGCTGCTCCTGCTGCATCACTGCCACACGGGCACGTCAGGCGACCTGTGCATCAGATAAAAACGGGCCGCGATAACGGTCCGACAACCCAGCGCATCGGCGTGGCAGCCCAGCGTGCGTGGGGAGGATTCGACTTCCCCGCGCTCGTAGCGCTTCACGATTTCCTGGTAGCGCGCCTCGCGTACGTCGGGCACCAAGCGGTAGTCGTTACGCCGCCATCAAGAGTGCAGATTCGCTAGTCGCTCTCTGCGCGGCCGGCTCACCTACCGTTAATTGATAGCCGCGGGCGTAGACGGTCTTCAGTTCGACCCCCGTGGCCTCCCCAAAGCACAGCTTCTTGCGCAGCTTGTAGACGTGCTGTTCGATCGAGCGTTCGGCAACGCTGACGTCGGTTCCCCACACCGCGGTGGCAATCTGCTGACGAGACAGAAAAGCCCCGGAAGATGAGAACAACAGCCAGGCCGTGGCGAATTCGCGGGCGGTCAACCGAATGGGCGTGCCGTGCAACGTCACCGTGCGGGTGAGCCGGCATAAACGGTACGGTCCGACCACGGTACGGGTCGCGGACTCGGTTTTCTGCGTTCCGCGTTCGGCGCGCAGAATGCGGCATACGCGGGCACTCAGCTCGTCGGCAGTAAAGTGGCCTGTGACCAAGTCGTCGACAGCGCTGTCAAACACGCCCAGCATTTCCCTGCGCTCGGCGAAGTTGCCGAACACCAGCGTTGGCCAGCGCATATCGGCGTTGCACTCACGCCAGGACAGCACCAACTGGCCGGCCGTGCTGAATAGCTGCGCGTCGATCATTAGCAAATCGAACGCCTCAGTGCGCCGCGCGCGCAGCAGCGCCAATGCATCGTCGAATCGCACGCATGTCACGTCTTGCGTTGACAGGCAAGCCGCTACGTACGAGAAACTGGAAGGATTGCTGGTGAGGATGGCGAATTTCATGGCGACCCGATCGATGCAATGCCAATCAATCCTTGGCACCGCTTGTTGTCTTTTGCCGCAGCATAGCTTTCACAATTCCTTCACACACCCCTCCAATGGGGGATATTTCAAAAAGATCGCGATTTATCGAACGATCCGCGAAGTTGTCATAAAAATGACATCAAATTGAAATATTTAGAGGCCGGCATGACGGCCGATGCTCCGGCGAGTCAGTTGGCCGCTCCTTTGCCGGGCGGCTTCGGGTTGCAATCGAACACCTCATCGAGTCTAGTGACCCGACGATCCGCGCCCAATTCCAATTCCTTTACCGGCGCGTTCGCTATCTGTACGTCCGTTTCGTACTGCCACGCAAGCCACGAGTGCCACGCTTGATATCTTGCGGCCCCTCGCACCGTCTAAGAATCCAACTCAAGCCCCGTGCAGGAGCAGCCATGCCATTGCGGCCCATTTCTGCCGCCCAACCCGTCAACACTGAAGTCGGTCCGACCGCCGCAAAACCTAGTGCCGATACAAGTCATACGAGTCACGCGCCTTCCTCACGGAACGGGCGCGGTGCGTTCATAGAAGGTCTCAAGCAGCTCGGGCTCCGACGCGCTCCAACCACCAAAGCGTTCTCAAAAGGTGCGCAGTGGCTGCACGGGCGATCGTTGGATCTACGCGGTCACAACCCCGAGGACGTGCAGGAATCGCCGCCGCGGAGCTCCCGGTTCTTAGCCAAAGTGAAGACGGTGCATCTGCCGGAGGGCTTGACGACAACCCCGCATTGGATCGAGGGGCTTCCTCGTCTGAAAACGCTGAATGCAAGTGGATTCGCTGGAAAAACGCTAACGATGCGAGCCCCAGAGCTGAAGAACGTCAAAGTGCCACCGGCTACCCAAGTAGAGAACAGGGCAAGCACAAACAGAAAAACGCTGGTCAGACATGTTGCGGACAACCAGACGGTGGCAACCAGTACTGCGATTGGCCAGATCTATAGGTCTGCAACCAAAGCGCGAAGCTCCAAAGGCCTCAACGGAGAAGTGTCCTTTGCAGCGCGCCCGCAAGAACTGATCTGGTGCCGCCATATTGCGGTTCGGGAAATCCTGGATGCGCAAAGACTGGACTCGGAGAAGCTTCATGAAGCCGCACCGGACGAGTCCACGCGGCGCGCGGACGTCCGTCATGCCTTGATGGGCACGCGCTCCAGGATGAAGCAACACATCGACGTATCGATGGAGCACCGATACCGTGAGATCAAGCAATGTGGCACCAAAAACTATCTGGTAAGCCACGACAAGTGGGGACGCCTCATTACGCAGAAGTTCGCTGAGATGCCAAAGCCAGGCCAAGTGACGCTGCTGGTTGAATCCGGCAAGCATGCAATGGCGATGTTTCTTTCAGCAAAGCCTGCAAAGCGAGACGCGCCAGGTACAGAGAGCATGGAGTACTCGGTACGTTTCTTCGATCCGAATCGCACCTTTGAGCATGTACGGGTCAAGGAGGTCGATCCCGCGAAATTTGCGGCGCTCGGCATGAAGGACCTTATCCGTGACCCTGAGGACCAGGTTGAATACTATGCAACGGATGATGAGTTCAGGGTCAACGGCCCTGTCACCTGTCTAACGGAGGTTCCGCAGGACGCGTTTCTGAAGCAAGCACACGAGCCGCTCTACGCTGATCGCAGCCATCGATCGGTGAACCTGCACCTTGGTGACGATGATGTTTCACACGCGGTCGTTCACAAACATCTCAGCGGCATTGGCATGCCCACGCACACGGCGCTCGTTGAGGCGGCAAAGGCGCGTCCAGCAGATGAGAGACCCGCCTATCTGCAAAGCATGCGCTCGGCGTGTGGATACTTTGATTTCGAAGACGCAGTCAAGGCGCTCTTACGCGACAAGCAACTCGACAGTAGCAGTGCGCAACGGCTCCTCGCGGACCTTGAAGATAGCGGCGCCAAAGTTTCTTGAGTAAGCGCTGAGCCGACGCTCATAGAGCTCAGCCCCGCTGCTTCATGAACGATGGTGCTCCGCGAGATCCTTCATACGTCACGCCAAGGGTGATCTTCCGCGCCCGTTTTGCATGACGAATCGGGATGCATGCAATGGAAAAATTTCATGTAACCGCATAAGCGCAACGTTATTGGTTTCGTTGCGCTAGTCAGCCAAGCGCCTTCATGGTCGGCTCCTGCGTGAAGCGCTCACGCAGGAACGCGATGAGCGCCTTCACCGATGGCGGTACGCCGGCGCGCGATGGGTACAGCGCGTGCAGGTCTGCCGGCTCGGGCGTCCAACCGGGCAATGCCGTGCGCAAACGGCCGTCGAGCAACGCCGCGTGGCAACAGTGTTGGGGAAGCACGGCAAAGCCCAAGCCGGCGATGGCCGCTTCGCGTAACGCGAGGATGTTGTCGGTGGCAAAACGCGGCCGAATCGGCAGCGCCAGCCGGTGACCGTGCCGGTCATGCAACACCCAGTCGCGGCTGCGGGTGAGCGTGCCTTGGCCCAGGCAGGGCAAATCTTCGAGCGCAGCCGGCGTGGCGGGCTCGCCCACACGCGCGATCAACGCGGAACTGCCCACCAGCACGCGTGGCGACACCGCCAGCGGGCGCGCCACCACATCACGCGAAGGCAGCGGCCCCGTGGCGGCGCGGATGGCCACATCAATGCGCTGCTCGATCAGGTCGACATAGTTGTTGGACAGATCTAGCTCGATGCGCAGCTTCGGGTGGGCATCGGCAAATTCAGCCAGCCAGCCGGCCACCAGCGTTTCAGCCAGCAAGGGCGAGGTGCCCACGCGCAGCACCCCCGCCGGCTCACTGCGTGCGGCACCGGCCAGCGCTTCAATGGCGGCAGAGGCATCGGCCATGTCGCGCGCATGCCGATACACCGCCTCGCCCACGGGCGTGACGGATACGCGATGGCTCGAGCGTTGCAGCAGGCGCGTGCCGAGCTGCGTTTCCAGCTCGGCAATGCGCCGGCTCAGGCGGGATTTTGGGATACCCGTGGCGCGCTCGGCGGCAGAAAAGCCGCCAGCTTCCACCACGCGCGTGAAGAGGTAGAGATCGTCGAAGCGCTTCATGTTGAGGCGGTGTTGCAGGCGAACTGCATTGAAGCACAGTCACGGCGCACCCGCGCATGGTTTGCGCTGGTTTGCACGGTCGGTGGCACCTGCCACAATGTCACCAGAACGGCAGCGTGGTCGGCGCGCCGCACACCGGATCGAAGTGTCGAGAATGCAAGGAGACGGGGATGGAACAGCACGATAGGCAAACGCAGGGAATGTCTCGCGAACGGCTCCAACGGGTCGAGCGTTTCATCAACGACGACTATGTGGCGACCGGCAAGCTGCCTGGCGCCCTCACGCAGGTGTGGCGGCGCGGCGAGCGTGTCCTGAATGCCGTGCAAGGCTGGGCCGACCGCGAGCGCCAGGTGCCGCTGGCCGAAGATTCGATCTTCCGCATCTACTCGATGACCAAGCCGATCACCTCGGTGGCGTTCATGATGCTGGTGGAGGAATGCAAGGTCGCACTGGATGATCCGGTCAGCAAGTTCATTCCTGGCTGGGAAAACCTGGGCGTGCATGTCGGCGGCTTCATGGGTGGTTTCCAGACGCGCCCGACCACGCGGCCGATGCGCATGGTTGATCTGCTGCGCCACACCTCCGGCCTGACGTACGGCTTTCACCAGAACACGAATGTCGACGCCGCGTATCGGCAACTGAAGCTGGGTGGTGCCGACCTCAACGGAACGCTGGACGAGATGATCGAAAAGCTGGCCGGTCTGCCGCTGGAGTTCTCACCGGGCGAGGCATGGAACTACTCGGTTTCCACCGACGTGCTCGGCTACCTCGTCGGCAAGATCAGCGGCATGCCGTTCGAGACCTTCCTGAAGGAACGGATCTTGGATCCGCTGGGGATGGTCGATACGGCGTTCTACGTGCCGGAAGACAAAGCCTCGCGCTTCTGCGCTTGCTATGCGGTCGGGTCGCTTGGCTCGACGGCGGTATCGGATCAACCGGTCTTGCAAGATGACCCGCGTACCAGCGTCTACCTGAAGCCCCCCAGCTTGGTTTCGGGCGGCGGTGGGCTCGTGTCCACCGCGGCGGACTACCTGCGTTTCGCGCGCATGCTGCTGCAAGGCGGTGAGCTGGATGGCGTGCGCCTGCTCGGCCCCAAAACGCTGGCGCTGATGACGGCCAACCATTTGCCGGGCGGGGTCGACATATCAACCCTGTCGCCGCGCTCGATGTTCAGCGAGGCGGCCTACGACGGCGTGGGGTTCGGCCTCGGCTTCGCGACCACGATATCGCAGGCGGCCACGCTCATCCCTGGCAGCACCGGCGACTTCTTCTGGGGCGGCGCGGCCGGTACCTTCTTTTGGGTGGACCCGAAGGAAGACCTGATCGGACTGTTCTTCACGCAGGTCTTGCCGTCGTCTGCCTATCCGGTGCGCCGGCAGTTGCGTACGCTGGTCTATAGCGCGATGACCGATGTGGCTGCGGCCCAGCGCTGATCGCGCATCGATCCGAGCTTCGCCGCATTCCGGGGCGATTGCTCGGTATGATGGCAAACCAAGGCCGATGTCACTTCCTGCTTATGTCGATTCAGCACGCGCTTCTCACCTCTCTGCTTGAAAAGCCCTCCTCCGGCTACGAACTTGCCCGCCGCTTTGACAAGTCCATGGGCTACTTCTGGAGCGCCACGCACCAGCAGATCTACCGCGAGCTTGGCCGCATGGCCGAGGCAGGCTGGGTGAGCGTGGAAGAAGAGGAAGACGGCCGCAAGAAGACCTACACGGTGCTGCCGCCGGGCCGCGAAGAACTCGCGCGCTGGGTGCTGGAGCCGACCGTCTCGTCGGACAACCGCGAAGAAGTGCTGGTGAAACTGCGCGCCGAAGCGGTGATCGGCCCGCTCGGTTTTGCCGACGAGATGCAGCGCCTGATCGAGCAGCACCGCACGCGCCTGAACACCTTCCGCGAGATCGAGCTACGCGATTTTTCGGGCGATGAACTCACGCGTGCGCAACGGCTGCAACTCGCTGTGCTCCAGCGCGGCATCGTTTACGAAGAAGGCTGGCTCGCATGGGCAGACGATGTGCTGCCGTTGCTGGAGCCAGCCGCGGTGACGGCTTAACGAGCGACGCTTAAACCGTCGCCTTATCTCCCGCCGGGGTGCGCAGCGCCTCGATGTTGTTCAGGCGACGGCGTGCCACTTCAAACTCTTCGGCAAAACGCTTCACGAGTTCCCCCGCCGGCACCACGCGCTTGACCGCGCCCACGCCCTGGCCGGCGCCCCAGATGTCTTTCCACGCCTTGGCCTTGGCGCCGCCGCCCGAGCCGAAGTTCATCTTGCTTGGGTCCGATTCCGGCAGGGCCTCCGGGTCCAGGCCCGCGCTTTCGATACTCTTGCGCAGGTAGTTGCCGTGCACGCCGGTGAACAGGTTCGTGTAGACGATGTCGCTGGCAGTGGATTCCACGATGGCCTGCTTGTAGCCCTCGATGGCGTTGGCTTCTTCGGTGGCGATGAAGGCCGAGCCCACATAGGCCAGGTCCGCACCAGCAGCCAGCGCTGCCAGGATGGCGTTGCCGTTGGCGATGGCGCCCGACAGCAGCAGCGGGCCGTCAAACCATTCGCGAATCTCGTGGATCAGCGCAAACGGCGAGGTCGTGCCCGCGTGGCCACCCGCGCCCGCTGCCACGGCGATCAGGCCATCCGCGCCTTTCTCGATCGCCTTCTTCGCAAACTTGTTGTTGATCACGTCGTGCAGCACGATGCCGCCGTAGCTGTGCACCGCCTGGTTCACGTCTTCACGCGCACCCAGCGAGGTGATGACGATGGGTACCTTGTACTTCACGCACAGCTCCAGGTCGTGCTCCAGGCGGTCGTTCGACTTGTGCACGATCTGGTTGACGGCAAACGGGGCGGAGGGCTTGTCCGGATGCTGCGCGTCGTATTCGGCCAGCTCCGTGGTGATACGTTGCAACCAGGTCTCCAGCAGCTCCGCCGGGCGCGCGTTAAGCGCCGGGAACGAGCCGACCACGCCCGCCTTGCACTGGGCGATCACGAGGTCGGGGTTGGAAATGATGAACAGCGGCGAGCCCACGACAGGCACGGACAGGCGGTTTTGCAGGATCGGCGGCAGCGACATGGCAGTCTCCGTTGGTCTAGGTATGGGAATGAAATTGGACGGGGACTCAGGCCTCAGCCTTGAGCAGCGCGAGCTTGTCGGCCAGCTTGGCCCCCATGGCCGCGCCCAATGCTTGCAGGCCGGTGGCGGGGCGGACCATCACCTCAAACTCGACGATCTTGCCGTCGGCGTTGAAGCGGATCATGTCGATGCCCTTGAGCGCTTTGCCGCTCACGTTGGCGCTGAATTCGAGCACGACGCTTGCGCCATCGTCGGTAGCGAAGCTGCGGTGATATCGGAAGTCTTCAAAGACCGTGTTGACGGTGCGCAGCACCAGCGTGGTGGCGGTGCGGCCCGGATAGGGCGTGTGCGCCACGGGCGAGCGGAAGACGACTTCATCGGCGAACAGGCCATCGAGGTCGTCCATGTTGCCGTTGTCCACCATGACGTGCCACGCATCGAGCGTGGCTTGTGCGGCGGGGTTCAGCGTCTGGGGAATCGGCTGCGACATGCTGGCTCCTGAGCAGAAAGTGCAACGGATTGCATTAGCGTGGGAGCAACATAGCACAGCCGTTCGAATCTATGCAACAAGTTGCATAGTGGGGCGACTCGACTTCCGGAGGTGTCAACCGGCGGCGTGTTCCATGTGCGGTGCACGTACCACGATGACAGTGCGGTGCGACAGCTTGACCGTGCGCTCGGCCACGCTGCCCAGCAGGATGCGCGCGAGCCCGTGCTTGCCCTGCGAGCCGACGACGATGGTGTCGGCCTGCCAGCGCACGGCTTCGTGTTCGAGCGCACTGCCGATGTCATCGTCGGTGGCGTCGAGCATGAGGATGCCGGTTTCGGCGGTGGTGCCGCTGGCTTCGAGTTGGCGTTGCAGCTCCACCAGCGAGGCGCTGGCGGTGCGGTGGGCGTCTTCGCGTAGCTTGTCGACGCTGTAGATCTCGCGCGACTCCGGCATGGCGGGCGAGCCGATGGCCCAGACCACGCGCACGCTGCCATGGAATGCGCGCGCGAGCGCCGCGGCGTGTTCTACCGCCAGGTGGGCTTCGTGGGTGCCGTCAAAGGCGGCAAGAATGCGTTGATACATGGGCACTCCGCAAGATTGGAATGGGAATGACCTCACTGTAGCAGCGCGGGTCGGGCATGCTGCACCCGGGGTGACGCCGGGTTGCGCCGTGTCAAATCGCGCTGGTCATAACGGTTATGCGCCCGTATGCGCGGGGTACGCAAGCAGCAGGTCGAGCAACGCTTGCGCCGCGACCGACAGGCTGCGTCCATCGCGCCGGATCACATACAGCGTGCGTACCAGCCCCGGCAGCGGCAGCGGTCGCACCACCAGCTCTGGCAAGCGAAACTGGAACAACGCCAGCGTTGGAATCACGCTGATGCCAAGGTTGGCCGCCACCAGCGCGGCCGCCGTGGCCAGGTGCTCCACCTCCATGCCGCTGCGCAATTTGGTGGGGTGTAGTGCCGCATCTAAGTACTGCCGGATGCTCGTGTTGCGTGCGAGGTGGATGAACGGTACGTCCACCAGATCGCTGACGTCGACTGACGGCTGATTTGCCAGCGGATGCGCGCGGTGGCAGACAAGATGGAAGTCGTCCGCGCAGAACGGCTGGGCACTGAGCCCCGCCATGTCGGCGCCCATGGCCGCGATGGCAAAGTCTGCAGTGCCACGCCGGACCATGTCGATGCACGGGTCGGACAACTGGTCGTGCAGCGCCAACTGAATGCCCGGGTGCTGCGCGGAGAATTGCGCTAGCGCGCCCGGCAAGATGCCTGCGGCAATGGACGGCAGCGCGGCCACCGTCACGCGCCCGGTGCGCGCGGCGGCACGGTCGCGTAGCTCTGCAAACGTCGCCTCGAAATCGGCCAGCAAGCGCAGCGCCGACTCGGCAAATGCTTCGCCTTCGGGCGTGAGTTCGACGTGCCGCGTGTTGCGGTCGAACAGGCGCACGCCGGCATCGGCCTCCAGGTTCTGGATCAACGCACTGAATGCCGATTGCGACAGGTGGCACGTCTGTGCCGCCTGCGTGAAGTTCTTGTGCTCGCGTAGCGCGGCAAAGGCGCGGAGTTGTTTGACGGAGAGGTTCATGGCGACTGGCGTTGAAGTGCGCCAGCTTAGCTTGGAATCTCCAGCGTCAGCAGCGCGCTCGACAGCGATTTGCCATGCGCATCCAGCGCCAGCGAGCGCGTCACGCCGCCAGCCAACGCACCGTGCAGCACGAAGTTCAGCGCGCCGAGTTGCGGCAGCACATAGCGTTCGACATTGCCGTGGACGAGTTCAGCGAAATGCGCGCGCACGCGTTCGGCCGTCACGTGCTGCTCCAGCACGGCAAAGTCTTCTGTGCGATGGGCGATGACCGAGATGCACGAGATGTCGCCCTTGTCGCCGGCGCGGGTGTGGGCGAGGTCGCGGAGGATGCGGGTCATGTCAGCTCTCCAGAAGGCGCACGGCGTGCGGGGCCAGTTCGGCGGGGATCAACGTCGAGGCCACGGCGATGATCTCGCGCGCGGTCTTGGTGGCACCGCCACCGCCAGAAGGGCCGCAGGTCAGCAGCGTTTCGACTTCGTTGCCGATGCGCACGGCTTCGGCCATCGACTCGGTGCGAGCCGCCACGCGCACGCGCACCTCATACGGTTCAGCATCCGCGCGGGAGAGGGCGGGGCCGTGCAGCGAATCCACGCCAATCAGCTCGAAGCGCGTCTCCGTCATCTGCACGCCCGTGAGCGCCAGCCGCTCGCGCACGATGTCGAGTGCCAGCTTGCCGCGTGCGACGGCATTGGGGCCGGCGTAACTGATCTGGCCCTCGCCGATGTAGCTGTCGAGATAGCCGATTGAGACCTTGAGTTGACCAGTGCGCGGGGTGCCAGTCGCGCCTTCAATGACGACGCGGTCCTTGCCATCGGTGCGCATGTGCACGTTAGAGAAATCGGCCACCACATCGGGCGTGAGATAGCGCGCCGGGTCATGGATCTCGTATAGCAACTGCTCCTTGCACATGGCCTCGGTGACTAGGCCGCCAGCGGTGGGCACTTTGGTGATGAGCACGGAACCGTCTTCGCTGACTTCGCCGATGGGGAAGCCCAAACGCGCGAGATCGGGCACGTCTTTCACACCGGGGTCGGCAAAGTAGCCGCCCGTGATCTGTCCCGCGCATTCAAGCAAGTGCCCGGCCAGCGTGCCACAGCCCAGGCGGTGCCAGTCGTCCATACGCCAGCCGAAGGCGTGAACGAGGGGGCCGAGCGCCAGCGCCGGGTCGGCCACGCGCCCGGTGATGACGACATCCGCGCCCTGCGCCAACGCATCGACGATGCCTTGCGCACCGAGGTACGCATTGGCCGACACCATGCGCACGCCGAGCGATGCGACCGGCGCGCCGCCGTCCATCAGCGTGAAGTCATGGCCGCGTGTTTGCAGCAAGTCGAACACATCGTCACCCGTGACGGCCGCCACGCGCAGCTTGAGGCCAAGCTCACGGGCGATGTCACGCGTGCGTTCGGCGGCGGCTTGCGGGTTGGCAGCGCCCATGTTGGTGACGATGCGGATGCCACGTGCCGCGCATGCCGGTAGCACGGCCCGCATGCGTGCTTCGAGCAGCGGGTCGTAACCATGCGACGGGTCCTTGCGGCGCACCTGCTGCGCGAGCGCGATGGTGCGCTCGGCCAGGCATTCGAACATCAGCACGTCGATGTCGCCGTGCTCTGCCAGTTCGAGTGCGGGTTCGATGCGGTCGCCCGAATAGCCGGCGCCGCCGCCAATGCGAAATTTTTTCATGCCATCACCACGGAAGCACGCCCAGCACCACGGCCACTACGGTCATCAGCAGCGAGGCACCGAACAGGAAGGGGATCGAGAATTTCTGATGGTCCGCCAGCTCGATGCCGCACAGGCCGACCACGAGGAAGGTGGCCGGCGTGAGCGGGCTGACTGGGAAGCCAGTGGTCATTTGGCCGAGCACGGCGGCCTGCGCTACATGCACCGGCGCCACGCCCAGCATCTTCGACGCTTCGGCCACCACCGGCAGCACGCCGAAGTAGAACGAATCCGGATCGAACAGCAGCGACAGCGGCATCGACAGCACACCCAGCACCACCGGAATGTGGTGCGCCATGCCAGGTGGGATGAAGTCGACCGCCGTCTTCGCCATCGCCGTCAGCATGCCGGACTTGCTCATGATGCCGGTGAACACGCCCGCCGCCAGCAGGATGCTCGCCATCATCAACGCGGCCTTGGCGTGGGCGTCTACGCGTTGGCGTTGCTGATCGACGTTCGGGTAGTTGATGAGCAGGGCGGCCACCACGCCCAGCATGAACATCACCACCGGGTCGACCTTGCCGCTCACCATCACGCCCATCACGACGATGGTGAGGATGAGGTTGATCCAGAAGTTCTTGGGGCGGCGCAGCGCCTGTTCTGCGTCCGACAGAGGGCGGGCGACGACGTGCGCGCCACCAGCGTGGTTGGCCAGCCCAAGGCGTTTCTCCTCGCGTTTGCCCAGCAGCCACGAGCATGCGAAGACGAAGACGAGGCCCGCAATCTGCACCGGGATCAGCGGGTTGAAGATGTCCGTCACCGGCATGTGCAGCGAGGCGGAGGCGCGGATCATCGGCCCCGTCCACGGCAGGAAGTTCACGCCGCATGCCATCGACGTCACGCATGCCAGGATGCGGCGGTCCATGCCCAGGCGGTCATACAGCGGCAGCATGGCTGGAATGGTGATGAGGAACGCCACCGCGCCCGAGCCATCCAGGTGAATCAGCAGCGCCAGCAGCGCCGAGCCCACCACGATACGCGGCGGGCGGCTGCCCACAGTGCGCAGGATGCGGTCGATGATCGGGTCCAGCATGCCGGCGTCCGTGACGATGCCGAAGTACAGGATGGCGAAGATGAACATCCCCGCCACCGGCGCGACATCCTTGATGCCGCCGATGATGAACTTGCTGGTGTTGAGCCCGAAGCCGCCGATGAGCGCGGCGACGACGGGAATGGCGATGAGCGCAACCAGCGGCGACATGCGCTTCGTCAGGATGACGACAAACAGCGCGACGATGGTCAGCAGCCCGAGCAGTGCGAGCATGGTCTCCTCCGAGTTTTTGGGGTCGGAATCCCTGTTGGCGGGATTTACCGCTGACTGTAGAAGCGCCGGATCTGCCTGTAAAACAGAATATTTGGATGGATTGTGCTGCTAATTGGATAGGTGACGCAAAAGCCGCACCCCGCTCGTGGGCTTGACCCTGAAGCTTCTTCAGGGTTTTGAATGGAGGCATGAAACCTGATCTCGCCTCCAACCTGCCTGTCCACGACCATGCCGCCAAGCCGGAACCCTCCGGTTGTGGTGGTTGCTGCGGCCACAGTCACCCGGCTGCGAAGGACACCCCCCACGACACGCATGACCACGATCACGAACACGATCACGGTCATGCACATGAAGCCGTCGCGCCGGTTGATGCGGCGACGCTGGCGCGCGCCAAGGGGCGCACCAAAGTGCGCATCGAGCAGATGGACTGCCCGACCGAAGAGCGCATGATCCGCGCCAAGCTGGGCAATGCCGACGGCGTGGTCGCGCTGGATTTCAACCTGCTGGAACGCCACCTCACCATCCACCACACCGTGGATGACGTCACGCCATTTCTGGAAGCCCTGCGCGCCATCGGCATGGACGGCGAGGTGCTGGAGGAACGCGATCGCTCAGCCGCAGGATCGGACCGAGCGCCTACGCCCACCGGCATCTCGCGCCGCACGTGGCTGCTGGGCGCCGGTGGCGTGGCTGCATTTGGCGCCGAGGCCATCGCGTGGTCGCTCGGGGATCATGCCCTGCCGGTGCTGGCTTTGGCGCTGGCATCCATTGCATTGGCCGGCGGGCCGACGTTGCGCAAGGGGTGGATCGCGCTGCGTGCGTTCACGTTCAACATCAACTTTCTGATGGCGGTGGCCGTGATCGGCGCGCTGCTGATCGGCAAGTGGGCCGAAGCCGCCATGGTGATCTTCCTGTTTGCCGTGGCCGAAGCGATTGAAGCGCGTGCCCTGGTGCGCGCCCGCGACGCCGTGCGTGCCCTCACCGCCATCGCGCCCGACACTGCCGAGTTGGCCGATGGCACGGGCGGCTGGCGCGACGTGGCTGTCGACACCGTTACCGTTGGCGCGCACCTGCGTGTGCGCACGGGTAGCCGCGTTCCGGTGGATGCACGCATCGTCAGTGGCCGCGCCGCATTGGACGAGTCGCCCGTCACCGGTGAGAGCCTGCCGGTGGAAAAAACCCTCGGCGACAGCATCCTCGCCGGCACCATCGTGACCGATGGCGTCGTGGAGGCGGAAGCCACGGCTGTCGCGGCTGACAGCACGCTCGCGCGCATCGCTGGGGCGATTCAGGAAGCGCAGTCGCAGCGTGCGCCCACGCAGCGCTTTGTCGACAAGTTCTCGTCCATCTATACGCCCGCGATGATGTTGCTGGCGCTGGCAGTGGCGGTCATCGGCCCGCTGGTCACGACCGATGGCTGGCTCGCGTGGACATATCGCGCGCTGGTGTTGTTGGTAATCGCCTGCCCGTGCGCGCTGGTGATTTCCACGCCGGTCACGGTGGTGAGTGGTCTGGCTGCGGCCGCTCGGCGCGGCATCGTCGTCAAGGGCGGTGTCTATCTGGAAAGCGGCCGGCGCCTGCGCGCGCTGGCGCTGGACAAGACCGGCACGCTCACGGCGGGTCGCCCGGTGCTGGATGCCGTGATGCTGCCGGACGGCACGCACCGTTCAGTCTCCGACCTGAATGCGGCGACGGATGGTGTCTTCCTTCGCCCACTCGCCGTGGCTGCGGCGCTGGACGCCAACACCACACACCCGATTGCCGTGGCTATCGTGCAGGCGGCTGAGGCGCACGGCGCGGTCGAAGCGGGCGCGGTGGAGGGCGTGTCGGTACTGCCGGGCCGCGGCGTGGCCGGCACGCTCAAGGGCGTGCGCTGGCACCTGGGCAATGCCGCGCTCGTCGCAGAACGCGGCTTCGACACCCCAGCCTGGCGCGCCGCTGCCGAATCGCTGCAAGCCGAGGGCATGTCCGCCGTCACGCTGTGTGATGCGAATGGCGCGGTGGCGCTGTTCGGTGTGCGTGACCGCGAGCGTGCGGAAAGCGCACAAGCCATTGCCGACCTGCGCGCGCTGGGCGTGCAGCCCGTCATGATCACCGGGGATGACCGCCGCGCCGCACAGGCCATTGCCAAGACTGTCGGTATCGATAACGTCCACGCCGAACAGCTTCCCGCTGACAAGCAGCGCGTGGTGGGGGAACTCGCCGCACAACACGGCTTTGTCGGCATGGTGGGTGATGGCATCAACGATGCTCCGGCCTTGGCGCGCGCCGACATCGGCTTCGCCATGGGCGCCGCCGGTACCGCCACGGCACTGGAAGCGGCCGATGTCGCCATCATGGACGACGACCCGCGCAAGCTCGCCAGCTTTATCCGCATCAGCCGGCGCACGGTGGCCGTGCTGCGTCAGAACATCGTGCTGGCGCTGGGTATCAAGGCGGTGTTCCTGGCGTTGGCCGTGATGGGCGATGCCACGCTGTGGATGGCCATCTTCGCCGATGTGGGCGCGAGCCTGCTGGTGGTGTTCAACGGGCTGCGGGTGATGCGCACGCGCGTCTGACGATCAACGCGCGTGCGAGGCGCGTGCTTAGCGCAAGCCGCTAACGCGCGCGTCCTTCGGATAGGTGATGAGGTAGTCGGCGGAGAAGCGCGCGCTCTCGCCAGCCGGAATCGTCTGTTCCCACGCGATCACGCCCGGGCGGTGTTCCCAGTCGCGCTTGGCGGGTTCTGGCGCGAACGTGGTGCGCACCTTGATGTCGTCGGACTGGCTGACCGGCGTGGCTTCCAATATCTGCACGTCGATGGCGTCACGGTGGCGGTTGCGCACCGTGTACAGCGCCGCAAGCTGACGCTCGTTGCGGTTATCGAGCAGACCGACACTGCGCTGGAAGGTCTTGGGTGTTTCCACCACCACGGTGACAAGATCATCGCGGCCAAAGGGCAGCGTGACTTTCTGATCGGCGCCTGCCGGATTCCAATGCGCGGTGCCCACCACAGCGCCATCACGGCGCAACTGCATGTTGCCTGCAGGCCAGATGCCCTGCGGGCGGTCCACCGTGGCAACCAGATATGCCGCCGTGTCCATGCGCGGTGTGCTGCGCGCGGCCAGCTTGGCCGGCAGCGTTTCGGTGGCCAGTGTGTACGTCACCTTCTGCGCGTCGGACGGCAGGGCCACATTGCCCGGCAGTTCAAACTCGGTGGCGAAGGCGGTCTGGACGGCAGTGACGTCGAATAGCGCTGCGTCGTCGGCTTTGCCCACCAGCCCCCAGCGTGAGTTTTCCTTTGGCTCGGCGGCCGGAGCGGCTGGCCGCGCAAGCATCGGTGCAGGGGCGACCGGCGGTGCGGATGGCGGTTGCTGGATACTCAACTGCCACGCATACGGCTCAGGCCCGCGCGGTGCAGTGCGCGGCTGACCGGTCGACAAGCGCAGCCGCACGCCCCGCCAATCCTCTCCGGTCGATTGCGCGAGGGTGGCCTGTCGTTCAACGATGACGTTCGAACGCACCGAATCCACGCTCGCCTGATACGCCGGCCGCCAACCCGCGCGCGAGGTCTGATAGCTGATGCGCAGTTCGCCCCCGCGTGGTGCCGACACGGCAATCCGCGCTGTGCGCAATGTCGTCGTGCCGGTACCGTGCGTCTGTTGCAGGGCCTCCAGTTGCGCCTTCAACTCGGTATCGCGTTTCTGCAGTTGCTCCTGACGCGTGAAGACTTCCTGCGCGTTGCGCGCCAGCGCTTCGGTGGCGCGGCCGAGCTTGGAAAAATCCGCGATGGGTGCGTGACCATTGCCACCGGTGTTCTCGCTCACCGCTTTCAAGTAGCTGGCCGACAGGGCATTGGCCTGAAGTTGCACACCCAGCGCTGCACGTTGGTCTTGAAGGGTTTGGATCTGCGTTTCGAGGGCCGTTTTTGCGCAGCCGCTGCCTTCGCTCGGCACGGTTTCCACCCGGATATCGCCCACGCGAATGGCGCTATCTGCTTCTACGCGCAGGCTGTCTGCGTCGAACGTGATCGGCAGGCAGGTCAGCTCAATGCTGCGCGCCCCTGCCGCAACAGTGGCCGTGCGCACAACCGTTGCGCTATCCGGATACAGCGTGACCTCGCTGATGCGCGAAGGCGTGCCCGCATGCACGGCAGCCGTCGTGGCCAGCGCAGCGGCGCCCAGCGCCACGCGTTGCCGATGCACAAAATGGACTACCGGTTTCGTCTTCATCCGCCCCACCCACGTGTTGTGAAATGCGGCGAGTATCGCACGTCAAAGCGCACGTCAAAGTGACGTGTCCGGCGCGGGATGGCGGTTGTCAGCGATGCACGCCACGAATATGCCGATGCGTGTGTTCGGCATCACCGTGGTCGTGGTTATGTGCGTGGCTGGAGGCAGGTGCGGGCTCTTCATGCAGCGATAGCAGCACGCCGCATTCAGCCACGGAAGCCGCCGTGGTGCAGCGCTGGCCGATGGCTTCGATCTGTTGCCGGAGATCGGTCAACTCGGCAATGCGCGCCTCGACGTGGCGCAGATGTTCGTCCAGCAGCTTGTTGATCTCTTCGCACGAAGCCTGCGGGTTGGCCTGCAGTTCGAGCAGGCGGCGGATTTCGGTATGCGCCATGTCAAGCGACCGGCACTTCGCGATGAAGGCCAGTTGCTCGGCATGCTCGGGCGTATAGACGCGATAGTTATTGGCGGCGCGCGCCGGCGGAGGCAGCAGGCCCTGCGCTTCATAGAAGCGAATGGTTTCAATACTGATGCCCGTACGCTGGGCGAGCTCGCCAATTTTCATACGCGTTGGAGGAGGGTCAGAAGACGGTAGGCTCGGCGGTGAGTGCTTCCACACCGGCGACCTTCAGGCAGGCGTCCATGCAGGCGCGGCACGCCGCAGCACATGCGCTGCACTGGCCTTGGCCGTGATGATCGCATTCTTCCGCGCACTGGTTGCAGATCTCGGCGCAGTCTTCGAGCAGCAATTCGGCAAATTCGCTGTTGCGTTCCAGAAAGGCGCGTGTGATGCCGCAGTATTGCGCGCAGTCCGTACACACGTTGATGCAGCGCATCATGGCTGCCGCGTGGCCGTTTTTACTGCTCTCCGTCGCGCAATGATTGCAAGCGTTCTCGCAAACCTGCAACGCCTGGATCACACTG
The DNA here is from genome assembly GCA_039592975.1 of Ralstonia sp. Lineage (GTDB taxonomy): Bacteria > Pseudomonadota > Gammaproteobacteria > Burkholderiales > Burkholderiaceae > Ralstonia. The sequence goes on along the minus strand of JBCNQE010000001.1, from coordinate 203,414 downwards.
GCAAAACGCTTGGCATTGTCTTTCGCGGTCGGACGGGTGGTCATGTCGGTTCTCCTGTGGCAGTGGATGGCACGCGGTTGCGTTTCGGAAGAGATGGGCCCGAGCGCTTCTCGGGCCGCATCCATTCAATTTAGCAACTGGCGCTCCACTGCGTGAAGTGAACCTTTGCGGATTCTGACCTCAGGCGACCGCTGCCCCGGCATTCCCGCGACGCAGCATGCCCTTGCCGGCGCGCGCGATCAGGCGATTCACGCCACCGACCACCGCACGAATCGACGCCGTCGTCAGGTTGGCATCCACGCCCACGCCAAACACGCTGCCTGCCACGCCCGGGGCGGCCATTTCTGCAAAGGCAATGGCATCGGCGTTTGCACCATGGCCGAGCGCGCGCTCTTCGTAGTGATGGATCGACACTGGTGCCGTCAGCACGTGCGACAGCGCGTGCACCAGCGCATCCAGCGGCCCGTTGCCGGTGCCTTCGCAGATGTGCTCGTGGTCGGCAATGTTGACGACCAGGCGGATGTGCTGGCTGCCGTCTTCCTGCTCGGTCAATCGGTGCGACACATAGCCGATGGCGCCGTCGCCACGCAGGTAGGTCTGCTGGAACAGCGCCCAGATGTCGGCGCCGGTGGCTTCGCGGCCGCTTGCATCGGTCAGCTTCTGCACGGTGCTGCTGAACTCCACCTGCAGGCGGCGCGGCATCGCCACGCCGTAGCCCGATTCCAGCAGATACGCGATGCCGCCCTTGCCCGACTGGCTGTTCACACGAATGATCGAATCGTACGTGCGGCCCACGTCAGCCGGGTCGATCGGCAGGTAGGGCATTTCCCACAGCGCGTCGGGTTGCTGCACCGCAAAGCCCTTCTTGATCGCATCCTGGTGCGAGCCCGAGAACGCCGTGAACACCAGGTCGCCCACATACGGATGACGCGGATGCACCGGCAGTTGCGTGCAGTCTTCGCACGTACGTGCCACGTCATTGATGTGCGAGAAATCCAACTCCGGATCGACGCCCTGCGAATACAGGTTCAGCGCGAGCGTGACCAAATCCACGTTGCCGGTGCGCTCGCCGTTGCCGAACAGGCAGCCTTCTACCCGATCAGCGCCGGCCATCACGGCCAGTTCGGCCGCTGCCACGGCCGTGCCGCGGTCATTGTGCGGATGCACGGAGAGGATGATCGAATCGCGGCGCGCCAAGTTACGGTGCATCCATTCAATCTGGTCGGCATAGATGTTGGGCGTGGCCATCTCCACCGTGGCGGGCAGGTTGAAGATGATCTTGTGCTCGGGCGTCGGCTCCCAGACTTCCGTTACGGCGTTGCAGACTTCCAGCGCAAATTCCAGCTCGGTGCCGCTGAACACTTCGGGGCTGTACTGATACGTCCACTGCGTTTCGGGCATCGATTCCGCAATCTCGCGGATGAGCTTGGCGCTTTGCACGGCAATGCGCTTGACGCCTTCCTGGTCGGTGTTGAACACCGTGCGGCGGAACACCGGCGCCGTCGCGTTGTAGACGTGGATGATGGCTTTCTTCGCGCCGCGCAGCGATTCCATGGTGCGGCGGATCAAATCTTCACGCGCCTGCGTGAGCACCTCGATGGTCACGTCGTCGGGGATGTGGCCGCCCTCGATCAGTTCGCGCACGAAATCAAAATCGGTTTGGGAGGCGGCGGGGAAGGCGGCTTCGATTTCCTTGAAGCCGATCTGCACGAGCATCTTGAACATGCGCATCTTGCGCTCGGCGTTCATGGGCTCGAACAGGGCCTGGTTGCCATCGCGCAGGTCCGTGCTCATCCAGATCGGGGCACGGGTGATGGTCTTGTTGGGCCAGGTGCGATCAGCCAGGGCGATCGCGGGGAAGGGGCGGTATTTGGTGGCGGGGTTCTTCAACATGGTGTGTGCGTCCTATGAGATCGAGATCGGTTTCGTACGGTGGGGACGACCGCGCGGGCGGCGTCCGGCGTGGCCGGGTGAGCAGTGTTGGTGTGGCGGCCAGACAGCCACGGGCGCGTGGTCTGGGCACCGAGCGGTAGTCGTAGCGAAAGCAGGATCGAGGCAGGCATGGTGGCTCCAACGATTCGGCGCACAGACTGCGCCACACAGAAGGCCCGTGGCCGGTTACGGCACGGACCGGTCAAACACCGGAACGAGGGGGAAGGAGAGGTCTACGCGCTTACACGCGTAGTAGAGATAGGGATGCGGATAGCAGACCGCGCACGCACGAGAGGGTGCGGGCTTGAGCGGTGAGGAGGGTGGTCTGCTGAGAATGCATTTGTCGATGATGCGGGGAGATGACAGACGTTGTCAAGCTGCCTCGGCCCAATTCGGACGGTTCCGCAGCCGTGCGCCATGTGAAGCCACCGCCAGCAAAACTCACACGAACCTGCTTTAATACACCCCGTCCATACCGCCGGCCCGCTATAGCAGAGGCCTTATAACGGTAAGACCCCTCTCACGCCCCACAAGGAGAACCCCACAATGGTCACGTTGAACATCAACGGCAAACCGGTGGAAGTTGATGCCGATCCGTCAACGCCGCTGCTCTGGGCGTTGCGCGACAACCTCGGTTTGACCGGCACGAAATTCGGTTGCGGCGTTGCCTCGTGCGGTGCCTGCACGGTGCACCTGAATGGTCAGCCCACACGCAGCTGCGTGCTGCCGATCTCTGCGGTGGCGGGCCAGCAGATCACCACGTCGGAACACATTGCAGACGATAAGGTCGGCAAGGCGGTGCTCGACGCTTGGGTCAAGCACGATGTGGCGCAGTGCGGCTACTGCCAGAGCGGCCAGATGATGAGCGCGGTGGGTCTGCTGCGCACCAAAAAGAAGCCGACGGACGCGGACATCGATGCTGCGATGGCCGGCAACCTGTGCCGCTGCGCAACGTATCAGCGTATTCGCGCGGCGATTCACGACGCTGCGAAAACGTTAGCCTGAGCCCGACCGGAGACATCACGATGCGTATTCGAAATCTTGAAGCGCTGGCCGGTGGCAGCGCGCAACATCAGCCGGCGTCGGCCGATGCGGGTGCAGCGACGCTGGATCGCCGCAGCTTTCTGAAACTCTCGACGTTGGCGGGCGGCGGGCTGGCGCTGGGAATTGCGCCGGCACTGGCCAGCGCGCAGGACGCCAAGGCCAAGCCGCCATCGGCGCCGCAGGCGTTCATCATCATTGCGCCGGACAACACCGTGACGGTGGCGGTGAACCGGCTCGAATTCGGGCAGGGCGTGCAAACGGCACTGCCGATGGCGCTGGCCGAAGAACTCGACGTGGATTGGCGCAACGTGCGCGGCGTGCTTGCCCCGGCGGCGGATCCGTATAAGGACCCCGGTTTCGGCATTCAGATGACGGGTGGTTCGACCGCGCTGAACCACTCGTTCCAGCAATACCGTGAGTTGGGCGCGCGTGCGCGTGCGATGTTGATTTCCGCTGCGGCCGAGCGCTGGAAGGTTGATCCGTCGACGTGCCGTACGGCCAATGGCGTGATCACGTCGGGCACGCACCGCGCTACGTACGGCGAACTTGCACAGGCCGCGATGGCGTTGCCGGTGCCGGCGCAGGTGTCGCTGAAGAACCCGTCGCAGTTCCGCATTGTCGGCAAGCCGACACCGCGCCTGGATGCGCGCGCGAAGCTCGACAGCTCGCTCAAGTTTGGTCTCGACACGCGCCTGCCCAACATGAAGGTGGCGGTGCTGGCCCGCCCGCCGCGCTTTGGCGGCAAGGTGTCCAAGTACGACGCGGCAGCCGCCAAGGCGGTGAAGGGCGTGGTCGATGTGCTGCAAATCCCGACCGACCGTGGTGGCACGGGCGTGGCTGTCATTGCCGACGGCTACTGGCCGGCCAAGATGGGCCGCGATGCGCTGCAGGCCACGTGGGAAGACGCTGGCTCCACCGTGTCCACCCCCGCGCTGATGGCGGAGTACAAGAAGCTCGCCGGCCAGCCCGGCACGGTGGCCAAGGCCGCCGATGTGAGTGCGATCCAATCGGCAGCCACGCGCATCCAGGCCGACTACGAATTCCCCTACCTCGCGCATGCGCCGATGGAGCCGCTGAACTGCACGATCGATGTGCAAAAGGACGGCGGCAAGATCAGCGGCGCGAAGGTGTGGGTCGGCTCGCAATTCCAGACCATTGACCAAGGCGCCATCGCCAAGGTGCTGGGCGTATCGCCCGAGAAGGTCGAGCTGAACACGATGATGGCCGGTGGCGGTTTTGGCCGCCGTGCGGTGCCGACGTCCGACTATCTGGCCGAAGCTGCCAACGTGGCCAAAGCCTATGCGGCGGCCGGGCACAACGGGCCCGTCAAGGTGATCTGGAGCCGTGAGGATGACATCCGCGGTGGCTACTATCGGCCGATGCATCTGCACCGCGTCAACGTGGGTCTCGACAACAGCGGCAAGGTGGTCGGCTGGGACCACGTGATCGTCGGGCAGTCGCTCATCAAGGGCACGCCGTTCGAGGGCTTCCTGGTCAAGAACGGGGTGGACGAGACCATGGTGGAGGGCGTGAGCGAGAACCACTACGGCTTCCCCATGCAGTTGACGGTGCACCATCCGGACGTGAACGTGCCGGTGCTGTGGTGGCGCTCCGTGGGCCACACGCATACGGCCTACGTGATGGAAACGATGGTCGATGAGGTGGCGCACGCGGCCAAGCAAGACCCGGTGGCCTTCCGCCTGGCGCGCTTTACCGGCAAGGAGCACGCGCGTCATCGCGCGGCGCTGCAACTGGCGGTCGACAAGTCGGGCTATGGCAAGCGCAAGCTGCCCAAGGGCCAGGCCTGGGGCGTGGCCGTGCATGAATCGTTCGATTCGGTGGTCGCGTATGTGGTGGAGGTGTCCGTCGACCAAGGTAAGCCGCGCGTGCATCGCGTCACCGCTGGCGTGCATGCCAACCGCGTGGTCAACCCGATGGGTGCCGAGGCACAGATCCAGGGTGCCTGTGTGTTCGGGTTGGCGATGATCCAACCGGGTTTTGCCATCGAGATTGAAAACGGTGCCACCAAGAACAGCAACTTCACCGACTTCCCGCCCGTGCGCATGCCCGACGCGCCGCCGGTGAACGTGTTCTTCGTGCCGTCGGAAGATAACCCCACCGGCCTGGGTGAACCCGGCACACCGCCGATTGCACCGGCCGTGGCCAACGCGGTGTTTGCCCTCACCGGCAAGCGCTTGCGCAAGCTGCCGTTCGATACGGTGTAGTGGCCACGATGGCGTGATGGGATGGAGGCCGGCATGCAGCAATGTGTGCCGGCCTTGTTGTTCAGCGGACCGAAGTTCAGCGGACTGAATCTTGCGTCCGGGAATGCGTTGTTCACCTACTGAAGGAGCACGTCATGGCATTGAACATCCTCTACACCGCGCACGCCAAAGCCACGGGCGGCCGCAACGGCCACACGCAGACGGAAGACGGGCAGGTCTCGCACGACTTGTCGGTGCCGAAATCCATGGGCGGGCCCGGCAAGCCCAACACCACCACACCGGAAGACCTGTTTGCCGCTGGCTATGCCGCGTGCTTCGGCTCGGCGTGCGACTTTGTCGCCAAGAGCGTGCTCAAACTCAACCCGAGCAACATCGAGATCCACTGCGACGTGGGCATCGGCACGCGCCCCGAAGGCGGCTTCGGTCTGAAGGTGGGCCTGACTGCGCGCATCAGCGGTTTGTCGCAGAGCGATGCCGAAGCGCTGGTCGCCAAGGCGCATGAGGTGTGTCCGTACTCGAATGCCACACGCAACAACGTGGAAGTCACGCTCAAGACCGAGGTGGTTTGATGGCGCAGCGGCCGGTGGTGGGGGTGTTGCTGGCCGCTGGCCGTGGCAGCCGGTTTGACGCGGACGGCGTGGCCAACAAGCTGCTGGCGCCATTGCCTGATGGCCCTACAGCAGGTACACCCGTGGCCGTGCAGGCCGCACGGCATTTGAAGCAGGCATTGGCCGATGTGGTGGCAGTGGTGCCTGCCGCTGCCACGCATGGTGTGCAGGTCGACCACTTGGCGGCATTGCTGGCGGATGCTGGCTGCGAAGTGCTCCGCTGCTCCGGCGCTGCGCGCGGCATGGGCGCGAGCCTGGCGACTGGTGTTGCGGCGCGCCCGGACGCGCGCGGCTGGATCATCGCGTTGGCCGACATGCCGTGGATTGCGCCCGAAACCATTGTGCAGGTCGCACAAGCCGTGGACGCTGCCCATTGCGTCGCGCCCTTTTACGCGGGCCAGCGGGGTCATCCCATCGGTTTTGGCGCCGACTTTTTCACCGGACTGACGTCGCTCGATGGCGACGAAGGGGCGCGGCGCCTGATCGACCCGGCCGCGCTCGTCCGCATCAACGTAGACGACCCCGGCATTCTGCGAGATGTCGATACACCGGCGGATTTGGCGGGCTGATCTGACAGCGCCTCGCCTAACTGATAAATGAATTCGCGGGGCGCCGCACGGTTGGGTCGAACGGGTTGATCAACGGCCCGAGCGCATCGGCTTCCTTCTTCAACATGGCCGCGACCACCGGCAGCCGTTCGGGCGTGAGCCGGTCTGCGATGGTGCCCACGCTCAACGCCGCGACCGGCCGCCGGCTCGCATCAAATACCGGCACAGCCAGGCCGGCCATGCCTTCAATCAAGCCGGTTTGCGTGGCCACATAGCCGAGTTCGCGCGCGCGGGCGATCTCGGTGCGCAGGAAAACTTCATCGATGGGGCGATATTCCTTCAACCTCGGCAGGTTGAAGCGGATGACCTCGTCCTGCTCGGCCGCTGGTAGCGACGCCAGGATCGCGAGGCTGCCCTGGCCGACGCCCAGCGCAATGCTGCCGCCAATGTCGCCGGTGAATGAGCGGATCGGATACGGCCCGTCGCTGCGGTCGATGCACACAGCGTCGTAGTTGCTGCGCACGAGCAGGAAGATGGTGTCTTTGAGCGTGCCCGAGAGCCGCAGCAACGCGGGCCGGAAGATCTCGCGCAGTGTGGCCGCGCTACCGGCGGTGCTGGCCATTCTGAAGAGTTCCAGCCCCAACCGGTATCGCTTCGATGCACTGTCCTGCTCCACCACGCCTTGCTCGACCAGCGCGCGCATCAGCCGGTGCGCCGTGCCTTGGCTGAGGCCCGTGTCCTGCGCGAGCTGCGTGATCTTGGTGCCCTCGGCGGGGGCGCGGGCGAGGGCGCGCATCAGCGCGAACACCTTGTCGAGCACGCTGGCCTTGCTGTCGTCGGTGGGCGTCATGGGGTTTGCATGGCGGAAGAAACGTTGAATGGATGTGCCGGGTATTCCGTGCGCTGGACGCTGTCGGCGGCTGTATCAGGGCATACCCGCGCGGCCTTCAGAAACATTCCGTCGCTCGGAATCAGCGTGCCCTGCTGGCTTTTGATATTCCGTTGAGTGGAATTATATGCGAGCAACGTACCATTGAAGGGAATTTATACCGCCATTCAGTTTGGCTGGTGGAATTCAGTGTAGTAGACTGAATCGTCAACGGCGAGCCGGTGCAGTTGCCCCGCCCGCGCCAGGGTTTTCTGATGGTCGGTTGTTGTAAGGAGAGCGCATGTCGTTCCTGCAGCTAAGAGGCATTACCAAAACCTACGGCAGGCTCACCGTGGTCTCCGACATTGACCTCAGCATCGAGCAGGGCGAATTTGTCTCGCTGCTCGGCCCCTCAGGCTGCGGCAAGACGACGACCTTGCAGATGATTGCCGGCTTTGCCGAGGTGACGAAGGGCACCATCCTGCTGGCCGGCAAGGACATCACCCACATGGCGCCCAGCCGCCGTGGCCTGGGCATCGTGTTCCAGACGTACGCGCTGTTTCCGCACATGACCGTGGCGCAGAACGTGGCCTTTGGCCTGGAAATGCGCAAGGTGTCAAAGGGCGAGACCGCGCAGCGCGTGGAGGAGGCCTTGGCCCTCGTGAAGCTGCATGAGCATGCGCAGCGCTATCCGCGCGAGTTGTCCGGCGGGCAGCGCCAGCGGGTGGCTCTGGCCCGCGCGCTGGTGATTCGCCCATCGGTGCTACTGCTGGACGAGCCGCTCTCCAACCTCGACGCCAAGCTGCGCGAGGACATGCAGTTTGAAATCCGCTCCATTCAGCGGCATCTCGGCATCACCACCATCATGGTGACGCATGACCAGGCCGAGGCGATGTCGATCAGCGATCGTGTGGTGGTGATGGAAAACGGGCGCATCACGCAGGTGGGCGCGCCCTATCGCCTGTACGAATATCCGCGCTCGGAATTCATCTCCAAATTTGTCGGCAAGGCCAACGTGCTGGATGGCCGCGTGGAGGCACTGAACGGCGCCGGCGCATTCGTGACCGTAGGGCCGCTGAAGTTCCATTTCGCCACGACCAGTCACAAGGTGGGCGCCGAGGTGCGTGTGTGCCTGCGGCCCGAGAAGATCGCCCTGGCACCACGCGATGCGGGCCGACTCAGCGGTACGGTGAACGCGCGCTTCTTTCTCGGCAGCCAGTGGCTGTTCACCATCGACACGAACATCGGCACGCTGAATGTCGTCCAGCCCAACAACGGCGCGCCCATGCCTGCAGAGGGCGACGTGGTCGGCCTGCTGTGGGCCGACGAGCAATTGCGCCTGGTAGGTGACGACGCCTGCGCCGCCACCGCGCAGTCCGCAGAGGCCGTGGCATGAACCCGCGCCCCGTGCGCCGATGGGCCGGCACGCCCATCCTGCTGGCCACGCCGGTGACCGCGTTGTTCGCCATGCTGCTGCTGTTGCCGCTGCTGCTGGTGACGGTGCTGTCGTTCCAGGGCTTTGACCCGGCAACAGGCATCCAGCCCACAGCCACCGTGCTGCACTACGCCTCTATCTTTACGGACGACTACTACGCCGGCATCTTCCTGCGCACGTTCTGGCTGGCACTGGTGACGACGGTGCTGTGTGCGTTGATCGGCGTGCCGGAAGCCTACGTGCTCAGCCGCATGCGCGCGCCGTGGCGTTCCATCTTCCTGCTGGTGATTCTGGCGCCGTTGCTGGTGTCGGTGGTCGTGCGCGCATTCGGCTGGAGTTTGCTATTGGGGCCGGAAGGGCTGGTCAACCAGGCCATCATCCGGCTGGGTTTTGAACCGGTGAAGCTGCTTTACACGCAGACGGCCATCGTGGTCGGGCTGGTGCACGTGATGCTGCCTTTCATGGTGATTCCGGCGTGGACATCGCTGCAGAAGCTGGACCCTTCCACGCAGCAGGCGGCCTTGTCGCTGGGTGCATCCCAGGCCACGGTGATGCGTCGCATCGTGCTGCCGCAGATCTTGCCGGGGGTGCTCTCCGGCAGCCTGATCGTGTTTGGGCTGAGTGCAAGCTCATTCGCCATTCCGGGGCTGCTGGGCGGGCGGCGTCTCAAGATGGTCGCCACGCTGGTCTACGACGAATTCCTGAGCGAGCTGAACTGGCCGCTGGGCGCTGCGATTGCGCTTACGCTGCTGGCGGCCAACCTCATCATCATGATGTCGTACAACCGGCTGGTGGAACGCCGGTACAAGAAGACGCTGGGGTAAGCCATGTCGAAGAACGGACCGATCGCCCTCGCGTTTCACACCCTGGTGGTGGCGTTCATGCTGGCGCCACTGGTGATTGTCTGTCTGGTGGCGTTCACGCCCGAGAACACCATGCAGATTCCCACCACGGCGTTTTCGCTGCGCTGGTTCAAGGCGGTTTTTGCGCATCCGGATTTTGTGCAGGCGTTCTACAACAGCGTGCAGTTGGCGTTGCTCTCGGCCTCCATTGCGACGGCGCTGGCGTTGCCGGCCGGCATTGCGCTCACGCGCTACCGGTTTCGCGGGCGGGATTTCATCAACGGCATGCTGCTCTCGCCCATCATCATTCCGCATCTGGTGCTGGGTATTGCCTTGCTGCGCCTGTTTGCGCTGATGGGCGCCACCGGGAGTTTTGCGTGGCTGGTGCTGGCGCATGTGGTGGTGATCACGCCATACATCCTGCGGCTGGTGATTGCCTCGGTGGAGGGCATGGATTTCAGCGCGGAACACGCGGCGCAGTCGCTCGGGGCATCCAACACGGTGGTGTTTCTGCGCGTCACGTTGCCGCTCATCCTGCCCGGCGTGGCGGGTGGCTGGCTGCTGGCCTTCATCAACAGCTTTGATGAAGTGACCATGTCGGTGTTCGTGACGGCCCCTTCCACGGTGACGCTGCCCGTGCGCATCTACATGTACGCCACGGAATCGATCGACCCGATGATGGCCGCGGTCTCCGCGCTGATGATCCTGATCACCAGCGTTGGCATGCTGTTGATCGATCGCATCTACGGCCTGGACAAGGTTCTGGTGGGCAGCAAATGACGACAGACTCAGGTGCCAAAAAAGCGCCCGGCGCGCTGCTGTGCCGCGTGGCGGAAACCGGCCGACGCGTGATCGCGTTCACGATCGACGGCGTACCGGCCCGCGCGCTGGAGGGCGATACCGTGCTGACTGCCGTGCTCAGCCAGCGCAGCGTGCTCAGGCATGCGGATTTTTCGTCCGCCCCGCGCGCCGGCTTTTGCCTGATGGGCGCCTGCCAGGACTGCTGGGTCAGCACGGAATCCGGCGAGCGCCTGCGCGCGTGTTCCACCATGGCGCACGAGGGCATGCGCATCGTCACCGGCGGGAGCGAGCGCGCATGACGGCACACATGACGGCGATACCGCAAGTCGTGATCATCGGGGCGGGGCCGGCCGGTATTCGTGCGGCGCAGACGCTGGTTGCCCACGGCCTGCGGCCAACCGTGCTCGATGAAGCGCCGGCCTGGGGCGGGCAGATCTATCGGCAGCAACCTCCCAGCTTCACACGTTCGCCCAGCACGCTCTATGGCTTTGAAGCCAAGCGTGCGACCGGCGTGCACGCAGCCATGCGCGACATGCTTGGCCAGCTGGACTATCGCCCGGGCCGGTTGGTCTGGAATGCGGAGGACGGCGTGGTGGATGCCATCCGCGATGGGCAGCCGGAGCGGGTTCCGTACACGCATCTCATTGTTGCCACGGGTGCCACGGATCGGGTGCTGCCGTTTCCCGGCTGGACCACGCCGGGTGTCTTCACGCTGGGCGCCGCGCAGATCGCGTTGAAGTACCAGGCCTGTGCGATTGGTGAGCGCGTGGTGTTTGCCGGCACCGGGCCGCTGCTCTATCTGGTGGCCTATCAATACATGAAAGTGGGTGTGCACGTGGCGGCGGTGCTCGACACCACGCCGCTGCGCCAGCAGGTGAAGGCGGCCCCCCGCATGCTGCGGTTGCCGGCACTGCTGGCCAAGGGTGTCTATTACCGGACGCGCTTGCGCCTGGCCGGCGTGCCCATTCGCACCGGTGTCCGCATCGCTTCAGTGGAGGGCGCGGATCGTGTCGAGTGCATCCACTGGAAAGAGGGCGACGCGCAACACAGCCTTCCCTGCGATGCCGTCGGCTTTGGCTATGCGTTGCGCCCCGAAAGCCAACTTGCCGATCTGCTCGGCTGCGCATTCGTGTTTGATCCGCTCAACCGCGCCTACGTGCCCCAGGTGGACGCCGCGCGGCGCAGCAGCATGGCCGGCGTTTACCTTGCCGGAGACGGCGCGGGCATCATGGGTGCGGATGCGGCCGAGTTGTCCGGCGAGCGGGCTGCGCTGGCTGTTCTCGAAGACTGCGGCAAGACGGTTGCGGCGGATCGTGTGGCGACCTTGGACAACACACTCGCCCGCATTGCCCGCTTTCGGGTTGCGCTGGAGCAGGCGTTTCCGTTTCCCGAAGACTGGGCCAGCAGTTGTGATGACGCACTGCTCCTGTGCCGTTGCGAGGAGATCACCGTTGGCGAGTTCCGCACCGCCATCCAGCGTAATGGCCTGAGCGAGATCAACCGGGCCAAAGCCTTCACCCGAGTCGGCATGGGTCGATGCCAGGGGCGCATGTGCGGTGCTGCCGCGTGCGAGATCCTTGCGCATGCCGTGTCCAAGGACATCGCCGAGGTGGGGCGGCTGCGTGCGCAAGCGCCCATCAAGCCGATCGCCTTTTTGCAACCGGAGGAGGCGGCGCAACCATGAGCGGGGTCAAGCTGGACACCACCGTCGCGATTGTGGGCGGCGGCATCGTCGGGGCATCGGCGGCGCTGGCGCTCACGCGCATGGGGATTGCCGTGACGCTGCTGGAGCGCGACACGTGCGGCTCGCGCTCCAGCGGCGTGAACTACGGCGGCGTGCGCCGGCAAGGGCGGTCGCTCGCGCAACTGCCGCTGTCGCAGCGCGCGCATCGCATCTGGGGGCAGCTGCAGCAGACCATCGGTATTGATGGTGAATACGAACGCTCCGGGCATCTCAAGGTCGCGCGCAGCGAACAGGACATGGCGTCGCTCGAAGCCTATCGAGAGCGCACGCGCGATTTCGATCTGGGCCTGCAACTGCTGAGCCGCGCGCAACTGCGCAGTGCCTATCCGTGGCTGGGCGATATTGCGGTGGGGGCCTCGCTGTGCCCGGAAGACGGGCACGCCAATCCGCGGCTGGTGTCTCCGGCGTTTGCGCGGGCAGCGCGCCTGGAGGGCGCACAGATTATTGAAGGCGAGCCGGTGGAAGAACTCGCCCACGACGACAACGGCTTCTGGCTGCGCACGCGCAGTGGCCTGGAAGTGCGCTCGCGCGTGCTGCTCAACTGCGCGGGTGCCTGGGCCAACGATATCGCCCGCATGTTCGGCGAGGACGTCCCGATGATCAGCGCCCACCCGGCCATGACCGTCACCGAGCCGCTGCCGCTGTTCATGAATGTCAATGTCGGCGTGGAAGGTGGCGGGTTGTATGGCCGACAGGTCCGGCGGGGCAATTGCGTGATCGGTGGCGCGCGCGGCTATGCGTTGGATGACACGCGCGCACGCTCGGGCCGCAGCGCGATCTTTTCGGTGCTGGAGCAGGCGGTGGCGTTGTTTCCGGCGCTGCGCAATGCGCACATCATCCGCACGTGGAGCGGCACCGAAGGCTATCTGCCGGACCGCGAACCTGTGTTGGGGCCGAGCCAGACCACCCCAGGCTTGTTCCACGCATTTGGCTTTGCCGGGGCGGGCTTTCAGATTGGCCCCGCCGTGGGCGAAGTGCTGGCAGAACTGGTGCGCGACGGCGTAACCTCCACGCCAATCGATGCGTTTTCCATTGCACGCTTTCAACCAACCAGGCTTGGTGCCAAGCACGCCGAGCCCTCTTTTCACGACTCTTAGGAGAATGGCGCATGAAACAGGGAAACGGCATCGGCCGCACTGGCATGAAGGTGGTAGTGGGTTGCGGCATTACGCTGGGTGCATTGACGTATCTGCCCAGCGCGGCAGCGCAGAGCAAGACCTTGTACGTTGGCATGAACGGCGGCGTGATGGAGCGCACCTACGTTGACCATGTCTTTCCGGCCTTCGAGAAAGAGAACAACGTGAAGGTGGTGGTGGTGCCCGGCACGTCGTCCGACATCCTGGCCAAGGTGCAGGCCAGCAAAGACAAGCCGCAGATGCACATCATCTTTCTGGATGACGGGGTGATGTACCGCGCCATCAGCATGGGCCTATGCGACAAGCTGGCCGACAGCCCCGAGCTCAAGGACATTCCCGCCAGCGGGCGCATCAAGGGCAACATGGCGGCGGCAGTGAGCATCGGCATGACGGGGCTGGCCTACAACACGAAGATGTTCAAGGAGAAGGGCTGGGCCGCGCCCACTTCGTGGCAGGACCTGGCTGACCCGAAGTTCAAGGGCAAGGTCATCTTCCAGTCGCTGCCGTCGTCCACGTTTGGCCTGCATGCGTTCCTGATGGTGAACCGGCTCAATGGCGGCACCGAAAGCAATGTGGAACCGGGCTTCAAGGCGTGGAAGACCGGCGTGGGTGCCAACGTGGGTGAATACGTCGCCAATTCCGCCAAGCTCTCGGAGATGGTGCAGACAGGCGAGGCGGGGCTGTTCCCGTCCACGCCGACGCAGGTGATGGTGCTCAAGGGCAAGGGTCTGCCGGTGGAATACGCCCAGCCCAAGGAGGGCGCGGTGGCGTTGAACACCATGGAATGCGTGATCGCCAGGAACGACGAACCCGCGCTCGCGCAGAAGCTGGCCGCATTCCTGCTGTCGCCGGGTGCGCAGGCCAAGGCGTTGCAAGGGGGCGGCAGCATCCCCGCCAACCCCAAGACGCCGCTGCCTGCCGACACCGATGTGCTGATCAAGCATGCAGTCGACTACGCGCGCACGGCGGTAGTCATGGATTGGGACGTGATCAACGCACAGCGCCCGGCGTGGAGCGCGCGCTGGAATAAGACGGTCGAGCGCTGAATCCACTACGCTGGAAACTCCGGCTCGCCATGGTGGTGTCGGCGAGCCTCAACCACCTCATCGGCATCATGAACACTTCTGACCTGCTCACTTCGCTTTCCATCCATACAGAGGCCAAGGTGGCGCAAGGCCATGCGGTCACCTCGCCCATTGACGGCACCGTGGTCGGCACCGTGGCGTTTGCTAGCGAGCACGAGGCCGCTGCCGCGATCGACCGGGCCCATGCTGCGTTCCTGAAATGGCGCATGGTGCCGGCGCCCGTGCGCGGTGAGCTGGTGCGTCTGCTGGGCGTGCAGTTGCGCGAGCACAAGGAGACGCTCGGCCGCCTCGTCACGCTGGAGGCGGGCAAGATCCTCTCCGAGGGGCTGGGTGAGGTGCAGGAGATGATCGACATCTGCGACTTTGCGGTCGGGCTGTCGCGCCAGCTTTACGGGTTGACCATCGCTTCGGAACGCGCCGGCCATCGCATGATGGAGACGTGGCATCCGGCGGGCCCGGTGGGGGTAATCTCCGCATTCAACTTTCCGGTGGCGGTGTGGGCGTGGAACAGCGCGCTGGCGCTGGTATGCGGCGACAGCGTGATCTGGAAGCCTTCGGAAAAGACCCCGCTGACGGCCATGGCCTGCCACGCCCTGCTGCAGCAGGCGATGGCGGCGTTCGAGCGCACGCACCCCGGTGTGGCGCCGGCGGGTTTGCATGAACTGCTGATCGGCGGGCGAGAGGTGGGCGAGGTACTGGCACGTTCTGAGAAAGTGTCGGTGGTCAGCGCCACGGGCAGCACGCGTATGGGCCGCACGGTCGGCCAACTGGTGGCAGGCCGCTTTGGCCGCGCCATCTTGGAACTCGGTGGCAACAACGCCATGATCGTCGCGCCCAGCGCAGATCTGGAACTCGCCGTGCGGGCCATCACCTTTGCCGCCGTGGGCACCGCGGGCCAGCGCTGCACAACGTTGCGTCGCCTGATCGTGCACGAGAGCGTGGCGGACACGCTGGTGGACCGCTTGCAGCGCATCTACGCATCGGTTGCGGTAGGGAACCCGCTGGAAGCCGATACGCTGGTCGGGCCGCTCATCGACGGCGCGGCTTTTGAGGCGATGCAATCGGCGCTGTCCCAGGCACGTGCCGAAGGTGGCGAGGTCTTTGGTGGCGAGCGTGCGCGCCTGGAGCTGGGAGACAAAGCGTTCTACGTCACGCCGGCACTGGTGCGCATGCCCGCGCAGACCGCCGTCATGCAGCACGAGACGTTCGCGCCCATCCTCTACGTGCTGACGTATCGGAATTTTGACGAGGCCGTTGCACTACAGAACGGCGTGCCGCAAGGCTTGTCGTCCGCCATCTTCACGCGCGATCTGCAAGAGGCGGAAACCTTCCTCAGCGCGGCGGGCAGCGACTGCGGCATCGCGAACGTCAATATCGGCACTTCCGGCGCGGAGATCGGCGGTGCCTTCGGCGGCGAGAAAGAGACCGGCGGCGGGCGCGAATCCGGCTCGGATGCGTGGAAGGGCTACATGCGCCGCGCCACCAACACGATCAACTACAGCAACACGCTGCAGCTTGCCCAGGGCGTGCGGTTTGACGTGTGAGCGGTACTGCGCGCCCTTTTCTGCATCACATCGTTTTCAGCGTGGAGCTGCGAAATTCACATTCATTCGTCATAGTTGACAAAAATATCAGTTATGACTAAATTCCGCCTGCTCGCGGCGGAACTGGTACCAACAACGGGCTGTTGCTACGCAGTCAAAAAGCGCGGATAGCGCACGCGGCTTAGCTGCCGCGTCAATCTGCGACTGCACCTGCGGGCCTTGTTAGAGGTGCTTATGGACCATTTCGAGAGCCTGCGGCTCTTTCGTACGATCGTCGAGGTCAGGAACTTCAGGCGGGCAGGGCAAATGTACGGGGTGTCGCCGTCGGTTGTATCGCGGGCGATGACTTCCTTGGAGGAGCGCCTTGGCGCGCGCCTCTTTCACCGATCCACCAAGCAGTTCTCGCTGACGGACGCGGCGCACCGCTTCTACGACGGGTGCTGCCGCGTGCTCGACGATCTGGACTGCCTGGAATCCGACGCGCGCAGCCAGGGCCATCTTCCGGTTGGCATGTTGCGGCTCGTTGCCCATACGACGGCAACGTCTGGGTGGCTGGCCCCGCTGGTCGCAGCGTTCAAGCGCAAGAACCCGAATGTCATGGTTGAGGTGACCTTGGCAGAGGGCGCCGTCGATCTGGCAACCGAGGGCTACGACATCGGCCTGGTATTGCCGTTCATGCTGGCCAGCGAGTTGGCCGTGACGCGCCTACTGCATCGCTTGCCGTTGGCCATCGTAGCGACACCGGACTATCTGGACGCGCGCGGGCGCCCGTGCCACCCGGTCGATCTGACCGACCATGTCTTCGTCACCGTGCCGCCTGCCGTGCACAAGCCCATCGTGACGTTCCGCATGGATGGGGCGCCGCTGGTCGTTCCGCTGCGGTACGAAATCACCTCGAACAACGCCGCATTCAACCGCGAAGTCGTCTTGGCCGGACTCGGCATGGGCCTGTTGCCCTTGGCGCTGGCGGAAGACGATCTGCGCGAAGGGCGCCTCGTCCGGCTGCTTGGCGAACACGACATCCTGGATACCGCAGCGGAAGTTCGCCTCGCCTACATGAGCCGAACGATGGTGCCGGCCAAAGTCCGGGCCTTTATTGACCACGCTGTCGCGTACTTCGAGGAGCGGTGACGTGCGAGGACCGTCTTCTCGGGCGAGCACTGTGCCTGGCTGTGAGCGGTGCAATGCTCGTCACCCAGCTGGCGTGCGGCTGTCGAAAACACTCGTGTCCACGCTGATACGGCGCCAGGCCTGGCTATGGGGGCTTGTCGCGCTGGCAATAGGTGTCCTGATGTGGGCGCTGCGGCCAGTGCTGACGCCCTTTCTGCAGGGCGCGCTCATCGCTTACATGCTGCAGCCGGGGGTGGAGTGGCTGGCGCGGCACCGCGTGCCTCGGTGGCTCGCGGCGCTGGCGATGATCCTGTGCTTTGCGGCGATGGCGGCGTTACTCGTTACGCTCATGTTCGCCGTGGTCCAGACCGAAGGACCGCAACTCCAGGCGAAAATTCCTGTGCTGCTTGCCAATCTGAATGCCTGGCTGCAGCCCAAGCTGGCCGTGATAGGGCTAGGCGTCGACCTGGATCTGGCGCATCTGCGTGATCTGCTGACAGCAACGCGCAGCGGGGGCGATGGCACCGCCTCCCTCGCCATCTGGCAAACCCTGCGCACTAGCGGCAACGCGATGTTGACCGTGGTGGGCAACCTGGTGCTGGTGCCGCTGGTGCTGTTTTATCTGCTCTACGACCAGCACCAGATGTTCCGGCGCATGGAAAGCCTGGTCCCGCGGCGGTGGCTTGCCAAGACGCGGGCGTTCGTCGTCGACATTGATCGGATGCTGTCGCAGTACCTGCGTGGGCAGCTTCTCGTGATGGTCGCGCTGGCCGCGTATTACCCCATCGCCTTGACGCTGGCGGGTTTCGAAATTGCCTTGCCGCTGGGGTTGTTTACTGGCCTGGCGGTGTTCATTCCCTATGTTGGATTCGTCGCCGGCCTTGCGTTGGCTGTGTTGGCGGCCGTGCTGCAGTTTGGCGACCTCTACGGTCTCTGCGCGGTTGTGTTGGTGTATGGCCTTGGCCAGATCCTCGAGAACGTCTTCCTCACGCCGCGCTTGATTGGCGAGCGCATTGGCTTGCACCCGTTGGCGGTGATCTTTGCGTTGTTGGCCTTTGGCCACCTGTTCGGATTCTTTGGGGTGCTGCTGGCGTTGCCTGTCAGCGCCATTCTTGCGGCCGCGCTGCGGGAACTGCGTCACCGCTATCTCGCCAGCGAGCTGTATCAAGCCTGATCGATGCGCGCCCCTTGCTGGGCGCCGCGATGGCTCACACAGGGCTTGCGGCGCCTTCGTCCGTGACCGCCGGCAATGGCAACTGCGCGATTCTTTCCGCCTCGGCACGCTTGATGCCAAGGGCCTGGAGTACGAAGACGGCCGCGCGTTCAGCCAAGTGCTCCACCCGAGTGGCAGCGCCTTGGTGGCTGCGCCAGGGTGTGGCCGATGCCGTCGCAAAGTGCAGCTCGGCCGCGACACCAGCCAGCACCGTCCCAATCACCGAAAGCACGCTTGTCAGCGGGTCGGCCACCACAAAGCGCTGGGCGGCAAGCCCGCGCTTGCTGTCGCGTAGCAGGCGCAAGCCGAGGCCGCGTGTCAGTGCGCGCGCAGACACACCT
This sequence comes from Ralstonia sp., assembly GCA_039592975.1. Classification (GTDB taxonomy): domain Bacteria; phylum Pseudomonadota; class Gammaproteobacteria; order Burkholderiales; family Burkholderiaceae; genus Ralstonia. Next base: position 184,938 of record JBCNQE010000001.1, on the reverse strand, counting down.
TCCCGCATCAGCAGCCGGCCCCAGACCGGCTCTCGCTGCGCCCGCAGCAAGGTGTGACGGACCGAGATGGCGATGACCTCGGCCGGGTCCGTCAAGCCATCCGCAACGCCATCCAGCTTGTCCGCAAAGTCTTCAAACGCCCAGTCGATCAGGGCGGCAAAGAGCCCTTCCTTTGATTCGAAGTGGTTGTAGAACGAGCCGAAGCCCACATCGGCGGCTTCGGTGATCTCGTTGATGGCAACGCGCTCGATGTTTTTTTCAGACAGCAGCAACAACGCCGCATGAAGCAGGCGCGCCCGTGTTTCTTGCTTGCGTCGCGTGCCGCGCCGCTGGCGGCAGTCGTCTGCCGCGCGATTCCTGAGGTTCCGCATAGGGATCGGGAGTGGTGTTCACGCTGCGGATGATAGTGGGTTGCGTCATAGTTGACAATAGTATCAGTTATGAGTTTAATGTCGATCCGTAGGGTCGATCGGGGTCAAGTGCCCTGAGTTAGGACGCGGTGATGGGGCAAGCGCCCGGTGGCAAAGGCCAGAGAGCCGTCCGCCATGGTTTGCCAGCTGAGAGCAGCCCATTTGCCGAGTAGTGGTTCCTGAACGCCGTGGAGACAGGCGACTCGCGTACCCAACACCCGAGTTCCGTGACGCGTTGCACGAGAGCCGATCGCGCAGAAGAGGCGTGGCTCTGGGATGCGCGTTACCCATTGTTCGTTAGGCCATCACTTGCTTGGAAACATCGTGAAATATCCCGGTCGTCATGCGCGAACGACAGCGCGCCCCAACCTGTCCGTCGTTGCGCGTGCCAAACGCGCGCCTGTTGTCATTGCCGCCTGCTGCGCAGCGTTGCTGGCGGGCTGCCACCACAGTGAAACGCTGGTCAGCGCGCCCAAGCCGGTGGTTGCGCTGGCCCTGCACCCGGACGGCAACACCGTTGCGAACACCTTGCCCGGGCAGGTGCAGGCGCGCTACTCCACGCCGCTGTCGTTCCGTGTCGGCGGCAAAGTGGTTGAGCGCCGCGTGCGTCTGGGTGATGCCGTCAAGGAAGGGCAGGTGCTGGCGATGCTCGATCAGGCCGATCTGCGTAACGACCTGGCCAACGCTCGGGCGCAGTTGGAAGCCGCTGAACATCGTCTCGTCTATGCCAAACAACAGCTGGATCGTGACCGTGCCCAGTCGCAGGCGAACCTGATTGCGCCGGCGCAGATGGAGCAGACGCAGGACGCCTATGCCTCCGCGCTGGCGCAACGCGATTCCGCTCGGGCGCAAGCTACGCTGGTTGGCGACCGCCTGCGCTACGCCACGCTGGTGGCGGACCACGATGGCGTGATCACCTCCGAGGATGCCGACACCGGTCAGAACGTTCAGGCCGGCCAATCGATCTATCACCTCGATTGGGCGGGCGACGTCGATATCGTTTGCGACGCACCGGAGCGTGCGCTGTCCTCCCTGTCGGTTGGCAGCACGGCGCGCGTGAGCCTGCCGGCCGTGCCGTCGCAAACCTTTGAGGCGCGCGTGCGCGAGGTCTCGCCCGCGGCCGATCCGCAAAGCCGCACGTGGCGCGTCAAGCTGTCGCTCGTGGCGCCGAACGCCGCAGTGCGCATGGGCATGACCGCCAATATCGCGTTCGATGCCAAGGGGGATGCGACAGGTGCACGTCCGTTCAAGCTACCGGTGACAGCGCTGTTCCATCGCGGCGAAGAGCCTGCGGTGTGGGTGGTGCGCGCGAACACGGATACGCTGGAGCTGCGCCCCGTCACCATCGCGCGTTACGACGAGCGCAGCGTGCTGGTCGCCTCCGGCTTGCGCGATGGCGATCGCGTGGTGATGCAGGGCGTGCATGCCGTCAATGCCGGTCAACACGTGCAGGTGGTCCCCCCGCTGCACCCTGAGGACTTTGCATCATGAGCGCCGGCGATCGCGAAATCGTGCAAGGTACCGACCCGGTAGCGACGCCTGCATCCCCGGCGGACGAGGGCGGCTTCAACCTGTCGGCATGGGCACTGCGCCACCAGCAGTTGGTGATCTTCCTGATCGTGCTGGCGACGCTCTTCGGTGTCATCGGCTATACGCATCTTGCACAGTCTGAAGATCCGCCGTTCACGTTCCGGACGATGGTGATCCAGACGTACTGGCCGGGCGCCACCGCGCGCGAAGTCCAGGAGCAGATCACCGACCGCATCGGGCGTCAGCTTCAGGCCGCACCGTATGTCGACAACATCAAGAGCTATTCGCGCCCCGGCGAGTCGATGATCTTCTTCGCCATGAAGGACTCCGCCCCGGTCAAGGACGTGCCGGAGACCTGGTATCAGGTGCGCAAGAAAGTGGGCGATATTCGCGCGACGTTGCCCAAGGGGACGGTCGGCCCGTTCTTCAACGACGAGTTCGGTGATGTCTACACCAACATCTATGCGCTGGAAGGCGACGGCTTTTCGCCCGCGCAACTGCACGACTATGCAGACAAGCTGCGGACCGTTCTGCTGCGTGTGCCCGGCGTCGCCAAGGTGGACTACTTTGGTGATCCGGCGGAACACGTCTTTATCGAAATCTCCAACGCACAGCTGACGCGACTCGCCATCACGCCGCAGCAGATCGCGCAGGCCATCGACGCACAGAACACCGTGGCACCGGTCGGCACGATCACGACCGCCGATGACCGCGTATTCGTGCGGCCCACCGGCGCGTTCAAGAATGTGCAGGCGCTGTCCGAAATGCTGATCACCGTGAACAAGCGCACGTTCCGGCTGGGCGACATCGCCAAGATCACGCGCGGCTATGACGACCCGCCTGTCACGCAGATGCGCGCGAACGGCCACGCCGTGCTCGGTATCGGCGTCACGATGCAGAAGGGCGGCGATGTGATCGACCTCGGCAAGGCACTCGATGGCACGGCGGGCGAACTGCAGGCGACGCTGCCGGCAGGACTGAAGTTGTCTCCGATTTCCAGCATGCCGCACGCCGTCAAGCATTCGGTGGACGAGTTTGTGCGGTCGGTCGGCGAAGCCGTGGCGATCGTTCTGGTGGTCAGCCTCGTCTCGCTGGGCCTGCGTACCGGCATGGTGGTGGTGATCTCCATCCCGATCGTGCTGGCCATCACGGCGTTATGCATGCACATGTTCGGCATCGGGCTGGACAAGGTTTCGCTCGGCACGCTCGTGCTTGCGCTCGGGCTGCTGGTGGACGACGCCATCATCGCCGTCGAGATGATGGCCGTGAAACTGGAGCAGGGATGGAGCCGCATGCGCGCCGCTGCCTTTGCCTACTCCAGCACGGCATTCCCGATGCTGACCGGCACGCTGGTGACGGTGTCCGGCTTCCTGCCCATCGCGCTGGCCAAGTCGAGCACGGGCGAGTACACGCGCTCGATCTTCGAGGTGTCCGCCATCTCGCTGATCGTGTCGTGGTTTGCAGCCGTGGTGTTGGTGCCACTGCTGGGCTATCACATGCTGCCCGAGCACAAGAACGGCGCTGCCGAGCATGGTCATGAGCACGATATCTACAACACGGGCTTCTATCAGCGCTTGTCGGGCTGGATCTCGTTCTGCATTGAACGCCGTTGGATGATCCTGGGGGTGACGGCTGTGTTGTTTGCGTTGGGCATGGCTGCCTTCACGCGGGTTCCGCAGCAGTTCTTCCCGAATTCCGAGCGGCCTGAGTTGCTGGTGGATCTTCGCTTGCCGGAAGGGGCTTCGTTCGATGCCACGTTGCGCGAGGCAAAGCGTCTGGAGAAAGCGCTGGATGGCCGAAAGGAGATCGAACACTTTGTCGATTACGTCGGCACGGGTGCACCGCGCTTCTATCTGCCGCTGGACCAGCAACTTCAGCAGCCGAACTTTGCGCAGTTCGTGATCACCGCCAAGAACGTGGAAGAGCGCGATCAACTGTCGCGCTGGCTCAACGCCACGCTGGAGAAGGACTTCTCCGGTGTCCGCACCCGTGTCGCGCAGCTTGAGAACGGTCCGCCCGTCGGCTTCCCCATCAAGTTCCGTGTGAGCGGCGACGACATCGCCACCGTACGCAATATCGCTGACAAGGTGGCCGAGAAGGTACGCGCCGATGCCCGCGCCCAGAACGTGCAGTTCGATTGGGATGAACCGGCAGAGCGTTCGATGTCGTTCGAGATCGACCAGATCAAGGCGCGCCAGCTTGGCGTGACGTCGGAGGATGTCTCCAACTTCCTCGCCATGACGCTGTCTGGCTACACGGTGACGCAGTATCGCGAACGTGACAAGTTGATCAACGTCGATCTGCGCGCACCGAAGACTGAACGCATCGACCCCGCCAAGCTGGCCGGCATGGCGATGCCTACGCCCAACGGCCCGGTTCCGCTCGGCGCGCTGGGGCACGTGCAGAACAAGCTCGAGTACGGCGTGATCTGGGAGCGCGATCGCCAGCCGACCATCACGGTGCAGGCCGACGTGCGCGGCAACGCGCAAGGCATTGGCGTGACGCGTGACATTGATCAGGCGCTGGCCGCCGAACGTGCCAAGCTGCCGGTCGGCTACCGCATCCAGATTGGCGGTGCGGTGGAAGAAAGCGTGAAGGGCCAGGCCTCCATCAATGCCGAGATGCCGCTGATGATCATTGCCGTGCTGACGCTGTTGATGATCCAGCTCAAGAGCTTCTCACGCACGTTCATCGTCGTGCTGACGGCGCCGTTGGGTCTGATTGGCGTGGTGACTGCGTTGCTGCTGTTCGGTAAGCCATTCGGCTTCGTGGCGCTGCTCGGGGTGATTGCCATGTTCGGGATCATCATGCGCAACTCCGTGATTCTGGTGGACCAGATCGACCGAGACATCGCGGCGGGCCAGAAACGCTTCGACGCCATCATCGGCGCAACGGTGCGGCGCTTCCGGCCAATCATGCTCACTGCCGCTGCGGCAGTGCTGGCGTTGATTCCGCTGCTGCGCTCGGGCTTCTTCGGGCCGATGGCCACCGCGTTGATGGGCGGTATCACCATCGCCACGGTGTTGACCATCTTCTTCCTGCCGGCGCTGTATGCCGCGTGCTTCAAGGTCCGCCCGGACGAACGCGAACTGCCTTCGGCCGGCACCGCAGCCCTGGAGAATTGATCATGAAACTCTCTCGTATGACGTGCGCGCTTGCCGCAACGTCGGTGCTCGCCCTGACGGCATGCGCCTTGGCACCCACCAGCACGCCGCCTGCCGTGCCCTCGCCGGAGCGCTATGGTGTGACCACGCAGCCTGAAAAGACGGTGGAAGCCGCTGGCGTGGCTCAGCAGTTTGATGTGGGTGCTGCGCCCGTGCCGCAATGGTGGAAGCTTTATCGCTCCGATGCGTTGAACGTGTTAGTGGAAGAGGGGCTGCGCAATAACCCCACGCTGGCTGCAACGCAGAAGACCTTGTCCGCCGCACAGCAGGAACTGCGTGCACAGGTGGGAGCATCAACGCTTCCGTCCATTGATGCCGGCGTCGAGGTCGCGCGCCAGCGCACGCCAAATCTCACGGGCGTGGGGCCCGAGGCGCTGCGCTACAACGTATTCGTTGGGCAGTTGCAGGCGCACTACACGTTCGACCTGTTCGGCGCGACGCGCTATGCCAATGCCGCCAGTGCCGCGCGGGTGGACGTGCGTGGCTGCGAGCTGGAGGCGGCACGGCGCGCGCTTGCCGCCAATATCGTCGGCACTGTGATCAACGCAGCAGCGCTGGATCAGCAGATCGCGTTGACGGAGCGTCTGGTTGTCGTGGCAGACGCGACGGCGCGCGATAGCCAGCGGCGGTATGAGCTGGGGGCGCTGTCGCATGCACAGGCGCTGGCTTCCACGCAAGGCGCCGCGTCGCTGGCGGCAACGTTGCCGCAGTTGCGTCAACAGCGTGCGGTTGCTGTCCATGCACTGGCCGTGCTGCTGGGCCGCACACCCGATGCAGCGCCTGTGGTGCCAGAGTTCAGCAGCCTTTCGCTGCCGAACCAGGTACCTGTGGCCGTGCCGTCGGATCTGCTGCGGGCCCGGCCGGATATCCGCGCCGCAGCCGCTGCCGTCAAGGCCGCATCTGCAGACGCGGGCGAGGCCACCGCGCAGCTCTTCCCCAGCCTGTCGCTCACGGCCTCGCTCGGCCGCGGCGGGTTGAGCTGGCCGGCGTTGCTCTCTGGCGCGGGCGGGCTGTGGGCCGTGGGCGCGGGGCTATCGCAGCCCATCTTCCACGGTGGCGCATTGATGGCGCACCGCCGGGCCACGCTCGAGCTGTATGACGCCACGGTGCTGCAGTACAAGTCGGCCGTCCTGTCGGCATTCGAGAACGTTGCCGACACGCTCGCCGCATTGGAGAACGATGCGCAGACGCTGGCTTCCGCCGAGGTGGCTTCGACTGCGGCACGTACCGCCTTCACCGAGACGGCATCTCGGCGCCGGTTGGGCGCGTTGCCCGCATCCGCAGAACAATCGAGCGAGCAGCAATACCTCAACGCGCAACTCGACACCGTGCGTGCGACCAGCCGACGCATGGGCGACACGGCTGCGTTGCTGCAGGCCATGGGTGAACTGCCCGCCAACACCGATCAGACGATCGCCAAAGACTGACATTGCCTTTGGATAGGCCCGGCCTCTACGCCCCAAGCGTGGAGTGCCGCGCTTCGCCTCATTAGGCCACTCCCATGGAATCCGCCCACCTGATTGCCTGTCATGAATGCGACCGCGTGTTTCGGCGGCCGCCACCGTTGGATGGCTTGCACGTCCGCTGTTCGCGTTGTGCGAGCGAGTTGAGCGGTGCCCACCACGCCCGCCCGACACTCGACTTCACCTGCGCCATGGCGGTGGCGGCGCTCGTGACGTTGGTGATCGCGCAATGCTTCCCGATTATCGCGCTCAAGGCCCAGGGCATGACGTCGCAAGCCACCTTGCTCGACGCCGTGTCTTCGCTATGGACGGGGCAAATGCAGATCGTGGCTGCGGTCGTGTTCTTCACGACCACGCTCTTTCCATCGATGGAATTGCTCGCGTTGCTGTACGTGTTGCTTCCTTTGCGCGCAGGCAGTGTGCCTCCTGGCTTTCGTCGCGTCATCCGGTTTCTGCAATGGCTTCGACCTTGGGGAATGATCGAAGTCTTCATGTTCGGTGTGCTCGTCACGACGGTCAAGATGGTCAGCCTGGCGCGGGTGATTCCTGGTGCCGGTCTGTTTGCATTCGGCGCGTTGACGGTGCTGCTTGCGCTGGTTTCGCGGTTCGATCCACACAGGCTCTGGCACGCCTGCGACGACATCGAAGCGCGGGACGGTGCAGCGCCACCCGCAACGAAGCGCGCTGAATCGCCGCCCGAAGCATCGACAGTGGCCGAGTCAGCGAAGTCCATTTCTGCCAAGCAGGCCGGGCTGCTGGTTTGCCATACGTGCGGCAGCGTGCAGCAACTGCATGACGGCGAAGCGCACCCGCGGTGCCTTCGTTGCGACACGCCCTTGCATGCACGGCGTCGGGCCAGCGTTTCACGAACCGCCGCATTGCTTCTGGCGGCCGCGCTGCTCTACATCCCGGCCAACCTGCTGCCGGTGATGCACAGCACCTCACTCGGCCGTTCGGAAGACGACACCATCCTGAGCGGGGTGGCGTACTTCTGGACCTCCGGCGATTTTGGGCTCGCTGCGGTCGTCTTCATTGCCAGCGTGGTCGTGCCGATGCTCAAGCTCGCCATTCTGGCGTTTCTGGTATTCGCGGCACATCGGCGCTCCACTTGGCGCCCGCAGGAAAGGACACGGCTCTATCGCCTTGTCGAATGCATCGGCCGGTGGTCGATGCTCGATGTGTTCGTGGTGGCGCTCACGGTTGCCTTGGTGCACTTCGGTTCCTTTGCTGTCATCACCGCTGGCCCTGGGGCACTGGCCTTTGGCGCTGTGGTGATCCTCACCATGATCGCCTCCATGCAGTTCGACCCCCGGCTCACCTGGGACGCCGTCCCCGACGACGCTAACTCCGCGCGTGACGATTCCTGAGCGGCTTTCGCGCACAACACTCGTCCACCCCCTCTTCTTTGCAAGCAATGCGTCCTATCGATCTACCCCTGCCCGAGATCACGCCGCGGCGGCGCTGGCTTCCCTCGCTTGTCTGGCTCGTGCCGCTGATTGCGGCGTTGATCGGGCTCGCGTTGGTTGCCAAGACCGTCGCCGAGAAAGGCCCTGCTGTGACTGTCACCTTTGCCAATGCCGAGGGCCTTGAGGCCGGCAAGACGAAGGTGAAGTACAAGGACGTCGAGATCGGCACGATTCAAGCCATCTCACTCACCCCGGATCTCAAGCGCGTGATGGTGAAGATCCAACTGGCGCGCGAGGCCGAGCGCTTTGCGGCCAAGGACACGCGCTTCTGGGTGGTCCGGCCGCGCGTGGGTGCGAGCGGCATTTCCGGGCTCGGCACCTTGCTTTCCGGCGCGTACATCGGCGTGGACATCGGTCGCTCCAAAGACAATCAGACCCAGTTTGTTGGGCTGGAGAGTCCACCTTCCGTCACCACCGATCAGCAAGGGCGTCAGTTCTCGTTGCACGGCGATTCGCTTGGCTCCGTCGATATTGGCGCGCCGGTCTTCTATCGCCATCTGCAAGTGGGGCAGGTGATGGGCTTTGCGTTGGACAGGCAAGGCGGGGGTGTACGGGTGAACGTCTTCGTGAACGCGCCCTACGACAAATACGTCGGCACCAACACGCGGTGGTGGCATGCCAGCGGAGTAGACCTGCGGCTCGATTCCAGCGGGTTGAAGCTGAACACGCAGTCGCTTGCCACCGTCATCGTCGGCGGCCTGGCGTTTCAGGCGCCGCAGGGCCAGGCTGATGGGCCTCCGCCGCCAGATAGCACGGTGTTCAACTTGGCGTTTGACGAAGCGGACGCCATGCGCGAGCCCGACGGTGCGCCGCTGACCGTGGTCATGCGGTTCAATCAGTCGCTGCGTGGCTTGTCTGTCGGCGCGCCTGTCGACCTGCGTGGCATTGCGCTGGGCAACGTTACCGACATCGGCATCGAATACGACGAGACGGCCAAAACATTCAGCATGCGCGTTGTGATGGCACTGTATCCATCGCGGCTCAGCCGGCGCAGCAATACGTCGCTTCCCGCGCCCGACACACCGAGCGGCCATGAAATGCTGCAGCACTTGGTCATGCAGGGGCTGCGCGGTCAGCTTCGCATGGGCAATCTGCTGACGGGCCAGTTGTACGTCGCGCTCGACATGTTCCCGAAGGCGCCGCGTGCGGCGGTCGATGTCCATCGCTTGCCGGTGGAGCTACCGACCGTTCCGAATTCACTCGACGAGTTGCAGGTGCAGCTTGCCGACATCGCGAAGAAGCTCAACCAGGTGCCGTTCGACAAGATCGGCAACAACCTGAACGGCGCGCTCGACAATGCCAACCGCCTGTTCGGTCATCTGGATAAGGAAGTGGTGCCGCAGGCGCGGGACACACTAGCTTCCGCACAGCAGACCTTCAATGCGGCGCAGGCGACCTTGCGACAGGATTCGCCGCTCCAGTCCGATGTGCATGAGGCGATGCAGGAGCTGACGCGCACGCTGCAATCGCTCAACGCGCTGACGGACTATCTGGAGCGTCATCCGGAATCGCTGCTGTTTGGCAAGAAGGGAGACGCGCGATGAATCTGGTCGGGTTCCCGGTTCGCGGCGTGCTTGTCGGTGCGGTTGCCTACTTAGCGCTGGCAGCGTGCAGCTCACCTCCTGCGCGTTTCCATAGCTTGCTCGCTGCCGATCGGGTTCCGGTGGCAGCGCCCGCACCTGCATCGGCGCTGATCGTTGATGTGTTGCCGGTTCGTGTGCCGCCGTCCGTGGCGGGCAGACGGCTGGTGGTGCAAGGCAGCTCAGGTCAGGTCGACGTACTTGAGATGGATCGTTGGGCTTCGCCCGTGGCCGACGAGATCCGAGCCGCGCTGTCTTCAGCGCTGGTGTTGCAGACCGGCGCCATGGACGTCCACGGCCTTCCCTACGATGGAAAGCGCCCCGTCTACCGTGTGGCCGTGGATGTACAGCGATTTGAGTCGTGGCGTGGCTCGCATGTCTCGATCGATGCCGTCTGGACGATTCGGACAACAGACGATCGTCAAGTACTGACTTGCCGCAGCGTCGTCCGGGAGGGCGTATCCGCAGGCATTGACGGCGTGATACAGGGCCATCGACGCGCGTTGAAGACGCTGGCTACGCAGATGACGGAGCCTCTACTGGCTTACGCTGCCGCACCAGCAGGGGCGGCGCGGCCGATGCCAAGTTGCGTGGATTCGGCGGCCAGTATGTTGGCCAAGTGAGGTGGGTCAATCGGCGGCGCCGCAACGCCGCTAATCAGGTCAGCTTGCGCCCTCTGCGGTTTCCACGACGGGCAGCGGCCGCGCGGCAACCTTTTCCGCTTCAGCGCGTTTGAGCCCCAGCGTTTGAAGCAGTACCGCTGCCGTGCGTTCGGGGAAATGCTCCCCCGTGAAACCCAGGTTCTTGAGGATGTCGGCAGCCGGCGCATCGGGCGCCAGGAAGTTGAGTTCGGCCGAGATGGCCGTGAGCACCGTGCCGCCGACCGACAGGAAGCCGATGAGCGGATCGGCCAGCACAAACCGCTTTGCGCTGATGCCGCGCTCGATATCGCGCCGCAAGCGCTGACCGAGGCCGTGCGTCAGAACGCGCGCCGAAAAGCCCTCGCGAATGAGAAAGCGCCCCCATACCGGCTCGCGCCGCGCCCGGACCAGCGTATGCCGCACCGACACCGAAATGATCTCAGCCGGGTCGGATAGCCCTTCGGTGAGCTTGTCGAGCGAATCGGCGAACTCTTCAAACACCGAGCTCACCAGCGCAGCGTAGATGGCTTCCTTCGATTCGAAGTGGTTGTAGAACGACCCGAAACCGACGTCGGCCGCCTCGGTAATTTCGTTGATGGCAACGCCTTCCATGCCGCGATCGGCCATGAGTCGGAGTGCAGCATCCAGCAGCCGTGCGCGTGTTTCCCGCTTGCGCCGTGCGCCACGCGGCTCGCGCTCCTCTGCGGCGGGTGCCGGAGGGGTGGACGTCTTTGCAGTGGCGCGCTTCGGGGTGCGGCGAGTTTCGGTGGTGGCCATGGTGGTCTGCGGTCCTTGTTGTGGCTGGAATTATAGATTCGAATGTCGATATTGACAAAATCATCAGCGATGACTTTAATGTCAAAAAAGACGGGCGAAGCCTGCAAAGACATCGACAAAGACACGGAGTTGCGGTGGAGACAAATGCACATGCGCGTGCCAGTTCACGCGTGGAGGACGGCGCACGCCCCCATGGGGCCGGTGGCCTGCCATTCCAGGTAGACATTCTTGTTGTGGGGCTCGGCCCAGTCGGGGCCATGGTGGCCCATCTGCTGGCGCGTCATGGCGTGAGCGTGATGGCTATCGACAAGGCGCCCGACATCTATATGGCGCCGCGTGCCATTGCGCTGGACAACGAAGCCTTGCGCATCCTGCAACAGGCCGGTATTGGCGAGGGCGATTTCGAAACGGTGGCCATTCCGCATGTCCGCATGCACTCGCCCTGGCTGGGTGAATTTGGCCGGGTCAACACGCTGGGCAGCCTGGATGGCCACCCGAAGCTCGTCACCTTCTATCAGCCCGATCTGGAGCGCTGTCTGCGCACACGCTTGGCGGCACACGGTGGCGTACACATCGCGCTGGGAACGACGCTGCTCAACATCACGGAACAGCCTGATTGCGTGCTGGCTTCGCTCGATATCGGGCACGGTGAGGTACACCGGGTTCGCGCTCGTTACGTGGTGGGCGCAGACGGCGCGAGTTCGCTCGTCCGCCATCTAATCGGCCAGGAATTCCGGGGCACGACGTACGCCGAGGACTGGCTCATTGTCGACGCACGTCATGTTCCCAAGCCGATCGACCACGTTGAATTCCTCTGCGACCACCGTCGCCCCACGCCGCACATGGTCGCCCCCGGCGCGCGCGAGCGCTGGGAATTCATGCTCCAGCCAGGCGAGAGCCGCGAAGAGATGGAGTCGGACAGCCGCATCCGCGCGTTGCTGGCACCGTGGACGGACGTTGACAGCATCACGATCGAGCGCAAGGCGGTCTATCGCTTTCATGCCAGAACCGTCGACCGCTTCAGCGTTGGCCGGGTTTTCCTCGTCGGCGATGCCGCTCACATTACGCCGCCGTTTGTCGGCCAAGGGCTGGTGGCCGGGCTGCGAGACGCCACCAACTTGAGTTGGAAGCTCGCCTGGGTGCTGCAGGGCCGGGCGGATGCGCGGATTCTCGACAGCTACGACGAGGAACGCCGCCCGCATGCGAAAGCCATGATCAATCTCGCGCGGCTCATGGGCAAGCTGGTGATGCCGCGCAGTGCCCCGATCGCGTTGTTGACGCATGGCCTGATGCGCTTGACCCGGCTTGTGCCCGGCTTGCGCTCGCAGTTTGAAGAACTGCGCATCAAGCCGAAGAACGCGTTCAGGACCGGGCTGTTCGTTAAAGGATGCGCATCCACCAAGCTGACGCGCGGCGGGGTGATCCCACAAGGCTGGGTCAGGAATGCGCAAGGGCGCACGTGCCTGAGCGACGACGTGTTCGGCCACGGATACACGCTCGTCAGTTTTGGCTGCGATGCCCGCGCGGCGCTGGAGCCCGAAACGGCAGCCGCGTTTGAGCGCCTGGGTGGCGTGTGCGTGCAGATCGCGCATCGTGGGCAGTCGCTACACCGTGAGGCGTCGACCGTTTGGGAAGACATCAACGGCACGTTTCTTCCCGACGCGGTACCCGTTGGCTGGGCTGCCGTCATTCGCCCAGATCGCACGGTGGTGCATGACGGGCCCGCCGCCGAGGCAGATCGCCTCGTTCGCGAAAGCCTTGCGCTGCTGGGTGGTCAGCAGGAGCCCATGCCTGCAGTTGCTGCCGCCGTTCAATCCGCCTGAGTGCCTTGCCATGAAACTCACCACAACACAGCCTGTGCGCCATCCGCAGCCGACGACGAAGGCGTTGTCGCTCGCCTACCTGATGTTTGATCGGCCCGATCTCGAACGCGCCGAGCGATTTCTCAATGACTTTGGTCTCGTGACGGTGCAACGCGATGAATCGACATTGCTCTTGCGCGGAACGGGTGCGGCACCGTTCTGTTATGTCGTGCGCAAGGCGCCCAAGGCGGCGTTTGCGGGTTTCGGTTTGCAGGTCGCTGGCCGCGCAGCGTTGGAGGCCCTGGCGAAACTGCCTGGGGCATCGGCTGTGGAGCCGTCGGATTGGCCGGGTGGTGGTGATCGCGTGCGCCTTGTCGACCCGTCTGGGTTCCGCGTCGAAGCCATTGCTGGTCAGGCGCCGTCCGCCGCGTTGCCACACCGTGCGCCGTTGCCACTCAACTCAGTGGATGCGCCACTACGCATCAATGAAACCCAGCGGCCGCCGGCTGCTGCACCGGAGGTGATTCGCCTCGGGCATGTCGTTCTGGAACTTGCCGATTTTCAGGCGACTTGCGCCTGGTACACGCAGCACTTCGGCTTCATTCCAAGCGATGTCCAGGTGCTGCCGGATGGCTCGCCTGCGGTTGCATTCATGCGGCTGGATCTGGGCGATACGCCGGCCGATCACCACACGCTCGCGCTCGCGCAGGGCTTTGTCTCGAAGTACAGCCACAGCGCCTTCGAACTGATTGATGCCGATGCCGTCGGCATGGGGCACCGCATGCTGCGCGAGCAGGGGTGGAAGCACGCCTGGGGGCTGGGCCGGCACATCCTGGGCAGCCAGATTTTCGACTACTGGCAAGACCCTTGGGGTGACAAGCACGAGCACTACTGCGACGGCGACCTGTTCACTGCAGATCAACCGACCGGCATCCACCCGGTCAGCCGCGAGGCCATGTCGCAGTGGGGCCAGTCGATGCCCGCCAGTTTCACCAAGCCAAAGCTGACGCCGGCTGCCATCGCGGCGCTCATTCGCAACCTGCGCCGCAGCCCTGACCTGACGTTCCGCAAGCTTGTAACGCTCGCTCGGCTCTTTGCCTGAGGCGTCATTCATCCAACGCATTCCTTTTGCCATGTCGATCAATATCGTTCGCTTTGAATACCAGGGCCAGACCCAATGGGGCGTGATCCGCGATACACGCATCACGCCCGTACCAGGCACCTATGCCACGACGGGTGACTTCGTTCGCAATACAACGCTGGCCGAGCTTGCCGCGCTGGGTGGTGAAGCGATCGCGGTGTCCGCTGTGAAGCTGCTGTCTCCGGTGACGCGCAACCAGCAGTTCGTCTGCCAGGGCGCCAACTATCGGCAGCACATGATCGAGTCCGGCATGGACCCGGACGTGAAGACATACAACATGATCTTCACCAAGGCATCGAGCTGCATCGTCCCGGCTGACAGCGACGTGATCAAACCGAAGCGCGTGCAGTTTCTCGATTACGAGATTGAGCTGGGGCTGGTGATGCGCAAGGCGATTCATGAGCCAACCGACGTGACAGACGACAACCTGCATGAGTACGTGGCCGGTGCCGTGATCGTGAACGACTATTCCGCGCGCGATGTGCAGATCCCGCAGATGCAGTTCTACAAGGGCAAGTCGTTTCGTACGTTCGGTCCAGTGGGCCCGTGGCTGACGCTGTTGGAGCCAAGCGATTTCCTGTTGCTCAGAAGCCTGCAGCTCAAACTGACCGTCAACGACAAGCTCCGGCAGAACGATACGACCGCCAACCTCGTCTATGGCCCCGCTGAGACGCTGACCGAACTGTCTCGCGTGCACGACCTGGAGCCGGGCGATTTGCTGGCCACCGGCACGCCCGCAGGTTGCGCGTTGTCCGTGCCGTCGCCGACGAAGCAGAAGATAGCCGCGATGCTGCCCGAAAAAGCGAAGTGGGAGATGTTCCTGAAGGTGCAGGCTGCGCGCCCTCAATACCTGAAGCCGGGCGATGTGGTGGAAGCACGGATCCACTCGTCCGACGGACGGATCGATCTGGGTACGCAGCGCAATCGCATTGTTGCGGAGGAGTGATCACCATGTCTGGATTCGCCAGCCTGTACGACGTGGAAGTAGCAGAAGCAAACGGCCTGCCGCCGGATCTTCCGCAGAGCACATACGAGATGATCCGCCGTGGCGCCAGCCTGAACCCAGAGGCGCCGGCGTTGAGCTTCTTCCTCAGCGTCAATGACCATCGCACACCGCAGACGTGGAGCTACGCCGAGCTTCTTGCGCGCATCACGCAAACGGCGAATTTCTTCGACAGCATCGGCGTCGAGAAAGACAGCGTGATTGCGTTCGTGCTTCCCAACCTCCCGGAAACGCATTTCGTGATCTGGGGCGGGCAGGCCGCGGGCATCGTCGCGGCGTTCAATCCGTTGCTTGAAGGGCCGGCGCTCGGTGAGTTGCTCAACGCCGCCGGCGCGTCGGTGCTGGTTACGCTGGCACCGTTTCCCGGCACCGACACGTGGGCCAAGCTGCAGCCGCACTTGCCCGCCATCAAGAGCTTGCGGCACCTCGTGCTGGTGAATCTGGCTGACCGCGTGCATGGGGCAGCGCAATGCGCGGCGCAAATGCAAAAGAACGAGGCCCTCCGGCTGCTTGGCCCACGGGGTCTGCATGGCGCGGTCCCGATGTCGGTACGCATCCACGACTTCAACAGCGCCGTCCAAGCGCAACGGTCGGACGGTTTGAATAGTGGACGGCGCATTGCATCGCAAGACGCCTCTTCGTATTTCTGTACGGGTGGTACAACGGGCTTGCCGAAGATTGCGATGCGCACTCACGGCAATGAAGTTGCCAACGCATGGAGCACCGCACAAGTGCTGGGCGACGGGATCGGCCCCGGCAAGGTCGTGTTTTGCGGCTTGCCGTTGTTCCACGTCAATGGCGTTTTGGTGACGGGGTTGTTGCCGTTCTCCAAGGGCGCGCACGTCGTGCTCGGCACGCCGCAGGGCTATCGCGGCGAGGGCGTGATCCAGCACTTCTGGGAGATCGTCGAGCACCATCGTGTGAACTTCTTCAGCGGCGTGCCAACGCTCTACGCTTCGCTGCTGCAAGTGCCTGTTGGCGAGCGCGATGTGCGATCGCTCGAGTATGGCCTGTGCGGCGCCGCGCCCATGCCCATCGAAGTGTTTCGCCACTTCCAGGAACAGACGGGTATCAAGATTCTGGAAGGCTATGGGCTGACCGAAGCGACGTGTGTAAGCAGCGTCAACCCGCCGATGGGCGAGCGCCGTCTTGGCTCCATCGGCCTGCGCGTTCCCACGCAGCAGATGAAGACCGTCGTGTTGGACGATGGCGGCGCGTATCTGCGGGATTGCGTTGCCGATGAAGTCGGCGTGCTCTTGGTGTCAGGGCAGAATGTCTTTGCGGGCTACCGCCAGTCTGAGCAGAACGAAGGGCTCTGGGTCGACACGGGGGACGGCCAGCGCTGGCTCAACACCGGCGATTTGGCTCGACAAGACGAACAAGCCTACTTCTGGCTCACAGGCCGCAAGAAGGAGTTGATCATCCGAGGTGGCCACAACATCGATCCGCTCACGATCGAAGCGCCGCTGCATCGTCACCCTGCGGTGCAGATTGCCGCTGCCGTGGGGCGGCCGGATGTCCATGCAGGGGAGCTACCCGTTGCGTACGTGCAGTTACGTGCCGGTGCGTCTGCTACGGAAGCCGATTTGCTGGCCTTCCTGAAGGCAGAGATTGCCGAACGTGCGGCGCTGCCCCGGCAGGTCAACATCATTGAAACGATGCCCCTGACTGCCGTAGGCAAGATCTTCAAGCCTGCACTCAAGCACCGTGAAACGCGTGAAGCCCTGTCGGCGGCACTGAGCGAAGCGGGTATTGCGTTTGATGCGCTGGATGTTGCCGAGGACAAATCAAGAGGCCTCGTTGCCTCGGTCAAGCTCGACGCATCCGCATCGCCTGCTGCCGCGCGCGAAGTGCTCGGCCGATTCCCATTTCCCTTTTCCGTCAATTGAAGTGCGGGTGAGCTGAGTGTCTTGGCTCCCCCGACCAAAGGAGGAATTCCTCGCCCGCCCACCACTGCGTGAGCGGGTGAAGTGCCCCGCGTCGCATGACGGCGCATTCCTGCAGTTGCAGTTCCTACATTAAAAAATCGGAGACAACATGAAGTCCACACGCGCGGCAATGCTCTTGTCGATCGCGGCGACCTCGCTCGCCCATGCGCAGTCAGCAGGGGAGTGGGTCGTCAATACAGGCTGGGTGCATCTCGCCCCTCAGGATTCCAGCCAACCGCTGACGGTGCATGCCCTCGGCCAATCAGCTGTTGTTCCGGGCAGTGGTTCGACGCTGGCCAACGCCAATACCTTTGCGCTCACCACGCGGTATTTCGTCACGGATCATGTGGCCCTCGAAACAGTGTTCGGCATTCCTCCCAAGCTGCACTTGAGCGGCACAGGAACGCTGGCGTCTGTTGGCGAGATGGGTACCGCGCGGGCATGGAGTCCGGCCGTGCAAGTGCAGTACCACTTTGGCGAGCCGGCCGCGCGTGTCCGGCCGTATCTCGGCGCCGGGCTTGCGTACGTCTGGTTTCGGGATATCGAATTGAGCCGACCGTTGGCAACCGGACAGATTCTCGCCTCGCCTGCGACTGGCTCCATGTTGGTCGGTCCGACCACGGCATCGCTGAGCAAGTCGATTGCGCCTATCGTCAATGCGGGCCTGACATACAACATCGACGCGCATTGGTCGATTGGCGCATCGGTGTCGTACATGTGGCTGTCTACTAATGCGACGCTGACGACGCAGGCGCCGGTTGGCACCGTGACAACGACATCGAAGGTACGAATCAATCCGATCGCGAGCTTCTTGTCGGTTGGGTACCGGTTCTAGTGCTGATGGGCGTGAAAGGCGTGCGGCAGGTGAACCGTATGCCTTTTACGCTGGCGCTGCGGCAGCAGAACACTTGGATGATTCGATCGAACATTTGATTGCGAGCGAGACAGCAAGAGCGGCCGCCGTGGTGAGTTGTGGCGACGTTGCTGAATGCGGGAGTCGGGCGAACGCCCGCCGGGCGATGCGCGTGGGTATCCCTCAATAATTCTCAATTCCACAGAAAGCCCCGCGCATAAAAAGGTCTTCTTAAGCATACTTATCTCAGTCTCTAACGCAGAGGCACCGGCATAGAGCGACCAAACGCCTGCCGAGTTCGCTGACGCGCGCGCAAGTTGCGACCGCGGCGAGCCTGAACAATTTGGGATGGTGGGTGTGAACTTGCACAAAGAGGCTCATAAGGCCCATCGGCAAGAGGCAAGAGAAAAAAGAAGGGGCGGGGGAAACCGTGGGGTGGGAGTTTCGTTATCGGCGCGTGCATTTGCACGCTTGGCCGGACTTGGCAGGCATGCCTGTTGTTCAAGTGCCGGTCGTTGCGCGTATTTGTGCGCTGGTCAATCGCAAGCCGACTGTCGCGTCGTTGATTCCGTTGATTCTCGACATTCCGGCGGCGGAGGTCTTTGCCACGCTGGAAGACCTGGCGGCGCGCGCGTGCATCCGCATGCCGTCCTACGACGGTGAGCCGACAAGTGCGGATGCAAACAGCACCGCTGTGCCGCCGCTGTTGCATCAGCCGGCGTCAGAAACAGAGGATCTGCCCTTGGCCGCACCGCGTTTCATCACGCGGTTGTGGAGCCGCCTGATCTTGTCTAGCAGGTGAGTGACGTGGAACGGGGCGTACTCTTCATCGGGCCGGTGGGGTCTGGCAAGACGCAGGCGATCCAAAGCGTGTCGGAGATCGATGTTGTCGATACCGACGTGCGGGCGACCGACGACACGCAGCAAATCAAATCCCGCACGACAGTTGCCATGGACGTCGGCACCGTCCACCTTGGTGAGCACGACAAGCTGCGCCTATATGGCGCCCCGGGTCAGGCGCGTTTTGATTTCATGTGGGACATCCTGCTGCAGCAGAGCCATGCCGTTGTGCTGCTGCTGAATCACTGCAATCCCGACCCCGTTGCGGATCTGGCCTTCTACGTGGACGCGCTCGAAGCACGGCTGGTTGGCCGCACCGTACCGCTAGTGGTGGGTGTCACGCACATGGACGAGGCCTCGAACAGGTCGATTGAGCCTTACCAGCAATGGTTAAGAGCGCATCGCATCCGCTTCTTTGATGGGGCGCCACCCGTGCAGCCACTGGATGCCCGTAATGCCTGCCATTTGCGCATGCTGTTGATTACCGTGACGGCGTTGCTCGAGATGGAAGAGCGGTATCCGCGTGAGGCGGCACCGTTGTCGCGCAAGTCATGACGACGACAGCAGCGCTGCAGCTGCGCGATTTCCATCTGGCGTTCGGGCGGGCCGACGTGCTGCGCGGGCTCGACCTGATGGTTCCGGCACAGGGTTGTACCGTGTTGCTGGGGCCTTCAGGGACGGGAAAGTCCGCGCTTCTGTACTACCTTGGCGGCCGTCTCGATAGCAACGCACAGGTGCGCGTCGGTGGGCGGGCATGCTATTTCGGTGAGCCCTTATCAGTGGGGCATCGGCCCGCGCTTGTCGAGCAGAAGCCACACCTGCTCGTGCAGTCCGTACGAGAAAGTCTGGTGGGCCTGTGGCCGCTGCGCTGCACGCTAAGTCGCGCGCAGCAGAGTGTGTATCTGGCCGAAATGCTCAGCGCGTTAGGAGTCAGTGTTCTGGCCGAGGCGCTGGACGCCAGTGTGATTGAACTGGCGCCGCATATGCAACGTATGGTGGCGATACTGCGGCAAGTGCTGGCGGGTCCGCGTCTGCTGATGGTCGACGAGCCCACCGCCGAGCTGGACGATGCCTCTGCCACGGAGGTTCTGGCCTTGCTGGATCGCCTCAAGCAAGACCGGCCGCTTCTGGTGGTGTCTCACCATTTGCAGCATACGCAGCATTTGGCCGACCACGTGGCCCTCGTAGCCAGTGGCCGGTTGCAAGAGGCCAATACGTGCCGTGCATTTTTTGACCATCCTCGTAGCGACGCAGCGCGTCAGTTCATCCGGACGGGCTCCTGCCCCGAACATGCACGCGACGTGGCCGAGCCGGAATGGCCTGTTGTGCACGAGCCGCGTCCGGATGTGGTTTCTGATTCGCCGCCACGGCAGGTCGCTTATCGATCGGCGGGGCGCGGCCCGGAGGGATTCGTCTGGTTGCTTCCCGGTCAGTTGGCAGGCACACCTTGCCCAGGTGCGTTCGACCCGCAGGCCCATGACCTCCAGGCCTTGCGCGATGCCGGCGTGACCGTGCTGGTGTCGCTCACCGAAACGCCTTTCGATACTGAGGCCGCGTTGGCATATGGGCTCACCACGGCGTTCGAGCCAATTGTCGATGGCGATGCCCCGACACTCTCGCAAGCCGAACGCCTGTGCCGGCATATCGATGCATGGCTGCACAGCAACCACATCGTCGCCGTGCATTGCCACGCCGGGCTCGGCCGTACCGGCACGGTGCTCGCCGCGTATTTGCTGTGGTGCAACCGCGCTCAACCACACGCGCTTGGCGCTGCGCACGCGTTGCGCCAGGTGCGCCGGCTGCGGCCGGGCATGGTGCAGACCAGCACCCAGGAACATTTCCTCACCGAGTTCGCGCGGCGAATCGCCGGCCCTGTCTTCACTTTACCTACCCCTTGATGGAGAAAATCATGAGTTCCACGCTCGACGCATCCCTGCAAAAAGCCGTGACCAACATTCCTGACTGCGTGGCCGCCGGCTATGTAGACCTGGCATCCGGCATGGTGCTGAGCATCAAAACGGTGGACTCGCATCCCTCTGCCGTGATCGAACTGCTCGCCGCCGCAACCGCAGACTTGTTCCAGGGCCCCAACGTTTCTGCCATCGAGCGCACGTTCCGCAACGCCCGTGGTCTGCCCGAGAACCCAGATCATCACTACTTCCAGGAAATCATCGTCAACAGCGAAAACCTCATCCACGTGTTCTTGCGCAGCAAGCGCCAACTGCAGGTGGCCGCGTTCGTGTGTCGCAAGGGCGCCAACCTTGGGATGGTATTGACGAAGGCACGCATGAGCATGCCGGAAATCGAAGCCGCTCTGTGAGCCTGCTATTGACAGCGGTATGGCGAATCCGTTGACAGAAGCGGCACGGGCCGCGCGCGTACGAAGCATTCTGCGGAATCTGCTGGCTAGCTCCGCTCATATCGAGGCATGCGCTGTCGTGTCGTTGGACGGGCTTCTGATTGCCTCGGTGATGTCGGACGATGTCAATGCCGACCGCTTTGCCGCGATGAGCGCGTCGCTGCTAACGCTTGCCTCGAGAGCGGCGGCAGAAGCTGCGCGAGGAGAGTTGCGGCAACTCATCTTGGATGGGAGCCAAGGCACCATGCTGCTGACCCAAGCGGGCGACCTCGGCGTGCTTTCCGTGGCGGGGCATCCTGGCGCGCAACTTGGAAAACTCATCCTTGATGCCCGCGCGACTGCAGGGCAGCTTGCCGGATTGGGCGCCGACTCGCCATGAGTGCCGCACCGTCTTGGCTGTGCGCACACCCGATTGGTGTGCTGATGTGGCTCTTCAAGCCTGCGCAGTGCATAGAGCGCGTGCTGTTCGAGTACTTGCTCCTGCAGGACGCTGCCACTGTCACCGATGTGCCGGCGCTGGCCCGGCGCATCGGTGAACCTTCGGCGGCGGTGGCGCGCGCGCTGTTTGCACTCGTGCGCACGGAAAGCCTGTCAGTGCATGTTGAGGCGCCCCCCGCGTTTGCCTATCGTGAGGGCGGGCTGGCACATCTGCAGGCCGATTTGCTTGAGCTGAGCCGTTCTGGCCAGAAGCTCGTGTTGGCAAGCCATGAGGGACTCTGCATGGCCAGTGCTGGTTGCACGCGCTATGAAGAAGACGTTTTGGCGGCATCGGCCGGCACGACTGGCAGTGGGCTTCACACCCACACATGGCAGTTTGGAGACCGCCGCATCGACTTGGTGGCCTCCGGGCCCGTTGATGGGCGCAGCCAGGCGTTGCTTCACCTCGGACGCCGCCTGCTGTCGTTCTACGGCCACCCGATACGCGGAGATAACGGATTGTGATACCGCCGCTCACCATTCACGATGTTTTTGAAGGACTGGCTGCGCACTGTGCCCGCTTGAAGGGGGCTGCTGTGGCTACGCCTGACGGCCTGGTCTTGGCGTCGACCGGCGCCTTTGATGGCGACGCCCCCGCTGCATGCGCCGCAGGCCTGGCGGCCAACGTGGACAACCACCTGTCGTTCCTGACCCCATCGCGTTGCAGCGATGGTCTGGTGTGGGCGGATTCCGGCCTGTGGTATCTGGCGCGCCTTCCCTATGACCATCTGCTGCTGGTGTGGTCTGGCCCTGAAGAGCAAGTCGGCTTGCTGCGGCTGGCTGTGCAGCGGGCGGTCCAACAGCTTGCCCCCATGCTGCTGCCAACGGCGTGATCAGCCTTCGCGCTGGTGCTGAAGTGGCGCAGGGTTCGTCGCTCGGAAGGTATGGCTGCAAGCACCGCAATCTGAAGTCAAGACTGACGCAATAGCTTTTGTGTTCCGAGGCTGGGTTCTCCGCGCCATGGCCGGCTCATGAGCGGCGCCACTGCATTGATCGTCATCTCAATCACAGCCGCGCTCAAAAAGGCCGGGCCATTCGGTTGGCCTCCATTCGCCCGTTTATGGACCAAACGAATACCAGTGCGATGGCGAGCAGGCACGTTCTTAATCTTTGCCGAATTGCGTCGGTTTTCGTGCACTTCGCGCTAACCCATTCCCATTCAAAAGGCCCCGAAACAGCGGGGATTAGGACCTTCAACTTTCCTCATGGTCAACGTAAATCGCGCGCGGGGATGCTACTTTGATGCTGCGTGATGGCACGCACGTAAGCAAGAAAGCTTCGGCCCAAGCTGATTGCCTTACGGGGCCAATATGCCGCTCAGCGCGCGCGGGTGTGTCGTTGAGTCGGGTGCTCTCTCAAATAAGCATGAAAATTGACGAGGTCGGGAAATGACGAAAGGTAGTGTGGCAGCAGACACGCGTGCGCAAGACATGCGCACGCGCGGCAATCGCGGTCTGTTCTCTCATCGGCATGTGGCGGCAGCTTTGATGGCGTTTGCCTTGTTCGGCTGCGGCGGTGGAAACGACGACGCATCCACTGGCAGCGCGGCGACGCAAGGCAGCAGTGGCACCGCACCAGGCTCGGCACAAGCGGGCGACGCCAAGCGGACCATGGGTACGAACGACACCAACTCTGCAGGTGCGATTCTCAGCAAGATGGGTAAGATCGGGCGCGTTCAGATCGGCCTGGGTTCGGGCCAATCGATCGACGATATGAAGACCCAGGGCATTCGTCCTGACATCGTTGACTTTTACCTCGTCGGCGTTGGGCCAGGCGCCTGGACTTCGTGGAACAGCCCGACCGGCGCGTACGTTACCTACAAGGCCAAAAGCGCCATCGAGTATGGCGCGACCCCGATGTTCACGCTCTACCAGATGGCCCAGCGAGGCGACGGTAACCTGAGCGGCATCAACGATGCGAGCTTCATGAACGACTACTGGTCGCAGGTGCGGACGATGTTTGACCGCATTAATGAGCTCGATACCGCGGTGCTGGTCAACCTCGAGCCGGATTTCTGGCCTTATGTCTACGCGCAGGCGCCCAACCATGACGCCACCCAGATGCCTGCCGTGGTCAATAACCAGCAGGAATGCAGCTGGATGTCGAATACGGCAGCCAGCATCGGTAGCTGCCTGGTGTCGATGGCGCGTTGGCATGCGCCCAAAGCACTGATTGGCTTCCCGCCGGCATTCTGGAATGCCACGCCAGACGTCGCCGCCAAGCAAATGCAGCTCGTCGGAGCGGACCGGGCCGATTTCATCGTTGCGCAGACGAGCGACCGGGACGCCGGCTGCCTCGAAGTCGCAGCGGTGGATGAGTGCAAGGGCCGCACTGGCCCGTTCTACCTGGACGCGAACAACGTCAACACCCCCAATTTCCACCAACAGCAGAATTCCTATTCGGCCTATCGTGACGCGCTGGGCAATGGGCTTCCGATTCTTTGGTGGCAAACGCCGTTGGGTGTGGCTTCCGACACGCCGGGTGGCACGCCGACTCATTACCGCGATAACCACGTCGACTACATGTTGCGCAACACGTGGGAGTACGGCGGCATGCATACCTTTGCCATTGTGTTTGGCGGCGGCGGTACCTATTCGACGACGATCAATACGGATGGAGGGCAGTTTGCACGCCTGTTCGGTCAGTACCTGACATCGGGCGGTGTTGCAGCGCTGTAACCATGAATCAGAGGGGCGCGTAAGCGCCCCAGATTGCCGACGAACCCCACGTTCTCTGGAGCGTGGGGTTTTGTCTTTTCAGGGCGCCGCTCCATTGCACTGACGTGCGTGATCCAGCGGCTTGGCACCACGAAGAGCGCGAGCATCTGCCCACAGTTCAAGCTCAATCCCACCCGGCTGCCGCCCGAAGACAACGACGACGCCCACGTGTCAGTTGTGCTTCGACTTCTCGACGCGCTTGTTGCGCATTCCCACGCACCTCAGCTTTCAAGCAATCGCTTAGATCAGAGTTCAAAAGCCTTCATAAGCAAACGCTGTCGATTTTCACTAGCCTTGTTTTGGTCGCGATTAGCATGACTCGATCGCTTCACCTTTGCAGAAATTCGCTACGATGAAAATATTGCATGATGCGTGTAATAAATACGGTGTTTGGCGTTGCCAACTATGGCTGCGTCGTTTTTCGCTGGCTACGCTTACCCCAACACCGTTCCCATTACGAAAGTAACTCACCTCGCTGATCCAGCGTTCCCACAGCTCAAGTCGTCGTTCCACTGTGTTCGGTGGCGCATGGCGGGTGGTCTTCCCCGCTAGCGGGGAAGATCGCGCCCGGTTCGGCTCTGCAATTGCGGTTGATCCAAACGATGCCATTAGGCCATCTCGATTGACGGCTCTAATCGGCTTCCAATCTGAATAACGGTAATGCCAGCGGTTATGTACGCCAGCCTCGTACATGATCGTCTTGTGTAAAGAATATTCGAGCTTGATTCGCAATATTTACCGGTTTTGTATTTTTTATTCCGGAAACTCCGTGCCCCAACTAGCGTCATTTTTTTTGTGATGCGCAAGACACGTTATGACGCGTTACCGGAGGCGTTGCGAGTTCAGCTCGATAAGGCAGTACTCCCCCTGCAGGCTTTAAATCCTATGAGAAGAGGCTTATGAGCAATCCGATCAAGAATATCGTCATTGTCGGCGGTGGCACGGCGGGCTGGATGTCCGCTTCGTACCTCGTCCGGGCCCTCCAACAGCAAGCGAACATTACGCTCATCGAATCTGCGGCGATCCCCCGGATCGGCGTGGGCGAGGCGACCATCCCGAGTTTGCAAAAGGTGTTCTTCGACTTCCTGGGGATACCTGAGCGGGAGTGGATGCCGCATGTGAACGGCGCGTTCAAGGCCGCCATCAAGTTCGTGAACTGGAGGAAGTCTCCCGACCCGTCGCGAGATGATCACTTCTACCATTTGTTCGGCACCGTGCCGAACTGCGACGGCGTACCGCTGACCCACTACTGGCTGCGCAAGCGCGAACAGGGCTTCCAGCAGGCGATGGAATACGCCTGCTACCCGCAGACTGAGGCGCTCGATAGAAAGCTGGCACCGTGCTTGGCCGACGGTACCCGCCAGATGTCCCACGCGTGGCACTTCGACGCGCACCTGGTGGCCGACTTCTTGATGCGCTGGGCGACCGAGCGCGGAGTGAAGCGCGTGGTCGACGAGGTCGTGGACGTTCACCTGAATGATCGCGGCCACATCTCCAGCCTGTCCACCAAGGAGGGCCGGACGTTGGAGGCGGACCTGTTTATCGACTGCTCCGGCATGCGGGGGCTCTTGATCAACCAGGCCCTGAAGGAACCCTTCATTGACATGTCCGACTACCTGCTGTGCGACAGTGCAGTGGCCAGCGCCGTGCCCAACGACGATGCGCGCGAGGGGATCGAGCCGTACACCTCCGCGATCGCCATGAACTCGGGGTGGACCTGGAAGATTCCGATGCTGGGCCGCTTCGGCAGCGGCTACGTCTTCTCTAGCAAGTTCACCTCGCGCGACCAGGCCACGGCCGACTTTCTCAATCTCTGGGGCCTTTCGGACAAGCAGCCGCTCAACCAGATCAAGTTCCGGGTGGGGCGCAACGAGCGGGCGTGGGTCAACAACTGCGTTGCGATTGGGCTGTCGTCTTGTTTTTTGGAGCCCCTGGAATCAACGGGAATCTACTTCATCTACGCGGCGCTTTACCAGCTCGTGAAGCACTTCCCCGACACATCGTTCGACCCACGGTTGGCCAAGGCATTCAACGCCGAGATCGTCCACATGTTCGACGACTGCCGCGATTTCGTCCAGGCGCACTATTTCACCGCACAGCGTGACGACACCCCGTTCTGGCTCGCGAACCGGCACGAGCTGCGGCTCTCGGACGCCATCAAAGAGAAGGTTGAGCGGTACAAGGCGGGGCTGCCGCTGACTACCACGTCGTTCGACGATTCCACGTACTACGAAACCTTCGACTACGAGTTCAAGAATTTTTGGTTGAACGGAAACTACTACTGCATCTTTGCCGGCTTGGGCATGCTGCCCGACCAGTCGCTACCGCTTTTACAGCACCGGCCACAGTCGATTGAGAAGGCCGAAGCGATGTTCGCCCGCATCCGGCGCGAGGCCGAGCGTCTGCGGACGAGCCTGCCGACGAACTACGACTACCTGCGGTCTTTGCGCGAGGGCAATGCGGGGCCGTCCCGCAGTGAGTCGGGGCCCGTGCTTGCGACGTCGGAAGCCCTGTAGTGATGCGCACCCTGGACCGAGCGAGCGCGTTCGCAGCCACGCACGCTGAGGTGGCTGCCTGCGATCCGCTGCAGGCGCGGGCGCGCGTTCTGCAGTTGCCGACCCTGAACCGTAAAAGGGACGTGCCCGGCATCGTCAGCCTGCTGCGCGAGCTCCTCCCGGCGCGCCGCGTGTCCTCTGACTGGAGCTTTGTCGAAGCCGCTGCTGCGATGCGGGACATCGGGTTCTTCCTGGGATCGCTCAAGCGCCACGGACACGAGCCCGTGGACGTGGTGCCCGGGCTCGAGCCGGTGCTGCTCGACTTGGCGCGCGCCACCGAACTGCCGCCCCGCGAAACGCTCCTGCATGTGACGGTCTGGAACCCTGCAGCGGCCGACGCGCAGCGTAGCTACACCGGGCTTCCCGACGAAGCGCACCTGCTCGAGAGCGTGCGCATCTCGATGGCGGCCCTTGAGGCGGCCATTGCGCTCACCGTCGAATTGTCCGACGTGCCCCTTCGATCGCCCGCGTTCGCGCAAATGTGCGACGAGGTGGCAGCCTATCTGCAGAAGATGGTCGAATCGATCGTCTACGCGTACCGCTACATCTCGCCGCAGGTCTTTTACGACGAGCTCCGTCCCTTCTACGAACCGATTCAAGTCGGGGGCCGGAGCTACCTCGGCCCCGGTGCCGTCGAGATGCCCCTCTTCGTGCTGGAGCACGTGCTGTGGGGCTCGCAATCGGACCACCCCGCCTATCGAGAATTCAAGGAGACGTACCTGCCCTATGTGCTTCCCGCGTTCAGGGCGGTTTACGCCCGGTTCGCCGAGCGGCCGGCGCTCCTCGATCGCGCGCTTGGCGAAGCGCATGCGATCGGGGTGCAGGACGAGTACGTCGGGGCAGGGCTGGCGGCCCTCGACCGGGTCTTCGAGGTCTTGCTGCGCTTCCGGGCGCCTCACCGCAACTTGGCGGAGCGGGTGTACGAAGCCGGGCGAAGCGGCCCCGCAATCGGCAGCGGTGGGTACGCGCCCGCCATGCTCGGCGATCTACTCGAACTCACGCGGACTGCGCGGTCCCGTCTCCGCGCCGCGCGCGGCGAACCTTGAAACGCGGCCATGTGTTCCATCTCACAAAGCGAGCCTACCCCATGACTCAGAAGAGCCCCGCGACCGGGAGCAATAGCAACCATTTCGACGTGATCATCCTCGGCTCGGGCATGTCCGGCACCCAGATGGGGGCGATCCTGGCCAAACAACAGTTTCGCGTGCTGATCATCGAGGAGTCGTCGCACCCGCGGTTCACGATCGGCGAATCGTCGATCCCCGAGACGTCTTTGATGAACCGCATCATTGCCGATCGCTACGGCATTCCAGAGCTCGACCACATCACGTCGTTCTACTCGACGCAGCGTTACGTCGCATCGAGCACGGGCATCAAGCGCAACTTCGGTTTCGTGTTTCACAAGCCCGGTCAGGAACACGACCCGAAGGAGTTCACGCAGTGCGTCATTCCCGAACTGCCGTGGGGGCCGGAGAGCCATTATTACCGGCAGGACGTCGATGCCTACCTGTTGCAAGCCGCCATCAAATACGGCTGTACGGTCCGCCAGAAGACGAGCGTGACCGAATACCACGCCGACAAAGACGGCGTCGCGGTCGCCACCAACCAGGGCGAGCGGTTCACCGGCCGGTACATGATCGACTGCGGGGGACCTCGCGCGCCGCTGGCGACCAAGTTCAACCTCCGCGAAGAGCCGTGTCGCTTCAAGACGCACTCGCGCAGCCTCTACACGCACATGCTCGGGGTCAAACCGTTCGACGACATTTTCAAGGTCAAGGGGCAGCGCTGGCGTTGGCACGAGGGGACCTTGCACCACATGTTCAAGGGCGGCTGGCTCTGGGTGATTCCGTTCAACAACCACCCGCGCTCGACCAACAACCTGGTGAGCGTCGGCCTGCAGCTCGACCCACGCGTCTATCCGAAAACGGACATCTCCGCGCAGCAGGAATTCGACGAATTCCTCGCACGCTTCCCGAGTATCGCGGCGCAGTTCCAGGACGCCGTGCCGGTGCGCGACTGGGTCAAGACCGACCGCCTGCAGTTCTCGTCGCGTGCCTGCGTTGGGGACCGCTACTGCCTGATGCTGCACGCGAACGGGTTCATCGACCCGCTTTTCTCCCGGGGGCTTGAGAACACCGCGGTGACCATCCATGCGCTCGCGGCGCGCCTGATCAAGGCGCTGCGCGACGACGACTTCTCGCCCGAGCGCTTCGAGTACGTCGAGCGTCTGCAGCAGAAGCTTTTGGATCACAACGACGACTTCGTCAGCTGCTGCTATACGGCGTTCTCGGACTTCCGCCTGTGGGACGCATTCCACAGGCTGTGGGCGGTCGGCACGATCCTGGGGCAGTTCCGGCTCGTACAAGCCCATGCAAGGTTCCGCGCGTCGCGCGACGAGGGGGACCTTGATCACCTCGACAACGATCCGCCGTACCTCGGATACCTGTGTGCGGACATGGAGGGCTACTACCAGTTGTTCAACGATGCCAAAGCCGAGGTGGAGGCCGTGAGCGCCGGGCACAAGCCGGCCGAGGAGGCCGCGGCGCGGATTCACGCGCTCATCAACGAACGAGAGTTCGCCAAGCCGATGTTCGGCTTCGGGTACTGCATCAACGGGTCCAAGCCGCAG
The DNA here is from genome assembly GCA_039592975.1 of Ralstonia sp. Classification (GTDB taxonomy): domain Bacteria; phylum Pseudomonadota; class Gammaproteobacteria; order Burkholderiales; family Burkholderiaceae; genus Ralstonia. The sequence goes on along the minus strand of JBCNQE010000001.1, from coordinate 155,603 downwards.
CTCAACAACTCGAAGTACAGCCTACTACCCGCAATGAAGCTGCTGCACTGGACGCAAACCAGCGCGCCGGCAGAGGTGAAAAGGTACTTCGACTACAACCCGATGTTCGCGCTGCTCCGGGCGTATGTGACGACCCGCATCGGCTTGGCGCTGAAGTAGTCGGCCAACGCACAGGAAAATGATGAACGACGTTCAATTGGATCAAGCAGATACCAAGGAGCATCCCCGGGGGATGTACGACGCGACCACACGCTTGGCCGCCAGCTGGTACGTCGCCATGCGCTCGGACGATCTCAAGGACAAGCCGATGGCGTTGACGCTCTTCGGCCGTCCGTGCGTGGCGTGGCGTGGTGCGACAGGGCGGGCCGTGGTGATGGACCGCCACTGCGCGCATCTTGGAGCAAACCTGGCTGACGGGCAGATCAAGGACGGTTGCATCCAGTGCCCGTTTCACCACTGGCGCTACGACGAGCGGGGCCAGTGCGTTCACATCCCGGGCCACAACTCGACGGTGGTCCGGCTAGAACCCGTCCCGCGCGGGGCACGCCAGCCGACGTTGGTCACCGCCGAGCGATACGGTTACGTGTGGGTCTGGTACGGGTCTGCGCAGCCGCTGCACCCGCTGCCCGAAATCGCGGTGGCCGATGTCGACAACAGCGACTTCATGCACCTGCACTTCGCGTTCGAGACGACAACCGCGGTCTTGCGGATCGTCGAGAACTTCTATGACGCGCAGCACGCGGCCCCCGTGCACACGCTCCCGGTTTCGGCCTTTGAGCTCAAGCTCTTCGACGATTGGCGCCCGTGGCCGGAGGTTGAGTCGCTCGCGCAGGCCGGGGCGTGGTTCGGTGCTGGGATTGACTTCACCGTCGACCGGTACTTCGGGCTCCTCGGCATGCTGTCGCGCGCCTTGGGCATGAACATGTCGCAGATGAACCTGCACTTCGACGGCTACCCCGGCGGGTGTGTCATGACCGTCGCCCTGGACGGCGTCATGAAATACAAGCTGCTCCAGTGCGTAACGCCGGTGAGCGAGGGCAAGAACGTCATGCACATGCTCATCTCGATCAAGAAGGTAGGTGGCCTTTTGCGCCGCGCGACCGACTATGTGCTGTTCGGGCTCCAGACCAGGCAAGCCGCGGGGTACGACGTCAAGATCTGGAACGGGATGAAGCCAGACGGTGGCGGCGCGTACAGCAAGTACGACAAGCTCGTACTCAAGTACCGCGCGTTCTACCGGGGCTGGGTCGACCGCATCCCTGAGGCGACCGCTCGGCCGCTCGACCGCGCCGGCGAGCGTGAGTGGCGATGCGTAAGTCAGCAACCGTAGCCGAGCCGATGTTGGCAGCGCCGTTACGCCAGGCGTTTGCGGACTTGGCGAGCGGCGCCGCGGACATCAGGGCGTGCGGCGCGGCGAATACCGTGGAGTTGAAATGAGTTTCCCGGCTTCAATGTTCGAAATGATCGCAGGGGCTGCGCTGATTCTTATGATTCCCGGGCCGACCAACACCTTGCTGTTCGTTTCCGGTCTGCACGTCAGATTACGAACCACCCTTCCGCTGATCGCAACCGAAGCCCTGGGATACTTCATCGCGATTTCTTCGCTGGGGTTTTTGTTGGCGTCCGTGTCTGGCCGCTTCCTGTGGCTGCAAGCCGTCATCAAGGGAGGCAGCGCGGCTTACATCAGCTATTTGGCGCTGAAGATGTGGGGGCGAAGCCATTTGATCAAAGAGCGTGGCGACCGCATCGTGAATGCCAAGGACATGTTCGTGTCAACGTTGACGAACCCAAAAGGTCTCCTTTTTGCCAGCACAATCTTCCCGGCAGAGGCGTTTCGGACCATTCAACACTTCGCTGTGGCGATGACCTGCTTCCTATTCATCCTGGTTCCCATCGGGGTGGGCTGGGCCAGTCTGGGTAGCGCATGCAACCATAGTCATACCCTGATAGGGCAGACTCCCCGGCTGCTGCGTTTGGCGTCGTTTGTTCTCATGTGCCTGTCGGGCACATTAATGTATTCGCTGGTCAAAACCTAAGCGTTGCATCCGGTTTGATTTTTTTATTTGTCACTGACCACAACGACTTCAAGCTCATATTCGATGGCCGCACCTGCCGTTGCGCTGACGCTCCCGTCCAGATGAGTCGTCTCCATATGCGAGCGGATGGCGTCTTCCACCGCCGGGGCAGCATTATCAAGTGAACACGGCAAATCATCGTCCTTGATTTCAATCTTGATCTTCACGCGCTCTCCTTTTGCAGTAGCCGCATAGCGGTCCAAACTGCTCATCCGTGAATTGCGTCGTCGGTGGATTTGATCGGTTTCCGATCGGAGATAACAAATACCGCGGTTGCCGACCCCTATTGCTCACGGGGATTCCGCAGATGCGGGGGTGCCAATATACGGCATCGGAACCCCCGAAATAATATCGGTGAAGATTTTTGAGAATGAAAAATTTACACCGCACCGAATTTAGACGAACCCTCGAACATTTTTGTAAGATGCCGCGAACTTCGTAAAGCCAGCGGGCTCGAAGGGGCCATAAAAAATCGAAACGAACATCATTGAGCGCGGTGAGCGACTTTTCATCGACGGATTATTGAAGATGCTTCGTGAGGATGGCTGGCGTGTGAGTTTTTAGAAATTTTTCGGAGACATTGGTGGCTGTGTGCCTTGTTGAGTTGATGAAGCAGGATCGAAAGTCGTTGTACGCAAAAGCGCTTGTCCGAACGGGCAACGCTTGCGAGGCGGCGGTTAGAGCAGCGGACCTGAGGGGATAGACCGATGCTCACCCTCACGCTCGCTTTTTTCGTTATCGCGCTTGCGGCTTATGTTCAGGCTTCGGTCGGATTTGCCTATGCTCTGCTGACTGCGCCTCTACTGCAGTTGTTTGCACCGGCCTTGGTTCCTGGGCCCGTATTATTTAGCTCGGCAGCGCTATCAGCTCTGACCGCATGGAGAGACCGTGAATGGCTCGATCGTCGCGGGTTCGGCCTGGCACTGATGGGCCGCGTTCCTGGCGCGCTGCTCGCTGGGCTTGCTCTCGGGTTGTTTGCGACACGTACCTACGATGTCATGTGTGGCAGCTTGATCTTGGTTGCCACATTCTGCAGTTTCTGGCGCGGTGGAGTGCAGCCCACTCCCGTCGCTTTGGTCGGGGCGGGCTTTGCTTCCGGGTTCATGGGCACACTGACATCCGTTGGCGGCCCGCCGATGGCGCTGGTGTATCAGAACGCCAGTGGCCCCACGCTGCGGAGCACGCTCAGTGCCTTCTTCGCGATCGGGGCGACCATTTCGATCGGTGTGCTGTCCGTCGCGGGTCGGTTCGGGGTCAAGGAGTTGCTCTGGGGCATGGCGATGTTGCCGCCAATGGCCGTTGGTTTCTACGCATCTCGATTGACGCGCGGTCGCGTGGATGGCCCCAGGTTGCGGCCCATCTTGCTTTCCATCGCGGCGCTATCGTCGCTGGTGCTCGTCATACGCGCGCTGCTCCCCTGAGGTCTCGTGAGCCGCTGAGCCAATCAGAGACGCCACGTCAATCGCTGGCAAGCGGCTCGGCAGGCCATGAACGACACTGCCGAATCCAGGGCATCCCTTATTGGCTTGGTAACGCCCCCTCAAGGTCCGCGTGCAGTTCTTCAAGCCTCACCGTGCTTCGAGGGTGCGGCTGTGCTTGCCCGCCAGCAAACATCTGGAACACGCGATCACCAATGCTTCTCAGTCCGTTCAACATGTCCGACGGGCTCATGCTCATGAGTGCCTCGATGCCACGCGCTGCTGCATGCCCGACTGGACCCGGCATCGTCAAGTTCAGTGCGCTCATGGTGATCGAACCGATCAACAGTCCACTGACCCCTCGTTCCATAAAGTCATTCGCCGCTTTGTTGGCCGCGAGCACCGCCAGCATGACCAGGCTCAGTCCAACAAACGTTTTGAACTCCTCCAGGGCGTCCTTGCGGCTTACGTTCTTGTCTGCCATCAAGCTGAACATCAGCGCGGAGGTGAAGGCAGCGTCGGACGCGAGGTCGACGGTTCCAATTTTGTCCGGCAGCATTAACACCGTCGTCGCCGCGCACACCCCGGTCGAGAATAGAGCGAGCGCAAGTTTTGCGGAGCGGTCGCTATTCTCTGCCTGCGCCTCGGCGGCTGGAAGGCCGAGGCACTCGGCGAGTTCATCTGCAATGCGCTGATAGGCGTTTACCGCGATCGCCACCTGCTTGCTCAAGTGGGGGCTCAGCTCATGGCCGTGCTCCGTGATAAACCGATCCTTGGCGCCATTGAGCATCCGCTGGTCCACCTCGACTGCATTTCTAACTGCAACCAGCGCGGCTTTCGTTTCGGGAGAGAGCGTCACGCCTGCCTTGCGCAAGTCTGGATGTGTGGACCCGGTTCGCCAGGCGTTGTACTTGTCCCGAATCTCCTTCGAGAGAAAGCCGCCAAACAGTGCACCCGTCGATACGGCACCAGCGGCGATGTTAAACGTCGGACTGTCGTTGAGGAACCGCAGGCTGCTGACAAACGTGGGCAGGGCGAACTCGACCGCTTGGACCGTGTTCGCGTAGTAGCGCGCCATGGCTCGGTCTTTCAGGAGGTTGTTGTCCGTGGTCGGCGTGCGAATCATGCCGACGGCTTCGACCATTGCTTTTGCCATCAGCGCCACAATTTCCGCCTCAGTCTTCTGCTGCCGCGGCTTCGTCATGAGCGGGATCATCAGCGGCAACGGCGCGAGCAGAGCGTTAAGACCAATGACCTTCGCGGCACGTTCGCCCAGTGATTTATCCGTTTGCAGCGCGTTGAGCGTGACCCCCACTTCATCAAGGCGCGTTTTGAATCGCTTTGCGAGCGCGCCGTCGAGTCCTGCGCTATCCAAGTGGGTCTTCAACTCCGAAACGTGGCTGACCAGGCGATCCAGCCGCGCGCCACTGCCGGTGGTTTCGTCCGTAGGGGTGCGCAGCGTAGCAATGAATTCACGGTCATCGGCTTGGCTCAGCAGTGTGCGTATGTCGGCCATGTTCCATAGCTTTTGCATGACGCCAGCTTGGGAAGATGCTGAGGATGGCGTCGACGTCGGGAGAGCTGAGCTGCGAGCGCCGTCGATATCGATGCTGTGTTCGTTCGCGGTTCTAGCGAAGGGTGTCCTGGTTCCGCTTGTGCCAGCGCTATGAGACCGCTGTCCCGTTGCGATGGGGCTTTGACTGGATGTGGCCAGCTTTCGGCTGCCTGCTCGGCGTGTTTTCGTCTCCGTCAAATCGTCGGACAAAGCTGCACCGAGCCGGGCCGGAAGGCTACGGGTGCGGCGCAGCCCATGCAATGGGCTACCTTCCGCCACGGAAGACCGTGATGCACCAGCTGTTGCGACGTGATCTTCATTCCCAGGAGTGCGACTCTGCTCAGCAATTGCAGGCATCGCGACGTTGCCGGTTGGATTGATTTTCATCATTTTGAGACTCCAATTCTGTACACCTTGACTGCGGTAAGCGCGGCATACGGCGTCGAGGTACGTGCCATATGACAAGTGAACCTTCAACAGTACGTTGGAGCTTCGATGAGGGGCATGAACGGGGCGAAGGGCAGGGGAATATTGCGAAACTCGCCGATCCGGGATAGCGAAATCTGGTATCCAGTCGTGTTCTCCGGCACGCACGGGTTAGCAGAGCGGTCTGCGGCTCCAATTTTGCGTTGCAGCAATAGTCTGCGCGCCCGCCCTGGCCTTCCCTCCACCGTCGATTCAAAGCGTTCTCTCCTAGCCCAACACGGGGATGACACCGGGATTTCCCTAGGCTGACATCTGTGTCGACATGTTATTAACTAAATCACGTTGATTTAATTAATGGCGCCGGAACAATCGGCGCGGCCCGGAGACAACATGAGAAGTCCGCACATCGGCCAGGGCAGCAACTCGGCCAACGTGCGCCGCTACAACGAGCGCCTGCTGCTCAAGGCGCTGCGGCGTGCAGGCAGCGCATCAAAGGCTGACCTCGCGCGCCTCGCCAATCTCACCGGGACTGCGGTCGGCAGCATCATCACGTCACTTGCTGACGCCAAGCTCATTGAATTCACCGGCCGCCGCGTGGAAGGTCAGCGCGGCCAGCCTGCGTCGCTGATCCGCCTGGATCCGCGCGGCGCGTTTGGCATCGGTGTTCGTCTGGACCGGATGCGGATCGAGACGGTTCTCGTCAACTTCGTGGGCGAGGTGCTCGGGCGCCGCTCGCACGATACGCTGCTCCCGCCGCCCTCTGTCGTGCTGGAAATCGTGCGACAGGACATCGACGCAATGCAGCAACTGCTGTCCGCGAGTGAGCGCCAGCGGCTCGCAGGTGTCGGTGTCGGACAGCCATACAACCTGGGTAGCTGGTTGCGCGAGATCGGCCTGCCGGCCGACGCGTTTCACGCTTGGGCCGAGGTCGACTTTGCCGCCGAGCTTGGCCGTGCGATTGCGTTGCCCGTGTTCAGCGAGAACGACTGCAATGCCGCCGCGATCGCAGAGCTGTTCTATGGCTGCGGTCGGCAGCACGACAACTTCGTCTATCTGTTCCTGGGGCCGGTCATCGGCGGCGGCATTGCGGTCGACGGCGATTGCCTGCGCGGGCGCACCGGCAATGCCGGCGACTTCGCGGTGATGCCCGTGCTGCCGAGCCGCCTGTCGTCTGCTCCCGCGCCAACCGGCGCGTGGGACATCCTGCTCACTCGTACCTCGCTGAGCGCGCTGATCCGCCATTTGCGCTATTGCGGCGAGTCTGTCGAGACGCGCGCGGATCTGGAAGCGTGCATTGCGCGTGGCACGCGGGCGGTCGACGAATGGGTTGACGACTGCGTTGACGCACTTGCCCCCGCGCTGCGCTCGGTGCTGTCGGTGCTGGATTCGTCGGTCGTGGTGTTCGATGCCGACACCGACGGGGGCCTGATTGACATGCTGATGCAGCGCCTGTCCGACGCGCTTGCCGAGATCACGCCGGAAGCGCGCGGCTTGCCGGCGTTCGTTCGCGGCTCGTTTGGCCCGGACGCCGGCGCGATTGGCGCCGCAACGCTGCCGATGTTCTTCAACTTCTCGCCGCGCGCCGGCATCCTCAAAGGTGCCAGCGTGCAAACGCAGGAGGTCAGCTATGTTGCGTTCTGAGACGTCGCGCCCGCTGCTCGAAATGCAGAGCATCAGCAAGACGTTCCCCGGCGTGCGCGCACTCAACGACGTTTGCCTGACCGTCTACCCCGGCGAAGTGCATTCGTTGATGGGCGAGAACGGCGCCGGCAAGTCGACGCTGATGAAGATCCTCTCGGGTGCGTACCAAGCGGACCCGGGTGGCGCAATCATGATCGACGGCAAGCCGCTTGTCGTCGATGGCCCGCTCGCCGCGCGCGACGCTGGTATCGCAGTGATCTACCAAGAGCTCTGCCTCGCGCCGAACCTCACCGTGGCGGAGAACATCTACGTTGGCCGCGAGCTGCGTCGCGGCAACAGCCGGTGGGGCATGATCGACCGCCCCGCAATGGCGCGCGGTTGCGTGGATGTACTCCAACGCCTGGGCGCGAGCTTTGGGCCTGAAACGCTGGTCGGTACGCTGTCGATCGCCGAGCAGCAGTTAGTCGAGATCGCACGCGCGGTGCACACGAAGGCGCGTGTGCTGGTGATGGACGAGCCCACGACGCCCTTGTCTTCGCGCGAGACCGAACACCTGTTCGCGCTCATCCGTCAACTGCGTGCCGAAGGCCTCGCCATCATCTACATCAGCCATCGGATGGATGAGATCTACGCGTTGTCCGATCGCGTGTCGGTGCTGCGCGACGGCGCCTACGTCGGCTCGCTGGACCGCGAGTCGCTGTCGGCCGAGCGGCTTGTTGCCATGATGGTCGGCCGCGATATCTCGAGCTTCTACAAGAAGGAACATGCGCCGTACGACCGGGGCCAGCTGCTGCTTTCCGTGCGTGACGTCGCAGACGGCGCCCGCGTGCGCGGTTGCAGCCTCGATTTGCACGCCGGTGAGGTGCTCGGCATCGCGGGCCTGGTCGGCGCGGGCCGTACCGAGCTGGCGCACCTGATCTTCGGCGCGCAACCGCGCACGTGCGGCGAGGTGACGCTAGGCGACAAGACATTCGGTGCACATTCACCACGCGATGCGATCGATGCAGGCCTCGCTTATCTGACCGAAGACCGCAAGCGCCAGGGCCTGTTCCTCGATATGAGCGTTCGCGACAACATCAATATTTCCGTTGCCAACCGCGATGCGCAAGGCGGCGTGCTCGACCTCCAACGCGGTGCCAAGCGTGCACGCGACGCGATTTCATCGCTGTCCATCCGTGTACCGCATGCCAATGTGAACGCTGGTGCGCTGTCAGGCGGCAATCAGCAAAAGGTGCTGCTGTCGCGCTTGCTGGAAACAAAGCCCCGCGTACTCATCCTCGACGAGCCGACGCGCGGCGTGGACATCGGCGCCAAATCGGAAATCTATCGAATCATCAACGACCTCGCGCGCGCCGGTGTTGGCGTGATCGTGATCTCCAGCGAGCTGCCCGAGTTGATCGGCATTGCCGATCGTGTGCTTGTGATGCGCGAAGGCACGATTGCCGGCGAACTCGGCGGCTATACCGGCCAGCCGATCACGCAAGAGGCGATCATCGCGCTCGCCACCGGCTCGCAAACCGCGCTGGCGCAAGCGCACTGAGTTGCGCCGCGAAGCGCCATTCCACCTACAGGTGAACCATATGAACCAGATCAAGCAGCGCGGCCTTGCGCCCACGCCAGCCTCTGTGGCCTCCGACCACGCGTTGCATGCGCGCCTTGTCAGTCATCGCGCTCGCATGCAATCGCTGATGCGCACGGCCGGCATGCTGCCCGTGCTGATGATTCTCTGCATCGGCTTTGGTGTCATGACCGATGGATTCTTCTCGTTGCAGAACCTGTCGATCGTCACGCAGCAGGCGTCGATCAATATCGTGCTTGCCGCTGGCATGACGTTTGTGATCCTGACGGGCGGCATTGACCTTTCCGTCGGTTCGGTGCTCTCGGCCGCAGCGGTTGCAGCGCTCATCGCGTCGAACATCCCCGGCTGGGGTGGTCTTGGGGTGCCGGCTGCGTTGCTTGTCGGACTCGGGTTCGGGCTCGTCAATGGCGCGCTGATTGCGTTCCTTCGCCTGCCGCCGTTCATCGTTACCCTTGGCGCGTTGACTGCCGTACGCGGCATCGCCCGTCTCATGGGCAACGACACGACCATCTTTAACCCGAAACTGCCGTTCGCGTTCATCGGCAACGGTTCGATTCTGGGCGTGCCGTGGCTTGTCGTGATCGCCCTCGCGGTGGTTGCGGGCGCGTGGTTCATCCTGCGACGCACCGTGCTGGGCATGCGCATCTACTCGGTTGGCGGCAACCCGGAAGCAGCGCGCCTGGCAGGCATCAACGTGCGGGCGATCGAGCTCTTCGTCTATGCGACGTCAGGGCTGCTGGCCGGCCTCGGCGCCCTGATGTCGGCTGCCCGGCTCTATGCGGCAAACGGCTTGCAACTCGGCCAGTCGTATGAACTTGATGCGATTGCTGCGGTGATCCTCGGCGGTACGAGCTTCGTCGGCGGTGTTGGCTCGATTATCGGCACGCTGGTCGGTGCGCTGATCATCGCGGTGCTTTCGAACGGCTTGGTGCTGCTGGGTGTATCCGACATCTGGCAATACATCATCAAGGGTCTCGTCATCATTGGTGCGGTCACGCTGGACCGCTACCGTCGGCGCGAATCGGCCCGCACCTGATCCGCTCCCCCCAATCTTTTCAATAACGGCGCCCACGCAGGTCCACGTGTGCGTCTTCATCACGGGCCATCTGGAGACGACGACATGCATACATTCAAGATCAAGGTCATGCAAGCCGGCATCGCATGCGCGATGGCGTTTGCGGGAGTCGCTGCGCATGCGGCAGATAAGCCGCTGAAATCGATCGGCGTAACGGTCGGTTCCCTCGGCAACCCGTACTTCGTCACCGTTGTGAAGGGGGCCGAGGCACGTGCGAAGGCCATCAACCCGAACGCGAAAGTCACCGCCGTCTCTGCAGACTACGATCTGAACAAGCAATTCACGCAGATCGATAACTTCATCTCCGCGCACGTCGATCTGATCCTGTTGAACGCGGCCGATGCAAAGGCGATCGAGCCGGCTCTGAAGAAGGCGCAGGCAGCAGGCATCCCGGTTATTGCGGTGGACGTGGCGGCCGCCGGCGCCGATGCGACCGTGCAGACAAACAACGTCAAGGCCGGTGAGCTGGCGTGCGATTTCCTGGCGAAGAAGCTGGGTGGTAAGGGCAACGTGATCATCGAGAACGGCCCGCAGGTGTCCGCTGTCATTGATCGGGTGAATGGCTGCAAGGCGGTGCTTGCCAAGAACCCGGGCATCAAGATCCTGTCCTCCGACCAGGACGGCAAGGGCTCGCGCGAAGGCGGCATGAGTGCAATGCAGGGTTACCTGACCCGCTTCCCCAAGATTGATGGCGTATTCACGATCAACGATCCGCAGGCCATTGGCAGCGATCTTGCGGCCAAGCAGCTCAACCGCACCAACATCGTGATCACCTCGGTCGACGGTGCCCCGGACATCGAGACCGCGCTGCAAAGCAATACGCTCGTGCAGGCATCGGCGAGCCAGGATCCGTGGGCCATGGCGCAGAAGGCCGTTGAGATTGGCTACGGCGTCATGAACGGCAAGAAGCCTGCCGACCCGATGGTGCTGCTCGATCCGCAACTTGTCACGCGCGACAACGTGAAGAGCTACAAGGGCTGGAGCGCGCACTAAGACACGCTGGCCAAGGACTCTGGCGGCCCTGTGGCGCTCTTTTCTGGGCGACGGGTGTCGTCTGCGGCGCCCCCTATCCGCCAGAACCACTTGGCAGCGTTTTGACAACGCTTACCACCCATCACAAGCCGCATTCCGTGACAATGAACTTGCCCCGACTGGTCGTCTTCGGCGAAGCGCTGACCGACTTTATTCGCGACGATGCCAATCATTGGCGCAGCCTTGCTGGCGGCTCGTGCTGGAACGTCGCGCGTGTGGGCGCGCGGCTCGGCGTGCCCACAGGCTTTGCCGGGACGGTGAGCGACGACGTGTTCGGCGACGAACTCATGCAAAAGAGCGCCGAGGCCGGCCTCGACCTGCGCTTCATGCGGCAGGTCAATCGCCCACCGCTCCTTGCGATGGTGGTGTCGAAACAGCCGCCCCGGTATTTCTTTATCGGCGAGCACAGTGCCGATCTCGCTTTCGATCCATCCGAATTGCCCACAGGCGCCCTCGATGCGGCCGAAATCGTGCACTTCGGCTCGCTCGGCCTGGTGCGCGAGCCGCTTGCCTCACGCTTGATCGAGGTTGCGCAGACCGCGCGTGCGGCAGGCAAGCGGATCTCCTTCGATCCGAATTTCCGCGCGCCAATGACCGGGCCAGCGTATCGCACCACGTTGCGGCGCATGGCCGGCCTTGCCCGTTACATCAAGGTTTCGGACGAGGATCTGCGCGGCCTCTTTCCCGACCTCGACGAAGCCGCTGCGCTCGCACAACTCCGCGAATGGGCGCCGGACGCCAGCGTGCTCGTCACGCGCGGCGCGTCAGGCATGACGCTTTTTGAAGGCGACAAGGTACTGTTCCAGCCAGTATTCCCGACCGTGGTCGCCGATACGGTGGGCTGCGGCGACGCAAGCGTCGGCGGCTGGATGGCGAGTCTGCTCACGCAACCGGAGGCTCCTGTAGCCGAACATCTGCGCTATGCGGCCGCGTGCGCGGCGGTCGTCTGCGGGCATCCCGGTGCGTACGCGCCCACCGCTGCCGAGGTGGCATCACTGCTCGACCCGGCGAGCACATCCGCCCAGCTGACGCAATGAACACGACTGTCAGCTGCGTCCTTTGCGGTGGATCGCCGATTCTCGGGCGTTTCCCCCTCAGATGCGCGGGACAGGCTCAAGGTGCCCGTTGGCCACCTTCCTTCACTGTCGGAGCAACCAAAGCGTTGGCGTTCAGGAAGCCCCAAACGAAGTCGACCTGCAGCACGTCGAGCGTGCCGCTGTTGTTGTCGTTGTGGAACCACGCGGGATTCGGGATGCCGTGATAGCTCAGTGCATAGCCGTAATCGGACTGATCCTTGTTGAACACGCTCAACCGGAAGAAGTTTGCCTTGTCGCGTTCTACGTGAATGCCGGCTCGGGCGTGGCAGGTCATGCAGCTTGAGTTGTTCATGAAGCCGGCCTCTGTGATGGAGTTGCCCAGCACGGTCTTGCGGCCCATGGCGTTCGTGAACTCGACCTGGGACCCCTTCAGCCGATAACTGCGCCAGCCCAGATCGGAGATCGATGCTTGCTCGCTGTTTGTGCTCATGGTGGTGCCGATGCCAAGGTTCTTAAAGACTTGGTCCAACCCGGCGTTGATCGCTTCCATCGGATACAGCTTGTCGTGATCGAACACGGTAGACGGTGACATCACGAGGCCGTCTGACTTGACGTGCGGCGCGATGTAGTTGCGGGCCACGCCACTGGGCAGCGGGTCGGTGGACTTGTAGCCGTAGGCGTCGTTGCAGCCGATGAAGTCGCATCGACCGGGCATGGCAACGTGCTCGAACGTCGTCCAGACCCAATTGGGGACGTCCTTGGACGAAACGTGGAACGCCATCAGGTAGTGCACCCCTGTCAGCTTGCAGCTCACGGACGTGGTGCCCTCGTTGTACTGAACCACCGTGGTCATTTTCTGGGTGATGAAAGGCTTCTCGCGCGTGTTGGCGATGCCGAGCTTCTTGGCGATGCCCTCGTACAACCAGTTGCTCTTGATCATGATGGCATCTGGCGGGAAGTCGATCTTGCCCAGCTTCGCGGCTTGGCCCTGGCTTGCCGAACGACTGTCCAGAGCATAGGGCGCGTTCTTCCGCTGGTTCTCATCGTTCGCCGCAAACACGGCGGCCACCCCGTTGCTGTTGTAGAGATTGTTCTCAAACAGGTAGTTGTGGAAAGCGCGGTTGCGGATGGTGACTTCGGAATTGGTCTGGCGAATCACCCGGCCGATGCTTTCGTAGCTCTTGGGCACCAGCTTGTCCACCTCTTTGTCCGAGCACTGGGGTATTTCGCTCGCCTGGGCGCTCAGCGCCCGTATCGCGTTGAACTCTGTCACGGTCTTGTCCAGATCGACCGGCGTGGCGATTTCCTGCAGGTGCTGCGTGATGGCGGGGCGGCCGATCCGGAGCACGGGTGCGCCTGACTTCTGCAACATCGCACCGTGCTCTCGGGTATCGCCCGGGAAGATCGGACAGTGTTGTGGGTCGTTCTTTGAGGAACGGGGGTCACAGCAGTTGGTGCCGTTCGTGGCCGTGCAGAGCGGCCACGGCTGTTGCGGCCAATTCTGTTCTTCGTCGGGCCAATCGCTCCAGAAGCGGTCACGCACCGCCGTGGCGAACAGCCGCCAAGAGGTCATGTCGGGGCAAGTCATCGCGGGGTTGCTGATGCGCGCATCGACAGACCACTTGCCGTTCTTGTCGACGGTCATCTTGCAGTGCTCGTTATCACGAACGTCTGCCACGTAGTACATCGAATAATCGATTCCGTTTGGCTTTTTCGTCTGCGCGGGCGCCGTTGACGCTAGCAGGAGCGCGACGGCAGCCAACGCCACCGCCAACGCTAGCCGAAGCCAAGCCAGCGTGCCGTGACCGCGGACGCGAGCCGCCGTCCGAAGGTGCCTCTCACGGGCCACCTGGGTGATCGCAATGGGCGTGGTCATCCTGATCTCTCCTGTTGTTGTCTTTGTTTGCGTGGATATGCCTGCTTGATTGGCTCGCCGGCAATATCGTTTGATTGACTACCCTGGAGACCAGCCGCGACCGCTTCACCCCGGACCCTCGCAAGCCCGTTCTAGCAATGCCTATCGTGTAGCCAGACCCCAATCAGAAGGTTTGGTCGGCCCCGCTCATCCTGCCAATGAAATTTTTCTTCATCTGATTTACAGGCAGGGCATTACCCAGGAAGGGAATCCGCGCGATATAGCGTCTTTTCTAGCGATTTTGTATGACGTATTTTTTGGATATTGATGCGTGGCCGGCACGTGAAGTCCGCGCAGCGAGACATAGACATGCGGGAGCGGAATCGCCGGTTCCCGCATGTCCCGGTGCTGCGCAGATCAGTGGTGCGCGTGGGCCAGGCCACCTGCGCCATCGCTCAGGCCGATTGCCACGTTCTGCATCATGCCCTGGTCCTCGTGGTCGAGGATGTGGCAGTGCAGAACAAACTCACCGATATAGCGCTCATAGCGCGTGCGCACGATCAGGCGGTAGTACTTCTGCTGCGGCGGGTTGGTGAGCTTGTCCTTGGGCGTCAGATCGGTCTTGACCCACAGCGTATCTTTCCACACGCCCTTGAGCCCGGCGAACTGGTTGTCGCCATCCGCCTCGACGTAACCCGGCACGCTGACATCGTTGCCCTTCGGGTCCAGCACGGCAACGATCTGGAACGGATTGACGTGGATGTGGAAAGGGTGGCTGACACTGTAGGACCGCAGCTCCCATTGCTGGGCCTTGCCCAGGATCAGGGGCCGGTCGACACGGGCGGGATCGTAGGGCGACGCGCCCTTCGGTGCCCATTGGCCGGTGGAGCCTTGCACGACCTCGAAGCTGTTGCCCACGGTGAACTTGAGCGTGGCAGGCTGCGGATCGATACCGGTGCCCAGGTAGAACACCATCTCCTGCTGCGGGGTGTTCCCGATCTCCTGATCCGTGATGGTCGGGTGCGGCACGAAGCGGGTCAGGCGGACGGCCCGCTTGCCGGCGCCGTCCTTGGCCATCAGGTCACGGATGATGTCCTCGCGCACGTCGGCCGGCATATGGCGGCGTGCCGAATCGACCAACTGGTGGACCAGCGTGCCGGTCGGGTCTTGCGTGGGCGTTCCGCCGCGCACGGACACCACGCCCAGCATGCTGCGCGGCGTGGCCGATCGGCTGACGGTGGCGGTGTCGGATTTTGCCACCTCGGTGACGCAGTAGTTGCCCGCTTCCGGGAAGACCACCAGCAGGTCATAGCGGTAGCCCGGCTGCAGCGTCACGGTATCGCTGGTGAGCGTGTTGCCCATGGTCAGGCCATCGGCGGCCACGACCTGGTAGGGCACGACAGGCCCCGTGCAGACGCTGTCCAGAAATTGCTCCATGCCCGCTTTTGTCGGACGCGCGTTGGACGTCGCGGTGCTCGCCATCTTGCGGAATTGCACCGTGATGGTTTCGCGGATGCCGGCATGGATGAGGCGCCAGCGCTCCACCTGGCCCGCACGCGCATCGGCGAAGGTCGGCATGACTTTGCCGTTGATGCTCGTCCAGCGGCCCGATTCGCCCCAGGTGTCGGGCCCCATGTAGTCATAAGACTCGATGATGCCAGTCTGGTTGGGCTTGCAGTCCCACGTCTGCTGCGTGCCGTCGAGGCAGTAGTACTGGATCTGCTGAAGCAGTAGCGTGCGATCCTTGAACGGCTGGCCATTCCCATCCACGAGCAGGGTGTCCAGGTCGCCATTGACTCTGGGCGTGGGCTTACGGTCGCCGTGGATGACCAGGGCGCCCGACATGCCGCTGGCCACCTGCAGCGCGGTCGAGCCGTGGCGGTGCGGGTGGTACCAGAAGGTCCCGGCCGGATGGTCGGCCGGGATGTTGTACTCGTACTGGAAGCTGGTCTGCGGGTTCAGCGACAGCAGCACGTTGTCGCTATTGCCGGTCGGGCTGACCCACAAGCCATGCGAATGCAGGTTGGTGCCGTTGAAGCAATGCGGCTTGTCCGGAGAGGTGTCGCCGGTACAGCCGTCGTTGCCCTTCAGGTCATTGTGCAGGGTGATGCGGACGGTATCGCCCGGCGTGACGTCGATCTGCGGGGCGACGAACGCGTCCGACGTCACGCCGGTCCCGATATAGCCGCGCAGCCTCACCTTCTGGTAACGCTGCTGGCCAGGGTCATACAGCGCCCCATCCTTGTAGTCGATATGCAGATCGAAGGCACGCTCCCTGCCAGCGTGCGGCTGGGCCGTGGTGGCCAGACTGAGCGCTGACATGGCGTGCGGCACCCCCGGCGTGGTGAGGGCCTCTTGGGCGGGCGCCACCTGCGGCAAGGACGGCGGGTTGGCGAAGAGGTTGTCCATTGCCTGCGCAGCCGCGGGCTGCCACGCCAACCCACTCAGGAAAAAGGCACCCAGCGCGGCGGTGCGCAACGTCTTGCCGCCAGCCGTTCGGCCCGCTGGATTCGCCGGCCGGCTCGCCTGGCATTGGTCGACTTCCGGTGTGCTGCATTGCATCGTCCACCCCCTTTTTTTCTTCTATGGCGATTTGCTGCGAAGCGACCTGTATTGGTCCGGTACCACCCCCCTCCGGTTGATGCTGATGCCCGGGACATCTACGGCGTAAAGTACTGGCGCCGTTGGTGCTGCTCCTGATGCATCGGGAACATGACGGCGTAAAACTCCGTCCACCCGCCCATGCGTACCCGCAGCAGGTCATAGCGTTCCGGATCGTTGCTGGCCGCCTGATACGTGGCGAGATCCGCGCAAGTCAGCGTGATCAGGTTCGAGCCAGTCCCGCCGTCTGCATAGACGCGCAGAAAACGCTTGAGGTCGTCGAGCGCAAAACCCTCCGGGATGTTCATGTCCACTGGCGATGCGTTCGACAAGCCGTAGTCGATGGCGTCTACCTTCCAGCTGTTGAGCGACTGGTAGATGTTGCGGAAAGCCGGGCTGGCCGGCAGATCCTGCGGTGCCGGCGCTGGCGACAGGTCGGATGCGATCGGCATGCCGTTGCGCCGGCCGTCGGCCGATGCACCGCAGCCCTGACCGTCGCCGACATACCCTTCGAAGGTCCCGATACCCGGTGTGACGACGAACTCGAACGCACCGTACGTCTTGGCGATGTTGTCGAGCGCGGGCTGCAGTGCCGGGTGTGGCCGCCGGACGACGTCCACGCACAGCCGCACCAGATGGTCCATCAACCAGGCACCCAGTGCATCCACCTCTGCGTGGCCGCTGCCCCATTTCGGCAATTGCAAGGCGGCTTCGCGCCACTCCTGGTAGCGGCGCGTGCGTTCACCGGCCGCCGCTGGGCCCATCAAGCTGTTCTGATAGGGCTCGATCAGGTTGGCACCCCAGTCGTTGATGAGGCAGTCCACCAGCTCCGGCAGGGTGGCGATGGCGCTGTCGCGCTCGAACACGAGCCGCTTGATGGCATAGAGCGAGTCGATGGTATTCGACACGCCCACGCAGAGCGGCGCGATGACATGGAAGCGCGCGCCGGCGCTCGTCAAGTCACGTCCCGACGTTGCGCAGCCATCGATCAGCACCGACAGCAGCGGGCTCGGGCAGATGTCGGCCAGGTTGCCGTAGGCCCCAAGGATGACGTTGTAGGTCTGGATCACCAACCATTCGAGTTGGTGCAGGAACTGCGCTTGCAGCTTCTCGAAACTATCGATCTCCTGCACGGGCGGTGAGCGGAAGGTTTGCTTGAGCCCGCGCAAATAGACGGGCCCCGCCGCACCATAGGTAGCCCCCTGGTTCAACGCTTGCTCGAGCGCCAGCATCGGCGTGACGTTGGCAAACGCAAACTCCGTGGCACCGGCGAACATCGGCTCATAACAGCCGTCGGCGGCATAGTCGCGCGCCCAGCGCAGCGGGACCGCGCTGCCGGAACGGTGGAGCGCCTCACACAGCTTGTCGTCCTGGTACAGGATGGGATGGGCGCCGCCCGCGAGCAGTGATTGTGCTGCGGCATCCAGCACGGCTTGCGGCATGTCCTTGTAAACCCGCAGCGACAACGTTGGGGCGTTGACGGGAATCCGACGTGCCGCCTTGAGACACAGCATGGTGACGGGGTTCACGCCGCCCGTGGGCGTGGCATCGTCATTGGCCAGATAGCCGCCCACCGTGATCTGCTGGACCCACTGGTTGATGCCGCCGCCTTGGGGGAAGTTGCCGCCCAAGCCGCAGACGGCGGTCGTGCCGTAGTTGACGTAGTCGGTGATGTTGGCGCGGTTGACGAAGGCGTTCTCGCCGATCTTGAGCCACAGGCAGTCGATGATGTCCTGCGCACGCGCGTCATCGATGGGCGCTTGCTGCAAGAGCGGCCACAGAATCTGGTCCAACCGGCCAAACGAGGTCAACTCACCCACGAGGTGCAGGCAGCAGTGGAACGAATAGATCAGTTGCACGCCATCGTGGAAGTCTGCCGGCTTGTCGGTGCTCAGGCGCCGCAAGCGGGCCGCCACATCCCGCATGTTCTGCGCGTCGGCTGGCTGCTGCGCGCTGGTGGCAGCCTGGTCGGCCAGCAGGGCCCAGTTCTGCAGATAAGCCTGCACGCCTTCAAGCGACCAGATTGCCGACTGGAAAAAATCGGCTTGTTGGGCAGACAGTCCCGTTTGCGCCTGCTGGTGGCGCAGATCCGCCAACAGGTTGCCGATCCCCTGCGCGACGAGCGTTTGGTAATCCGGCACCACGTGGCCCATGGCAGACCACTCGTTGAGTTCGCCTTTGAGCCAGGCTGCAACCGTTTCGTCTTCGCTCAGATACGGTACGACCTCCTTGCCGCGCCCCAGCGTGAAGTCGGGTATCACACCGACGATCAGCTCTTCCGGATAGATGCGCAGCAGTTGTGTATCCCGGGCAATCGGCGACGCCGGTGCGGACAGCAGGTCAGCCAAGGTCTTCTTGTTGGCCAGCCCCTTGCGCAGTTGTGCCGAACGCTGCATCACATCGGCGTCTTGCGGCGTCACCAGCGTGGAGAGATGCGGCAAGCGCGGGAACGGCTTGCGACGCAGCCACCCATCGCTCCAGTGGGAGAACGTCCGCCCCAGCAAGGCCAGCACGCGCGGGCTCGGCGGGTCGCCGGGTGCGTAGCGGCCCTCCGCCATCTGATGCAGATAATCCTGCGAGTTGTAGAACAGATATCCGTTGCTGCTGCGCACCTGCCAGTGCGGATCCTCGCCGGCTTCCGATAGGCTGGTCACGCTGGGCACGCCCAACTCCGCTGCGGCAGGAACGTACCAGTAAGCGCCCGCCACACCCTGCACCACGCTCATGAGGCGGTCGGCCGGTCGGTCGGGCATGTCGCCCATGAGGCGGTGCAAGATGGTCTCGAAGCGCTCCTGCTCATTGCAGAACGCGACGAACATCAACCCCGCTTCGCGTGCCGGGTGGCCGGCCTGTTCGCCGAAAGGCAGGGCTTGGCGCAGCAGCTTGCGGTTGTCGCCGTTGGCATCAAGGGCGTGGGCGCGGTGGATGTGGGCATCGGTGGCGTTCTGCGGCAGGATGGCGCCCGTCGGATCGCGACCGAGCATGGCGTCCTCGGTATCGGGCGCCATGGCAGCGATGCCCGTCCAGTCGAACAGGAATTTCTGCGTGAAGCCGAAGGCTGCACCCGCGTACGGCCCGTCCACCAGAATGTCTTCGGCCAGGCTGACCGGGTCATTCGGGTTGGTGATGCCGTCCAGATAACGCCCGCCGATGACGCGCCCGTCCGTGCGCTTGCCCACCGCAACCTCGTCCATCCGGCTGCAAAGCGCAGCCAGCTCGGTGCGGAAGTCGCTCATCAATTGCTCGGCGGTCTGCGCATCCGGTGTCTTCAGGAAGAGGAACACGTCTCCGCCGGTATTGCGCAGCTTGGGCGAATGATCCAGCACGCGGCGGCTCACCGGGATTTCCCGGTTGTGCCAGCGGCCCCACAGTTCGGGCGAGAACGCCGCGACGAGTCCGCTGGGTTGCGGCGCATTTTCCACGGCCTGGTTCAGGCTGCGCACCAGCGCCAACACCGCGCGCTGCGTGTCGGCATCGTGGTTGCGCAACTCCAGCGTGGTCATCAGACCGAACAGCGGTCGCAGCAGCAAGCCGCGCTGTGCGCCTTTGACGATATCAGCAAACATTTGGGGTTCCTCGCGAGTATCACGACATGGGGCAATCAAGCAGCGCCGCGGTCTCGCCGACCACGGCGTCACAGCAAGGGCTTGCGCGATCAGCTTTTGTTGTCGACAGGTTCGGCCTGCGGCCGCGAGCGGCGCCATTGCTCGTAGCGCTGCCAGATGTAGCGGCGCGTTTCGCTGTAGGTCTTCATCGGCGGCATGCTGTGGTGCGCACCGCCCTGCGCGTCGGCCACGGGTTGGCGCGACAGCATGGTGGCGTGCAGCTGTTGCAGATGCGTTGACGGGGCAGGCCATCGAATGGCTGCTCGTGGCTGGGCGGCCGGTCGGCGTACAGAAAGCCCAGCATATGGTCGAACGAGCGGTTTTCGAGCATGAGCACCACGACGTGCTCGATGGTGTCGAGTTGGTTATCCATACCCGTGTCTCCTCCTGGTTGCGCATTGGGTTGTGCTGCACCTTCTGTTGGTTCTGTTGATCCGTACGACGATGCGATGCATCTTGAACGGACAGCAGAGCTTTAAGCCGCTTCGCCTGAGCGGGTTCTAAAAGGGGCGGAAGGAGTTGTCGGAAGCCTCGTGGGACGAGGTTATCTACTGACCGGCTGCATGCTTTTAATTGCCAGACATGCTATCGGGAATTCTTTGCGAATCTCGATGAAAAATATCGAAATCTGATGTTCCGGATTGTTCGGGGCATGCGAGGCTGGATCACTGCCGTTGATGGTGTCGCGCCGCAGCGAGATGGTGGTCACGGGGGATCATGATCGAGCCCATGGCAGGTGTTCGAGATATGTTCCCGGTGGGCGCTACGTGTCGACTGCGTGACGATGCGGTCGAAGGTTTGGATGTCGACGACCCCTGCTGTTATTTGTCGGAGGCAAGGTAACGTCGGCATTCAGCTGCGGATGCAGTCGCTCGATTCTTGGCTTCAATGTCCGCTGCGTTCGTCAAGCCGAAGCGTGTTGCAGCGCGAGTCTCGTCATGCAGATTGAGGGCCATCTGGCGGATGGCTGGCTAGCAATGCAGCACAGCGCTCCCGCAGGAAGGTGGTCAACTCGCTAATCACCGGCGTCAGTTGCGCACGGTGGGCACAGATCAAGTGCAGCGGTGCGGGCTCGCAATGCTCCGAGGGGAATAGCTCCACCAGCCGCCCTGCCTTCAGATCGTCGATGAGGTCCAGTCGCGACTTGTAGACGATGCCTTCCCCGGCGATCGCCCAGCGACGCACCGCATCGGCGTCGTCGCTGATGCGATTCCCCGTGACCGCCACGGTGCGTTCGCCACCTGGCAGGGTAAAGCGCCAGCGCTCATGGATCTGCTCGCTCCATACGTATCGAAGGCAGTTGTGTTTGCGCAGGTCGTCAACCTTGGCCGGTGCACCATGCCGTTCGATGTACGACGGTGCGGCACATAACGCGCGGCGATTGTTGTCGACCAATTTCATGGCGAGCAGAGATGAGTCAGCCAGCGCTCCGTAGCGTACGACGGCATCCAGCGGCTGGCGGATCAGGTCAGCCGCACGGTCGCTCATCTTCAGGTGCAGCGACACACCAGCGTGCATGTGCTGAAACGCATCCAGCCACGGCAACAGCAGGTTTCGACCAAAGTCAGACGGGGCGGAGAGCCGCAGCGGGCCAGACAGTGCCGCCCGTGCGTTTGCCAAGGCCTGCTCGCCCTGCTCGCGCGCGCCAACCATGGCCCGCGCATGCGGCAGGTAGCGCTCCCCAGCCTCCGACAGTTGCATGCTGCGTGTGGACCGCGTGAACAGGCGGGCGTCCAGCGCCTTTTCCAGCCTCTGTACTGAAGCACTTGCCTGCCCAGGCGCGATGTTCAACTGCCGCGCCGCCTCCGAGAAGCTGCCGGCGTCCACCGTACACACGAAGATCTGAACGTCATCCAGGCGAATGATTTTCATCGAAATGCAGAAAGTGTTTGCGTATGGCGGGTGTTTATCCGCAGATTGCCGAAAGATAGCATGGTCTCTATACCCTCTTGGAGACCCCTTCTATGAAAGCGATTGGCTTCTATCAGAACCACCCCATCAGCCACCCGCAGGCGCTGCAGGATATCGAGCTGCCGACACCGGAACTGCGCGACCACGATCTGTTGGTGGAGGTGAAAGCGGTGTCGGTCAACCCGGTCGATACCAAAATCCGGCGCGGTGGAGATATTCCGGAAGGCGCTGCGCGCATTGCGGGCTGGGACGCCGCAGGAATCGTCCGCGCCACCGGTCCGCTGGCCACACGCTTCAAGCCAGGCGACCGCGTCTGGTATGCCGGTGACATTACGCGGCCCGGCAGCAACAGCGAGTTGCACGCCGTGGACGAACGCATCGTCGGCCCCATGCCGACATCACTCGACTTCGCCGAGGCCGCCTCGCTGCCCCTGACGACGATCACTGCGTGGGAGTTGCTGTTCGACCGCCTGCGTATTCAGGCAGCGGACCCGAGCGACAACAATGTGCTGCTGGTCATTGGAGCGGCGGGCGGCGTCGGCTCGATCCTGACCCAGCTGGCGCGCGAGTTGACGGGCATGACCGTGATCGGCACAGCCTCGCGGCCCGAAACCCGCGAGTGGGTGCTGGCTCATGGTGCGCATTACGTTCTCGATCACCATCAGGCCTGGGCACCTCAGTTGGCCGCGCTCGGCATTGAGCACGTTACCCACGTTGCCGGGTTGAACAACAGCGCTGGCTATGTCCCGCAAATCGCCGCTGTGCTGCGCCCAGAGGGTCAGTTCGCACTCATCGATGACCCGGTGGGTCTGGACATCGGACCATTCAAGGGGAAATCCATCTCGATTCACTGGGAGCTGATGTTCACCCGCGCGATGTTCACCACCCACACCATGGCGCGGCAACACGCCTTGCTGCGCCGCGCGGCGGAGCTGGTTGACCAAGGCCGCCTCAAGCACACCCTGACCCGACGCATTGACGGCATCAACGCCGCCGGCCTTATCGAAGCGCATGCGCTGGTCGAGGCGGGCAACATGATGGGCAAGGTCGTCGTTGCCAACCGCTAATCCCTTTTGACAAGGAGCATCAACATGACATCGCCAACCATCAGCACGGCAACGATCAGCCTGGAAGCCGCGCAAGCACTGCTGGCAGAAGCGCGCCGTGCGTGCGCTGCGCGCGGGTTCGCCGCGACCATCGCCATTACCGATGCAGGAGGCCATCTGCGCGCGTTCGAGCGCGCGGACGCCGCCCCTTTCCTCACCGTAGACGTGGCCATCAACAAGGCATGGACGGCCGCCTCGTTCGGCATGTCCACGCATCAATGGAATCAATACATGGCCGAACCCGCTGTTGCCCCGCTGGCGCACCATCCGCGCCTGATGCCGGTGGGCGGTGGCGTGCCGCTCTTTCACGAAGGGCGTTTGGTGGGCGGCATCGGCATCTCCGGGGGCACCTCGGCCCAGGACCATGAGGCGGCCGAGGAGGCATTGCGCAACGTAGGTTTTCTGTAATCAGCTGCAAGCCCGCTAACTCTGCATGGATCATCCGATGAACAAAATACTGCGCTACGTTCTGTCCTTCGTCGTCACGGCGACCTTCGGCCTTTCTTCCGCCGCTCACGCTCAATCGTCGATGGCAGATGTCTCCAAAAACCTTGATGCGGCGAGCTACAGCTTGCTCGTCAAACTCACCATCAGGCCTGAAAGCCGCACTGACTTTCTGCGGATCATCAAGGATCGCGTTGCGGCAAGCCGTCAACGTTCCGAAGTGGTGGATTTTCGCGTTCTTGCCACGCCCGATCCCAATGTCTTCGTGGCAATTGAAAGCTTCCGGAACAAGGATGCCTTCGTCACCTTTGAGAAGTTGCCGGAGTCGCAGCGTTTCTTGAGTGCGCTGAAACCGCTGCTGAGCGGATCCGTCGAAGCCTCCACCTTGCAACCTTTGCCATAGGAGGGCTCTACCTTTACCGTGAACCGCCGGTCCAAGCTCCGCTGCATCAAGGTCAACGTGATGTGCCCGTACATCGAAGGCGCGCGCTTTGGTTACACCGACTACCGCTGCCCGTCAGCCAAACTTGCGCGCCGCATCGCGCGCCAGGCCAGAACCGATCCCGCCGAACAGGTCGCCTTCGACGCGCCGCGCCGACGGCAGCACTTGCGCTAGTTGCTCGCGCAGCAACGGCACTCCGCTGGAGCCGCCGGCGAAGAGAATGGTATCGACGGCTTCTGCTGCGACGCCCGCCGTCTTCAGCATTGCCTGCACCGTCGAGACCGTCTTGCCGACCAGCTTCCCAATCGACTGGTCGAAGTCCTCGCGCGTGACGGGCTGCTTCAACTCGGGCGCGATGCGGTGCAGGTCGATCTCCGCCACCGGAACGTCCGACAGCGCGATCTTCGCGCCTTCCACCTGGATGGCCAGCCAGTGGCCGGCGCGCTCGCGGATCAGGCGGATCAGGCGGTCGAGTTTTTCGGTGTCGGCGGCATCTCGGTAATTGTCCATCACCACTGCCCACGCCTTGCGCGTGTACACGTGGTTGATGGTGTGCCAGCTCGCCAGGTCGAAATACTGGCCGGACGGCATCGCCTTGCCGTTGCGCAGCGTGCTGTTCAGGCCCAGTAGCGGCATCACGCTGGCTAGGCTCAAGGCGCGGTCGAAGTCGGTACCACCGATGTGAACGCCGCCGTTGGCGAGGATGTCTTCGCGGCGGTCAGAGCGTTTCGCGCGGTCGGGCGACAGGCGCACCAGCGAGAAGTCCGACGTACCGCCGCCAATGTCCGCCACCAGCACAAGTTCTTCACCGCTGATGCCGGCCTCGTAGTCGAACGCGGCGGCGATGGGCTCGTATTGGAAGGCGATCTCGTCGAAGCCGGCGTCGCGCGGGATTTCCGACAGCGTGTCTTCGGCGAGCTGGTCTGCCTTGGGATCTTCGTCGATGAAGAACACAGGGCGGCCCAGCACGGCGCGGCGGAATTCATGGCCGGCGGCGCGCTCGGCGCGGCTCTTGAGTTCGCCGATGAAATGCGCCAGCAGCTTGCGGAAGGGCATGGCCTGTCCCATGACCTCGGTGCTGTCGTCCATCATCGACGTGCCGAGCAGGCTCTTGAGCGAGCGCATCAGGCGGCCCTCGTAGCCGGCAAGATAGTCGGTCAGCGCGGCACGGCCGTAGCTGACCAGCGGGTCTTCGGCGTGAAAGAAGATGACGGAAGGCAGCGTAACCTTGCCGTCTTCGAGCGGCAGCAGGGTGGGTGCGTCCGAGCGCAGCCAGCCGACGGTGGAGTTGGACGTGCCGAAATCGACGCCGCAAGCGTTTGACATCATAGGATTGGAGCTTCTGGAGTGCAGCGGGAGGCATGCGCCTGCACGGGATATCAGGAGCGGGCGCCACCAGCGAAGGGGCGCTATTGTAGTGGCTTTGTGCGACGGATCCCCGCACGGCGCCCGCTGTTATCGACGCTTGCCACATGGGCTGTGCCATCTTTCGATTTCCAGCGAACCGGGGCCGGCTTCGGGAAATTGCGAATATCGAGTTCCGTTGACCCTCACGCCTTGGTGTCGTCACCAGTTGGCTTGGGGGGGCGAGAGCTCGTCCTCGGTCTTCCGTATCTGGTAGTGACTGTTGTGCGCGCCGGCGCAACCAGTGACGTCGTAGCAGAACGCATCGAAGTCGTGGCGCTTGAAGTGCAAGGAGGCTTGCCAAGTCAACGCAGGTGGTTCGATGTTCTGCGGATCATCGATCGGCACGGCAGCACCACCGTAAAACCAATTGCCAGCGATGCTCGAAGCCAGAACGCCGAAGGCGTGGCGCGCTTTGCAAGTTGCACAAAGGCTGCAGGGCGGGTTTGCCGTGATCCGAAGTCAGCGGCACTTGACCTCATACGCCGCCACCTGTGGGAGATCGTCCTCACCGACGGTGGTCAAGGTCAGCTTGCCTGCGGGCCCAACGTAGCTGAAGTCGCAATAGGCCAGGCCCGTGCCGGCGCAGGAGTTGGCCTCGCCAATGCCGCGCTTGACCAGCGCGGCCTGACGGGGCTCACCGCTGGCGCCGCCCTTCACAGGCTTCCAACCCTTGGCGGCGAGCGCCTTGCGCGCTTTGTCGATCGGCATGTTGTAGACGTTCGGCACGTTGGCGCGACCCTGGCAAACGGCATCCTCGTCGGCCACTTTGCTCATGCGCAGGGTGCCATCGCTGTCAACGCGCAGGTCGCCGACGGGCAGGGGAGAAATGTCGCCATCCCACACACGCACCGCGCCGCCTTCCAGCGGAGTCAGTGTGCCAATTGCAGTGGCTTCCGCTGATTTGCCGTAAGCCAGCGCGACGAGCCTATCGTTCTGAAACACCGCCACGTTGCCTTGCGTGACGCTGCACGTGCCGCTGGTGGCGGCCGCCATCTGACCAGCAAAGCTGACGGCGCGATAGGCGCCAAACGGCACATCGGCCATCACCGCCCAGCCTTGCGCGGCCACCTGTTTCGCGGCCGGCGACTTTGGTCGGATGACAAGTTGCGGGCAACTGTCGCGGTCACTGGCGTCGCCACCGGCCTTGGGCAGGTTGGCAATCGCCTTCATGCGAATGTCTTTCAACTCAGACACGACCCGAAGCGTCGGCGTATTCGTTTGCGCGGCGGCCTGCAATGCGAGCGCGAGACCGAGCGTCAGCGCCGTGCCGTGCAGGACGTTTGAGGCGATGGTGTTTGTGAAGGCGGAGAAGGAATTGCGAGGCTGCATACGAGGGAATGACGAGCGGCGGTTGAAGAGGCCTTCCAGACGCGACGTGTCACGGCGGTGGCCGGTGTTGCGGGAACGGAGTCGCAGCATCGAACGACTGCGGCGCAGAATATTAAGAAGCGGCAAAAATCGGCCGTTGCCTCTACGTGAGCATGGCCGAACGCGGCGCTCCGGATTCTAGTCAAGATAGATCGACTGGTATACATCGCCTGCAAGCGAATGGACAACGTCCTGATCGTTGTGGACGACCTCGAGGCGGTGAAGACATTCTTTATTGAGTTAGGCCTCGCGTTTGAGGGCGAAACCACTGTTGAGGGGCCTTCTGTGGGAGGCCTCATCGGGTTGGAGAACGTCCGAGCCACCCTCGCGATGCTGCGGACGCCCGATGGGCTGGGCATTGAGCTGGATAAATTCCACACGCCAAATCCGGTCAGATTTGGTCCCGTGGATGCGCCAGTGAACGCCTTGGGTCTTCGCCGCATCATGTTTGCCGTGGATGACATCGATGCGATCGTTGCACGAATGCAGGCCAATGGCGCCGAACTCATTGGCCGGATGGAGTACGAGAAATCGTACCGGCTCGACTATATTCGTGGGCCTGAGGGCATCATCGTCGGCCTTGCTGAGCAACTCGGGTAGCTCTCGCGCCTTGCGGGCCAACTGGAGTAGTCGTAACAGAGCCGCTGTCGAATGCTGTTGTAGTTCTTGCGTATAGGAGCATGTCAACATGCTTGTCACAAAGATCGACGCGGCCCGACGGCAGCTCATTACCGCCATTCGCCTTTTTTTCGATGGCGGCGATCCGGTCTCGGTGTACACGCTGGCGTCAAACGCATGGGAAGTCATTGACGTGCTCTGCACGAGCGCGGGCGTGGATAGCTTTTCCAAACAGGCCCGCGAAAACCTGCCTGCTGGACGCACTCTTAAGTACTACATCAACGAGCCTTGTCGGAACTTCTTTAAGCACGCCCAGCAAGACCCTAATCCGAGTAGCGCGGTCGAACTAGTGGATGCCAACGTTGCAGGTATCCTGTTTTTTGCTGCGGAGGACTACATGCGCCTACGGCAAGGCGGTCCTGTAGAGGCGCAGGTCTTTCAAGCGTGGTTTATCGCAGTCGCCCCGGACAAGGTCACCGAAGATGACCCAGTGGCGCAGTCAACGCTCGAACTCGCGAAACTCCTTTTTCCCGACATCACCACACTTGCTTTGTCCGACCAGGTCGAGATGGGCCGCCGGGTACTGGACGCCGCAAGTAAAGATGCCGACCTTGCGGCTGCCCCGAAAACTGAGCCAAGCCTCTGACAGCCCCTCTGCATTGACACCTGCGCGTTGGGCGCGCCGCTGACAGTGCGCCGCGTGCATGCCCGATCCAAAAGCCAGCCACTCGCGTGCCGTAAGTTTGATTCGGCCAGCAGCGATCAAGGCATCTTGCACGGCAATTCGGTAGCCGCAAGAACGGTTACCGAATTGCGAACGTCACGGAGATCGTTATCGGCCAGAAGCGGCCCTTCATTGTTTCCATCGCAAAGAGTTCCCCTCCGGAAAGCGTTGAACAGCTTCCGGAGGCATAAGAATGCCGCGGCACTTCCGTGCAAAGCGGGTGCATCCCGGGCTCCCGTATCCGCAATCGGCTCAGCCGCCAACCGATTGAGTTGGTCTTGAGAGGGGGGGCAGCAAAGAAGTGGCGTTCAAATGCCGCGTCGCAGCAAGGGCTTGGTCTCGTAACTTTTCCCGCCGTCGATTAGTTCCGGATACGCCTTGCCCCGTAAGGCTTTCCGGATCGCCGTCGCTGCTTGTATCCGGAACTAACCGAGCGCTGTATCCGCAACTAATCGATCACTTCACTGCCCCGCCCAGGTTGTCCACAGCACCACCCAATCCGCATCCAAAAATTGACGCAACCACTTGATGCACAAGGAGTTGTTGCACGATGTAACGGGCAGTGGGCTGTGGATAACTTCGGACCCGCAGATACGTTCCTGCCGGGTCTGCACGTTTGCCGAAAACCGTCAAGCCCTTTGTTATGCCGGGGTTCCACGCCATGACGGGTTATGCACAGAACATGTGGATAAGTCTGTGGGAAACCGCATCCGGCCCGCGTGGCGACGGCTTTTGGTCGGTGTTGCTCGCGAATTCGGCACCGGCGTGTTCGTGAGCGGTGTTTCAAAAAAAGATCGCCGTGCAACGTTTGATTACAACCTGATACAGCACAACCGTCCCCCGTTGACCAGACTTTCGGCATGCGACCACGGGTCGCAACCGATCATTGAAGGAGAACAACATGGCTCGGGTACTGACGATTCTGCTGGCCGGCGCAACGCTGCTGACGGCCACCGGTTGTGCTGACATGACGGCGCGCCAACGCAATACCGCTATCGGCGCAGGCGTGGGTGGCCTGGCAGGTGCGGCCCTGATTGGCGGCCCTGGGGCAACCCTGGGCGGTGCGGCATTGGGTGGTCTGGTGGGTAATGTGTCGACGCGCTGATCACGCTTCGCCCACTCAAGAACGGCCCCGCGTTGTCAACGCCGGGGCCGTTTTTTTACGCTTGCGCGCGGCTGTGCGCACGCAGCAGCGCGTCGATGGCCGGCACCTCCAGCGGTCGGCCAAACAGGAAGCCCTGCACTTCATCGCATGCATGCGCGGTCAGGAAGGCCGATTGCTCGGGCGTTTCCACGCCTTCGGCGGTCACGGTCATGTTGAGCGCCCGGGCCATCGCGATGATGGTCTTGGTCAGCGCCACGCAGTCGGCCACTGCCGGTACGCCGCTGATGAATGAGCGATCGATCTTGATATTGTGGATCGGCAGGCTGCGCAGGTACGACAACGACGAAAAGCCGATGCCGAAATCGTCCAGCGAGATGCGCACGCCCCGCGCGGTCAGGCTCATCAGCAAGCGCTGGGTGGAGAGGCGATCGGCCAGTAGCACGCTCTCGGTCAGCTCCAGTTCCAGCCGCGAGGGCGTCAGGCCCGACGCTTCGAGCGCTTCATCCACATCGCGCTCGATCACCCCCGCGTCGCACTGGCGCGCGGAGACGTTGACGGAGATGCGCCCGGTAAAGCCGAAGCTGCGCTCCCACGTTTGCCCTTGCGCGCATGCCTGCATGAGTGCCCAGCGGCCGAGTTCGAGGATGTACCCCGATTCTTCGGCCACGGCGATGAACTCGGTGGGCGAGACCGCGCCAAGCTCCGGGTCCGACCACCGCATCAGCGCTTCCACGGCCACGAGTTCGCCCGAGGCGAGCGCGTATTTGGGTTGGTACACCAGCCGCACCTGGCCGCGTGCGAGGGCGCGCCGCATGCGCTCGTTGAGCGTGAAGCGGCGCAGCATTTGTGTTTCGAGCGCCCGTGAGTAACGGGCGACACGGTTGCGGCCGTTTTCCTTAGCGCGGTACATGGCTGCTTCTGCATGGCTGACGAGCGTGGCAGCGTCGCCGCCGTCGTCCGGGAACCTCGCCACGCCAATGCTGGCGGACAAGTGCACCTCGCGCTCGCCACCGGTAAAGGGTTTGGCCAGCGCCTCCAGCGCTTGCTGGCTTAGCGTGTCGGCCACGTCCGGGTCGTCGATGGCGACGCAGAACTGGTCGCCACCCAGGCGCGCCACCAGAGCGCGCTGTCCGGCCTCCGCGCGGATGCGTTGCGCCGCCAGGTTCAACACCTGGTTGCCGATGTGATGGCCCATCGCTTCGTTCACGGTCTTGAAGTGGTCCAGACCGATGTAGAGGAGCGCGGCTTGTCCGGTAGACGGCAGCGTCAGGCGCGCATCCAGCCGTTCGATGAAGGCCGCGCGATTGGGCAACCCGGTCAGCGAATCCTTGGTCTCCAGCAGCCGAAGCTGCTCAACGGTCGAACGCTCGGCGGTGATGTCACTGAAGATGACCAGCACCGCATGCGGCGAGGCGCTGTCCGGCGAGAACATCGGCAGCACCGACTCGCGCAGCCACACGATCTGCCCATTGGCAGCGGGTACACCCACCACGACATTGCTGATGGCACGGCCCGTGCGCGCAGCCAGCGTGGTCGGCCATGCGGCGCGCGGCAGGATCGCACCATCTTCGCCGAGCACCATGTCGCTCAGCGCCATGCGTGGCCGACCTTTCCACGACGTGCTCGACAAACGCAGGATTTCCGCCGCGCTGCGGTTGTACGACAGCACGCGACCGTCGGTGGACAGCGTCAGTACGCCCTCGCTCAGATGATTGACGACCAGCCGATACTGATCGCGCAATTCACGCGCCTGGCGGTACTCGGTCTCTAGGCGCAGCAGTTTGGCCAGCGCACCGACGGTGCTGCCGCATGCGAGGTGCACGGCGGCATCGTCAGCTGTGGTGACGTTGGGCGCAGCATAGAACAGGCAGAGCAGGTCATCGCCCAGCGCTGCACCACCTTGCTGAGCGGGGATGCGGCACAGCCATGTGGGCTGCGCAGTGCCAAGCGCGCGCGAGAGCGTTTCACGTACGGCTGTAGGCGCATTCGGCAGACGGATCAGTTCAATGGGCGCCAGATCGTTCAGCAACGGCGCGATGCGGGAGAGTTCGATATCCGGGTCGTTCAGTCCAGGGGCTTGCTCGCGGTGAGTCAATTGCGCGCGCGCCGCTTGCGTGCCGTAGATCCGCGCCCGTCCGGATACCACGCGTACCACCACACATAGCGCGCTGGGTAGCGCCGCTTCAAGCGCGCGCAGCGCGGCATGTAGCCGTTCCCCCAGCGATGCGGCGGACGGCAGCGTGGACAGCAGGTGGTCGAGATGTTCATGCGGTAGTGCCGCGCCAATCGCCTCCGCGCTCAGCAAGCGCTCGCCCGCTTTGCCGGGCAGTTGGGCGTCGAGCGGCAGCGGCAGCCCGTGCACGACGACTTGCTGCGCGGGCAGGCCATCAAAGCGCGTTGGCGTGACGGTCAGCCGCACCGCCACCGGTTTGCTGGTGGCCCCCAGCGAAATGAGCGAGGTGAGTTGCGCCGCTGACATGGCGACTGTGGTGGGCGCTTCGGCGTCGGCCTCGGCGTTGCCGGGCGCACCGAGCCAGGCCGGTACATCGAGGAAGAAGCGAGAGAAGGGCTCCCCCAGCAACTGATCGGCCGACAGCGCGCGCACCATGCAAACACCTGCTGCATTGGCATACACAATGCGGCCCTCCAAGACGACATAGAGCGGAACGGGCAGGCTTTGCGCCGACAGCGGGTAGGAAAGTTCGTCTTGCATCCCACGCTCCAACCAAGGTGTTGCCCAGGATATTGCCCCACGCAAGTCGTGCGCCGCGCTGCGAGCGCTGGCCGGCAGAGGGTGGGGCAGTGCCGCTCATGATGCGCAAAAGTTGTGAGTCGCGCAAATTGTTAATTTGTGGTCGATGCAACACATCGAGGACCGGTTTTATCGGTTGGGCGGGGCCCGGCTGGCAATCGCCCGCTTAAGCGGCAGGGTTGAATCGTTTGCCTTGGATGCGAATTCCGTTCTATCGATGGGTTTCCTGGCGTAGCGAAACAACGTTCGACCTTGCGCTGCGCACGTGCCAATCCAATGGCCCGCATCAATACGCAAGCGCCCGTTGTCACGACCCAATCGGCCGTAATGTATTCGATTGAACGTTTCGGAAACAAATAGGTCGTGGTCCTAAAGGCGGGGCATGCCAGCGGGCCAAGAAACAAAAGCAGATGGTGGCAGTGGCGCCGCAAGAGTGGCTTCATTGTTGTCGCATCCCACTACCAGCCAAGAGGCGCGCTGCGTTGAACCGTTCTTTTGCGGGTCGCAAATCAACATGCGGCAGACTTGCAAAAGCCTTTTGATGTGCATGTATCCGGTATTGCGCCGATGCCGGGCAATGGTGTTGATGCTGCCGACCGCGTCGCCGGAATTGCGGGACCCACCCGCCCTTGCTATGGTGATTGCACTGATGAGATGCAGTGTTGCATCGGTTTGAGCGCTTGCGTGACGTCGTACTTATCCGGTGCATCAATCTGGTTTTCGGGCGCAATGCTTAGCAGTCGATGTGCCTGAATTGATTTGACGTGAAGCCGTACGCTTGATGGCCCCTTGAGTTGTGGGCCCAAGATTGTTGAAATTTCATTTCAGTTATGAATACAATTGATCTAATATCTGATCCACACCAGACTTTACCGGGAGCGCATATGGCGACATACAAGGAATTGATTGCACAAAAGGCCAAGTTGGAGGAGCAGATTGAAAACGCTCGCGCCAAGGAACTGGAAACCGTGATCCAACAAGTGCGCCAGACGGTTGCCGAATACGGCCTGTCGGCTGAGGATCTGGGCCTGGCGCCGCGCCGTGGCCGCCGTGCCGGTTCCAAAGCACCGGTACCGCCCAAGTACCGTGATCCGAAGACGGGTGCAACGTGGTCGGGCCGCGGCCGCGCGCCGGCCTGGATCGGCAAGAACCGCGACAAGTTCCTGATCGCCTGATTGGGCTGACTGCGCCCAGCGCGCGTCAAGCACGGATGGCCCACCTACACGGTGGGCCGTTTTCATTGGCGCGCGCGATCAACGTTCCTGTATAACGACGGCATGACGCCTCGCCTGCCCAAATACCTTGAACTGGCCGATCGCATCCGGCTCGACATCCTGCACGGTGCGTTACCGGCCGGCAGCGTTGCGCCCAGCGAGAACGAAGTCGCCCAGCGCTATGGCGTATCGCGGCTGACTGCGCGCCGCACGCTCAATGAATTGGCAGCGCGCGGGTTGCTCAAGCGCTCGCGCGGGCAACGCAGTGTGGTGCTCGATCGTGTGGGGCCGCATCGGCCGGTGCTGTACGCGCCTGGCCAGTCCGACGCTGCGCTGGAGTACGTGCCAGGCGCCGTCTATACGGTGAGCGTGTTCCGCCTGGAGCAGGCCGACGAAACCGTCGCCACCGCGCTGGGTTTGGAGGTGGGCGCGCAAGTGGCCTTCGTGGAGCGCCGTGCGCAGGTGGGCGGCCAACCGATCATGCTGCTACGTACGTGGCTGACCTCCCGGCTGGCCGCCATGCTGGAGGCGCGCGACTTTGAAGATCGCCTGTTCGTGCAGGTGTTCCAGCGCGCCAATCTCACCATCGCGCGTTCACGCGAGGCCCCCCTGGCCTGCGTGGCCGATGCACATCAGGCCGCCCAGCTCGAGGTCGCACCGGGCGTGCCGCTGGTGCGCGTACGCCGCATCGGCTACAGCGGCGCTGACGTGCCGATCTCCCTCACGTATTGCGATTTCTCGCCCGAGCGCTACACCCGCGAGGTCGACATCCGCGTGCTGCAGAACGACTGAACCGACACTGCGCCAGCACGGTGCAGAAACAGCGCCACATACCCCTGTGCGGGGACTTGTCTGCTAGAGGTAGTCAAGCTGCGCTGCGCCGCTTAGAGCCGCTAACAAATCCGCCCTGGCGTCGTTGCGCCTCCTTGCCGTACTGCACGTACTGTCTGCGTCGGCGCGCCTAGTCAGGACAGTTTTGTTAGCGGCTCTTGGTCATCAAAACGCCCATCTGCTGTGTTGTGACGCCGTTGTGCCGAACTGGCACGGCTGTTGCATTGACTCGCCCCGATTGTGCGGGGCGGGTTGAGCCGCCTTCCCCGCGAAGCAATCCACCCAACCGCGAATAACGGCCTCGGCCGGCGTGACACGGGTTGAGCAGATCGATGCCTGCCAAGGCGCGATCTGGCCAGACATTCGACCAAGACCTATCTGAAGCAGATGTGCGGGACGAATGCAGATGGATTCTTTTTTGTCATTCACTACTTGGGGGAAATCAAACACTATGACAACGCATAAGAAGACGGCGGCAGGCAAAATCGCGGCGTGTGCCTTGACGGCAGTGGCGCTGTCGATGGGGGCAGCAGATGCAGGTGCAGTGGAATGGAGCGACACCTCAATCGGCTATCGCTACGGCACCCAGTTCGCAGAGCCGTTTGTGGGTGACGGCATTCACAAGAACATCTTCAACTTCACGCACGCCAGCGGATACAAGTACGGCACGAACTACCTGAACGTCGATTTCTTGCAATCGGACAGCAAGGATGCCAACGCACAGGAAGCCTATGTCGTGTATCGCCACACGCTGGATATCGGCAAGGTGCTCGACAAAAACCTCAGCGCCGGGCCGATTCGCGGCTATGGCCTGACGGCCGGCTTCGACTGGAACACCAAGAACGATCCGGGCTACGCGTCGAAGAAGCGGATGCTGGTGGTCGGCCCGACGGTGATGATGGATGTGCCGGGTTTCCTGAACATCAGCCTGCTGATGCTGTGGGAGAGCAATGAACCGGTCGGGGTCACGAGCCGCTACCACTACAAAGCGCACCCGATGCTCAACGCGGCATGGGGCATTCCCATTGGCTCGACCGGGTTGTCCTTTGAGGGGTATGCCAACTACATCGCGGCCAAGGGCAACAACGAATTCGGCGGTGGCACCGCACCGGAGCTGAATATCGATGCCATGCTGATGTACGACCTGGGCACGCCTTTGCATCTGGGCAAGAACACGCTGCGCGTGGGCATTGAATATCAATACTGGCGCAACAAGTTCGGCAACCCCGCATCGGTACCCGGCTCGCTGGCAAAGACGCCAATGGTGCGTGCCGAATACCACTTCTGATGGGCCGCCGCTGGTACCTCCGGTATTGGCGGATTGTTTCCTTGTCA
This sequence comes from Ralstonia sp., assembly GCA_039592975.1. Classification (GTDB taxonomy): domain Bacteria; phylum Pseudomonadota; class Gammaproteobacteria; order Burkholderiales; family Burkholderiaceae; genus Ralstonia. Next base: position 120,447 of record JBCNQE010000001.1, on the reverse strand, counting down.
CCGCCCGCGTGTCGACAGCGTGGGCGTGGGTTACCAACGGCGTCCGAAGTGTCGGGCGCCGTTTTTTTGTGGTGCAAAGACAACCGGCGGTTGTTAGCCGGTGCGCGCCAGGCGTACCGGGGGCTCGACCAGTTGCGGCGAATTCAGCAGCATGGCGCCACGTTGGGTGGCCACGAACACGGCCTCCGTTCGGCTGCGTACCTCCAGCCTGCGATACAGCGCATTGATATGCGCCTTGGCTGTCGCCTCTGAAATGCTCAGCATGCGGCTGATGGTTTTGACCGGGTGCCCGCGCGAAAGCAGCACGAGAATCTCATATTGCCGCTGGGTGAGCCCCAGTAATGCGGAATCATCGTGCCCATTGGATGCGCCTGCCGCCGTGGATTCGGAGCGGGCCAGCACAATGGATGCGGGCACATAACGGCCGCCCGCCAATACCAATTCCAATGCCGCAGCAATCAATTTGCCGGAATAGCTTTTCAGCAGATAGGCAGAAATATTCAACTGCATGAGCGCACGCACGTGCGCCGCCGAGTCGGTTTCACCCAACACGGCAATATGTCTCGGATGCGGCTGTTGCAGCAACCGGGAAAGGGCTGGCAGATCGTCGATGCCCGGAATGGGCAGGCCGATCAGAGCCAGTTCGGCGTCCGCATGCGCCGCAAGGTTTTCAAAAAGGGCCTCGTCCGGCTCGACGCTGACGACCTCGGAAATGGTCGGCAAGGACTGCAAAACGTGGGCCGCGCCGGCACGCACCAAAGGGTGTGCCTCTACAACGATTGATTTCACTGCGCCGCCTGTCTGGTTATGGTTGTTTGCCCATGACCGGAATCAGCCGTGGCCCCGTCCATTTGGATCGGCGCGATCCAAACACATACAGACGTGGCTGGTGGAAATGCAATGGCGCGCGGTTTCGGTATGTTTCCCCGTTCAACCGGTGGTCACCGCAGTACGGTGCCGCCGGGCCAAAACCTTGCTACGCCATTCAGGCGCAATTTCCTTCCGGTTTTCTTGTTTATGTCGCCAGGCGCGGAGGATATACCCCGCAAAAATCGCAGAATAAATCCCCAGCATGCTTGTTGCACCCATCAATGGGATGTAAACCTTTTTGTTTACCCTGATCGGATGTGTGCTAGACCGGTATAGATATCAGGATCAGGCGGTAGCAGCTAGCCCCACTTCACGCCCATTGACTCGGGGCGAAATTGGCGTCTGCGGTGGCGTAGGACAGGCGGGGAGAGGGGCGGCGAGTGCCGCCGAGGGTTACTGCGCGACGACCGAGAATCGCGGCATCGACAGCGGTTGCTTGCCGTCGCGGCCGTAGGGGGTGCCGCCGCCATTATTGGCTGCGTGCAGCACGGACAGCGCATTTTGCGTGGCACGCAGGCGCAGGTCGATCAGGGCGCCGTTGTCGATATTGCGCTGGCGCAGGGTGCGGGCCAGGGCGAGGTTCTCGTCGAACAGGCGGCTGGCGGTTTCATCCGAGCGCAGGTATTTGACCAGCCCGTACGGATCGGCGCCACCGTGCTGCGCCCACCAGAGGCGGCGCTCACGATCGGCTTCGCCCAGCGCGGTCAGTTGTTTCTGCTTGGTCTGGGTTATGCGCTCAAGCTCGACCATGTCGCCATCGCGCAACGCCTGGCTTTCGGCTTCCAGGGTTTGGGTGGCGGCGCGCAGCAGTTCCTGCTCGTCGGCAAGGGTGCGGATCAGCAGCGTGTTATCCATGGTGGCTACCTATAAGCGTGGGGAGCTTGGGCAGCTGCCGGCCCGCTTGGGCTGAGCGCCACCCCGCCGCGATCAGCCCATGCGGGCCGGCGGCGTCATCAAAAACGAGGGACAGGTACGGGAAGTGTCCCGTCAGCCCCGTCAGGCCTTCTTGGTTTGCGTCGAGAGCAGCGACTGGGCGTCGGAAAGTGCCGCATCGGCGATCTTGCCGGCGTCCATCTTCAGCGTGCCATTCTTGATGGCGGCGCGAATCTGCTCGACACGTGCGGCGTCGAAGTCGCCACTGCCCACTTGGCGCGAGACTTGTTGAACCGAGAGCGACGGGGTGTCGCCACTGTGGCGCGTCGAGCCCGCAGCCTTGCTGCCGCTGGCCGACGGTGTGCTCGTGGCGCGGGTCGACCCGGACGTGGCGTCCTTGGCCGGCACCACGGCGGGCGCATTGTTGACGATATGGTTGATTTTCACAGGTGTCTCCGAAGAGCGCGTTCATCCTAACACCCATATCGGCCAACCCCGGCTCAAACTTTAGCGGCGGCATGCGATTGCACATCACACTGTAGAAGTGATCGAGTCGCATCAAACCGCGCTCAAAACTGCACGGCGACCACGCCCACCGACTGCGCAATCCCCGAGATGACGTTGCCGTTGGCGGTGCGCACCTGCGCAACTTGGCCAATGGCCGCCTGATTCAGCGCGCGCCCGTCGCTTGTGACTTGAAAGCCGCCTCCGTCTGCGACGAGTTTGACGGTCTGGCCGGCTTGCACGGCAATCGGCAGGCGCAGGCTTTCTGCGCGCAATGGCTGGTTGGGCGCCACGCTGGTGACGAGCACGCGGCCGAGGACGTCGGCGGGTTGCTGCACCACGGAGGGTGGCAGGACGGACAAGTCACCCGTGCGCGCCTCCAGGTCGCCCATGTCGAGCGTCTTGCCGGGCGACAACTGGTGCGCGGCCACGTAATACGTCCCCGTGATCTGAATGGTGGCCGGCACCCATGCCGCCCAGGCGTGTGGCGAACGGCAGCGCACGCCCACTTGTATACGGCCGCGCAGGCGGTTGGCGGCGGGCAACATCAGGTCGATCTGATCACACGGCTGGTTGGCGATGCGCGGGTCGACGGGTCCGACTTCTACCGAGGCACGCGGGGCGCCGGCGTCGTTGGTGCCGCCCAGAATGTCCAGTTGCGATTGCAGTTGCTGCTGAATCTGCATCTGGATGGCGTTCGGGCCCTGGATGGTGGTGGCCGGCTGGGCCGGCATCGGCTGGTTGGCGGCGGCAGGCGCATAGCCCACACGCATCATGCTCTGGGCGCGGGCCAGGATCGGGTGCGCCAGGCTGACGAGCACGCCCAATGCCAGCATCAACAGCAGCTTGCGCTGGCGCGCCGCCAATGGCATGGCGACGGCCCGCTCGCGCCGGGTAACGGCGTGTGTCGGGTGGTGCGCGCTGCGTGCAAACCGCTGTGGCATGACAAGCCTCCATCAAAAGTCCGGTGAAGTGTAGCCACGCGCGCGGGAGAGCCAAATGCGGAAATGTCGGCCAATCCCCCCCTTATTCGGACGAATGCACTTGCGCACCGGCCCCTAGACTTTGCAACGTGGTGAAGTCCCTGGCGTTGCGCGGTATCTGGTTGTGCCCCGCGTGACCTGCCCCGGTGGCCGTCTTCCCGAATGGCCGCAGGATCCGCAGACAGTCCTTTTCCACTGAGGCGCATGACGGCTCCTCAGCAGCACGCAGTAACAAGCGGTTCTGGAGACGGCATCGGCGGTTTTGAAGGGGCCGCCGGTGCTGCAGTCTCCACCCCCAACGGCATTTGGAACACAAACCCGGCGAGCGCACCAGCAACAGGGCGCCGCGGGCAAGGAATACAGACATGGTCGACAAGCTGGATCAGTTGTTCGGTTTTCAGGAGCAGGCGCTGCGGCTGCGTTCGCAGCGGCACCAGCTTCTGGCTTCGAACATCGCCAACGCCGATACGCCGAACTACAAGGCGCGCGACTTCGATTTTCAGTCGGCGCTGCAGAACGCGGTCGGCCAGCAAAGCGGCAACAGCCTGCCGATGACGGCAACGGCGACGGGCCATCTGACCACCACCGGTGCGCCGGCTGGCGATGTGACCCCGATGCAGGCGTCGCTGTCACAGCAGACCAAGGCGTTGCAGGGCGAAGTGCAGTACCGCACCTCGCAGCAGCCGTCGATTGACGGCAACACGGTGGATATGGATGGCGAGCGCATGCGCTTTGCCGACAACACGGTGCGTTACGAGGCCGACCTGAGCATCGTGACGCAGAAGATCAAGTCGATGCTGGCGGCCATCCAGAACAGCTAGCACGACATCAAGAGCAAGACGACCGCGCAGCAGTCAGGCGTGGCGAAAAAGAGGGGCGGGAGTGATGCGGCGCCCCGGGCCAGGCAGATCTGGCTCGGAGCGCGCCCTCACAACGGCAGATCAGACCCGGCAATCGCGCCGGGCACAGTATTCAGAAGACAGCGGAACCAACATGTCGCTATTCAAGGTGATGGATGTGGCTGGCAGCGCGCTCACCGCGCAGTCCAAGCGCATGAACGTAGTGGCCTCCAACCTGGCCAACGCCGAGAGCGTAACCGGCCCGGAGGGCACGGCCTACCGCGCCAAGCAGGTGGTCTTCACACCGGCGCAGCAGACCGACGGCGATGCCTATGCCACCGGCGTGTCGGTCGACCGCGTGGTGGAAGACACCGTCACGCCCATGAAGCGCATGCACCAGCCGGGCAACCCGCTGGCCGATGCCGATGGCTACGTGACCATGCCCAACGTGGATCCGGTTGAAGAAATGGTCAACATGATTTCCGCCTCGCGCTCGTACCAGGCCAACGTGGAAGTCGCCAACACCACCAAGACGATGGCCTCCAAGGCCCTGACCCTGGGCCAGTAAGCGGCGCCCGTTCTAGCGAGAGACCAACATGACCGTCAGCGCAACCAGCAGCACTAGCAGTACCACGAGCACCGGCAACCAGCTTGCCATCACCAGCGGCACCGATCTGCAGAACACGTTCATGCAGCTGCTGGTCGCGCAGCTGAAGAACCAGGATCCGCTCAACCCGATGGACAACTCGCAGATGACCTCGCAGTTGGCGCAGATCAACACCGTCAACGGCATCCAGCAGTTGAACACCACGATGACCAACATGGCCACGCAGAACGCCGCCACGCAGGCGTCGTCGCTGATCGGGCGCAGCGTGCAGGTGCCGTCGTCGACGCTCACGCTGGCATCGGGCACGGCCAACTTCGGTATTTCGGTGCCCAACGGCGCCGACGATGTGGTCGTCACCATCAAAGATGCGCGCGGCAATACCGTGCGCTCCGTTGATCTGGGCCAGATGGCGCCCGGCAGCGGCAGCTACGCCTGGAACGGCAAGAACGACAGCGGCACGACAGTGGCCGACGGTACGTATTCGATTTCGGTCTCCGCCATGCTGGGCGGCAAGACCACCACGGCCAACGCCACGGGCGCCGACAAGGTGACGGGCGTGACCATTACCAACGGGACGACGCAGCTGCAACTGGCCTCGGGCAACACGGCCAAGCTGTCGGACATCACCACGATCCAATAACGCGGCGAACACCGCTTCCTTACTTTCTCGGGAGAACACAATGGGATTCCAGCAAGGCCTGAGCGGTCTCGACGCCGCCTCCAAAAACCTCGACGTGATCGGCAACAACGTCGCCAACGCCAACACCGTCGGTTTCAAGAAAGCGACTGCTGAGTTTGGCGACGTGTACGCACGCTCGCTGGTAGGCGCGTCGGACACCCAGATCGGGCAGGGCGTGAGCGTGACCAACGTGTCGCAGTCGTTCACACAGGGCAACGTGACCATTACCGGCAACCCGCTGGACATCGCCATCAACGGCACGGGCTTCTATCGCACCGTCGATTCAAGCAGCGGCCAGGTGTCGTACACGCGTAACGGCCAGTTCCACACCGACAAGAACGGTTTCATCTTGTCCGCCACGGGCCAAAACCTGACGGGCTACGGCGTGGACAACACCGGCAAGGTCAACACCGCTGTCCTGACCAACCTGAAGATTCCGGTCAACGACCTGGCGCCGCTTGCCACCACCAATACGGCGTTTGGCATCAACCTGGATGCGGCCGCAACTCCGCCGACCACCACGCCGTTCTCGAACGCCAACTCGGCCACGTTCAACCACTCCGTGTCGGAGCAGGTGTACGACGGCACGGGCACGGCGCACATGCTGACCAACTACTACGTGCGCACCGCCACCGGCTGGGACGTCTACTCGCAGGTGGATGGCAACAACCCCACCGGCGGCAACCCGGTGACGTCGCTCACGTTCAACAGCAGCGGCCAACTGACGACCTCGCCCAGCAAGGTTGCCGTGGCGTTTGGCGGCATGAGCATCGCCAACATGGATTTCACGGGCACCACGCAATACGGCGGTGGCTACAACGACACCGCGCCCGGCGTCTCGCAAGACGGCTACGCCACGGGCCGCCTGGCCAGCTACTCGGTCGGTACTGACGGTATCGTCACGGCGCGTTATTCCAATGGCCGCACAGCCACGCTGGGCCAGATCGCCATGGCCAACTTCAAGGCACCGGAAGGCCTGCAGAGCATCGGCGGCAACCAGTGGGTGGAAACGTCCAACTCGGGCGCGCCCAACCTCGGCACGCCGGGCATGGGTTCGTTCGGTCTGCTGCAGTCGTCGGCAGTGGAGCAATCCAACGTGGACCTGAGCCAGGAGCTGGTCAACATGATCGTGGCCCAGCGTTCGTACCAGGCCAATGCGCAGACCATCAAGACGGAGGATACGATCCTCCAGACCTTGGTCAGCATGCGTTAAGCCATAGCAGGAGCCCATCACAATGGATCGCTCGATCTACGTGTCGATGACTGGCGTGAAGCACCTGTTCGACCAACAGGCCGCCAGCGCCAACAACCTCGCCAACGCCAGCACGACGGGCTTCAAGGCCCAGATCGATGCGTTCCATACGGTGGGCGTGCAGGGCGATGGTTCGCCCACGCGCAGCTATGTGATGGCGTCGGCCATCGGCACAGACCTCACGCCCGGCCCGATCGAAACCACGGGCCGCAGCCTGGACGTGGCCATCGACGGTCAAGGCTTCTTTGCCGTGCAAACGCCGGATGGCAGCGAGGCCTACACCCGCGCCGGCACGTTCCAGGTGGGCCCGGACGGCACGATCCAGACGCTCTCCGGCCAGCCCGTGCTGGGTGACGGTGGCCCGATCACGCTGCCGCCTGATACCACGGTGCAGTTTGCCAAGGACGGTACGGTCAACGCGATCAGCGCCGACAACCGCACGCCACCGGTGTCGCTCGGCCGTCTGAAGCTGGTGAGCATCGAGCCGGCCAACATCGACCGCGGCGCTGACGGCCTGTTTCGCCAGCGCGACGGCCAGGATGCCAACGTCGACGAGAAGGTGCGTATCACGGGCGGTGCGCTGGAGGGCAGCAACGTCAATCTGACCGATTCGTTGGTCAACATGATTGAGATCTCCCGCCAGCTCGAGATGCAGATGAAGTCGCTGCACACGAGCGACACGAACGCCCAGTCGGCCAATGAACTGCTGCGCCACGCCTGATCGGCCGGCGCATTGAATTGATTCAACCAAGGACTCGAACATGATTCGCTCCCTGTGGATTTCCAAGACCGGGATGGACGCCCAGCAATCGCAGCTGGACGTCATCTCCAACAACCTGGCGAACGTCAACACGACGGGCTTCAAGCGCTCGCGCGCCGTGTTCGAAGACTTGCTGTACCAGAACGTGCGTGAGCCGGGTGCGCAGTCGTCGCAACAGACCACGCTGCCCTCTGGCATGCAGATCGGCACCGGCGTGCGCATTGTCGCCACCGAGCGCCTGCACACGCAGGGCAACCTGCAACAGACCGGCAACTCGACCGACGTGGCCATCAACGGCAACGGTTTCTTCCAGGTGCAGATGCCTGACGGCACGCAGGCCTACACGCGTGACGGCAGCTTCCAGATCAATGCGCAAGGCCAGCTGGTGACGGCTGCCGGTTACCCGGTGCAGCCGGCCATTACCGTGCCGCAAAACGCCACCAGCCTGTCCATCGGCAAGGACGGCGTTGTGACGGTCACCACGCCGGGCTCGGTCAACAGCACCCAGGTGGGCTCGTTCCAGCTGGCCAATTTCATCAACCCGGCCGGCCTGCGCAGCATGGGTGAAAACCTGTACGCAGAAACGGAAGCATCGGGCACGGCCAACCTGGCCAACCCGGGCTCCAACGGTATCGGTGTGCTCAACCAGAACTACGTGGAAACGTCCAACGTGAACGTGGTGGAAGAGATGGTCAACATGATCCAGACGCAACGCGCGTACGAGATCAACAGCAAGTCGGTGCAGACGTCCGACCAGATGCTGGAGAAGCTGTCGCAGCTTTGAGCTGGGCAGCGCTGCTTTAAGGAAGTCACGCGATGCAAACCCCCCCGGTCTACTCGCTCACGGACAGCGGCCGCGCTGTCCGGTTCGTTCGATTGGCTGTGCTCGGCACGGCCACCTTGCTCGCTACCGCGTGCGGCTTCCTGCCGCCGCCGGCCCCGATCGTGCAAGGTCCGACAACCGCGCGCCCGCCGATGCCGGTGATGGCGCCGCGCCAGAACGGGGCGATTTACCAAGAGGTGGCATCGGGCAGCGGCGGCTTTCGCGGCATGTTTGAAGACCGTCGCGCACACATGGTGGGCGACACCATCACCATCGTGATTACGGAAAACACGGCGGCCAGCAAGCAGACTTCGGGCAGCGTCAACCGCAGCGGCAGCATGAGCGCATCGGTGCCAACCTTCGCAGGCATGAATGCCGGCGTGCTGTCTCTGCTGGGCGTGTCGGCCAGCGACGCCAACAAGTTCGACAGCAAGGGCGCCAACGGTGCGCAGAACAACTTCACCGCCACGATTACGGTGACGGTGGTGGAGGTGCTGTCCAACGGCAACCTGGTGGTCAGCGGCGAAAAGCAGATGGCGGTCGGTCAGGGCACGGAGTCGATCAAGTTCTCCGGCGTGGTCAACCCGACCACCGTCAACAACCAGAACACGGTGCTGTCGACCCAGGTGGCCGACGCACGCATGGAATATCGCGGCACGGGCTATGTGGCCGAAGCTCAGCAGATGGGTTGGCTGTCGCGGTTCTTCCTGACCGTGTCACCGTTCTAAGGGATTTGGCCATGACTTTGTATCGAATCATTGGCGCGGCCCTGGTGGCACTCAGCGCAATCAGCGGCGCGGCACACGCCGACCGCATCAAGGATCTGACCACCATTGCCGGCGTGCGTGAAAACGCGCTGATCGGCTATGGCCTGGTCGTTGGCCTGGATGGCAGCGGTGACCAAACCACGCAGACGCCGTTCACGGTCCAAAGCTTCAACAACATGCTCACCCAGTTCGGCATCAATGTGCCGGCCGGCGCGAGTATTCAGCTCAAGAACACCGCTGCTGTGGTGGTGACGGCCTCGCTGCCCGCGTTTGTGCGGCCGGGTCAGACCATTGATGTGACGGTGTCATCCATCGGTAATGCCAAGAGCCTGCGCGGCGGCACGCTGCTGCTGACCCCGCTCAAGGGCGTGGATGGCCAGCTGTACGCACTGGCGCAGGGCAACGTTGTGATTGGCGGCGCAGGCGCGTCGGCCAACGGCAGCAAGGTGCAGATCAACCAGCTCGGCGCCGGCCGTATCGCCAACGGCGCGACGGTGGAGCGCGCCGTGCAGGCTACGGTGGGCGAGGCCGGCAGCATCCAGCTCGATACCGGCACGACGGATTTCGGCACGGTGCAGAACATCGTCTCGGCCATCAACAAGCAATTCGGCACCGATACGGCCCAGGCCGCAGATGGCCGCACGATCAACGTGCGCGCGCCGGCCCTGGCGTCGGACCGCGTTGGCTTTGTCGCCAAGCTGCAGAACATTGAAGTGACACCGGCCTTGGCCGCTGCGCGCGTGGTGATCAACGCCCGCACGGGTTCGGTGGTGATGAATCAGCTCGTCAAGCTGGAGCCCTGTGCGGTGGCACACGGCAGCCTGTCGGTCACCATCAGCACCGAGCCGGTGGTGAGCCAGCCGGCGCCGTTCTCGCAAGGGCAGACGGTGGCGGGCGCGCGCTCGAACATCGAAGTCAAACAGCAGGGCGGCAGCCTCATCAACGTGAAGGGCGGCACCAATCTGGCGGACGTGGTCAAGGCCATCAATGCGATTGGCGCCAACCCGCAAGACTTGATCTCGATCCTGCAGGCGATGAAGGCAGCCAATGCGCTGCGCGCCGATCTGGAAATCATCTGATGCCGGGGATGCTGCAATGACAATGAACTCCTCCGACCTCACCGGCCGCCTGGCGCTCGATTCCAAGGGTTTCGAGTCGCTCAAGCGGACCGCGCGCACGGATCCGACCGGCGCCACCAAGACCGTCGCCAAGCAGTTCGACGCGATCTTCGTGAACATGATGCTCAAGCAGATGCGCGATGCGTCGCCGCAGAACGGGCCGTTCGATTCGTCATCGAGCAAGATGTATACGTCGATGCTGGATCAGCAGCTCTCGCAGACCATGGCCGCGCGCGGCGTGGGCGTGGCAGACCAGCTGCTGAAGCAGATGCTGCGTCAGGTCAACCGCGTGAACCCCGATGCGTCGACCACGCCGGTGAACACCGCGTTGTCGAACACCACCGCCACCAACACCGCCTTGCCAGGCGCTGCCGGTTCTGCAACGGATGCGGCCAAGGCCATCGCCCGGTCGTCGCTCAATAGCATTGCCGCGACAGCCGCAACGGGCACGGAAGACGACGGCTCGGGCATCAGCACCGTGCCGCGCCCCGGCCTGGAAGAGCGTGTGCAGCGTGCCTTGGCAGCCCTGCGCAAGCAGGCGGAAGCCGAAACCAAGTCCGCCGACGCCTTGGCCGATGTGGATTTGTCGACCGTGGCATCCGAGTCTGGCGGCAACCGTATGGCCAGCTTCTACAACAAGCTGATCGGCCACGCCTCCCAAGCGGCACAGGAAACCGGCATCCCAGCCAACTTCATGATTGGCCACGCCGCGCTGGAATCCGGCTGGGGCCGCCGTGAGATCAAGGCCAAGGATGGCTCCAACACGCACAACCTGTTCGGCATCAAGGCCGGCAGCTCGTGGACGGGCAAGACCGCGGTGGTAACCACCACCGAATACATCGGCGGCGTCGCCCACAAAGTCCAGGAGAAGTTCCGCGCCTACAGCTCGTACGCCGAGGCCTTCAAGGACTACGCCAACCTGCTGTCCAACAACCCGCGCTACAGCCACGTCGTGGCAGCGGGCAACGGCAACGATGCGGCGTCGTTCGCCAAGGGCCTGCAGCGCGCCGGCTACGCCACCGACCCGAACTACGCCCACAAGATCATGGCGGTGCTCAAGCAGATCGCTTGAAGTGCATTCATCGCCATATCTCAGCGCATCGGCCGGCTCAAGTTTATGCTTGACCGGCCGATGTTGTTTCTAGGCTCCATCCCGGCGGCGTTGTGCCGCCCGCACTGAGACAACCATGAGCAGCTCCCTCTTGAACATTGGCGCCACCGGCCTGCGGGTTGCCGATATCAATCTGCAGGTGACCGGCAACAACATTGCCAACGCCAACACGCCCGGCTATTCGCGCCAGGAAGCCGTGCAGACGGAAAACATTCCGATGTACGCCGGCGTCGGCTATCTGGGGCAGGGTGCCAACGTCACGACCGTCAAGCGCATCTACGACCAGTTTCTGACCGCACAGGTACAGAGCGGCCAGGCGGCCACCAGCGCGGCGGACCAGCTCAACAGCCTGGTTTCCGGCCTGAGCAAGTACATGTCGGACAGCAACAGCGGCCTGAGCTCTGCGCTGACCAGCTTCTTCAACAGCGCAGACAGCCTCGCGTCCAACCCGTCGAGCACGACGGCGCGCCAGGTCTTCCTGAACGCAGCGACCAGCCTGCAGCAACGCTTCAATTCGATTTCCGGCCAGATGAATGCGCTGTCTGGCCAGGTCAACACGCAGGTGCAAACGCAGATCAGCTCGGTCAACGGCACCGCGCAGCAGATCGCCTCCCTGAACGAGCAGATCGCCAAGGCCGAGGCCTCGACGGGCCAGCCCGCCAACGACCTGCGCGACCAGCGTGACCAACTCGTGCAGACGCTCAACCAGTCGATCAAGGCGAGCGTGGTACAGACGAGTGACGGCCAGTTCAACATCTACGTGGGCAACGGTCAGGCGCTGGTGCAGGGCAACCAGAGCTACCAGCTGACGGCGGTGCCGTCGCAGTACGACCCGACGCAACTGTCGGTGGGCTACAAGAGCCCGGCCGGCACCGTCACGATTGACGACAGCCAGCTCGGCGGCGGTGCCCTGGGCGGGTTAATGGATTTCCGCCGCAACACGCTCATCCCGGCGCAGAACAGCCTTGGCCGTCTGGCCGCCGCCGTGTCAGCCGATGTGAACGCGCAGAACAAGCTCGGCATGGATGCCACCGGCAAGATGGGCACGGATTTGTTCTCCGTGGCCGGGCCCAGCGTGGCGGCCAGCGCCAACAACACCGGCAGCGCCACGGTTACGGCCAGCATCACCAACGCCAACGCGGGGCTGGGTTTCGACTACCAGATCAAGTACCAGGGCGGCGCCTACACCGTCTCGCACTACCCGGACGGCTCCGGCTCCGTGACAGTGTCGAGCTGGCCGACCGTCATCGACGGCGTCACGCTCAACGTGTCGGGTTCCATGAACAGTGGGGATTCGTTCCTGGTGCGCCCGACGGCGAACACGGCATCGACCATGCAGACGCTGACCACCGACTACCACAGCGTGGCGGCAGCGTCCCCGGTGGTGCTCACGCAGGGCAGCAACAACACGGGCAGCGCCACAGTGTCTTCCATTGGTGTGGACAGCACGTATGCCGGTTCGCCGCTCGCTTCGCCGGTCACGCTCTCCTATAGCTCCGCCGTGGGTGGCTCCCTGTCGGGCTTTCCCGGCAGCGTGACGGTCACCGCCAATGGCACGTCCACCACCTATGCCGGCACGGTGCCGTACACCCAGGGCGCAACGTACACATTCAACGGCGTGCAGATGACGCTGTCGGGCACGCCGGGCAATGGCGATACCTTCACCATTGCGGCCAACACCGCCAACAGCACCGACAACGGCAACGCCAGCGCGCTGGCCAAGCTGCGAAATGCCACGCTGCTCGACAGCGGCACCAGCTCGATCGGCTCGGCGTGGAACACGCTGGTGACGCAAGTGGGCGTGCAGGCCAACACCGCCAGCACCAACCTGACGTCGCAGAAGGCGCTGCTGGCGAGTTCGACTTCGCAGCAGCAATCCGTGTCGGGTGTGAACCTCGATGACGAGGCGATGAACCTGATGAAGTACCAGCAGGCCTATCAGGCGTCGGCCAAGGTGATGCAGACGGCCAATACGCTGTTCGATTCGCTGCTGTCCATCGCGAACCACTGATGGGCGCGGTGAATACGCCACTGAAGAATCACGCCCCTCTGCCGATAACGCTCTAAAGAAGCCTTCCGTCCGGACCGATCATGCGAGTCAGTACCGCCCAGTTCTTCGCGCTGTCCAGCGCCTCGATGCAGAATACGCAGTCAAACCTGCTCACCCTGCAGCAGCAGCTTTCGACCGGCATCGCCCTCAACAGCGCGGGCGACAACCCCAACGCGTTTGGCCAGATGGCGCAATTGCAGCAAACGCAAGACGCCAACGACCAGTACCAGGCCAACCGCGACGCCACCGATGCGCGCCTGACCAACGTGTCCTCCGCACTGACCAACCTGGTGACCACGCTGCAGCAGGGCAAGCAGACGATGGTGGGCGCCAACACCTCGCTGATGACGGATTCGCAGCGTATTGGTGTGCTGGCGCAGGTCAAGCAGCAGTATCAACAGTTGCTGGCAACGGCCAACCAGCGCGATGCGTCTGGCGTGGCGCTGTTTGGTGGCGCCAACGGCACGACCGATCCGTTCGTCAACAGCGGCGGTTCGGTGCAATACGTGGGGACGGGGCAGCCGCCCACGGTGCAGGTGTCGCAAAACGTTTCGATGCCGAATTCGGTGTCGGGCGATTCGGTGTTCGTGCGCATTGCCAATACGGACCCGGCCAATCCGAACACCAATCAGAGCATCTTCAAGACGTACGAGAACCTGATCACGGCACTGTCGACGCCGATCAACGCGGCCACCCAGGCCACCGACGTCGCCAACCTGCAGAAGGCCGTGCAAACCGCACAGGGCAATCTGGACAACGCCTATCAGGTCGCGCTGCAGGCGCAGGTGACGGTCGGTACGCAGCAAGCGCAGATCACCACGCTCAACAGCAGCGGCTCGAACTACGGCGAGCAGTTGAAGGAGCAGATCTCCAAGCTGCAATCGGTGGATTACACCAGCGCCATCTCGCAGTTCTCGCAACAGCAGGTGTCGCTGCAGGCCGCGCAGAAGACGTTCTCGGCCATGCAGGGCATGTCGCTGTTCCAGTACATCCGCTGATCAACCGCCCGCGCCCCGGGCTGGTGCTTAGGGCAGCACCAGGCCGATGGCGACGGCGCAGCCCAGCACGATCAGCCACGGCACGGCGGTTTTGACGACCACGGTACGCAGCCAGTCGCCGTCGTCCGCCCGTCGCACGGAGCGGATCAACCCGCCCGCCAGCAACGCCTCGAACGCCGCTTCCGACAGCAGCATTGGCCCTTGCGCGTAGAAGTACGTCAGCACGCCCAGGCACGCGGCGGCCACAGCCACCACCACAGCAATCACCAGGACAATCGGCAGCGCTTCATCGGCAGACGACAGGCCATCGGCTACGCTGCCCACGGTGTCGCCGGCACTGGCAAATGGTTCGAAATCGGCCGAGGCACCGGCGCCGCTGAAGGTGCCGCCATGGTCCCCGAAGTTGCTCGCTGCGCGCCCCGCATTGCCGCCCAAGCGCGGCAGACCGAAATCGAAGTCGAGATCGACGCCGCCATCGCCGCTGGCATTCGCGCGTGGGGCCCTGCGGCGCTGTGTGAACCCCGTATAGGCAAGCCACAGCTTGAAGGCGACGAGCATCGCCAGCCAAGCGCAAGCGGTGGCCACGGCATACCGCCACGGGCGTGAGTCCAGTCCCACCCAGAGCAGTGTCTTGCTGCACGCCACGCCCCACGCCAACGACCACAGCACGATCAGCACCACATGCAAGCGCAGCGCAAACCGCGCTGCCAGCCTGCGGGCAACGTCGCGCTTGAGCCGGAATTCCGAGGCCGCGTCCGGCGCGGCTTGCCGCTCAGGCCGCCTCGAGTTTGCAGACTTCATGCAGCGTATTGAGGCGACGCACCGGGTCGGCCACGAACGGGTTGGTTTCATCCCACGCGTAGCCGGCCAGGATGGCGCTGATCATGCGGCGGATGCCGGGCGAGTGACGCGGGTGGAAGATGATGTCTTGCAGTTCGCCCGTATACCAGCGCTCGACAAAGGCACGGAAGGTGTCGACGCCTTTGCGCAGTGGTTTGTCATAGTCGGTCAGCCAATCGACGGTTTCGCCGTTGAGCTGGCGCAGGAGGGTGCGCGTGGCGAGTTCGGCGGAGCGCAGGGCAATCGTCACGCCTGAGGAGAACACCGGGTCGAGAAACTCCCCTGCGTTGCCGAGTAGCGCGTAGCCGGGGCCGTACAAGCGCTCGACGTTGGCTGCATACCCACCGATCTGGCGAACCGGCATCAGGAACGGCGCATTGCCGACGAGTGCGGCGAGGTTCGGCTCGGATTGGATGAGGTGGCGCAGGGTGGCTTCGCGTTCGGCTTCCGGCACGTCGAGGAAGCTTGCTTCGGCGACGCAGCCGACGGAGGAGCGGCCACCGGCCAGGGGAATCATCCAGAACCAGACGTCGCGTCGCTCGGGGTGCACGGCAATGCAGATCTTGTCGCGATCGGTGCTGCCGGCGGGCAGGGCGTCGCGCACGTGTGTGAATAGCGCGGCACGTGTGGGCATGCCGGTGGGGGCTTCGAGATTCAGCAGGCGGGGCAGCACGCGGCCGAAGCCGCTGGCGTCCAGCACGAAGTGGGCGTGAACGGCGTATGCGTGGCCGGCCTCATCTTCTACCTCCAGCACAGGAGCGTCGCCCGGATGCATGGCGCGGACGGTGTGGCCGAAACGCACTTCGGCGCCTTGCTGGGCGGCACATTGAATCAGCACGTTGTCGAAGGCCGCGCGCTCAACCTGATACGTCGTGCCCCAGCCCGCGGAATGTTTGTCGCGAAAATCGAAGGCGGCGCTTTTGTCGCCGTGCACGAAATATGCGCCGTTCTTGTATTGGAAACCCGCTTCCACCACGGCCTGCAGCATGCCGGCCTGTTCGAGGTAGGCCATGCTTTGCGGCAGCAGGCTCTCGCCAATGGAAAAGCGCGGAAAGTGCTGACGTTCGAGCACCAGAACATTGCGCCCCGCACGCCGCAGCAGGGCTGCCGCCACGGCGCCCGACGGGCCCGCGCCGATGATGGCGACGTCGACGTGTTCGTGTTGTTCGATTTCAGAAAGATTGGCGTGCATATCGGTTGCAAATAGGGTGTTTGTTGCGCGGCTTGCCGAGATAACGCGCGATCGTACACGCTTTGAAAACCGATATTGAAGCGAATCTGCCGATTTCAGATCGCACGGCTGTTGCTTATCTGCATGAAAGCAAGTCGATCCACATCAAAGCCGCGTAACGCAATCGATATTTCGATGTTGATCTGACTTGCCCGCTGATACATTGGAACCATCAACCGATGGATGCGCGACCCGGGTGCGGGGCTACCCTGACTGGGTCGGGCTGCGTGGCAGGGCACACCTCATGATCGCACTGCAAGAAGCGTATCGCGCTGGATTGCTGCGGCGCCAAAACTGGCTGCCGAATGTGGTTTCCGGCTTGGTTGTCGGGGTTGTGGCCTTGCCGCTGGCCATGGCGTTTGCCATTGCGTCCGGCGCCAAACCCGAGCAGGGGCTCTATACCGCCATCGTCGCCGGGCTGCTGGTGTCCGCCTTTGGCGGCAGCCGGATGCAGATTGCCGGCCCGACCGGCGCGTTCATCGTCATCCTATCGGGCGTCACGGCCGCACATGGCATCGACGGTCTTCAAATCGCCACATTGATGGCGGGCATCATTCTGGTGGGCATGGGGGCCGCCAGGCTGGGTACCGTCATCAAATTCATTCCCGCTCCGGTGATCGTGGGTTTTACCACGGGGATCGGCGTCATTATCTGGGTCGGTCAATGGCCTGACTTTTTTGGGCTGCCTAAACCAGCGGGGGCACATTTCCACGAGAAACTCTGGCGTACGCTGCAGAGCCTGCCGCATTTGCATGTCGCGACCACGGCATTGGCCGTCGCTAGCTTGATGCTGGTCATCTTCACCCCGCGCATTGCGCCGCTCAAGCGCGTGCCTGGCCCGCTGGTGGCGATGGTGGTCGCAACAGCGGCGCAGGCCACGTTCCACTTCGATGGGGTTGCCACCATCGGCAGCACCTTTGGGGGGATTCCACAAGGCCTGCCCAGCTTCACGCTGCCGAACGTGACGCTGACCCGCATCGTCGAGCTGATTGGCCCCGCCTTCACGATTGCCATGCTGGGGGCGATTGAGTCGCTGCTGTCCGCCGTGGTGGCCGATGGCATGGCGGGCACCCGGCACGATGCGAACCAGGAGCTGATCGGTCAGGGTCTCGCCAATGTTGCCGCGCCGCTTTTTGGTGGCTTCGCGGCCACAGGCGCGATTGCACGCACGGCAACGAATATCCGCAACGGCGGGAACAGCCCGCTGGCCGGCATCGTGCACGCGTTGACGCTGGTACTGATCCTTCTTCTGCTGGCGCCGCTGGCGTCGAAGGTCCCGCTGGCGGCGCTCTCGGCGATTCTGTTTGTGGTGGCGTACAACATGAGCGAGGTCCGGCACTTTGTCCGGATGGTGCAGCGGGCACCGCGTGCCGACGTTGCGATCCTGCTGATGACGTTTTTCCTGACGGTGTTTGCCGATTTGGTGGTGGCGGTCAACATCGGCGTCATTCTGGCGACGCTGCAGTTCTTGCGACGGATGGCGTCGTCGGTTGAGGTGTCACAGCAGTCCGTGCAGCAGCTCGGGTCGGAGTTGGGCCAGGTGCACCTGCCACCGAGCGTGCTGGTCTACGCAATCGACGGCCCGTTCTTTTTCGGGGCGGTTGAGAACTTCGAGCGCGCACTGAGCCAGACGCATGCGGACCCTCGGGTGTTGATCCTGCGCCTGAAGCGTGTGCCGTTCATCGACATGACCGGGCTGCTGACCCTGGAGGAAGTGATCGCCAAGCTGGAGAAGCGCGGCATCACGGTGCTGGTGAGTGAAGCGAACGAGCGGGTCCGGGGCAAGCTGGAGAAGGCGGGCATCCTGGCGGCCGTCGGGCGCGACAACTACCAGGACAGTTTTTCCGGCGCCATCGCGCGATGCGATGTGCTGATCGGCTCGAGCGAGGCCATCGCGCGCGAGCATCAAGCGGCGCTATCGGAGTATGCCCAGGCGGTGCTCAAGATCAGTCAAGCGGACTGGCTCGACCGGCAGCCGTGACGGCTGGGGCTTACGAAGCGCGTTTTGGGGCGCGCACACCTGCGCCCACCTTTGATCGGGTCGCATAGTCGGCGCCGTGCTGCTCCAGGTAATCACGAATCAACTGGCGCACGACCTGCGACGGCGTCTGGTCTTGCTCTGCGCACAATTCCTCGAAGGCTTTTTTCTT
Source organism: Ralstonia sp. (assembly GCA_039592975.1). Lineage (GTDB taxonomy): Bacteria > Pseudomonadota > Gammaproteobacteria > Burkholderiales > Burkholderiaceae > Ralstonia. The sequence continues at coordinate 101,992 of JBCNQE010000001.1, read as the reverse complement.
CACCGGATCGATCAGCACGGTGAGGCGGGCGGTCTTGGATTCCATACGCTTTGGTCGCATATTGTATGATAATGTCATTATCATTATATACAACTGAGTCACGACGTGCGAGGCGTGTCATCAAGGGGATGAACGCCGGCAGCTCGCCGCTCGGCTCTTACCGTTCTCGAGGATGGGGTGGTGGAAGCGACGATTGAAATCACCAGCCGCGTGAGCCTGCAAGGCAGCGGCTCGGCGCGGCTGGCAGTGGCGGCAGGCCGCTTCGAGAGCGACATCCTGCTGATCTGCAACGCGCGCAAGGCGAATGCCAAGAACGTGATGGAGGTGATGGCGCTTCCCATTCGCGCCGGCACCGAGATCAAGATCCGCGCGGTGGGCCCGGACGAAGGCGCTGCCGCGAAGATGCTCGCAGCGCTGCTCGGTTGATCGAGGCCCGCGATGGAGACGGATTTCTACGATGCCTGCCTGGGTGCCGATCTGCAGTTCACTGCCGAGGCCTCGGGCGATGGCGCGCCGCTCGTCCTGGAAACGGAGCAACTGGTGTCGCTGCAATTCGACGAGCATGCGATACAGAGCCTGATGTTGCGGAGCACGCCCCACAAGCTTGTGCTGGGCTATACGCGGACGATGATGAGCTTCCTGCTCCTACAGCCGGCGCCCGCGCGGATTTCCATGATCGGCCTGGGCGGCGGCTCGCTGGCCAAGTATTGCTATCACTATCTGCCGGACACCAAGGTGGTGGCCATCGAAATCGACCCCGCCGTGATCGCCCTGCGCGATGCGTTTCAGATTCCGCCCGACGACGATCGCTTCGAGGTGGTCTGCGCGGATGGTGTGGAGTACGTCAAAGGCCAGGAGGCACGGCCGGATGTCATTCTGGTGGATGGCTTCCTGGCGTGCGGCATGCCGGCGCAGCTCGGCACGGCGGAGTTCTATGCGGACTGCCGCGCGCGCCTTGCCGACAACGGCGTGCTGGTGGCCAACTTTCTGGAGAGCGATCCCGATATCGGGTTCTACCTGGACGAAGTGCGTACCGCGTTTGGCGAGTCGTTTTCCATCTGGCTGTCCGAGGACGGCGGCAACTACACGCTGCTGGCCTGGAAGGGCAAGCTTCCGCGGCTCGACACCCTGCTCGCGCGTGCACGCAGTCTGGAGGCGGCGCACGCGCTGGACTTGGGTTCGGCGGTGCGGCACCTGAGACAGCGCAAACGGCCGACACCCAATCGCCGACCCTGGTCAGAACAGGCCAACTGACGGGCAGACGACACACTGCCACGGCCGGAACGCACCTCGCACGCAACCATGCCCATCTCATACTTGCGCCAGTTGACGGGGAAGGAACGCAGTCCCGAGCGCAACCAGCAACTTGCCTGTTACCTCGCCTTTGTCGCTGGGGCAACCAATGCGGGCGGGTTTCTCGCCGTGAAGCAGTACACGTCGCATATGTCTGGCATTGTGTCTGCGATGGCGGATGACTTGGCGTTGGGCGACGTCGGACTCTTGCTTGGCGGCCTTGGCGCGTTGCTGTCCTTTTTGGCGGGGGCGGCGTGCTCTTCCGTCTTAATCAATTGGGGGCGACGCGAGCATTTGCAGAGTGAGTACGCGCTGCCGCTGATGGTGGAGGCCGGCTTGCTGGTTTGCTTCGGGTTGCTGGGCGGCAATCTGGAGCACCACGAATGGTTGTTCGTGCCGGCCACCGTGATGGTCCTGTGTTTCATCATGGGCCTGCAGAACGCGATGGTGACGAAGGTTTCCAAGTCGGAGATCCGTACCACACACGTGACCGGCATGGTGACCGACATCGGTATCGAACTCGGCAAGCTGTTCTACTGGAACCTGGAGAAGGCCGATACCACCAAGCCACTGGTCCTGGCCAACCGTCATAAGCTGCGCGTGCTGACCACGCTGGTCAGTCTCTTCTTTCTGGGCGGTGTGGTGGGGGCTGTGGGGTTCAAGTACGTGGGGTTCAGCGTCACGCTTCCGCTGGCGATGCTGCTGCTCGCGCTGGCGGCGATCCCCGTGCTTGACGATATCCGGCTGCGCATCTGGCGCCGCGATGTGCTTGCCCGTCTGATGGCGCGCACGCGTCAATGGGCGCGTGAGGTGAAGGCGGATGTCCATGCAGTCTGGCTGGCTGCGCGCGATCCACGCACGCCCTGGTATGCGAAGGTGCTTGCCGCCGTGGTCGCGGGCTATGCGTTGTCTCCCATCGACCTCATTCCGGATGTCATCCCGGTGCTCGGCTATCTGGACGACGTGGTGCTGGTGCCGCTGGGCCTCCTGCTCGCCATCCGGCTGATTCCTGCTGAGGTGATGGAGCAACATCGCGCGGCGGCCCAGATTGCCGGGCACCGGCCTGTCAGCTACGTGGCTGCGCTCTTCATTGCCGGGATCTGGCTGCTTGCCGCAGTTGGCGCGGTGCGTTGGATTGCGCGCTTCGCAGCGCTCTAGGATCACACAACGTTGACGACGGGTGCGTTATAGTCGCGGCTCCTGAAGCATGTGCTGGCGTTGAAGGCCCGCGCTGCCGATTTCAGACCACCACTGTCCCCATGCAAACCACCTCAACGCCCGCGCACGTCGGTTCGTTCGTGCCGGAAACCACATTCGGTATCTGGTTCCTGCGCACGCATACGTGGGAACACCATGTGCTGCGCGTCGCCATCAACGACCTCAAGCAGCTGATCACCACGCCATTGCCCGAGGCGCCTGTGCTGGTGGATGTGGGTTGCGGCCAAGGTATTTCATTCCGGCTGCTGGAGAAAGCGTTTGCTCCACAGCGCATTGTCGGTGTGGATTGCCATGCGCCATCGCTCGATGCCGCTCGCAAGGCCGGCAACGCTATCGGCACGCCAGTCGAGGTCATGCACGGTGATTGCGCAGCACTGCCGCTGCCCGATGCCTGCGCAGACATCGTCTTCTGCCACCAGACCTTTCATCACCTCGTCGAGCAGGAGCGTGCGCTGGCTGAATTCCGCCGCATCTTGAAACCGGGCGGCGTGCTGCTGTTTGCCGAATCGACTGATGCGTACATCAAATCCTGGGTGATCCGTTTGCTGTTCCGGCACCCCATGGAAGTGCAAAAGAGTGCCGACGGTTATCTGCAGATGCTGCGTGCCGGTGGTTTCGCGTTTGAGCAGCGCAACGTGTCGCTACCGTATCTCTGGTGGAGCCGCGCCACGGATTTCGGCCTGTTCGAGCGCCTGGGCCTGCACCATCCCAAGCCGGGTAAGCGGCGCGAGACGCTCGTCAACGTCGCCGCCACCAAGCCCGCTGCCTGATCGGTTGTGCCAAGCCCGCCTGCCGATCGGCTCGGCGGGCAGCGTGCACAGGTATCTTATTTCTTGTGTGCAGACGCTTTCTTGGCGGGCGTTGTGTTCGTGGGCGCCTCGGCTTTCCCGAGTGTCACGACTTCGCCCTTCAGGGCCACGCCCGACATGAGTGCGCCCGAGCCGCACGTGAACTCCGTCGCGCTGGCGGTCAGGTTGTTCTTGTAGTTGCTCTTGATGTTGATGACCGCGTTGCCGCCCAGCTGGCGGGCACGTTCCTGCAGCGCCAGCACGGCCGACAGGAAGACGTACTGGCAAGCGGCTTCATCGCTGCGGCCGACACCGTTGGTCTTCTTGTTGGTGGCGATCTCGCCCATCGATTTCACCACGGCCGCGTGCTTCTGGTCTGCAAAGCTCAGTGCGATATCGCTGCCGACCTTTTCCGAGCCTGGGCTCTTGAGCGCGGCATCGATCGAGTAGGTCTCGACATCGTTGCGGGCGAAGGCGGCGGTGCTCATCGTGGCGACGCACAGGGCAGCCAGCATCAGGTGACGTTTCATTCCAAACTCCTTGTTGTTGTATTGCGGTTGGGGAAGGGATGCGTCAATGGATTGACAGCGGATTACTTGGCGGACTCGACCGTCACCAGTTCGCCACTCACGCGCAGTGCAGCCGACACGCCGCTGACGCCGCAGGTGTAGTTGTTGGCGTCTTTGCTCACGGTCGAGTGGAACCAGGTCTTGATGTTGATGACGGCGTTGGCGCCGCTGTCGTGCGCGGCGTTGGCCAGTTGGCGCAGGGCATCGGCCAGCGTGGCGTTGCAGATTTCGACCTCGGTGGCGGTCTTGCGCGGCGGGTGCGACGACTTGGTGACTTCACCCAGCTGGGTCACCACGGCCGGGTGTGGCTGATCACCAAAGTACAGGGCGACGCCGGGCGCGAACTGCTGCGATTGCAGCACCGGCTGGATCGGGTAGGTCTTCACCTCGGTACCAGCGTGGGCCACCTGAGCGAGCATGGCCAGTGCGCCGGCAGCCAGTAGCAGTTGGGTCTTCATCGAGAGCACTCCTGTTCTTGTTGTTGCGTTGAGAAATCGCCGTTGCCAACGTCAGGGCCGATACTGGCGGCGTTGGCGTCAAACATCAGCCCGGCGCAACTGCCACCGAAGCCGAAGGAAATGGACAGCGCGCGCTCGATCTGCGCTGGGCGCGTCTTCTGTACCAGCGGCAGGCCCATCACCGCCGGGTCGGGCGTTTCTATGCCGACCGAGCCCGCGACAAAGCCGTCGCGCATCATCAGCAAGGTATAGATGGCTTCGTGCGCGCCTGCCGCCCCCGGTGGATGCCCGGTGAGCCCCTTGGTGGATGAGAACGCCGGCACCTCCGCGCCGAACACGGCTTGCAGGGCCAGCACTTCTTCCACGTCGCCCGATGGCGTGGAGGGGCCGTGGGTGTTGATGTAATCGGGTGGCGCGCCGGCTTCGTCCACCGCGCCCTGGATGGCGCGGGCAATGCCGGGCGCACGGGGCGACACCATGGAGCCCACATCGGTGCTCTGCCCGAAGCCGGTCAGTTCGGCATAGATGCGTGCACCGCGTGCCCGCGCATGCGTGAGCGACTCCAGCACCAGCATCCCCGCGCCCGAGCCCAGCACGAAGCCATCGCGCGCGGTGTCGTATGGGCGGGATGCACGCTCGGGCATGTCACCCGGCGCCCGCGAGAGCGCGCCCATGGCATCGAAGAACAATGCGTAGCTGTCGTGCAGTTCTTCCGCGCCACCGGCGAGCATGATGTCCTGCTGCCCCGAGCGAATCCAATGCGCTGCCTGCCCGATGGCCAGGGCCGATGTGGTGCACGCAGATGACGGCGAATAGCTGATGCCGCCCAGCCCGAACACCTGCGCGAGGTTGGCCGACACCGTGCTGCTCATCACCTGCGGCACGATGTAGGGCGAGGCGCGCTCCACACCGCGTGCGCGTACGGCATCCAGCGCGGTGTCGTACGCGGCCAATGCGCCGCTACCCGAACCTGCAACCAGGCCGGCGCGCGGCGATTGCAGCGCCGCCATGTCGAGCCCCGCATCGTCGACGGCCTTGCGCGCAGCGTGACACGCCATGCGTGCGGTCTCGCCCATAAAGCGCTCAAATTTGCGCGCAAACGGCGGTTCGTCCTGCACAGATGCCACGCCCGCCACCTGGCACGACAGCCCCATTGCCTCCCAGGCCGGCATGTGCACCAGCCCCGAGCGCCCATCGCGCAGCGCGGCGGAGACCGCATCGAGCGTATTCCCCAGGCAGCTCACAATGCCCAGGCCCGTGACGACCACGCGTTCGGGCGCCCCGGCAGTGCGCGATGAGGGGGACAATCGGCGACCGTGCATCAGTCGGCGCGCTTGAAGATCAGCGACGTGTTGATGCCGCCGAACGCAAAGTTATTGCTCATCACGTAGTCGACATGCAGCTCGCGTGCGCTGCCGGCGATGTAGTCCAGCGGTGCGCAGGCCGGGTCGACGTTTTCCAGATTGAGCGTGGGCGCAAACCAGTTGCGCTTCATCATCTCAATCGTCCACCACGCTTCGATGGCGCCGCACGCGCCCAGCGTATGGCCGACGTAGCTCTTCAGCGAGCTGATCGGCATCGTGGGGCGAAACACCTCGGCCGTCGCTAGGCTCTCGGCCACGTCGCCGATGTCGGTGGACGTGCCGTGCGCGTTGACGTAGCCGATGGCGTCTTGCGAGAGGCCAGCGTCTTGCAGCGCGAGCCGCATCGCATGGCTCATGGTGGCGGCGGTGGGCTGCGTCATGTGTGCGCCGTCGGAGTTGCAGCCAAAGCCCACCACCTCCGCATGGATGCGTGCGCCGCGTGCGACGGCGTGGTCGTAGTCTTCCAGCACCAGCGTGGCCGCGCCTTCGCCCACCACCAGGCCGTCGCGCGCCTTGTCGAACGGGCGCGGCGTGAGGTGCGGTTCGTCATTGCGCGTGCTGGTGGCGTAGAGCGTGTCGAACACCGCCACGGCGGGTGCCGAGAGCTCTTCCGCGCCGCCCGCCAGCATCAGCGTTTGCTTGCCGGTGGCGATGGCCTCGTACGCATAGCCGATGGCCTGGCTGCCCGACGCGCATGCGCACGAGGTGGGGATGATGCGGCCCTTCAAGTCCCAGAACAGTGCGACGTTGACAGCCGTGGTGTGCGGCATCATCTGCACGTAGCTGTTGGAGGTGACGCCCTGCATCGAACCCGTATCGAGCATGCTGCCGAACGCGCGAATCGGCTGCACCGAGCCCGACGACGAGCCATACGCCACACCCATGCGGCCATCCGCGATGGAGGTGTCGCCCGTGAGCCCCGCATCGGCCAGTGCCATTTCGCTCGCGCGCACGGCGTACACCGACACCGGCCCCATCGAGCGCGTCTTCTTGCGCGGGTAGTCAGCAGGCGTGGTGAAGGAAGGCAGCGGGGCGGCCAAGCGCGCGTGCAGGGTGTCGAAGTAATCCCACTCCGGCATGCGGCGCACGGCGTTGCGGCCTTGCTCGATGGCCGATTGGATCTCGCTCCACTCGGAGCCCAGGGCGGTGACGCCGCCCATGCCGGTCACAACAACGCGCTTCATCAGACGATCCCGCCGTTCACACCGATCACTTGCCGCGTGACGTACGACGCCGCGTCCGACATCAGGAAGCCCACGACCGAAGCCACCTCCGTCGGCTGGCCGACGCGGTTCATCGGCACGGTCTGCAGGGCGTGGTCCAGGTGCTCCATGTGCGAGAGCATTTCGGTCTCGATCAGCCCGGGCGCCACGCAGTTCACGGTGATGTTGCGCGACGCCAGTTCCACCGCCAGCGCCTTGGTCGCACCAATCAGCCCGGCCTTGGCCGCGCTGTAGTTGACCTGCCCACGGTTGCCCATGACGCCCGATACGGACGCGATGGTGACGATGCGCCCGCCCTTGCGCGCCCGCACCATCGGCATGGTGAGCGGGTGCACTACGTTGTAGAAGCCGTCCAGGCCCGTCTCCAGCACGATGTCCCAGTCTTCATCCGTCAACGCGGGGAAGGCAGCGTCGCGCGTGACGCCCGCGCACAGGACGATGCCGTAGTAGGCGCCGTGCGCTTCCACGTCGGCTTCCAACTGCGTTCGGCAGGCGTTGCGATCGCGCACGTCGAACTGCAGCACGCGCGCCGTGCCGCCTTGCGCCTGAATGCCGGCGACGACGGCCTCGGCCTCGTTGCGGCCGCTGCGGCAATGCACGGAAACGTCGAACCCGTCCGACGCCAACTGGTAGGCGATGGCGCGGCCGATGCCGCGGCTGGCGCCCGTCACAAGAACACGGCGGCTCATGCTGTGAAACTCCCTTCGATGAATGCTTGAAAATCGGTCGGCTGGAACACCTTGATGATGGCCTTGGCCAGCGTCTGGCTCTCCGCGTGGATTGTGGCGCTGATTGTGCACTCGTACGCGCCGTGGCCCTCTTCGCTGCGCAGCACCTCGCGCGCTTGCACGCACAGTGGTTGTCCTTGCGCGAAAGCCGGTACGCTGGCTTCGTACTTGCGCGAGCCCAGCAGCACGCCAGGCCGTGCCGGTTTGCCATCACGCGTGGAGAGCAGGCCAACGTGCGCGGCAATCGCCTGCGCCATCAGTTCGATGCCGATCCACGCGGGCATGTTGCCGGCGGCGTCGGCATACCAGGCAGCGGGGTCGACATGCGCTACGGCGGCCACGGATTCGTCATCCCACATGTCCACGCCTGCGAGCAGCAGCATGGTGCCGCGATGGGGCAGGATGGATTCGATGGGAGCAATGGGAAAGTCGGCGCTCATGCTTACCCTTGGCCCAGGATCAGGCTGGCGTTGCTGCCGCCGAACGCAAACGAATTGCTCATCACATACTGGCCGGCGCTGAGGCGGCGGTCATCTTCGACCAAATCCAGCGTAGGCAGCGCGGCGTCGACTTCGCCATCCCACAGGTGGCGCGGCAGGGGCGTGCCTTCGTGTGCGAGCGTGAGCCACGCAAAGCCGAGTTCGGTCGCGCCCGCCGCACCCAGCGTGTGGCCGGTCAGCGGTTTGGTGCCACTGGTCGGCACGCCGTGCGCAAACACGCGTGCCATGAGGTGCGCTTCCATCTCGTCGTTCTTGCGTGTGGCGGTGGCGTGCAGGTTGACGTAGCCGATGGCGTTGGCGTCAATGCCCGCGTCGGCCAGTGCGGCACGCAATGCGCGTTCAGCCCCGGCGCCGGTGGGGTCGGGCGCGGAGATATGGTGGGCGTCGCTCGATTCACCCGCGCCGGCCAGGCGTACCGGCCCGGGCTCGCGCGTCATGAGAAAGACCGCTGCGCCTTCGCCGATGTTGATGCCGGCACGATTGCGGCTCATCGGGTTGGTGCGCGCGGGGCTGGTCGATTCCAGCGAGGCAAAGCCCTGCAGCGTCAGCTCGCACAGCGAGTCCACACCGCCCACGACCACGGCGTCGCACAGATTGAGGCCGAGCAACCGGCGGGCAGACGCGAAGGCCTTGGCGCTCGACGTGCAGGCCGTCGACACCGTATAGGCGGGGCCGGTGGTGCCCAATGCTGCCGCCGCGAAAGGCGCCAGCGTGCCGATTTCCATCTGCCGATAGTCAAACGCCGGCGGCAGCGTGCCGTGCGCCTTGGCATGGTGCAGCGCGGCTTCAGCCGCGTCGATGCCCGAAGTGCTGGTGCCCAGAACGATGCCGATGCGGTGCGCACCGTAGCGCTCGCGGGCGGCGGTCAATGCAGGTTCGATCTGCGCCAGCGCCGCCAGCAGCAGGCGATTGTTGCGGCAGTCATAGGCCGCCAGAGGCGCGGGCGGCGCAAGCGTGAGTGCAGCCGTTGCACGCCCCACGATGGCGCTTGTGCCGTCGGGCCGCTCGGCCGATACCATGCCGGGTGCGTGCCCGGCCGCCAGATTGCGGCGGATGGCATCCACGTCATCGCCCAGCGCGTTGACCATGCCCAACGCATGCAGGTAGGCAGTAAAAGCAGTCATGAGGATCGGTGTCTCGCAATCTGGGGCCTCGGTGGCCGCGGCGGCATACCCAGCGGTGCCAATGCCACCGCAATGACGATGCCCAGCGCCAGCGTCATGCCAAAGCTGCGCAGCACCGGCATGGCGCTCGTACCCAGCAGGCCGAAGGACAACAGCGTGGTCGCGGCTGACAGCAGCACGCCCACCCATACGCCGCCGATGTCCGCCCGCTGGCGCGTACAGCCTTCACGCAGAAACACAGCGTAGTTGGCGCCCACGCCAAGCACCAGCATCAGCGCCAGCCAATGGAACAGGTTCAGCGGAATGCCCGCATACCCGTACACGGCAAACGTGATGCCGACCGCGCAGACCACCGGCAGCGTCACGCGTACGCCGGCCGCCAGCCCATAGCGCACGCAGAACAACGCGAGGATCAGGGTAAGTGCGCCGGCCAGCCACCAGCCGCTGTCGACGCGGTATGTGGCGAACAGGCGGGCCACGCTGGCGGGCTTGTCGACAAAACGGATGCCGGCGTCGCCATCTGCCAGTGCGGCAAGCGCGGGCAATTGCGCCGCCGTGGCGCCCGTCGGGATGACGATGGCTGCAAACACGGGCGATCGTGCATCGGCGTTCGTAACCTGACCGAGCCAGAGGTGGCGGTACGGTTGCGACCATGGCATCGCCAGCCACGCATCGACGGTGAGGGGCCCGCTGCCAGCGCGTGCTAAAGCGTTGAGGTAGGCGGCTACCACGTCGGGGCGGAATCCTGCGTCGGTCAATGTGGTGCTCAGCGCTTGCGGATCAGCGAATACGCGCTGGGCGAGCCGAGCGCGGTCTTCAGCTTGCTGGCGCGCAGACGGCACGAATTGCGCGACGGATTGCACGCCCTTGAGTTGAGCCCCGGCAATCGGCGCTTCCAGCTTGCGCTGCAGGGCTTCCGCGCGCTGCAGTACCTGCTCGGCGGAATCTCCCTTCACGACGAAGAACTGCGTGCTGTTCTCCACGCCGATGGCCTCACGCACCACGGCTTCCTGCCGGGCGAGTTCCGGGTCGCGCTGGATCAGCAGGTGGATGTCGTCATCGCTGGTCAGGCGCAGCCAGCCGGGCACGGCGGCCGCCGCGGCGAGCGCGAGGCACAGCCAGGCGCCCCGGCGTGTCAGCGCGGTTTGCCAGCCGCCGAGCCAGCGTGCGGCGCGTTCATAGGTACGCCGCGGTTGGCGCGGCGCATGTTGTGGCACATTCGCCAGCAGGGCCGGCAGCAGTGAAGCCACCGACAGGAAGGCCGCCCCGATCCCGGCGATGGCGAAGCACGCAATCTGGCGCAGCGCCGGAAACGGCACACCCACCAGAATGGCGTAACCGAGCAGGCTGGTGGCGAGTGCCACCAACAGCGCCGGCCGCACATCGCGAGCACTACGCCGGGCGTCTTGCCCGGCCTCGGCGCCAAGGTGGCTGACGAAGTACTGGATGGAGTAATCCACCGCTTCGCCAATCAGGCTGGCGCCGAACACGAGCGTCAGCAGATGCAGCTTGCCGAACACGAGCAGCGTGGCCGCCAGCGCAAACACAATGCCGATCCCTGTGGACAGGAACCCGAGCAGCAAATAGCGCGGCGATCGGAACACCCACAGCATCAGCAGCGCAATGCCGACCGTGGACACGATGCCGATGCGGTGCAGCTCTTGCTCCGAAGCGTTGCGCGCGGCGGCCGCATAGAACACCGCACCCGTACGCACCAGCGTAACGTCGGGAAAGGCGCGCGCGAGCGATTGCTCGGCTTGGGCGACAGCGCTGCGCACATCGGCCTGCGTCTGCCCGTCATAGGCGGAGGCCGCCAGGGTGGTGGTGACCAGCACGCTGGTGGTGTCGTCGTGGCGGGCGACCAGGAAGTTGTCTTCCAGTTCCAGGCGCGTGGTGGCCAGCGGCAGCTCAGCCAGCCAGTGGCCGAGCCAGCCGAACGGGTCGTCGGCCAGTGGGGCGCTCAGGCCGCTTTCAACCGGTGCGTAGAGCCGTTGCGCGAGCAGTGCCGGCAGCGCCGTGGAGGGATCGTCCAGCGCGGCACGGTCAGCGGCGCTGAGCAGCCCGAAGCGATAGGGCTGGTAGAAACGCGTGATCTGGCTGGCGTCAAACGGCGGCAGCTGGGCAATCACGTTGCGGAATGCGGGGCTGCGTTTGAGTTGCCCGCCCAACTGCAGCGCGGCTGTTTTGGCGTGGTCAGCATTGCGGCTGCTGACGAGGAACACGGTGCGGTCGCCCAGCGAGGCGGCCAGTGTGTCGACGGCCTTTTCGGCCACCGGGTCGGCCTCTGTAGCGGGCAGCAGGGCGAGCAAATTGGTCTGCAGCGCCGTGCCATCGTGCAGGCGCACGCCGCAATAGAGCAGTGCGGCCATGACGAGCGCCAGCCAACCGAGCCGGATGGCCCAGGTGGCTTGGGCGGACTGGCGCAGGGCAAACTCCTGCGCCATCAGGGCGCCCCCAGCAGCGTGCGTTCCGCCGCGTTGGGCGCATCCACGCGCGTGCTGCCCGTGAACTCGATGCGGGTTTCGTCGCCGTTGGCTGATTGAATGCGGATGCTACGCAGGTAGGTGTCACCCGTCAGGTCGAGGCCGCGCAACGCCTGGGCGAGCTGCGGCTGCGCGGGAATCAACCGCAGGTGCCAGCGGCTGGCGTTGCCTTGCGCATTGACGTTGAACTGCGAGTACAGCGCCGACAGGTCGCCCGCCAGCATCGCGCGCATCATGCGCGAGACCTGCGCCACGCCCGCAGCATTGCGTGCGCCGCGTGCCATGGGTTTGTCGTTGGCGTCGAGCGTGGTGACGCCGGTATCCGTCATCACGTAGGTCATGCGGCTTGGCTGCTCGATACGCCAGAGCGCACCCTGGTCGCGCAGGAAGAGGAGCGTGCCGCTGCTCACCAGCGGCTTTTGCATGGCCTGCAGCGATTGCGTCTGCACGAACTGCGCGCGCACGCCCTTGGCCTGCGCCAACTGCGCGGCCACTTGCGAGACAAGCACGCTGTCCTGCGGCGCTTCCGTGGGCGCCGCGCTGGCAAGCGAACACGTCGCCAATGCCAGCGCCGTCGCCCATGCGCGCACGGAGTTGGTCAGCGTAGCCATGCCCGCTCCACACGTTCAATCATCACCGGCGGCGAGACGAATTGCAGCTCACCGGTGCGGGCACACACCGCCACCTGGGTGGTATGGCCTTTCGTCAAGCGTGCACCGGATGCGCAATCGACGATTTCGTAACCGATCTTCAGACGGTTCTCGTATTCCACGAGCGTGGCGCGCACCTCGATCTGCTGGCCATAGGTGGCCGGCTTGATGTACTTGAGGTGGGCTTCCACCACGGGCCACAGAAAACCCGAATCGCGCATCTCGCGGTAGTCGTAATCGAAGCGGCGCAGCAGCGCGGCGCGGCCGATCTCGAAATACTTCAGGTAGTGGCCGTGCCAGCAGACGTCCATGGCGTCGACGTCGTGGAAGGGCACTTCCACGCGGGCACTGGCGGCCAGGGGTGGCAGGTTCGGTGGCAGGTCACGTGCGGTCACGTTGCGCTCCATGCTCATCGGTGAGTGTGCCGCGCTCGATGGCGAGCGTCAGCGCGCGCAGGTCGGCTTCCAGCGGGCGGTCTTCGCTCACGAACGCCGACAGCATGCTCACACGGTCGATAAACGCCTGCACCGGCGCCGGGACTTTCGTCGACGGGTCGAGCTGGCAGCGCAGTCGCACCGCCTGCACCGCCGCCAGCGTATGCGCCGCAGCGACTTGTTCGGTCAGCTCCAGCACGCGCAGGCAGTCGCGCGCGGCAATCGTGCCCATGCTGACCTTGTCCTGGTTGTGCGCCTCGGTCGAGCGCGAGAACACGCTGGCCGGCATGGTGTGCTTGAGCGCTTCGGCGGTCCAAGCAGACGACGAAATCTGTACGGCCTTGAAGCCGTGATTGATCGGCGCGCGCTCTGCGGTGGCGCCAGACAGATTGCGCGGCAAGCCGTTGTTGAACTTGTCGTCTACCAGCAGCGCGAACTGCCGGTCCATCAGGTCGGCCAGGTTGGCGATGGCGGTTTTGAGTGCGTCCATCGCAAACGCGATGTGGCCGCCGTAGAAGTTGCCGCCGTGCAGGACTTCCTGCGCATCGGGGTCGATCAGCGGGTTGTCGTTGGCGCTGTTGAGTTCGTTCTCGATATCGCGGCGGATCCACGATTGCGCATCGCGCGCCACGCCGATCACATGCGGTGCGCAGCGGATGGAGTAACGGTCTTGCACGCGGTGCGCGGAGGTGTCGTCCCAGTTGGCCAAGTCAGCGCGGATCCAGCCGGCCACCTCGGCCTGACCGGCGTGCGGCTTGGCGGCAAAGATGGTGGGGTGGAAGTGCGCGGCGCGGCCGTCCAGTGCCACCGTGGCGAGTGCCGTCAGGCGGGAAGACAGGCGGATCAGTTGCTCAGCACGCGCGTAGGCCAGGCACGCCAGGCCCGTCATGACCGCCGTGCCGTTCATCAGCGCGAGCCCTTCCTTCGGGGCCAAGGTGATGGGCGTGTGGCCGATCTGTTGCCACACGCCTGCAGCCGGTTGCAGCTCGTCATTGAAGAGCACGTCGCGCTCGCCCACCAGTGCGGCTGCCAGGTAGGACAGCGGCGTTAGGTCGCCGCTTGCGCCCACCGAGCCTTCGGCCGGAATGCGCGGCAGGATGCGGTGGTTGATCAGATCGGCCAGACGTTGCAGCAGCACGAAGCGCACGCCCGAATATCCATGCGCCAGCGAGTTCAAGCGCGCGGCCACCACGGCCAGCGTTTCGGATGCCTCCAGGTGACGGCCCATGCCGCAGCCGTGGTAACGCGTAAGTTGCAACGGCAGGGCTTCGACCAGCGCCATCGGCACGCTCACTTGGCAGGCATCCCCGTAGCCGGTGTTCACGCCATAGATGGTCGCGCCGGCGGCTAGGCGCTCCCGCAGGAATTGCGCACCGCGTTCGATGCGGTCGCGCCAGGCGGCATCGTGGTTGAGCGACACGGCGTGTTGGCCGCGCGCAATGGCCACCACATCTTCGATCGTCAGATGGCGGTTGCCGATGACGACGGGCGTGATGTGGCCCTCTGTGTGCCGCGCTGTGGTCACATTCAGATCGTGTTCAGCCATGGGCGGTATCCATGTTCTTGGAAACGCGTGGACGCGCCCAAAAATCGAAGAAGTTGAACCATTGGAAAGGCGCCTTGCGGCAATAGTGTTCGAGCCGTTCTGCGTAGCGTTGCGCGAATCCGCCCAGGTGGCGTGCACGTTCGGCGCGCGGCAGCTCGATGCGTTCGGCAAACGGTTCGAAATAGAGGGTGTGGTCCTGGCCCGTCTTCAGGCAGAAGAACAGGTACACCGGGCAGCCCAGGGCATGCGCCAGCACATACGGCCCTTGCGCGAACTGCGCGGGTGCACCGAGAAAGCGGGCCTCTACCGTGCGCCCCGACTCATGCGCGGGCACGCGGTCGCCCACGATCACCAGCAGTTCGCCGGCGTCGATGCGTTCCTGCATCAGCATGGCGGTCGCGGGGCCGAAGTCGGTCACTTGCATCAGGTGCGAGACGACGTCTGGATGCGCCTGTGCCAGCACGTGGTTGAAGCGCCGCGCGTGCTCGGTGTAGACCACCGCTGTCACCTTGGCATGGCCGTTACGGGCGGCCAGCGCGCGCGTCATCTCCAGGTTGCCCAGGTGGGCGCCGATCACCAGCGCACCGCGTCCGCTGGCGACGAGCGCCTCGAACGCAGTCGGGTCATCAAAGCGCACACGCTCGTTCTTGACCTGGCCTGACCATGCCGCCAGCTTGTCAAGCCCCGATTGCGCAAACGCGATCATCTGGCGGTACGCGCTCAGCCACCCCGGTTGCGGCATGCCCGCCCCCGGTGATGCCGAATGCAACCGCGCAAAGTACTGCCGCGATGCGTCTCGCGCCGTGCGCCCCGTCAGCAGGAAGTACGCGACGATCGGGTACAGCCACAGCGAGGTGAAGCGCGTACCGAACAGGCGGCAACTCAAGGCTAGAAGCTGCATGCCGAGCTGGCTGCCGCGCTCGGCCATGCGCCACCAGCCGTGCGAATTGTCGTGAGATGCGCCCGGCGTTTTGTCTGGTGCGGCCGGATGGCGCCAGCGCGGCATGAACTTGCCGGCCAGCAGCAGCGGCAGCCGCACCAGCATGCCGGCCACCATGCGCGTGTGGCTCTTGCTGATGCGCACGTTGTCCCACAGCACATCAAAGTGCGACAGGCCGCCCGGCTCGTACGTCACGCGCGTGGGCAGCGTGACGATGCGCGCGCGGCGCCAGTGCAGGCGTACCAGAATCTCGATATCGAAATCCATGCGCGTGGGCAGGGCCACGTCGTCGATCAGCTTGCACGCCAGTGCCAGCGGGTAGATACGGAAGCCGCACATTGAATCCCGAATGTCGAACGACAGCGTTTCGATCCACACCCACACGTGTGTGAGGTAGCGGCCGTACAGGCGCGCCTTGGGCACGCTTTCGTCGTAGACCGGTCGGCCCAGGATCACTGCGTCGGGCGAGGCGGCCGCCGCTGCCAGAAAGCGCGGCACGTCGGCGGCATCATGCTGGCCATCGGCGTCAATTTGCAGGGCATGCGTATAGCCTGCGGCGTGGGCGGCGCGCAGGCCCGCCATCACGGCAGCGCCCTTGCCACCGTTCACGGGCAGGCGCAGCAGCGTTACCTGCGACGCGTACTGCCGTGCCAAGGCGGCCAACACGGCTTGCGTGGCCGCGTCGCTGCCGTCGTCGACAATAAAGATCGGCAGCCCGTGCATCGCCAAGTGCGCGACCGTATTGCCGATGGCGTCCTTGTGGTTGTAGATCGGGATGACAATAGCCGTGGTGACAACAGTCGGTTGAGTCATGCTGCCTCCTGATGCACCAGCACGCCAGAAGCGCAATCCCGCCCCCCAAGCCGGGCGATAAAGCGCACGCGGCTCCGATCGGGCTCGCGTGTGAGCCGCAATGACACGACCGCGCCCGGTGGCACGGGCGCCATGAACTTCAACTGATCCACCGAAGCGATTGCGCGTACGGCGCTGTTGCGGGTGGCAGCTAGGCGCACGGCCCAGTCGATCAGTACCACGCCAGGCAGGATCGGCAGGCCTGGGAAGTGGCCTGCAAAGTGAACCAAGTCTGGGCTGACGCGCAGTTCGTAGTGGTCGCCTTCGGCGTCGGCCACGTGTGCGAGAGTTTCGAAACCTTCCACGCCGGGTCGGAAGGCAGCGGCCACGGCGGCGGCCGGTAACTTGCCGCGCGCATCCACTGGCATGGCCATGTAGAAGCGCCAGCGGCGAGGGATCAACGTGGGCTCGGTGTAAGCGGAGAGATGCCGACGCAGCGTCTTGGCCAGGGCCACGCGGCCCTGCGCGCGCAGCGCTTCCGCACCGGCCGGCGTGAGTGCTACCAGCGCGCCCAGCCGTTCGCGTGACGTACCAGCCAACAGCGTCGCTGCCGCGCGTGTGACAAACGGATGCGCGCCGAGCCAACCCTCGACCTCCGGCAGCGAGACACGCTTGCCGTCCACCTTGACCACGCGATCCAGCCGACCGCGCAAGAGGAAGCGGCCGCTGTCGTCAAAGGCGATGGCGTCGTCGGTGCGGTGCCAGTCTGGGTGCGGCAGATGCGGCGAACGTACGGCAAGCGCGCCATCGTCTTCCTGACGGATTTCGACGCGGCCAAATGGCTGCCAGGCGTTCGATTGGTCTTGCCGGCGCCAGGCGATGCCGCCGGTCTCGGTGCTGCCGAACACTTCAATGGGCGCGCGGCCATGCACGGCGGCAAACGCCGTGGCGGCAGCCGCGTCCAGCGGGCCACCCGACGAGAACACCGTCGGCATCGCCGACAGCGCTTCAAACCCGGGCAGTTGCGGCCAGCGCGCCAGTTGCGCGGGGCTCGAAACAAACGCCGCGGTGGGGTGCGCCAGCGCGCTTTGCAAGGCCGCGGGTTCGGTATGGGTTTGCCGGCTGAACGCACGCCCTGCCGCCAGCGGCCAGAACACCCGAAACAGCAACCCATAGATATGGTGATGCGGCACGCTTGCCATCACGGCGCCCGTGCCGATCTGCGCGCCCCATTGCTGCTCCAGGGTCACGACTTCCGCATCGAACTGGGCGAGCGTTTTATGGATGGGCTTGGGCGTGCCGGTGCTACCCGAGGTGTACAGCGTGATGGGCGCCTTCGGGTCAATCGCACCGAGGGTTGTTTCGGCGTGCAGGTCCAGCGCCGTCAGGCTGGCGTCTGTAACCAGTGCATCGAAGGCACCGTTCAGCGTGTCCAGATAGGCCGGCGCAGCGCTGGCAGGAACGACCACGTGCTTGCCGCACACAAACAGCGCGAACAACGCACAGGTGAACTCGAACGGGTCTTCCACGCATAGGGCATAGCGCGTCGACGGTTGCTTGGCGAATGCCGCGGCGTAAGCCATGACGCGGGTGCGGAACGCCTCGTACGTGAGGGCCATTGCGCCATCAACGCAGACTACGGCGTTGTTTGCGCGTGCGTTTGACAGCAGGGCATGCAGGGCGATCATGCGGCCTCCGACGGCGCATGCGGCCGCACGACCCAATGGCGGAATGCCGCCTCGGCCGCGATCAACACACCCACCAGCACATAGGCGACCACACCGTTGTACAGCGCCCAGGCGCCGCGCGACCAGTACAGTGCCGCCACCACGGCGGTCAGCCCGTTGAGCGCAAAGAACACGCACCACACCTGCGTGACGCGCCGCGTATAGCGTACGGCACGGGGTTGCAGATCGGGCAGGCGCATGCGCGCGAATTTTTCGATCATGGAAGGGCCCGAGCGCAGCGTGGCCGCAAAGCTCAACAGCAGCCCAGTGTTGACCAGCGCCGGATACAGGCGCAGCACCAGCTCGTTATCGGTAATGGCCACGGCCGCCGATGTGCATGTCAACGTACCGGCGATCAGCCAATCGAGCGGCGTAAGCTGGCGCAGCAGCGTCGATACGCTGCCGGCTCCCACCCACCGCTGCGCCCACAGCAGCGCCAGCAGCGCGATGCCGGCGTAGCGCGGCTTGCCGAAATGCCAGGCGCCGATCAACACCAGCGGGTAGGCGATTTTCAGCAGCGCTTGCGTGGCGCCGCGCACCCAGCGGGGCAGGGTGGGGGATGAGTCGATCAAGCGGTCAGATTGCGCGGGCATGCGCGCTTGCATCCGCGCGGGCATCCGGTCACGCCGCCAGCAGCGATTCAACCGCGACGATCACATCGCCCACCGTACGCACGGTCTTGAATTCTTCCGGCTTGATGCGGCGGCCCGTCATCTCTTGCAGCTTGATGGCCAGGTCCACGGCGTCGATGCTGTCCAGGTCCAGCTCTTCAAACAGATGCGCCTCGGGTGTCACGCGTTCGGGCGCGATATCGAAGTTCTCTTTGAAAATGGCGCGGATGCGTTCGAGGATCTCGGTGTCCGTCATGATGTGGTTTTCTCCCTAATTCTGCCGGTGCGCGGGGTGTAATTCGGCGGCGCGATTATTGTTGGCTCTTGACGAGTGCCGCAAGTGTATTCACGGAGCGGAAATGCTCGCGCGTGTGTTCGTCATTGGCGGCAATCGTCAATTGATAACGCTTGCGCAGCACGATGCCGATTTCCAATGCGTCAATGGAATCCAGGCCGATGCCGTTGGTATCGAATAGCGGGGCGTCGTCGTCGATATCGGCCGGTGTCATGTCTTCCAGATCGAGTGCCTCGATCAGGAGTTGCTTAATTTCGAGCTTCAAGGAATCCATATTGCAGAAGATGGTCGGTGATATGGGTTTCAATGCCGGTGGTCAGCGCGCGCGCAGCCAAGGCTGACGGCGCACCTTCCGGCACATATTGGGCAACGCTGACGGGCTCCAGCACCGCCACCTTGATGCAGAACGCGCGCGGCGGCACGTCGTACCAGCGCATGGCTTTGGTGAGGGCGGGCGGATCGCAATCCATCAGCACGGGCACGATGGGCGCGCCCACGTTGAGCGCCATGTGCGCAAACCCGCGCGAGAACGGATGCAAGCGGTCTTTGGCCGGGCTGCGCGAGCCCTCGGGGAAGATGATCATGGTGTAGCCGGCGGCCAGTTGGCGCGCGCCGGCTTCCACGAGTTCGGTCGGGTCGGCGTTGCTGATGTATTCCGCCGAACGCACGATGCCCCAGAAGCACGGGTTGCCCCAGTGCGCGTTCTTGACCACGCAGCAGGCACGCGGCGTGAGCGACAGCAGCACCACCACATCCAGATACGTCGGGTGATTGGCCACCACGATGGCCGGGCCGCCCGCGCGCAGCCGCTCTGCGCCCTGCATGTCCAGCGTCATCACGCCCAGCCATTGCAGCGCGCGCACCAGCGCCCGGAAGAACCAGTGAATGATGAAGGTGACGGTGCGCTGGCGCGAGGCGCGATGCGGCCACAGCCACGCTAGCGGAAACACGATGATGGAAAACAGCACGCCGCAGACGCCGAAGACGACAAAGGCCAGCCCCGTCCCCATCAGGCGCCATGCCTTGTTGATGCGTGTGCTCAATGTGTTTACTGAACGTGTCATCGCCCCTCCCGCCATTGCCACGTCCAGGTGCCGCCGGCGTGCTGCCACGCGCTGGAGGTGCGTGCGGCCAGGCTGTGCAGTACGGCCTGGCTTTGCGTGGTCATGGGGGATGCGCCCTGCGCAGCATCAGCGGGCGCGCCGTGCGAGCACACCAGCGAACCCGTTGCCGTGCCATCGAGCAGGATGGCCAGCGCGCGTTCATCCACCTCGTCGGCGACGGCGCCAAAGCGCGCATCCGCAGGCTCATCCGCATAGACGAGCAGCACCGGCAAGGCTGGGTCCGTGGTGTATTGCGCGTGGGCTTCGAGCAGTGCCAGGCCCAGCGTGGCGGGGCCGGCGGACACGGCAATGGCGGGCGACGTGTCGCCGCGCGCAATGCTGAATACGCCGCTCATGGCGTTGAGCACGGACAGGCTGAAGGCGGTGGGGGAGACCGGCTCGGCGTTTTCAATGTCGGCCAGGATGCCGGCTGTGCGGCGCAATTCACCGTGCCGGGACGCGAATACGATGCGCGCGTGGGGTACGTCTGCCACGCAATCGTGTGCGACTTTAAGGGCGCTTTTAGAAAGCGTGCTCAGGCGACGCCGCACCATCGGTTCAATAAAACCGAGGTCGGGCGAGGAAACTGAATCCGAACCAAGAGCAGGCCAGCAGGACCAGCGAGCAACCGGGATAGTCCAGTGCAAATCGGGCATATCGGTGTTCGCGTAGGGAGCAGGGCCAGTGCCCGCAGTATTGCGCGGCGCCCGGCACGGGAGTGGCCGTTGCGCAAATCCGCGCATTCGCCTCCACCCGATCCGCTCTCGTTGTTATCGATTGATCTGGGTGAACGCACGGGCCGTTAATCACGGCCGATTTTGTCTTTCAATACGCTTGCTATTCCCCAACCCCGGGCCGAATCATACTGAAAAGTTCCCTCCGAAAACAACCACTTGCGTGATTTCGTGTCACATGCGCGACGAAGCCGGAAAAAGTGGAGGGGATATACGAAACGTCCGTGCAAAACCAGGGGGACTGCACCCACATCCCGTGCTGGGCGGCGCCCCAACGTCGTGTGGGTAAAACAATTGTTTTAATTCTTTTGGTGGACTGCGAGGGTGGGGGCTCAGCGCGCCCCGAATTGTTCGAAGGCCCGGCCGCCCAGTTCCAGCGCGTCCATGACGGAGCGCTCCACCACGGGGGCTAGCGAGGTCATCATCACCATGACCAGCATCAGCCCGACCACCAGCGTGGCGGCGATACCCACGGCAAACGGGTTCAGCGCTTGCGCCGTGCGTGAGAGCACTGCAAAGGCCAGGTTGACGACCAGCATGATGGCGATGATTGGCAGGGCAATGCGCAAGGCCAGCGCAAAAACGATGGTGCCGCCGCCAGCGAGTGTCTGCCAGCCCGGGTTGGCGAGCGGCGTGGCCGAGACCGGCAGCGCGGTAAAGCTGTCGAACAGCGCATGCAAAAGCACGAGGTGGCCGTCTCCGGCAATGAACGCGGTGATGGCCGTGAGGCTGATGAAGCGGCCGAGCAGCATGCTGCTTTCGGTCTGTTGCGGGTCCAACAGCGAGGCGAAACCGAGGCCCATCTGTACCGACATCACCTCACCCGCGCCGCTGATGGCCGAAAACACGAGCTGCACGCAAAAGCCCAGCGTCAGCCCGATCGCCACCTGCAGCAGGGTGATCCACAGCCCTTCGTACGAACCCACCGACACGCTGGCCACCTCGGGGGACAGCGTCACCATGGGCGCCAGCGCCACCGTGACGATCACGCCAAACGCGATCTTGATCGAGTTCGGCACCTCGGTATTGGCAAACGGCGGTGCAATGGCAATGAACGCCAGTACGCGTACCAGCGGCCACCAGTACATGGCGATCCAGCCGTTGAGCTGGGTAGCGGTGAACTGGATCATGGTGGCGAGGTTGGCAAAATTCGCGCGGCGACGTCAGCTTGGCTGCGTCAATTCACGTAGTTCGGGATGTTGGTCAGCACGCCGCGCGTGTAGTCGACGATCACGCTGACGATCCACGGGCCGGCCAGGACCATGGTGGCGGCCACGGCCATCAGCTTGGGGATGAACGACAGCGATTGCTCGTTCAGCTGCGTGGCGGCCTGGAACACCGCCACCAGCAGGCCCACGACCAGCGACACCAGCAGCATGGGCGCACCCACCATCATGGCGACCTGCATGGCCTGGCGGGCCATGTCCAATACGTACTCGGGCGTCATGGGCGCTCCTTATTGCACAAAGCTCTGGGCCAGCGAGCCCAGCAGCAGGTGCCAGCCATCCACCAGCACGAACAGCATGATCTTGAACGGCAGCGAGAAGATCGACGGCGTGACCATCATCATCCCCATCGACATCAGCACCGCCGCTACCACGATGTCAATCACCAGGAACGGGATGAAGATGGCAAACCCGATCTGGAACGCACTCTTCAGCTCGCTGGTGACGAAGGCGGGAATGAGCGCACGCATGGGCGTTTGCTCTGGCGAGGCGATGGCCGGCATGTTGCCCATCTTGACGAAGAGGGCGAGGTCCGGCTCACGGGTCTGCTTGAGCATGAACTGGCGCAGCGGCGTGGCGGCGGTGTCCATGGCCTGTTCTACGGTGATCTTGTTGTCGCGCAGCGGCACGTAGGCGTCGGTGTAGACCTTGTCGAGCACCGGTGACATGACGAAGAACGTGAGGAACAGCGCGAGCCCGATCAGCACCTGGTTGGGCGGCGTGGTTTGCGTGCCCAGCGCATGGCGCAGCAGTGACAGCACAATGATGATGCGCGTGAAGCTGCTCATCATCAGGATGATGGCCGGCAGGAACCCGAGCGACGTGAGGAAGATCAGCGTCTGAACGGGCAACGTATAGCTCTGGCCACCGGCCGTGCCGGTGAGCAGCGGCAGGCCAGGTTGCGCCTGTGCAAACACGGCGGGGGCAGCGCCCAGCAGTGCCAGTGCAATCAGGCAACGAAGGAAAGCGCGCACGGTCATTCCGACTTCCCCGTCAGGTGACGCTTGAGCTGGATGGACAGTGCGTCGGCAAAGCGGGGCGGCTTGTTGGAGGTGCCACTGCCGGGGGTGTCGTCTGGTGTATCGGATGCGGCTTCCACCGGGCGCGGCAGCGTGTGCAGCGTCTGCACGTGCTGCTGCGTGACGCCCAGCACAAGCCACGTGCCTTCCACATCCACGACGACGACCTTCTCGCGGGCGCCCAGCATCTGCTGCGCGACCACGGTGATCACCTGGCCGCGTCGTGCGCCCGGGCCGGTGCCGGCGCGTTGCTGGAGGCGGCGCAGCAGCCAGCCGGCCGCCACGATCATGGCTAAAACTACAAACAGCCCGCCAAGAGTGCGGGCCCATTCGACTGCGTTATTCATGTCAGCACCTTGCCCGGGGGGAGCAGTGGTTGCGCAGGGTGTGTCGGTCTTGAAAACTCAACGATTCAACTTACGGATGCGTTCCGACGGCGTGATGATGTCGGTCAGGCGGATGCCGAACTTTTCGTTCACCACCACCACTTCACCTTGGGCGATCAGGTAACCGTTGACAAGGACATCCATCGGTTCACCCGCCAGTGCATCCAGTTCCACCACCGAGCCCTGCGCGAGTTGCAGCAGGTTCTTGATGGGCACCTTGGTGCGGCCCAGCTCCACCGTCAGCTGCACGGGGATGTCCAGGATCATGTCGATGTCGTTGCGCTGGGCGCTGCCACCCCCGCCCAGGCTGTCGGCCGTCAGCGGCTTGAACACCGGGCTGGTTTCGGCGGCCGGGGCCGCGGCTGGCGGGTTTGAGGCAGCGCGTTGTGCCGCCTCAAGGGCCATGGCCTCCTCCATCGTCATTTCGACATCGATGTCGTCGGCGTTGGCTTCGGGGTTCATGGTCGGTTCAGTTGTCATCTTCAGACTCCGTGGCAGCCTCGCTGCCGCTCATATTCAGCATGCGGTTGACCCGCAGTGCGTATTGGCCGTTGAACGTGCCGTAGCTGCATTCCATGACGGGCACGCCGTCTACCTTGGCGGTCACGAAATCGTCCAGTTCCACCGGGATCACGTCGCCGGCCTTCATGTTGACGATGTCGGAGAACCGCACCTTGGCCGTGGCCAGGTCGGCGATCAATTCCACCTCGGCGGTCTGCACCTGCTGCGACAGCAGCCGCAGCCAGCGCTTGTCCACTTCCAGCGCCTCGCCCTGGATGGCGGAGGTCAGTCGGTCGCGGATCGGCTCGATCATGGTGTACGGCATGCAGATGTGCACGTCGCCGCCGTTGCTGCCCAGCTCAATGCTGAAGCTGGTGGTGACCACCACTTCATTGGGCGTGGCCACGTTGGCGAACTCGGTGTGCATTTCCATGCGCAGGAATTCGAAATCGATCGGGTACACGGGCTGCCACGCCTTGGCGTAGTGCTCGAACACCAGATGCAGCATGCGCTGGATGATGCGCTGCTCCACGTCGGTAAAGTCGCGGCCTTCCACGCGCATGTGGAAGCGCCCGTCGCCGCCGAACAGGTTGTCGACCACCAGGAAGATCAGGTTGGGGTCGAACACGAACAGCGCCGTGCCGCGCAGCGGCTTGACGTGCACGAGGTTCAGCGAGGTCGGCACTACCAGGTTGCGGATGAACTCGCTGTACTTCTGCACCTTCACCGGCCCGACGGAAATCTCCGCATTGCGCCGCATGAAGTTGAACAGCCCGATGCGCCAGTTGCGCGCAAACCGCTCGTTGATGATTTCGAGCGTAGGCATGCGCCCACGGACG
This sequence comes from Ralstonia sp., assembly GCA_039592975.1. Classification (GTDB taxonomy): domain Bacteria; phylum Pseudomonadota; class Gammaproteobacteria; order Burkholderiales; family Burkholderiaceae; genus Ralstonia. The sequence continues at coordinate 77,441 of JBCNQE010000001.1, read as the reverse complement.
ATGCGCTCCTGCGAGCCCAGGTTGTAGTTGCGTATGCCAGCCGGGGCGTCTTCGACAGGTTCATCGTCTGCCTCGTCGGAGACGCCCTTGAGGAGCGCATCGATCTCCTCCTGGGAAAGAAACTCTTCCTTGAGCATGTCACTGGATCACAAAGTTGGTGAACAGGACGTCCGCCACCGGCGATTCCTTGCCGACGGCCTTGAACACCTCTTCACACTGTTCGACGATTTCCTTGGACAGCTTGCCCTTGCCCTCGGCCGAGTACAGCTCGGTTGGTGCCTTGCTGGCTAGCAACGTCAGGACCCGGCTACGCAACTCCGGCGTGTAGGTCTTGATCTCTTCTTCGGCGTGCTTGTCGAAGCTCTTGAATGTGATGCCGATCTGCAGGTAGCGATCGTTGCCTTCTTCGGGCTGCAGATTGACGGTGAGGGTTTCCATGGCCACGAACACCGGCTGTTTCGGCTTGGCCGGAGCGGCGGGGCCGGCTGCGGCGTGATTGCCGCCTCCGAGGAAGAACCACGCAGCGGCGCCGCCCATGCCGACGAGCACGAGCACGATCAGGATGATCAGCAGCAGCTTGGTGGAGCCGCCCTTTGCTGGGGCGGGGGCAGTGGTAGCGGCAGCAGCTTCGGCCATGGGGATCACTCGGGAACAAAGGGGGGATTGGCTTCCCGGCTCTGGCGCACGTTGCAAACAACAGAGTCGGGTTCTCGGATGGCATTCTTCCTCAGCTGCGTCCAGCTCATTCCGACAAGAAACGCGGTCAATCCCGCCTATCTCGGGGGTTTGCGGTGCCGCCGGCGTGCTCGCACAAGCGCAAAAAGTGACTTTTAACCGTCATTTAATCTGCCGAGGCAAGCAAAAAAGTGTCTTGTCAAGCGCGCCGGGCCGTCTTTTGGCGCGAATGTGACGCCGGTCCGAAAGATTTGCGGAGGGCTGCCGTTGTAAGTGGGCAGAAGGCGCCGGCGTGGTCCGGCCCGCACACTTGCCTTGTCGGAAGCCGTTTTGAACCCTCTATCCTTTCCCACGCGTGTTGCCCTGGCAACGGTCGATGCCGACGGCCTGCCCGCCGATTGTCCGGCGCGCGGTGAGCTGCCGGGCTTCTGCCCCAAGCTGGATCTGCTGTCGATGGTCAACGCGCTGACCGAGGGCATCCTGGTCTGCGGCGCCGACCGGCGCGTGACCTACGCCAACCCGAGCGCGGCCCGGCTGCTGGGCCTGCCGGTGGACGCATTGATCGGGCGGTCCCTGTCCACGGTGGTCAATTCGGCGGTCGACGAGTTCGAAACCTCCATCCACGAGGCCGACTGGCCCGACCGCGACGTATTGGCCGAGGGCCAGCCGCAGTTGAACCAGATCTTCGGCCTGCATTGCCACGACGGCCGCACCGTATGGGTGTCGAGCAACTGGACGCCGCTGTATACGCAGGGCGGCCAGGCGATGACCGCCTCGCCCACGGGCGCGATGGAAGGCGCGCCGCCGTATTCGGTGCTGGTGTCTTTGGTGGATATCACGCAGATCCGCGAGGCGCAGCAGCGCATCCGCCATCTGGCCACGCACGACACGCTCACCGGGCTGCTGAATCGCTCCGCGCTGGAAGACCGGCTGGAGCACGCGCTGGCCATCGCACGGCGCAATCGCTCGCGCGTGTCGGTCATGTTCCTGGACCTGGATCGTTTCAAGAATGTCAACGACACGCTGGGCCACCAGTTCGGCGACATGCTGCTGCGGGAGGTAGCTGCGCGTCTGCAGGCCTGTGCGCGCGAAGCCGACACCGTGGCGCGCCTGGGCGGCGATGAATTCGTCGTCATGCTCGAAGCGCTCGACAGCCTGGGCACGCGCCGCGTGGCCGAACGTATCCTGTCGGCCATCAGTGCGCCGTTCTATATAGAGGGGCAGGAGCTGTATCTGGGGGTGTCGATCGGCATTGCCGTGGCCCCGCACGACGGCGACGATCCCAACACGCTGCTGCGCAAGGCCGACGCGGCCATGTACCTGGCCAAGGAACGTGGCCGCAACAACTTCCAGACGTTTACGAGCGATCTGGACGACCGTGTCTCGCGCCGTTTCCGCATTGAATCGGGCCTGCGCCGCGCCAGCGACCGCAACGAGTTCTACGCGGATTACCAACCGCGTGTGGATGTGCGCAGCGGTCGCATCGTCGGCGTGGAAGCGCTGATCCGCTGGAATTCGGCCGATTTCGGCCACATGATGCCCGGCCAGTTCATCCACGATGCCGAAGAGACGGGGCTGATTGTCGAGATCGACCGCTGGATCCTGCGTGCCGCCTGTGACCAGCTCGCGCGCTGGCGCCGTATCGGGCTGCCGCACTTGCGTATGTCGATCAACCTGTCGGGGCAGGCCTTCAGCTCGGGGCACCTGAGCGCCATGGTGCGTGGCGCGCTGTCCACCAGCGGTTTGCCCGGCAATGCGGTTGAGCTGGAAATGACCGAAGGCATCTTGATTCGCGACGATCCGTCATTGCATGCGCTGCTCACCGAGCTGCGGGCGATGGGCGTATCGCTGGCGCTGGATGACTTCGGCACGGGGTATTCGTCGCTGTCGTATCTGCACCGTTTCCCGATCGACACACTCAAGATCGATCGCTCGTTCGTGCAGGATTTACCCCACGTGGCGGAGCGCGCGGCCATCACGCGGGCCATCATCATGATGGCGCAGGCCATGGGCATGAAGACCGTGGCCGAAGGGGTGGAGACCACCGGGCAGCTCGAATTCCTGCGGGAAGTGGGGTGCGACGAGTTCCAGGGCTACCTGCTTACGCGGCCGTTGGAACCGACCGCCGTGCAAGACCTTGTGCGGGAAAACGCCCGCCGCTATGGCGAGCGCGTTCCCCGGTTCTTATAGCGCTTCTATAACTGCAAGCCATTGCTGACGACGTACATCGTCAGCTCGGCGTTGTTGCGCAGCTTCATCTTGGAGAGCACGCGCCCGCGGTACACGCTGACCGTCTTGGCGCTGATCTGCAGCGCCTCGGCAATTTCGCCCAGCGTGCGGCCGGAGCCGAGCATGCGCAGCGTCTGGAATTCGCGGTCGGACAGGATGTCGTGGCGGGGCTTGTCCCAGTCGACATTCAAGTTGTCGGCCAAGACTTCCACCAGGTCGGACGGCAGGTACTTCTTGCCCTTGGAGATGGCGTTGACGGCCGCGAGGAGTTGCGGCTGGCTGGCGTCCATCGGCAGGTAGCCGGAGGCGCCGGCCTTGAGCGCGCGCACGGCCAGCAACGCTTCAGGATGGCGCCCCAGCGCCAGCACGGCCAGTCGCGCATGCTGCTGGCGCACGGCCTTGATGGTCTGGAATTCGTCGCCAGAGGCCGATTCCACCGAAAACAGCATGACGTCCCACTCGCGCTCGGCAAGCAGGTCGTTATTGGCGTTGCGCAGGTCCGGCACGGCCTCGATCTGCCGGGCCAGGCGCGAATCCTTGAGGATCTGGCGCAGGCCGACACGGGCAATATCGTGCGGTTCGACGATCAGGACATTGAGCATGATGGGCGTTGCGGTCAAACGGCTCGCGTTGAGCTCTTCTACCCGCCGCAGGGCTACGCGCTGCAGTGCCGTGCCGGCGGGGCTTGCAACTCCCCATCTGTGCGATAGCGCTCTCTCTATATAGGCACGGGGCGCTTTGGGTCTGGTCGGTCGAGTATAGCCGAGGGGCTGCCGCCCAAGAAGCCGCTCCGTTGCCTCTTTTGGAGGGCGCCGGCCGGGCTGCAACCCGGGGTGCCCGCCAGCCCAAACCGCCGCTGGCGCACAAATTTGTCAAGTTGACCCTAAACTTTCTCTGGCGGCCACCGATAACCTGAGTACAACGCAGACCTGATCCCCTTCAAGTTGCAGGTCACGTTGCCCGGCCTAGCCGGAACGAGCAATCCAACGGGCAACCAACCACCGGGAATCTTAGGAGCCGTCATGTCCCTCAGCCTTAATACCAACATCTCGTCCCTGCAAACGCAGCAAGCACTGGGCGCATCGAAAGATGCACTGCAGACCTCGCTGCAACGTCTGTCGACCGGCCTGCGCGTGAACAGCGCCAAGGACGATGCCGCTGCTTACGCTGTGGCCTCCAGCCTGACGACGACGCTGAACTCGCAAACCCAAGGTATCCAGAACGCCAACAACGCACAGTCGTATCTGCAAACGGCCGACTCGTACCTGGGCCAGGTTGAAAACAACCTGCAACGTATGCGCCAACTGGCTGTGGAAGCCAACAACGGCGGTCTGTCGACCACCGACCAGGCCAACCTGGACAAGGAATACCAACAGCTGGCCACCGCCAATAAGAACATCGAGACCAACGCGAACTACAACGGCGCCAAGCTGTTCGACGGTTCGGTGACGTCCACGACGTTCCAGTACGGCCAAAACGCATCGACCGACGCAGCCACCGTCACCAACGCCAACCTGTCCAGCTTCGGTACGCTGTCGGGCACGAGCGTGACGTCGACTGCCAACGCCACCGCAGCACAGGCGAAGATCGACGCCGACCTGGCCAGCCTGAAGGCAGCACGTGCTGACCTGGGCGCGCAGCAAAGCGGTCTGACCTCGACCATCAACACGCTGACCTCGTCGAACACGGCGCTGTCGGCCGCTAAGTCGGTGATGATCGATACGGACTACGCGTCGGAAACGTCGAACATGACGCGTCAGAACATCCTGCAACAGGCCGGTACGGCGATGCTGGCCCAAGCCAACTCGGCACCGAACAGCATCCTGAGCCTGCTGAAGGGCTAATCAGTAAGCTGGATGCAGCCCAGCCGCCTGGCGGTTGGGCCATGGGCCGGCGCTCTTCGGGGCGCCGGCCTTTTTCTTTGTCGGATACCCCTCTTCTTCTAGAGTGGCGTTCGCATAACAGGCCCTAAAGAAGCGGCGGCCTGTGCCGTTGTGTAGAGAGACCTCCGCTGGCGCACACGCTTATCCGACCCGATCATGGCGACCACCACCACCTCTTCCACGAACGGCAGCTACGTTCCACCCATTTCGATTCCCGGGATCGGGACGAGCATTGACGTCAATTCGCTGGTGTCCAGCCTCATGAGCGTGGAAAGCCAGCCGCTCACACACCTGCAGACCCAGCAAACCTCGTACCAGACGCAGCTCTCGGCCGTGGGCACGCTCAAGAGTGCGCTATCGACCTTCCAGACTGCGCTGTCGAGCCTGACCAGCGCGTCGAACTACAGCGGCATGAAGGCGAGCGGCTACGACACGTCGGTGCTGAGTGCATCGATCGGCAGTTCAGCCAAGGCTGGGTCATACGCTGTCAATGTGACGCAGCTCGCGCAGTCGCAAGTGCTGGCCGCACAGGGCCAGACATCCACCACGGCTGCCATTGGCGGCGGGTCGTCCACGACGATCTCGTTTTCGTTCGGCTCGGTGTCGGGCGGTAGCTTTTCTGGTGGCAAGTACACGGGTTCCACGTTCACGCAGAACGGCAACCTGGCGGGCGGCTCCATCACGATCGATTCGTCCAACAACACGCTGGCGGGCATCCGCGATGCCATCAACTCGGCCAACCTGGGCGTGTCGGCCAGCATCGTCAACGATGGCAGCGGCTCGCCGTACCGCCTGGTGCTGACTTCCACGGCAGGTGGGTCCAATTCGGAGATGAAGATCTCCGTGTCGGGTGACGCCACGCTGCAGTCGCTGCTCTCGCAGGATCCGGCCGGCACGCAGAACATGACCGAGGTGACCACGGGCCAGAATGCCCAGGCCACCATCAACGGCATCGCCGTGCAGAGCCCGACCAACACGTTGTCCAACGTGGTGGACGGCACGTCGTTCACGCTGGCCAAGACAGGCAGCACCACCGTGACGGTGGCCAACGACCCAACTGCCACCACCACGGCCGTCAACAACTTCGTGAGCGGCTATAACGCGCTGCGCACGCAACTGAATACGCTGACCAACATCGACACCGCCAACAAGGCCAACAACGGCCCGCTGGCGGGCGATGTCAGCACCAAGACGCTTATCAACCAGATCACCGACGTGCTGGGCCAGGCGGTCGGCAGCGGCAACTACCAGTCGCTGGGCAGCGTGGGCGTGACGATGAAATCCGACGGCACGCTGTCGGTCGACAGCACCAAGCTGTCGGCGGCGATTGCCGCGTCGCCCAGCCAGGTTGCCGGGCTGTTCGCCGGCACGGGCTCGGCCACCGACTCGCTGGTGAGCGTGCCGACGTTCTCGGACACGACGCAGTCGGGCAGCTACGCCGTCAACGTGACGCAGTTGGCCACGCAGGGCTCGCTGACGGGCTCGGCTGCGGCCAGTACGACGATCACGGCCGGTGTGAACGACACGCTGGCCTTCAACATCAGCGGCATGGCCGTCAACGTGACGGTGCCGGCGGGCAGCTACAGCGCAACGAGCCTGGCCGCGCAGATCCAGAGCCAGATCAACGCGTCGACCACGCTGCAGAACGCCAAGGTCACCGCATCGGTGTCGGCCAATGCCAGCGGCGTCCTGAGCGTTGCCGACAGCCAGTTCGGTTCGGTATCGGCGGTGTCGGTGTCGGGCAATGGCGCTTCGTCGATCTTTGGTGCGAGCCCCACGGCCACCGCCGGCGTGGATGTGCAAGGCACCATCAATGGCGTGGCCGCAACCGGCTCGGGTCAGAACCTGTATGGCGCCACCGGCACTGCTGTCGACGGCCTGACCGTGAACGTGACCGGCGGCGTGCTGGGCAGCCGCGGTACGGTCACGGTGCAGCGCGGGTATGCCTCGCAGCTCAATACGGTGATGACCAATCTGCTGTCATCCTCTGGCATGGTGCAGAACGAGACCGACTCGATCAACAACTCGCTCACCTCGCTCGCCCGCCAGATCACCAACATGCAATTGCAGTTGAGCAACAAGCAGGCGCTGTATTACTCGCAATTCAATGCGCTGTCTTCAGCGGTGGCGAGCATGACGAATACCAGCACGTATCTGACGACGCAGCTCGCGGCCATCGCCAAGCAGACGTCGAATAGCAACTAAGTCAGATTGTGTTCTAGAGCAAAAACCCAAAATAAAACAGACTACAGCGAGGACCTTTTCCATGTACGCTGCACGCCGTGCCATCGGTGCCTATGCGCAAGTCGGTATCGAGACATCCGTGGTCGATGCCAACCCCCATCGCCTGATTGCCATGCTGTTTGAAGGCGCGCGCGCTGCCATCAACGTGGCGGGTATCGCCATGGAACGTGGCGACGTGCTGGCCAAGGTGCGTGCGATGGACAAGGCTATTTCGATCATCGGGCAGGGCCTGCAGGCGAGCCTGGATCACCAGCGCGGCGGCGAGATCGCCGTGCAACTGAATACGCTGTACGACTTCATGCTGCGCCGCCTGCTGGTGGCTAATGCCAACAACGATCCCGCGATCCTCGCCGAGGTGGACGGCCTGCTGGCACCGCTGCAGGACGCATGGCTTGCCATCGGCCAGAAGGGCCAGGCTGGCCAACCCGGCGGCGCCGTGGCAAACAGCCACCTGAGCGTGGTGAGTTGACTGCGTGGCGTTGAGTAAAGCGACCTTTGACTGAATTCGGCCCAACTGGAGCCAATATGCACCGGAATATCCCGATCAAGGACAGCGAAAGTCTGTTCACCTGCTACGAAGCCATCGCGCGCCTGACTGCTGAAATGGTCGGCGCGGCGGAAGTGGGTAACTGGGAAGTCGTCAGCACGCTCGAACGCGAAAGCGCCGCCTATGTGGATGCGCTGCGCCGTTCCGAGCCGCATCCCACGCTTTCGCATGCCGACCTTGAGCGCAAGCGCACGCTGCTCGTGCGTATTCTGGAAGACGACGCGCGCGTGCGTGCCATGGTGTATCCGCGCCTGGAGCGCCTGCAAAAGCGCATCGACACGGCGCGCCGCGCCACCAACGCCAGCAACGCCTACGGCAGCATGGCGCGTTATTGAACCGGGTCGTCCCGCATTTGCTTTGACAGCGTCAGGTAGTGCTCGGATTTGCGCGCGAGCGCCTGGCTCTGCATCTGATACACGATCGCCAGTTGCTGGGCAGCGAGGAAGCTGCCCCGGCCGATGACGCTACCGTCCATCTCCGGCTGATCACCGATTTCCAGGCAGCGGTTGAAGATTTGCTCCGCCAGCGGTAGCCACTGTGTGGCGGCTTCGTCGGGGTGCTTGGCCGCGGCATCCAGCAAGACCAATCCCAACGCAAAGCAAAGATCTGGAAAGTCCGGCCACGCCTGGATGCCGGCATCCGCCTGGGCCAGCGCCTCTTCCATTCGGCCTGCCTTGCCCAGGCTGTACACATAGCGCAGCGTCAGGTTGCGGCGGTACGGGGCATCCGGCGGCGCAAGGCTGGCCGCGCGGGTGTAGTAGTCCGCAGCCTTTGCGTAGTCTTCATGATGCAGTTCGGTTTCCTTACCGAGCTGATACAGCACGTAAGGATCGTCTGGCCGATGCGCCAGTTCATCGAGCAGCAGTTGCGTATTGCGCTCACCCTTCTTTTGCATCTTGGCTGCGGTGTAGCCGTCGTGGCGCACCACGATCGGCACGCGTGCCGCCGGCAATGACGACACCGGCTGCTCGTGAATGCGCCCCGTGTAGTGCACGCCGCGCGGCAGCACGCGGGGGATCCACGCAATCAGTTGGCTGGCGGATTCCGTCGCATCGCTGCTGTCCCCCGTGTCGTTCTTGACACACACCACGCCCAGCGACAGGTTTGCACCGCCCAGCGTGCGCAGATATTCGCCCCCGCTTTCCAGCCATTCGTCCGCGTCGAGGATGAGGTTCCAGTCGGCATCGGCAACTTGCAGCGCGGTGTTGCGCGCGGCGGAGAAATCGTTCGCCCAGGTCATATGGCGCACGACTGCACCGCATGACTCGGCAATGGCAGCGGTGTCGTCGGTGGAACCCGTATCGAGCACCACCATGCGATCAACAAATGGCTTGGCACTGAGCAGGCAGCGCGCAATGCTGGCGGCTTCGTTGCGGGCGATGACAACCAGGGCGAGCTTGGCGGAAGTGGAGGGCGCGCTCATTCCCGGTCATCCGCTGTGGCGAGGGCGTCGAGCAGCTTGCGCAGGGTGTTGCGCGTGGCGCCAATTTCATCCAGTTCCAGCGGAATCTTGCAGGCCAGCGCTTCCGGCACCTTGGCGGCACGCTCGCGCAGTGCGCGGCCGGCGTCGGTCAGTTCGATGACCACGCGGCGCTGATCATCCGGATCGCGCGTGCGGGTGACGAGCCCCTGTTCTTCCAGGCGCTTGAGCAGCGGCGTGAGCGTACCCGTGTCGAGGTACAGCGTGCGGCCGAGATCGCCCACGGCGCACGGCGCCTGCTGCCAGCACGCCAGCATCACCAGGTATTGCGGATAGGTGAGCCCCAGCTCATCGAGCAGTGGGCGGTAGAGGCGCGTCAGCAGATGGCCGGCGGCATACAGGGGAAAGCAAAGCTGCTGATCGAGCGCCAGCACGTCGTTCACGGAAAACTCCCGGGGGGACGGTCTGGCGCCCGTGCGGCGAGTGCCGCATCGACCTCAATGAGGCTTAGCGCGTGACCGTGTTCAATTGGACGTCAATATTGCCACGGACGGCATGCGAATAGGGGCATACGCCATGTGCGGCGGCGACAAGGGCTTCCGCCGTCGCCTGATCCACGCCGCCCAGGGTGGCCGCCAGCGACACCGTCAGCGCGAACCCGCCGTCCTCACGCGGGCCGATGCCCACCGTGGCCGTGACCGATGTGGACGCCAACTTGATCTGCTTGCCCCGTGCGACATGCAGCACAGCGTTCTCAAAACACGCGGCATAGCCGGCGGCAAACAGTTGCTCGGGGTTGGTGGCCGCACCGCCTGCGCCGCCGAGTTCGCGCGGCAGCGAGAGCGGCAAGTCCAGCGTGCCATCTGCGCTGCGAACATGGCCAGCACGGCCGCCTTCTGCGGTGACTTGGGTTTGGTAGAGCGTCTTCATGGTCGGGTCCTCTTGTCTGGGAAACCCGGTCGGCGACATGTCGGCCGGGGGATCAGTTAAAAACCGATGATGCAATAATATTGCGTACAATATAAATTGCAAGGAAAATTTCCAAGACATGGAAAGAGGCAAACCCCCGCGGTGAAGCAGGGTGAACCGGGAGGCGTCAGATCGACATGCTCATGATGCTTTGGTAAGCGGACACCAGCTTGTTCCGCACCTGCACGGCGGTCTGCATGTCGATGTTGGCCTTCTGCAGCGAGAGCATCACATCGTGCAGGTCGACGTCGTTGTTGCCCATCTCAAAGCTGCGAGAGATGGACTCGGCTTTCTGCTGCGAGGCGTCGACACGATCCAGCGATGACTTGAGCACCGAGCCGAAGTCGATGCCGGGTTTGCCAGTTTCGCCGCTGGCGGTGCTGCCACCGACAGCGGACGGCGCCAGCACGCTGTTCATCAGCGAGACCACGGAATTGGCGTTGGAGAGATCCATGTGAATGTGACTCAGGGGAATTTGGCGAGCGTTTCGAGCTCGGACACGAAGCGCACTTCGCGGCCGGCCGGCACCGGAATGTCCATCGGGATCGGCGTGACGACGATGGTGTGATGCGGAACGGCGTCATCGTCGTCGAGCACCAGCATCTCTGTTCCGGCAAAGCCTTGCGCGTGGTGGAAGACCTGCAGCGGCGCACGGCGCAGCGTGGCGTACTTGGGCGACTCAGGCTTGAACGGGTCGAGCTTGGTCAGGTATTCAAACGCGGCGTTGACGCGGTACAGGTCATATGGCGCAGGCAGGTCGGACACTTCACCCAGCGCGCGGATGCGGTTGGCGATGTAGTAGTTGTCGATCCAGTTGCCGCCTTCGTGCGTGCGCAGGCGCAGCGCTACCTTCATGCGGGCGAGTACGAACTGGTTGATGGCGTTGAGCCACTCCGGCCGTTCGGCTGCCGGCAGCGTGTGGCAGAACTTGCCGAACAGGTACTCCAGGCCGCCGCGGTAGCGGTCCCACGCGTATTTCACTTCTTCGTTGCCGGCCTGGGCGCGGGTCTCGTCGGCAAAGTAGCGCGTGACGGAACGGTAGAACGGCGTCTTGCTGAAATACACGGCGCTGTTGCCGAGCATTTCCGCTGCATGTACGAAGGCGTAGAACGCATGCTCGGGCGCGCTGAAATAGATGCGGTTCATCACCTCGCGGCGCGCGATGTAGATCTCCGGAAACAGGTGATGCGACAGCACCAGCGCCAGCAGCTTGGCGTAATCGTGCTGCTCGATCAGGTAGTTGTCGTCCTGGCGGTAGAAGGCGGTCACGTCCTGCCGCGTCGGCAGATCATGGATGAGCCACGGCGCGAAGATGACATCCACGCCCGGGTTGCGCTCGAAGATGTCAATGTTGTTGCTGATCTCGGCCAGGATCGGCAGATCGTCATCCGCGTGGTAGAGCACGTACTTGCCCTGCGCGCTGCGATAGAGCTGGTTCAGGTTTTCAGCCGAGCCCAGATTGGACGGACGGCGGAAATACCGGATGCTCAGTTTGTCCTGATACTTGGCTACCACCGCTTCGGTGTTGTCGGTCGAGCAGTTGTCGCCGATCAGCAGTTCGTAGCTGAACTTCAGTTCGCCAATCTGCGAGACGAGTTCTGCGAGCAGGTTGTCGAGGTAGCGCGCGCGGTTGTAGGTCGGGATGCAGACGCTCAGGGCAACCTGCTGGACGGCCTCAGCTTGCGTTACAGGCGCCACGTCTTGCCGCGCTTCGGTTTGGATTGCTTCGATTTCACTCATTGGATGAACTCGCGCCAGTTGAGGGTCTGTGGGCTCACGTACTGCTTGCCTGCTGGGCCCTGATTCGCGATCAGGTCCAGGCTGCTGACGAAGGGGGTGAACGCGCCATGCAATTGCGCATACGGCCGCATGGCGTAGTTCATGTATTCAACGGTAATGCCGTGCTGCTCGAACTCGGCATGGGCCAGGTAGTTCTTGGCGCCGTGTCCGGTGATGTAGGTGTCGCCCTGCAGCTTCTGCACGATGGCGAGCACGCGGTCGGTGTTGCGGCCGGGGATGTCCAGCTCGGGTGCATCGACAAACTTGCGGTCCAGCTCGATACCCAGGTAGCGGCAGACCGCACGCGTCGATGCCAGCGCCAGCGCGCCCATGTTGGTGTAGTCTGCCTCGTACACCGAGCGCACCAGGGCCAGCATGTCGCCCGCGTAGGGTGCGGCCTCGTAGGCCTGCTCCAGCATGCGCAGATGCTGCGCGCGCCAGTCGACATTGCTGGCGGGTTTGACTTCATCAATGCGCGCGCCTAGGTGGAATTTTTCCAGCGGCACTGTCATCCAGCGCGTGCCGGCGGGCTCCTTGATCTGCACGCGGTTGGTGAAGCTGCCCTTGGAGAACTGCACGTCGGCGTAGTTGACGAGCACGTCCGCCAGTTCGATCTGCTCGAGCAGGCCGACCCACGGGAACAGCATCGGTTGTGTGATCACGACCTTCATGACGTCAGCATCCGCTCCATCAGGACAACGTCGTGCCAGCGGTTGTCCTGCAGGTAATGCGCGTGCAACGTGCCGACGTGACGGAAGTCGAGCTTCTCGTACAGGGCGATGGCGCGTGTGTTCTCGGCCAGCACTTCCAGCGTGATCTTGCGCAGGCACAGCGTTTCGCTGGCGTAGGCAAACGCCGCTTCGCACGCGGCACGCCCGTGGCCTTGGCCCTGGGCCGATGCTGCGAGGCAGATACCCAGCGACGCATGCCGGTTGACCGCGTCGATGTGGTTCAACTGCAGATAGCCCAGCACGTTGTCATCTGCCTGGCTGGCAATGATGAACAGCACCACTTCGCTCTGCTTGGATTTGCCCATCAGCCAGTCGCGCACGCTGGCCGCGGAGTTGGGGCGAGGGCGCGTCATCAACTGAAGCTGCGTCGGCACATCATTGCGCAGCGGCAGCAGTTGCGGGATGTCGCTCTCGCGCCATTCCCGAAGGAGGAGTTTGCCGCGCGCGATCATGGCTGGAAGCGGAAATACCGGAAGCGGTTCGGGTACGCGGCTTCCACGGTGTGCCGCACTTCCTCTGCAATGACCGGGTTGACGGCCAGGTACACCACCTCGACTTCGTCTGGAATGCTGTCCAGCGCAACGACCGGCTTGCCTGCCAGCGATGACCCTTGCAGGTACGGGTTCTGGTCAACAAACGCGCGCAGCGCATGTGGCTGTTGCAGGTTGCTGGCGGTATAGGCGCCGTAGAACCCGGCACCGTAGATCACGGCAGGCGCGCCGCCATGCTGCGTTTCAAAGTCCGTCAGATGGCTGGAGGCTTGCTGCCAGAAGCGGGCGAGCCGGTTGGCCGCGCTTTGCGTGTCAGCCAGCTCTTTTGCATCCAGCACCGGTACGGCCTTGCTGTCGCCGGGGCGGCGCACGGCCGTCACGACGAATGCGCCACGGTGGCTCTGTGCATCGGCTTCGAGCAGATCAAACCCATGGTTGGCCAGCAGCGTCTGCAGCGATGTGTGCGTGAAGTGGTTGACGTGATCCGCCACCAGAAAGTCCACCGAGTTGGTGAACGTGTTCGGCACGATGGCGTACAGCCGGCCGCCGTCACGCAGCAGGCCATGGATGTTGCGCAGCGCGGTCGTCAGGTCGGGGATGTGCTCCAGCGAGAAGAATGAGCTGACCACGTCGAACGAGCGCTGCCATGCGGGCGGGATCGTGTACGTGGCCCACTGTTCGGGGCTGAGGAATTTTTCCCAGAAGCCGACGTAGCGGTCGCTGATGTCGAACAGGTGGACGTTCACGTCCGGCCGCTGCTGCTTGAGCAGGCGCATCGTCGCGCTTTTCGCGCAGCCGAAGTCGACCACGCGGGCGCCTTCTGGCAATGCCAGCTTGCGCTGGAACGTAGCCACCTGGTGATCGGCGCGGAAGATCTTTTTGCCGTTCTCGACCGCGTAGATCTGGTCCTCTTCCTCGCTGTTCACGAGGATGTCGTACTCGGTGTCGTAGAAGCTGCCGTTGTCACACAGCTCGACGGTCTGGATGTGGCCGCACGAGCTGCAGCAGAAGACCTCGAGTGTGCCCTCCATGGCGCGGCGCAGTGATGACAGCGCGCTTTGCGGGGCACGGTAGATCGGCTCTGGCAGCGGTTGCTGGCAGACATTGCATGGCAGTGCACCTGTTGTCATGGTCAGGCTTCCACAGAAAGTTCGGGATGGACGGTACGGAAGTCGACGCCGTTGGCGTACGAACCCTTCCAGCCGTGCGAGCGCCCGGTCGGCTCGCAGAAATTGAAATAGCGGAACTGCATCGACCAGCGCGAACGGCCGCTGGTGTTGTGGCCCGACGCGTGCAGCACCAGGAAGTCGACCATCACCAGATCGCCCGGCTTGGTCAGCGGCTGCACATGCGGATAGCGTGCGAGGTAGTTCGCCTCGTCCTTGATCAGTAGCGCATAGGCGCCTTGCTTGCCGGCGTTGTCCGGATCGGCACTGAACACCGGCAGCGGACCTTCCACGTGCGAGCCGGGGCAGAACTCGACCGGACCGATCTCGGGCGTGATCTCCACCAGCGGGCTCCAGAACACCACGCCGTCCAGGCTGCGCAACTGGGCCGGATATTCCTGATGCCAGTTGGCGCGAAATTTCTCTTCACGCGGGTTGTCGATGCGAATGCCGGAGCCGGCGTGCGCAATGCCCGGCAGCGCGCCGGGGCGCACGTTACGAACGAGTTGCTCATGGCGCTCGTCGCCCAGCAGGCGGACAAACGCGGGGATCTGCTTGACAGCGTCGTACACCTCGGCGCCGTATTTGCGATTGGCTTTGATGACCGCCTGATAGCCGTCGTCAAAGCGTTCCGGCGCAAACGGCGCGCGCTCGATGTCGAGACGGTATTTGTCGATCACCAGACCGATGATGTCGTAGATCGCGCGCTGGATCGGCACCACCTGATCCGGCGCGTAGAAGTCGCGCAGGATCAGCAGGCCGTCGCGCTGGAAGGTCTCGATCTGTTCGGCGGTCAGGATGTTAGGCATGCCTGCGTCTCCTGATGTTCTTGCACGAGATCGCGCACCACTTGCGACACCGTGTCGATGTCTGCGCTCGACATGTCGTGATACGACGGCAGGTTGATGGCGCGCTCGGCAATCGCGTAGCTGTTGGGCGTGTTGCCGGGTGCATCACCAAAGAGGCCCATCTGGCTTAGCGGATAGAAGAACACCCGCGCATCGATGCCGCGGCGTGAGAACGCGGCTAGCAGCCCATCACGCGTGATGCCGAGTGCCTCATCAAATACGACCGTGGGCATCCAGTAGCTGTTGAGCGTACCGGGTGCCTCGGGGTTGAGGGCGAGGCCGGCCACGCCACCAAGGTGTTTTTGGTACGCAGCGAAAATCTCGCGTTTGCGTGTAACCAGCGCGTCGATCCGCTCCAGCTGCGCGCAGCCAATGGCGGCCTGGATATTCGATATCCGGTACTTGAAGCCGATGAAGTCTGACCAGAACTGCTTGCCGCCCGGCACACGGCCGTGGTTGTTCAGCGTCATCACGCGGTCGTACAGCGCACGGTCGTTGGTCACGAACATGCCACCTTCGCCGGTCGTCATGGTCTTGGTGCCATGGAACGAGAACGTGCCGAAAATGCCCTGCGCGCCCGTGGCGTGCCCATGCCAGCGCGAGCCCAGCGCCTCGGCCGCGTCTTCGATGACGGGAATGCCGTGGCGCTTGCCAATCTCCAGCAACTGATCCATCTCGCACAAATTGCCGTAGAGGTGCGTGGCGATGATGGCCTTCGTGCGCGGCGTGATGGCCGCTTCCGCGCGAGCCGGATCAATGCACCACGTGTCGGGCAGGATGTCGACAAACACCGGCGTGGCGCCCACATAGGTGATGGGCGAGGCCGTGGCGATCCAGTTGGTATCGGCCAGGATCACCTCATCGCCCGCGCCGATGCCCAGTGCCGCCAAGCCCATGTGCATGGCGCCCGTGCAGCTGGAGGTGGCAATGGCGTACTGCGTGCCGACAAACTCGGCAAACTGCTTTTCAAAGCGGTTGATGTACGCGTAGCACTGGTCGCCCCAGCCGTTGCGTGCGGCATCGGTGGCGTATTCGACTTCCAGTTCGGTGATGGACGGCTTGGAATACAGAATCTTCTGGGTCATGGCTGTTCCTGCAGTTCAGGATTGCGGGCCAGCAAGTTGATCCCCGTGAACGCGGTGGTCAGCGGCGGATGGTTGCGGTCCCGGTCGGAGCATTCAGTGATGTCGAGCGGCCAAGCAATGCTGAGGCGGCTGTCGGTCGGGTTGAGACCGTCTTCCGCGGCTTGCGCGTATGGCGTCGAGGTCAGGTACAGCAGCTCGCAGTCGTCTTCCAGCGTCTGGAAGCCGTGGGCAAACCCTTTCGGCACCAGCAGGCTGTTGTGGCGCTCGGCGGAAAGCTCCACCGCGTGCCACTGCAAGAAGGTGGGCGAGCCGGCGCGCAAGTCAACGGCCACGTCGAACACGCGGCCGCGCACGCAGCTCACCAGCTTGATCTCGGCGTGCGGCGGGTATTGGAAATGCAGCCCGCGCACGGTGCCGCGCTTGGCGGAGTACGAGTGGTTCATCTGCGCGACTGGGCTGTCGAAGCCGGCCGCGGCCAGTTCTTCTGCGCAGAAGAAGCGCGTGAAGTAGCCGCGGTGGTCACCGATGATCTTCCGGTCAATTTCCACCACGCCGGCCAGCGGTGTCGGCTGCAGGGTGAAGCGGCTCATGCGGCGCTCCTGACGGTGGCGACAGATGCGGCTGCGGTAAAGCGGTCGATCTGTTGGTCGCAGAGCGTGCGGGCATTTGCGGTGTTGTCGTGCAGATGCCGATACCAGGCGGCCGTGTGCTCCAGCGCGGTGTCGAACGACCACGCTGTCTGCCAGCCTAGCTGCTGTCGGGCCCGGCTGGCGTCCAGATGCAGCATGCCGGCCTCATGACGGCCAAGTGTGGCGTTGGCATCGAGTTGCCAGATCAGATCCGGCCAATGTTGTTGCAGACCCTGCAGCACCTGTTCGACCGTGCGCGTGGCGGCGCTGTCCGGCCCAAAATTCCAGGCGGTCGCGCACGATGCATCGCCGGCCAGCAGGCGTTGTGCGAGCACCAGGTAGCCATGCAGGCAATCCAGCACGTGTTGCCACGGCCGCGTGGCATGCGGCGAACGGATGACCAGCGGCGTGCCGGCACGCATGGCGCGTTCGGCATCGGGGATAAGCCGGTCTTCCGACCAGTCGCCGCCGCCAATCACGTTGCCTGCACGGCCAGTCGCGAGCAGCGGGCCATTGCTGAAGAACGCGCGGCGGTAGCTCGCAACCACTAGTTCAGCACACGCCTTGGAGGCGCTGTATGGGTCATGGCCGCCCAGCGCATCGGTTTCGCGGTAGCCCCAGGCCCATTCGCGGTTGTCGTAGCATTTGTCGGTCGTGGCGATCACGATGGCAGACAGGCCGCTGCAGGCGCGCGCCGCTTCCAGCACGTTCACCGTGCCCATCACGTTGGTGGCGTAGGTGCCGGTCGGGTCCTTGTATGAGGCGCGGACCAGCGGCTGGGCCGCGAGGTGGAAGACCACATCGGGCCGCGCTGCGGTCATCGCCTCTCGTAGCGCATCCGCATCACGGATGTCGCTCAGCGTATGACCAGCCAGTGCGGATTCCACGTCGGCAGACGTGAACAGGTTCGGCGTCGTCTCGGGCGCCAGGCTGTAGCCGTAAACTTCCGCGCCAAGCTGCCGCAGCCAGAGCGCCAGCCAGCTTCCCTTGAAGCCGGTGTGCCCGGTCAGAAAGACGCGCTTGCCGGCCCAGGCGGCGGGGTGGAGCGTCACCACTTTTTCCACGGTGCACTCCCCGATTGCCACAGGGCTTCCAGACTGTTCTTGTCGCGCAGCGTGTCCATCGGCTGCCAGAAGCCGTGGTGCTCAAACGTATTCAGTTCGCCCATTTCGGCCAGGCGCGACATCGGAGCGCCTTCCCACGGGGTGTCTTCGCTGGCGATGTATTCGATGACAGACGGGTTCAGCACAAAGAAGCCGCCGTTGATCCAGGTGCCGCCGTCGCCGGGCGGTTTTTCCGTAAAACCGGTTACGCGGTTGCCATCGCGCTGGAGCATGCCGTAGCGGCCCGGCGGCTGCACGGCCGTCACGGTGGCCATCTTGCCGTGCTCGCGGTGGAAGGCGATCTTGCTGGTGATGTCGATGTCGGACACGCCGTCGCCGTAGGTGAAGCAGAACGGCTCGTTCGGGTCGAGGTACGCAGCCACGCGCTTCAGGCGGCCGCCGGTCTGCGACTGTTCGCCGGTGTCGACCAGCGTAATGCGCCAGGGCTCGGCGTGGCGCTCGTGCACGGTCACTTCGTTCTTCGACATGTCGAACGTTACGTCCGACATGTGCAGGAAGTAGTTGGCGAAGTACTCCTTGATCACGTAGCCCTTATAGCCCAGACAGATGATGAAATCATTGATGCCGTGGGCCGAGTAGATCTTCATGATGTGCCACAGGATCGGGCGGCCACCGATCTCGATCATGGGCTTCGGGCGCAGGTGCGACTCCTCGCTGATGCGTGTGCCGAGGCCCCCGGCCAGGATGACTGTCTTCATGATGGCGTACTCATGCGGCGACCGCGTTCGCGTCGGCGTGTTGTTGCTGCATCTGCCGCGCGATATCGGAATAGTGGTTTGACTTGATGGCCAGCGTGTCGGCAAGCGCCCGGTAGGTCAGCGCCAGGTACTTTGCTGCGGCAAAGCTGCCGCGCCCGAACACGGCGGCGTCCAGCTTGGGCTGTTCGCCAATCTCCAGGCATTTCAGGAAGGCGTTTTCCGCCATCGGCAGCCATTGCTTTTCGGCCTGTGCCGGGTCTTGCGCGGCGGCCTCGAACATCAGGTGGCCGAGCATGTAGAAGTAGTCGGGCGAGCCAGACCACTCCTCCATCCATTCGCCAGCCAGGGTGATGGCCGCGTCCAGTTGCTTCGATTTGGACAGGCACGCCAGCAGGCAGATGCACAGGTCGTGGCGATAGGGCGCCTCCTTGGGCGCCGTCGTCAGCGCGCGCTGGTAGTGCGCGGCGGCCTGGGCCGGGTCTTGCTGGTTGATCTCGAAATCCTTGCCCATCTGGTACAGCACGTACGGGTCGTCCGGATGCGCGGCCAGTTCCAGTTGGAGCAGGGTGTGGTTGCGCCCGCGCTTCTTGTCCAGCTTGGCGTTCATGTAGCCGTCGTGGCCGATCACCAGCGGCAGGCGCACGCGCTGCAGATTGGCATTGGGCTGCTCGTGGATGCGCCCCTTGTAGCGCACACCGCGCGGCAGCAGGCGGGCGATCCAGCTGTTGGAGTGCTCCACGTGGCCCGAGATGTCGTATTCACTGCGGATGCACACCACGCCCAGCAGCGGGCCGTAGGTGCAGGCGTCGCGCAGTTCTTCGGTGCCGGCCTCGATCCACTCGTCGGCATCGAGCATCAGGTTCCAGTCCGCATTGGCGGCGGCCAGCGCGGCATTGCGGGCGGCGGAAAAGTCATCCACCCACTTGAAGTGATGCACCTGCGCGCCGCATGCCTTGGCAATTGCCACGGTGTCGTCGGTGGAACCCGTGTCCAGCACGATCATGCGGTCGACATGCGGCTTGGCGCTCAGCAGGCAGCGCTCAATGCAGGCGGCCTCATTGCGGGCGATGACTACCAGCGCGATATCCGATCGGGCAGACCGGGCACGGTGTTTGGCGTGTTTGGACATGCGGGCTTCCAGAGAAAACGACAGCGAGTGGCCCGATCCGTCAGATCGACATGCTCATGATGCTTTGGTAAGCGGACACCAACTTGTTGCGCACCTGCACGGCGGTCTGCATGTCGATGTTGGCTTTCTGCAGCGAAAGCATCACATCGTGCAGATCCACGTCGTTGTTGCCCATTTCAAAGCTGCGCGAGACGGACTCGGCTTTTTGCTGCGAGGCGTCCACCCGGTCGAGTGACGACTTGAGCACCGAGCCGAAATCCACGCTGACCTTGGTATCGGCCCCACCGGCGCTGCCGCCAATGCCACCAGCGCCACCAACGGGGCGGGACGGCGCCAGCACGCTGTTCATGAGCGACACCACCGAATTGGCGTTCGTAATATCCATGTGTGACAAAAACTCCACTTTTGCGTTGTAACGCGCTGGCCGGCAATCTGGCCCCCCTTTTCCAGGGCAGCCGAGGCCGGTCTGGCGCCACGGTGCTGCAAAGGTAGCCGCCTGCCCGCCGTTCCCAAGCGCCCAAAAGAGCGGGAAAAGGCCCTCTTCTTGCCGATTTGCTTGCTGACCCACTGCCGATAATGGCAACCACGGAGCCATGCCCGTTTTCCGGGTTCGGGGCTCAAGCAACGCAGTCAGTCAGGAGATTTGGGATGCCAACGACAGCCGATTCGGTTGCTGTCGCCGACACGCTCGGTACGGTGGATATGCCGGCGGTAGGCCAGGGCGCAGTCGTGCGCCAGAACACGGGAGCGCTCAGCGCGCTGGGCCCGTTCGGCCGTCTGTCGCCGCGTCTGCTCATGATGATCGGCGCCGCTGCCCTGGTGGCCGTGATTGCCGCCGCCACGCTGTGGAGCCGGGGGCCGGATTACCGTGTCCTGTTCAGCAACGTGAGCGACGCAGATGGCGGCGCCATCATTGCGGCCCTGCAGCAGATGAATGTGCCGTATCGCTTTGCTGACGGTGGCACGGCCATCATGGTGCCGGAAGCCAACGTGCACGAAACGCGCCTGAAGCTGGCGTCGCAAGGGCTGCCCAAGGGCGGTCTGGCCGGCTTCGAGCTGATGGAAAACCAGAAATTCGGCACCAGCCAGTTTGCTGAACAGGTCAATTACCAGCGCGCCCTGGAAGGCGAACTGGCACGCACCATCCAGGCCATGCGCGAGGTGCAGTCTGCCCGCGTGCATCTGGCGTTGTCCAAACCGTCGGTGTTTGTGCGTGAACAGGCCAAGCCCAGCGCTTCGGTGCTGCTGACGCTGTATCCGGGCCGTATGCTCGAGCGCGCGCAGGTGCAGGCCATTGGCCACCTGGTGTCGAGCAGCGTGCCGAACCTGCCGCTGGCCAACGTGACGGTGGTGGATCAATCCGGCCGTCTGTTGTCGTCGTCGTTCCAGGACAACGCCTCGGGCCTCGACCCGACGCAGCTGAACTACGTGCGCGAAGTCGAGCAAGGTTATATCAAGCGCATCGAAGCCATCCTCGGCCCCGTGGTGGGGGAAGACAACGTGCGTGCCCAGGTGACGGCCGACGTGGATCTGGACAACACCGAGCAGATGGCCGAGACGTACCGTCCGAACCAGGACCCGGCTAACGCCGCGGTGCGCAGCACGCACACCGCAGAAGCCTCGCAGAACAAGGCCGACGCCCAGGGCGGCGTGCCGGGCGCGCTGTCCAACCAGCCGCCGACCGCGCCGCGCATGCTGCCGACCGCACCGGCACCGGCTTCGCAACCAGCTGCAGCGGGCCCCAACGGTCAAAACGGCCAGCCGCAACAACCGGCCGCCGCTGCTAACACGAACGGCGCGACGTCCAACGGCGCGACATCCAGCACCCGCGACACGACCACCAACTACGAAGTCGATAAGACCGTGCGCCGCACGCGCGCTGCGGTGGGTACCGTGCGCCGCTTGTCGGTGGCTGTGGTGGTCAACTACCGCGCCGACGGCAAGACCTGGAAGCCGCTGTCCGACGCCGACATGACCAAGCTCAACGCGCTGGTGAAGGACGCCGTGGGTTTTGACGCCAAGCGTGGCGACTCCGTGAACGTGGTCAACAGCCAGTTCTCGGGCACGCTGCCGGTGGCCAAGGACGACCTGCCGCTGTGGAAGCAGCCGGAGATGATCCAGTACGCCATCCAGGCCGCCAAGTATCTGGCGCTGGCGGTGGGCTTCCTGATCCTGGTGTTTGGGGTGCTGCGCCCGCTGATCCGCTCGTTGGGCAAGAAGGATGAGCCTGTCACGCCTACCTTTGTGGGCCGCGAGGGCGAGGACCCGAACGCACCCGTCATCACCGGCGCGGCGGCGTCGGCCGGGCCGGAGCTGGAAGGCCCGATGGCAGGCGCAGGCCCCGCTGTGGGCGGCGCCGACGACGAACTGCCGGATGCCTTGCCGCAACTCAAGAACAACGACTTCGAGAAGAAGCTCGAAACCATGCGCCGCGTGGCGCAGAGCAACCCGCGCGCCGTCGCGGCTGTCATCAAGCAATGGGTGAATAACGAATGAGCGCCGAAGGACTCCAACGCAGCGCCATCCTGATGATGTCGCTGGGCGAAAGCGAAGCCGCCGAAGTGCTCAAGCACCTGGGCCCGCGCGAAGTGCAGAAGCTGGGCGCCACCATGGCCGCGCTCAAGAACGTGTCGCGCGAGCGTGTGCTTGACGCCTTTGACGCCTTCTTCGTGGAAGCCGAAGACCTGCCGCTGGACGTGGATTCCAACGAGTACATCCGTACCGTCTTCCGCAAGGCACTGGGCGATGACCGCGCCGCCAACATCATCGATAGGATCCTCTCGGGCGGTGACACCAGCGGCATTGAAGGCCTCAAGTGGATGGACGCCTCGTCGGTGGCCGAACTGATCCGCAACGAGCATCCGCAGATCATCGCCACCATCCTGGTCCACCTGGACCGCGATCAGGCATCGGAAATCCTGACCTATTTCACGGAGCGTCTGCGCAACGACACTATCCTGCGTATCGCCACGCTCGACGGCATTCAGCCCAGCGCCCTGCGCGAGCTGAACGACGTGCTGACCAAGCTGCTGCAAGGTAACGACCACCGCAAGAAGAGCGCGATGGGCGGTGTGCTTACGGCAGCAGAAATCCTCAACTTGGTGCCGAGCGCCGTGGAGTCCTCCGTTATCGAGGGCGTGCGTTCGCGCGATCCGGAACTGGCCGACGCCATCGTCGAGAAGATGTTCGTGTTCGACAACCTGATCGACCTGGACGGCCGCAGCCTGCAAACGCTGCTGCGCGAGGTCAGCCAGGAAGTGCTGGTGGTGGCGCTCAAGGGCGCCAAGCAGGAGTTCCGCGACAAGGTGTTCGCCAACATGTCGCAGCGTGCCGGCACGATGCTCAAGGAAGAGCTGGAAGTGCTGGGCCCCGTCAAGGTGTCGGAAGTCGAAACGCAGCAGAAGGAAATCCTCGTCATTGCGCGCCGCCTGGCCGACGAGGGCGAAATCACCATCGGCCGCAAGGCGGAGGACGCGTATGTCTGACCGCGCTGGCCGTCTGGTTCGCCTTGCCGTAGTGGAGCGCTGAGATGCCGCGCCCGCCGATCATTCCCCGCGACACGCTGGTCGAATACCAGCCGTGGGAGCCGACTGATTTCGTGCGTGAAGCCGAGTTGGCCGCCGCTGCCGCAGCGCCGCCCCCGCCGCCGCCTGTGGTGGAGCCGGAAGAGCCGCCGATGTCCGAAGAGGAATGGCAGGCCGCGCTCGACGCCGAACTGGCCCACGCCCGCGACGAAGGCCGCCGCGATGGTTTTGCCCAAGGCTTTCAAGACGGCTTTGAACAAGGCCGCCGCCAGGGTGAAGAAGAATCCCGACAGATTGCCGCGCTCATGCAGTCCGTGCGTGAGGCGGTGGACCAACTGAACGGCAGCGTTGCCGAGGAGTTGGTGGACCTGGCGCTGCAGCTTGCGCAGCAGTTTCTGCACGGCGCGCTGCATGCGCAGCCCGAACGCATTCTGCCGCTGGTGCGCGAAGTGTTGGGCGATGCGCCCACGGCGCCGGCACCCGCCATGCTTCGTGTGCATGCAGACGACGCCGAGTTGATCCGCCAGATGCTGGGCGCCGAGCTGGCTGCCGCCGGCTGGACCCTGGTTGTCGATGCCGCCATTGAACGTGGCGGCTGCCGCGTGCAAACCCGCTTTGGCGAAACCGATGCCACGCTGCCGACCCGCTGGGCCGAACTGACCCGCGCGCTGGGCCGCGATACCGCATGGATTGCCAGCGAACGCTCGGAAGCCGAGCGCGTGGCAGGAGGAGCGCTCCATGTCGCTTGAGACCATGCAGCCGTCCGGGCAGGGCGCCGCCACCAACCCCAACGTGCGTCTGTGGCAAGCCCACTTGCAGCAGACCGCCAAGCGCGCGCGCCTGGCACGTCCGGTGGTGACGTGCGGCAAGCTCACCCGCGTGGCTGGCTTGGTCATGGAAGCGGTGGGCCTGAAGCTGCCCGTGGGCAGCGCCTGCCGTGTTGAATTGCCGAATGGGGCAAACCCGGGCCGCCACGTGCTGGCCGAAGTGGTGGGCTTTGCCGATGAGCGCACGTACCTGATGCCGCAGACGGACCTGGTGGGCGTGGTGCCCGGCGCGCGCGTGTTCCCGCTGGAGCCGCAACGCCTGCCGGCAGACGCCGCAGATCCGACGATTTCACACAGCAAGTTCCTGCCCGTGGGCCCGCGCCTGCTGGGCCGCGTGGTGGACGCCAACGGCGAGCCGCTCGACGGCAAGGGGCCGCTGGGTACGCACGATGAACTCGCCTGGGGCTCACTCTCTCCGGCGCCGCTGAACCCGCTCAAGCGCAAGCCGATCGAGCACGTGCTCGACGTGGGCGTGCGCGCTATCAACGGTTTGCTGACGGTGGGCCAAGGCCAGCGCCTGGGCCTGTTTGCCGGTTCCGGCGTGGGTAAGAGCGTGTTGCTGGGCATGATGGCCCGCTACACGCAGGCGGACGTGGTGGTCGTTGGCCTGATCGGCGAACGTGGCCGCGAAGTGAAGGAATTCATCGACGAGATCCTCGGCGAGGAAGGGCTCGCGCGCTCGGCCGTGGTGGCCGCGCCGGCCGACAACTCGCCGCTGATGCGCCTGCAGGGTGCGGCTTACGCCCACACCATTGCCGAGTACTTCCGCGATCGTGGCTGCAATGTGCTGCTGATCGTCGATTCGCTCACGCGTTATGCGATGGCGCAACGCGAGATCGCCCTGGCCATCGGCGAGCCGCCGGCCACCAAGGGGTATCCGCCCTCGGCGTTTGCCAAGCTGCCGGCGCTGGTCGAACGTGCCGGCAACGGCATGGTGGATGCGAGCGGCCGTGGCGGCTCCATCACCGCGTTCTACACCGTGCTGGCCGAAGGCGATGACCAGCAGGACCCGATTGCCGATGCGGCGCGCGCCATTCTGGACGGCCACTTTGTGCTCTCGCGCAAGCTGGCCGAGCAGGGGCACTACCCGGCCATCGACATCGAACAGTCGATCAGCCGCGTGATGTCGGCCATCGTGCCGCGCGAGCAGTTGGACACGGCACGCCGCTTCAAGCAGCTCTATGCCCGCTACCAGCGCAACCGCGACCTGATTGCCGTGGGGGCCTATGCACGCGGCAGCGACCCGGTGACCGACCAGGCCATCGCGCGCTACCCCGACATGGAAGCGTTCCTGCAGCAGGGCATGTTCGAAAACGAAAGCCGCGAGCACACGCTGGAGAAGATGCATGCAGTGCTCGCATGAGGTGCTGGTTTAACAGTGTGAAGTTGCAAGCGCCGTCCCAATTCGGCAAACCCTGGGCTAAAGCCAACGGGTTTGCGTCCGATGGGTTGTTGTAACGGGAAACTGGAGGGTCTCGCATGACCACCATGAACAAGCCGTTCCGCCTCGAAACCGTGCTGGAACTGGCCCAGAAGGACACCGAGAAAGCCACGCAGGAAGTCGGCCGCCTGATGAACACGCGCGAGGCCGCCACGCAAAAGCTGGCGCTGCTGTCCGACTACCGCAACAACTACCACCAGCAGATGCTGGCGACCGCCGGTGACGGCATCGACGTGACGCGCCTGCGCAACTACGCGGCCTTCATCGATCGCCTGGGCAGCGCCGTGCACCAGCAGAAGGGCACCATCAACGCCCTGGAAAACCAGCTTGCAGCCAGCCGTGCCAACTGGCTGGAGAAACAACGCCGCGAACAGTCGTTCGACATCCTGCGCCAGCGCCACATTGAAGAGCAGCGCCTGGACCAGGAGCGCCGCGCCCAGCGCGAAAACGACGAGCACGCCGCCAAGGTGATCCGCATGCGTGCGGCCCAGGGCGGCAATTGAACTGAACACGAACACAGAACGCCAAGACGGAGTTACCGTGGGTTTGAGTGCCACCCCCAATGCTGCCCAAAGCGCCGCTGCGAAAGATCTGAGCAGCATGCTTTCGGCCAGCAACACCGCCGCTGCTGACAAGACGCAAGCGGCATCGTCCGGTGCCGATACGTTCGGCAACCTGCTGTCGGATCGCCTGCAACAGGACCGCGCCGCGCAAGACGCCGCGAGCCGCCGCGCGGATGCGCAGTCCACGGCCAACGATGCCGCCAGCCGCCGCGCGGATGTCGCGCGCAAGGATGCCGCCCGTGCCAACGCCGCGCGCAACGGCCGGGATGCCAAACCCGCCGACGCCAACGCGTCGGCTCAGCCTGCAACGCCCGCCAGCAGCACGCCAGATGTGGCCAACGCCAAACCGGCTCAGCCGGCAGACGCCAAGGACAGCAAGGACGCCAAGGACCTCGATGCCGCAGCGGCCCAGGCTGTCGTGGATCCGGCCGCACAACTGGCCGCCCAGATCGAAGCCGCGCGCCAAGCCGCACAGCAGGCTGCCGTGACCGTGCTGCCGCAGCAGCCCGTCACCGCATCGAATTCGAATGGCGACGCCGCCGACGCGCAACCGGCCGGCAAATCCACCGCAACCGATGCCGCCACGCTGGCCGCACTGAGCGCCGCCGCGACCGGCACGCAGGCCACCACCGACCCCGCCACCGTGGCGCAAGCCGGCCAAGCTGCCCTGCAGGCCGCCAAGGATGGGAAGGACGCCAAGGCCATTGCCGGCGCAGCGAACGCTGGCAACACGCTTACGCCGTCGGCTACAGCGTTGCCCGACAACGCCTCGCTGGCGCAGACCCTCGCGCGCGCGCGCGCCGCGGCCGACAACACGCCGCCCACGGTGCGGCAACTCGGCAGCACGTCGCAAGCACAGGGCGCTAATAGCGAGCACGGCTTGCCCAAGCGGGCAGAAACGAATACGCACAGCACCGTCACCCAAACCGCCACCGCGGCCGTGGCCGTGGCCGATGCCACCAGCCAGGCGGGCAATGGCGGCAACACCGGCACGCACGCCGAAGCGCAAAACACGGGCACGCAGTTCCAGGGCATGCTGGCCCGCGCCAATGGTGATGCCAGCATGGCAGCGCCGACATTTGCCGTCGGCAATACCGGCGCAGCGGGCGCCGCCGCCGCTACCAGCATCACACCGGCACAGATTCACACGCTGCCCACCTTTGGCGACGCTGCATGGCCGCACAGCATGGCGAGCCAGCTCGCCTTCATGCAGGTACATCGTCAATCGTCGGCCGAGTTGCAGTTGAACCCGGCAGAGCTGGGCGGCCTGCACGTCAAACTGGACGTCGACAACGGTGCCGTCAACGCCAGCTTTGTCTGCCAGCACCAGGCGGTGGCAGAACTCGTGCAAGACGCCATGCCGCGCCTGCGCGACGCCATGCAGCAAGGCGGCATGCAACTCGCACAAACCTCGGTCAGCACGGGCGATTTCAGCCAGCAGCAGAACGCATCGCAAGGTTCGTCTGCGCAAGGCAATGGCGGTGGTAGCGCCAACGGTGGTGGCCGCTTTGGTGGCAGCGCACAAGGCGGCGCCGATGCCGGCACCGTGGCCGTGACGCCGCAACGCGCATCCAGCCACGATGGCGCCATCGACACGTTTGCATGACGAGCCGCCACCAAGGCGCGCGCCTAAAGTTTGGCTAAGTCCAGTCGTTAATAGCTTGGAGTGCCGTCATAACGGCCAGCCGCAAGGCGACGAAAGCAGAGAGAAGGACGGGAAGTAACGCAGACGTAACCGCACGCAGCACGCGGCGACGTTACGATGAATAACAAGGGGGTCAAGTCCGACTGGCGAAGACGGGATCAAACGGGGATCACTTCGCCACATCAGCCTTCGGGTGGATGCCAACGGACCGATGCGGCGTGTCCGAGCCGGGGGGCTGGCGCACCGCATGTTTGCCGTACTTACGGGAAAGCGCACTGAGAAGTGCGCTTTTTGTTTTTGGAGCGCCGCAAATTCAGGCGCGTGCCTCGGCGGTTTGCAGCGTGGCCGGCGATACCGACACCACGTGCTCCACACCATAGCCGCGCGCGACCCACGCATCGATGCCGCCATGCAGCGGACGCACGCGCTTGAAGCCGCGGCTCACCAGCGTGCGCGCCACCATCACGGCCGATGCCTCGTTGGGGCATGCGCAGTAGATGATGATCTCGCGGTCGGGCCCGTCGATGTCGAGGGCGCTGTCCTTGCCCTTGCTCGACATGTCATACAGCACCGCGCCGGGAATGCGTTGTGGCTGCACCTGCCGCGAGCTGTCTGCGCGCACGTCGATGATGACCGGTGCCGCGCCCGATTCGATCAGCGCATGCAATTCATCGGGCGAGATGCGCACCATCTCCAGCATCTTGCGAAAACGCCAGCGCTGCAGCCAGCGCGCAGCCACATACACCGCCGCCAGCAGCACGATCAGCGCGACGGCACGTGTGCCAAGCAGATCCAGCTGGCGCAGCGCTTGGTCGATGCTGTCATGCGCCACGCGCCCGAGCATCAGCCAGATCGCCGCCCACAACGCTGAACCACCCAGGTTGTACAGCACGAACGTGCTGAATGGCGTGCGCATGGTGCCGAGCAACGCCGAAGACACCGTCGACAGCCCCGGCACGAATTTGGAAATCAGCAACAGCGGTGCGCCCCAGCGCTCGAACTGCGTACGGGTACGCCGCACGCACGAATCGGGCGACAGCGACACCCGGCACAGCAGCGCCATCACGTGCCGGCCATAACGCTTGCCGGCCAGATACCACAGGCCATCGCCGATGAGCGCACCGGTGATGGCCGCGGGCAGCAGTTCCATGAAATACAGCGGTCCGCTCAGCGTGAGCGCGCCACCCACCAGCAGTGTCGGCACGGCGGGCAGCGGCGCGCCCGCTTGCGTCAGCAGCACATTGAGGAACACGGCAAACGCACCGTATTCGGCGAGGAGGGGAAACAGATCATGCATGAGGAAAGGGCAAGGGGCGGCGCGCAAATGCGTCTGCCAAGTTACCGCATTCCGGCGTCGCCCGATACCCATGCCAGCGTGTCGCGTGGGGTGACGTGCGCATCATGTGGGATTGGCGTGACAATAAGCGCTTTCTTGTTCGCGCCTTTTTGCCATGTCTTCCGCCATGCCCTCCGACGTTTCCGCTTCCAAGCACGACGCGGGTGCCGTCGGCATCCGGCCCGCCACACTGGCCGATCTGCCGGCCATCGTCGCCATCTATGCGCACAACGTACGCACCGGCACCGCCAGCTTCGAAACGGAGCCGCCGGACCTTGCCGAGATGACGCGTCGCTTTCAAACCCTGCAAGACGCCGGCATGCCCTACGTGGTGGCTGAAGCCGACGGCAAGCTGCTCGGCTATGCCTACGCCGGCCCGCACCGTGCGCGGCCGGCCTATCGCAACACGGTGGAAGATTCGATCTATCTGGACACCGCCGCACAAGGGCGGGGCGTCGGCACGATGCTGCTGCAAGCGCTCATCCACGAATGTCAGGCGCGCGGCTTCAAGCAGATGGTGGCGGTGGTGGGCGGCGGGTACGAGAACCCGGGCTCGGCCAAGCTGCACGCGCGCTGCGGGTTTCGTGAAGTGGGCGTGCTGGAGAAGGTCGGGTACAAGTTTGACCGCTGGCTGGATTGTCTGTTGATGCAGCGGGCATTGTGAGTTGGGGCAAGGCGCTGCATTGAAGGGCGGGCAGGCCCCACGCCTTGCGCGTGGCTTCGAGAATGCGGTTCAGTGTTTCAGTCGTCTCAATCATTCCGTTTGCGTTGGGTTGCTGGTGTGCCGGATGCGCACCAGACAGACCGGCATGTTAGATGTTTCTAACGTTTATGTCAAGAAATATCTAATTCACGGCGTTTAGAACGTTGCGGGCGCGAAGAAAAAACCCGCCGCAGCGGGTCTCTATGTTGAGCGCGCAAGCGGCGCTCAGAAGTCGCCCATCCCTGACCGGTACTTCACCCGGCCGACGATATCGATGTGCTCGAGCTGATCGGGCGGCACGATGAAGGGGTCGTGCTTCTCCTTGTTGTCGCTCACCACCCGGATCGAACCATCCGGAAGGCGGAACAACCGCTTCACCAGCATCTCGCCGCAATACACCAGCGCGAACACGCCGCCCCCGGTAGGAATGCGCCGGTCGGCCTTGTCGACGACCACCGTGTCGTCGTCAAACAGGCGTGGCTCCATGCTGTCGCCGCGCACCTTGACCGCCACCAGGTGCTTGGGGCTGGCGTCCAGCCGGCGGACGTAATCGGCCTGGAACGGCAACGGTTCCTTCTCTTCCACGTGCCACGTCTCGCGCCCATTGCCGGCAGAAAGCGCCACGTCGACATGGGTGATCAGGATGGTCGTCTCGGTCGGCAATTCATCCAGGCTGTCGTACGTGGTGATGGGCCGCGCGGGGAACCCCTTGCTGTGCGGCGATGCGCCGGCACCCGTGCGCACCACATCGCCCGCGCTGCCACCGGACGCTTGCGCCGCGGCATCGGAGAACGGCGTGTCCATGATGCGGTCGGTAAAGCCGAGCTTCTTCTCCAGCCGGCGCGCGGCGATGTCGCCAATGCTGCGGCCGTCCTGATACGTGCGTGACAGGAACTGCGCCACCTGCGAGCGCGAGTACCCGTACTGACGCTCGAACTCAGAGCGGTCACCGTTGACGAGGGTCTGGATCCAGTAGGTCAGCCACTGGCGGCGGTTGTCGTAGATGTCCATAGGCCGCATTAGAGCAAGAAATTTCTAACTTGTATATTAGAACTCTCTTGACGTTACAATTTAGAACGATCTAAACTTGTGGCTGCCACCCGTCCGCTTGCCTTCGAGCAGCGCTGCGGGATCGGCCCGAATTTCGTTCAATCCGCGCGGCTGCCCGCGCCGACTTGGAGCCTCTTCTCATGACCGTTGCCCAAACTTCATTGGATGCCTTCCGACGTGGCCGTACCACGTCCACCGCCAAGCTGCAGTGCGACCGCATTGCCGACTACGTGGCGCGTTCCGGCACCGCCACGATTGCTGAAATTGCGCAGGCCTTGCGTATTGAAAAGTCCAGCGTGTCTGCACGCCGCAGCGAATTGATTGCCGCCAAACGACTCGAACTGGCTGAGGAGCGCAAGTGCAGTGCCACGGGCCGCTGGGTGCAATCCGTGCGCGCAGTGCCTGTGCAGGAGCGCCTCATGCAGTAGGCGCGAGCGTTTCGATCTTGCGCTGTCTGCGTGGCATACGGCGACAGCGCAAGGCGCGCGTGACACGCGTCGATATCTGTCATCAATAAGCTGCCATCAATAAGCACTGAACAAAAAAAGGAAGCAGAACATGGGAATCGAAGACCGTCTGGAAAACTGGAGCCGCGTGGTGCGCGACCCGAGCTGGCAACCGCAGTACTGCGCATCGTGGGCACGCCTGGCCGTGGCCATGCGCGATGCGGGGACCGGCGCGCCGCAAGCCATCATCAGCATCGACGTGAACGACGGCTGGCTGGTCGAGCGCGCCTGGCAGAAGATTGCCGACCCGGTGGCGAAACGTTTGCTGCAGTATCACTACGTGCATCGTATGCCGGCAGAGATGGTGTGCCGCATTCTCGTGCGCAAGTACGGCGCATCGCCGCACACGCTCAAACACTGGAAGGTGCGCCTGGCGAAGGCGCAGTCGATCATGTCGCACGTCATCGATTCGGAAGTCGCTCGCGTGCAGATGACGAAGGTCGTGCGCGCCGCCGCCGCAGTGCCCATGCACGCCTGAAAAATTTTTCGAATTTTTTTCGCGCACCGCTTGCACAGAACATATCCCCTTCGTATTCTGTTTCCCAGATGTTCGATTGCCCTCGCGGCGTAACCGGTTCAGACCGAGACATGCACCCCACTGGGGTGCATTGACTTACCCAGACGAAGCGCAAACGCAATGAAAGACAGCCCGCCACCCAGCGGGCTTTTTTGTTGCCGTGCTTCGCCCACGCTCATGCAATACCTGCCTCGATGTCACTGTACGGTGATGGCTCGATCGAGGTGATCTCACTCCTGGATGCAACTCACTCGATCGATCGCGCCTTGCTGCGTGCATCGATGAAGGCGCTTGTCTAATGGCAGATCTCTCCGATGTTTCCAACGCACTCGTCACGCTCGTCACGGGCGTGGTCTATCCGAACGGAACCGGCCAACCGTCGATCACGGGCAACCCGGTGCTGGTCTACAGCGGCTGGCCCAACCAGACGCAACTGAAGACCGACTTGCAGGCCGGCAAGGCGCACGTGTCGATTTTTCCGAGCACAAGCCACCAGCGGCACAAGAGCACGGTGTTCTCAGACTGGACGGTGGCCACACCGGCCGCCAACACGCTGGCCCTGAGCGTGAGCGGGCAGACCATCATGGTGGCCGGCACGGTCAGCACGCCGCAGAACGCTGTACTGCTGATCGATGGGCGCGCGTATGTGTACGCCGCGCAGGCCAGCGATACGCCAGCCAGCATTGCGACGGCATTGGCTGCGCTGGTGGCGGTGGATCAACCCGCCACCGCTGCGGGCGCGTCGATCACCGTTCCCAATGCGGCGTTCATTTCGCCGCGCGTGGGTGGGGTCGGCACCGTGCAGCGCGAGACGCGCCGGCAGGAGCGGACGTTCCTCATCTCGACGTGGGCGAATGGCGCTGCGCCGCGTGACCTCATCGCCGGCAAGGTGGATGCGGTGCTCTCGGGCATCGTGCGATTGACGCTGCCCGACCAGGGCGCTGCGCTGCGCTACAAGCGCGGTCATCAGCATGACGACCTGACCAATGGCATCTACCGGCGTGACCTGCGCTATGCCGTCGAGTACGCGACCATCGTGACCGACACGGCTTACCAGATTGCGACGGGCGTGGAGAACGTGACGGCAGGCCCGTCGATGGCTGCGCAGTTTCCCGTTCGCACCATCGTGCAGTAACGCTGTCTTGTAGCTGAAGTTAATCAACCGTGCCGCCCGTTTTGTTCGGGCGGTTTTTTTATGTCTGGCCGCCTCTGTGCGGCCTTTTGTTTTTCTCACTTGGAGGCACGCATGCCGATCGTCCAGCAGGGCAGCATCAATACGACTGCTCTCATCGTTCCGGACCTGTACGTCCAGATTGTTCCGCCGCAGGTCACCCTGCTCAACGGCGTCCCCACCAACGTGCTCGGCGTGGTCGGCACGGCCACCTGGGGCCCCGTCAATTCGCCGACGCTCATCGGCAACATGGCCATGTACGCGCAGACGTTTGGCGCGATCCAGAATCGCACCTACGACATGGGCACCGCCGTGGCCGTGGCTGTGCAGCAAGGCGCCAACAACTTCCGCTGCGTGCGCGTGACCGACGGCACCGACACCGCCGCTACCGTGGTCGCCCAGACCAACGGTGTGACGTTCACCGCCAAGTACACGGGCTCGCTGGGCAACACCATTACGGTTGCGCTGTCGGCGGGCTCGGCCGCCAACACGTGGAAGGTGACGGTGGCCGCGCCCGCACTGGCCCCGGAAGTGTTCGACAACATCGGCGCCGGCCAGACCGGCAATGCGCTGTGGGTGGCGATTGCCAACGCCATCAACAACGGTGTGAGTGTGATGCGCGGCGCATCGCAAATCATCACTGCCACCGCAGGTGCCAGCACCGCCGCACCGACGGCGGCCACGCTGCAACTGGCAGGCGGCACCGATGGCGCGGCCACCATCAATGGCGCCGTGCTGCTTGGCCAGGACACCGTGCCGCGCAAGGGCATGTACGCGCTGCGAAATCAAGGTGTGTCGATCGCCATGTTGGCCGACTGTGCCGATGCAACGACCTGGCCGACCCAGGTGGCGTTCGGCCTGTCCGAGGGCATCTACATGATCGGCACCGGCCCCAGCGGCGACACCATCGCCAACGCCGTCAGCGCCAAGAGCACCGCCGGCATCGATTCGTACGCCTTCAAGCTGCTGTTTGGCGATTGGGTGTACTGGCTCGATACCGTGAACGGTGTGACGCGTCTGGTGTCGCCGCAGGCGTTCGTGGCCGGCTTGCTGGCCAATCTGTCGCCGCAGAACAGCAGCCTGAACAAGCCGATCTACGGCGTGGTGGGCACGCAGAAGACGTTTGCCAACCAGAGCTACAGCTCGGCCGAGTTGCAGGCGCTGATTCAAGCGGGCATCGATGTCGTCACCAACCCGGTGCCGGGCGGTGCGTACTTTGGTTGCCGTGCGGGCCACAACACCAGCTCGAACGCGCTCACGCAGGGCGACAACTACACGCGCATGACCAACTACATCGCCAGCACGATCAACGCGGGCATGGGCAAGTACGTCGGTCAGCTGCAGTCGGCCACGGTGCGTGCGCAGGCGGCGGCCACGCTGTCGAACTTCCTCAGCTCGATGGAGCAGCAGGGCATGATCGGCGCGGTCAATGGCGGCCCGGCGTTCTCTGTGCAGATCGACGCCAACAACAACCCGATGAACCGCGTTGCGCTGGGCTACATGCAAGCCGACGTGAAGGTGGTCTACCTGTCGGTCATCGAGAAGTTCCTGGTGAACGTGGAAGGCTCGCAAGCGACGGTGATCCGCACCTCGACCGCAAACCAGTAATCCACCTCACACCCGTCAATCAGCTTTCTGGCCTCGCATGGCGCGGGGCCATTTTCTTTTCCCTTTTTGGAGAACGTTTATGCCGATTCAAGGCTACTCCGTCGGTCGCGACTACACGCTGGTCATCCAGACCGCAAACGGCACGCTGCAACCGAACAAGATCACCGCTTTCAAGAGCAAGCAGGATGTGACCGACGTGCGCGTCAAGCGCCTGGACGGCATCACCGACCACATCCGCTTCTTCGACGGCTGGTCGGGCTCGTTTGACGTGGAACGCCAGGACGCCACGCTCGACAACTACTTCGCGCAGCTCGAAGCGGGCTACTACGCCGGCGTGAACGAAGCCCCCGCGCAAATCTACGAAACGATCCAGGAAGCGAATGGCTCGGTTTCGCAGTTCCGCTACGACGGCGTGCTCCTGACGCTGGCCGACGCCGGCAACCGCGCGGGCGACGCCACCATCAAGCAATCCGTCAACTTCGTGGCTTCGCGCCGCATCAAGGTGTCCTGATGACCAATGTGACTATCACTCCGTCCCAACAGATCATCAAGGCCGCCGCGAAAGAAGTGGTGGTGGACGATGCGCTGGGCCGCAAGATCACGCTGCGCAAACCGAGCCCGCTGGCCAACCTGGACTTTGCCAAGGCTGCCGGCGGCAGCGAGTTGAACATGCTCTACCTGGCCGAGGTCGCGCACCTGAAGTTCGTGTCCGCCATTGATGGCGAGCCGGTGCCGACGCCTGCGTCCGAAGCCCAGTTGCGTGCGCTGTACCAACGCCTGGGCGAAGAGGGCAACGAGGCCGCGCAGCGTGGCGTGGCCGCGAGCTTTATCAACGTTGCCACGTCGGAGTCCGAGCTAAAAAACTCCTGACGAACGGCCCGTTCCACGAGGCGATGTGGCTCGTGCATAACGGTGTTCCGTTCGACGTGGCGTTTTCACTGGACGACACCATGCGGCAGGCGATGGCCATCAAATGCAGCGAATTCCATGGCGCAGAGTTCGACCTGAAGACGATGTCTTTCAAGGAGCGCGAATGAACCTAACGCTCGCAGAGATGGCGCGTCGCCTGACGGCGCTGGAGGCGCGGGTGCCGGAGGCGTTGTCGCAGGGGCTGGCCGCAGCCGCTGCGGCAATGGAGCTGGCCGCCCGCGCCAAGGCGGTGGAGAGCGCAGCGGCCGCCGGCATCACCGAGGCGGCGCGTGTGAATGCACTGCGCGACTCCATCGGTCATAAGGTCAAGGGGTTGGAGGCGGCCATCGGCTCCAACGCCGACCAGGCCGTCGTTCAGGAGCTTGGCAGTGCGCAGACGCCACCGCACCCGTTTCTGGGTGTGGTGGCGCACGAGCACGCCGACGCAGTGCAAAAGAGCGTGGGCGATGCGGTGACGGCGGTGCTGGAGGGCCGCCAGATTGCGTCCACCGCAAACGCGCACACGTGAGATCGGTGGCCTCAACATACGAACAAGGATTCCTATGAGCCTCGATGCTTACAAGATTGGGATACAGATTGCGTTGGTGGATAACGTTTCGCGGGGGTTGGTGGCGATCGCCGCGCAATTCGAATCCGTCAACAAGGGTGCGGAGAAGCTGGAGACACGGCTTGAGAAAGTCAAGAAGCTGATGGATTTCGGCAGTGGCTTGGCTAAGGCGGGCAACGAAGCCATCCACATGTGGGATAAGCAGGTGGATGCCGCATCGAAGTACCACGCCGTGCTCGAGCGCATCAACCGCTTCGATCCCGGCGCCGCGGCGGCGAATGAGAAGTTCCTCAAAGGCCTGGACATCAAAGGCATGTCGCTCACGGATGTCGGGCAGCTGTTTGGCGGTGCGCAAACCATTCTGCAGAGTTCGACCCAGGCGCAGGACGTGACGAAACTGCTGGCCCAGGCGCGAACCGCCTTTGGCGCGGCAACCGGCGTCAAGGACGGCGCGCAACTCGACAGCATGGCGCTGACTGCGCTGAAGGCTGCGCAGATGCGCGACGGCGTGATCGGCAAAGACGGCAAGATCGACGTGAAGAAGGTGGAAGAAACCTTCGACATGCTGGTCAACGCGGCGTCAGCCAGTGGCGGTGGTGTGTTGCCGAAGGACTACCTGGAGGCCATGCAAGGCGGCAAGCTGACGGGCGCGTTGACGCAGTCCGAAGCGGCGGCGTTCGGGCTGAAGCAGTTCATGCAGGCCAATGGCGGCTCCAAGGCCGGCGTTGATGCCATGTCGGCGCTCCAAGGCTGGGCAGCAGGCAACATGTCAGCTACGGTCGCGCACGAGTTGGAGCGCGTCAAGCTGCTGGACCCGAAGGCCGTGCATCGCAACAAGGCTGGGCACATCACCAGCGTGGATGCGATGGGCGTCAAGAACGCGGGGGACTTCGCAAATAATCCGCTGCAGTACGTGTTGGACGTGATCGTTCCGGCGCTGAAGAAGAGCGGATACAGCGGAGACGGCCTCAACACCAAGCTAGGCAACTTGCTTGGTATGAAGGGCGAGAAGAACATCCTGCAGCAGCTTGAGCATGACAAAGAGCGAGCGGGGCTATACCTGCAGAACGTCCGCAACGGGCCCGGCACGGCCAAGCTCTACGAGAAGGAAAACGAAGGGCTGGAAGGCAAGCTGAAGGACTTCGAAGCCAAGAAGACGAACCTCAATATCGCGCTTGGGGAGCACATTCTGCCGTTAGCGATCTCGGGGTTGGAGAAGTTCAACAGCATGCTCGACGGCATCACGAAGTGGGCGCAGGAGAATCCAGGCACAACGAAGACACTCATGGCCCTGGCTACGGGGCTGACCTTTTTGTCTAAGGCCAGCTCGACGCTTTCGTTGCCTTTGCCGGGCGGCGGCAAGGGCGGTGGCGGTTTTGGACGCGGCTTGAGCAATATCGCCAAGTCCATGGGGAAGGGCGCGCTGCGTTTGGGGGCGGGCGTTGGGCGGGTAGGTATGTCTGCACTTCGCGCCGGTGCTGGATTGGGCCGTGGCCTGCTGGGCGCTGCGGGAACGTTGGTGCGGTCGCCTCTCGCCGCACGGGCTGCGGGCATGCTCGGGCCAGCCGGTGCGGTGGTTGGAACAGGTTACCTCGGTTATCAACTTGGCAGCTACGTCAATGACAACGTTATCAACCCGTTGGTTGAGCGCGCCAGCGGCGTCAAGGGCGCGACGCTCGGTACCTTCCTGTACGACGTGCTCCACGGGGACACCGGCAAGAAGCTGACGGCAACCACGCCGGTGTCCAGCCAATCCAGCCAAGGTGCCGCCCCTGCCAGCTCCGCTGTGAAGGTCGCTGAGCCAAAATTCGTCTACCTCAAAGGCGATGTGACGATGGACGGTCGCTCCGTTGGCCAGGTGGTCTGGAAGCAGATCGAAGGCCACCTCGCGCGGCCGCAGACTGGGGCAGGCAACTTCAACTCCGGCATGAACCTCATGCCATCCGGACTCTGATCAACCATGCCCGACTTCACTCTCAAACTCGGACAGAATTTCCAGTTCAAGGGTTTGGAAATTCCCGAAACAATCTCGTTTGGCGGCACGCAAAAGCTTGCCATGCATGACTTGGTGGGCGGCACGCGCGTGATCGACTCGATGGGGGCATTCTGTGCGCCCGTCGAGTGGTCTGGCTGGTTGCTCGGTACAGAAGCACTCGCTCGCGCTCGCGAGCTGGACGATCTGCGCGTGAGCGGCAAGGAACTGGTGCTGCAGTGGTCCGAGATCTGCTACATCGTCGTCATTCGCGAGTTTCGTGCGGATTTCCAGCGCGCTTACAAGATCCCGTACAAGATCTCGTGCGAGGTGTCGAGCGACATGTCCAAGTACACGATGCAGGATGAAGGCACCGGCATTGACGGCTTGGTCAAGAGCGACGCCGCTGCCATGACCGACCTGGCCAACACCATCGGAGACAGCAAGCTATCTGGCCTGATCGACTCGGCCAACGCCGCGATCGACACGGTGGCGAGTTTTGCCAACGCCGCGCAGTCCACGCTCAGCAACGTGCTGCAGAAGGTGACGGCCGTGCGGGATCGTGCGCAGGCATTGGTGGCGTCAGCCAACAGCGAGCTGATGAAGGTGGCAACGCTGGGTGGCATCCTGCCGAACAATCCGGTGGCGCAGCAGGTGGCGAAGCTCAATGGCCAGATCAACTCGGCGCTGAGCTTGCCCGTGCTGGTTCAACTGGATCGCGTTGCGGGCCGCATGCAGACGAATATCGCGTCCGTCTACAAGAGCGCCAAGCACGTGGTGACGGCCGGTGGCGACCTGATGAAGCTTGCCGCCAAGGAGTACGACGACGCGATGGCCTGGACCAGCCTGGCCAAGGCCAACCCCGAGCTTCTCTGGGACCCGCTCGTGCAGGGTGTCAAAACACTGATCGTGCCGCCCCACAAAGACACGGCCGGTGGTTTGCCCAATCCATAACGCACCGTTCTTATCCACCAGACAGCCCCGCCATGCGGGGCTTTTTTCTTATGAGCCTGAACAAGCTACCCGTGATACCCGAGGTGCGGCAACCACGCACGATCGTGAAAGTGGGCGGCGAGCGTGTGCCCGCGTGCGTGAGCTGGTCGGTCCTGAGCAACTCGTATGAGCAGGCGGATACGTTCCAGATCACGCTGGCAGCGGGTGCCTTGCCGCCCGATCGCGATGCGAACTGGTTCTCTAGCCAACTTGCGCTGGAGGTCGAGATCTTTGCCGGCTTTCCGCCGAACCCGTTGCAGTACGACGAGACCACGCTCCAAAGCCTCATCTACGGACGTGTGGATAGCGTCGAGCTGGACCCGGTCTCCGCTCAACTCACGCTCAGTGGCCGAGACCTGACCGCGCTGTTCATCGACACGCAGGTCACGCTGCAGTTTCAAAACATGACGGCATCGCAGGTTGCTGCAAAGCTGGCTGCGGCACACGGCCTGCAAGCTGTCGGCCCGAAGACGAAGCGGCCGATCGGCAAGTCCTACGCGCATGACAACGTCAGCTTGACGGCGCAACGCACGGAATGGGATCTGCTTGCCGCGTTGGCGCGCGAAGAGGACTTCCTCTGCTACGTGAGCGGCAAGACGCTCTACTTCGGGCCTCGCCTGCAAGGGCCCGCGTTGCCTTACGAGTTGCGATGGGGGCGTGGCGAGAACGGCAATCCGGCCG
This sequence comes from Ralstonia sp., assembly GCA_039592975.1. Taxonomy (GTDB): domain Bacteria; phylum Pseudomonadota; class Gammaproteobacteria; order Burkholderiales; family Burkholderiaceae; genus Ralstonia. The sequence continues at coordinate 37,780 of JBCNQE010000001.1, read as the reverse complement.
CCAACGTGTCGAGCCTGCAGCTGTCGCGCGACCTGACGGTTGCCAAGGGCGTAACGGTGGAAGCGCGTTCGTGGAACTCAAAGCAAGGCAAGAAGTTCACCGCCCGCTACAGCAATGCGCCTGGGGGCGGCAAAGGCCAGAAGCCGACACACACCGTCGAGCGCAACGGACTGGACCAAGCCGGCGTCAAGCGCTTGGCCAAGCAGAAGTTCGACGAGGTCGCGCAGCACGAAATGAAACTGCGTGCGCGCTTGCCCGCCGACCACCTCCTCACACCAACAGACATCGTCAGCCTGACCGGCACCGGCACGAACTTCGACCAGGGCTACCTGATCGACAGCATCACGCGCAGCATGAGCTTGAGCGAAGGCTACGTGATGGACGTGTCGGCCAAGAACATCAACAAGGACACGAGCCAATGATTCAACAGCTTCGCAACCAGATGGTGCTCGCCGCGATGATGGCGCAGTCCAATCGCGCGGAGAACCGCATGGGCATCGTTACCAGCTACGACGCCGGTACGGCCTCTGCGCGCGTACGCCTCCAACCTGAAGACACCGCCGACCCAGAGCGCTCGCTGACCGGCTGGATGCCCGTTGCCTCTGCCTGGGTCGGCAATGGCTGGGGCATCGATGCGCCGGTCAGCCCGGGCGATCAGGTAGAGGTGCAGTTTCTGGGCGGCGACATTGAGAACGGCTATATCTGCGCGCGCCTCTTCAGCGACCAGGCCCGGCCCACCGGCGCGCAGTCGGGCGAGTTCTTCTTAACGCATGCCTCGGGCTCCAAGCTGCAGTTCCACAACGACGGCACCGTCACGCTAATCAGTGCGGGCACGTTGACTAGCCAGGCGCCGCAGTGGAACCACACGGGGCCGGTGCAGATCGACGGCGCGCTGCTTGTCACGCAAACCATCACGGGCCAGGCGGGTATGGCGGTGTCGGGCAACAACGGCTCCGGCAACTCGATGAGCATCAGCGGCAACACGCAGTTCAGTGGGCAGGTGTCGGCGAATGGCCATCGGATCGACGACACGCACCGCCATACCGGCGTGCAGTCCGGGTCCAGCAACACAGGGAGCGTGGCATGACGCAGCAACTTCTGAACGACGTGAACCACTGGGTGGGCGGCGACATTGCGGTGTCGCCCACTGGTGATCTGGGCCTCGCCAGTGCAGACCTGCGCACGCAGCAACGCATCGTGCGGCGCCTCGTTACCAACCCAGGCGACTACATCTTCCACACCGATTACGGAGCAGGTCTGCCGCAGAAGATCGGCGAAACGCTCGACGTGCCGGCGCTGCGCGGGTTGATCCGTGCGCAGATCCTGCAGGAAGCGGGCGTTGCGCAAAGCCCCGAGCCGCAGGTGGATGTGGCGGCTATCACCGGCGGTGTGAGCGTGCGCATCTTGTACAGCAGCGCGATTACGCGCGAGCCGGTGTCCCTTCAATTCAATGTGAGCAAATGATCGATATGTCCATTCAGACGCAAGACTGGGTGACGCTCGTGCGCAACCAGGTGGCGGCCATTCAGGGCTACGCCAAGGTGCTGGTCGACCTGACCGTCGGGTCGGTGCTGCGCGCTGTCGTTGAAGCCAACGCGGCGGTCACGGTGTGGCTGCAAGGGTTGATCCTGCAGCTGCTGGCGATTACGCGGGCCTCCACCTCAAGCGGGTCCGATCTCGATTCATGGATGGCCGATTTCGGGCTGACACGCCTGGCTGCGGTGCCAGCCACAGGCAGCGTGACGTTCTCGCGCTTCACGGTCACGCAGCAGGTGCTGGTGCCGCTCACGGCGGTGGTGCAGACGGGCGATGGCACGCAGCAGTTCAACGTGGTGGTCGACACGACCAACCCGGCGTATAGCGCCACGCTGGGTGGCTATGTCATTGCTGCCGGCACGGCCAGCGTTAACGTGCCGGTGCAGGCTGTGACGCCTGGCGCGGCTGGCAATGCGGTAGCGGGCGCGGTATCCACCATCGTCGGTGCGATCTCCGGTGTGGACACCGTCAGCAACGCAGCAACGTTCGTGAACGGAGCCGATGCCGAGCCCGACACGGCGTTCCGCTCGCGCTTCATCGCCTACGTCGCCAGCCTGTCGAAAGCCACGAAGACGGCCATCGGCTCCGCCATCGCGGGCGTCAAGCAAGGGCTGACATACGTGATCCTGGAGAACCAGACCTATGCCGGCTTGCCGCAGAACGGCACGTTCATCGTGATCGTGGATGACGGTACAGGCGCGCCCACGTCAACGCTGCTGGCTAGCGTGAGCAACGCGGTGGATGCGGTGCGCCCGGTGACGAGTACGTTCTACGTGTACGGGCCGGTGGTCGTGAACGCGACGGTCTCCATGAGCATCGCCACCGCTGCGGGCTACACGCACCAGACGGTCGCCGCGCAGGTGCAAGCGGCCTTGCTGAACTACATCAACAGCTTGCCGCTGGGCACGGCGTTGGCGTATTCACGGTTGGCGCAGGTGGCGTATGACGCCTCGCCCGCGGTGACCAACGTCACGAGTGCACTGCTCAACGGCAGTACAGCGGACTTGCCGGCCACGAGCCTGCAAGTCATCAAGACCACAGCCAACTCCATCACGGTGACGTAATGGCAACCGGTGACCAACAAGACATCTTCGCGCGCATACGCGGTTACCTGCCGCGCTGGTTTGGCGATGCGGCGCAGTCGCCCATCCTCAACGGGCTGCTGCAGGGCCTCGCGTACAGCGGTGCCTACGTCTACGGCCTGTATGCCTATGCGAAGCAGCAGACGCGCATCCTGACCGCCACCGACGGCTGGCTCGACATGATCGCGGCGGATTTCTTCGGCCTGTCGGTCCGGCGCAAGACAGGGCAGTCCGACGCATCGTTCCGAGCCAACATCGTCGCCAATCTGTTTCGCGAACGCGGCACGCGTAACGCCATCATCCGCGTGCTGACGGATCTGACAGGGCGTGCGCCGACCATCATCGAACCGAGCCGCCCCGCAGACTGCGGCGCCTACGATGCGCCCAACAGCGGCTACGGCATGGCCGGCGCGTACGGGCAGGTCTCGCTGACGTACCAGGCGTTCGTGCAGGCGTATCGCCCGCTCGGCAGCGGCATCCCGAACGTGGCTGGCTACAGCATCGTCACCACCGGCTACAGCGTGCCGTCGCAAGGCGAATACGTTGACCCGTCAATGAGCAGCAATACCGTGTCGGATGCCGACATCTACGCCGCCATCGAATCGGTGCGGCCCGCTGCTTCCATCATCTGGACGCGCATCAGTTCCTAGGCGCGCCCCACGCGCTTTTCCTCACCACCGATAGCCCGGCAACCCGCCGGGCTTTTTCTTTTGGAGAACAGTCTTGGATCGTCAGATTGTCTACAGCGGCCAGGTGCCGCAAACCACGGACCTGCTGAACACCAACCGGCAGACCATGATCGCGCTGGCAAAGCTGTGCGCGGATTTATTCGGCACGTCCACCGTCGTCTCGGGCCTGGGCTGCGTGCCCACCACGCCCGCATCGATGAGCGTGACCATCAACCCGGGGCAGATCTACCAGCTCGCCAATGTGGATGGCACGGCGTACAGCGCGCTGCCAGCGGATACCACGCATAGTCTGCTCAAGCAGGGCATCCTCATGGATGCGCAGTCGTTCATCCTCTCGGCGCCCGCCACGGCTGGCTACAGCCAGAACTACCTGATCCAGGCCGCGTACCTGGAGAACGACATCAACAACGTCGTGCTGCCGTACTACAACAGCGCGAACCCGTCGCAGGCGTTCAACGGGCCGGGCGGCAGCGGCAATGCCCAGCCGACCACGCGTGCGGGGCAGGTGTCGTTGCAGCTCGTTGCGGGCACCGCCGCTGCCACCGGCACGCAGACCACGCCTGCGGTGACGGCGGGTTATGTTGGCCTCGCCATCATCACGGTGGCCAATGGGCAGAGCACGATTACGGCGGCCAACATCACTGCCTATCCGAACGCGCCCACTGCGCCGACGGGTGGTTTCCTCGCGGCCATTGGTGAACGTTACTCCAGCATCCAGAACGTGGCGGTATCGAGCACGCTCACCACAGCGGCACTTGGCGCACTGGTGAACGTCACCGCCACGGGCCAGACCATCACGCTGCCGCCCGCAGCCAACTGCCCGAATGGCACGAGCATTTGCGTGACCTACATGCAGGCCAGTGGTTCGACCACTGTCACGCGCAATGGCGCCGATACGCTGGCGTTTGGGCAGGGCAGCAGCGCCAACAGCCTCACGTTGAATCCGGGCGAGGCGGTGCAGTTTGTGTCGAATGGCACGAATGGGTGGGTGAGTGCTGGGCAGACGTTGACCACGGGGGTGACGCCAGCGCAGTTTGATAGCAGTACTAAGTTGGCTACGACGGCTTTCGTGCAGCGGGCGCTGGGGAACGCTTCTGGCGTTAGTTCAATTACCGCAAGCACTACCCTTGGAGTATCCAATGCTGGTCAGCTAATCGTTTTGGGGGGTAACGCAAGCACTCTTACGCTTCCTTCAATCGCCTCTGTCCCAGAGGGGTTTTCGGTAACGTTGTTATCCGGGACGATTTACACATGGACTGTGCAGGCGAATGGAAGTGACAAGCTTGCGCCCAATCAGAGCACCTATTCATCTTTCACGATGGGGCCTGGTGATTGCGTCACCCTTGTCGCGGCTACGGGATATTGGCGGCCAATTTCTGGTTCCGCACAACTTCAGTTTTCTTCCTACTTTGGATCGTCTCTGGGCGGCAGTGGCTATCAGAAGTTGCCAAGTGGTCTGATTATCCAGTGGGGGTTAAACGGCGGTACCACTAGCGGATACGTCACCTACAGCTTTCCAATTGCCTTCCCGAACAATGCATTCAGCATCGTTGCTCAAGTCGGCAACATGACAAGCACATACACAGCCCGAGCCCAGATTATGTCCAACGCGCAGTTTGCGATCGGTAATTTTTCCGGAACTGGATCATGGGCGGCAGATGGCTGTTATTGGATCGCAATTGGACGGTAAAGGAGAGATGATGATCTACTACGCAAAATCCACTGGCGGCTTCTATGACCCCGCCATCCACGGCGCAAACATCCCTGCAGACGCTATCGACGAATCCAAGTGGTCGATGACCCATGCGCAATTGATGGATGCGCAGGCGTCTGGAAAGACGATCATTGCCGATGCCGACGGAAACCCAATCGCCGTTGACCCCATCACGCTCATGACCCTGAGCCAGGTGCAAACGGCACAAGCCACCAAACTCAGCACCGTGTGCGCCGAAGCCCTGACCACCGGCTTCACATCCCCCGCCCTAGGCGTCGCACTCACCTACCCATCCCAAGACAACGACCAACGCAACCTGCAAAGCGCAGTCAGCGCAGCCGCTACCGCATCACCGGGCTGGACCATCCCGCTCTGGTGCACGGATGGCGATCACTGGTCCTTCACCTCGCACACCGCCGCGCAACTCCAGCAAGTCAATGCCGACTGGCTGGCCCACCGCGTTGCCACGCAGCAGAAGTACGCGGACCTGATCGCCCAGATCAACGCCGCCACCAGCATTGAAGAGGTGCAAGCCATCCACTGGTAAGCACCGTCATCTCAGCAACACAGCCCGCCTTTGCGCGGGCTTTTTTCTTTTCCGGGGGAACCATGTCTGAACCCATCAGCAGCAGCGCCGCAGCGGGGGCTGCGGGTGCGGCGGCCTTCAAGGCGCTTGGCGGGTCTGCGGCTGTGGCGGTTGCCGCCAGTGCGCTCGCCACCATCGTCGTCATGGTGATGACGTTGCCACGCGCACGCGGCGAGTGGGCCGTGGCGCTCATCTCCACCGTCATCGCCAGCGTGGGCGGCGGGGCCACCGTCATTCAGTACTTCCAGGTGGCGCATTGGATCAGCTCCGCCAACGGCGTCATGGCACTCGGCGGCATCTACTTCGTCTGCGGCCTGCCGGGCTGGGCGATCGTGCGCTGGGTCTTCAACTTCATCAACAAGCGGCGCGATGCCGACCTCGCCGAGGTCGTCGACGACGTGCGCGAATCCCTGCACAAGGCAAGCCATGGCTGAACCTCTTCTGACTGCGGCGCAATTGCGCGCCGTCATGCCCAACGCCGGCGGGCGCGCCGATGTGTTCGCGCCCGTCTTGGCCGATGTGTTGCTGTTCCGGCAGATCAACACGCCAGCCCGCATCGCCGCGTTTCTCGCGCAGGTCGGGCACGAATCGGGGCAACTGCGCTACGTGCGTGAACTATGGGGCCCAACGCCCGCGCAACGCGGCTACGAGGGGCGTGCTGACCTCGGCAACACGCAACCCGGAGACGGCAAGCGCTTTCTCGGCCGTGGCCTGATCCAGATCACCGGCCGCGCCAACTACCGCGCCTGTGGCATCGCCTTGGGTCTGGATCTGGAAGCGCAGCCCGAGCTGCTGGAGGTGCCCGCGCATGCCACCGCATCGGCCGCGTGGTTCTGGCTGAGCAACGGGCTCAACCGCTTTGCCGATCAGGACACCGACGCCGCCTTCGTGCAACTGACGCGCCGAATCAACGGCGGCACAAATGGCCTCGATGATCGACGTGCACTGTGGCTGCGCGCCCGTGCCGTGCTTGCAGGAGGGATTGCGTCATGAGCCTGCTTGATCCGCGCTTCTGGGGCGGCGCCATCCTCGCGTTGGCACTGGCGTTCGGCGTGGGCTACGCCATGGGCGATCTGCATCGGCTGCATGTTGAGCGATCCAAAGCGCTGCAAGCGAAGGTCGCCACCGCACAAACCGAAACGCGCCAGGCCAACGTCACCACGCAGGTGGTCGACCAGGCCGCGCAAGCCCAGACGCGCATCCAGACCGTTTTCCGAGACCGCATCCTCTACCGAGACCGCGAGGTACCTCATGAAGTCGTTGTGCACGACGATGCTGCTTGCCGCATCCCTGGTCGCTTTGTCGGCATGTGGAACTCCGCCAACCGCGCCGAGCTTCCCACCGCCGCCGGCCTCCTTGATGAAGCCGCCAGTGGCGTTGTCCTCTCTGACGTTGAAGCCCAGCACGAGCGCGAGGCTGAAGCCTTCCACGCCAACGCCCAGCAACTGAAGGACCTGCAGGATTGGGTGGCGGGGCAGATGGCGGCAGCTAAGCCCTGATAGATGTCGGGTACGCCAGCATTGCGCTGGCGGCCCTCAATCGATGATGTCTGCGCAGGCGTCCGTGGGCGCGGCGGCCACATGTCCGATCAGCGGCACCATCTTCAAGCCGGCCGATGCCACGCGGCACGGCGCGGCGACCACGCCACAACCGGAGAGGAGTGCGGCGCTCAGCAGGGCGGCCGCCAGCAAAAGACGTTTCATCGTGCGTGCGTTCGAAATGAATGTTGCGCAGTGTGGCACAGAGTCCCGTGCATACCTGTGCGCGTTTGTATCTGGATATGACTGTCCTCGCGCACCCGGCATCGGTTGTGCGGTGCGGGAGGACGCAACAATCGCAGCGGTTCGTTCAGCGCACAAAGCTGACTTTCGTCGAAAAAGTCACATCCATTCTTTGCGCAAATAGAGCTGCCAGAGCTTGCTGCAAGCCGCCAAACCACTGGTGACGCGGGTTTTCCCGTAATTCCACATATCGCAACAATAAATTGTCTGTCACGACATTTATTGTCTGAACGGGCTCGCCTACGATGACTTCATCGAATGCGGCGCCGCAGCGAAAACAGGCCTGAAAACGAGGTCACTGCCCGACGCGCTGCGCCCATCCCGGAGAAGACATCATGAAAGTCCAACGCACCCTGATTGCAGCCCTGATCGCCCTGGCCACCGTGCCCGCTCTGGCTGCCACGAAGTTCGATGTGTACACGCAAGGCGCCGCCGCCGGCCAACGTTTCGACGTCTATACGCAAGGTGCCAAGGCTGGCAGCAAGTTCGACCCGTACACCGAAGGCGCCAAGGTAGGCGACAAGTTTGATCCGTACACCCAAGGCGCGCTCGCCCGCGCTGGCAAGTTCGACACCTACACGGAAGGTGCCAAGGCCGGCGGCAAGTTTGATCCGTACACCGAAGGCGCACTGGCCCGTGCTGGCAAGTTCGACCCCTATACCGAAGGTGCCAAGGTGGGTGACAAGTTCAACCCGTACACCGACGGTGCTGCTGCCTGAGGCAGTGCCCCGAGCCATAACTGGCTCGCCTGCTCGTCAAGACGCCCGCTAGATGCGGGCGTTTTTGTTTGGGCGCGGCACGTGCTGCCATCAACAGCAGGTATAAATGCAAGCCCACGCGGTATCGATGAACCCGTTGCCGTCGACCGCGTCTGACGACCATGACTGCGCACGACCCTGCATGATGCAAGCCTCACACCGTCTTTCTCTTCACCGCCGCAAAGGCCGCACGTTGCGCGGTTTCTTCGTACTAATGGCGGCCGCCGCCCTGGCCGGTTGCGCTACGGTGACTCCCGGCCCGTTTCAGATCACCGTGCGCGATACCGACGACACGGTGCTTGAGCAATTCCAGTTCCAGGCCGGGTCCTATAACTCGCTGGAGATCGCCATCATTGGCATGTGCCGCGTGTATCCGGACGCCACCGTCACCGCTGACCAACTGCAGACGCACGAACGGGTGCAGGAGCGTTGCAAGCGTTCCTTCGCGTCCATGCTGACGCTATCTTGAAGCGGCTACCATGTGGCCTCAATTTGATGCTCGAAACGCACAAGAGGCCCATGTGACTGCGCAAGACGAGTCCCTTCCGATTTCACGATTTGCCGCTGCCCGGCCACGCCTGTTGATCGCGTTTGCGCTTGGCGCGATCGTCGGCGTGGTGGCGCCAGCGGGGCATGGCTGGCTCACGCGCACGCTGCTCGGCTGGGACGCCGCGGTGTGGACGTACCTGATCCTGATCTCCGTGATGATGCTGCGGGCAGACCCGCGCCGCATCCGTGCCGTGGCCCGGCGTGAAGATGCGAGCGCCTCGGCGGTGCTGGCGGTGGTGTGCCTAGGCGTGATCGCCAGCATGGTGGCGATTGCGTTTGAGCTGGTGACGGCCAAGTCGGCGGGCCATGCGCAGGCCTGGCACTACGCCCTGACCGGCGTAACGGTGGTGGGCGCGTGGTTGATGGTGCCGATGATGTTTACTGTGCACTACGCGCATCTGTACTACCGCACGCCGAACGCGCCCCCGCTGCAGTTTCCAGACCGCGAGATCGAGCCCGATTACTGGGATTTCCTCTACTTCTCCTTTACGATCGCGGTCGCCAGCCAGACGGCGGATATCAGCATCCGATCGCGCGCCATGCGGCGGGCGGTGCTGGGGCAATCGCTGCTGTCGTTCTTCTTCAATACGAGCATTCTTGCGCTCTCCATCAACATTGCTGCCAGCCTGTTTTCATGACAAAGCTTCCTCCCAATAACCACGCCCGCGCCATTCGGGCGGTCAGCTATGTGCTGGTGGCCGCCATGATCGTGACGGTGCTCTGGCTGCGCTTGCTGCCGGCCGCCATTGCGGGCTTTCTGGTCTATGCGCTGTCGCGCAAGCTGGAAGCGAAGCTCCTCCAGCGGCGTGTGTTTTCCCGGCATGCCAAAGCGTTGGCGGTGACTGGGGTGTTTGTGATTGCCACGCTCATCCTCGCGGGCATCGGGCTGGGCATCGGCCGCTTGGTCGAGCATGGGCACGGGCTTGAGGGCATGCTCACGCGCGTGGCCGACGTGCTGGACAACCTACGCGCCTCGCTGCCGGCATCGGTCGCGGATTACATCCCGAATTCCGTATCGGACCTGCGCGTGCGCTTGGTCGAGATGCTCAAGGAGCACGGCCATCAGGTGTCGACGGTTGGCATCGACGGGTTGCGCCACAGCGTGCTGGCGCTGATCGGGTTGATCCTGGGCGCCATGGTGGCGTGGTCGGACAGGCCCGACCCCGCGCGCCACAAGCCCCTGGCCGCAGCGCTGCTGAACCGCCTGGGCCGCCTGACTGCCGCATTTGAGGCGGTGGTGTTTGCGCAGGTGAAGATCTCCGCGCTCAACACTGCGCTGGCCGCCATCTACCTGGTGGGCGCGTTGCCGCTGTTCGGGCAGCACGTGCCGTATTCCAAATCGCTGATCCTGCTGACCTTCGTGGCGGGGTTGATTCCGGTGGCGGGCAACCTGATCTCCAACACGGCCATCGTGGTGATGAGCGTGACGGCATCGCTGGAGCTGGCGGTGGCTTCGCTCATCTTCTTGGTGGTGGTGCACAAGCTGGAGTACTTCGTGAATGCCCGCATCATCGGCAGCCGCATCGATGCGCGCGCGTGGGAGCTGATCCTCGCGCTGATCGTGATGGAAGCGCTGTTTGGCGTGGGCGGCGTGATTGCCGCCCCGGTGCTGTACGCCTACATGAAGCGCGAACTGACGGACGCCGGGCTGATCGGCTGACACATCAGTGCTGTGGTGATGCGCCAGCGCCCCCGCGCTGACGACATCGGCAGAAAAGAGCGCGCCCTACGGGACGAGGGGCGCGCAATAACTCGCTGACCGAGAGACGTCAGCGAGCCGAGGGCCGGTACACGGGGACGAAGCGAGCGGCGGGCGCGTGGCGTTGCCGATGACATCTACGGCTTCGGACCTGACGAAGCGGCAGACGACGCGGTCGTCCAACAAGGCCAGATAGAAGAGGTCTCCCATCGCGCGGCATAGCGTTCCCGTTAGCAGGACTTTCATCGCTCCCCTTCCTTGGCTGACCAATGTGCTGCATCGGTTGGATGCGCCACCGGTTCGGACTGCAGAGCGTTGCGTGTTGCCGCAATGGCGCAGGCATTGGCTCCGTCTTGGCCGTCAACACTGGCGCGAGGGCGTCGTGCAGCGGTCCATGCTGGCGAGTATAGAAAGCGTCTCCTGAGCGGCCATGCTCCGAACGGAGTAGCCGCGCGCGCGAAAATGGCTAACAGGTTAGCTACCTGCCAAGGCAAGCGCGGCGCGGGTTTGCGGGAAATTGATGGGGTTCTTGCCGTGAATGGCGCCGCCGCGCCTGACGCTTTTGCCTGGACACTAAATTGTCCGGTTTGCGCTAATCATTGTCGAACTTGCGGTAACGCGCCTGCACCGTTTGGGCGCATGATTGACGGCTCCTCGCTGCAATTTTTTGACCGCAAACATCCCCATGGAAACCACCGCAAACGGTACAGCCGCTGATTTGCCCAATCCTGCGGCGCCCCCCGCCGCGCAGGTCAGCACGGCCGGTACGACGGGCTTTGGCGTGATCGGCGCCATCAGCTTCGCGCACTTTCTCAACGACATGATGCAGTCGTTGATCCTGGCGATCTATCCGCTGCTCAAGGGCAACTTCCACCTCGACTTCTCGCAGATCGGGCTGATCACGCTGGTGTATCAGATCACGGCGTCGCTACTGCAGCCGATGGTCGGGCTCTATACCGACAAACATCCGAAGCCGTATTCGTTGTCGGTGGGTATGGGCTTCACGCTGGTGGGGCTGGTGCTGATGTCGATGGCGTCGAACTTCGGCACGTTGCTGCTGGCGGCGGCGCTGGTGGGCACGGGCTCGTCGATTTTCCATCCGGAGTCGTCGCGTGTGGCGCGCATGGCGTCGGGCGGGCGCCATGGCCTGGCGCAATCGCTGTTCCAGGTGGGCGGCAATGCGGGCAGCGCCATGGGTCCGTTGTTGGCGGCGCTCATCATCATGCCGTATGGGCAGCACAGCCTGGCATGGTTCTCGATCGCGGCGCTCATCGCCATCTTCGTGCTCTATCACGTGGGCGGCTGGTACAAGCGCGAGCGTGCCGCGGGCCATGGCCGCAAGGCGGGTGGTCGTGCGCATGCGGCGGTCAAGCTGTCGGGCGGTCAGGTGGCGTTTGCCATGGTGCTGCTGGTGGTGCTGCTGTTCTCCAAGTACTTCTATCTGGCGAGCCTGAACAGCTATTACACGTTCTACCTGATCACCAAGTTCCACCTGTCGGCGCAGACGTCGCAGCTGTTCCTGTTCCTCTTTTTATTCTCGGTGGCGGTGGGCACCATCGTCGGCGGGCCGATTGGTGACCGCGTGGGCCGCAAGGTGGTGATCTGGGTGTCGATCCTGGGTGTGGCGCCGTTCACGCTGCTGCTGCCTTACGCCAATCTGTTCTGGACGGCGGTGCTGACGGTGATCATTGGCCTGGTGCTGGCCTCGGCGTTTTCGGCCATCCTCGTGTATGCGCAGGAACTCATTCCCGGCAAGGTCGGGATGGTGTCGGGGCTGTTCTTCGGGTTTGCGTTCGGGCTGGGCGGGATTGGTGCCGCAGTGCTCGGCAAGCTGGCCGATGCGACGGACATCTACAACGTGTACCACCTGTGCTCGTTCCTGCCGCTCATTGGTTTGCTGACGGTGTTCCTGCCGGACATCGAGCGCAAAGGGCGCTTGCACACAGCCTGATCGAACGTTATTGACCGCGCTGCCGCGCATCGGCCAGCAGCGCGATCACTTCGCTGTCTTCGGTCTGCTCGAAATCTTCGTAGTACTGGCCGACGGCCTGGAAGCTGAAGTCGGGCGCGGCGATCAGGCACACAGCCTCGTCGACTTCGGTGCACAGCGTGTGCCAGGTCGACTCCGGCGCGACTGGCACCGCGAGCACCAGCCGCCCCGGGCCGGCACGCCGCACCGCTGCCAATGCTGCGCGCACGGTGGCTCCGGTGGCGATGCCGTCATCCGTGACGATGACCGTAGCGCCGGCAAGCGGCAGTGGCGCGACGCCATAGCGTGCGCGGCGGCGCTCCAGTTCGGCCAACTCATGCGCCATCACCTCGTTGAGATACGCCTGCGATGGCTGAAGAGTCTGCAACAGCTCGGCGTTCCATTCGACATGCGGCGGCAGGCCCGCGCCGCAATCGGCCAGCGCGCCGAGCGCCAACTCCGGTTGCAGCGGTGCGCCGAGCTTGCGTACCAGCAGCACGCCAAGCGTTGCACCCAGCGCTTGCGCAATCGCATGCCCGACCGGCACGCCACCGCGCGGTAAAGCCAGGACGATGCGCGGTGTCGGCAGGTCGAGCACGGCTAACGCGTCGGCCAGTTGCTGGCCCGCATCTGCGCGATCGCGAAAGGGCGTGGACATGATCGTGCACGCATCAGGCAAACGCACGCGCCGAGCCACTGCGGCCCCATTTGCGCACGCGCAGTGCAGCGAAGACCAGCGTGATGCCCCACACGATGGCCCACGCACCGATCCACCACAGCACGGCCAGCACGCCTGCTTCCGGTCGCCACAGCAGCCACCCTGCCAGCAGCACGCTGACGATGCCGCCCAGGATCAACCACCACTCGCCGGCAAGCTCTTCGCGCAAGCGCACCGCCACGATGATCTGCAACACGCCATGCGCCAGCAGCCACGCGGCGATGTACAGCAGTAGGCCCAGCGCCGTCACCGCCGGGTTGAGCAGCGTGAGCACGCCGACTGCCACCCCAAGCAGCCCTTGCAGCAGCACGGGCCAACGGTCGCGCGGCATGGCTTGGCGGCCGAACGCAGTCGTCAGCAGCAGGCAGCCTTCCACCAGCGCATACGCGCCAAACGTGAGCACCAGCACGGCCAGCGTTGCCGCCGGCACCACGAATGCGCCGACACCGACCACCAGCGCACACAACCCGCGCAACGCGAGCACCCACCACAGCTTGGAAAGCGTATGCAGCATGGACCACACTCCTTGATCGAAAACGACAAGCGACCGCGCGCCGGAGCGCGGCGGGCGATCGCTGGTCACTTCAAGGTAGTGCAGGGCGCGGCGAGGCTCAATGCCGTGGCGCAGTGCGTGTGCGTGGCGGGGCGCTTTCACCGCATTCTTTTGCGCGATGTCATGCCAACCGCGCCACACCTAGCGCGAGTCCAAGCCCGATCAGGATCACGCCGATCACGCGGTCGACCATCCGCTGCCGCGCAAGCAATGCGCGCCGCAATGCGCCCGAGGCGAAGACTGTTGCCACCAGCGCAAACCACGCCGCATGCGCCATCGACATGAACAAGCCGTAGCCGAATTGCGCGGCCAGCGGCGTGCTGGCATGCACGACCTGCGTGTATGTGCTGACGACGAACAGGGTGGTCTTGGGGTTCAGCGCGTTGGTGAAAAAACCCATGCGCAGCGCAGCGCCGGTCGAGAGCGTATGGCGCGCGTCAGGGTGCGTTGTTGCATCGCCGGGCAGAGCCGCCGTGGACGACAGCGTCTTCCACCCGATCCACACCAAATACGCCGCGCCCACCAGCTTGATGGCCTGCAGCAGCGTTGGCGCATGCGCAATCAGCAGCCCCACACCGAACATCGTGTACAGCACGTGCACTTGCACGCCCAACGCAATCCCAAGCGCGCACAGCACGCCCGCGCGCCGGCCGTAGAGCAGGCTGTTGCGGGTGACCATGGCGAAGTCCGCGCCGGGGCTGATGACAGCCAAGATGGTGATGAGGGCAACAGCAAGTAGTTCGGCCATATCGACGCGTCATTGCAAAGTGAGAATGCGCTGATTCTGGCTGAGCAGACCACCACGGAAAATCGATTTATGATGCCGTTTTTCCGTGAGAAAAACTGACAGATGGCGCTGCCCCCGCTCAACACTCTCCGTGTATTCGAAGCCGCTGCGCGGCATGGCAGCTTCGTGCGCGCCGCTGACGAACTGCATGTCACGCATGGGGCCGTCAGTCGGCAGATCCGGCTATTGGAAGAATCACTAGGGGTGGCATTGTTTGAGCGCCGAAACCGCGCGGCCTTTCTGACGCCGGCCGGAGAGCAGCTACGCGCCGCGGCGGAAGATGCGTTCTCCATTCTCACGGATAGCATTGACCGGATCGCACGGCGGGCGACATCGTCCGCGCTGGTGGTGTCGTGTGAACCGACGTTGGCGATGCGGTGGTTGATTCCCCGGCTGTCACGCTTTCAGGCGCGATATCCGGCGATTCAGGTGCACCTGTTTGCCGCGGGTGGGCCGATCGATTTTGCGCGTACCGGTGTGGATGTCGCGCTGCGCCGTAATGACTTTGCCTGGCCGGAACACGTTTGTGCGGAGCCGATCTGCGAGGAGTGGATCGGCCCTGTGCATGCTCCCCAAGCCGATGCGGCCGCACGCCGTCGCTTGCTGCACACGGCAACACGCCCAGATGCCTGGCAGACGTGGCGGCGCGTCAGTGATACACCGCGCCCGCGCGGGCGCTCCCCCGAGGCGCGCTTTGAGCATTTCTATTTGAGCTTGCAGGCCGCTGCAGCGGGCCAGGGCACGGCCATTGCCTCCAAGCTGATGGCGGGGGATGACCTTGCAGATGGGCGGCTCGTGGCGCCGGAAGGTTTTCGGCGCGATGGCTCGGCGTATTACCTGCTGGCGAGCACACCAATCCAGCCCGATACCCCGGCCGGTGCATGGCTGGCTTGGCTGCGCGAGGAAACCGCTGCAACGTTGGCGGTGTAAGCCGGGAAAGGTTTAAGCGGCAGCGTGCTGCCCCGCCCGCAAAATGCCGCGAATGGTCGCCAGATACGCCTCGCCCACCGCGCGGTTGAGCGGTCGCGCAGGGGCTGCCCGCTTGCGCGGCGGTGGCGTCAGGCCCAACGTGCGGCAGACTTCCGATGCATACGGCCGGCCGCGGCCTTGCATGCGTATCACGACTTCGTTCAACGCCTGTTCACCCAGGCGCTCACGCAGCCAGAGCACCGTCTGGCGGTCGTACTCGTTTTCGATGCGGATCAGGTCGTCCATGGTGAATGCTGTATGAATGTACAGTTACTGTGAATATATACAGCTTTCCATGGATTTCAAGCCTCGGTGTTTCCCCTTGTTTACAGCGCAGCTCCGGAGACCTATCGTCTCAAGCATGGTATCGATTCCACAAAAACGCGTCACGATTCGGGATATCGCCGCTTTGGCCGGCGTATCGACTTCCACTGTGTCGCGCGTACTGAACGACTCCGGTTATGTAAAGGCCGAGGTGCGGGAACGCATCGAAGCCGTGATTTCTAAAACGCACTACACACCGTCCGAACTGGCAAAGCAGTTGAAGTCGCATCGGTCGGGGCTCATCGGGGTCATCATCCCGAAAATCAACTCGTACACGACGAGCGAAATCGTGGCCGGTATTTCGTCGACGCTCGAGCCGCTGGGTTACCAGATGCTTCTGGCGAATACCGCAAATTCGGTGGCCGAGGAGGAGGCCGCATACGACCTGTTTCGCAGGCAGCGGGTCGCGGGCGTGTTGCACTCGGCAACGACCGTGAATGACAACCTCATCAGCGCGATCCGGGAATCGGGTCTGCCGGTGGTCATGATCGGGCAGGATGCCAGCCATCTGGGGGTGACGAGCGTGGTTCAGAACGAGCGCGCCGCAGCACGTCAATTGACGGAGCATTTGCTCAGCCAAGGACACGTACGGATCGGCCTGGTGACAGTCGGCGAGGAAGACATCCAAGTCGGCGGAGAACGCACGGCGGGCTACGTTGAGGCGTTGGAGGCACGCGGCTTGGTGGTTGACCCTGCACTGATCGTGCGCGCGAGTTTCCAGACCGGCGCGGGCGAGGAGGCCGCCGAACGCTTGTTGCGTGCAACGGGCAAGGCGCGGTGTACGGCGATTCTGGCGGTGACAGACCGCCTGGCGGTAGGCGTGATGGCGTGTCTGCATGACCACGGCATTCGCGTGCCCGATGAAATGGCGGTGGCCGGCATGGGCGACAGCGACATGGCGTGGATGGTGCGCCCGGCGCTGTCGACCGTGCACTATGACTACGCGGGAACCGGTGCGGAGGCCGCCCGCCTGATGTTGAGCATGCGGGAGTCCAAGGACAGCCCGAGCTCGCGAACCGTGATGCCGTATCGATTGGCGCTGCGTCGTAGTACCTGACGCGCGTTCCCACAACGGCACGGCAATGAATTGATTCGGCGCGAAGAAATTCGAGCCATTTTTTATGGTTCTAAGGTGGTATCGGTTCCATATGGCATCGATACCACATCAAAAAAGATGGAGGAGAACGTGACGGAGCGTAAAACCGCACAGGCACTGCTGCCCCTGATGGGTGGCCGCGAAAACATCGTCCGACTGGCACATTGCGCGACCCGCCTGCGCCTTGTCGTGCACGACGACTCGAAGGTTGACCACGCCGCGATTCGTGCGCTGGATCTCGTCAAGGGATCGTTCAGCGGTGCGGGGCAGGTGCAGATCATCATCGGGCCGGGGATCGTCAATCAGGTGCATGACGCGCTTCAGGCCGAGTTGGGCGATGTGGCTGGCGGAACGCTGGATGACGTGAAGGAAGCAGCGGTCTCGCGCCAGAACGTGGCACAACGGCTGGCGCGGGCGCTATCGAACATTTTCGTGCCGATCATTCCGGTGATCGTGGCATCGGGTCTGCTGATGGGCCTGCTCGGTATGTTCAAAAGTCTGGGCTGGGCGGACGGAAACAACGCCGCCTTCCAGATCCTGGACATCTTCGCGAGCACCGCGTTTGTCTTCCTGCCGATCCTGATTGCATTCTCGGCGGCCCGCGACCTTGGGGTCTCGCCATTTCTGGCGGCGGCCCTCGCGGGGATCATGATTCACCCCGCGCTGCAGAACGCCTGGACGATCGGCAGCGGGGTGCACGAATACTGGAACGTGTTCGGTCTGCAGGTGGCCAAGGTTGGCTATCAGGGGACTGTGCTGCCGATCCTGCTGGCCGTCTGGATCATGTCGTGGGTCCAGCGGGGCGTGAAGCGTTATATGCCGAACGCGGTCGATCTGATCTTCACGCCGTTTCTGACGCTGTTGATCTCGGGCGCGGTGGCTCTGGCAGTGGTGGGTCCCATTGGCCGCGCACTCGGTGACGGCTTGTCGTTCGGCCTGCAGGCCGTCTACCACACGGGCGGCGCGCTGGCGGGGCTGGTGTTCGGCGGCTTGTATTCGACGATTGTCGTCACGGGCGTCCATCACAGCTTCCACGCCATCGAGGCCGGGCTCCTGGCCAACCCCGCCATCGGTATCAATTTCCTGCTGCCGATCTGGTCGATGGCAAATATTGCGCAAGGCGGCTCTGCGCTGGCCGTTTTCTTTTTGACCCGTGATGAGAAGACGCGCCAGGTTGCGCTCCCCGCGGCGCTGTCGTGCCTGATGGGCATTACGGAAGCGGCGATCTTCGGTGTGAATCTGCGCTTTTTCTGGCCCTTCGTCTCCGCTGCGGTTGGCGGTGCCGTGGCGGCCGGTTGGGTGGTGGCCACGCACGTGGGCATGACGGGTATCGCGCTGACAGGGTTGCCGGGGCTGGCCATCGTACGGCCCGGCAGCCTGCTCAACTATGTGATTGGCGGGGTGATCGCTTTCTCGGTCGCATTCGCCGGCACTTGGTTGCGCCACCTGAAGGTCAAAGCACCGTACGGGGAGGCCGCAGGTGCTTGAGCCAAGCGATTTGGAGGTGATCGCCGACCCGTGGCGGCAGGCGATTCATCTGTGCCCTCCACATGGTCTCGTCAACGATCCCAACGGGTTGATCTTCTGGCAGGGCGCCTATCACGTCTTCTACCAGTGGAATCCGAGCGGCTGCGATCACCAGAACAAGCATTGGGCGCATGTGCGCAGCACAGACCTGTTGCACTGGGAATGGCTGCCCTTTGCACTGGCACCTGATCGAAGCTACGACGCACAGGGCTGCTATTCAGGCTGCGCGATCGACATCGATGGGCAATTGTGGCTGATGTACACCGGCAACGTGCGCGATGCCGAAGGGGGGCGTTCCAGTTACCAATGTCTGGCGCGTTCGCGCGATGGTGTGCGGTTCGAGAAGCTGGGTCCTGTCATTTTTGGCGCACCGGCTGGCTATACCGATCATTTCCGCGACCCGAAGGTCTGGCGGGAAGGGGATGCGTGGTACGCGGTCATCGGCGCGCAGCGCAACGATCTGGCTGGAACGGTGGTGCTCGCGAAGAGCCCGGATTTGGTTGAGTGGCAACTCATTGGCGAGTTGATCGAGCCCGCGCCGCATGCCTACATGGTCGAATGTCCCGATCTGTTCAGGCTGGACACCCGCACGGTGCTGATCTGCTGCCAGCAAACGGCGGAAGTGCGTGCCGACGGCGTTCACCGCGCAGACACCGCCGGGTACCTGGTGGGCGAGGTGGATCTGGCTGTTGCCGACTTCACCCACACGGGCTTCCGGCCGCTCGACCGCGGCTTTGATTTCTACGCACCGCAGACGCTGCTCGACGCAAGTGGCCGCCGGCTGCTGATTGGCTGGATGGGACTGCCCACGCAGCCGGATACCCCCACCGTTGCCTCTGGTTGGACCCATTGTCTGACCCTGCCGCGCGAGCTGACATTGGAAGACGGCCGCCTGCGGCAACGCCCGGTTCGTGAGCTCGTGCGCTTGCGCGGTGAGGCGATCCGGATGCCGGACACAACGCTGCCGGCAGGGGCAACCATCTCCCTGCCGCAGGTGCCAGGCGGCGTGTGGGAGTTGGATGTTTCGATCGATGCCCCAGCTGGCGCCGACTGGGTACTGCATCTGTTCAACAGCACCGCGCAGTCTCTGCGCCTGGTTTGCGAAGGCAGCCGTGGCCGGCTGGCGTTGATCCGAGACTGTCCCGCGGCCGGGCAGTCCGCAGAGCGCAAGGACTGCGAAATCGACGCCGGCGTCACGCGCCTGCAGGTGTTCGTTGACCGAAGTTCGGTGGAGATCTTTGTCAACGACGGCGCCGAGGTCTTCAGCACGCGCTGCTACCCCACATCCGAGCCGCAGCCACCGCAGTGGGTCGCGAAGCATCCGCTGATGCTCCGCGATCTGCGTGTATGGCCATTACAGATGCAGTCCAGCTAGCGCTGCCATTGGCGGCAACTTGGCAACGCTGAATACATAAAAAAAGCCAGTCGAGGAGACATGCAGTTGAAGGAGAAACTGAAACGTTTGGCAGCCGCAGCCGCGCTCTGTACGGGCACGCAAGCCATGGCAATGGACCTTGGCGATGGCTGGGAAGTGGTGGGCTATGTTCGCGCGGGCGCGGTGTCTGAACACCAGACCGACAATGGCGGCGTCAACAAATACGCGCTGGGCAACGGCGCGGAACTGTTCCGTCTCGGCAACGAGGGCGATACCTACATCGAGCTGGGGCTCAAGAAGACATTCCAACTGGACAGCGGCGTGCGTTGGACCGCAGCGTATACCGGTACCTACTGGAACGGTCTGGCCAACCTGCGCGGCGTGGGCAGCGACGGGGCATACGCTGCCAAAGAAGCGTATGTCACCACCACCGGCCTCGCATTCTCGCCATCCACGGTGTTCTGGGCGGGCAAGCGCTATGTCGAGCGTGAAGACGTGCATATCGTCGACCACTTCTTTTACAGCGTTGGCGGACCGACGATCGATCTGGGTGCCGGTGCGAACAATATTCCGATTGCAGATTCCGCCAAGCTGGGGATCGCTGTCATGCGCAACCAGCAGCGCTTCAACCCCACAGAGGACAGGAAGGATCCCACCCGCGCCAACGTCGATGTCTACGACATTCCCGTCACCGAAGGCGGCAGGCTGCGCGTCATCGGCTCATTGATGTTCGGCAACGGCCAGGGCGGTATCGGCGGCAAGGCACTGACCTTCAAATACGATCAGGCCAATTTCGTGCTGCCGAACGTCACCAACTCGGTTTGGTTGCAAACCAGCAGCGGCTATTCGTCCCTCGAAACCGGGTTCGCCCCGCTCAATAGCCCAACCGGAACGCGCAGTGTGCGCCTGGTCGATTCAGTGGCGTGGCAGGCCGGCCGCTTTGGTGCCCAGGCGCTGGCCGTCTACCAGCGTGGCAAGGATGAACTGGGCGCGGGCAGTAGCACCGGAAGCTCATTTGGCGGACGCCTCTCCTACGGCGTGAACCACAATGTCAAGCTCCTGACCGAATGTGGTTGGACGCGCCTGCGTGTCAACGGCGGCCCGCTGCAGCGGCTTGATAAGTACACCGCGGCCATTGCCTTGAGCAAGGGGCCGGAACTCATGACCCGCCCCGAATTACGCCTGTACGCCACGCACGTGGCGTGGAATCAGGCAGCACTCGATGCCCAGGGTGCCGCATGGGGTGCGTGGTCAGCCGGTCGTCATTCCACCAATATGGTTGGCGTCCAGCTGGAGAGCTGGTGGTGATACTAGGCGGCCTCGGCCGCATCCTAAACGCATTCCCTCGTTTTCAATCCTCCCGGTTCTCGTGCCGGTTTTCAGGAGCCATGTCTATGTTGGTCAAGCCATCCCCAGTCAACGTGCTGGCCCCACTATCGGGGCGCGTTGTCCCCATCGAAGACGTGCCAGATCCGGCGTTCGCGCAGAAGATGGTGGGCGATGGCCTGTCGATCGATCCCGTAACGAATTTGGTGCTGGCACCGATCGACGGCGTGGTGATCGATTTGCACGCGTCGCGGCATGCGGTGGTGATCGAGGAGCCATCGGGCGTGCAGGTGATGGTGCACGTCGGAATCGACACGGTGATGCTCGATGGCGTAGGTTTCGATGCGTTGATCAATAAGGGCGATACGGTGCGTGCCGGGCAGCCGCTGCTGCGCTTTGATATCGCACACGTGGCTGCGAATGCGGCGAGCGTGCTGACCGAAATCGTGGTCGTCAATGGTGAGTGCCTTGCGCAGATGGACAAGGCCTCGGGCACCGTCGAAGCAGGCAAGAGCGTGCTCCTCACGCTGCATCTGGCGGCACAGACTATGGACACTATTGCGCAGTCGCCCGAGCCTCAGGCCCAATGGCTGTACTCGCCCTTCATCGACCTGCCGAACCCAGCCGGCCTGCACGCGCGGCCAGCAGCGGTCCTGGCCAAAGCGGCGCGGCAGTTCTCTGCACGCATTGGTCTGTTGTGCGGTGAGCTCGAAGCGGATGCCAAATCGGCAGTCGACGTCATGACCTTGGCGACGCGCCTGGGCGACCGTGTGCGCTTGCGTGGATGCGGGGCCGACGCGGCGGCGGCGCTGGACGACTTGGAGCGCCTGTTGCGTGATGGATGCGGTGAACGTGTCGACCGCGCTGATGTCGCTCAGCACGCGCCCACCTTGCAGACACAGGCTATGCCGCCCACCACAGTCAATGGGATGGGGAGCAGCGGTCCATTCACGGGCGTTTGTGCTTCGCCAGGGCTTGCGATCGGTCAAATCGTGCAATGGCGGGGTAGCGAATTCGAATTCGATGAATGTGGCGGCACCTATGACGAAGAGCGTGGCCGTCTGTCCAACGCGCTGCGAATTGCAGGCGAGCAGATCGCGTCGTTGTCGGCCGCCGCTAGCGACACGGCTTGTCAAGCCGACATCATGCAAGCGCACTTGGCGCTTCTCGACGATCCGGCATTGACCGAAGCCGCGGACGCGAGCCTGCGCGCCGGCACCAGCGCACCGACCGCGTGGCATCGTGCATGTCAGTCGGTGGCGCAACGCCTGGCGCAGCACCCCAGCCCGCAACTGCGCGAACGCGCCACCGACGTACGTGACATTGCTACGCGGGTGCTATCGCTTCTGACGGAGGTGCGACGCGCATCTGCTGTCCTCGCCGAGCGGTCCATCGTGATGGCCGACGATCTGACGCCGTCGGACATGGTCTCGCTCGATCGCCGCAAGGTCGCCGGTCTGTGCACGGTCTCGGGCGGGCCAACCAGCCACGTTGCAATCATTGCGAGGTCGATGGGGATTCCCGCGATCTGTGGCATTGATCCCGCGGCGCTGTCTCTTGCCGAGGGGGCCCCTGCGGTACTCGACGGTTCGGCAGGCCTGCTGCGGGTCGATCCGGATGCCGAATTGCTGAACGACGTGACAGGCCGCATGGAGGCCGCAGCCGCCCAGCAGCGGGCGAACGCGCAGGTGGCGCATCAGCGTGGCAGCACGCGCGACGGGCACCGCGTGGAAGTGGTTGCCAACGTGCGTAATGCGGCCGACGCCAAAGAGGCCGTCGCCGCGGGCGCAGAAGGCGTTGGGCTGCTGCGTTCGGAGCTTCTTTTCGAGGATCGCCTGGCTGCGCCCAGCGAGGATGAGCAGGCAGCAGCGTACCAGGCCGCGGCCTCCGAGCTGGGAGCCGGTCGCCCGCTGATTGTCCGCACGCTCGACGTTGGCGGTGACAAGCCGCTGCGCTACTTGCCGCTGCCGAAGGAGGACAATCCGTTCCTCGGCCTGCGTGGCATTCGCGTGAGCCTCGCGTATCCGGACCTGTTCCGCACGCAGTTGCGCGCCATCCTGCGCGCGGCGCCCCATGGCGACGTGCACATCATGTTCCCGATGGTCTGCGACCTCGACGAGGTGCTGGAAGCGAAACGCATGGTGCGGGAAGCGCAGCAGAGCTTTCCGCATCCCGTGAAGATCGGCCTGATGATCGAGGTGCCTGCTGCTGTGGCGATGGCGGAGGCGCTCGCCAGGGAAGTCGACTTCTTTTCGATCGGAACCAATGACCTCGCGCAGTACACGTTGGCGATCGATCGAGGTCACGCCAAGCTTGCCGCGCAAGTCGATGCCCTGCATCCGGCCGTGCTGAAGATGATCGAACTCACCGTAGCCGGCGCACATGCCCACGGCAAACCGGTCGGGGTGTGTGGTGCGATCGCCTCCGATCCGGCGGCGACGGCGATTCTTGTGGGGCTGGGTGTGGATGAGCTATCCGTGAGCGTACCGGCCATCGCAGCGATCAAAGCCAAACTTGCGTCGCTCGATTTTGAGGCCTGCCGGGCGCTGGCGCAGCGCATGCTCAAGCTGGGTAGCGCCGCGCAAGTGCGTCAAGCGCTTGCCGGCGGGCAATAGCCGTCAACTTCGCCACCGGCACGCATGACAACGATCATGGCGACGCCCAGGTCAGAGCGTGATGCCACCATCCACAACGATGCACTCGCCATTGGTGTAGCTGGCCGCATCCGAGACGAGGTAGAGCACCGTGCCGGCCATCTCCCGCGGCTCGGCGTGGCGGCGCAGGGGGATCTCGCTGATCCAGCGGTCGTAGGTGGCTTTGTCCTCGAATAGCGCGCCGGCAAACTTGGTCTTCGTCAGGCCGGGCAACAGCGCGTTGACGCGGATGCCAAAGGGGCCGCACTCCTTGGCAAAGGCGCGTGTCATGTTGACCACCGCAGCTTTGGTGATGGAGTAGATGCCTTGTTTGTCGCCCGGCTGCAGTGCGTTGACCGACGCCGTGTTGACGATGGCACCGCCGCCTTGTGCGCGCATCATCTTGCCGGCCTCGACCGACATGAAGAAGTACCCCCGGACGTTGACATCCACGGTCTTCTCAAACGCGGCGAGGTCGGTATCGAGAATGTGGCCGTAGTACGGATTGGCTGCGGCGTTGTTGACGAGAATGTCGAGCCGGCCGTGCGTGTTACGGATGTGGGCGAAGGTGGCTTCGATGTCTTCCATGCGGCCGACGTGGCAAGCCAGCGCCTCAGCCTTGCCGCCCACCGCGCGGATGCCGTCTGCCACGGCCTGGCAATCCGCCAGCTTGCGGCTCGACACGATGACGTGCGCGCCTTGCTCGGCAAGCAGCTTGGCGATTTCTTCGCCAATGCCTCGGCTTGCGCCCGTGACCAGGGCGATCTTGCCGGTCAGGTCGAACAGGTTGGTGCTCATGGTTGCTCCTCCAATGGTGGTGTGTTTTGGTATTGGGTTTGGCGTTCAGCCGTAGGTCTGGAACGCACGCCGCGCCGGGTCATCCAGATGCGGAATGGCGTTGAACGTGGCCAACTGGAACGATTCCGCATTGAAGAAATATTGCGAGACGCTGCTGTTGCGGATCTGCAGGTTCAGTGCAATGGCGCTGGTGGGCGGGGCCTCCAGCACCTGCTGTGCGGTCACGGCGATCGGCCCACCCGAGCTGATGGCCAGCACGCGCTGCCCGCCACCGGTTTGAATGACGGCGCGCGCGTCCGCCACGCGCTGCTGAAATGCCGCCCACGTTTCGGGCAGCGGGCCGCGAATCTTGTCGGCCGACCACAGATGCAGCACCTGCTTGAGCGCCCGGTAGTGGTCACGCATCGAGCCGGATGCCAGCCGCGTGAGTTCCGGAAAGTCCTCGCCCAGCGCGGCAAATAGCCCCTGGAAGTCGTACTCGTTCAGGCCAGCGTGCTGTTCATAGCCAATACCCGCCGTGCCCATGCCGCGCAGGATGCCGTCGACGGTCTGCTCGTGCCGGCGCAAGGTGCCGCAGATGACGCGGTCGAAGACGATGTCGTGCCTCGCGAAATACTCGCCGAGCCAGACGCTCTGCTGCTCGCCGCGCTCGGAAAGCTGGTCATAGTTGGCGGCGCCGAACGACGCTTGTCCGTGCCGCACGAGGTAGAGCTCAGCCATCGTCTGCTCGCCATGTTGCTTGGGGCAGCCAGATTAGCGGCCGGCACACTATTTTTGAAATTTATTGTTTGAATGACCGGTAATGCATCGGATGAATAATGCGTGGCCGTCTACGTACGAGCATGTCTGGCCGCACACGGCAAGCTGCGGCCGACACCCGTGCGCCCAACGCAACATCGCGCCCCGGGGTTTGCAGAACTTGTGTGTAATGGCAGTTTTGCCACTTCGCCATCAAGGTCACGCATGAAACCCTCCCGCCTTGCGCTTGCCGCGCTGCTGCTGTGTGCCGCGCGTTTGTCCAGTGCCGCTGATGCCAACCCCAAGGTCCTGAGCGCCGCTGAAGCCCATCGGGCCGATGCCCTGCATCTGCTGGAGCGCCTGGTCAATATCGACTCGGGCACCGGCAACGAGGCCGGCCTCAGCCAGATCGGCACCATCGTCACCGACGAACTGCGCAAGACGGGCGCCCACGTGGAGACAGCGTCTGCGGCACCGGCGGCGGTGGGCAACAACATCCTCGCCACGTGGAAGGGCACGGGCAAGACGCGCATTCTGCTGATGGCGCATATGGACACCGTTTTCAAGGACGGCACCGCTCGCGCCAAGCCGTTCGTCATCAAGGACAAGCGCGCCTATGGCCCCGGCGTGATGGATGACAAGGGCGGCATCGTCGCGGGGCTGTATGCGATGAAGATCCTGCAGCAGCTCGATTTCAAGCAGTACGGGCAGGTGACGCTGCTGCTCAACACCAACGAGGAAACCGGCTCCAAGGGCACGCGCGCGCTGATCGAGCGCGAAGCCAAACAGCATGACGTGACGCTCAACCTGGAGCCAGGCCGACCCGCCGATGGGCTGGTCGTATGGCGCAAGGGCAGCGGCACGGCTGAGATCGACATCAAGGGCAAGGCCGCGCACGCGGGCGTAGCGCCCGAGTCCGGCCGCAATGCCGCCACCGAGCTGGCGCACCAGACGCTGCAACTGGGCAAGCTGGGCGACAGCGCCAAGCAAACCACTTTCAACATCACCGTGCTCAAGGCGGGGGATGCCACCAACGTCATCCCCGACCACGCCACCGCGTATGCGGACGTGCGCGTGGCCGTGCCGGAAGAATTTGACCGCGTGGAGCGGGACCTGGCACGCGTGTCGGCCAATAAGCTGATCCCCGATACGGAAGTGAAGACCTCGCTCGTGCGCGGCTTCCCGCCGATGCCGCGCAATGCTGCGTCTGATGCGCTGGCCGAGAAGGCACAGGCCATCTACGCCGAGATCGGCCGCAAGCTCACGCTGGAAGGCAGTGGCGGCGCGGCGGATTCGAGCCTCTCTGCAGGTGTGGGCACGCCCACGCTCGATGGCTTTGGCATTGTCGGGGGCGGCATTCACACGCCGGATGAATACGCAGAAGTGGAAAGCGTGGTGCCGCGCCTGTACCTGCTGTCGCGCATGATCATGGAGCTTGCCGGCAACAAGTAAGCGTCGCGATTGGGCAAGCAGAAGCGCGGGTGGCAGCGGTTGGGCCACCCGCTTTGTTTTGCCATGTGGCGTGCGCTGCGCAAGGACGGCAAGAGGCGGACTGGCGGACTAGATGTAAACGACCACACCCGTTCGCTCCGCGCGGCAGGTTCGATGTGCTATCGTCGCCGCCACGAAAATTTCACACATACCGGGTATGCACGACGTCGTCATCAGCGGTACGGGCCTGTGGGTCGCACCGGAGGTCATCACCAACGAGGAGCTGGTCGCCTCCTTCAATGCCTACGCGCAGCGCTACAACGCGCAGCATGCCGACGTGATTGCGGCGGGCGAGTTGACGGCGCTGTCGGAGTCGTCGGCGGAGTTCATCGAGAAGGCGTCGGGTATCCGCCAGCGCTATGTCGTCGAGAAATCCGGCGTGCTGGACCCGGCGCGCATGCGCCCCAAGCTGACGCAGCGCCCGGACGACGCACTGTCGTTGCAGGCAGAAATCGGCGTGGCCGCGGCGCGTGAAGCGTTGGCTTCCGCCGGCCGTGATGCCGCCGACGTCGACATGCTGATCTGCGCGACGTCGAACTTCCAGCGCCCGTATCCGGCACTGGGCGTGGAAATCCAAAACGGTATTGGCGCGGGCGGCTATGCGTTCGACATGAACGTGGCATGCTCGTCGGCCACGTTCGGGTTGGAACAGGCCATCAACGCCGTGCGCAGCGGCACCGCGCGCGCCGCGCTGGTGGTGAGCCCCGAAATCACCTCCGGCCACCTCGATTGGAAAGACCGCGACTGCCACTTCATCTTTGGCGACGTATGCACGGCCGTGCTGGTCGAGCGCGCAGAAGACACCCGCTCCGCCGACGCGTGGCGCGTGCTCGGCACCCGTTGCGCGACCAGCTTTTCCAACAACATCCGCAACAACGCCGGCTACCTCTCGCGCAGCGAAGACCGCAACCCGGATGACCGCGACCAACTCTTCCGCCAGGAAGGCCGCAAGGTCTTCAAGGAAGTCTGTCCGATGGCAGCGGAACACATCGCTACGCATCTGCAGTCGCTCGGCCATGCCCCCGCTGGCGTGCGTCGCTTCTGGCTGCACCAGGCCAACCTGGCGATGAACCAGCTGATCGGCAAGCGCCTGCTGGGCCATGACGCATCGGCCGACGAGGCGCCGGTCATTCTGGATGAATTCGCCAACACGGCGTCGGCCGGTTCCATCATTGCGTTCCACCGTCATCGTGCGGATCTGAAGGCGGGCGACGTGGGCATGATCTGCTCGTTCGGCGCGGGGTATTCGATCGGCAGTGTGGCGGTGCAGAAGCTGTAATCAGCCAGCGGGCGACGCTCGGGCCTGGCCTGGCAGCGTCGCCCCGAAGAAGTCCAACGCGCGGCGCACAGTCTGGGCGTGGACAGCATCACGATCCACGCCGGCGTTGTCGTGGCACAGCAGCGGCAGGTGCGGTACCGCGCCCGGGTGGCACGTATCGAGGAAGGTGTAGTGCGACGCGCCCGGTATCAGCAGCACATCGGCCTTCGGCACCAGCCTGGCGACGCGGCGTACGTTGGTCTCCACGGGGACCGTCACATCGGCATCACCTGCCATCAGCGAGACGGGCAGCGCGATACCGCGCAGGGAGTCTGCATCCAGCGCCATGCCCACGGCCGGTGCGATGGCAAAGACGGCTTTGATGCGCGCATCGCGGTAGAAAGCGCCTGACCGGGCGAGCGAGGCTTCCGTTGCGGCCGTCTTTGGCGCGTTGGGCCCCGCGTTCGGTTGCATGCGATCCATTTCTGGCGGCCGGCAGATCGCATCGCCTTGTGGCCCGCCGCAGAACGCTTCGAACGCCGCCACATTGGTACGCGCGCCCGCAAGCTCCAGCACCGTATAGCCCCCCAGCGAAAAACCCACCGCGCCAATACGTTGGCGGTCGACATGCGCACCCAGCACCGGGTCGGCGAGGATGTCGTCGAGTGCCTCGCTCACATCCGTCGCGCGTTCCCACCACAGCATGAAGCCGTCGTGCGTGAGCGGCTCTAGCGCGTTGTTCCCCGGGTGATTCACGCCCGCGACGATGTAGCCGTTGGCGGCCAATGCAGCGGCCAGCCAATCGAGGCTGTCTGCCGTGCCGCCAGTGCCGTGCGAGAGCATCAGCAGCGGGTAGGTGGAGTGGGCGAGCGCCAGCGCGGCTTCGCCGGCTGAGGGATGGCCGCGAAACGTTGGTCGGCCGGGCTCGCCGATGTCGCGCGGCGCTTCAGGCACCGACGCATCCACCGGGTACCAGATGTTGGTGATCAGCGCCTGGGTGCGTGCACCGCGCCAATGCCGCTCGGCTTGCGGATGGAATACGCGGGTGGTTTCGCCCACGTGATAGGGCGCGGCAGGCTCGGCCGCGCAAGCGGCGCCCATGACAACGGCTGCCAGCGCGGCGGCAACGCAACGTCGCAACATCGTTACTCCTTGCGGATGGGAATCATCAGGTCGGTCACGCACGCACTCGGCACAGGGTGCCGCGCGGGGCTGCGATACAGCTCCAGCGTCGGCCGGTCATCCGGTTCGAAGCCGTAGCTCGGCAGGCAGCCGCCATACAGCGCCTGCATGGTGGGCGCGATCAACGCGTAGGGGCCGATGAGACGGTGCGAGGCATACAGGCCGCCTTCAATGCGCATCGGCTGCAGACGGCCCGTGATGGCGCGCGGCGTGTCGAGAATGACGCCCGCGAAGTACTCGAACGCGCCCGGCGTTTCCGGGTCGCCATAGCAAACGCCGATGCGGTCCGGCGCATTGGGCGAGGTGCGCTCAATGCCGAGCGTCTGCCATAGCGCAATAAAGGTCTGGCGGATGGTCGCGATTGGACCTTCGTGGCGCAGGCACAGTGCATTCAGCGGAGGCTGCTCGATCAGCTCGATGGGCGGCAGGCTGGTGGTGTCGCTGGCGGGCACGTTCAACGCTTGTTGCCGCGTCTGGAATGCGCGCGGGCTTACGCCGGTGAACTCGCGGAAGGCGCGCGCAAAGGCCTGCGGGCTGCCGTATCCGACGTTGAGGGCGACATCGGTGATGGAATCTTCCGCGCTGCTCAAGCGTTGGGCGGCTTGCGCCAGCCGCAGGCGCTGCACGGTTTCGAACACGCCTTCGCCTGTGAGCGCCCGATAGATGCGGTGAAAGTGAAACGGCGACAGATGCGCCACCGCCGCCAGGCTCTGCACCGTGTGCGGAGCGGCAGGGTCGGCCAGGATCGCCTCGATCACGTGGGCGATGCGGCGGTGGTAGTCGTGAACGGTGCGGGGCTTCATGCGGCAAAGCATAGTCGCCCGGTGGGCGGCGCGCGGTGCAGCGATTGCGCAAAATGCGCCGGTGAATCGACCCTAATGCCCCGCCGTGGCCCGCAGGGTGGAAGCGAACGTCCGCAGCGCCTTCTTCGCCACCGGGTCGGCCGAGCGCGAATACAGCACCACGCTGCGCGGTGGCAGTGGCGGCAGGCCAAACGCGTCACCCACATCAATGGTGCCCGCCGGCGCCACGCGGCGGCTGAGTGCGGCAACAGCCAAGCCCGCCGCTACCGCCGCGCCGATGGTGCCCATGCCACCGCCCACAAACACCTCCTGCCATGCAATGCCTGCGGCATCCAGGGCGGTCACGGCCATCTCACGCACGCGGCAGGGCTCGGATTGCGTGGCGAGGTAGAGCGGTTCACCGCTTCGGTGTTCAAAGTCGGGCGCGGCCATCCAGCCGAAGGGCTCTTCCATCAGCACTTCGCCGTCGGTGCGGCGGGTGTCGTGGCGCAGCACGACGGCCGCATCCAGCAGGCCGCTCTCAAAGGCATCGAGGATCTCGCGCGAGCTGTCGATGCGGATCTCTAGCGTCAACGTGGGTTCGGCCCGCCCCATCTGGCGCAGCAGGCGCGGCAGTTCGGCCCCGACAATGTGGTGGCTCATGCCAACCGACAGCCGCCGCCGCTCCACACCAAACGAGCCGAGCGCGCCCTCGTGCGCGGCCACCAACTCGCGTGCCGGCGCCAGGAACGCCGCGCCATCCTGCGACAACCGCACCAGGCGCGGCGTGCGTTCCAGCAGGCGGCGGCCGAGCGTGTCTTCCAGCCGCTTGATCTTCAGGCTCACGGCCGATTGTGTGGAGTCCATCGCCTCCGCCGCGCGCGTGAAACTCTTCAGATCGGCGGTCAGCACGAAGGCTTGAACGGCCTCCAGATCGAGCATCCTCATGGTTCAATCATTGAAAAATAGAATGATTGAAATATCTTAGGATGTGTTTTTTCAATGATCAACCTGAGGCATGCTGTGCACACCACAAACCAGGGAGTTCACCATGCCTCTCGTTCAAGTGTCGTTGCGTCGCGGCAAGCCTGCCGCCTATCACCAAGCCATTTTTGACGGCGTGTATCGCGCCTTGCGCGAGACCTTCAACGTGCCGGAAGACGATCGTTTCATGACGATCACGGAGCATGACGCGAGCACCTTCAGCGTCAGTCCCACGTACTTCGGCATCGCCCGCAGCGAGGATGCCGTCATCCTGCAGCTCACCGTCAGCAACACCCGCCCGCGTGAGCAGAAGCAGGCGCTGTATCGCCGCATCGTGGAGCTGCTGGGCGACAAGCCCGGCGTGCGGCCCGAAGACGTGTTCATTAACCTCGTGGAGGTGCTGCCCGAAAACTGGTCGTTCGGCCACGGCATCGCGCAGTACGTGGCGGACAAGAACTGAGCCGCGCCATGACCTCGCGCCAACTGCTGTTTGCCTATGTGGGCGGCTTGCTGTGGGGGATGGCGCTGATCGTCGGCGCGGCGGTCACGGTGGCGACCGTCGCGCGCGACGTGCCGCGGATGCTCAGTCCTTGAGCGAGTTGCCCAGCATGTCCAGCAGGAACTGCGTGCCGCGTTCACGCGATCCGGAATCGTCGTAGCCATCCAGGAAGGCACCTTGCTCCGTCATGACGAGGTGCGTGCCGCCCGAGCCGTCCTTGGGCTCGCGCAATTCCAGCGTGGCGAGCGAGGCGGAGATCTTGCGATCGTCCAGATGCATCACGTAGGAATAGACGACGCGTTCGTTGGGGATGACGTCGTGATACAGCGCCTCGAAGCTGGACACGACACCGCTGTCCCACCGGCCCTTGACGACTTCGCGGCCACCGGGCGTGGCATCCATTTCACGCACGAGCAGGGTGTAGCCATTGCCGCCGGCAAACCACTTCGCCTTGGCGGCTGGGTCCGTCAGTGCCTTGAACACGCGGGCGCGCGGTGCATCGTACGTGCGCTCGACGGTAAAGGTGGCATGCACCACCGAGCGCTTGACGCCGTCGGCCACCGGCACGCTTGCGGCTTCGCGCTCCAGCTTGTCCAGGGTTTGCTTCCAGCCTTCGGACGCGCCCTTGATCATCATCTCGGCAATCGGGGCGAGCGGCGTGTGGGTCTGCGTGACTTCCATGCGCGTGCCACCGCATTCTTCGGCAAAGGTGACGACGGTGTGGGCGTTCATCAGCGGGCGGTTGTCGCCGCCCACGACGTTCATGTCGATGACGAGGCGGGCGTTGGGCGCAATCTCCAGAAAGTGCCCGCGCGACCAGTGGTCTTGCCCCTCGGGCGAGCGCATGCACACGTCAAACTTGCCGCCCACGCGAAACTCGACCGTCGCCTCCGGCACGGTGTAGTGCGTCGGGCAGAACCAGCGCTTGATGTGGTCGGCGGTGCTCCAGGCCTTGAAGACCCAGTCGCGCGATACGGGGAAGGTGCGTGAAATCACAAGTGGGCGCAGCGTGGTGCCTGCGGGCTGGTCAACGGTCGTCGTCATGCGGGTCTCCTTGGGTTTTCAGTGTTTCCAGATAGGCGCCCAGGCGGTCGAAGTGCTGTTCCCACTCCAGGCGTCGTTGGTTGATCCACTGCTCGGCGAGGCTTAACGCCTCGGGTTCGATACGGCACGTACGTACGCGGCCCACCTTTTCCGATCGCACCAGACCGGAGTTCTCCAGCACCGACAAGTGCTGCATCACCGCCGGCAGCGAGATGTCGAGGGGCTCCGCCAGTTCGCTCACGGACGCCGGCCCGCGCACGAGCTGGACGAGCATCGCGCGCCGGTTGCCGTCGGCGAGTGCCTGGAAGGCGAGATCGAGAGAAGTGTCATGGTTAAGCATGTTGTTAACTATAGCGACTCAGAATAGTTAAGCAAGTACTTTATCTTTCTGTCGTTGACACATCGATTTGCTTCGCATACAAAGTAAATAACTTCGTACGCGAACTAAATCGACCCGATGGAAAGTACCCGTCAAAGCATTCCCGCCGCCGATGGCTACCCGCTGGGCGCTGTCGTATGGGCGGCCGCTGGCACGCCGCAGGGCGTGGTTGTCGTGCACCCGGCAACGGGCGTGCCGCAACGCATCTATCAGGCTTTTGCCAACTTCCTGGCGGAGCGCGGCTTCCACGCCATCACGTACGACTACCGTGGCATTGGCGCATCCCGGCCCAAGAGCCTGCGCTGCTTTGCTGCACGCATGCGGGATTGGGCGCTGCTCGATGCGGAAGGCGTGATGCGATGGGCGAGGGCGCGCTACCCGGACTTGCCGCAGCTGGCGATCGGGCATTCGGTGGGCGGCCACGCCATCGGCCTGTGTTGCGCCGATTGGGATGTCGCGGGCGTCGTGCAAGTGGCCTGCCACACGGGCAACTCGCGCTTCATCCGCCAGCGCGGTGAACGCTGGCGCGTGGAGCTCATCTTGCGCGGCATCGGCCCTCTCATGGCGCGGCTGATCGGCTATGTGCCGGGCAAGCGCATGGGCTTGGGTGAAGATTTGCCGGGCGGTGTCGCCATCGAATGGGGCACATGGGCCGGCATGCAGCGCTACTTCTTCGACGACCCGACGCTCGGCGCCGTCGAACGCTTCAACCGTGTGACGCATCCCGTGCTCGTCTACGGTTTTGACGACGACCCGTGGGCCACGCCTGCGGCCATCAACGCCTTGACGATGCACTTCACGAACACGTGGGTTGAGCGCCGGCAGATCGCACCGGCACAGGCCGGCGGCCCGGTCGGGCACATGGGTTTCTTCCGGTCGCAGTTTGCTACGACGTTGTGGCCGGGTCTGGTCGACTGGCTGAGCGAGCGAGCCACGGCCACGCGCACTGAAGCGGTGGCCGCATGAGCGCCTCCGACCGTCGTCTCGTCTATCTGATCAACGTCGGGCAACGCCGCTTGCAGCGCTGGATTCAGGCGCGCACGGGTGAGGGCGTGACCGCCGCGCAATCCGGCCTGCTGTTCTTCCTGGAGAAGAACGATGGCGCGTTGATGCGTGAAGCCGGCGCCGCGCTGGACCTCGGCCCCTCCGCCATGAGCGGCCTGGTGGACCGCACTGTCGACGCCGGCCTCATCGAGCGCCGCGCCGATGCCAAGGACGGCCGCGCGTGGCAACTCTGGATCACGCCTGCTGGCCGCGAAGCCTTGGCGGAGACCCGCGGCGGCCTGGCCGAGCTCAACGCGCGCCTGACCGACGGCTTTACCGACGCCGAGATCGACGTCGTTGCGCGCTGGCTGGCCAGCCTGCAAACCAAGTTCCCCACCGGAGACGAGCAATGAGTGAACCCATCCAGAGCCACATTCAGCGCCACATTGCCGATGGCGTGCTGACGCTCACCCTGGCGCGCGCCGACAAGAAGAACGCCATCACCGATGCCATGTACGGTGCGCTAGCTGATGCGCTGGACGCCGCCGAACACGACAACACCGTGCGCGTGGTACTGCTGCGCGCCGAGGGCGACATGTTCTCGGCCGGCAACGACATCGGCGAGTTCGCATCGATCGCCATGGGCGAGGGTGGTGGCGAGCGCAACGTCGTCCGCTTTCTGCATGCGTTGGCGCGCGCCACGCGTCCGCTCGTGGCAGCGGTGCAGGGCCGCGCGGTCGGCATCGGCACGACCATGCTGCTGCATTGCGACTTCGTGCTGCTGGCCGACAACGCGCAGCTCTCCACGCCGTTCGTCAACTTGGCGCTGGTGCCGGAAGCCGCATCGAGCCTGCTGATGCCGGCGCGCCTGGGCCACGTGCGTGCATTCGAGATGTTCGCGCTGGGCGATGCGGTGGGCGCGGAATCGGCGCTCGCGTGGGGGTTGGCGAACCGCGTGGTGCCGCTGTACCAACTCGGTACGGAGGCGCAGGCCATTGCGGAGCGATTGGCACGTCAGCCGCTCGGTGCGCTGACCGAAACCAAACGCCTGATGCGTGATGCCGAATTGCTCAAGCAGCAGATGGAGGCGGAGAACGTCAGC
Organism: Ralstonia sp.; assembly: GCA_039592975.1. Lineage (GTDB taxonomy): Bacteria > Pseudomonadota > Gammaproteobacteria > Burkholderiales > Burkholderiaceae > Ralstonia. Next base: position 2,868 of record JBCNQE010000001.1, on the reverse strand, counting down.
TTTTCCCGGCGCCTGAAGTCTGCGGAAGCGCATGAAGCCTTCCGGGCGTTTGTGGATCGACGACCGCCCAATTTCAACGCCGTGGCGCACTGAGCGCGGCGGTGTCTCCTTCGGCAGCCTGGTCCGGCTGCCTTTTTTATTGCCCATTTCCGGGAAACCGAGGTCGCTGATCGACCCTCAGGAGACAGTCGCGTCGCTCGGAAGCAGACGCTCAGTGAAACTACTTTCGCTCCGAACGCGGGATCAGTTTCGCTGCCGCGACACCTTCGGCGCCTGACGTACGAACGCGTTCGCCGCCGCTTCTTCGAGCATCCATCTTCCCATTGCGTCATACGACACCGGCATCAGGCTGTTGTTGCGTGTGCCGTTCGCGTCTACCGACGCGGCCGGGCGTTCGTCCTTGCCGCGCGCATTGACGGCCGCGCGCACGAGCGTCCAGCGCAGCGATGCGAACGCGCCGTTGCCGAGCGCGTCGACGACGGCCTGCAATTCGGCCGCGCCTCGGCCGATCCGGCCGGGCACGTGCGAAAAGAACCGGATCGCGCGACTCGGCGGTTCGCCCGGTGGCGCTGTCAGCAGCGTATTGACCACGACGATGCGGTCGACATCCGCTGCACGCATCGACGCGTTTACCGCGTCCATATTCGCGGAAAGCCGCGACGACGGATCGTCGCTCGTCGGCGTGACGCCGAGCGCGGTGAGCACCGCGTCGGTGCCGGCGAATGCATCGGTGAGCGCGGCGCGGTCCGCGAGCGAACGGACGACGGCGACGCGGCAGCCGGCCGGCACGTCGGCGATCCGCTCGGGCCTTGAACGGACGATGGCGGTGAAGCGGATGCCCTCGGCGCGGCAGATGCGCAGGATGGCTTGGCCGAGGCCGCCCGCCGCGCCGATCACCGCGACATGACGCGGGAGGGGTGGCGGCGGGCTGGCGGGATGATTCGTCATGAGCGTAATGGAGGCTGCGGACTTACGCCAAGGTCGCATTGGGCACGTCGATAACGACGTCCGACGTGGCGATCGCGACGCACGGCAGCGTGTAGCCTTCGGCTTTTTCCTCGCGGCTCAGGCCCGGCCATTCGATCGTGTAGCGGACGGTGCCGCTGACGATCCGGCAGAAGCAGCTTCGGCAGGTGCCGTTGCGGCACGAGCGCGGCAGCGACACACCAGCGAAGCCACCGGCTTCGAGCAGTGTCAGTGATTCCGGCGCGTCGAAGCTGACGCCGAGCGGTTCGACGCGGACGCGGTGGGATGGATCGGTTTCGGTCATGCGGCGGGCAAAGGCCGACGGGCGGGTGACAACGCGAAGCGGCAAGGATAACTGAAACGGCGAGTGCATCAGGCAGCATCTGTGCCCATCGAAATAGCACACTTGCCGACGTGCTCGCCGAGGCTCTGATCCCGTGTTCCGATCAGATCGGACGGACAGCGACGTCGACGTGATGGTGATCGGTCCGATCGGCCTTGTGGCCGTTGTCGGGCTGCTCTATGCCGCCCAAACGGCCTTGGGGCGCGAGACCAACCCCAGGGTTCTGTCTTCGGACGAATGGCGGGCGGCCTTCACTCGGCAAGATGCATTCGTGATGGATGTCGTTCAGAAACCCAAGATTTTCCCGATCGGTAGCGACCATGGCCGCGACGAACGAATTGCTGAGCAACACTCCACTCATGCCCGACACGGCCGATACGCTTCCACCCTCCATACCGTCTCTCCAAGCGTTGCCCTGCATGAGAGGGCGCCTTTGTTTTGGTGAATGTCGACGATTTGCGCGCCGGGATCTAGCGACCGCCCCTGGCCGCGAGCAGACGTCTATCGAACAGCGCACGCCCCCGTTATACCAAACCATACCGAGGCGGCCTACATGCCGCGGTAGAACTCCCGATTTTCCCAGCGGTCACTGTATGCGTTGAGCACTTTTTCCAACGACGCGCCGTTTGCGAGCGGGTTCGGCATGGCACGAAGTTGTTCTTCGGCCCAGGCATGTACCCTTGGCCAGCGCAACCTATGCATCAAGTAGGCTAGTGGCTCGTCGCTGACCCTCCCGTTCGAATACAGCACAATGAGCGTGTCTTCGAATTGAGCCTGAAGCTCTGGCGCGACATTGATGAGCTCTAAGCAACGCAGGTAGTCAGGCTCTGCTAGGTCGAACGAGTATTCGGTGTTCAGCACATGCTCTGCGTGAAGCAACTGGTCTTCAAACTGCCTCAACGTTTCGCCTTTATTCACCATTCACTTCACCGTTGGTAATCCACGTACAGCTAGTATGAACGTCTGCAGTTGGCTGAGAAGTGGCAACCAGCGCAGTCGGCTGGAGACGGTGCCATTCTCAGCAAAAGTGGAGTGCAATATCGCTAATGGCCTGCGCATCCATCTCGGAGATGTGCTCATTCGAAACAAAGGGCGTGAGTCCAACGAGGACAGCTTTCACGGGAACATCACACCGATTCACAAGTGAGACCAATTCGCCCTGGGGGGCTGAACTCGGGACATAGGTATCAATAAGCCGCAACAGATGGTCACGCAGTTCTTCGATTGTCATTTCGAGCGGCGAGAAGGTTGGTCTCCACTCTCAACGGCACAGTGAATCACGTCTACGCCGCAACGTCGACTGACCGCTTCTGGCTGCGGATTCAACCGGTCGATGCAACGTATTGATGGAATCGTTCCGCTGGCGTATCGAAGTTTAGAGTTTTGCGCGGACGTTCGTTGAGCCGTCTAGCGACAGCATTGAGCTTAGCCATGCGAATGCATGGAGAGATCAGTCCCTTTCGGGAAGTACTGTCTCAGGAGGCCATTCGTGTTCTCGTTCGACCCGCGTTGCCAGGGGTGATGAGGATTGCAGAAGTAGACCTTGATGTCGGTGGCAA